>CANMMP010000001.1 GCA_947499125.1 uncultured Pontibacter sp.
GGCACAGCTAACTGGAGCTTCGCTGGCGGCACCAACTACGAAGACCAGAGCGGTACAGCAGCGATCGTGATCAACAAGGCCGCCGCCACGGTTGCCGTGAATGGCAAAACGGTTACTTACGATGGGCAGGCGCACGGCGCGAGCGGTACAGCCACTGGCGTGAACGGAGAAGACCTGATCGCTTCGCTTGACCTTGGCGACAGCTTCACCGACGCCCCTGGCGGCACAGCTAACTGGAGCTTCGCTGGCGGCACCAACTACGAAGACCAGAGCGGTACAGCAGCGATCGTGATCAACAAACGACCACTCACAATCACTGCAGAAGCTAAATCTAAGTATTGTGGCCAGGTTGATCCTGCTTTGACTTACATCATTCCATCAGGAAGTTTGGTACAGGATGATGCTTTGACTGGTTCTTTAAGTAGAGTACCTGGTGAAAGTATAGGTGCCTACGCTATAGTTCAAAACACTTTAGGCAATAGTAACTATGCGATCACTTATAATGCTGCATTATTTACAATAAATGGTGTATTAACTGATGCAAGCGCTAGCAGTACACCAGTTGCTTTAGGTTCTTCAGCTACTTTATCTGCTGTAGTATCATCTGGTAACCAAGTTATACCTGGTGTTAGAGTTACTTTTACAGTTACTGATGAAAATGGCGATCTTGTTTATCGCTATACTCATGAAACTGATGGAAATGGTATAGTCACTGCAACTGTACCGAAAGATAAACTAACATTGGGTGTTTTCAAGGTTGAAGCTGTTTCAGGAGAAAATTGTTCCTCATCAGTAGCTTACATACCTGTTTATGATGCTAGTGGTAGTTTTGTCACCGGTGGTGGTTGGATTAATTCACCTGAGGGGGCAATGCCTGATAATCCTAAAGCGACTGGTAAAGCGAACTTCGGCTTTGTATCTAAATACAAAAAGGGTAGTAATCAGGTAGATGGAAATACAGAGTTTCAGTTTAGTGCTGGTTACATTAACTTTAAGAGTACATTCCATGAGTCTGGTTCTTTAGTAATTGCAGGTGGCAAAGCAATGTATCGTGGTGATGGTATTGTAAATGGACAGTCTGGCTATAAGTTTTCTATAACTGCTATTGATGGAGACTGGAATGGTAGTGGGTCAGATAAATTCCGTATTAAAATCACTAAAAACGGAACTACCATTTATGATAATCAGATCGGCAAAGATGAAAACTCCAACGATGCTACTGTATTAGGTAATAATGGTGTAGGCGGTGGCTCTATCGTGATCCATGAAGTGAAAGGCACCACTGCCTCTAAAGGTTCTAAACTAATCACCGGATCCCCAGTTAAATCTGTTTCCGGAGAGTTCTACAACTATCCAAACACCTTTACCGACCGCACAACCATTGCCTTCAGCCTTGATAAATCAGAAAGCTACCTGCTGGAAGTATATGACATGCGTGGGGTACTTATTAAAAAGGTAGACATGGGCGTAGCAGAAGCTGGTAAGCTTTATGAGTTTGACTTTGAAGGCAGAAACTTGTCGAAAGGCACGTACATTGCCCGACTGGTTACGCCTTCCGGGGCTAAGTCTATTAAAATACTGCTGCGCAGGTAGTAGAGTAGTTTAGCCTGTTTTATAAAGAAAGTACCTGCTCCATTATTGGGGTGGGCACTTTCTTTTTAAAACAGGCTTTTTATAGTTGTGTTTCTAAACTTTTCAGGCACTTTATAGTTTAAATCAAAATCCTGCTTACTTTTGCAGCACACAATGCGCAACACCACGTTACATAGCATCCTTTCTACTCCGGCAATTACTGTTGCCTGTGGTACTGCTGCGCACGTACATCATTTCCATCATTCCTCGTAAGAGGAATCATATAAACATATAGCCCCCGTTGGGTGTACACCCATTTTATACGTTGCAGGATGCAGGGTATAGATCGCCTTTATTTTCATTTTCAGAATAATATTTATGCTTCGTATAGCTATCCAAAAATCAGGCAGACTCAGTGATGATTCACTTAAACTTATCCGTGAGTGCGGTATCTCGTTCATCAGCAGCAGCCTGAAACTTAAATCAGAATCAACCAATTTTCCGCTGGAGATTCTTTTTCTTCGCGATGATGATATACCCGGCTATGTAGCCGACGGCGTGGCCGATATTGGTATAGTTGGCCAGAATGTGCTGGTAGAAGAAGGCATGCAGGACCTTACCGTAGAAGAACTGGGTTTCTCAAAATGCCGCCTGTCGCTGGCTGTTCCCAAAGCCGATAACTATAGTTCTATAGAAGATCTGAACGGAAAAAACATTGCCACCTCTTACCCAAATCTGCTGCAGTCTTACCTTTCTGAACGTGGTGTGCAGGCTAATATTCATACTATAAGCGGGTCTGTAGAAATTGCGCCAAGCATTGGTTTAGCTGATGCCATTTGTGATATAGTTAGCTCAGGCAGTACGCTTATCAGTAATGGTTTAAAAGAGGTAGAACGTGTGTTTAAATCGCAGGCCGTACTGATCGCTAACAAAGAACTAAGCGAAGGAAAACGCGAGATACTGGAGAAATTGTTGTTCCGGATAAAAGCTGTACAACGTTCACAGCGCTCCAAATATATCTTGCTGAATGCACCTAACGATAAAGTAGCCGAGATCTCAAAATTACTTCCGGGAGTTAAGTCGCCTACTGTGTTGCCGTTGTTAGAAGAAGGTTGGAGTTCGCTGCACTCTGTTGTAAATGAAGACGATTTCTGGGATATCATCGAGAAATTGAAAGCTACCGGCGCTCAGGGAATCCTGGTTGTTCCAATCGAGAAAATGATCATCTGATGAAAAAGATACTTTACCCGGAAACTATAGTTTGGCCCGAGCTGGCAAAGCGACCTGTAAAGGACCTGCAGGAACTGGAGCCAACTATACGTAGTATTTTTAAGCAGGTGCAGGAGCAGGGCGACGAAGCACTATACCAACTGGCAGAAAAGTATGATGGCAAGCGCCCGGAGCAATTGCTGGCCACTCCTGAAGAGCTGGCTTCTGCTGAAAACGAAATATCAGCAGAGTTGAAAGCTGCCATTTTGCAGGCTTACAGTAACATTCAGCTATTCCATTTGCAGCAGGCCGAGCAGATGCAACCCATTGAAACAATGCCGGGCGTAAACTGCTGGCGCAAAAGCGTAGCCATTGAGAAGGTAGGACTATACATTCCAGGTGGCACTGCGCCGCTTTTTTCTACGCTTTTGATGCTCGGGATTCCGGCTAAACTGGCTGGTTGTAAGCAGATCGTACTTTGTACGCCACCATCAAAAGAAGATACTATACACCCGGCTATCCTTTATACAGCAGCTTTACTTGGCATCGAAACTATAATTAAAGCAGGCGGCGCGCAGGCTGTAGCAGCCATGGCGTTCGGTACGGAAAGTGTGCCGGCGGTAAGCAAAATATTTGGCCCGGGGAACCAGTATGTAACTATGGCTAAGCAGATGGTAACACAACTGGGTGTGGCTATTGATATGCCGGCAGGTCCATCGGAAGTGCTGGTGATGGCGGATGAAACAGCTGATCCTGCTTTTGTGGCTGCCGATTTACTTTCGCAGGCCGAGCACGGAGCAGATTCTCAGGTGGTATTACTGAGTACTTTGGAAACTATAGTTGACCAGGTTATCTCTGAAATTGAGAAGCAACTACAGGAATTGCCACGCGAAGCAGTTGCGGCACAAGCACTTGAAAACAGCATGGCCATCGTTCTGAAAGATGCGCAGCAAATGCTTGATTACTCGAACCTGTATGCACCCGAACACCTCATTTTGGCTATTAAAGACCTTGAAACTATAGCCGATGGCGTGGTAAATGCAGGCTCTGTATTCCTGGGTAACTATACGCCTGAAGCCGCCGGCGATTATGCTTCCGGTACCAACCACACCCTGCCAACCAACGGTTATGCCCGTGCTTATAGTGGCGTGTCACTTGATAGTTTTGTACGGAAGATTACGTTCCAGCACATCACACCGGAAGGTTTGCAGAACATCGGCAGAACCATAGAAGTGATGGCCGATGCCGAAGGCCTGCAGGCACACAAAAATGCAGTAAGTATCCGATTAAAGAAACTATAGATGTTTGACTTACAAAGTATAGTTAGGCCGAATGTGTGGCGCATGAAACCTTACGCATCGGCCCGCGACGAATTTAAAGGCACTGCCAGCGTGTACCTGGATGCCAACGAAAATAACCTGGGCAGTCTTGCTGGTAACAATTATAACCGCTATCCCGACCCACACCAGAAAGCGCTGAAAAGTAAGATCGCCACTATAAAAGGAGTGAAGCCGTCGCAGATATTCCTGGGCAATGGCTCCGACGAAGCGATAGACCTGCTGTTCCGGATGGTTTGCAGTCCGGGCAAGGACCGTGCGCTGTTTTTACCACCAACCTATGGCATGTACGAAGTATCCGCTAACCTGAACGATGTGCAGCTGGATACGGTGCAACTGACTGCTGATTTCCAGATACCTGTGGCCGAAGTGCTGCGAAACATAAAACCAGAAACCAAACTGATCTTTATCTGCTCGCCTAATAACCCGACTGGCAACAACATTAACGCAGAAGATATTGAAGCGATTCTTGATAATTTTGACGGGCTAGTTATAGTTGATGAAGCGTACATTGATTTTTCGGATGAGCCAAGCTGGACCACGCGCCTGCAGGATTACCCTAACCTAATAGTGCTGCAAACTTTTTCCAAAGCCTGGGGAATGGCTGGTTTGCGACTCGGAATGGCCTTTGCATCAGAAGAGATAATCTCCCTGCTCGACAAAATAAAACCACCGTACAACATAAACGAAGCTACTCAGGAACTTGCTCTTAAAGCACTGGACCAGGACGAGCAGCTGAAGTATATGATCGAAGAGATCATTCAGGAGCGACAGATGTTGGAATCAGCTTTGCCGACACTGTCTATAGTTGAGAAAGTGTATCCATCGGACGCTAACTTTATACTGGTGAAGGTGACAGATGCTAACGCACTTTATAGTTACCTGCTGGATAAGGGGATTGTAACACGTAATCGCTCAAGCGTGCCCGGCTGCCATAATTGCCTCCGAATCTCTGTCGGAACCACCGACGAGAACCAGCAACTATACCAGGCTATGTCAGAGTTTAAAAAAAACGCATAAACAGAAATGAAGAAAGCATTATTTATAGACCGTGACGGCACCATATTGGTCGAGCCGAAAACTGATTACCAGGTAGACTCTTTTGAGAAGTTTGAGTTTATACCGAAAGTGATCCGCAACCTGCACAAGATATTTACCGAGCTAGATTACGAGTTTGTGATGGTTACCAACCAGGATGGACTTGGCACAGATTCTTACCCGGAGCACACCTTCTGGCCTTATCAGAACAAGATGCTCGATATCCTGAAAAGTGAAGGCATCGAGTTTTCTGATATCCTGATTGACCGTAGTTTTGAGCACGAGGGGCTAGAAACACGTAAGCCGGGCATCGGTATGATGAAAAAATTCCTGGAAGGTGAATACGACTTGGCAAACAGCTACGTAATTGGTGATCGTTTAACCGATGTGCAGCTGGCAAAAAATCTTGGTTCAAAAGCTATATTGTTGGCTGATTTTCAAAGTGAAGATACTGCCCTGAACACGAATGACTGGGACGAGATCTATAGTTTACTGAAGCTACCGCCGCGTAAAGCAACTATACGCCGCCAGACTTCCGAAACTGACATCCTTATAGACCTGAACCTGGATGGTACCGGAAAGTCAGAAATTAAAACCGGCCTTGGCTTTTTCGACCACATGCTGGAGCAGTTGGCCCGCCACGGCAACGTAGACTTAACTATTGCTGTAAAAGGCGACCTGCACATTGACGAGCACCATACCATAGAAGATACCGGACTTGCCCTCGGCGAAGCTTTTTTGAATGCGTTAGGCGATAAAAAAGGTATTACACGCTATGGATTTCTGTTACCAATGGATGATGTACTGGCGCAGGTAGCGATTGACTTTGGCGGCCGCCCCTGGATAGTCTGGGAAGCCGAGTTTAAGCGCGAGAAAGTAGGGGATATGCCAACCGAGATGTTCTTCCACTTCTTCAAATCCTTCTCTGATACATCAAAATCTAACCTGAACATTAAAGCAGAAGGACAGAACGAGCATCATAAAATAGAAGCAATCTTTAAAGCCTTTGCCCGAGCTATACGCATGGCTGTGCACCGCAACCCGAACGACAATACGCTGCCGTCAACAAAAGGGGTATTGTAAGAGCCAGATAATCAATAATATCAATAGTTGCTTATATTTGGCATGCAAACTATAGTTTAAAATAAAACCGGAGTATAGTTTGCTTTTGAAAAATCAGGGCTTACATTTGTTACATTGCAACTATAAGCACTGCGAATTTTAAAAAGAACATGATCCAGAATCTTCATCTTACTGCATGGTGGTGGCACGTTACTCAAAGTATCGTGAACAGACCGGCTATGCTAGTATTGATGAGATAACAAAGTCTATAGCCAAAGGTATCAAAGGCCTGCTGTTCACCTGAACAGCAGGCCTTTTTATTTTTAGCCCAAACCAGAACCATGCGAAACTATAAATTAACTACTACCTACAAACGCTTGCTGGCCGACACGCTCACCCCGGTCAGCGTGTACCTGAAACTGCGCGACAGATTCCCGAACAGTATTCTGCTGGAAAGCTCTGATTACCACGGTGCCGAAAACAGCTTTTCGTATATCTGCTGCAACCCAATGGCAACTATAAAAGCCGAGAATGAGCAGCTGACAATGCAGTTTCCGGATGGAAGTGTAGTGCAGGAAACGATAACCAAAGACACGGATGTGCCGGGCCAGCTGGCTGCTTTTGCCCAGAGTTTTGAAGTAGAACAAAGCAGTTTCAGCTTTATAAACAACGGCCTGTTCGGTTACATGAACTATGATGCCGTGCGCTACTATGAAGATATCGACCTGAAACTTCGTGAAAATCGTGCCGGCATTCCGGATATTTATTATGCTGTCTACCGCCACATCATCGCAATTAACCACTTCACCAACGAAGCTAACATTTTTGCGCACAACTATAACCAGGGCGATGATGATGGCATTGCGCAACTGGAAGCCCTGCTCAACAGCCGTAACATCCCGAACTATAGTTTCCGGACAGATGGTGATGAAAACTATAACATCAGCGCTGCGGATTTCCTGGATAATATAGAGAAGGCAAAACAGCACTGCTACCGTGGCGATGTTTTTCAGTTGGTGCTGTCGCGCAGGTTTGAGCAGGCTTTTAAAGGTGATGAGTTTAATGTGTACCGTGCCTTGCGTTCTATCAACCCGTCGCCTTACCTGTTTTATTTTGACTATGGCAGCTTTAAGATCTTTGGTTCTTCGCCGGAAGCGCAATTGGTGATAAAAGATCAGAAAGCCAGTATTTTCCCGATTGCTGGTACTTTCAGGAGAACCGGCGATGATGCCGCAGATGCAGCCTTAGCAGAAAAGCTGTTGGCAGACCCGAAAGAAAATGCCGAACACGTGATGCTGGTTGACTTGGCCCGCAACGACTTGAGCCGCAATGGGCATAGTGTAAAAGTGGAGACCTTCCGTGAGATACAGTTCTACTCGCACGTCATTCATCTGGTATCGAAAGTAAGTGGCACGCTGCACAACCAGAACGATGCCCTTAAAATGGTAGCCAGCACTTTTCCGGCCGGTACGCTTTCCGGTGCACCCAAACACAAAGCCATGCAGTTGATAGACAAATACGAAACTACTAACCGCGCTTTTTACGGCGGCTGCATCGGCTTCATGGACTTTAACGGAAACTTCAACAGTGCCATCATGATCCGCTCTTTCCTGAGCAAAGATTACAAACTATACTACCAGGCCGGCGCAGGTATTGTGGCAGCATCTGATTCTCAGAGCGAGTTGCAGGAAGTAGACAATAAACTGATGGCTTTACGCAAAGCACTAACTATAGCACAGGAGATCAACTAACATGAAAGTACTGGTAATCGATAACTACGACTCATTTACTTATAACCTGGTGCATTTGCTACAGGAGCTTAGTGCAGACGTAACGGTTCGGCGCAACGACAAAACCACTTTAGAAGAAGTTAGCAACTATAGCAAGATCATGCTTTCACCGGGCCCAGGCATTCCTGACGAAGCCGGTATGCTGAAAGAAATTATTGGAAAATTCGGACCAACTAAAAGCTTGTTTGGCGTGTGTCTCGGGCATCAGGCAATAGGTGAAGTGTACGGTGGTAAGTTATTTAACAGCAACGAAGTATGGCATGGTATAGCTACGCCAGTTAGGATTATTTGCGAGCAGGAAAAACTTTTTAATAACCTGCCTAAGCAATTCAATACCGGTCGATATCACTCGTGGCTTGTGGAGCAAGAATTACCTGATTGCCTGGAACCGACAGCAGTTGATATTACGGGAAATATCATGGCGCTACGTCACAAAGAATATGATGTGAGAGGCGTACAGTTTCATCCCGAATCGGTGCTAACGGAACATGGAAAGGAAATGATAAAGAACTGGCTAACAAACTAAATGTCATCCCGAGCGAAGCCGAGGGATCTTATATGTCCACTTTGTAGCTGTATAAGATTTCTCGACTGCGCTCGAAATGACAAAATGTATAAACATGAAAGAGATACTAAACCATTTATTCGAACATAAAACGCTGAGCAAGGAGCAGGCGCGGGAGGTGCTGGTGAATATTGCTTCTGGCAAGTACAACCATAACCAGATCTCGAGCTTCCTGACGGTATACATGATGCGCAGCATTACAGTGGATGAGTTGGAGGGCTTCCGAAATGCACTTCTGGAGCTTTGCCACCGTGTAGACTTAAGCGCTTATAATCCGATTGACCTTTGCGGTACGGGCGGAGACGGTAAGGATACATTTAACATCTCCACGCTATCATCTTTTGTGGTGGCAGCCAATGGCATACCAGTCGCGAAACATGGCAACTACGGTGTGTCGTCTTCCTGCGGTTCATCCAACGTACTCGAGGCGCTGGGAATAAAGTTTACCACAGATACAGATGCCCTGGAGCGTAGCATAGACAACTATAATATTTGTTTCCTGCACGCACCGCTGTTTCACCCGGCCATGAAAAGTGTTGGCCCTATCCGGAAAGACCTTGCCGTAAAGACCTTTTTTAACATGCTCGGACCGATGGTAAATCCTGCTTTCCCGAAACTACAGATGGTGGGCGTTTATAGTCTTGAACTGGCCCGCATGTATAGTTACCTATACCAGCAGCAGCCTGAAGTTAAGTACAGCATCATCCATAGTTTAGATGGCTACGACGAAATTTCCCTGACCAGTCCGTTTAAAGTTATTTCCGATAAGGAAGAATCACTGCTGGATGCAGAAGCTCTTGGTTTAGCAAGGCTGCAACATGAACAGATAAAAGGCGGAGCAGGTGTAACCGAGTCGGCTGAGATTTTTGTGAAGGTGCTGAAAGGAGAAGGAACAGCTGCCCAAAATGCTGTAGTTGCTGCTAATGCAGGAATGGCCATCCAATGTGCGCGGCCTGAATTCAAAACGAAAGATGCTGTTGCGTTGGCTAAAGAAACACTTGAATCAGGTAAGGCTTATAGTTTATTTAGCAAGTTAATAAATGATAAAAATGTGGTAGCGGTTTAATTTTTTAATCTCTACAACTCCAAACTTTCAAATTAAAAGTCATGAATATACTAGACGAAATAATTGCTCATAAATACAAAGAAGTAGCCGAACGCAAAGAGCTGTATCCTGTGAAATTACTGGAGAAAAGCCTGTACTTCGAAACACCTTGCCTGTCGCTGGAGCGTTACCTGTTGCGCCCTGATAAAAGCGGCATCATAGCCGAGATCAAACGGAAGTCTCCGTCTAAAGGCGATATCAATCCCTACGTTTCGGTAGAACGCACTTCCATCGGTTACATGCAGGCAGGTGCTTCTGCATTATCAATCCTGACAGACTCTAACTATTTTGGAGGGAAGAACGAAGACCTGACTATCGCCCGAAAATTCAATTACTGCCCGATCCTGCGCAAAGACTTTACGGTGGATGAATACCAGATCGTGGAAGCGAAATCTATCGGTGCGGATGCTATACTTTTAATTGCTGCTGCCCTGGAACCTGCGCGGTTAAAAGAACTCGCCGCTTTTGCTCGTTCATTGGGTTTAGAAGTGCTGCTGGAAGTTCATAACAAAGAAGAACTTGACGAGTCGTTGAATGAGCATGTAACTATAGTTGGCGTTAATAACCGCAACCTGAAAACATTTAAGACTGATATAGGCTTATCCTTTGAACTGGCTCAGTATATTCCACAGGGCATTACCAAGGTTTCTGAAAGTGGTTTAAGCCAGACGCAGACGCTGGTGGATTTGCAACAGGCAGGCTACAATGGTTTCCTCATCGGGGAGACCTTTATGACTGATAGTCGTCCTGAGCGTGCTGCAGCAGCTTTCATAAAAGAACTACGTCAACTTCAGGAGCTAAAACAACAAGTAGCATGAAGGTAAAAGTTTGCGGCATGCGCGACCCGGAGAATATAAGGCAGATTGCAGCATTTGAGCCAGACTTTATGGGCTTTATTTTTTACGAAGGCTCCAAACGCTACTGTCAAAACTATATTACTCCAGATATTTTGGCGGAGTTGCCGGCAACTATAAAAAAAGTAGGTGTATTTGTGAATGAAACTACGGAAACTATACTGCAGACCGTCTGCAAATATAAACTGGACATGGTGCAACTGCACGGCCGAGAAACTCCCAGACATTGCCAGGAGATTAAAGACTCCGGACTTGAAGTGATAAAGGCGTTTTCTGTAGATGACAATTTCGTGTTTGAGAGTACGCTGCTCTATGAGCAAGGCTGTGATTATTTTCTGTTCGACACCCGCGGCAATAACTATGGCGGCAACGGTACTGTTTTCGATTGGGAAATCTTAAAAGGTTATTTATCAAATAAACCTTACTTCCTGAGCGGAGGCCTGAACCTGGAGAACCTGAAGAGCAGGGAATTTGAAAGAATCCGGCCCAAGCCTTTTGCTATTGACGTGAACAGCGGCTTCGAACTGGAGCTGGGGTTGAAGGATGTGGAGAAGGTGAAGGAGCTGATTAGCTTTATAAAGGAAAAGAATTAATAAACATTAACCCACCCCTAACCCCTCCGAGGAGGGGAATAAGTACTCATTATAAATCCCCTCCTTGGAGGGGCAGGGGTGGGTTTTTACATCAGAAGATAACCATGAACTATAATGTAGACGATAACGGCTTTTACGGCAAATTTGGGGGTGCTTATGTACCCGAAATGCTGTACCAGAATGTGGAAGAGCTGCGCCAGAATTACCTGAAGATCATGGCAGAGCCGGAGTTTCAGGAAGAAATGCAGTTGCTGCTGAAAGATTATGTTGGCCGTCCTACGCCGCTATACTTCGCCAAACGCCTTTCCGAAAAGTATAATACCAACATTTACCTCAAGCGAGAAGACCTGAACCACACCGGAGCGCACAAAATTAACAACACAGTTGGCCAGATTTTAATGGCGAAGCGATTGGGCAAAAAACGCATTATTGCTGAAACCGGTGCAGGACAACATGGGGTAGCCACAGCTACAGTTTGTGCTTTAATGGGGCTGGAGTGCATCGTGTATATGGGTGAAGTTGACATTGAACGACAGGCGCCTAATGTAGCCAGGATGAAAATGTTAGGTGCTACTGTAGTGCCAGCCACGAGTGGTAGTAAAACTCTGAAAGACGCCACCAACGAAGCCATCCGCGACTGGATCAATAACCCGGAAGATACTTATTACATTATCGGTTCTGTGGTTGGCCCTCACCCGTACCCGGATATGGTGGCCCGTTTTCAGTCGGTGATTTCAGAAGAAATTAAGGCGCAGTTGAAGGAGAAAACCGGCACCGAGAACCCGGATTATGTAGTGGCATGTGTAGGCGGTGGCAGCAACGCAGCGGGTGCTTTTTACCATTACCTGGATACTCCTGAAGTGAAACTGGTAGCCGTAGAGGCGGCTGGTTTAGGTGTAGATTCCGGTGAGTCGGCAGCTACTTCAGTATTAGGTCGTGAAGGTATTATACATGGCAGCCGCACCTTGCTAATGCAGACAGAAGACGGCCAGGTAACAGAGCCATATTCTATTTCGGCTGGACTGGATTACCCAGGTGTTGGGCCGTTGCACGCGCATCTGCACCAATCCGGCAGAGCAATATTTGAAAGTATAACCGACGACGAAGCGCTGCAGGCTGTGCTGGAACTGACAAGGCTGGAAGGCATTATTCCTGCCCTGGAAAGTGCGCACGCCCTGGCTGCACTTGGCCGCATCGGGGCAAAGCCGGATGAAGTTATAGTTGTAAACCTATCAGGCCGCGGCGATAAAGATTTAACCACCTATTTAGACAGATTTGAGCTGCATGGAAAATAGAATCAAGGCTCTTTTCGAGCAAAAGCTACAGGGACTGCTGTCGGTGTACTTCACGGCCGGTTATCCTAATTTGGAAGATAGCGTTCCGATCATCCTGGAACTGGAAAAAAATGGCGTAGACCTGATAGAAGTGGGTATGCCTTTTTCAGACCCTCTGGCCGACGGACCAACTATACAGCAGAGCAGCGAAGTTGCCCTGCGCAATGGAATGACCATTCCGAAACTGTTTGAGCAGTTGAAAGGTATCCGCCAGCACACCCAGATACCATTAGTACTAATGGGTTACCTGAACCCGGTGATGCAGTACGGCATGGATCGATTCTTACAGAAAGCCAAAGAGATCGGCATAGATGGCATTATTCTTCCGGACCTGCCTTTATCAGACTATGTGCGGGAATACAAGGCTATGTTTGAGCAGAATAACCTGAGCAAGATATTCCTGATAACGCCACATACACCAGAACAACGCATCCGCGAGATCGACAGCCACACGAATGGTTTTGTGTACATGGTTTCGTCGGCGTCGGTAACAGGCAGCACCAATGGTAATGCAGTAGTCAACACCGATTATTTTGAGCGGGTAGGGCAGATGGGGCTTCGTAATCCGGGCATGATCGGTTTCGGCATACATAACCGCGACACGTTTTCGCAGGCCTGTAACCATGCACGCGGTGCTATCATTGGTAGTGCCTTTATAAAGGCGCTGGCCCAGGAAGGTAGTCTGCAGCAAAACATCCAGACATTTATCCAAAGCATTAAACAATAATTATGATCATACAATTGCAGCAAGGTATACCTGCTGAACTCAAAGAGAACATCCTTCAGCAGATAAAGGCTGTCGGTTTTAAAGGGAATGAAGTACTAACCCAGGAAGGGCATTATATAGTTGGTATAGGCAAAAAGGATTTCGATATACGAACTATAGGCCAGATACCTGGCGTGGCAGACATTCATCGTGTGTCGGATGAATATAAACTGATCTCCCGCAAATGGAAAGTTGAGCCGACCCGTATTGATCTGGGCGATGGCGTAGTGATTGGTGAAGGACAGTTCAGCATCATGGCAGGTCCGTGCTCTATCGAAAGTGAAAAGCAGATCGAGCTGGTGGTGCAGCACCTGGTTGAGAACAACGTGAAGATCATGCGTGGCGGCGTGTTCAAACCGCGTAGTTCACCTTATGCTTTCCGTGGTCTGGGACTGGAAGGCTTGCAGATGTTTCACCGCATTTGTCGCGAAAATGGCATCAAGATCATAACTGAAGTGATGCAGGTTTCTCAAATTGAGGATATGGTTGATTTTGTAGATGTATTCCAGGTTGGAGCCCGCAACAGCCAGAACTTTAACTTGCTTGACTCTTTAGGCGAAGCGCAGAAACCGGTGTTACTGAAACGTGGAATTTCCGGAACTATAGAAGAGCTGTTACAGGCCGCAGAGTACATTTTCTCTAATGGCAACGATAAGATCATGCTGTGCGAACGCGGCATCAGATCTTACGAAAATGCTTACCGCAATGTGCTGGACCTGAATGCTGTACCAGTGCTAAAAGCCAAAACCCACCTGCCGGTTATAGTTGATCCATCACATGGAATAGGTCTGCGCGATTATGTAGAAGAGATGTCGTTGGCAGCGGTAATGGCCGGAGCTGATGGTGTGATCTACGAGACTCATCAAAAGCCGGAAGAAGCTTTTTCAGATGGTCAGCAGACGGTGAATTTTAAAGAATCGGAGAGGCTGATAAGAAGAATGCGACAGGCTTATAGTTTGCGGGAGAGTTTTTAGGTTAAAAGAAAAGTCCCCCTTTGAAGGGGGTAGAGGGATGTTCTTCATGCATGAGTAAACACCCCTATTGACCAACGGTCGCAAGTTTCGAACTCTCGTTCTCACTTGTCCTCAAGGGGACAGTCTTAGTTACGTTTGAAATAAAAAGCCCGGTACAATTCGTTTGTACCGGGCTTCTTGTTTTTAGTTATTAGTTGGTTTCAATGTTTCATCTAACCATTTGAAGAACTCACGCTGCCAAACGATGGCATTCTGCGGTTGTAGTACCCAGTGGTTTTCGTCTGGCAAGTATAGTAACTTACTTTTGATGCCTTTCAGTTGTGCTAACTGGAACGCTTGTAAACCCTGCTCAATACCAACCCGGAAATCCTGTCCACCCTGAACTATAAAGATTGGTGTATCCCATTTATTAGCGTGCTCGATCGGGTTGAATTCTTTGTAGGTTTGCGGCGCTTTGTTTTCCCAGTAAGGCCCTTTCAGTTCGTTGTTTGCAAAGAAAAGCTCTTCAGTTGTGCCGTACCAGCTGCGCATATCAAACAGGCCATCGTGGGCAATAAAAGTCTTGAAACGACCTTCGTGCAGACCTGCCAGCATAAATACAGAGTAGCCGCCGTAACTTGCACCCACCGCGCCTAGTCTGTCTTTGTCTACATAGTTCTCTTTGGCCAGGTCATCAATGGCAGAAAGGTAATCGCGTATAGGTTGGCCACCCCAGTCACCACTTATCTGGCGGTTCCACTCATCGCCATGGCCTGGCATACCGCGTCTGTTTGGCGCAATAACAATGTAGCCATTGGCAGCCATCAGCTGCATGTTCCAGCGGTAAGAGTAGAATTGCGTTAACGCCGACTGCGGACCACCCTGGCAGTAAAGCAGTGTCGGGTATTTTTTATTCGGATCGAAGTTTGGCGGATAAACCACCCACGAGAACAGGTCTTTACCATCGCTGGCTTTGGTGATGCGTGGCTCTACTTTGCTTTTCTCTAATTTGCTGTAGATCGGCTCGTTTACATTGGTTAGCTGCGTCAGGTTACCAGATTTCAGATCAACACGGTAAACTTCCGGCGCGTGATTCATGTCGGTGCGCGTCAAGATCAGGTTGTTGCCCGATTGCCCAATTATACCGTTCACATCAAACTGTCCTTTGGTTACCTGTCTGATGCTTTTAGCAGAGAACTTGCCGAGGTTTTTAGGAAGTGCAATTTCATATAGTTGGATGGTGCCTTTAGTAGGGGCTACAAACCATATTTTACTGCCATCTTTGCTCCAGGTAAAGGAATTTATAGTTTCGTCCCAGTTTTTAGTCAGGTTGAATTTCTCACCTGATCTTGTATCCTGTACGATCAGCTCGTTCTGGTCGGCTTCATTTCCGTCTTCGTCCATCGCCAGCCAGGCCAGTTTAGAACCGTCGGTGCTGAACTCCGGATGCGTATCGTAGCCTTTGTTGTCTTCTGTCAGGTTGGTTGTTTTGCCAGTAGCCAGATCGTAACGGTAGATGTCGGTATTGGTGCTTACAGCGTATTCTTTTCCGAATTTCTTCTTGGTTACGTAAAGTATCGCTTTGCTGTCCGGCGTCCAAATCATGTCTTCCTTACCACCGAAAGGCATTTGCGGCGCATCGTGCGGTTCGCCTTTCATGATATCGGTTGGAGTGCCCAGTTTTCCATCGTTATAGGTCGCAACGAAAACGTGACTGAATTTACCATCTTCCCAGGTATCCCAATGGCGGTAGTTCAGGTCGTCGTACACGTAAGCGTTGGCTTTCTTCAACTCAGGGTACATATCAGAACTGTGTACTTTCTTTACTTCCACCTCGCGTGAGAACATGACGTGCTTGCCATCCGGTGAGAAGCGAATATTACTGAGTCCGCCTTCAACATTGGTGAGTTGTTTCGGTTCACCTTTGCCACCGGTTAGTTGCCAAAGTTGCCCTTTATGCAGGTAAAGTATAGTTCCGGTTTTATCTATGTGCACTACACTTTCGCCACCTTTTGCAGAAGTTAGTTGCGTTGGTTTACCGCCGGTTGCAGGAATGCTGTAGAGATTGCGCTCGCTGCTGTTCTCATCCATGTTAACGTAGCTCACGCCATATATCACCGATTTTCCGTCGGGTGTAACCGCTTCAGCTGAAACACGCCCCAGTTTCCAGAGCAGTTCCGGGGTCATGCGCTGTTGTGCCTGCGCCATACCCACGGCAAACACTCCAGCAAGTACAAGTATCTTTTTCATATTCCAAATGTAACCTAAATGCCGCTATTTATAAATCGACTTTTCAAGTATATCTGATAAAGAAACCTGCAAAAAGTATGGTTTTATAGTTTGGGTAACCTATATTTGCAGCAATGAAAGGCACCATGGCTCATATGCACCATCATCATGCACGAAGCAAAAGTTTCGGAGCCGCCTGTCTACTGATTAAGCTATAGTATCAAACTATAAATATTCAAAAGCCTGACTCCGAATAGAGTCAGGCTTTTTTGTTTTGAAAAACAAGACACGATGGTTTTAGATTATATATTTTTTGAACTGATAAAGAATTCTGTAAAGAATGGTGGAAAGGGCTATCACTATTCACTGCGCTTAGTATTCTTTGTCTTTTTTCTAAATTTTATGACCGTGTATTTGTGTGTGGAAGAAGTGATGAAGCGCTTCAACTATATGTTATTTTATGATGTGCTTTATTGGTTTTTACTATCAATGGCCTTATCAGGTATTTATACTCTAAGTGCACATTTACGGAAAGATAAAATTATCAAAAGACATTATAATGATACTTTTAGCGGTTTCACTTTTATGGTTTCTTATTCTGTGTTTAGTCTAATCTGCTTCTTTATAATAGTTTCAGCTAATAGTTAAATACAGCATTAAATGATATTTTTTATGGTTGTAGCACTGTTGCATTCATAATTCGTAATTTCTAATATATAATTATAAAGAATGAACCTAGTTATAGTTGATTACAAAGCTGGTAATGTTCAGTCGGTACAGTTTGCGCTGGAGCGATTGGGCGTGCAGGCAACGCTTAGCTCAGATGCCGAAACTATAAAGGCTGCCGATAAAATCATTTTCCCGGGAGTGGGGCAGGCGGCTTCAGCTATGGCGCAACTTAAAACCCGTAACCTGGATAAGCTGTTGCCAACTTTGGAGCAACCATTCTTTGGTGTTTGCCTGGGTATGCAGTTATTGTGCACACATTCCGAAGAAGGGAATACTGATCTGTTAAACATCATACCATTGCCGGTAAAGCATTTCGAAACGGATTTGAAAGTGCCGCATATGGGCTGGAACCAACTAGAGCATCTGCAATCGCCTTTGTTTGATGGAGTGGAAGAGAAAGAGTATGTGTATTATGTACACAGCTACTATGTACCGCTCAGCGAGTATACGATTGCCCAGTCGGCTTACCCGGAGCCTTTTTCGGCCGCTTTGCAGTACAAAAACTTTTATGCAGCGCAGTTTCACCCGGAGAAAAGCAGTTCAGTTGGTTCACAGATCTTAAAAAACTTTTTAGCTTTATGATGGAGATAATACCTGCGATTGATATAATCGGCGGCCAGTGCGTACGCCTGACCGAAGGCGACTTTGCGCAACAGACCACTTACGACAGCAATCCTGTAGAAGTAGCCAAACGCTTTGAAAGCCACGGCATCAAGCGCCTGCATTTAGTAGACCTGGATGGAGCCAGAGCGAAGAAGCCTGTTAACCTTGCTGTATTGGAAAGTATAGCTCGCGAAACTAATCTGACGATAGATTTTGGTGGTGGCATACAATCTGAAGAAGCGATTAAACAAGCTTTTGATGCTGGTGCCGCACAAATCACAGCCGGTAGTATTGCAGTGCGCGAACCAGAAACCGTGAAAGGTTGGCTTTTGAAGTATGGTGCAGATAAGATCATTATCGGGGCCGATTTTAAAGGAACCAACATTGCCATCTCTGCATGGACTGAAGAAAGTAAATATCCTTTGCAGGACTTTATTTCAGGTTACGTGCAAACCGGGGCCAAACTATTTATCTGCACCGATGTCAGCAAAGACGGGAAACTGCAGGGACCATCTACAAATACCTACCGACATCTGAAGTTAACTTTACCGGAAGCTGACATTATTGCCAGCGGTGGCGTTACAACTATAGCTGACCTGGAGCAATTGCAGGAAATTGGGGTTAAAGGCGCCATTATCGGCAAAGCGATCTACGAAGGAACTATAGATTTAAAAGATTTAGAACGATTTATATGCTAACCAAACGTATTATTCCCTGCCTGGATATTAAGGATGGACGCACTGTAAAAGGCGTGCAATTCGAGAATATCCGCGATGCTGGCGACCCGGTTGAACTGGCAAAATGGTATGCGCAGCAAGGAGCCGACGAACTGGTTTTCCTGGATATAACCGCTACCAACGAAGGCCGAAAAACCTTTGCTCAACTCGTGCGCGACATAGCCCTGCACATCGATATTCCGTTTACAGTTGGCGGTGGTATTAGCTCTGTGGCAGATGTGGAAGTATTATTGCAGAATGGTGCCGATAAGGTTTCTGTTAATTCATCCGCCATTAAAGATCCGCAACTGGTAGCAGAACTAGCCAGGCATTTCGGCAGCCAATGCGTTACGGTTGCCATCGATACAAAATATACTGAAGCTACTGGCTGGAAAGTATACACCCGTGCCGGAACTATAGAAACGGAGTACGCAACTATAGACTGGGCTAAAAAAGTGGTAGAGCTTGGAGCCGGTGAAATATTACTGACCAGTATGAACAACGACGGTACGAAAGCTGGCTTCGCACTGGACATTACGCGTGAAGTAGCCAATGCGGTAACGGTTCCGGTTATTGCTTCGGGCGGGGCTGGTAGTATGGAACACTTTGCAGATGCCTTCCTGAAAGCGAATGCCGATGCAGCACTTGCTGCCAGTTTGTTTCACTTCAGGGAGCTAGCTATTCCGGATCTGAAAAAGTATTTGAAGGAGCAAGGTGTAGCAGTTCGGATTTAGGTCCACTGGCGCCGGAATAATTCCGGTGACTAAGAGTGTGCGTGAGTCTCCAGACTCACTTTTGCAAACTATAAATACAAAGCGAGTCTGGAGACTCGCACACATAATGCGGCACGAGAAGGACTCTCGCGCCAGGGTTAATAAAGTATAACTTTCTAACTAACTATGTTGGATTTTGATAAAGCCGGTGGATTAATTCCAGCCGTGATACAGGATAATACAACCGGCCAGGTGCTTATGCTGGGCTACATGAACCAGGAAGCACTGGACAAAACGAAGCAGGAGGGATTGGTAACTTTCTTTTCCCGCTCTAAAAACCGGCTTTGGACCAAAGGCGAAACTTCAGGCAATACGCTGCAGGTGGTAACTATAGCGCAGGATTGTGATAACGATTCGCTGCTGATTAAAGTGAAACCGAATGGGCCGACCTGCCACACCGGAAGCACCAGTTGCTTTGGCGAGGAAGAAATTGCTACACGCACAAAAGCCATTCAGTTTATAGCCCAACTAGAGCAGGTTATTCAAGAACGGAAAGAAAACCCTGTTGAAGGTTCTTACACTAACTTCCTGTTTGAGAAGGGAATTAACAAGATCGCCCAGAAAGTAGGAGAGGAAGCCGTGGAAACTGTGATTGATGCAATAGCCGGCAAAACGGAAACGATGAAAGGCGAGGCGGCAGATCTGCTATATCACTTGTTAGTGTTGTTGGCAGCTTCAGGTTTAGAGTTAAAAGATGTGGTAGCTGTGCTACAGGAACGACATCAGAAAAAGTAGAAAAATTATGTAAAGCAGCTGCAACTATAGTTTATAGTTGCAGCTGCTTTCTTTAGTGACCTACTATAAAATCACGGATCGCATCAGCGACTTCTCCGCCTCGCTCTTCCTGCAAAAAATGGCCGGCTTTATACTTTATAGTTTTAGCATCAGGAAACTCTTGTTGCCATGTATCCAGGAAGTTGATCGGGAGTAATTTGTCTTTCTCTCCCCATAGTATAAGCTTGTTTATAGTTCGCAGTTTTTCCCGTTGCTGCCAAAGTTCGGCAAAGTATGGGCTCGACTCGTGCAAGGCTTTGGCAAATTGCCAGGTACCCATCCGGCTCGTTGCTGTTGATAGTGGTTTTTGGTAATGTAGCTTTATATCTTTTGTCAGGTGCTTGCTTTCGTGGTAGCCTTGTGGCAGCAGTATTTTTGCCGAGAAACCAAGCTGTAAGTATAAAAATCTGCCAATGCCCCCAGCCATAAACCTGCTAATTTTTATGATCCGGTTTTCATCTGCCAGGCTCCACATCCAGGTATTCAGGATAACTATGTTCTTTACATTTTCTGGGTGACGCAGCGCGTAACGCAAACCTATTGGCCCGCCAAAGTCATGCACTACTAGTGTGATGTTCTTCAACCCTAAGTGATGGATAAGTTTCTCTAGGTTTTCTGCATGGGATTCCGGAGTATAGGCAAAGTCAGTGGGCTTTTCAGAAAGGCCAAAACCAATATGATCCGGGGCAATGCAGCGAAAACTTCGGCTCAGGGATTTAAGCTGCTGCCGCCATACAAACGACCAGGTTGGCGTGCCGTGCACAAATACGATGGGCTCACCCTCGCCTTCATCCACATAGTGCATACGCCCACCAGTCACCTCTAATGTATGATGGTCAAAAGGATAGAGTATGCGGTCGAGCCAGTTAGGAGAGTTCATCTTTTTAAATCAGACAACGGTGATGAGATTATCTACGGATATGCTTCATAAAGTATAAAAATGATGAAGTATAAATAAGCCGGTTTTAAATAACTAACTATAGTATTTGTTAACCAGTCAGGAAATATACGTATGGTAAGCTAAAATCTATAGTTACATGCAACAAGACACCAGTTCACATTCTTCTAAAGCTAAAAAGTGGCTAAAGGTAGCGGCTTGGGTTGTGGGTTTGGCGTTATTTCTGGTTATAGGTCTATTTTCTTTTACCATCTGGCTAGAGCGTAAACTAGAGCGAATGGTAAAGGAGCAATCTAATGGAATATATGAGTTGCAACTGTATGGTCTAACTGCTTCTCCGTTTGTAGGAAGCCTGACGATGGATAGTTTATACCTGGAACCTGATCCTAAAGCATGGCAGCGTCTAAGTAAACAAGGGGATGAAGTGCCGCGAACATTGCTGCAGCTAAAAACCGGAACTATAAATTTGGTAAACCTGGACTATGGCAAAGTACTGTTCAAGAAGGATATGCAGTTAGATGAACTGGAAGTGCTGCAGCCAAAAATTTTGGTGTCGGTTATGAAGTCAGATACAACAAAATCGAACAAGCCACTGCACGAAACCGCTAAGGGTTTTATGAATGGTTTGGCTATAGGCAAAATTAATGTGCGTCAGGCCACTTTGCATTATCGTGACAGTACAAGTACAGATACCATTTTCTCGGTGCAGCGCTTACAGTTGTTTGTTGATGATTTTAAGTTAGACTCTACTTCTTTTGCGGCTAAGGAGCGAGCGTATTATGCCCGGCAGTATACGCTTAAAGCGGCCAATTCATCTTACAATTTCACGGATGGGACTTATAGCGTGCTATCAGATTCCATTGCAGTTGATACAAAAAAGGGAGAATTAGCTGTTCACAAAATAGCATTAAAACCATTATTGGAGCCCGCAGCCATGGCCCGGGCAAAAGATCAAGCTGTGACGCACCAGGAAATTAAAGTAAAGCAGGTAAAAGTCAATGGAATTGACTTCGGGAAACACTTCCGTGAAAACAAGCTGCATGTGAAATATGTGTTGGTGCAAACTCCAATGCTAAATGCATTTAAAGACAAGCAGAATTTCCGGGACAAAGGCATTAAAAAACTACCCCATGAGATGGTGAAAAGTATAAAAATGCCATTCCTGGTAGACTCAATGGACCTGAAAGATGGCTACATCAACTATGCTGAGTTGGTTCCGGAAGCAGCAGAGCGCGGTTACATCACCTTTCATCAGCTTAACGCGCGAGTCACCAATATATCGAACATGCCGGAGCATATTACTACAGAAAAGCCTGCTGTTATAAATGCGAGTTGCATGGTAATGGATCGGGCTAAACTGGAAGCAACAATCAGATTACCACTATTACATCCTAACGGTTATCATACTATAAAAGGTAGTATTGGGAAGGCAAACCTCAAAATGCTTAACCCTGTACTTATGCCAACCGGTTTTGTCCGGATAGAGAGCGGGAAAGTTAACAGTGGCCGGTTTAGTGCTGAGCTAAATAAGACACAGGCCAACGGAAGTATAACACTGCTCTATGATAACCTGAAGGTAGAATTACTTACCAAAGGCACAGGTGGCGAACAAAGCTTTGGCAAAAAAATACTATCAAAGCTGGCGAACAAGGTGGCTATAAAAGACAGCAACCCCAGCGAAGGGGAGAAGCCTCGGACCGGCAGTATCACCGTAACCCGTGACCCGGGAAAATCTGTTTTTAATTACTGGAAAGAATGCCTGAACAGCGGATTCTTGTCAAGTATGGGCTTAGAGGGAATGGCTGAGAAATAACATGAAGTATAAACAGCTATCAGTCTATTATATAGCGTGGTATGTTAAGTGGCAAACGTGTAAGTAATTCGTAATTCAATTGTATACTCAGTTCCGCGAACGAGGCTACCGTTATACTTTCATTGCCCTGTATTCCGAGTAAAACTACTTCTTCATCTTTCTGTACATCGGGTATATGGGTTACATCTACCATCATCACATTCATGTTTACTGTGCCCACAACGGCAGCGCGTGTACCCTTTATCAGCACCTGGCCCTGGTTGCTCAACGTTCTGCTATATCCCCAGGCGTAACCAACCGGTACAATGGCCAGCACCATATCGCGCGGTGACTGAAAAGAGGTTCCGTAGCCAATATACTCGCCTTGCGGCACACTTTTAAGACTCATAATGCGGCTTTTCCAGTTTATAAGTCGGCGCAAAGGGTCTTTTCTGCTTGGTTGATTTGAAACGTACTGGCTGTAAGTTTCGGGGCTTGGCCAGAAACCATATTGCATAATGCCCACCCGCACCATATCCATACGGGTTTCCGGGTATGATATCATCGCAGCAGAGCAGGCCGTGTGTAGTTGCTCCGGAGTATGTCCTGCCGATCTTAAATGTTGAACCTGTTGTTCGTAGGCATGCAGTTGTTTTTGTACGCGATCGTGGTTCTGCATGCTTTCTGCGCCTGCGAAATGAGTGCAGATTCCCTGTAACGTCAACTCAGCTTTACAATCTTCAAGTATAGCCTGGGCTTGCTCCAATGCGGCTTTATTAAAACCGGTGCGGTTCATACCTGTTTCCAACTCCAGGTGTATCTTTGCTTTTTTACCCAACTTCCGGGCAATGGCTGATGCTTCCAGTAACCTGTCCAGCTCAAATACAAAGAATTCAATCTCGTTTCGAATAGCCCATTCCAACTCCGGATTATCCAGGTAGCCCATGATCATGATAGTGGCCGGTTGCTTAAGTGATTGCAACAGACGTTCTGCCTCATCGGCACTAAAAACAGAGAAATGACTGACACCGCACTCCTGGGCTAATGGAGCAAATTGCTCAATACCATGGCCATAAGCATTGCCTTTTACCACAGAAGAGAAGGTTACTTCTGTGCCAATTTCGCGGCGAATAAAATCGATGTTGTTTTGAAGTGCTGATTTCCTTATTTCGATGTAAGAGCTGTGAAGCATAGGGTTTTATGGATGCAGGATCTCCTTAACGATCTGGTGAAACAAAGTGGCCCCGGTCGGGATAAGTTCGTCGGGGAAGTTATAGTTTGAGTGGTGTAACTGCGGTTGTGTGGAACCGGAACCAAGTCCGAACAAAGCGCCTTTATACTTTGCAGTAAAATGCCCGAAATCTTCGGACCACCTGAACGGGTGTACGGCCTCCTGCACCTCCAGTTCTAAATTTGCTGCCGCTTGCCGCACCAGTTGTACTGCTTCCTTATCATTTACAGTGGCAGGAAACTCTTCTACAAAGCTTATCTTATATGTTAAGCCATACTTCTGTGCTATCTCTTTCACTTGTTGGGCTGTCAGGGTTTTCAGCTTTTGCAGGTCCTGGGTTTGGTAGGAGCGGAGAGTAGCCATTACCGTTCCGAAACCAGGGTTGGTGCCAAAAGCTACTTCGCCTAAACGTGCATGTATAATCGTGAGTAGCGTCAGGTCTTCGAACTGTTCTTTCTGGGAGATAATCTTATTAAAGGCAAGTATGATCTCCGCCATTGCCTCGCCCGGGTTAAGTCCATTCTCAGGTTCCGCAGCGTGCGAAGGATGGCCCAATAACTCTACGATCATGCCAGTGGAGGCTGATGCAAAGACCTGTTCCCGAACAACCACCTGGTGAAGTGACCGCCCTGGCAGGTTGTGCAAAGCAAACACATAATCTGGCTGTAGTTGCTGTAGTCGCACGTCTTGTAGCATATCCCAAGCACCAGCGCCAGTTTCCTCAGCCGGCTGAAACAATAGTAAAACTCGACCTTTCTTAAGTTTGTTTGTATGTAATAAACTCGCCAGCCCCATCAAAATAGCCATATGGCCATCGTGGCCGCATAAATGTGCCATGCCATTGTTGCCCGATTTATACTTTAATTCGGGATTATCTTCAACTATAGGTAAGGCATCGAGCTCAGAACGGAAAAGTATAGTTGGTCCGGCTTCAGGGGCTTCACTTTCAAAAGCAGCTACAACACCGGTGCCACCTACCTGGCTAAGTATAAATGCTGGTTCATACTTTTGCAGTTGTGCCTTTATGAGTTCTGCCGTTTTTGTTTCCGCACCGGATAGCTCCGGGTTTTGGTGTATAGCTTGGCGCAGTTCTATAAGTGAAGGTAAGTCTTGGATATGAGTTTGCTGCATGGTGTAACTTACTTTGAGTTTAAATTGAAAGTATAGCCTTTCTGGCTAAGGCTATACTTTACTGCTCGGTTGTTTTAATGAGCAGCTTGCGGTACTTCGTGAAAATACTTGATTTAGAAACGAAGCCCAGGTACTTTTCGCCTTCCAGCACCGGCAGGTTCCAAGCTCCAGTCGCATCAAACTTTTTCATGACCGTGGCCATCGTATCGTCGTGCTGCACAATATCGGGTGGCTGAATCATCAGCATCTCAGTAAGAAGCGTATCATACTTTTCCGTCTTGAACATGATCTCGCGCACATTCTCTAACAGTAAAACACCAACCAGTTTCTGGTTTTCATCCACTACCGGGAAGATGTTCCGTTTTGAGTTTGCAATTACCTGTACCAGTTCACCTAACGTAGCAGAAGGCAATACAGGCTGAAACTCTGTTTCGATTAGGTGGCGCATTTTCATGATACGCAGGATCGTGCGGTCTTTATTTGGAGTGAGGAGCTGCCCTTTTTGTGCGAGTTTCTTTTTGTCGAGTGAGTAAGGCTCAAAGTATTTTACGATAGCAAAAGCCACTGCCGACACGATCATCAACGGAATCATGAGGACGTAGCCTCCTGTAATTTCGGCTATAAGGAACACGGCTGTGAGCGGTGCATGCATTACTCCACTTAAAATGCCGGCCATACCTACCATCGTAAAACTGCTTTCGGGGAGTTTGCCGGGTTGTAGCAAGTTAAGAAACCGGGCCAGGAAAAAGCCGGCATGCGCACCCACAAACATGGATGGTGCAAAGTTACCGCCATTACCACCCGCCGATATGGTGACGGTTGTGGCAAATACTTTTATAAGTGCTAAAATCCCAATAAAGCCAAGCAGAAGCCATTCATTTTCGCCAAACACAGCCAGCGGACTGCCCTGAAGTATAAGTGCGGCACTGTTGCTTTCGAGTAACTTTATACTTGTATACCCTTCGCCGAACAACGGCGGGAAAAGCATGATAAGTAAGCCAAGAAGTGCACCACCAATGATAGCGCGCTTGTAAACCTGGTTCTGGTAAGGTTCGAACAGGTCTTCTATTTTGTGTACCATACGAGTATAATACACCGATATCAGTCCGCAAAGTATACCTAAAAGTATAAAGTATGGCACCTCACCGGCAGCAAAGCTCTGCGCATGAGAAAAGTAAAATAAGATGTCTTCCTGAAGTATAATTCTGGAGCAAAGCGCGCCTACCACAGCCGAAATAATAAGCGGAATAAAGGCAGCTATACTTATATCGGTGAGCAGAACTTCGATGGCAAAAAGTACCCCGGCAATTGGCGCATTAAATACGGCAGCTATACCGGCAGCGGCACCGCAGGCTAAAAGCAAGGTTCTGTCGCGGTAATTTAAGTGATATTCCCGCCCGAAGTTAGAACCTATAGCCGAACCGGTTACTACAATAGGAGACTCCAGACCTGCTGAGCCACCGAAACCTGCCGTAATGCCACTGGTAAGCACATGCGAGTACATTTTGTGCCGCTCCACAATGCTCGATTTCTGGGAAATAAGGTATAAGATATTAGCAGTTCCGCGACCCAAATTGCCATTTAGCAGCGTCCGAACCAGGAAGACCACGATCAGGATACCTACCATCGGAATTACAATGAGCAGGAATGGCCACTCCATTAACCGGTTGAGGTAAGTTACAAACGCCTGTATGTAGTGCACAAATGTTTTTAGTGCTACAGCTGCCAGACCTGCCGTAAAGCCTACCAGCACACTCGAAATAAGTACAAAATCACGGTCTGAGGTATGGCGGCGTAACCATAGTAACGGTAATTTATACTTTTTAAAATATGGCATGCCGGGCGTTTGCAGGTTTTAGACTAATGTAGGATACTATTACAAAGGTAGCAAGTACGAATTAAAGCTCAAGAAAGATAAGGCTATAACACCAGGAAGGAGGAACTATAATGAACTTAAAAGGCAGAATTTTAAAATCTCATTACTAAAATATTAACCTGATCGGGCTGTAGCCGTTATTTTTAGTTATACTTTAGTTTAAGAAGGTTTATAGTTTATATGGCTAAGATAACGGAGATAAGCGGATACCTGGTGCGCAACCACGAAGCCGGCCCTTTTGATATAATAGGGGACGTGCATGGCTGCTTTAACGAACTGAAGGAATTGCTTATCGCGCTTGGTTATATTATAGAACAAGACAGAACTCACCACAATTACACCGTTAAACCTCCTAAAAATCATAAAGCTGTTTTTGTCGGCGACCTGGTTGACCGTGGTCCAAGCTCGCCGGAAGTACTACGGCTGGTAATGGATATGGTGGAGGCCGGCCATGCTTACTGTGTTAGCGGCAACCACGACGATAAATTATACCGGAAACTACTGGGAAGAAATGTGCAGGTACGCCATGGGCTTGAATTGACAATGGAGCAATTGAGCCCTTATAGTTCGGAATTTATAGCAAGGGTACGCGACTTTTTAGGAGGACTTCCGCACCATGTGCTGTTAGATGAAGGCAGGCTTGTGATTGCTCACGCAGGTTTAGCTGAGCACTTGCATGGGCGCCACAACAGGTCGGTGCGCGACTTGTGCCTGTATGGGCCCACCACCGGCGAAATGGACCAACATGGTTTGCCTGTGCGCCTGGACTGGGCTGCCAACTATACCGGGCATGCTATAGTTGTTTATGGCCACACACCCGTGCATATTCCTTGCTGGCGAAACAACACTATAAATATTGATACCGGCTGCGTTTTTGGTGGCAAACTTACCTCCTTGTTATATCCCGACAATGTTATTACCGCGGTAGAGGCCCACAAAACATATGCAGAACCTGTAAGGCCTTTTATTCATCAGCAGCAGTCGGCTTAGGTTAGTTGTTTTTGTAAAGTGATATTTATTCTTTTTCGTTAACAATTAGGATAGTAGTTTTCGTAAGCAAGCAAAAGCCTTGCTGCTGATAAGTTGTATCATAAAAAACCTAACACATGAACGAGCTGAAAAACCTGCTGGTTGCCCTGGACTATACCCGAATGGATGAAGTAGTGGTATGTTATATTGCTTTTCTAAGTAGTATGATGCCAGTCGAAAAGGTGCATTTTGTACACGTAAAGCGCAAGGTAGGTATGCCATCCGAATTACTGCAGATGCTGGATATTGTAGACGAGCCCGAAACTCATCCGAACCTGGAGCACGATATGAAGGCGCTGATACAGCAGTATTTCGGAAGAATGAACCATGTAGAGACCGATCTTAAGATTACGTCCGGAGACCCGTTGAGAGAACTCCTTCGCCTTAGCAAGGATAAGAATACCGACCTTATGGTTACTGGCCGGAAGTTACGATTGCGTGGGTCAGGTGTGTTGGCTAATAAACTGGTTAATACAGGCAAAACGAGCGTACTTTTTGTTCCGGAGACTGCTGAGCCGAATTTACAGCGAATAGTGGTCAGCACTGATTTTTCGGAATACTCTGAAATGACACTGCGACATGTTCTGGATATGGCAAAGTACAGACCAGGTATAGAGATCATTTGCATGCATGTATACGATGTGCCAACCGGATACATTACCTTAGGAGTTAGCTACGATACATTTGAAGCAAAAGCCCGCCATTATGCTGAAGAAAAATTTGATGTAGTATTAAAAGAATTTCCGGAGCTGCAGGGCAGGGCCTGCCTTAACCTTGTAAAGAAAGGGCCTGCAGATGACACAGGAGAAATAATTGTGATGGAGGCCAAAAGGCTGCACGCCGATGTGCTGGCTATAGGTGCCCGTGGGTTATCAGGCGCATCGTTGTTTATGCTGGGCAGCGTTACCGAAAAGGTGATCCGGACTAATACAGATATTCCGCTCCTTGTATTTAAAAAGAAAGATGAGAACCTGAGTTTTATTGACGCCCTGATTGGCGGTTAAACAGGCTCTCATCTTATACTTTAAAATTTATACTTTAGGGCTTGGCCTGTTGTTGCTTAAGCGCAGCAACAGGTAACCTATAGTACCGGCAACTAACGAAGCAGCCAGAATTCCCAGTTTAGCTGAAGCCAGCATTTCGGCGCTGGTAAAAGCCAGGTTAGCAATAAAGATAGACATTGTAAAACCGATACCACCCAGCAGACCGGCTCCTAATATGTGCAGCCAGCTTATAGTTGGCGGTTTTACAGCCAGCCCAGTAACAGAGGCAAGCCAGGTAAAGAGCATGATACCAACTGGTTTACCTAAGGTTAAACCAAGTATAATACCTATCACAACAGGCTCTGTAAAGTTCTCCATCATACCGGCATTTATAATGATACCCGCGTTGGATAAAGCAAATATCGGCATAATGATGAAGGCAACCCAGGCATGCAGCGAGTGCTCCAGGCGGCGAAGCGGCGACAGGGCTTCCTCGCAGTTAGCTTCTATTGTATGCACGGCATCCTGAAAGTGGCCCTGCATTTCATCGTCATCTTCTGGTTCTAACGCGCGTGTTTTTATCTGCAGTTGTTCCAGGTCGGTGAGTACGTTGTTGGTGCTGGCTATAAAATCCCTCTCAGATATTTTGGAACGTGCAGGTATAGCCATGGCCAGCAGGATACCAGCAACTGTAGCGTGCACTCCCGATTTAAGGAAAGCCACCCACATAATTATACCTAAAATGACATACACCCACATCAGGCGCGATTTCATGGCGCTAAGTATAAGTAGTATGCCAAAAACGCCTATACCTATCCAAAGGCTAAGTAAATTTATATCCGAAGTATAAAATAAAGCGATTACAAGTACGGCACCAATATCATCAACTATAGCAAACGTAACCAGGAACAGTTTTAAAGATAACGGCACACGGTTACCTAACAAGGTTAGTATACCAAGCGCAAAGGCAATGTCGGTGGCCATCGGTATACCCCAGCCACTAATGCCGGGCTGACCGTAGTTAAGAAACGCAAATATAAGCGCCGGAACCACCATACCGCCAATTGCTGCAATTACCGGGAAGGCGGCGTTACGAACAGAAGCCAATTCGCCGGTAAGTATCTCACGCTTTATCTCGAGGCCAACTACAAAAAAGAAGATAGCCATTAAGCCATCGTTTATCCAGAGCAGGATCGGTTTTGATATGGCAAATTCGCCAAACCCGATCGTGAATGGTATATTCCACGTGGCGGTATAAGCCTCGGCCCAGGGAGAGTTAGCCCAGGCAAGAGCCAGCACAGTAACAGCCATCAGCAGGATACCACTAAATGCCTCAGCCCGGACAAATTGCTCGATGGGCTCTATTACTTTTTTTAATAACGGACGTGTAGTAGATGTGCTCAAGTAGTTATAAGTTTTGGTTATACTTCAGTTTTATAAGCAAGATGCATCTGTACATCCTGTAATTATACTTTGTTCTAAAAAGCTATAGTTTAAGGCATTATGCCAAGATCTTTCCACGCTTTAAATGGCATTTCGAGATCTTTGATATAACCCCGCTCAATATCCAGCACCCAGCCGTGTACCTCCGGGAATTTGCCGGTTTTAAAGGCGCGGTGCATTACCGATGTAGTGCATATATTCTTAACCTGCGCAACAACATTTAGTTCTGATAACTTGTTAAGTCGCTCGCGTTCCGATGGCAGACTGTCAATTTCGTCACGGTTAAGCAGGTATAGTTCTCTTATAGGGTTTACCCAGTTCTCTACAACACCGGTGGCAGTACCTTTATAGGCTGCTTCTACGCCGCCGCAGTAATAATGCCCGCAAACTACAATGTGTTGTACTTCCAGCGCTTCAACGGCATATTCCAGCACAGCCAGCAGGTTCATGTCGGTTAACGACACCTGGTTGGCTACATTACGATGTATAAATAATTCGCCGGGCTCTGTCTGAGTAAAGCTATTGAGCGGCATGCGGCTATCAGAACAACCTATAAATAAAAAGGGTGGCCGTTGCCCTTGAGCAAGCGACTTAAAATAGGTCGGGTTTTCAGCCAGTTTTTCGTCCACCCAAAGGCGGTTATTTTTTATCAGGTCGTCGTACTCGTGGTAGTGCATAGTTTCAGGTTTTTTAGGTAAGCCAGACAAATATACTTAATAAACTATGTCTCTAACCACTCGCTTACACAATCTCTTTGTTAATGTACCTTGAGTTTAAAATGCTCAGCGCACCCATATACCGCAGGCTAAAGCGCAACACGTCACCAACTTTAAAGTTGTGCTCGTTCTCCCCAAGCTCAACTACCAGCATATCAGAACTGGCACCAACCACGCTCATATCTTTCTTCGGGATAAGGAATTTAGGGTTTACATCCAGCAGGCCAATATCAAGTATAGCGCGGTGCGATTTTTTGCCGTACAGGCTTTCATCTATTTCGTAACTATCGCCGCTTGGGTTTTCGGCCATAATTCCGCTCGGTATCATTGGTTTTTCTGTCAGCTCAATTATCTCTGCGCAAAGCTCCAGCACATCGTCGTGCATGCCTTCAAAAGTTTCGCCGGTAAACAGGTTAAGCCCGAAAAATAAAGCCTCGCCAATACGGAAATGGTTTATACCTTTTGGCATCTGATGATTAAAGAGCAGCGGTATGGTTACCGATGTACCCCCTGATACCCACGGAATTTTTAAGTTGAATTTAGCTTCGATGATCTGCTTGTATAAGCTGAGTTGTATAAGCTTATCCTGGGTTGGCATTACACCATGCAAACAGTTGAAATTTGCACCAAGGCCAATAACCGAGATGCCCGGCAACTCAAAGACCTGTTCGTAGAAATCAATCAGTTCATCACCCATAACGCCTTCGCGCAGATCACCCATCTCGATCATGATGATGATCTTATGCAGTTTTTGTTGGCGCACAGCTTCTTCCGACAAAAGCCGGATGATCTCAAGTTCGGTCTGGAAGCTAACATCAGCAAACTCGATGATCTCGGGAATACTTTTTTTAGGTGCCGGTTTAATATAAACGGTCTGTACCTGGGGAGCTACCTTTTTGATCGCTTTCAGGTTGGTAACCCTCGAGTCGTGTATCTCTTTAATGCCAAGTGCAACAACTTCTTTCAGGTACTTTTCTTCTCCGCACAACAGCTTGGTTACAATGCCCCAATCAATATTGTGCTGCTTAAAAACCTGGTCGAGGTGGTTATAGTTATGTTTAAGTTTATCGCGGTACAGTTTTAAAACTGCCATAGATTATCGTTGTAGTCGGTACTCTAAATACTTATTTGTGAAGCCCATTTTTTCGTAGAGGTGGCGGGCCGGGTTTTGAGGCTCAACGTGCAGGGCTATACTTCCGGATACGGTTTCGGTAGCCAATTGCACCAGTTTTTTACCAACACCTTTACCACGCTGATTGTTATGAACAGCCACATAAACAAGTATGTTTTCAGGTATGTAACCGCTCATGCCGGTGTCGTTAAGTATAAGGGCGCCAACTACCTGCTCGTTCTCTCGGGCAACTAATACGGCACCACCTTTACCCTCCGCTTCTGATAGGGCATAATCCATGCATTTTGCAATGTCTTCGCGCTTATCGCCGTATTCGTCCAGGTGTTTGAACAGGAAATCCAGGACTTCGTCGCGGTTTATACCTGTATGGTTTTCTGGGGTGAAGACGCTGTAGCTGACGTTGCTGTTTTCTGCCATGTTGTTTCTGATTTTTTGTTAGGAGTTAGGTATGTTAACGATATATAAATGAACGTGGATGTGAGCAGGCCAAAGAAGTTAGGATCAAGGCCAAAAGGTAAATGAAACCCGGTGCCAAGCCACGGCCAGTAGATCATACTATAGTTTTCTAAAGTTTGGGTTACTAACGCATGAAGCTCTTGCTGACTTAACGAGCTCCAGGTTTGCTGTAACTCCACAGGGAAGTAAGTATAAAGCATACCTGCCATTGTCTGCAGATCAGTGTCTGGGTTTATAGTTTGCGCTATACTTACCTGCAGCAAAATGGTAGTGGCCCCACCCAAAAGCATCGCCCAGAAGGCAGCCGTATTGCTCCGCCTTTTCCAGAAGAGGGCACCTATTATAGGTACAAACAAACCGGAAACCATAAAGGCATAAGAGTAGAGCATCAGGTCCAGCACATTGGTCATCATGGTGGCCAGCCATAGCGCCAGCGCACCAACTATAAGCGTAACCAACTGCGATAGCTTTAAGGTAGATGGCGCATCAGGATCAATCTTTCGGAAGTGGCTCAGGATGTCTGTTACAATATTGCCCGAGGAGGCCATCAGGCAACTATCAGCAGTAGAAAGTATAGCCGAAAAATAGGCAGAAAGCATAAGCCCGGTTAAGCCTATAGGTAACACAGTTCGCAGCAGCATGGGTAATCCGGTCTCCGGGTCGGTTACAGTTCCTCCTGCCAAACCGGCAAACATACCTTGTTCAGCAGCTACACGGGCCAGCAAACCAAGCATCACACCCATAAAAGCCATAATCGGCCACTCAAAAAATCCGGCCAGGTACCAGGCCCGTCTTGCCGTTTTTGTATCGCGGCAGGCATAAATGCGCTGGTATAAGGTCATGCCGACAAACCAGATAGGTATAATAGTGATCGCCCAGTTAATTATCTGTTGCCAGGTAATATTGGTAAGGCTCAGAAATTCCGGTGGTACAGTGGTTCTGATGGCCAGCATACTTTTAGCAGATTGTTCGGTGAGCCATTGCCAGTTAAATACATTCGCAAAAGTGAGTTCCTCCATGCCACCAACTGCCAGGAAAGAAACAGGCAGACCTATAAAAATAAGGCCGCCCATCAGTATAGCCCATTGCACCGTGTCGGTATAGATCACAGCTTTCATGCCGCCCATTACCGTGTAAACTACCGCAATGATGCCCATTATAAGCAGGGCAGTGGTCAGGTCGAGTCCGGTTATAGTTCCGCTGGCCAGTTTAGCACCGGCCAGTATCTGCGAACTTGTAAAGCCTGCATAACCTATCGCTGAAATGATACCGGCAAGCAAGGCTACTCGCCTGTTAAAATAATGCCCGAAGATTTGGGGAAAGGTAAGAAAGCGGCTGAAAGCTGGATTATCTTTTACTTTCGGGATAAGGAAAACGGCTGCTAGCCAGGCTCCTAATAAACCTGTGAATAACATCCAGGAACCGGACAGGCCCATCGCGAAACCTAAACCTCCCAGACCAATGGAAAAACCTCCGCCTACATCGGTGGCAACAACAGATAAACCAATATGCCCGCTTCCCATTTTGCGCCCACCGACATAATAATCGTCAGCGCCTTCATTTTTTTTCAGAAAATAAAAGCCAACACCAAGCATGGCTAACATATAAACCACAAAAATGGAAAGATCAATAAAATGCATTTATTAGTAAAGTATAATTTATAGTGCCGCAGTTAAAATGGCTTATACTTGAAGATAATTAAAAAAGGCCTTAAATAATAGGGATTTCGATATTTAGAGGGTTTAAGACTGCAAACAAAGATAAAGTTGAGGCGGATTTTGTGCAAAATGCTTCTGTTCTGTTATGAACTATAAAACTATAATCAGCCCAAGCATAGAGCTGGTTTATTAGGTGAATACTATTTTTTAAATGAAGTTGGTTTGCTCTGGTTTGTGATGAAATAACGTGATATTAAATACTACATAAAATCTGTTGTTTATTGTACGATTGTAGTTTTAGTTGGTACTTTTTATACCCTTATGTATAGCACTTACGTACAATAAATTACAATAACATAGTACAAAAAGTAACCTGCCATGACAAAAGCATTGCCCTTATTTCTGCTTTGTCTTTTGAGCTGCTTCTTACCTGTTCCGGAAGCGAGTGGGCAGGCTTTACCTCCTGATACCGCCTTCTTTACAGGTAATACCAAAAAGATAAAGATACCTTTTAAGCTGGTGCATAACCTGATCGTTATTCCTGTGCAAATCAACGATTCCAAACCCCTTAACTTTATACTTGACTCCGGGGTAAATAGCACACTTATCACTAAACTACATTTCTCGGATAGTGTGAGCTTAAATAACTCCCGCAAAATAGCTATACAAGGACTTGGGGAAGGCTTTACCCTGGAAGCGCTTATATCGCAGGGCAATAGCATGTACATGCGTAACATCGAAGGTCAGAACCAGGAAGTGTATGTGTTGATGGAAGATATATTTAACCTTTCATCCCGGATGGGGATGCCGATACATGGTATAATTGGCTATGATATTTTTAAGAACTTTATAGTAAAGATAAACTATAACAACAACATGCTAACGCTATACAGGCCAGATACTAAACTGCGTGTAAGCAAGCGTGCCGAGGTACACCCGTTATACATAGAAGACTGCAAAGCCTACGTGTATGCCAACGTGCAACAATATAACGGCGATAGCCTGAAAGTAAAACTCGTCATCGATACCGGTGCAAGTCATTCATTGTCTTTATACCTGCCAACAAACGATAAACTTAAATTGCCGCCTAAAGTAATGGAAGCATACCTGGGACGGGGTTTAAGCGGAGATATTCATGGTAAAGTAGGACGGTTGGGATCTATGTCGCTGGGGAGTTATAGTTTTGAAGACCTGCCGGCTTCTTACCCGAACGAGGAAGCTATACGGGTAGCCTTAAAAGTGGCAAATCGTAATGGAAACCTGGGTTCCGATATACTTAAGCGCTTTAATGTGATCTTTGATTATCCGCACAACCGGCTTATACTTCAGCCAAATCGTAGGTACAGGCATCCATTTAACTATAACATTTCAGGGCTGGAGGTGACAACGCCAATGCCTGGCCTGAAAGTGTACATTATTGCCAACGTGGCGCGCAGTTCCGAAGCTGCTGCGGCAGGTATAAAATCAGGGGATCAGCTTATAGCTATAAACGGTATGGACTGTTTTGAACTGGATCTGGATCATGTGCTGGATATGCTGAACTCCAGACCGGGTAAGCTGCTTAAGCTCACTTTTAAACGCGACCTGAAACCTTATACTGTCACCTTGAAGCTCGAAGACCGAATTTAGAGCCTATTTACATTTGCTGGAAATCCTGGAGAATCTGTAGTATAAGCAATGCACAAGCCATAACTATAAGCAGAATGCCGGCATATACCCGCACGCGTGGTATAGGTTGTTTTACAGATATGCCCTGTTCGTTTACACGATTAAACTGCAGGCTGGTAAGCAGTAAGCCATTCCCGAAACTAAGCCATATTGCAGCAGTTAACGCTTGCCCAGACATGAACAGCGATACAAGCCCGATAACAGAGAACAAAATACCGATCATTACCGGCAGGTTAAGGTTTTTCATGATGGCCTTTGGTATAAGAGCCGCAATTTAAAACTTATACCTGAAAAACTGAACAGAAGGGTATTTCTAAATCAATTGTATATTTTGTCGATATCAAGTATAATCTTTTTCTGAATTTTAACCTGATTGTTGTATCTGAACATTTTTAATGAAAACATTTGCATTGCTTTTAAAGTAATAAAGCAACTATAACACGTTTTTGCTTACTCAATAAATGAAAAAAAAGGTCCTTTTATCTGGTGCTCAGCCAATGATAAAACACGCTGCCACTAAGCGTGCGACTTTTTCTGTCCGCGTTTGCAGGGCAGTTTTCAGGTGCGCCTTCTCTTCATTCAGGTGCAGGCCCTAGGCCGACGTTAACTCGGATCGCCTATGCGGTGATCCTGCCTCTCAATCATTAATTTATTTCCGGGAACACAATGCGTAAGCTCAGCTTTTTCGAAAGGCAGCTCAAGGCATTTGCACATTCTAATTTTTACTATCACGGCTGTTGGTGCAGCTTAAATACTACTTTACTCTTACATGACCAATTTACCCGACTTTATAGTTACTGTGGCTGATATAAGCCACGTGGGTTATGCGCAGACGATCTGCGATGAGATGGAAGCCTCTGCAAAGGCACGCGGCACAGGTATTGCCAAACGCAATCCTGAATATGTGGCCCAGAAAATTGCGGAAGGCAAAGCTGTGATCGCACTGCATCCGGATGGCAAATGGGCTGGCTTCTGCTACATTGAAACGTGGGGCCATGGCAACTATGTGGCTAATTCCGGACTTATAGTTTCTCCTGAGCTTCGCAAAAGCGGCCTTGCCAGTAAGATCAAACAGAAGGTATTTGAACTGTCTCGCACCAAGTACCCGGATGCCAAGATATTCGGCTTAACCACCGCGCTGGCTGTTATGAAGATCAATTCCGGATTGGGTTATAAGCCGGTTACTTATTCTGAACTGACCGATGATGAGATGTTCTGGAAAGGTTGCCAGAGTTGTGTGAACTTCGAGATACTGCAAGCCAAGAACCGAAGCAACTGCCTGTGCACCGCCATGTTATTCGACCCTGCTAAAGAGCATAATTTCATGCCATTGCCAGTAGTGGAGCAGAAACCTGCAGCGAAAGCAAGCAGCCTGCAGGAGCGTTGGGTTCGTTACCGTCAGCGCCTGGCGTTGCAACCTATAGTATTACCAAATCAGGATAAAGACGAAAATAAGCAGGCCTGTTAAGGCTCTCAAAATATAAGCTATAGTTATGAAGAAAGTTTTGTTAGCCTTTAGCGGCGGTTTAGATACATCTTATTGCGCCATTTACCTGTCGCAGGAATTAGGCCTGGAAGTGTATGCTGCCCTAGTAGATACCGGTGGCTTCTCGAAAGAAGAGATTCAGGAGATCGAGCGCCGCGCTTATAGTTTGGGTGTAAAGCAATTCACGCACCTGGATGAGAAAGAAAGCTACTATAAGAGCTGCATCAAGTATATGATCTTCGGCAACGTGCTGAAGAACAATACCTACCCCTTATCGGTGAGTGCGGAGCGTGTAACGCAGGCCTTAAGTATAGCCAACTTTGCCAAAAGCATTGGGGCAGATTACGTAGCCCACGGCAGCACGGGCGCCGGTAACGACCAGGTTCGCTTCGATATGGTTTTCCAAGCGATCATCCCGGATGTGGAGATCATCACACCAATCCGTGACATGAAGTTGTCGCGTGAAGAGGAGATCGAATACCTGCGCAAGCATGGCGTGGAGATGGATTTTACAAAAGCACAATATTCTATCAACAAAGGCATCTGGGGAACCTCAGTAGGCGGAAAAGAAACACTTACATCGCACCTGCCATTGCCGGAATCTGCTTACCCCACACAGCTTACCAAACAGGAGCCGGAGCGTGTAACTATAGTTTTCAAAAATGGAGAGCCGGTTGGTTTGAATGATGAAATGTTTGAGAGCCCGGTTCAGGTAATTCAGCGCCTGCAGGAGTTAGCCGGTCCGTTTGCTATTGGTCGCGACATACATGTAGGCGATACGATCATTGGTATCAAAGGCAGAGTTGGTTTTGAAGCTGCTGCCCCGATGGTGATCATCAAAGCACACCATACCCTGGAGAAGCACACCTTAACAAAATGGCAACTATACTGGAAAGATCAATTGGCAACCTGGTATGGTAACTGGCTGCACGAAGGTCAGCTTTTAGACCCGACTATGCGCGACATTGAAGCTTTCCTGGAAAGTACACAGCAAACGGTAACCGGTAAAGTGCATGTGCTGCTGGCACCATATCGTTTCCAGGTTGAAGGTATTGAAAGCGAGCACGACCTGATGAGCGACAAATTCGGCAGCTACGGCGAAATGAACCGTGCCTGGTCAGCCGACGATGTGAAAGGCTTTACCAAAATTTTCGGTAACCAGACCAAACTATACCACAACGTTAACAACACCACCGACGCATGGGCAACCCAAAAGTAAAGGCAGGCATTATAGGCGGAGCCGGCTACACCGGCGGCGAACTGCTACGCCTGTTACTGAATAACCCCCATGCGGAGCTGGTTTTTGTGCACAGCAAAAGCCAGGCTGGTAAGTCCGTACATGCTGCACATGCTGATCTGCTAGGCGAGACAGAGCTACACTTCAGCGACTCATTTGCGCAGGAAGTGGATGTGCTGTTTTTGTGTGTAGGCCACGGAGAAGCGAAGAAGTTTTTAGCTGAGAACAACATCCCGGAAACTGTAAAGATCATCGACCTGAGCCAGGATTTTCGCTGGAATGGGGAAGCTGGTAAAGCACAAACTATAGATGTCAATGGCAGAGACTTTATCTATGGTTTGCCGGAGCTGCAGCGCGAAACGATACAACAGGCACAGCACATTGCGAACCCGGGTTGTTTTGCCACTGCTATACAACTTGCCTTATTGCCATTGGCAACTAAAGGTTTGATACAAGATGAAGTGCATGTGAGCGGTATCACAGGTAGTACTGGAGCAGGGCAGAGTCTTAGCCCGACCTCGCATTACAGCTGGCGCAGCGGCAACATCTCAAACTATAAAGTTCTTAACCACCAGCACCTGAACGAGATCCGTCGCACGTTGCATGAATTACAGCCAACGCAGGAACTGCCTGCTATACATTTTGTGCCGTATCGCGGACCATTTACGCGTGGAATACTTTGCACCAGCTACCTGCCTTGCAGCTTAATTATAGAAGAAGCTCGCGAACTATACAGCAGCTATTATAGTACACATCCGTTCGTTTGGATCAGCAACGGCACTCCGGACCTGAAGCAGGTAGTGAACACGAACAAGTGTATTTTATACTTAGAGAAGCAGGGTGAGATGCTCGTGATTACCAGCATGATCGATAACCTGTTGAAAGGGGCATCGGGTCAGGCAGTACAGAACATGAACCTGCTGTTCGGCTTGGAAGAAACGGCTGGGTTAAGACTGAAGTCTTCGGGTTTTTAACCCCACCCCAGCCCTCGTTCGTCTCTGGCGAGTGTGAGCTATCAGCGGACTCTGGACGCTTTAAAAACTAAAATTATAACGTGGCGAGACGCCACATGTAACTCACACTCGCCAGAGGCGAGCGAGGGCAACAGCAGAAACAATAATTTAACAATTCAACCATCAACAATTAACTATATGTACGTCAAGTACTTCATTTACTGTCTTACTTCTTACATCTAATTCTCAACGCAGATACCATGAATCTCTTCGATGTTTATCCCCTCTTTGATATAAATCCCGTACGCGGCCAGGGCTGCTACATCTGGGACGACAAAGGTACCCGTTACCTTGACCTGTATGGCGGCCACGCCGTTATCTCCATTGGCCACAGTCATCCGCACTATACCAAACGCATCGCCCGCCAACTATACGATATCGGTTTTTACTCTAACTCGGTACAGATGCCGATGCAGGAAGAACTAGCCCAGAAACTTGGCGAACTGAGCGGTTACCCAGACTATAGTTTGTTCTTGTGTAACTCAGGTGCAGAAGCCAACGAGAATGCCCTTAAAGTTGCCTCTTTCCATACAGGTCGTAAAAAGATCATTGCTTTTAAAGGAGCTTTTCATGGGCGTACGTCTGCTGCCGTAGCTGCCACCGACAATCCATCTATCATAGCGCCGGTAAACGAGACAGAGAATGTGGTGTTTCTGCCATTGAATGATCTGGATGCTTTTGCGCAGGCTATTACAAAGTATGGCGACGAGCTTGCTGCCGTTATTGTGGAAGGCATTCAGGGTGTAGGCGGCGTGCATATTCCGGATTCAACTTTCCTGAAAGCCGTTGAAGCTGGATGTAAAAAAGCAGGTGCCTTATTGATCCTGGATGAAGTGCAGTCTGGTTACGGGCGTTCAGGTAAATTCTTTGCGCATCAGCATACCGGTGTTAAGCCAGACCTTATTACAGTTGCAAAGGGTATGGGCAACGGCTTCCCGATTGGTGGCGTGCTGATAAGCCCTGATATTGAAGCAAAACATGGTATGCTGGGCACAACCTTCGGCGGCAATTACCTGGCCTGTGCTGCTGGTTTAGCTGTGCTGGAAGTGATGGAGCAGGAGCAGTTAGTAGATAATGCATACCGTATCGGGCATCGCCTGATGGAGCAATTACAGAACATGCCTGGCGTGCGCGAAGTGCGTGGACAAGGGCTGATGATAGGAGTGGAGCTGGATGAACCTTGCGCACCGATCCGGAAAGAGCTACTGGAAAAACATCACATTTTCACTGGTTCATCTTCCGACAAAAACACACTTCGGCTGTTGCCACCGCTAACGATAGGCGCACGAGAAGTAGATGCTTTTGTAACAGCTTTTGAAACTATAGTTTGCACCCTGCAGGAAAAATAGAGATGAAAAAATATACTTCTGTGCATGACGTAGCCGATGTAAATGAGCTGGTAAACGAAGCGCTGCACCTGAAACAAAATCCTTACAAGTATAAAACACTTGGCGAGAATAAAACACTTGGCCTTGTTTTCCTGAACCCGAGTCTTCGAACGCGCCTTAGCACGCAGAAAGCTGGTCAAAATCTGGGGATGAACGTGATCGTGATGAACCTGGACAAAGAAGGCTGGGCGATAGAAACGCAGGATGGCGCCATCATGAACGGCACTACAGTAGAGCACATAAAGGAAGCTGCTGCCGTAATGGGTCAGTACTGTGATATCATCGGTATCCGCTCGTTCCCGAAACTGCAGGACCGAGAAGAAGACTATAGCGAAGACCTGCTGAACAAGTTTATCAGCTACGCCAATGTTCCGGTGGTAAGCCTGGAATCTGCTACTCGCCACCCGCTGCAAAGCCTGGCCGACCTGGTAACTATAACTGAGCAAAAACCATCTGGTAAAAAGCCGAAAGTGGTATTATCATGGGCTCCGCATGTGAAAGCAATTCCGCAATGTGTAGCTAACTCTTTTGCAGAATGGATGCAGCAGGCTGATGTTGAACTATTAATCACAAACCCGGAAGGCTACGACCTGGCAGATGAATTTACCAAAGGCGCAACCGTGCTGCACAACCAGGATGAAGCACTGAAGGATGCAGATTTTGTATATGTAAAGAACTGGTCGAGCTACGAGCAATATGGCAAGGTGCTGACAGACGGTGAAGGCTGGATGATGACAAATGAAAAGCAGGCCCTAACCAATAATGCCAAAGTAATGCACTGCCTGCCGGTGCGCCGCAACGTGGAACTCAGCGATGAGATTTTGGACGGGCCTAATTCATTTGTACTGGAACAGGCTAAAAACCGCACCTACGCTGCACAGGCTGTGCTTAAACGCATGTTGGAAAGTCTGAACTAAGATTTTTAAGATTTAAAGAATATTAAGATTAGGCTGTAACTATAAATGTAATTCCTATTGTGTCATCTCGACGATAGGAGAGATCTATCTCAAATTTAAGCTGATTTAGATTTCTCGCTTCGGCTCGAAATGACAATTTAAGCACATCATGCAAAAACTTACTATAGTTAAGATCGGTGGAAATGTAATTGATGATCCCCGGTTGCTGCACCGCTTTTTGGTTGATTGGGCTGCAGTTTCCGGTCCTAAGTTGTTGGTACATGGCGGCGGTAAAATAGCGTCTTCCATTGGCCAGCGGCAGGGCATTGAGCCAAAACTGGTAGACGGTCGTCGCATTACCGATGCCGAAACGCTGGAAGTTGTAACTATGGTGTATGGCGGGTTAGTGAACAAGAATATTGTGGCACAACTACAGGCTCTTGGTAATAATGCCATTGGTTTAACTGGTGCCGATGCCAATATTATTAAAGCAGAAAAGCGCCCGGTTAAATCTATTGATTATGGTTTTGTGGGCGATGTAAAAGGGCCTGAGAGTATAAACGTGCAAGCGCTGGATGCTATGCTCCAGGCTGGATTCACACCTATAGTTGCACCACTTACGCACGATGGCAACGGCTCTTTGCTGAATACAAATGCCGATACGGTGGCTTCAGTTCTGGCTGTGGCGTTGGCTCAGAAATATGCAGTGCAACTGCTCTATTGTTTTGAGAAGAAAGGTGTGTTGGAAGACGCTGCAGACGATGAATCTATAGTTGAACTGTTGACGCCTGAGAAGTATAAAACCATGCAGGACGCAGGGCAGGTGTTTGCCGGAATGCTCCCGAAGCTGGACAATGCATTTGCTACCTTAAGAAGTGGCGTAAGTATCGTTAAGATCGGGCAGTCTGGGGATGTGTTGGCAATGGCTGAAGGAAAACCAGTTGGAACAACTATAGCGCTGGAAGCATAAATATGACTATAGAACAACTATACACCGAAGCGCTTGAACTGTTGCAGGAACTGATAAGCATTCCATCATTCAGCCGTGAAGAAGACAAGACTGCTGATGCTATCTATAGTTTCCTGGAGCGGCATGGCGTAAAGGCGGAGCGACAGGGAAATAATGTGTGGGCGTATAATCAGCATTTTAATCCGGAACTGCCAACTATACTTTTAAACTCTCATCACGATACTGTAAAACCAAACGCCGGCTATACTTTAGATCCATTCACGCCAACTATAAAAGATGGCAAATTATACGGGCTGGGTAGCAATGATGCCGGTGGTTGCCTAGTGTCTCTGATCGCTACATTTTTATACTTTTATCCGCAGCAGAACCTGAAGTATAATTTTATACTTGCCACCACCGCCGAAGAAGAAATTTCCGGTACAAACGGACTGGAAGCTATACTTCCGCAGCTGAGTGTTATAGACTTTGCTATAGTTGGTGAACCTACCCAAATGCACCTGGCCATTGCGGAAAAAGGGTTACTGGTTTTAGACTGTGTAGCACATGGCAAGGCCGGACACGCCGCCCGCGAAGAAGGAGTAAATGCCATTTATGAAGCGCTGCCGGACATAGAATGGTTCCGCAACTATAAGTTTGAGAAAGTATCGGAAACACTTGGCCCGGTAAAGATGAGTGTAACGGTAGTGCAGGCGGGTTCGCAGCATAACGTGGTACCCGATACCTGTAAGTTTACTGTAGATGTGCGCGTAACCGATGCTTATACTTTGGAAGAAATTCTGGAAACTATAAAGCAGCATGTAAAGGCAACTGTAACGCCGCGATCGGTTCGATTGCAACCATCAGGCATTCCGATCAGTCACCCTATAGTTCAGGCAGGTTTACAACTTGGCCGTAACACCTATGGATCACCCACTACATCCGATCAGGCTTTGCTGCGCGTACCATCTGTAAAGCTTGGACCCGGCGACTCCGCACGCTCGCACACCGCCGACGAATACATTGAATTACAGGAACTGGAAGAAGGCATTGAACTTTACATCCAAATGCTTGAACAGGTAATTCTATAGTAACCAGTTCAACAATTTAACAATCCAATAATTTAACCATCAGTAAGATGAAACTATGGCAGAAAGACATACAGGTACAGGCCGAAATAGAACGCTTTACGGTAGGCAACGACCGCGAAATGGACCTGGAACTGGCACCGTTTGATATTCTTGGCTCGCTGGCACACACGCGTATGCTGAACCAGGTTGGGCTGCTGGAGCAGGATGATCTGACTGCCGTTCAGAAGGAATTAAAGCAGCTATACCGTGAGGTGGAGCGTGGTAAATTTGAGATTGAAGATGGCGTGGAAGATGTGCACTCGCAGGTTGAATTGCTGCTGACAAAACGCATTGGTGAAGCCGGGAAAAAGATACATAGCGGCCGCTCCCGCAACGACCAGGTTCTTGTTGATTTGAAACTATACATGCGCCACCAGTTACGCCAGGTAGTTGAAGCTACCGAAACACTTTTTAATACTTTACAAGACCTGAGTGAAGAGCACAAAAATAAACTGTTGCCGGGTTACACGCACCTGCAGGTAGCTATGCCATCGTCGTTTGGCCTATGGTTTGGCGCTTATGCTGAGAGCTTGATAGATGACCTGCTGGTGGTACAGTCAGCGTACCGTATCAGCAACAAAAATCCGTTGGGTTCTGCTGCTGGCTATGGTTCATCGTTTCCGCTCAATCGCCAGCTTACTACTGATTTGCTGGGCTTTGAGAGCCTGAACTATAACGTGGTGTATGCCCAAATGGGCCGTGGTAAAACAGAGCGTGTGGTAGCAACTGCACTGGCAACTATAGCGGCAACTATAGGCCGCATGGCCATGGACCTGTGCCTGTACATGAGCCAGAATTTTGCCTTTGTAAGTTTGCCGGATGAATTGACAACTGGCTCCAGCATAATGCCGCACAAAAAGAACCCCGATGTGTTTGAACTGATACGTGGCAAATGCAACAAAGTACAGGGTTTACCAAACGAAATAGCTTTACAAACAGCCAATCTGCCATCGGGTTACCACCGCGATATGCAGTTGCTGAAAGAAAGCCTGTTCCCAGCATTCAATACGCTGCTCGACTGCCTGCAGATGGCAAACTACATGCTGCCAAAGCTTATTGTTATAGACAACATCATGCAGGACGAAAAATACAAGTATGCGTTTAGTGTGGAGGTTGTAAACAATCAAGTGCTGAGCGGAGTACCTTTCCGGGATGCGTACAAAAATGTGGGAGCTACTATAGCCAACGGTTCGTTTGAAGCGCTTACACAGTTAAATCATACCCACGAAGGAAGCATCGGAAACCTCTGCACTGAACAAATTGCAGAACAAATGCAGCAGGTATTACGAGGCTTCGATTTTGGTAAGGTTGATGCGGCAGTTGAGAAGCTGCTGGCTTAGTAGTGGTTGTTTTTTTGTTAACAGTTGTTCGATAATTGATTAGATTTTCAAACGAAATCTACTACAGTCTAATCCTTAAATCCCTGATTCTTATAAATCTTAGTTCAGATGGAATTTCTGAGGTTTAACGGCTGCTATTTTACGACTGCTTTGCATCAGGCTACCTACAAATAAAGCGATGATCATGGCAATTGCGATAACCAGCGAGCTTATCATTTTCAAAAGTTTTACCTGGCGTTCGGCTGTTAAATAGAGCTCCTGGCCAACTTCTTCCTGCAGGCTGGTAAGCAGGTGCAATTGTTCCAGCAAGGTATGTATTTGAGCTTTATAGGCTTTATTGTAAATACCGGTAGCTATACTTTGATTATCACTTTCTAAGATTTGGGTCTGGAGATTTTGTAATTGTTTGTTAGCTGAAGCAAATTCTTTAAAATAGGCTTCTTCCTTTTCTGTGAAGTAAGTAACAGAGTATTTGGCTATAAGCTGGGCTATGGTTTTATTATGCTGTTCTACTTCCTGCTGAATGGAAGCTTTTTCTGTGGCACTTTGCACATGTAAATGTTGCTCCAGTAAGATCTGATTTTGGTAAAACCGCTCTACCAGGCGGGCAATATCTGCTGCAGGAACCAGCCGGTCGTCGTAAACTGACTTAAACTCTTCATTTATTTTACCTATAGTGTGGTTTACAAACCAACTGGCAGCGAATATAAGTACAAACCCAACGGCTAAAGCCATAGCCATGCGGTAACGCTGTCGTCCACTCAAGTTCCAGATCATAATCTTGCAGCATTTTGTTATAGTTAAATATAATCAATATCCTGCAAAATGTCGATTTAGCCCATTAATATAACTAATGCTTAGCTGGCTAATGTAAATCTGTCTTTAATTATTTCCGGGAATATTGCAAAAACTTATACCTGATGGCGCGTATAAGGGGCACACTGCTTTTGTTTAATTAAGCCGGACTAATAGTGATCCCTATAAAAATACATACACAGCCAGACGATTCTACCTGCGGGCCGACCAGCCTGCATGCCGTGTACCGTTATTTTAAAGATTCTATCCCTTTATCTGAAGTAATAAAAGAAGTGCCTTACCTGGATGAAGGCGGAACTCTGGAAGTGCTTTTAGCCTGTCACGCTCTGGAACGCGGATATAAAGCCACCATTTTTACTTATAACCTGCATGTATTTGACCCGACCTGGTTTAAGTTGAGCAACCCGGAGATTATTGAAAAGCTGGAGAGACAACTGGAAGTTAAAAAAGGTAAAAAACTGGTACGTGCATCATTGGCTTATATTAAGTTCCTAGAGTTGGGCGGAACCCTGCGTTGTGAGGACTTAACTTTAGACCTGATGAGCAGTTTTTTTGACGATGGTATTCCGATGCTGACCGGCCTGAGCGCCACATACCTGTACCGTAGTGCCAGGGAGTTCGCCGACGAAGCGGGTAATTCGGTTTATGATGATGTACACGGTTTTCCGATGGGCCATTTTGTAGTGCTTTGCGGCTTTACCGACGACCTGAAGAGTATTGTAGTAGCTGACCCTTACCCGGAAAATCCATATTTTAAAAACAACTATTACGAGGTGGGCTTGTCGCATTTACTTAGTTCTATAATGCTGGGCATGTCCACCTTCGATGCCAACCTGCTGGCCATTGAGCCAGATAACTCTAAAACAGACTAATACCCAACATGCGTAAAATTGTAGTTGTGGACTACCCGAAAGACTGGGAACCCAAGATAGATGATGTGGAAGTGGTGGATGTACAGTCGTACCTGACGGACACAACTTATACCGATATAAAGAACGCCCGTATTTTTAACCTTTGCAGGAGCTACAAGTACCAGAGTGCCGGTTATTATGTGTCGTTGCTGGCGGAGGCCCGTGGGCATAAGCCGATACCGAGCGTAACTACCATGCAGGACCTGAAGAGCCCAACTATAGTGCGGGCCATAACGGTAGAGATAAACGACCTGGTACAGAAAAGCCTGGCGAGTCTGCGTTCTAAAACATTTACGCTGAGCATATACTTCGGGCAAAATGTAGCCAAGAAATATGAGAAGCTTTGTAAGCAACTGCATGATCTTTTCCAGGCGCCATTGTTGCGGGCGCAGTTCGTGTTTAAAGACGAGTGGGTATTGCAAAGTATAAGCCCGATACCGGTAAACGAAATTCCGGAGGACCATTGGCTCTATGTAGTCCGGTTTGCAAAAGCTTATTTTGCCCGTCACCGTTTTTCTGGTGCACGAATCACACGCAAAATTTATGACCTGGCTATACTTGTTGATCCAAACGAGAAAGAGCCGCCATCCGATAAAAAAGCGATCCAGCACTTTGTGGAAGCTGCCGAAGCACAAGGTTTTTATGTGGAACTGATAACCAAAGATGATTATCGACGTTTGGCAGAATTCGATGCGCTGTTTATTCGCGAAACAACGTATGTAAATCACCATACCTATAAGTTTGCACGTAAAGCTTTTGCCGATGGACTTGTGGTGATCGACGACCCGGTTTCTATACTTCGGTGTACCAACAAAGTATACCTGGCCGAGTTACTGACAAAAGCGAAAGTGCCTATACCAAAGTCGATGGTAATAAACAGGGAGAACCGGGAACAGGTAGAGGAAGTGCTGGGCTTGCCTTGTGTTTTAAAGAAACCGGACAGCTCCTTTTCGCAGGGCGTTGTAAAGGCTAAAGACCGCAAAGGCCTGAAGAAAGAACTGGATACTATGCTGGCCGACTCGGAGCTGATAATAGGGCAGGAGTTTACGCCTACTGATTTTGACTGGCGGATTGGTATACTTGATAAACAGCCGCTTTATGCATGCCGGTATTATATGGCAAAAGGCCACTGGCAGATATATAACTGGAACGGCAAAAAACACCAGCAAACCGAAGGCGACTCGGATACAGTACCATTTGAAGAAGTGCCTTTTAATGTGCTGCATACCGCACTTAAAGCCGCAAACTTGATCGGGGATGGTTTGTATGGTGTTGACCTGAAAGAAATAGACGGAAAAGCTTACGTAATCGAAATAAACGATAACCCAAGTATAGACTCGGGTTGCGAAGATGTTATCTTAAAAAAAGAACTTTATGCTGCTATCATCAAATCCATTAAGCGACGCATCGATAACCACAAAAACTTCCGGAATGATGCGTAATACAGAAAAACGCACCCTGCACCTGTTCGAAGGTTTTGGCGTGGAGTTGGAGTACATGATCGTAAGTAAATCCAGTTTGCGCGTTCAACCTATAACAGATAAACTCATTTTTGATGAGGTTGGCGCATACCTGTCGGATGTTGAATTTGGGGATATTGCCTGGAGCAACGAGTTAGTGCTGCATGTGGTAGAGCTTAAAACCGAAGGGCCTGTCAAGACACTTCAGGGACTGCACTTACAGTTTCAGAAACACATCCGGAAGATAAACCAGATGCTGGAAAAATATGATGCGATGCTGTTGCCAACCGGTGCTCACCCAACCATGAATCCGGACACTGAAACTCAACTATGGCCGCATGAGCACAACGCAGTATACGAAGCTTATAACCGCATTTTCGATTGTAAAGGCCATGGCTGGGCTAACCTGCAAAGTACCCACCTGAATCTGCCTTTCGGTAACGATGAGGAATTTGGCAGGCTGCATGCTGCTATCAGGATGTTGTTACCTATACTTCCGGCTATCAGCGCATCATCACCAATATTAGATGGAAAGGTTACCGGCTTCTGCGACTCAAGAGTAGAAGTATACCGCCACAACCAAAGTAAGATACCAAGCATTGCCGGCCATGTAATTCCGGAAGCTGTTTTTACAAAAAAGGATTACGAAGAGCAGATATTGCATAAGATGTATGCTGATGTGGCGCCTCATGACCCGGAAGGAACTTTGCAGGAAGAGTTTTTAAATTCTCGTGGTGCCATAGCCCGTTTTGAGCGTAATGCTATCGAGATCAGGTTACTGGATATCCAGGAAAGCCCGGTGGCCGATATGGCTGTACTGCATGCCGCGGTATCAGTACTTCTGGCCTTAATGGCTAACCGTTGGGTAAGTATAGAAAAACTTCAGAGTTTTGATGAAAAGCGCCTTGCTGAAATTTTATCTGATGTGATCTTAAAAGGGCAGGAGGCAGTTATTAAAGACATGGAGTTTGTCGCCTGCTTTGGTTTCGATTGTGGTGGAATTAACTGTACTGCCGGCGAACTATGGAAATACCTGGCAACTGAATGCGTTCAGTTGGAAGAGCAACCTGAGGTGCAACATGCGCTTAACGTTATACTTTCGAGAGGAAATCTGGCTAAAAGAATATTAGAAGCGGCAGGACAAAACCCTGATATCAAAAGTATCGAAAAAGTATATACCCAACTGGCTACCTGCCTGCAGAAGGGTGGTGTATACTTACCTGAAAAACCATGCTGAAACTAGTGCTAACCTGCGAGCATGCAGGGAATGAAGTACCCGTACAGTACGAACCGTATTTTGATGGGAAAGAAGCGCTGCTGAATTCGCACGAAGCGTTTGATATTGGTGCGCTCGAACTTTTCAGGGAACTGGAGCCGCTGGCCGACAAAACATTTCATTCCTTAACATCAAGGTTGGTTGTTGAGTTGAACCGGTCGTTGCACCATGGCAAACTATTTTCGGTAGTTACGGGTGCACTGCCCGAGCATGCGAAAGGTGCTATACTTAGAGAGCATTATTTCCCTTACCGTGAAAATGTAGAGCACCTGATTCACGATTTTATAATGGCAGGTAGAAAAGTGCTCCATATTTCAGTGCATAGTTTTACCCCTGAGCTTGCAGGCGAAGTACGCGATACAGATATTGGCCTGCTCTACGACCCGAAACGTAAGCTGGAGCAAACATTCTGCAAATATTGGAAACAGCAATTACAAAAGTTCGACAGTAAGTTAACAACCCGTTTTAACTACCCATACTTAGGGATATCAGATGGTTTTCCGACCTATCTGCGCCGCAAATTTACGGATGCACAATACATAGGTATAGAATTAGAGGTAAATCAAAAGTTCCCGGTAAGTAAGCAGGCAGAATGGCAAAACCTCAAACGGGCTGTTTATACTACGCTGGAGGCTACGCTGTCTCATTTCCGTCCGGACCTGTCGGAAGATGGCGAATAAGTCCTGATTTAATAGTTTACCTCAGAAGTATAAAACAAATTCTGTTCATATATAGTATGAATAGCAGATACTTACGTTTTGTAATTTATTATCATTTTAATACTATAAACCCCTTAACTATGAAGATCAGAAATTTACTACAATTTGTATTTGTACTTATTGCCGGCCAACTGCTATTTGCCTGTAATTCTGCAAAATACTATGAGTTTGCTGCGCATAAGCAGGCACCTTACTACGAAGCTAAACAGAAACAGGCACCTGTAGCACAGGAAGAAGCTGCTCCTGAGACGGCTACTGCCCAGGTAGAAGTAGAAACAACTACAGAAGCACCGGAATTAACGGCATCAACTGAGAAAACTATTGCTGTTAAGCCTGCTAAGCTGGCCCCAGTTGCTCCCGAAATGCTGACTACTGAAGCTCCTGCCGTTAAACTAACGGAGACTGAAGTGCTGGAGCTTGTAAAAGAGCGTGCGGCTACCATGACCAAATCTGAAAAGAAAGAGCTTAAGAAGGAACTGAAGGAAGTTATGCGCCAGAGCGGCTCACGTACTTCTATCGTGGAAATCATACTTGCCATACTATTACCGCCACTGGCTGTATTCCTGCACGATGGCATCGGTACCACATTCTGGATTAGCCTTATCCTGACATTACTCTTCTGGATACCAGGTGTGATCTATGCATTACTGGTTGTAACAGATACCATTTAAAGACTTATGTTTTTAAACAAAAAAAGCACCTGACCGGGTGCTTTTTTTGTTTAACACGCAACTATAGGCTATCGAAAAAAAGTATAAATTCACAGTACAACACATGTAACTGCTGCTTAGTTTATGGATTACAAGGACTACTATAAAATACTGGGTGTAGATAAGAAAGCATCTCCGGCAGAGATCAAAAAGGCCTATCGTAGCCTGGCAAAAAAATATCATCCTGACAAAAATAAAGGCGATACTGCTGCTGAAGATAAGTTTAAAGATGTTAGTGAAGCCTACGAAGTACTGAGTGATGAGGAAAAACGCAAGCAATACGACCAGTTAGGATCAAACTGGAAGCAGTACCAACAAGCTGGCTACGGCGGACAAGGCGGCGGTTATGGCGGCAGACCGGGAGGTGGCTTCAGGGGATTTGAGGCTGATCCTGATATGTTTGGCGGAGGATTTTCTGACTTTTTCCAGCAGTTTTTTAGCGGCGGAGGCGGTGGCGGCTTTGGTCAGCAAGCCGGGAGCAGGAGAGGGCAGGCACCTAAAGGCCATGACTACGAAGCAGAAATGGATATTACCCTGCAGGAAGCTTATACAGGCACCTCAAGGCTTTTAAACCTGCAAAATCAGCAGCTGCGCATTACTACAAAACCAGGTGTTGCCGATGGGCAGGTACTCCGGATAAAAGGCAAAGGAGCCCCGGCGGCAGGTGGCGGCATACCCGGCGACCTTTATATAAAAGTGCTCGTTAAACCAGATCCGGACTTTGAGCGCAGTGGAAACGACCTGCATACTACGTTGCCTATAGATATGTACACGGCTATACTTGGCGGCGATGCACAGGTGAAAACGATGTCGGGAACTATAAAGATAAAGATACCGGCAGGAACACAGAACGATAAAACCCTACGTTTGCGGGCAAAAGGAATGCCTGTTTACGGAAAACCTGACCAGCACGGCGACCTTTACGTAAAGATAAATGTACAGCTGCCTACGCAGGTTTCGTCTGAAGAAAGAGAATTACTGGAAAAGCTCAGGGACATGAAACATGCCAGAACAGCCAACTGATAAACTATACTTTACTGAGAACAAACTATGCTTGCTACTTTCGAACAGTTACACCAAAGCAACCTGATCAACAGTTTCCTGGATAGCCTGGCGGAGCGCAATTTAAAGTATTACGCCAGCGACCTGCTGGAAAAACATGGCTGCAAAAACCATGAAGAGCTTGACCAGGCCGTTAAAAGAGCTACCGAAGTGTGTAGTTGCATGCACCTGCCTTTAAACGAGAACATAAAAGCTGTTTACAGGTCGCAGAACGGACAGGTAGTGCAGGACTGGCGGATGTCGCCGATGGCGTATATGTTGCTTGTGATAAATGCCGATTCCCGTAACCAACTGGTAGCCCAGATGCAGGTAGAACTGGTAAAGCGTGTCTTACCCGAGGAGTAAGCTATACTTGCTCTGGTAGCGGTAAAATAGCTTGCTGCCCGAGAAGTGCGTTTTCCCAGTTAAAGCGGCGACAGATACGAGCCATACTTTGCGATAAGGGAGCTTTCAGATGTATCAGCTCGCCGGAATAAGGATGTATAAAGTCCAGTTCTCCGGAATGAAGCAACATAATCGGACAATCTAACTCTTCCAGAAACATTTTATTATGGCGCCAGTCGCCATGCTTTTTATCTCCTACAATATAGTGCCGTATATGGGCGAAATGCTTCCTGATCTGGTGCATGCGCCCGGTTTCTGGTTTAACTTTTACAAGGCTGTAACGCGAGGTAGCATAACGGCCAACCGCAATAGGTAATTCTATAGTTGCCAGCCGGGTAAAATGGGTAACTGCAGGTTGCGGCTCTTTATGCTGGTGGTCTTTGTCTGGGCGTATAGGGTTGTCTATTGTTCCTGATTCAGGTGTGTAGCCACGAGCTATGGTAAAATAGGTTTTGCCTGTTTCACGCTCTTCAAACTGCTTCATTAGTATGCTGGCTGCTTCAGGTGTTTTGGCAAACAAAAGCACTCCGGCTGTGCCACGGTCAAGGCGGTGAACAGTGTATACTTTCAGGCCCAACTGGTCGCGCAGCATCTGCAAAGCAAACTCTTTTTTTTCTTCAGCTATCCGGGTGCGGTGCACAAGCAGGCCATGCGGCTTATTTATAGCTACAAAATGGGCGTCCTCAAAAATTATATCTAACACAGTGCTTGCAGGTTTTGCTCAAATATACGGCAGCTTAAGCATCATTTTAAATGCAAGTATAGTTTAAAACAGAATTAAACTACTTTTGCAGGTATAAAAACAAACTATGGCCTTAGCTTTTAACAACCTCCGCAGAGGAAACAAATACCAGTTACGCAATCACGGCGAAGTGTTTGACTTCCTGGTAATAGATATCGCTGAGAATGATGTTTACAAACTAAAGGACCTGCATACACTCGAAATATACTTACTTCACGAACTGCTGCAATATGGCAAAGGAAAAGATTACGACCTGATCGAATTATAGTCAGGCTCGGGTAACTTTCCCCTTCAGGTCCCAATAGCTTTTTTGTATTTCCTGGCTGTTTGGCTTTCGTACAATCGTTCGCACGTAGCGTTCTCCCACAATTGAACCATCTGGCTTGCGCCGGCCAATAAATAAAGTTACCGGTTCGCCTTGTTCATTTGTAATATAAGTAAGGTCAATGCCCAACATTTTGTGATCTATTCGGGAATCCGGTGTGAAACTTTTCTCCAGATAAGCTTCTATTTTTTTACTTAATGCCATGCTACCTATACGTCTTTTAAATAGCCATTGATACTAACATATAATATTGTAACTTTAAGATATAATACACTTATGATAAATCTAATATTACATTGTAGTATTATTATGAAATTTAAATTTATGCCACAAAAAGTATAATATATAGTATAAGTATTGTGCTGGTTATTAATCGTTTATGTACCGATCTATGGAAACAATAAAGCAGGATTTACAATTAGAGGCTCCTGACGTTGCTGATTATTTGAAACTCTATAGCTGTGAAAATAGCACTATACTTTTAGCCGACTGGAGCGGTGTACTCTATCCTGACAGAGCCCGAAGCGGTTGCACCACCATTCTGGACATACTTAGTAAACAGCCCTTTAGCAGAATATTAAATAACAATACAAAAGTTACCGGCCATTATCCCGGCGCTCTCGACTGGACTGGCAGGGTTTGGTTTCCGGAAATGTTCAGGTTGGGTGTTCGTTATTTTGCCTGGGTCTATTCGCCGGCATTTTATACCCAGATAAGTACTGATGAAGTAATAAAGATGAGCTCTAAGGTAACTATAGAAACTTTTTATGAGATAGCTGATGCCAGGGAATGGCTGCTATCTAAGCCGAATTAGCTATAAAATGGAGGCTTTGTTTCAGGTTAATTTAAGATAATGTAAGGAGTTATTGGTTACAGCCAACGCTACCCTGTGTTACACGTATATGGCCTTATAAATATAGTAAATCATGCAAGCAGATACTAACCATTACTACGTATACATTTGCGGTGGCGAGCCAGGTAACAACCTTCACATTGGTACTTCAGCAGACCTTAACCAGCACTTAAAAACGTCCCGAAAGGATACACCCGCCGATCCTAAGAAACTCGTATACTACGAGCATTACGACCGCGAAGCAATAGCCCTTGCCCGTGAAAGACAGTTTAAAGAAAACAGTCCGAACGATAACCAGCGCCTTATCGAATCGATGAACCCCAACTGGCTGGACCTGAGCGACCTGCTATAGTTTACAAGCATACGTTATACTTTAAATACCGAAGCTTTACCGTTTTTATCCGGCAGTGCTTCGGTATTTTTGTAACTTTGTAGTTCTCTCAAACTATAAACCTGCCTACCTTTCAGCCAGATGCTCCAAGAAAAAGAATCCCAACTGCGCGAGAACATCCGACTTCAGCTTTTGGTGGTTTTTGTAGGTATGGTTTTAATGGGCGCTAAGTTTGTAGCCTTCTTTGTTACTTCATCCAACGCTATTCTTACCGATGCCCTGGAGTCTATCATTAACGTGGTAGCCGGCGGTTTTTCGCTTTATAGTTTAGTCTTATCGTCTCAGCCCCGCGACGAAAATCACCCTTACGGCCATGGTAAGATAGAATTTATAGCTGCCACCCTCGAAGGATCCCTTATTTTAGTAGCTGGCGGCGTTATCATCTTCAAATCGGTTTATAACCTGTTCTCGCCACACGAACTGCACCAACTCGACCTTGGTATACTGCTTATAGCTATAACCGGGCTTGTAAACTATGTGGTTGGTTATATTACAGAGCGGCGCGGGCAAAACACTAATTCGATGGTGCTGGTAGCAGGAGGGAAACATTTAAAAACGGATGCTTATTCTACGGTTGGTATTTTAGTCGGCTTGATATTGTTATACTTTACCGGTATGGTTTGGCTTGATAGTGTAGTAGCTATAATTTTTGGCGGTATCATTTGCTACACAGGGTATAAGATTCTCCGGAAATCGGTGGCAGGTATTATGGATGAAGCCGATTACGAACTGCTGAAACGTATTGTAGTTGTACTTAATAAGAACCGCCGAGATAACTGGATCGATATTCATAACCTGCGCGTGATAAAGTATGGCTCTACGCTGCATATTGATTGCCATTTAACTGTACCATGGTACCTGAACGTACAACAGGCACACGACGAAGTGGAAGCACTTGGGACTTTAGTTCGAAGTAAGATAGATCCGGGTATAGAATTGTTTGTGCACACCGATCCGTGTATTGAAGCCTCGTGCCATATTTGCAGTAAACTGGAATGCCCTGTGCGGCAACATACTTTTAAGGAGCATGTGGAATGGGATTTCGAAAAAGTGATCTCGGACCAGAAACACAGCCTGTATTAATATATAAACCAAACAATTAGCTGTTACCGTAGTTAATTTAAAAACAAACGTATGGTTCAGTTATTTTATAATTTGGTTTGGCCGGTACTATTACTTTTATCAGCCTGTAACTCCCAACCCGAACAGCAAACCGCTGCCAACCCAGAGAGCATCATACAAACTGCTGATACTGCCGGACTCGCCAAAGCTACTTTTGCAGGCGGCTGCTTCTGGTGCACCGAAGCATATTTTGAAAGACTGGCAGGAGTGGAGGCCGTAATTTCGGGTTATACCGGAGGCACGGCTAAAGATCCTACCTATAAGCAAGTAAGTTCAGGCCTTTCAGACCACGCAGAAGCCGTAGAGATCTACTACGATCCGAATAAAATAACTTACCAAGAACTGGTAGAAGTTTTTTTCGCGACGCACGACCCTACAACACTTAACAGGCAAGGCCCCGATGTCGGTAAACAATACAGGTCAGCTATGTATTTCAGAACTCCTGAAGAGAAAGACATTATACTTGGGCACATAAAGCAATTGAAGCAGGCCGGTAAGTATAAAAACAAGATCGTGACCCAGGTAGAGCCCTTCCGGAAGTTCTGGCCAGCTGAAGAGTATCACCAGGATTATTACGCAAGAAACCCTTCAGACCCTTATGTGGTAAGTATAGCCCGCCCCAAAGTAGTTAAATTTGAGAAGGAATATAGTCAGAAACTAAAGCCGCAGTATCAGAAGTAAAGGTAATTTTATCTAAATATAGTGTTTTACCGTATTAGTGAGCAGTTAAACCAAAACTCACTAAAAAATAACACTATGGAATTTATTATTAACCTTTTAGTTACGGCTGCCGTCATCCTGATTCTGTCTTACGCCATGGCGAGCGTGCACGTAAAAAGCTTCTGGACGGCGTTATGGGTCGCATTACTTACTGCTATTTTTACAGCAACTATAGGATGGCTATTAAGTGGCGTTCTAAACCTGGTAACATTCTTTTTACTGGAAGCCATAGTTGGCCTTATCGTTACGGCTTTGATGTTGAAACTGGTAGATATGCTGGTAGGCAACTTTAAAATAGACGGGTTTTTACCAGCCCTTATTATTGCCGTAGCTGTGGCTATCGCACTAGCCATTGTTGGCTGGATCCGGGGCGAAGATGATGAATACGCCATGCTGGATACAAAACCAACTATAGAAGTTGCACATACACAACATGTATAAATCTATACTTTAGATATTTAGCAAAACAGCCTGGCTATTTTAGTCAGGCTGTTTTGTTTTAACTATAAGCTACTCTACGCTTTTCAGAATTACTTTGCATGGCAAGCTCAATTATCCTGATCACATTCCTGGCTTGCTGTGGCTTAACTATAAGTTCCTGTTGGCCAAGTATAACATTGTATACATTTTCGTAGAGGTTAGTATAGTTTCCGGTCTCGCTTTCGATATTGCCTATGTGGGTTTGACCATTTATAGTTGTGTGTAGCTTTCCCCAGATACTTTCCGGTTCGCGACCCCAGTTAACCATAGCAGGAGTAGGGAAGGAGCCTGCTTTCAGATTCGCCTCCTGTACATCCATTCCATACTTTACAAATGAGCCTTGATCTCCGTGAACTATAAAATGCGGACCATTTTCGCGCACCAGCATGCCGGCTTTAAGTATAGCTTTTTGGTTTTTATAGTATAGTTGTACCTCAAAATAATCCGGAATTTCGGAATCCCTGCGCTGGGTCTTTATGTCAGCATAAACCTCATCTGGCAACCCAAACAATACAAGTGCCTGGTCTATGAGATGTGCACCAAGGTCGTAAAGTATACCGGCACCAGGTAAATTTTCCTCTTTCCAGGTTCCTTGTTTTATTTCAGGCCTATAACGGTCGAAATGCGCTTCATACTCAGATAACTGGCCTAATAAACTGTTATCCAATACCTTTCTAACTGTAATGAAATCGCTGTCCCAGCGACGGTTATGGAAAACGGTTAACATCTTACCCTGGCTTTCGGAAAATAAGATCAGTTCGTCAGCTTCCTGGGTGGTTATGGTAAAAGGTTTATCAACGAGTACGTGCTTGCCAGCCAGTAAGGCAGCTTTTGCTAAACTATAATGGGAGGGGTTTGCAGTGGCAATTACCACCAGATCTATTTCTGGGTCAGTAAAAATTTCCTGCTCAGTAGCTACAATTCCTGTAGTTGGGTAACGCTGTCTGGCTAATTCTATACTTTCAATTCGGTTCGTTTTTATCTTTTTAAGCTTTAAACCCGGCACATTGCTTATAAATGGTGCGTGAAATAACCGGCCGGCCATTCCAAAACCCAGTAATCCAACATGTATAATGTTATTCATCAGTTTGAGTTAAATGATGCGGTATAAAGTTAAAAAAGCGTGCCCATAGTATACTATAAACACGCTTTTAAGGGTCAGAGATTTGATTGGTTATTCGCTTAAAAATCAAAGAAATCACTTAAAAACGATTCTTTCTTTTTATGTGGATGTTTGGTTTCGCGGCCATACTTGTCGTAACCATAGCGCTTATAATCCGATTCGTAATTTTCTTTTTTAGAGTAATGTTCGCCTGAGCGTTCGATTATTTTTTCCAGTTCGCCACGGTCTAACCAGATTCCACGGCATTTCGGGCAATAATCAATTTCAACTCCGTTTTTATCGCTCATTAACAGCGTTTCATTACAGGTGGGGCATTTCATAGGTTAGTTGTTTGTTTAACTTCAATATACTTATACTTGGCCTTAAATCCGAAGAATGCCGAACAGCATTAGACCGAATGAATCTATACAACGATGAAAAGTAAGATAAGTATGTCCAATGACACAGTTGAGCAAAATATAAGTCTATTTAACATAAAGTATATTATCAGTGACACTTATTTAGGAAGTATAAATAAGTCTTATAATTTATATTATGTTAAGTAGTATATTTGGCAATAGAAAAGGGAAGCTAATTGGCCTCCCTTTTTATTGATCTATAAGATCTGATTATTACTTCAGCTTCTTGTTAATACGTTCTGCATCAGCTTTACGGCCTAAGCGTGTATAAACTGTAAACAGGTTTCTAAGTGTAGACTGGTCATCAGGCTGAATTTCTAAAGCTTTCTCGAAATATGGTATAGATGCCTGGAAATGCTTGTTAGCATCAGCCTCTATTGACTTACCTCTTTTCTGGTAAGTTGCATAATCCATCTTCTCTGCTTTTTTAGATACATTAACACCTTTGTTAAACTCTAAAACTGCCAGGTTATAGTATGCATCAAAGCTTTTCGGATCAAGCTCTATCGCTTTCTTGTAGCTTTTAGTAGCACCTTCCAGGTCGTTGTTCTTTTCCTGCAGGTTACCAAGTACAGCATGTAAGCTGGCGTTGTTCGGGTCTGCAGCAATTGCTTTTTCCAATTTAGTTAATGCTTCAGCACCACGGTCATTCTTTAAGTAGTAACGAAGTTCCTGCTGCATTAAGTAGGCACTGTTCGGATGAGCCTTTAAGCCAGCTTCAAGAGCTGCCATTACCTGGTCATCAGATGCTTCTGTCTGCTGTAAGATCTGGATCTGAGTCTGGTAAGCTTCTTCGTCAGCCTGGCCTGTTTTAACTAACTCATCCAGGAAATTAAGCGCTTTTTTGTAATCCTGCTGGTTTACAGCTGCATAAGCGCCATATTTCAAGGCTAGCGTATCGCCAGGTTTTGCCTGAAGTGCTTTCTCGTAGTTTGTAATTGCCGGAGCCCACTCCTGGTTGTTATGGTGGTCTACTGCAGTGTTAAGGAAAACACCATACAGCATTTCTAAACGGGCCGGAACCTGCTTGCCGTATTCACCGTCTTTGCCATCCAGTTCAATCGTCTTATTATAAGACTCCATTACTATTTCAGGCGTTTTTTCGTTTGCCAGGTTACCATAAACCGGGTGTCCGATCAGGTCCTGATAAATTGTGCCGCGTGTAAACCAGGTCTTTGCTTTATCTTTTGTCTTTTTATGCTCAATTGCCTGATCAATATTTGTCACTGCTTTATCCAGTGTACCATTTTTCTGGTTCATAATGGCACTGTTTACGGCAGAGTTCTGGGCGCTTGCTACGGTAATTGTAGCTGCTGCCAGTGCTGTTAAGAGTACTTTTTTCATGCTCGTTTATGAAAGGTTTGTGTTTGTTGTTTAACGTTAATTAAATGTAAATAAATTCCTGTAAGTCAGATAGTTATTCTTCTTCAGTAGTTTCCGGGTCGATCATGCTGTCCGGCTGCAGGGCATCTTCAGGCTTAAGCTCCGAGTTTTCCATTACAGCTTCTTCCATCTCTTCCTCGTTATCCATATCTATTTTGGCTACCGAAGATATCTGGTCAGTTTCGTTCAGTTTTATCAGCTTTACACCTTGTGTTGCGCGGCCGATAACACGTATATCCGAAACATTCAGCCTGATTGTTATACCCGAACGGTTTATGATCATCAGGTCATCTGTATCAGTTACGCCTTTTATAGCCACCAATTTACCTGTCTTCTCAGTTACGTTAAGGGTTTTAACCCCTTTACCGCCACGGTTTGTAATTCTGTATTCATCCAGAATAGAGCGTTTACCATAACCGTTCTCCGATACTACTAATAACTCAGTCTCATTGCTTTCTACACAAACCATACCAACTACTTTGTCGTCAGGTCCGGCAAGGGTTACACCACGCACACCGGCAGCATTACGGCCCATCTGGCGCACCTGGCTTTCGTTAAAGCGTATCGCTCTCCCCGACCCCAATGCAATAACTATTTCGCTGTTACCGGTTGTAAGCTGCACATCTAACAATCTGTCGCCTTCGTTTATCGTAATGGCGTTTATACCATTTGTACGCGGACGTGAATAAGCTTCCAGCACGGTTTTCTTCACAGTACCTTGCTCCGTACAGAAGATCAGGTTGTGGTTCAGTACGAAATCCTGGTTCTTAAGGTCATGTACATTTAATACAGCACGAACTTTATCTTCTTTCTCGATCTGGATAATGTTCTGAATAGCACGTCCTTTGGTGGTCTTCCCTCCTTCCGGAATTTCGTATACTTTAAGCCAGAACACTTTACCAAACTCCGTAAAGAACAGCATATAGTTGTGTGTACTCGCCACAAATAAATGCTCGGTAAAGTCAGTTTCTTTTGATGCGGCCACACCTCTCGATCCAACACCGCCACGGCTCTGGCTACGGTACTCGCTCAGTGAAGTACGCTTAATGTAACCTTCGTGCGATATCGTGATCACCATGTTCTCTTCCGGGATCATGTCCTCGTAAGAAATATCGCCGGTACTGGCTTCTATACTTGTGCGGCGCACGTCTCCGTAACGCTCTTTAATCTCAGCCAGCTCATCCTTAATTATCTGCATGCGCAGTTCTTCATCGTTCAGGATAGAAGTCAGGTAATCGATCAGTTTCATGATCTCCTGGTACTCCGCCTGAATCTTGTCACGCTCCAGGCCGGTAAGGCGCTGAAGACGCATATCAAGTATAGCTCTCGCCTGTATCTCAGAAAGACTGAAACGTTCGATCAAACCATTTCGGGCAATTTCCGGATCACGGGAAGAGCGGATCAGGTTGATCACTTCATCCAGGTTATCCAGTGCTATCAGTAAGCCTTCCAGTATGTGAGCGCGTTTCTTCGCTTCCTCCAGTTCGTACTGTGTTCTACGGATAACCACTTCATGACGGTGCTCCACAAAATGATGGATCAGGTCTTTCAGATTCAGCATCATCGGGCGGCCTTTAACAAGGGCCACATTGTTAACACCAAACGACGACTGAAGTGCCGTATACTTATATAGGTTGTTAAGAACTACATTAGGAATAGCATCGCGCTTCAGGTCGTACACAATTCGTAAACCGTCACGGTCCGACTCATCACGTAAATCAGCTATACCTTCAATCTTCTTTTCATTGATAAGCGCAGCAGTTTTCTCGATAAGAGATGCTTTGTTTACCATGTAAGGAATCTCGGTAACGATGATCTGCTCTTTGCCTGATGGCAACGTCTCGAATATAGCTCTGCCACGCATTAACACGCGCCCACGGCCAGTTTCGAAAGCAGATTTAACGCCATCGTAACCATAAATGATACCACCTGTCGGGAAGTCCGGTGCAGTAACGTATTGCATCAGTTCCGCTATAGTTATCTCACGGTTATCGATATAAGCCACGATACCATTAATAACTTCGGTAAGGTTGTGCGGCGCCATGTTAGTGGCCATACCTACAGCTATACCTGATGTACCATTCACCAAAAGGTTAGGGAACTTGGCAGGCATTACGCTCGGCTCTTTCAGGGAGTCGTCGAAGTTTGGCACAAAGTCTACCGTATTCTTATCCAGGTCATTCAAAAGCTCATCGGCAATACGCTTCAGGCGGGCTTCGGTATAACGCATGGCAGCCGGCGAGTCACCGTCAATAGAGCCATAGTTACCCTGGCCATCTACCAGCGGGTAGCGCAAAGACCATTCCTGGGCCATACGCACCATGGTTTCGTAAACAGAGGAGTCACCGTGCGGGTGATACTTACCGAGCACCTCTCCCACTATCCTGGCAGATTTTTTATAAGCTTTGTTATACGATACCCCCAGTTCAGACATACCATAAAGTACGCGGCGATGCACCGGCTTTAATCCGTCACGAACATCGGGTAAGGCTCTCGAAATGATAACAGACATTGAGTAGTCGATGTATGCACCACGCATTTCATCCTCAATGTTTATTGGTATTATTCTTTCGCCTTCATTCATCTTTTCGAAGTATAAAAATTGGTTTTTTATTTGACTTTATTAAAGGGCAATTTAACTAAAAAACAGCACACTGCTATATAGCTTAGTTCTTATTTTTGCTTCTATCCTTTTCGTTTTTCTTTTCCACTTTCTTTTTAGGCATCTTTTCGCCGTATTTCATATTCTGTTTTTTCCAGATAGGTACGCCACGATACTCACCATTTCCGTGCGGGTGCACCATCCGGATCTGGCAAGGTTCTATGGGACATGCCGGTCTGCACGAAACCACCAATAAAGAAACTAGGAGAATGAAGAAGAGAAGTATAAAACGGTTTTTGGCCATAATGAGAGGTTTTAGAGAGCAACGAAAATTACCTGAGCTCTCATATCCTTAACGTACAAATTTACACTTTTTTGAGTACATAAACCAGCATTTTAAGCATAGTTTATACCTGTTTCAGGGCTTTTATGCCGGGTGGAAACCATTTATGGTAAAGCCGCCGTCAACTGCAAGTGTCTGGCCGGTAATATATGCAGCTGCTGGCATACAGAAAAAGGCTACAGCTGCCGCTACATCTTCTGGGTTTCCTACTTTTCGGGCGGGAGTTCTGTTTACTACATTCTCATAAAATTCCTTGTTCTGAAGTACAGTATTGGCTAGTGGCGTTTTAATGTACCAGGGCGCAACGGCATTTACGCGTATGTTATCCGGTGCCCATTCGGCTGCCAGGTTGCGGGTAAGTTGTGTTAATGCCGCTTTCGTCATGCCATAAACGCTGCCGGTGCGCACGTGCGTTAGTCCGGCTACCGATGTTACATGTATTATATTTCCCTGCTCTGAAGCCGCTAACAAGGGGTAACAAAGTTTGTTCAGGTCAAAGGCTGATCGCAGGTTGGTGTTCATGATAAAATCGTATTCTTCTGAACTATAATCTGCGGTCGGTTTACGGATGTTGGTGCCGACATTATTTACCAGTATATCCAGGGCCTGCCAGTTTGCATTAACCCAATCCATAACTATAGCTCGGCCTTCAGTGGTGCTAACATCAGCTGTAAGTATGTTCAGTTTTTTAGTAGATAGGGATTCTGCCAGCTTTTCTAATGCCTGTTGGTTTCGGGCAACAGCGAGTACTTCCGCACCAAGAGCCAGTAATTCTTTAACTGTGGCTTCGCCTATTCCTTTGGAACCACCTGTAACTATAGCTATTTGGCCTTCAAGCGACCATCTTTTTATTTTTACCATTAATTTTAAGCTCCTTTTAGTAATAAAAATTTAATTAAACTTTCATTTAATTTAAAATATGTAATTTCAATTTTAAAATACTTCTTAGACTAATTAATTTATTATGAAAAAGCTACTTTTCTTATTTTTTAGTTCTCTTCCCTTTTTCTGTATTAATACAGTTATAGCGCAAAGCAATCAAAATCAGAATAGAACATTTAATTCACGTGACGAAATACTTGCAACAACTCCTTTAGATAGAAGCATTAAAGGTACCCCTTACTTGGTTGACAAGTGGAGTAATGCCACTGTAGTGTTTTCCCCAAACCATGTTGTTGACAGACTTAAAATTAAGTATAATCTTTATTTTGATGAAGTCCTGATTTTGAAGTCTACTGGAGATTCGGTTGCTCTTTTAAATCAAAATATTACAAGTTTCACTTTTGAAGATGAAGACAAAAGGTTGAAGAAATATGTGAACAAATATAACTTGCCTTTCAAAACCCCTTCCATTAAAAATACTTTTGTTCAAGTTTTATATAGTAGCGAAAATCTTATTTTTATAAAAGTAGCTTATTCCAAAGTTTCAAAAGCTGAGAAAGTACAAAGTTCATATTCCACATCTCGTAATTATGATGAGTATTTTACCATTGCTCAGTATTTTATTTTAAAGAATGGATTAGATCCTCAAGAGGTTAGATTGAATCGTAGGAACTTATTAACCTTGTATGAAGCTAGCGATAAAAAAGTTAAATCTTTTTTATCAAAGAACAAAATCGACACCAACTCCGAAGAAGGCTGGGCAAAGGTGATGGCCTATTACGAAACGCTTTAAGAACTTATACTTACACAACAGAAGAGCAGGCCTAAAAACCTGCTCTTTTTTATTTGCTGCCCATTATGCGGTTCCAGTAATCCAGGAAATATTGCTTGTCTATTTTAGGGCGGTTATTTATTTCCTTAAAGCTTAAGCTGCCGTCTTCGTTTTTCCAGATGTGGTATACAAATACGTAGCCTCCGCCACTTTCCCGCCAGTCATCAAACTTACCAAAGCGCAGGTCATTCATCTTTATACCTTTCTCAGCTGGCTCTATCGTATAATAGCCCTTTGTTATTTCAAGTAAACGGTCCAGCCTCGGGTTGCCTAAGTATAGTTCCAGCAGGTGTTTGTTCTGGGGCTCAAAACTATAGTTTATACTATCAGACTTATCGAAGAGCGAATAGAAACCGTTGAAAAATCCGTCTGGCGTTTGTGCAGTAACAGACCAGAAAATAGTGTTAAGTGGTGTTGGCTTACTGATGTAGGAAGTATAAGACACGTCTTGCTTTTCAAAGTTTGCTTCGAACACCTGGTTGGCCGCAGCTTTAGCCCCAAACGAGAATAACAGGTATAGGCAACTAATGGCGAGACCGGTATAGTTTAATATGCGTCGTTTTTTGCTTTTGCGATCATAAAAAGCAGCTGCAATTACAAACACCATAAAAGGCAAGGTATACAGCGGGTCTATTACAAACACATTATAAAATGCAACGCCATAGTTACTGAATGGCCAGAAAAGCTGTGTTCCCCAGGTTGTGCAGCTATCGAGTAAAATATGCGTTACAAAGCCCCAGAAGAATAACCAGCCCCACTCCTTCCAGGTCGTTTCATTTTTTTTATAAAGCTTACTTAATAGCAAGCCCAGCAATGGAGATATAACTAAAGCAAAAAGAAAAGAGTGTGTTACAGACCTGTGAAAGCTTAACTGCCCCACCATATCCAGCAGAGGGTTGGCAAGCACATCCAGGTCAGGAATGGTGCCCGCAATTGCTCCCCACAGTAGCGCTTTATTGCCAAGCTTTTTACCGGCAACCAACTCGCCCACCGATGCGCCAAGAACAACCTGTGTAAGTGAATCCATGTGAAGTATAAAAAAACCGCTGCCATAACTCTGAAAATTATGGCAGCGGTGTATAGAGTTGTTATTTGATTATGGTCATGCGCTTAAACTCCTTTGTCCTGTCGAAAAGGTAACGGAAGGTAGCATGTGTTTTATAAACGCGGCCTCCAAGTTTTTCTACCAGGTGCATCATCTTAGGGTTAAAGTCGCCTATCCAGTTCATCTGCAGGTCTACGTAAGGCATGCTCGGGTTGCTTTGGATCACTTTACCTGCTTCTACTATCATGGCTGCTTCTACGCCCCTGCTCTGGTGCTCTGGGGTAATGCCGAACACAATACCATACATGGTTTTGCACCCTCCGCGCCACTTATGAAACAAGAACTTAAGCTTGCCCCACAGGTTCATTTTGCCATCCACATACTTAAATAGTTGGTTAAGTTCAGGTATAGCTATAAAGAAACCGACAGGCTGGTCTTCGTAGTAAGCAAACCACATAATCCGCTCATCAATCACAGGTTTCAGGGTGCGCATAATGGTAGCAGCCTGCGCTTCGGTCATGGGTTTAACACCTTCGTGCTTTGCCCAACCTTTGTTATAGACCGTCCTGAAATCCTCTGTGTATTTCGGAAGATCCTTGATCTTCATGTGCTCGAAACTATAAGCAGGGTTGCTAAGGATGCGCTGTGCTTTCAGGTTGTTGTCTTCTGGTAGCGGTTCTTCTACCAAACGGTAATAAGTATACTGGTTAAAGTATAGACCGAAACCGTAAGTCTCAAATAACTGCTGATAGTATGGATAATTATAGTGCATACTATAGGTTGGAGGATAAAAGCCCTCTATTAACAGGCCCCACCATTTATCGCGGTCACCGAAGTTTATTGGGCCATCCATCGCTTCCATGCCACGCTCCTGCAGCCAGTTTTTGCAAGCGTCGAAAAGAATATTAGCTGCTTCCTGGTTATCTATGCAATCAAAAAAGCCCATGCCACCGGTAGGTTGCTCCGATGCATTTACAGTGCGTTTATTTATGAACGCGGCTACTCTGCCAATAAGCTTTCCTTTAGCGTCTTTTAATATCCAGCGGATGGCTTCGCCGTCTTTTAGTAGCCTGTTCTTCTTCGGGTCAAAAACGTTGAGCACGTCTTTGTCAAGTGGGCGGATATAATTCCGGTCTTTTTTATAAAGATCAATCTGAACCTGAAGAAACTTTTTTTCAAGTTCCGGGGTGGTTACTTCTATCAGTTGCATAGTAGAATTACTGTTAGCGTCGATATCCAAAAGTAAAGTATTAATACGGATATATCATAAACTATATAAAGCGGCTGCCCTGAAAACAAAAATGCCTCCAGATATTTCTGAAGGCATTCGGGGAAAGAGCCCCCAGTCGGAATCGAACCAACGACCTACTGATTACAAGTCAGTTGCTCTACCAGCTGAGCTATGGAGGCTTGTACTTATGTTTGAAATAAAAAGCACATGCAGTACAAACATGTGCTTTTTTAGGTGAGCCCCCAGTCGGAATCGAACCAACGACCTACTGATTACAAGTCAGTTGCTCTACCAGCTGAGCTATGGAGGCTTACTCTGGTGTGCCTTAGTGTCCTAAAGCGTTGCAAAGGTATGCCCTATTTTGAAAACTGCAAATACCCTGTTCAACTTTTTTTAGAGTTTAACCTTAATCTTTTGAATTTCAGGTATAAAAATTATCCTCTGAAGGCTCTTAGCTGCCGGTTAAGCTGGTCAATACGTTGTTGTGCATCTGCAATACGGCCATCGTACTCTTCGCGCAGCTTATCGGCATTCTTAGATCGGGCAAAGAACTCGATGTTGGTACGCAGTGTCTGGATGTCGTTCTGAAGCTGTGATATCTCACGACGTATCGTCTGCTCTTTATGGTATAGTTTCTGAGAAGCATCCGGGCTGTTCTTCAGCCTCTCTACCTGCAGCTTCACGATCATTTCGTTGCGCTCTTCAATGCTCAGGTCAGTTACACGCTCCAGGTATTTCTCCATCAGCGATATAAACTTCTCTTCCACTTTAGGGCTGCTGCGCTGGTTCTTTTTATCGAGTTCGCGCCACTGGTTTACAAACTGTTCGTATTCCTGCAAACTTCCCGGTGCCGATGGCTGAGATAGGTTTTCAGCGATACGCTCACACAAGATACTTTTCTCGGCCGATAGCTTTTCCATTTCGGCAGAACGGTCCTGTTCGTGAGATTGCTTACGGTCGAAAAACTCGTTACAAGCCGAACGGAAACGTTGCCAGATCTTATCCGAATGTTTATCAGGCACACGACCAATAGTCTTCCATTTTTTCTGGAGTTGTATCAGCTTTTCCTTTGTAGCATTCCAGTCGTTGCTATCCTTCAGGCTTTCGGCCTGTTCGCAAAGCTCGGTCTTCTGGCGCAGGTTCTGCATTTTCTGCTCATCCAGGCCTTTAAAGAACTGGTTCTTATGCTGGAAAAAAGCTTTATAGTTGCCCCAGAACGTTTTGTTTATTTCGTCGGCATATTCTTTAGGCACTAAACCCGCAGCGTCCCACTCTTCTTTCAGTTTCTGTATTTCGTCTGTTTTGTCGCGCCAGTCGTTTATGCGGTCGGTTGTAAAGTTGGGGTACTCTTGCAGGCGTTCAAGTAAGGCACGTTTAGTTTCCAGGTTCTTCATTTCCTGACCACGACGTTCTTCCTGGTAAGCCTTACGGCGTGCATGTACCTTCTCCGAAGCCTGTATAAACTTTTCCCAGATCGGGTCGCGCTGCTCATTTGGCACCGGGCCAATGTTCTTCCATTCTTCGTGAAGATGGCGCAGCTCTTCCAGGGCTTTGTTTATAGTTGGCTCCTGCACCAGCGCTTCGGCACGTTCTATCAGTTGCAGTTTGGCATCCAGGTTTCGCTTTCGGTCCAGCTCTTTCAGCTCAAAAAATATACTGCGGTTGTTATAGAAGATGTCGAGCAGGGCGTGGTACGAATCCCAAAGTTGTTGGGTAGCACCTGCTGGTACCTGGCCTATACTTTTCCATTCGGTCTGTAGTTTTTTAAGCTCGTCGGTACTGCTTTTTGTTTCGGCAGCTTCTACCAACTCACGAAGGCGGGCTAATAGCTCCTGCTTGCGTTCCAGGTTGCGCTGGCGCTGTTCCTCCGACTGCTGTCGTTCCTGGTGGCGTGCATCCCGATAACTGGTCAGCAGTTTTTCGAGGTCCTGGTGCTCAGGGCTGGTGTGAAAAGAGAAATCTTCATCAGTACCTCCCTCCTCTTTAAAGCGCTCCAGGGCATCGTGTTTTTCAGCCTGAAAACGCTCCTCATAAAGGCGCTGGATCTCGTTTATAGTACGGTGTTTTTTTCGGGCATCACTACCCTTTAATATCGTAAAAAGCTGGGTGCGTAAATCATCCGTAGATAGCAGGCTATAGTCGGTATGGTCGTCCTCTTCGTGCTCCTCTTCTTCATGATGCTCCACATGGTCTGCTCCGGTTGCTGCTGCAGGTTTTTCTTCAGATGCCACATCGGTAGTGCCGGTGTTTGCTTCCACAAACGTTTCGGTTATTTCCTCCGTTTTGGCGGCTTCTTCAGGTGTTTTCAGGTCAGGCTGTACTTCTGGCTGTTGCTCTTTCGGCACCTCGTCAGTCGTAGCTTTTCCTTCAGGCGCGTGGGCCTGGTTTGGTGTTGTTTCGGGCTGTTGTTCTGCAGCGTTCTGATTCTCAGGCTTGTTTGCCTCAGCTCCGGTGGTGTCCAGATCCTTGTTCTGTGTGGTCATGATTACGGTTTAGTTTACAACGTAATAACTTTAGTTCAGGCGAGGGTCTACCGGATAATTTGATAGCACCTTATACTTGCCTCCCATTTGGCGCAGGATGCTTCGCCAAAGGGTATCTGCCTCTAAATTAAACAATTTATTCACAGCATTGTTATTAACGATCCAAACATTTTTATCGATTTCTTCCTGAAGTTGCCCGGCCGTCCAGCCTGAATAGCCTAAAAAGAACCTTACATCGTCGGTTGTAACTGCCCCGGTGCCTATCATGGTACGCAACATTTCGAAGTCGCCGCCCCAGTACAGGTCCTCTCCCAGTTTTACTGCCTGAGCCAGGTCCGGGATGCGGTGCAGGTAGTGCAGCGTATTATACTGCACCGGGCCACCAATGCCAAGTGTTACATCAAATGCATCATTATATATATCAACCACATCCGATAATTTAAGATCGGACAGGCGGTTAAGTACAAGCCCAAAAGAACCTTCGTTTTCGCTATGGTTACACAACAATACTACTGACCGGTCAAAGGTTGAGTCGCCCAGGTATGGTTCTGATATTAAAATACTACCGCTCATAGGTTTTGTTAACCTTGCTTCTTCCATCATGTTATATCAGTTAAAGTATATTTGTAGTACTCTTTCTGCCGCTGTTATAGTTACAGACTTCCTTACAATTATAAGTCAATGTATAAACTGCACTACGCATGTGCTCTGTTTTGGGTGCCTGATGCTAAAAATTGTGTAAAAGGCTTTTTGTACCTCTTTAAAATTGTGGTCTGAACATATTATTTATAATTTTGGATAAATTGATAAATGCTATGTCGCTGTTACCAAACCTTGCCGCCATCCGGAAAAACTATGCTATGGAGTCGCTGACCGAAGATACGGTAGCTACAGAACCAGTGAGCCAGTTTAAACTATGGATGGAAGAGGCAATTGCCGCAGAAGTGAATGAGCCTACCGCTATGGTTATTTCTACGGTAAATAATGCCGGAAGGCCTTCTGCCCGGGTAGTGTTACTGAAAGATGTGAACCCGGATGGCTTTGTTTTCTTTACGAACTACAACAGTCGTAAGGGCCGCGAACTACAGCAAAACCCGGTTGCTTCGCTCACCTTTTTCTGGCCTGAGCTGGAAAGGCAGGTACGTATTGAAGGAACGATAGAAAGAGTAGCTCCCCAGGTGTCAGATAACTATTTTCATAGCCGGCCGGTAGGCAGCCAGATCGGTGCCTGGGCATCACCTCAAAGCCAACCTATAAACAGCCGGAACGACCTGGAAAAAGCGGACGCTGAGTTTACAAATAAGTTTTCGGGCTTGCAGGTTATACCCAGGCCGGAGCATTGGGGTGGTTTTATACTTCGCCCGGATGTAGTTGAGTTCTGGCAAGGACGACCAAACAGGCTGCACGACCGTATTGTGTACGAATTGCATAACAATAGCTGGCAACTGATACGCCTGGCACCTTAAAGCAATAGCGATAAAACTTTTATATTTCACCCGAACCGATGGCAGAAATACTACCTATAAAAGCCTGGCGCTACAGCCATTTCCTGGATCATAAAATAGAAGACCTGACCTCCCCGCTTTTCGATGTGGTGTCGGCTAAGCAACGCGAGGCTTTATACCAGCACCCATACAATAGCATACACCTGTCGGTGCCCCGTGGCGAAAAACCTGCGGAACTGGCTGCCGACATGCTGCAAAGCTGGAAAGATAAAGGCATTATAGAACAGGATGCGCTGCCAGGTATATATGTGTACTATCAGTATTTTAAGTTATCGGGCAACGACAGGCAGTATTGCCGCAAAGGCTTTATCTGCCATATTAAAGCGTACGACTGGAATGAGCGTATTCTGCTACGCCACGAAAATACGATACCAAGCGCCGTTAATGACCGCATAGACCTGCTGGCTCGGACAGAACTGAACTGCAGCGCCACTCACGGACTTTATACCGACCCGGATTTTATACTTGAGAAGTATATGGATGAAAGTATAAAATCGCCGATCTACGAAACGGAAGATTACCAGGGTGTGCGCGATGTATTGGCTGTTATCCAGGACCATAAGATCATTAAAAAATTCCTGGAGGTGCTTGATGATAAGAAGGTGCTTTTAGCCGATGGCCACCACCGTTACGAAGGTTCGCTGGAATACCGTAAAAGAATGATGGCCAATAATCCCAACCATACCGGTTTCGAGGCTTATAATTACCACCTGATGTACCTTACCAACACGGAGGCCGATGACCTTCGTATTTTACCAACGCACCGTGTGCTGGAAAGTATAGGACTCAGCAACGATGAGTTTATTGAGCGACTGAAAGAGTATTTTGTAGTTACCCCGAAGGAAGACCCTGTTGAGTTGAACGAGGTTATAGTTGGCAAGCAATGGGCTTTTGGTTTATACTTATCGGGTAATGCTTATAAGCTACGTTTAAAGCCGGAACAGCACCAGCTTATTGACTGGCAGGTACCACAGGAAGTGAAGGACCTGGACCTGACCGTGATGCATTACTTCATCTTTCAACGTGTGCTGGGCATCGACCCGGAAACGCAACGCAACTATAAAGGCCTGAGCTATGTGCGCAATTTTACCACCTGCATACGGCAAGTTGATACCGGAGCAGCCCGCTTGGCGCTTATCACCAACGATGTAAGTATGGACCAGGTAAAGCGCGTTTGTTATAGTGGTGCCATCATGCCTCAAAAATCTACCTTCTTTTACCCGAAAGTTATCTGCGGATTCTTATTTAGCTCGATCAAAGAAAATGAATTTACTTCGGCCACTGCTGCTTGCCTCTAACTCGCCGCGTCGCAAAGAACTGCTTGCCGGCCTTGGATTAACATTCGACGTTTTTGTGAAAGAAGTCGAAGAGGACTACCCTGCCGAACTGAAAGGTAGTGAGGTGGCTACTTACCTGGCTGCGCACAAAGCGGACCAGTATTATGATGACCTGAGCGACCAGATACTTATAACTGCTGACACTATAGTTTGCCTGGCCGATGATGTATTAAATAAACCTGCAGATTACGACGAAGCTTTCCGGATGCTTACCTCACTGTCGGGGAAGAGCCATGAAGTGATAACAGGGGTTTGTATTTTGACCCGCGACCATAAAGAGGTTTTTTTCGATACGACCAAAGTATACTTTAAAGAACTGAGTGAACAGGAGATCGACTATTACATTACCAACTATAAACCATTCGATAAGGCCGGCGCTTATGGCATTCAGGAATGGATCGGTAAGATAGGTATAGAACGTATTGAAGGCTCCTACTTTAATGTTGTGGGTTTACCGGTTCAAAAACTATACAGCCATTTAGTGGATTTAAAGTATCTGACTGTTGATTGATGCTGCGGAATTCTCTTTCAGTGTATAGTATGGGGACACGGATGTCCCCGGCAGGTGGCTTTCGGACTTGGATGTCCGAAAGAGCTGTTGAGTTATCCTTTAAGAGCAATAGTTACCCTTCTTTCATCAACTCAAAATTTATAGCTGCTTAAACCCTATTCAAACTATAAGCCTGCCTGCTGCTTCTGATTAAAAGCTAATTGGTTACCTTTGTACTCTGATTATAGTTTTGAACTATAGATCAGCAGCAAACAATAATTAGCAATTCATTCAATGTCTCTTATAAAATTATACTTAGCTCCGGGCAAGGAGAACTCACTTAAGCGCTTACACCCATGGGTATTTTCTGGTGCCATTCGTAAAGCCGACGGCCAACCGGAAGAAGGCGAAATTGTGGAAGTATACTCCAGTAAACGCGAATTCCTGGGGATGGGCCACTATGCGCTTGGTTCTATTGCGGTGCGTATTTTCTCTTTTGAGCAGGTAGAGCCCGACTATAGTTTCTGGAAAAGTAAAGTACAGCAAGCTTATGATTATCGCAATCGCCTGGGCCTGATCGATAACCCTGAAACAGATGTTTACCGATTGGTTTATGCCGAAGGCGATGGCGTGCCCGGCCTTATAGTTGACATGTATAAAGATACGGCTGTAGTACAAACGCACTCGCTTGGAATGTATAATGTGCGTGAATTTGTAAGCCAGGCGTTGCAGGAAATCTATGGCTCTAAGCTGCGCGCTGTGTATGATAAAAGTGCAGAATCGTTGCCGCAAAAATCGGTACCGGGTGCTGTGAATGATTACCTTTTTGGTAAATCTGAAGGCGGCGTGGTTGTAACTGAAAATGGAAACAAGTTCTTTATTGACTGGGAAAGCGGCCAGAAGACCGGCTTCTTTATAGATCAGCGCGAGAACCGCGAACTGTTGGCCCGTTACTCCAAAGGCAAATCTGTACTGAACACGTTTTGCTACACTGGTGGTTTTTCTGTTTATGCTTTAAATGTTGGTGCCGAATTGGTGCACTCTGTGGATGTATCTAAAAAGGCAATTGAATTAACTATAAAGAACGGTGAACTGAGCCAGGCACCTGAGCGCCACGAAGCTTATGCAGTCGATACGTTTGATTTCCTGAAAGGCAAGGAAGACCTTTATGATGTGATCGTGCTGGACCCACCTGCATTTGCCAAGAGCCAGAAAGTGCGCCATAATGCCGTAATGGGCTACAAACGCCTGAACGCCGAAGCAATGAAAAAGATAAAGCCGGGCGGTATACTGTTCACCTTCTCGTGCTCGCAGGTAGTAGATAAATATTTATTTAATAACACGGTAATGGCTGCTGCAATTGAGGCCGGACGTAACATAAAAGTAATGCACCACCTCTCGCAACCTGCCGATCACCCGATCTCGATCTTCCATCCCGAAGGCGAATACCTGAAAGGCCTGGTACTGTTTGTGGAGTAATCTACTATAGTTAGAAAGATTGGAAGTTAGAAGGTTAGAAAGTTAACCAAATTATAAAAGAGAAAGCCGGTGCAACTATAAACTGCTTCGGCTTTCTCTTTTATGTGTCATTTCGAATGCAATGAGAAATCTATTCAAAATCCAGAAGAGATCTCTCCTTTCGTCGAGATGACAAAAAAGGCCTATTTCAACACAGATTTTTCCGGCAACTCAGCTGGCAGGTCCATACGGATGCGCCACTCTTTTGGGAAGTAATTATTGATGCGGTTGCCGATCTGTTTAGCCCAGCCCAGCGGAATGTTTTTATAGGTAAAGAACACCCAGTTTGTACCCGAATTACCGAGATTAATATCTTCTTTTCGCAGGTATCGCAAAGCTTGCTCCATGTCAAGTTCTGCAGTTACAAATTCATCTGCGTTCAAGAGCTGTGATAAGGCTAATTGCTGCAACGGCTTTACTTTTTTACCGGCTACTTCGGCCACCTGAGTGCCACCATAGATCACGTACAGTTTCTGGTATACTTCATCAGCGGCTTCGAATATACTTTCTGGTAAGGTAAATATCGTTTCGTTATGCTGCAGCCACTTATGGTCTTCGGAATTAATAAGCCAGTCCTGCACTAAAGCTTTTTCTTTTTTGCCAGCTTCCTGTAGTTTATACTTTTTGCGCTTGCCTGAGCTATAGTTTTCTTCAGGTTCACCGGCTTTACGCATCACCGCTAAAAAGAAGCCTTCACCCTGCATCGCATGCGGGTAAAACCGGTAACCTTCCACGCCCAATATCTCAGATCGTACAATGCCCCAGGCCTGATCAATATCAAGTTTTATAGGTTGAGCATTCTCTTGCTCGGCCAGCCAATTCATATTCTGTTCGTTCTCGGCCTCGTTCCAGGTGCAGGTGCTGTAAATCAGCAAACCGCCCGGTTTCAGGGATTCCCAAACATCTGATAAAATGCGCTGCTGCCGGCGGGCACAAAGTATAACATTCTCCTCCGACCACTCGTTTATTGCCTGCGGGTCTTTCCGAAACATGCCTTCGCCGCTACAAGGCGCATCGATCACCATCACATCAAAAAAATTGGGTAACCTGCTGAAATCGCGCGGATCGTTATTTGTAACCAGTACATTCCCCGAACCCCACTTGGCAATATTTTCGGCTAGTATGGAAGCGCGGCTTTTGATTACTTCATTTGATACCAGCAGGCTGTCTTTGGAGATAAGGCTGGCCAGGTGTGTGGATTTACCGCCAGGTGCACCGCAAAGGTCAAGCACCTGGAGCGGGTTTTCAAGATTTATAGTTTGCTTAAGCGCCTGTTCTAAAAACATGGAACTGGCTTCCTGTACATAGTAGGCGCCGGCATGCAACAACGGATCAAGTGTAAAAGATGGCCGCTCAGATAAGTAGTAACCGCTATCGGTCCAGGGTACAGTAGGCAGACTTATCGGCTGCTTATACTTTTGTTTGTTTACACGGATACTGACGGGCGGCTCCTGCTCAAAAGCCTGCTGAAAGTTGGGAAATTCAGCACCTAGTAACCGCTGCATGCGCGTCTCAAAAGTCTCCGGAAGTTGTACCATGTAGCAAAGATACGGCTAAATCCTAAAAAGCAGTTTTATAGTTTCAGCTGCCTCAAGCTTAGGTATTCCTCCACAATAGGCACATCAGCAGGGCACCAGTTATAGTTTAGTAAAGCATCTATACTTACCCAACTATAAGCTGCGTGCTCAGCAAGTATAATTTCCCCTGATAGAAGCGTACAGGTATACGGAATGAGCTGTATCGTTTTAGAGCCATAGTTGTGCGTTACCGGCGTAAGTCGTTTATCAGGTACTATAAGCAGGTTAAGCTCCTCCTGTATTTCGCGAACCAAAGCAGCCTTTTCCGTCTCTTCAGCTTCCAGTTTACCACCCGGGAATTCCCACAATAAAGCCTGTGACATTTGGCTGCTGCGCTGGGTTATCAGCACTTTCTTGTGTTGTTCAATAATGGCGCAAACTACCTGTATCATAACTATATAATAAAAAGCACCTGCTTGTTAAAGCGAGTACTTCAAGTATAACGCGCTCGTTAACCAAAACTCGTAACGGGGCAATTTCAAAAGTTGTTATTTGGAGTGTGATTTAATACCCTTCATTCAGCTACTATTTTTTCAAGGGCAATTTTTACAAGCTGCTTTCCTGAGATATAAAAAACTTTAACACTGCTTGATTAAACTCATCCGGTTTTTCCTGAGGAGCATAGTGGGTAGCGTCTTTAAAGATGATCAATTTTGCTCCTTCAATACTTTCAGAAATTGCTTTTGTATGTGATTCTAATATAACGTCATGCTCCCCTGCCATCACTAATACCGGAACCTTTACTGCACCCATTTCTGCAAAGCTCATCTGCGGTTCATTTAGTAGTAACCTCAGAAGTCTTGCCCGGTTTAGAGATTCCTCATCCTCCTTGCCTTCCAATGCCTCCAGCTGCTTACTGAACAAATCCAAAAGACCGCTTTCTATAGCAGTTTTATCTGGGAAAAGGTTAGCTCCCATAATGGCTATCTTTTTCACGTATGCAGGGTGGTTCAAAGCCATTTTCAGTGCAGTGTTGCCACCGTCGCTCCACCCTAGCACGTTTACTTGCTTCAGGTTCAGTGAATCCAGCAACTGCTTCATGTCTGATGCAAACAGGTCGTAGGTAAGCTCTTCCAATTCCTGGTCACTGCTTTTTCCATGGACGCGGGTATCTACGGCAATTACTTTAAAATGCTTTGACAAGGATTCAATCTGCTGAGAAAAAGCGGAAATAGATTGCCCGTTACCATGCAGCAACAACAGTGGCTCTCCCTGGCCATAAGTTTCATAGTATAGTTCTGCGCTATTCACTTTTACATAGTTGCCGACCTCTAAGCTATCACCATAGCTATACTTGCTTTGTTGGTTAACAGGGCTCTGCATAGCAAGATAACTGAGGTATTTCAGACTGTCAGGCAACACATAATCTTCTGTTGAGGCAGTCTCAGCAATGGTGTTTTTATTCTTCCCTTTATATGAGTCTGCAGTAAGGTAAAAGCTAAGGTAGCCGGGGCTTACCTCTTTCCACAGGCCCTGGCTTTTATCGCGGAAGAGTATGGAATGCGTAGGAAGGGGAACAGCAGAAATAGCAAAAGACTTTCTCTGGCCTTCTATTGCCTCGCTCTTTAACCATTGAATAGTGACCGCTACTTTGTCCTGCCCTTCCAGGAAAATGTGGTATTTACTTAGGTCAACCTTCACCCAGCCATTCTTCTCTGTTACATCAAACCGTATATCTTCCTTCAACAAGGATTGGTCGGGTAAACCATCTTTTACGCTGTATAAATTCAGGCGGAATCTTACGTATTTGAACCTATTGAACACAACATACATGTTAAAATCCTTCAGGAGTACTTCCTCATCCAGCTTTATAATGGTGCCTTGCTCTTTGGCAAGTTCATCGGATACAAGGTTGTTCTCTGTGTACATCCTGGATACCATCATCGTGGAGTTTCCTGTCCTGCCAAAGGTCTTTGTTTTTACTTTTCGTGACTTTACCGTTACTTCATTCAAGTTTATCTGAGCTGGTGACAGGCTAATTAACTGATGGCCTTTTTTAAATGAGGATACCGTAGTTTCGACACTTTTATAACCTACGCACGAAACGATCACCTGCTCCTCGTCAGCAACAGCGGTAGCAGGAATAGTGAAGCTAAATCTCCCATTTTCATCGGCAACGGTGCCAAGGCTTTTGCCCTTAATTCCTATAGTGGCATAAGGCACTGGCTTGTTCTCGGCTCTATCTACAACTTCTCCTTTTAAGGTCAGGCCTTGAGAAGCTGCCGAAGCATACGAGAGCAATAAAAATACATAGAGGAGCAGCTTGCATGTTTTCATTAAATGGATCAAGGGTATTGTGAGAAGCCAATAGGTAATTATGAATTTAGCTTAATACATTTCAGCTACTAAATATGAGTAAGGCCACGTCTAACGGTCTCGTACAGGCTACAGGTGAGGCATAAGCCGAACATGATGCCTGTGCTGTGTTGGCAGATTTAATTTTTAGTAAGCTTCCAGAAATTCATCCAGCACGTCTTCATCGTCAAAGTTCAGGACAGCCTGAGCTACTTTTATTTGTCCTTTTGATGCTGCCAATGCTGATAAAGCTGCTGTAAAAGCCAAGTCCCAATCTTTGTTTTTGCTATTTTCTATAAGTTCAGGTATAGCCTTCAATGAATTGAGATAATCTACTTGATATTCTTCAGGTATTTGCGGATTCTCCTTGTGTCTTTGAACTTCAATGACGGCTATTAGTCCAAGTATGCTTGAGTTAACTATACCTTTCTCTCTGGCTATTCTGATAAGATGCGGTACAGCAAAGTAGGATGCTAAACCGACATCTCCTTGATGATGCAGTTCGTCCCACAGCTGTGCAAGTATGTCGTCTACTTCTTCTGAGTTCTCTGCACTTTCTAACTTTCTCAGAGCAATGGAGGCGTCGTAAGGTGTTCTGTATCCACCTTCAAGCTCCTTCCATTTTGGGTCATTTAACTGAATCATTCTGTTGATACTTATACCTGTCAACTACCTCGAAAGCGTGAACATACGGTTATTGACACCATAGCAGTAGTTCCTATTTCAGCTTCTCTTTCAAGATCTCAAATTCCACGCTGGGCGAAATACGTTCGTACAGGATCAGGAACACGGCATTCGTGATCGGCATATGTACTTCCAGCTTTTTATTCAGCTCATAAATGCTTTTCACGGCATAGTAGCCTTCAGCAATCATGTTCATCTCCACCTGGGCCGATTTTACCGAATAGCCTCGCCCGATCATGTTACCAAACGTGCGGTTGCGGCTAAATTGGGAGTAAGCTGTTACCAAAAGATCGCCAAGGTAGGCAGAGCCGCTCAGGTCGCGGTGTATCGGCATTTTAGCATCTAAAAATTCATCTATTTCAGCCATCGCATTCGATACCAGTACCGCCTGGAAGTTATCACCATAGTTCAGACCGCGCGCAATGCCGCAGGCCAGGGCTATAATGTTCTTCATAACAGCACAATACTCAATACCATCCAGGTCGTCGAGCGGGTTGGCTTTTACGTACCTGTTGCGCAGCAGCTCGCAAAAGCGCTCAGCAGTGGTAATGTCATGAGAGCCTATCGTTAAGTAAGACTGCTTTTCGAGGGCAACTTCTTCGGCATGGCATGGGCCGGCAATAACTAACTGGTGAGTGTTTGGTACATGGTAATGTTGCTCCACATAATCCGTGATCAGGATATTCTGGTCAGGTATCATACCTTTAATAGCCGAAACAACAACCTTGCCCTGCAGGGCATCATCGGGTAAACTCGACAATGCTTCCTGCACAAAGGCGGCTGGTACGGCAAGTATAACCCAATCGGCAGCGGCCACTACAGCCTGTATATCCGGGTTGGGCTTTACATAGTTCAGGTCAAACTGCACGCCACTGAGGTAGCGCGGGTTATGTTTATAGTTTATCAGGTGCTGTACATCGTTGCGGTTACGCATCCACCAATGCACCTGGGCTTTGTTTTCGGAGAGGATCTTTACTAATGCAGTTGCCCAGCTGCCCCCTCCTATTACGGCTATTCTTTCCAAATCTTAAGCTACTTCGTATTACTCTTCTTCTTCACCTGCCTGCGCAGTTTTTGTAATGTCTTTTTCGTCTTTAGCAGCTACTTTGCTGCCATCTTTTAACGTTTTAGATACAGCCCTGAACGGACCTGATACTACTTTATCACCAGCCTTAACACCACTCAGTATTTCGATATTATCAAAATCGCTGATACCTGTTTTAACTTTCTGAGCTTTTACAGTGCCGGTTGCAGCATCATGTACAAACACGATCTCATCTATCTGCACAGGAGCTTTATTCTCTTGTTCTGCAGTAGCATTTGCCGGGTTGCCCTGTTCAGCATCTTCACCATTAGTACCATTGCCCGGCTTGCCTTTGTCTTCGTTGCTACGTGTTGTAACCGATGATAGTGGCACCGAAAGTACATTTGATTTACGTTCTGTAATGATATCAACCGAAGCCGTCATTCCTGGGCGGAACGGACGTGGGTTCTTAGAGCTCAGGTGGCTGTAAGAATCGTTCAGTAAACGGATGCGTACTTCAAATTCAGTAACTGCTTCCAGGGTAGTTGCGTCTTTTGCTGAGTTCGCTATAGCCGTAACTATACCTTTAAATTTCTCATCGCGGGTAGCGTAAGAGTCTACCTCAATTATAGCCGAGTCGCCGAGGGCTACCCGTATAATATCGTTCTCATTCACGTTAACACGCACCTCCATGTTGTTCAGGTTGGCAATACGCATAATTTCGGTACCAGCCATTTGCGATGTACCTACCACACGTTCGCCCTGCTCTACATTCAGTTTCGAAACCGTTCCGCTTACAGGCGCATAAATAGTTGTTTTGTTCAGGTTCTCGCGGGCATCTTTTAATGATGCCTGTGCATTCTGAACACCAAATTCAGCAGCGCGTACGCTTTGCTTTAACGATTCGATCTCCTGCAGACCTGCATTGTAGCTGGCGCGGCTTTGCTCAAACTCGGCTTCTGAGATAACTTTTTGTTCGTATAGTTTCTTGTTACGCTCATAAGATTGTTTTACCTGCATCTGGTTTGCCTGGGCCTGGCCAAGTCGGGCTCTGCTCTGCGACAGGTTCGCTCTTGATGAGTTAACCGAAGCCTGCTGTGCATCAACAAACGACTGGTAGTTATCAGGGCGGATACGAAGCAATAACTGACCTTTTACAACCGAGTCGCCTTCTTCCACATTCAGTTCGATGATCTCGCCAGATACGTCCGGGCTGATCTTAACCTCAGTTTCTGGCTGTACTTTACCTGAAGCGCTCACTTTCTCTACTATCTCTACCTTTTTAGCATCCGACAGCACTACCTCAACACCTTCATCACCGCCTATCCAGCCGGCTTTTTTAGCAATTACTACAAACAGTATTAGTACTACTAAAACCGTGATGATGATCGGGATAAGTTTTTTTGATTTTTTAGCTGCCATAGTTTATAGTGTGATTTCTTTACCCTGGTAAAAGTCCAGAACCTTAAGTTTAAAAGTATACTCGTATTTTGCTTGAATTAAACTGGATTGTGCTCTGCGGTAGTTGCTCGTAATAACCGAGAAATCTACAGTATTGATCACGCCGCTGTTCAGGCGAAGCTCCGCATTTCTATAGCTACGCTCCAGGGCTGTAACCTGCTGTTCGGCGGCTGCATACTTGCGCTGGGCTGCCAACGCATCAACATACGCCTGTTCTATAGTCTGGCGAAGCTGGTTACGCTCCAGGTCAGCATTTAAGCGGGCATTAAGCTGGCTCAGTTTTGCGCGTTGCACATTGCTGCGCACCTGCATGCCGTTAAATATCGGGATGTTTAAACTAAAACCTACGTTCTTGTTGATGTTGTCCTGGAACTGGTCCAGCAACGGATAGTTTTCATAAATACCGCGTTGAACTATGATGGGCAGGAAGTAAGTTTGAGCTGGTGTTCCTTGATTATCAGAATAAAAGATCTGTTCACGGTAACCTTCAATAACTGTCTGGCGATCGATCTGACGCTCTGCCAGGTTCAGGTAACGAGTGCTCATAGAAGCCCCCACACTTAACCTCGGGTAGTAAGCTCCCCTGGCAACAGCTAAGGCTTTATCGGCGCTCATAACTCTTAAATCAGCAGCTTTTATGCCTGGCTGTGTTTGTGTGGCTACATCGTATACTTGTTCCGGGTCAATCAGAACAGGGTTCTCATCCGGCTCAGGTACATCAGGTATCACAATATCAAAATTGCGGGCCTGCTCATCTTCCAGGTTCAGTAATTGCACCAACGAAAGGCGTGAAATGTCGCGCTGGTTCTGGGCATTGATAATATCCAGTTCATCTGTAGCCAACTGAGATTCCAGGTCCAGCACTGCTACTTCGGCTACGCTGCCTGCTTCAAAAAGTATGCGTGTTCTGTCGAGTTGCTGCTGCGTGGTGCCTCGCTGTAGTTCTGCCGTTTTTATCAGCTCTTCCGAAAACAAAATATTTAAGTATGAGGTAATGATCTGCAGGGTAATATCGTTTTGGATTGCCAGGATATCCTGCTCGCTAGCTTCAAGGTCTAAACCGTATTGCTTGATCAGGTTTGTCTGCTGGAAACCCATGAAAAGCGGCAGCGAGGTATTCGCCTGGAAGTTTGCCGTTTGGGAGTTCTCAGTACTTAGGCTAAAGTCTACCGGGTTCTGGTATGACCCTGAATTGAAACTATAGCCGCCGCCAGCATTCAGGCTTGGTAAGCGCTGCATACGAGCCTGCTTCAGGTCAATGGCATTCATGTCGCGGCCTACGCGGGTCTGCTTTACCTGCAGGTTGTTTTGCTTGGCATAGTCAATTGCTTCCTGCAGTGTCCAGCCGCCATTGCCTGTATTGTCCTGGGCTGCTACCGGCGCTGCAAAAAGCAACGAGCCAAGTGCCAGCGACAACAGCAGGTTAGTAGATTTTTTATTCATAGTATCAGGTATAAAAGGACGTTTAAAGGTCGATGTTCGGGATATAGATAACATGTTTTACCCAGCTAAGCTGGCGCAGGTATTCCAGTGTGATCGGTTTAATGCCAGAGTCCATCTCAATGAACTGCCTTGCCATTTCGTTCTTTCCTTTTCGGGACACGCTCATGGTTGCAATGTTACAATCGTCGTGGGCCAGTATGGATGCGATAAAAGCTATACTTCCTTTTTTGTCTTCCGCATCAATTATAAGCGTATGCAGGTTCGCCGAGAAGCTGGCTGTAAAGCCATCCACTTCCACGATCTGAATCACACCACCTCCCCGGCTCTGCCCGATCACCTCTACATTTCTGTCCCCGGCTTTCAGGTTAAGTTTTATGGTGTTGGGGTGCATGGTCGAGGCATTGCCCACTGACTTAAAAGTATACTTTAATCTGCGCTCTTTGGCATGGTCAAAAGCTTCTTTTATGCGTTTATCATCGGTCTTAAAATCAAGCAAACCGGCTACGATAGCACGGTCGCTGCCGTGGCCTTCGTACGTTCTGGCAAAAGAATTATAAAACGTAATAACTGCCTCTTCGGGGGCAGCGCCCAGTATCCGGATGGCAGCACGGGCAATACGTACCACGCCTGCTGTATGCGAACTGGATGGCCCGATCATAACCGGCCCTATCATATCAAAAACACTACTTTTCTCGGCCATAAAAGAGAAGATACTTTGTAAAATATCGTAAAAACCAAATTTATGAATAAACTCGCAGTATTTCAGCAACCATCGATTAATTCAGGTTTATTTCTACAAAACCGTTATTTTGGTATACCAACACGACTTAATTATCCATTAACAAGGCTGAAGTATAGCTTTAATAGAGCATAATTAAGCTATCAGAGGACAAATTATAAAAATGAAGTGCACACAACAACAGATTTGTTTACTTTGCAAGCCAAAATGTTACTCACCAAAAGCCCTTGACTATGGAGTATAACTTTAAACCGGAAGTACTGGAACAACTGAAGCGACTCGAAGAAAAATACGTACCGCTTGGGCAGGATCTGGCTGCTTACCTGGAAGGCCTGTACCATACCGATTTCCTGAATTACTGGGATTATATACACCTCGATACGCTGCTCAGCCTGCAGAACCCTCGCACCACTATTCCGGACGAGAAGATATTTATTATGTATCACCAGATAACGGAGCTATACTTTAAGCTTTGCCTGGAAGAGTATCGTCAAATCGGTGATAAAAAGGATATTACTGCCGATGAGTTAACGAAACGCTTGAAGCGTATCAACCGCTATTTCGATAACCTGATCAACTCGTTTGATGTGATGGTGGACGGCATGGACCCTAAGCAGTTCCTGCAGTTCCGGATGGCTCTGATGCCTGCCAGCGGTTTCCAGTCAGCGCAGTACCGCATGATAGAGATCGCGTCTACGGATCTGCGTAACCTGGTGGCGAAAGATAAGCGTGCTGTACTTGGTTTGCAGAGCACCCAGGAAGAAATGATAGGCTGTATTTACTGGAAAGAAGGCGCGACCGAAGTTGCTTCGGGTGCCAAGACATTAACCTTGGTTCAATTTGAAGAAAAGTATACCCAGCAACTTATCAATTTTGCGAAAGAATACGAACATAAGAATGTGTGGAGCGTGTACAAGCGCTTACCGGAAGAAGAACAGCAGAACGAAACCTTAAAACAGCAGATGCGCGACATGGACAGCAACGTAAATGTTAACTGGCCACTCATGCACTATAAATCTGCGGTACGTTACCTGCAGCGCGACCCTGATGTAATTGCAGCTACAGGCGGCACCAACTGGCAGAAATACCTCCCTCCCCGTTTCCAGAAACGCGTTTTTTACCCGGAGCTATTTACCGAGCAAGAACACAGCGAATGGGGCAAAGGCTGGGTTGATAAAGTGCTGAACGGAGATATTTAACATATGATTGTTAAATTGTTGGAGGTTAAATTGTTTAGGGCTACTTGATCGAGCTTACGCTAATTGTCATTTCGAGCCCAAGCGAGGATTCTAAAGTGGCTTATAGTTGAGATAGATCTCTCCTGCCATTGATAAGGCTAATTTAATCAGTAGCAGGATTGTCCCCTTGAGGGGACAATTAAAAGAACCACGACCTCACAGCGTCTTCCTGACCTGTGAGGTCTTTTTTATGTAGATTGAATTTGCATTACCTTTGCGTTGTTACCATCTAACTATAGCTGTAATTATAAACTATAGTTTAACTCTCACATACTATTCGGCACTGGTTGGATACCAGCGCCAGAAAGAGTTCAACAATTAAAAAGTTTAAGGCTAACTCCCTTACCTGATTTACATGAAGAAGAAAGAACTGGAGATCGTGTTGTCTCCTGAAGTGGCTTTTGATGCCGCCCAACTGGAGCACGAATTACTTAAAAGTGCTCGTCTCCGCCCGGAAGATGTAAAGTGTTTCCACCGAATAAAGCGATCGATAGATGCCCGTGGCCGTGAACCACTGGTGCGTGTTAAAGCCGATCTATACCTGGATACGCCTCCTGCCGATGTGATTTCGCCGGTTTATACTTACAAAAATGTTGCCGGTGAGAAGCCTGTTATTATAGTTGGCGCCGGGCCTGCCGGTTTGTTTGCCGCTTTGCGTTGCATCGAGCTTGGGTTAAAACCTATCGTTCTGGAGCGTGGAAAAGATGTCAGAAGCCGTCGCCGTGACCTGGCAGCCATCAACAAAGAGCATATCGTTAACCCGGACTCGAATTACTGCTTTGGTGAAGGCGGAGCCGGTACTTATTCGGATGGTAAACTATACACCCGTTCCAAAAAGCGTGGCGACCTGCTCCGAATCCTACAGATATTTGTACAGCACGGTGCAACACCTGATATCCTATTTGATGCCCACCCGCATATTGGCACGAACAAACTACCGAAAATCATTGAAGCCATACGCGAAACCGTGCGTGAGGCTGGCGGTGAAGTGCTGTTTGAAAAGCGCGTGACCAGTTTTATAGTGGAGCGTGGCGAGATGAAAGGAGTTGTCACACAGGATGGACAGGAATTTATCGGTGAATCGGTGATACTGGCAACAGGCCACAGCGCGCGTGATATCTTTGAAACCTTGCATACTTCGGGTGTAACTATAGAAGCCAAGCCTTTTGCCATGGGCGTTCGTGTGGAGCACCAGCAGAGCCTGATCGATAGTATACAGTATAAGTGCGAAGACCGTGGGCCTTACCTTCCGGCCTCGTCGTATGCGCTGGTACAGCAAACAGTTTACAACAATAAGCAGCGTGGTATTTTCTCGTTCTGTATGTGTCCGGGCGGTTTTATAGTTCCCTCGGCTACAGCACCCGGCGAGGTGGTAGTAAACGGTATGTCGCCGAGCCGCCGTGACTCTAAATTTGCTAACTCCGGTATTGTAGTAGCCATTGAGCTGGAAGATATGGAGCTGGAAAAGTACGGACCTATGGCCGGTTTGCGCATGCAGCAGGCTCTGGAACAAAAAGCCTGCCAAATGGCTGGCGGCACACAAAAAGCGCCTGCCCAGTTATTAGAAGATTTTACCCGTGGCAAAGTCAGCAGCTCTTTACTCGAAACATCATATCAGCCAGGCTTAACTTCAGTTGACTTAAATGAGCTTTTCTCGGATGATATGGCTTACCGATTGCGCGAGGGCTTTAAAGGTTTTGGAAACAAAATGCGGGGCTACCTTAGCAACAATGCCCAGATAGTTGGAGTTGAAAGCCGTACCTCCTCTCCTGTTCGTATTCCACGCGACCGCGAAACGCTGGAGCATATAGAAGTCAAGAACCTGTACCCATGCGGCGAAGGTGCCGGATATGCAGGTGGTATAGTTTCGGCGGCGATGGATGGCGAACGTTGCGCTGAAAAAGTGGCTGCTAAAGTGAAGCGGGTGCTATAGTTGCTGTGGCAGCTTATAACCAAACTATAGCTTTGGCGGTACTATAGGGTAAGATATACTTAATTTAACCTTACAACTATGAAGAAAACAGTAGTGTTAGGCGCATCCGATAACCCGACACGCTATTCCTATAAAGCCATTCACCGTTTACAGCAACATGGCCATGAAGTAGTGCCGGTAGGTATAAAAAACAGCAAGGTTGATGGCCTGCAGATCTTAACTGATAAAACCCAGAAGATCGACGATGTAGATACGGTAACTTTGTATGTAGGGCCTCAGAACCAGCCAGTCTGGTATGACTATATCATATCGTTAAGGCCGAAGCGAATTATATTTAACCCGGGCACCGAAAACCGCGAACTGGAGCAGTTGGCCGAAGATAACGGCATTGAAACGATGCACCATTGCACACTGGTTATGCTTGCCAGCAGCACCTATTAATTTTTTTGCTTTTAGGTATAACCTCGCTAAAAACGAAACGTATAAATAAGTGTAAGTTAAGCAGATGGCATTAGTTGTCTTATGTTTAACAAAGAAAAAGGGATCTGTTAAAGATCCCTTTTTTGTTTTCTATAGTTTATAGTTTGCTTTCAGGCGTTTTGCGAGCTTCTTTTTCTTTCTCCTCCATCTGGAAACGCATGGTAGCCGCCAGCGCACTATCCGGTAGAATATTTGTTGCTCCGGCCTGTACTTTATTCAGTATACCCGAAACGATCCTCGATTCTCCGTTCATCAGGGCTTTATAACCATCTTTTGCTACCTCTTCCGGCGATGATAACGGTCCGTTGGCAGCCCGTGTGGCTTCTGCATCGGCACGCTTAAAGAACATGGTGTCGCTGGCACCCGGGCAGAGGGCGGTTATAGTTATGTTGCTATCCTTTAATTCATTCTGCAGCGCTTCTGTAAAAGAAAGTACAAAAGCCTTTGATGCCGCATATACCGCCATCATGGGGGATGGCATAAACGAAACTATAGAAGCCAGGTTCAGTATCTTGCCATTGTCCCGGGCAACCATGTCTTTCAGGAAAAGCTTTGTAAGATGAACCAGGCTGGTTATGTTTAGCTGAATGATCTCCAGTTCGCGATCCATTTCTGTTTCATGGAAGAAGCCATGTACACTGGCACCGGCGTTATTTACCAGCACATCTATTTTAATACCACGCTGTTTTAACAGATCATATATTTCCTGGGCGGCATCGGGCTGCGAAAGATCCGACTGCATGATGCATACATGATCTAACTGATACTCGTCCTGTAAACTATAGCCAAGTTTTTCGAGTCTGTCTTTGCTGCGTGCTACCAGCACAAGGTTATATCCGTCTTTCGCAAAAAGCTTTGCGAACTCCATTCCAAATCCGTTCGATGCACCTGTGATCAGTGCTGTCTTCTGGTTATTTACTTTCATAGCTTTATGGTTATATAATATACAAATGCAGCATGTGGGACATACCGCAAGTATAGGTTTACAGCTACAAAAGGTCTAAGGTTGCTTTATACTTCCCGTCTCAGTACTTCCAGTGGTGGTCTGCTCAAAATGCCACGGCTATTCAGTATGCCGATTACTACAGTTAATATGGTAATGCCTACAAATACAGGGACTAACGGTAAAAGTTCCGGCACATAATTCACCTCAAAACTGAATACAGCGAGAGCCCAGCTTGCCACTACTGATAGTAACACGCCAGTTCCGGAAGCAAGTGCACCCAGCAGCAGATACTCGAAAGCAGTTATAGTTAAGATCTGTTTTCGGCTGGCTCCTAAGGTTCGTAAAAGTACGCTCTCCTGCACCCGCTGAAACCTGCTGATATTAACCGAACCTATAAGTACAAGCAGGCCGGTACTTATACTGAACAATGCCATGAATCTTATCACGAACGCGATCTTACCCAGGATATCATCGAGGGTTTGAAGTATAAGGTCGAGGTCGATGGCGGATACGTTAGGGAAACGCTGCACAAGTGCCCGCTGGAAATCTGCTGACTGCTGATCGGATTGCGTACGCGTCATGAGGATATGAAACTGTGGCGCTTCTTCCAGCACGCCTTTCGGGAACAGTACCAGAAAGTTTGTTTGCACACGGTTCCATTCAATTTCGCGAAGATGATCTACCCTGGTCGTTATCATGGCACCCTGCACATTAAACAATAACGTGTCGCCCAGTTTTACTTTAAGTCGCTCGGCGTAGCGGTCTTCTATCGAGATAGGAACAATAGCTGCATCGCTGCTTACTTCTCCAGTCCATTTTCCATCTGCTGTCGTTTCAGTTTCATTCAGGGAATCGCGGTAGGTTACGCGGTACTCGCGGGTAAATACCCTGTCCGGGATGCCTAAGGTCGTATCTTTTCTTACATCAGCAGCGCGCAGCTTATTGATCTGTTCCAGGCGCATGGTTACAACCGGCACCAGTTGCTGCACAGGCAGGCCCTGGGCTTTTGCCATATCAACTACGCCATCTTTCTGTGCGCTTTGTATATCAAATAAAACAAGGTTAGGCTGATTTTCACTTCCGGAAATAGCCACCTCAGATAGCAATAGTCGTTGCGTTAGAACGAGCGTACCAATTAAAGCCGCACCAAGACCGATAGAAACTGTCAGAAGTAAGGTCTGGTTGTTTGGCCTGTAAAGATTTGCCAGGCTTTGGCGCCACACATACCCCCAGTTTACCGGGAAAAAGCGTTTAACCAACCACATCATGGCACGAGCCAGTAAAGCCAGCACTATAAAGCCAACTACCACCCCGGCAGTAAAGCCAAGCGCTCTTAAGATATTTCCCAGCTGCATCCACGCAAATACCAGCACAAACAGCAGTATCAAACCATAAACAGCAAGCCTAAGCGGGTCTTTCTGGTTGGTGAGGTGCTCCACGCTGGAGCGCAGCGTAATAATTGGCGATACATTACGAATAGTAAGCAAAGGCAACAGCGCAAACAACACTGATACCAGCACACCTATACCAATGCCTTCAGCTATAGCACTCCACGATACTCCTACATTAACCTCTACAGGCAGGAACGCGCTGAAAAGTTGTGGTAAGTATAACTGTATCAGGCTGCCAAGTATAGCACCAATAACAGCACCTATAAAGCCCATGGCCAACACCTGGAAAAGATAGATCAGAAAAGCCTGTTTGCCGCTTACACCTATACATCGTAACACACCAATGGTAGCGAGTTTCTCCCGGATATAAACGTGCACGGCACTTGCTACACCCACACAGCCCAGCAACAGCGCTATAAAACCAACCAACGACAGGAAGCTAGCCAGATCGCTGTAGGCTTTACCTGTACTTTCCTGGCGGCTTTTAACAGTATCATAGTTTATACCATCTTCCTCCAGGCGGGGCTCCAGTTTCTTTACCAGTTTATCGGCATCGGTCTTTTCTGGTAATTTAAAGTAGTGGTAGTAACTGATGCGGCTGCCTTTTTGCAACAAACCTGTTTCGTCGAGGTACTCTCTTGGTATGTAAACGGCTGGTGCTATAGTAGCTGTAATAGCCGATTGCCCCGGAATTTTTTGTAGTGCACCGGCAATCTCAAAAGTAAGCGCACCTACTTTAATAGAGTCACCGGGTTTGGTATTGAACTGTAAAAGTAAAGTTTGATCTACGAGCGCTCTTCGGCCTTGCCTGAAACTACGGCTGGCTTCAACAGGCTCTGTTTCGATAGCACCATAGTATGGAAATCCGCCTTCGAGGGCACGCACCTGCACCAGGCGTGTACTTTGCGTGGCATTAAAGTATACCATCGACACAAAACGAACCTCATCCGACCTGTCGCCTCCCACCGAAATGGAATCGATCAGCTTTAACGTAGCGCCTTCCGGAGGTTTATTTCCAGCCATTACCAGGTCGGCTCCTATTAACGATTTGGCTTGGGTATCGATATCTGAGCGCAGGTTATCGCTGAAAGAGTTTATAGCAACCAGTGCCGCTATACCTAACACGATAGACGATATAAAAAGCGCCAGCCTGCCACGGTTACGCCGGCTGTCGCGCCATGCCATGAGCAGCAGCCAGGGCAGGTTCAGTTTTTGTTTATCAGGAGTAAAGTTGCCGTTTTCAGCCACAGATCTTACACTTTATTTGCAATGAATAATGAACAGGTTCTAACGCTGGGTGTTAAAGCTATACTTTAAGTTTAAACTATAACTATACAGTAAGTCAGTTATTATTCATTAAGGTTGTTATTTCGTCTGATACCACCTGGCCACCTTTTATACGGATGATGCGGTTTGTTTTTTCGGCAAGTTCCAGGTCGTGAGTTACAAGCACAAGCGTAGTGCCGGCATCGCGGTTAAGGTCGAAAAGCAACTGCTCTACATGCTGTCCTGTTTCTTCGTCCAGGTTACCGGTTGGCTCATCTGCAAAAAGTATAGTTGGTTTATTCGAGAATGCCCGGGCTATACTTACGCGTTGCTGCTCGCCACCAGAAAGCTGCGTCGGGTAATGGTCGGCACGTTCAGCCAGTCCTACCCGCCCCAAAAGTTCGAGTGCCTGGTTCTGTACATTGCGCTCGCCGCGCAGTTCTAATGGCACCATCACATTTTCGAGGGCCGTAAGCGTAGGTATAAGCTGGAAGTTCTGAAACACAAAACCCACATACTGGTTACGTACCTGTGCCCGCTGGTCTTCGTTCATGGTATCCAGGGTTACACCATTAAGTATAACTGAACCCGAACTAGCCCTGTCGAGACCTGCGCATAAGCCCAGTAAAGTAGTTTTACCGCTACCGGATGGGCCAACTATAGAACAGGTATCGCCGGCCTGCAGCGTAAAATTAATATCGTGCAGCACCGTAAGATGACGGTCGCCGGAGTCGTACGTTTTAGTAAGATTTATGATTTGTAGTATCTCAGACACAGTTTTGGAGAAGTTTATAGTTAAGATGCTGTAAAAAAACGTGGCTTACAGACCAGATGTTTTGGCTAAGACTTTATAACTGTTTAAGTTCGTTTAATGTTTGTTATAGTATAAAGATACAACTAAAAAGATATAACGCGTGAAAGTAACAACTAATTGGATATGGGCTGTCGGGCTCAGTTTGGCCTTTATCAGTTGCAACCAGACCGAAACAGCTACACAAACCGAGACCGGGCAAACAACCGAGACTGGTACAACAAATAGTAACCAGCCAGCAGATAAAAAGGAAGAAACACGAACTATTGTGTTTTATGGCAATAGCCTTACTGCCGGCTATGGGTTAGAGCCCTCCCAGGCTTTCCCGGCCCTGATACAGCAACGACTGGATTCCCTTGGATATAAATACCAGGTGGTTAATGCTGGTGTTAGTGGCGAGACCACAGCAGGCGGTAAAAGCCGCATCGACTGGCTGCTTAAAAAGCCGCTCGATATTTTTGTGCTGGAGCTGGGTGCAAACGATGGCCTTCGTGGTCTGGACACGGAGAGTACTTATAGTAACCTGAAAACGATCATAACTAAAGTGCGTGATGCAAACCCCGATGCCGAAATTATACTTGCCGGTATGCAGTTGCCACCAAGTATGGGCCAGCAATACACCCGCGATTTTAACGAAGTATTTACACGACTGGCAAAAGATGAGAAAGTGCACCTGATCCCTTTTATACTAGAGGGCGTTGGCGGGGACCCTGAGCTTAACCAGAACGATGGCATCCACCCAACAGAAGAGGGACAGCATATTTTAGCAGATAACGTATGGGCCGTACTGGAGCCTATAGTAAAGGAACAGCAGGCACTTTAAAATATTTTTAATTTTTTTTTCAGCTTAACGTAACCTTCTTATATAGATGCCGTTAGTATGTATGGCTAAAAGTTGAAAATTTATTTTCATACAACATGAAAGGTTCTCCAGACGGGAGAGCCTTTTTTGTTTTCAGGCCTATCTATTCTCACTTCCTGCCTCTAAGGCAACATCTCTCCTATTCATTTTATACTTCACTAACAGCAAGTTGCCTTTTTCTTTTAAAAAGTTGCAAATTTTTATAGTTGATTATCAGATATTTATAGTTGACGGCAAGGTTAGTTCTAAAAAAAAGAAGAAATTTATAACAACCCAGGCAACCTCTGCCCTGTGGTTTACATCTTAGGTACAAGAACGCAGCAAAACGCTGAGAGCATTTACCAAAGAAAGCAATATTATAAGTTAAACTTCTACCCAGCGTGACAGAGCAAGAACTGATAGCAGGATGCCAGAAAGGCGACAGTAAAGCACAGAAGGTGCTCTATGAACGCTATGCATCCATGATGTTTGGAGTTTGCATGCGCTACCTTAAAAACGACATGGACGCTGAAGAAGCGCTACTGAATGGTTTTATGCAGATCTACAAACACATTGAGAGATTTGAAGCCAAAGGAAGTTTTGAAGGATGGGTAAGACGCATTATGGTGAACGAGGCACTTGGTTTTTTAAGAAAAAAAGAACCCCTGCACCTGGCCATAGAAGATGGTTATACGCAGATAGCTGACCAAAACGGTGCCGACAACCAACTGGCTGAAGGCGAACTGCTGGCGATGTTACATAGCCTGCCGGCTGGTTACCGTGCCGTGTTTAACTTATATGCTATCGAAGGTTACTCTCATAAAGAGATCGCTGACATGCTTAACATTACCGAAGGAACATCAAAGTCGCAGCTGAGCAAAGCGCGGGCTATGTTACAAAGAAAACTGAACGGCCTGGAAGCAATTGCCAGCTAAGAAAGGAGGATAAATAAATGGAACCTGAAGAAATAGACAACTTATTTAAAGAGCGGCTCGGCCGTATGGCTCCTGCCCCATCCCCTGACCTGTTTAACAGATTGCAGGACCGCATGGAAGCCGAAATGCCACAGCACCAGCAAAAGCGCCGTTTTGGATTTTTATACTACTCTATAGCAGCCGCTATTACCTTGCTGCTTGCCGTGGGTGTAGTGCTTAAGTTACAGCAGCCACAAGTGGTAAGTAACCAAACTATAGCACAAAACCAGGGATTAGAGCCGCTTCAAACTATAACTCCGGAAGTTGAATCGAAATTTACCCCGGACCATAGCATTGCAGCTGTTACACCTATAGAAACAGAGGAACCAGCAACAACAGAGCCAGCTATAATTGAGCAGAAAATTGATAAGCCAGTTCGCAAACAAGTTAACAAGCAAGCCGAGCGCTGGGTAAAAATGGAAGAAACACGTAAGCAGCCGGCACAGTTTGCCAGCCAGGACACAAAACCTGAGCAGTCGGAAATTATCCGTGAAACTTTAACTGAAACACCAGTGGCTTTTGCTGCAGCTAAAAGCGCTGAGCCTGTTGAGATTGTAATTAAGCGTGCCATAACACCAGATGCTCAGTTTGTATCTGCCCCGGCCGAAACCAATGAGGAAGGTGACTTTAAGAAAAAGCAGCGCCTGGCTAAAAACATCTTTAAGCAGGTACGAAACCTTACTAACGGCGAGGAGATCGACTTTAAAGCGATCGGTGTAGACAAAGACCGCCTTGCATTTGAACCTAAAACAGCAAAAGAAAAACTATCAAAAGTAATTAATCTCTAACCTTTATAACCATGAAAAAGATTGTACTTCTCGCAATGGCCATTTGCATGGCCGCAGCTACCGGTGTGTCTGCCAAAGGCGGCCCTACCGTTGACCTCCCAATCGAAAAACAGGATACTATTGTAGTTAAAATGGCCAATGGCGCCAAAATGATCCTGCACCTGCAGGACATGAAACAACTGAAAGCTTTCAAGACCTATAGCCTCGACTCACTGATGCGCGAACTTGATAAGTATATAGCTGAAGTTGATAAACTGGAAGGCGCTGCCCAGCAGGATGACGCTTCTAAACAGATGACCGTTGTATTCAATAAGACTGGAGATGGTAAAGCTACAGAGCAGGTAACTGTAACAATAGAAGAAACCGATGCCCAGGGCAATGTAACCCGGCAGCAGCGCGAAATCAAAGTAGAAAGAAGAAAGGAAATAGTATCGGATGAGGTTGTGGCGATCGTGAGAGAGGCTGTTAAAACTACCCATGATGATGATGATGAGGATTTGGATGACGAGGAAGAAGATACTACCACGCATGTTAAGCCTTACAAATCTACCCGCTTTAACCTGGACCTGGATCTCGGCCTGAACACCTTTATCGACAGAGAAGATAACAACGACATTTTTGTACCGGACCTGAAGCCGATGGGCTCACGTTATGTAAGTATAAACTCTCACCTGATCTCTCAGATCGGTGGCCAGAAAAGCCCTTTCTTCCTGGTATCAGGCCTTGAGTTTGCCTTTAACAACTATATGTTCGATAAGAATGTGATCGTGCAGGACATTGACGACGAAACTGTATTTACTAAAATAGAAGAAGTGAAATACGACAAGTCAAAGCTGGCTACCTCAAGTGTAAACGTTCCACTAATGGCAATGCTGGACTTCAAACGCCCTAATGGTAAAGAAGGATTTCATGTAGGAGCCGGTGGTTTTGTAGGTTACCGTTTAGGCAGCCACAGCAAAATTAAGTACGAGCACGATGGCAGCACTACCAAAGACAAAGACCATGGCAGCTTTAACCTGACCGATATGCAATATGGTTTGACTGGTGTGATCGGGTACGACGACCTGAGCCTGTTTGTGAAGTATAACATGAACGACCTGTTCAAAGAGAACCGTGGACCGCAGCTTAATACCATCAGCTTTGGCCTTCGCATATTAAATTAAGAAAATAGCTTTAGTTTTAGTTAAAAGAGAGTACTGTAGCGGTGCTCTCTTTTTTTATACTTAAAGTTGTGGTTTAAGCCCAGCGCCTGAAGTTATCAATAATTATGGCAGTTGCAGTAGCTACATTCAACGATTCGGCATTGCCGAAGGCGGGTATTTTTATTAGTTGGTTAATATGTGTTGCCACTTCCGGCCGGATGCCGTTTGCCTCGTTACCCATTACCACAATGCCTTGCGGCTTTAACTTTAGGTGATGAATATTTTCGCCGTCGAGTGATGCTCCGTAAATATGATGCGTCTGTTTTAGGTTTAGTAACCAGTTTTCGAGGTTAAGGTAGTGCACCTGCATACGCGTGAAAGATCCCATGGTGGCGGCAATTACTTTAGGATTATAAAAGTCAGCACAATGTTCAGAACAGATGATCTTTTCAATTCCGTACCAGTCTGCGATGCGGATAATGGTGCCTAAATTACCAGGGTCACGAATATCATCGAGGGCAATTACTAATTCACTCGGTTTTATACTTAACTTTGGTAACTGCCGCATAAGCCCAACAGCAAGTGCAGCGTTATTTGTAGCATAAGTGCCTGCTTTTACAAGGTCGTTTTCTGTAACAACTTCGTAATGTATATCTTTACCGAGCAAGCGGGCATGTTCTTTTTCAAAACTTTCGGTTACGTACACATGCTGCAGCTCAAAACCGGAACGCAGTAATTCTAATACACTTTTTGCACCCTCCACCACAAAGGCTTGGTGTTGGTTGCGGTATTTTTTTACTTGCAATGAGTTTATATATTTTATAACTGCTTTCGATAACATAACTAATTTCGTTTGAAGCCACGATTTTACATATTCGGTCTGTTAATTACAATTTTGTTTTCGGCAGGTTGTATTCCCACTAAAGATCTTGGCGAGGACGAAAAGCTGCTCATAAGTATAAAACCAACAGGTTTACAGCACTTTACCCCTGCCGACATCGAGAACTTATATCAGCAGGAACCTAACCGAACTATACTTTGGTCAACGCCTTACCTATCCGTCTACAACCTCGGAAAAAAGTTTTATAATCCGCCCAAGATAGATGCCCGCATAAAAAAGCAGCAGCTTAAGATGCGTGAAAAGATACAGGAAGCTGGAACTGATACTGTAAAAGTCAGGAAGGTGCGCAACAAGTATAACAACCGCATAGGCAGGTTACGTGATAAAAAAGAAGAAGGTAACTTCCTGATGCAGCTGGGCGAGCCGCCAGCTATTTACGACTCCACGACCATGCGCGAAACGGTCAGCCAGATTCGTACTTTCCTGAACACGCGCGGCTTTTTTAAACATGATATCGATTTTGATAAGGAAGTAAAGAACAAGCTGGTTTACATCACCCTGAACATTTCAGAGAATGAGCCTTACCGCTATACAAGCCTTAGTTATAACATCCCGGACTCAGTAGTACTGAGTTTGGTAAAAAGTGCAGAGCGTAACTCGCTGCTTAAACTGAATGACATTTTTAACGAAGACATCATATCTAATGAGCGCGACCGATTATATAACTTATTGCGCAACAACGGCTATTATGACTTTGCACGTGCTTACATTGAGTTTGAAGTTGATACTTTAGGCAAAACCAATGCTGCCGATGTGACCACGATCATACAGGACCCGGAAGACGGTGGCCGGCACAAAGTTTATACAATAGAAAATGTATTCTTTAAAACGGACGCGGACCGTTTTGGTATTCCCCGCGACACGATCAATTACAGAAACATTGATTATGTTGCCTACGATCATAAATACTCAACGAAGATACTTGACAAGAAAGTAGATATATACCCGGGCCAGAAGTATAGCCAGCTGCAAACAGCCATTACCCAACGCAGGTTAGCTGACCTGGATGTGTTCCAGTTCAACAATGTACTTTATAACAAGATAAATACCCCCGGCGATACCAGCTCTTATAAACTGAATGCTTTTATAAATGCCTTGCCCTCGAAACGCTTCCAGGAAACTACAGAGCTTGGTTTAAACTATACGGAGCGTCGGCCGGGCCCTTTCTCAAGTATAAGGCTGCGCGTACGTAACGTTTTTGGTGGTGCCGAAAACCTGGACTTAGGTATAAGAGGCGGTTTAGAAGGACAGATCAGCCTTACCGATGAACGCGAAACGGTTATGATCAAAGAGTTTGGTGGCGATATGTCCCTTACTTTTCCGGTTATACTTGCTCCCGGTGGCCGTAATATGCTTACCAGGTTTAACCCACGTACCCGAATCTATACTGGTTATACCAACATCGACCGACAGGAATACAAACGCTCCAGTTATGAGCTGTCCCTGGACTATATCTGGCAAAAGTCGCGCAGACCACTGGAACAGCCTGTATTGCAGTATATTTTCTCGCCACTTAACCTGAACATAGTTTATGTAGATACAATTTCGGATGAGTTTAAGCGCAACCTAGAGCGTTACAGCCAGGGAAGCCGCTCGCTTATCGAGAGCTTTAACAGCGCCTTTATTTCTTCGATGATGTTTAACATCATTTACAATACCAACGACTTTACACAATCTAAAAATGCCCGTTATTTCAGAGGTTTGGTTGAAGTTGGTGGTTTGTCGCAGGAGCTTGGGGTAAATGTGAAGCTGGATGGTTTACGCAATTACCAGTTTGCCCGCATCAACCCAGATTACAGACGCTATATACCTTTGGGTGGCAAACGCTTCTTTGTTTACCGATTAAATACAGGTATAGCAGCTCCTATACTTAACTCTGAGATATTGCCATACGATAAATACTTTTTTGCTGGTGGCGCTTCCAGTGTGCGTGCATGGCAATCGCGCAGGTTAGGTCCGGGTTCTTTTACCCAATTACGGGAGGTGCAACTGGAGAATGGCGAAACTGTTATGGTTCGTGATTTTGAAGCCGAACAACCAGGGGGAGTTTTAATTGAGGCCAGTACCGAGTACCGCTTTAATATCTTTAGTTTCCTGAACGGAGCTTTATTTGTTGATGCCGGTAACGTCTGGACGCTCGAGCAGGATGCTGCACGTCCGGGAGCTTCTTTTCAGTTTGATAATTTCTACAAGGAACTGGCTGTTGGTACCGGTTTCGGACTACGTTTTGACCTGACGGTATTGGTATTACGTTTTGATTTTGCCACCAAAGTATACGACCCGGGCGGAATTGATGGCAAACGGTTTATACTAAGCGATTTCCGCTTTTCTGACTTCTTCACACAAAACAACCAAAGCAACCTGAACATCGGTATCGGCTATCCTTTCTAGACTACAATCTTTAAGATTTAATGATTTTAGGATTAGTCTGTAATGTGTTTATTGAAGTATAATTTATTTGATAGGGTAGAAACGCAATACATTAAGTCTCTTGAGTGTGCTGTAATTTATCTACCTGCTCAGTATTTATACTTTGGTCTTCCAGTTCTACTATACTTAGCAAAGAAAAAGCCTCACCAGTTGGTGAGGCCTTCATTTTATACTTTCAGAAATTATACTTAGTAGTTAAGCAGTTCTTCTATAGTTGCAGCTACTTTATCAGGGTTAGGCAGCATCATTTTTTCGAGTTCCACATTTAAAGGTATAGCTGGCAGGTTAGCTGCTCCTAAGGTATAAACCGGGGCATCTAATTGCTGGAAACATTCTTTTGATATGCGCCCGGATAAAGACTCTGCAAACGAGTTCATCAATGGTTCTTCTGTTAAAACCAACGCTTTACCATGACGACGAACTGAAGAGACTACAGCATCAAAATCTAGTGGGTTAAGCGTGCGTAGATCCAGAATCTCTATACTTCCCGGGAATTGCTTGGAAGCTGTTTTAGCCCAGTAAACACCCATGCCATAAGTAATAACTGTCATGCTATTGCCCATTTTAACTTCCTCTTCCGAAGCATACTGCACTACATTGGCTTTACCTAAAGGCAGAATATAGTTCTCATCCGGCTCAATGGTTTTGGCATCTTCAGTTCCGGCCACTTTAGACCAGTACAAACCTTTGTGCTCCAGCATAATTACCGGGTTCGGGTCCAGGAAAGCAGCTTTCATCAAACCTTTCATGTCTGCCGCGTTGCTCGGGAATACTACTTTTATACCGCGTATAGTTAGCAGCGTAGATTCTATACTTCCTGAATGATAAGGTCCGCCGCCACCATAAGCACCAATTGGCACACGAATAACAGATTGCACCGGGAACTTACCCATCGAGAGGTAGCAGCTCTTGGAGAGCTCTTCTACCAATTGGTTCATGCCTGGCCAGATATAATCGGCAAACTGTATCTCAACTATAGCCTTGGCCCCAACCGCCGACATACCAGCCGTAGAACCAACAATATATGCCTCCTGGATCGGAGTGTTGAATACGCGTGCGTCACCATACTTTTTAGCCAGCAATGCCGCTTCCCGGAAAACACCACCCAGTTCACCGCCAACATCCTGGCCATAGAACAAAGCTTCCGGGTAAGTTCTCAGGATGTCATCAACAGCATGCAGCGCAGCATCAACCATAATGGCTTTTTCGGCACCGGCAGGCGTTCTTTCACCTTTTTCTTCAGTTACCGGCGTTGGTGCAAACTCATGCTCATCAAAAGTATTCGGGTCAGGTACAGGAGCTTCGAGGGCTCTCTTATAGTCGTCGCCTACAGTTCGTTGTGCTTCTTTTTCCAGCGCTTCAATTTCTGCTTCAGTAACATCGAGGTTAAGCAGCGTCTGTTTAAGTTTTGGAATAGGGTCGTTAACAGCGTGCTGCTGCAGGTTATCGCCACGGTACCACTCTCGGCGCACACCAGAAGTATGATGGCCCAGTAATGGCACTTTGGCATGTACCAGAATCGGCTTACGCACTTCGCGGGCATATTCAAACGCAATGCGCATACCTTCATACGATTCTGCAAAGTCAGCACCGTTTACACGCAGGCGCTCCATACCTTTAAAGCCAGCGGCATACTCATAAGCATCCATGGCGCGCATTTCTTTACCTGTTGCCGAAATACCCCAGTCGTTATCCTGCACCAGGTAAACTATAGGTAATCCTTTTAGTACAGCCATCTGGAAAGCCTCTGCCACTTCGCCCTCAGTAACGGAGCCATCGCCAAGCGAGCAAAGTACAACGGGTTTATCTTCACCATTCAGCAAACCCTGGTTCTCTAAATAGGCTATGCCATGTGCCATACCTGTAGCCGGAATAGCCTGCATACCTGTAGCTGAGCTTTGGTGCGGTATAACCGGAAAACCTTCCCGTCTTAAGGATGGGTGACCATAATAGGTACGTCCACCCGAGAACGGATCATCGGCTTTGGCCATTAACTGCAACATCAGCTCATACGGCTGCATACCTATACCTAACAGCACAGAGTCGTCGCGGTAATAAAGCGAAGCGTAATCGTAATGTTTTAGCTGGAAAGCTGCTGCAAGTTGTATGGCCTCGTGCCCACGCGAGGTGCTGTGCACATATTTACTGCAGATGGCTTTGTTTTCTTCGTAGGTGTCTGCCAAAGTTTTGGCAGTTATCATTAGTAGGTAAGCTTTTTTCAGGACGTCAACGTCCACTTTAAAATCTTCCAGAGTATCTTTTGACATTTTTCGTACTTTAATCTTGCCCGAAGATACTAAAATCAAAGCTGTTTCTAAAATCTATAGTTTGGCTCGGCAGTACCGGCATATTTAAGTACTTTTGCAACTTTAAGACGAAGGACTGAATGACAAAGAATTAAAGACTTTTGTATGTCATTTACACTTTAAAGTCCCTTGTCTTTTGTCAAATAGTCAAAACGTCACTTATAGATATGTTCAGAGACGAAGTAGAAGCCTTTATGCGCCAGTTTCAGCTGGACCTGGTAAAAGCACTGGAAGATTGCGATGGTGGTACCACATTTCAGAAAGACGAATGGCAGCATGCTGAAGGTGGCGGTGGTATATCTCGCATTATAGAGAATGGAGCTGTACTGGAAAAAGGCGGCGTAAACTTCTCTGCTGTATCCGGACAATTGTCGCCACAGTTCCTGAAGATGCTGGAAATGCCAGACCCAAACTTCTTTGCGACTGGCGTGTCGGTAGTAATGCACCCGCATAGTCCGATGGTTCCGATCACGCATATGAACGTGCGCTACTTCGAAGCCGGAAATGGTAAAGCATGGTTTGGCGGCGGCATCGACCTCACTCCTATATATGTAGACCTTAAACAGGCTAAAGAGTTTCATGAGCAAATGAAAGCTGTTTGCGACAAGCACCACCCAAGTTATTACCCGGAGTTTAAGAAATGGGCAGATGATTACTTTTTTAACGTGCATCGCAACGAAACCCGTGGAGTAGGTGGTATCTTCTTTGACAGGCTGATGGCAAATGATGACTTTACCATGCAGCAGCGCTTTGAGTTTGTAAAAGATGTGGCTTATGCTTTTGCACCTTTCTATACGAAGATCATAAACGAGAATCGTGATATAACCTATACGGAACAGCAGAAACAGTGGCAGTTGATTCGCAGGGGGCGATATGTAGAGTTTAACCTGGTTTATGACCGCGGAACAAAGTTTGGTCTCGCAACCGGAGGCAGAACTGAGTCTATCCTGATGAGTTTGCCGCTACATGCTTCATGGGTTTACAACCATAAAACGGAGCCAGGCAGCCCGGAGGAGCAAACACTCAACTATCTTAAAAAAGACATAGACTGGCTTAATGTTAAATAAGAAATGCTGGAAAAGGTAATTGAGCTGGATAAGGAGCTGTTTGTATACCTGAACGATATGCAATCGCCTTTCTGGGATCCGATCATGGTATTTGCCTCAGATAAGTATGTGTGGGTGCCGTTTTACCTGGCTCTTATTGGCTATGTTATCTGGAAGTATAAAAAGCAAAGTTTACCGATGTTATTGCTGGCAGTGCTAACTATAGCTTTAGCTGATAGCATTACTTCAGGTATTTTTAAGCCTTATTTCGCCCGACTCCGCCCTTGCCACGATGCCACGTTATCGGATGTAATAAACCTTGTGGCTGGTTGTGGAGGTAAGTTTGGGTTTATGTCGTCGCATGCGGCCAATGCCTTTGGGTTTGCCGTTTTCTTCAACCTGGTCCTCTCCGACCGTTACGCTTTCTTTAAGTTTATACTTGTAGCCTGGGCCGTTATAGTTTCATACAGCCGGATCTATCTGGGCGTACACTTTCCGGGCGATGTAGTTGGCGGCGCTATAATAGGAAGTTTTGCTGCATATGTTTGTTCGCTGGGCTATACTATAGTTATCAGTAAATATAGCTGGTTTGCTGTAAAGGATTAATTTCTGTAATGAAGACCTCACAGAGTTTTAAAAACCTGTGAGTGTCTTGATCGCTGTGTAGCCAGACACTCACAGGTCTGTAAGACACTGTGAGGTCGAGTAAGATTCTGTTCCAAACAAACAAAAAGAGACGCAAAGTATTGCGTCTCTACAAATCAAATCCCAACTAATCTGTGTCTCAACTAATCAAGCTAATCCTTTTAATTACAGTTAATACCTGTTCAGACTTTTCCTAACAGCCTTGCCACGTACTTTCCTATAATATCAAACTCAAGGTTAACAGAGTCGCCGGGTTTTACGCTATGAAGGTTTGTATGCTCGAAAGTATACGGTATTATAGCTACAGAAAAGCGGTCTTGCTGCGAGTTTACTACAGTCAGGCTGATGCCATTTATACAGATAGAGCCTTTTTCTACAGTTACGTTTCCTGTTGAGGCATCATAAGAAAAGGTAAATATCCAGCTGCCATTTTCGTCTGTTACACTTTCGCAGGTTCCAGTCTGGTCTACGTGGCCTTGTACCACATGCCCATCAAAACGGCCATTCGCCTGCATGCAACGCTCGAGGTTTACCACGTCACCAACCTTCAGGCTGTTCAGGTTTGTCTTTTTTAGGGTTTCGTCGATAGCTGTTACAGTATAACTTTCCCCATCTATCGCTACAACCGTAAGGCACACACCGTTATGGGCTACACTCTGGTCTATCTGCAACTCGTTGGTAAAGGCCGACGAAAGTATAAAATGCTTGTTAGTGCCTTCTTCTTTTATAGTTTCTACCTTGCCTAAGGTCTCAATAATTCCGGTAAACATAGTCTTCAGTTTTATACTTCAAAGATACGCTATTCTGAAATGGTGCCGAAAGTTAAGTTGAATTTATACTTCAATTAAGCTATTGTTGCTTATTTTCGCAGAAACGAACCTCCACCGCTTACACTGAGTAAGTATAAGTATAGCCAAAGTATAAACTGAACATGGAAACAGATTCTTATAAACATAAGGGCATGCGACGTGCACTGGTGCAGATCTTACGCCAGAAAGGTATCCGTGATGAACGTGTGCTGACTGCCATAGACACTGTGCCGAGGCACTACTTTTTTGAGAAGGCTTTTCTGGAGCAAGCGTACCAGGATAAAGCTTTCCCGATTGGTGAAGGACAAACTATATCGCAGCCTTATACTGTAGCCTTTCAGACTGAACTGCTAAAACTACAGCCAACCGACAAGGTGCTGGAAATAGGAACAGGTTCCGGTTACCAATGCTGTGTGCTGTTACAGATAACGCCGCACGTTTATACAATAGAATACAATAAGCCCCTTTTTGATAAAGCACGTCGTTTCTTTGCGAAGTATGGTCTGAAGCCTCACACTTTCTATGGCGACGGATCGGAAGGTTTACCACGACACGCTCCTTACAATAAAATTATAGTTACCGCAGGTGCTCCTGTAGTTCCGCGCAGTTTGCTTACCCAATTAACGGTGGGTGGTATTTTAGTTATCCCGGTTGGCGACGAGAAAAGCCAGAAAATGCTAAGAATAACCCGCGTATCGGAAGCTGAATTTGAGCAGGAAGAGTTTGCTGACTTTAAGTTTGTGCCATTGCTGGGCCGTGAAGGTTGGGATGGTGCCCGGTAAACGCAGTTTTTGTCATTTTTTGGTTAAATAAGCTATAGTTTTTTTAGTTTGGCCCCTCCTGCCCTATCTTTGTGCAAATACGAATGAACCACTATGCGTAAACAGAAAAAAGTAAGCGACTCGTACGTAATCATGACCGAGCTGGTATTGCCAAACGATACCAACACATTACACAACCTGATGGGTGGTAGAATGATGCACTGGATGGATATTGTATCAGCTATTGCAGCTCAGAAACACTCCAACCGCATTGTGGTTACAGCATCAGTAGATAACGTTTCGTTTAAGGAAAGTATAAAACTGGGCAACGTAGTTACGCTCGAAGCAAAAGTTACGCGTGCTTTCAGTTCATCAATGGAAGTACACATTGTAGTGTATGCCGAGGATATTCCAAGTGGTAAGAAGTTCATGTCGAACCAGGCGTTCTTCACCTTTGTGGCTGTAGATCAGTCTGGTAAAGCGATAGATGTGCCGGAAGCTGTTCCAGAAACTGAAGAAGAAATAAAACTATACGATGGCGCTTTGCGTCGCAGGCAGTTGCGTTTGGTTTTAGCGGGGCGTATGAAGCCAACCGAAGCTAACGAGCTTAAATCTATTTTTGATATTAAAGAAACCGGCGCAGAAGCGTAGGAAGTATGGCAGGACTACAGGCAGAGGAACTTTCCAACGGGTTTTTAAAGAACTTTATCACTGAAACTGTCTTTCTGATAGACGAAGATAAAGCCATGCCTGTTCCGGAAACTAAGGTAACTGAGGTACAAGCTGAAAGAACTCCTATAGTTGAACCAACTGAGACTCCGGAAAGTATAAAGCCTACTCCTGCTTTACCTAAAATTCCTAAGCCCGAAGCAGTAGCTGCAACATCAAACTATAAAGTTATAGGGCAAAACCAGAAAGGTATAACTATACTAGTTACATTACCAGCCAGTGAATTTATGGCATTGCCTGGTTTGCAGTTTTTACAAAAGATATTGACAGCAATTGGTTTAAAGCCTGATGATGTCGCTTATGTAAACAACTTGTCGGGTGCTAATGCTGTTTTCGAGGACCTGCAGCAAACTTTACAGGTAAATTACATTCTTAGCTTTGCCAGCCGTGTTGAGTCTAACCTGCCGCACGAGAAGTTTACCTTATATAATCCTGTTACGCTTGGCACGGTGCCGATTGTTTTCTCGCATGCCTTAGCTGACCTCGAGAATGACCAGGTAAAGAAAAAGCTGTTGTGGGAAGCTCTTCAAAAGACATTCTTGAACTGAGAATTTTAGAATTATTGGATCCCTCAAATCCAGAGTGATATTGAATAGATATGTAGAGGCGCAATATTTTGCGCCTCTTTTTTTCGTCTAAACCTCTTATACTATAAAAACAAAAGACGCAACATGATGCTGCGTCTTTCTAATATTCCGAGTTATTAAAATCTTAGTTAAGAACCTCAGCCAATTTATCTTCTAGGGCTTTTCCACGCAGGTTCTTGGCAATAATCCGACCTTCTTTGTCCAACAGCATCGTTTGCGGGATGGCAGTGATATTATAAATACCGGCAGCAGCACTTTCCCAACCTTTCAGGTCAGATACATGCGGCCAAGTAAGTTTATCGTCTGCAATCGCTTTTAACCACTTTTCACGGTTCTGGTCCAGCGATACACCGAAAATTTCGAAGCCTTTGTCTTTATACTGGTTGTACATGCGAACCACATTCGGGTTTTCTTTACGGCATGGTCCGCACCAGCTCGCCCAGAAATCGATCAGGACATACTTACCACGTAATGATGATAACGACGCAGTTCCACCATCCGGAGTAGGTAATGTAATTTCGGGAGCAATACTGCCCACAGCCGTACTACGTGACTCCTTTAGTTTATCTACTAACTGCTTTGTGTACTTAGATTCCGGCATATGCTTCTTATAAAGTGTTGCCATACTATCGGCAAAAGCAAAATCAGAAGCAGGATCGATAAGTGTTAAGGTACCAAAAGCAGAAACTATAGAATTGGGGTGTTTCGCCAGGAAATCCTTTACACTAAACCGCAACTTTTCATACTCAGCCTGAAGGTTAGTCATTTCTCTGGTATCGCCTTTCTGGCTGGCCTGCGCAAAACGTTGTTGCAATTCCATTTCCTTAGCCTGGTTCTCATTCACCAGTTTATTTAATTCCTGGAAAAGCTGAGAATCTTCAGAGCCTTCAATTTTAGAAGTCCCGTTCAGGTCGCTGGCATTGGCTTCAACATTAATTTCATCGCCTTTTCCAAGCACCAGGATCACGCCATCACGCTCATCAAGCGTAATGCGATAAAGCGATGGCTCTGATAGCGATCCGGTAAACGTAAAGGTGCCGTCTTCTTTCAGTTCAGCAGTATCGCGGGGCAAAAACTGCTGATCACCCAACTCAAAAAGGTAAACTTCCTTTACAGCAGCGTTATTCAGTTTGCCGTTTATAGTATAACCGTCAGCGCCGGCAGTCTCTGTTTTATCGCTTTGGCATGATGCCAGCAGTGCTAAACCTGATGCCACCGCGATGTATTTTAAATTCTTCATATCTCTAATTTTGAGCTCCAAGGTTAAGCAGACCATAAGGCTGCAGCAATCCCTATACTTTCGTAACCGACGAAAGACAGGTTGCAACAGGTATAAAACCAGTTACGTCTGACCTATACCTGCCGGTTCAAGAAAGATCAGGCACTCAAACGATCACGCAGTACTTTGTTGGCCAGTTTCGGGTCGGCTTTGCCTTTAGTTTTTTTCATGATCTCACCCATAAACATGCCGATCAGGCTTTGCTTACCTGCTTTATACTCTTCCACTTTCTGCGGATTTTCAGCCAGCACTTCTGCCACCACGGTCTCCAGCGAGCCTTCATCTGACTCCTGAAGCAGGTTTTGCTCTTCGGCTACCTGGTGCGCCGGTATGCCCGGATTTTCCAGCATATAAGGGAATATCTTCTTAGAAGCAACAGAATGGCTTACCTTGTTCTCGTCCACTAAAGCAATGATCTCTGCAATGCTGTGCGGCTGCAGCGGGAAATCCTTCATGTGCAGCTGCAGCTCGTTCAGGTACGATTTTACCGGCCCCATTACCCAGTTAGAAGCCGCTTTATAGTTGGTTGTGTACTTGCAAAGCTCAGCAAAGTATAACGCCACTTCTTTGGCATCGGTCAGTACGTTTGCATCATATTCCGGCAGGCAATACTCTTGGGTAAAGCGCTTGTATAGTTCCTGCGGCAGGCTCGGCATTGTTTCTTTAATGCGCTCCAGCCACTCCTGCTCAATAACCAACGGTGGCAGGTCAGGCTCCGGGAAGTAACGGTAATCATTCAAAGTCTCCTTAGAACGCATGGCCGTCGTTGTACCCGTGTTGGCATCGAAGTTTCTGGTTTCGCCGTCTACTGTGCCGCCATTCTCCAGCACCATAATCTGGCGCTCAATCTCGTGCTCAATAGCGCGCTGCACGTTACGGAAGGAGTTCATGTTCTTCACTTCCACCTTCGTACCCCACAGCGGAGAGTCTTTTAGCATTACAGAGATGTTGGCATCGCAACGTAGTGAGCCTTCCTCCATGTTACCGTCGCAAATATCCAGGTACTTTACTAAGCGCTTTATCTCAGTCAGATAGTTATAAGCTTCTACAGAATCACGAATATCCGGTTCCGACACGATCTCGATAAGAGCAACACCTGCACGGTTAAAGTCAACCAGCGTTTCGGTCTCACCAGCTAAGTGCATCGATTTGCCGGCATCTTCTTCCATGTGAATGCGAGTGATACCAATGCGCTTATCATTGTCTTCAGCATCTTTTACAACTATATGACCGGCCGTACAAACAGGTGTTTTATCCTGCGTGATCTGGTAGCCTTTCGGAAGATCGGGATAGAAGTAGTTTTTACGGGCGTAGATGTTGTAGCGCGTAATGTTGCAGTTGGTAGCCAAGCCCATCTTCACGGCCATCTCTACAACTGTTTTGTTAATGCGCGGCAACGTACCCGGGTGACCCAATGTGATAGCGCTAAGGTTGGTATTTGGTAGCATACCATATTCCGTTGAGTCAGAGCTATAAGCCTTACTCTCTGTTAGCAACTGCGCATGCACTTCTAGACCGATGATCGCCTGGTATTTATTTCTGATTGATTCTTCCATTGATTTTTAATGATTATCCATTAATCATTGATTTCACTAACTCTACTGCCTTACCTGGTACAGCCTGCAAGCCTGAGGCATCTTTACCGCCAGCTGTAGCATAGAATGGCTGACCGCCGCCACCGCCTTTTATTTCTTTGGCAAGTTCACGCACCATCTGGCTGGCATTCAGATTTCTGTCAGCAACCAGGTTATCTGATAACATTACCGCGATCTGTGGTTTGCCGTCAATTTCTGCAGCCAGTACCAATATAAGATTATCAACAACCTGTCGCATATCGAAAGCCAGCTTTTTCAGGTGATCTGCGTTGCTTACTTCTACCTGTTCAGCTACTAAATTCACACCATCCATTTGCTGTGCTTTCTGGGCTAAGATATCTTTCAGGCCGCTTAGCTGCTTCAGTTCGAATTGCTCCAGTTGCTTCTGGAGGGCTTTGTTATCGTCTTGTAACTTCTGCACGGCTCCCGACACATTGCTTTGCGTGTTCAGCACTTCGCGTACAGCATGCAATTCATCTAACTGTGCTTGTACAAAGTCTTCTGCAAGTGTAGCAGTTACGGCTTCAATACGGCGAACACCAGCAGCTACAGAGCTTTCAGAAACTATTTTAAAATAACCGATCTCGCCTGTATTATAAACGTGCGTGCCACCGCAAAGCTCTACCGAATGTTCACGGTCGAAAGTGATCACGCGAACATACTCGCCATACTTTTCACCGAACAGGGCGGTTGCTCCCATTTCTTTTGCTTCGGCAATTGGTACGTAACGCTGCTCTTCCAGTGGAATGCTCTGGCGCACGCGCTCGTTCACGATGTGCTCTATCTCACGGATCTGTGCATCTTCTACTTTTGCAAAATGCGAGAAGTCGAAACGGAGTACTTTTTCGTTTACCAAAGAGCCTTTCTGCTGCACATGCTCACCTAAAACTTTACGTAAAGCGGCATGCAGTAAGTGCGTAGCTGAGTGGTTCTTACGGATATAGTTGCGGCGCTCAAAATCTATCTCACTACGGAAAGCAGCTTCGATGTTTTGAGGCAGCTTAGCCGCGATATGAAGTATAAGATCGTTCTCTTTCTTCGTGTCCAGGACTTCGACCTGCTCAGCATCAGAGATCAGATAACCAATATCACCAACCTGGCCACCACTCTCCGCATAGAAAGGAGTTCTGTCAAGCACGATATGATACTCGCTCTTGTTTTTGGTCTTCACCTGACGGTAACGCACGATGTGTGAGTCAGAAACATTGCAATCGTAGCCCACAAACTCAGTAGTTACATCCGGCTGAACTATAACCCAGTCGCTTTGCTCCGAAGCCGATGCGTTGCGCGAACGGTTCTTCTGCTGCTCCATCTCCACGCCAAATCCAGCTTCGTCCACAGTCAGGCCTTTTTCACGGGCAATCAGGGCAGTCAGGTCCAGCGGGAAACCGAAGGTATCGTATAGTTCGAAAGCAGTTTTGCCATCGATGGTATTGTTGTTCTCTTTGAATTTAGCTTCCAGCGCATCCAATCGCTTCAGACCATTCTCCAGCGTGCGCAGGAAAGCGTTCTCTTCTTCTTCGATCACTCGCTGCACAAAGCTCAGCTGCTGCTTCAGTTCCGGGAAAACGGTTTCCATTTGGTTGGCCAGAACCGCAGCTAATTTGTACAGGAACGGCTTCTTGAAATCTAGGAAAGTGAAGCCATAACGCACCGCGCGGCGCAGGATACGACGGATTACATAACCAGCCTTGTTGTTGGATGGCAGCTGTCCATCGGCAATAGTAAAGGCAATGGCACGGATGTGGTCAGAGATTACACGAATGGCAATGTCTGTCTTTTCGTTCTCACCATACACTACACCAGCTTCTTTGGCGACAAACTGTATCAGCGGCTGGAAAACGTCGGTATCATAGTTGGAACGCTTGCCCTGTATAGCCATGCACAAACGCTCGAAGCCCATACCAGTATCTACGTGCTGTGCAGGCAGTTTTACCAGCGAGCCATCGGCCAGGCGGTTAAACTCCATGAATACGTTGTTCCAGATCTCGACAACCTGCGGGTGATCGTTATTCACTAAGGACTTCCCGTCAACCTGCGCGCGTTCTTCATCCGTACGTAGGTCCACGTGAATCTCTGAGCAAGGACCACACGGACCAGTATCGCCCATCTCCCAGAAGTTGTCCTTCTTGTTACCCATCAGGATACGATCTTCTGCGATCATAGATTTCCAGATATTGAACGCATCCTGGTCCATTGGCAGGTTATCTTTATCATCTCCCTGGAAAACGGAAACATACAGCCTGTCTTTTGGCAGTTTGTATACTTCGGTAAGCAGTTCCCACGACCATTCCAGCGCATCTTTTTTAAAGTAATCGCCAAACGACCAGTTGCCCAGCATCTCGAACATGGTGTGGTGGTAGGTGTCGTAACCTACTTCTTCCAGGTCGTTGTGCTTGCCGCTTACGCGAAGGCATTTCTGGGTGTCGGCGATGCGCTTATAAGGCGCAGGCTTGTTGCCTAAAAAGTAGTCTTTGAAAGGGGCCATACCCGAGTTGATAAACATCAGGGTTGGGTCGTCTTTAACCACGATCGGTGCAGAAGGCACGACCTGGTGTTGCTTGGAAGCGAAGAAATCCAGGAACTTTTGTCTTATCTCAGCTGAGTTCATCTATGATTATTAAGCCTTTAGATACTATCTGCTATACTTGTTGTTTAAGAACAAAAAATATAGAATTTTTGCCTTTCAGAAGCACGAATAATTTTCGCGTTCCGGTAAGCCAATTACAAGCAAAAGTAGCATATTTTAGCTGTAAACAGTAACATCTGGCCAAAATTAACTGTGCAGAAACTATAGTTTAGCCATAGCCTTATGCCTTATAAAGAAAAAGAAATAGAGAAACAGTACTACACCATTGGTGAAGTTGCCGCGATGTTTGATGTTGCGGCGTCGCTTATACGCTTCTGGGAGACTGAATTTGAGCAGCTCCGCCCGAAGAAAAACAAGAAAGGTAACCGCCAGTACACCAAGCAGGACATTGAAACGCTTCGCTCAGTTTACCACCTGGTAAAAGAGCGTGGCTATACGATTCAGGGTGCTAAGGACGTGATGAAGCACAAATCAGTGCAGACCAAGGACAAGATGGAGATCATCGATTCGCTGGAGAAAGTGCGGTCTTTCCTGGTTGGTATTAAAAATCAGTTGAACACTAAAGCATAAAAGCTGCGTATTTCCCTAACCATGGGAGATAACCAGAACCTCTACGAAGTAGCTTTAACCCAACTGTATGGTGTTGGCCCGCAGATAACCCGCCAGCTGGTAAGTTACTGTGGTTCGCCGAAGGCTGTATTTCATGCGCCACCAGGCAAACTGCAGAAAATTCCGGGAATTGGACCGGTTGCTTACAAAAACATTACCCAAGGCGGTAAAGCTGCTTTACTGCAGGCCGAAGAACTGCTAAAAAAAGCAGAAGAGCATGACGTTCAATTGCTTTTCTATACATCTCCTAAATACCCTGACAGGCTGAAGCAAATAGCAGATGCTCCTACCCTTTTATACTTCCGTGGAAACGGCAACCTAAACCAGCGCCGAATTATTTCTATAGTTGGAACGCGACAGGTTAGCAACTATGGCCAGGCGATGACGGAGAAGATTGTGGCTGATCTGGCTCCTTATAATGTGCTTATAGTTAGCGGACTGGCTTATGGTATCGATATAGTTTCTCATAGAGCAGCGTTGCAGGTGGGTTTGCCAACTATAGGCGTAATGGCCAGCGGACCAGAAATCATTTACCCGGCCGTGCACCGCAAGTATGCCGAGCGCATGCTAACCCAGGGTGGCTTGCTCTCAGAAAACACCTTCGGTACCAAACCAGATGCACCTCGTTTCCCGGCACGTAACCGCATTATTGCCGGCATGAGCGACTGTACTATAGTTGTGGAAGCAACCCTGAAAAGCGGCACACTCATAACTGCTGACTTAGCCCATGGCTATGACAAAGAAGTAATGGCTGTGCCAGGCAATGTCACTTCTCCAGTTTCCGAAGGCCCTAATCACCTTATCAAAAATCATAAAGCAGCTATTTATACTTCGGTGCAGGATCTGGTAGAATTACTGAACTGGGACCTGGAAGATGAAACGGAGGCCAGGAAACTCAAAAACCAGATTTTCTCACCGAAAGACTACACACCAGATGAACTTAAAGTGCTACATCTTTTACAGCAAACCCAGGACGAGCACATGGACAACATCAGTTGGAAAACCCAGATTCCGGTAAGTATGCTGGCCTCGGTTTTGCTGACCTTAGAGTTTAAAGGTATGGTAAAGGCAATGCCGGGTAAACGGTTTGGGTTGATAAGGTAATGCTGTTCCTTGTCCGGAACCCATCCTGCTGCGGACTTCCGTGTCCGCGTAACATATAAAAGGGGACAAGGATGTCCCCGGCAGTTTGCTTTCAGACTTTGAAGTCCGAAAGAGCAGAGTAAACAGGCCAGAGTCCGCTGGCAACTCACACTCGCTGGACGTGAGCAAGGGCCCTTGATTCAATTGCAATTTTGCTTTCAGGAATTAAAAAACTCTTAACTTTCAACTCTTAACTCTTAACTAAGCCAAATGCTGCTTTACAACGGCGACTTTATACCTGAATCTGAACTGCGATTGCCCTTAACGAACAGGGCTTTTCAGTATAATGACGGTTTTTTTGAGACGGTTATAATTGCAAACGAGAAACTGCGTTTCTGGAATGACCACAAATTGCGGATGCTAGCAGCAGCTAAAGCTCTAAAGCTGGAACTACCCCAAACTATAGTATCCGGTGAGTTAGAAGAAAAGCTACTGCAACTGGCGGAGCATAATAATGCTACAAACTATGGCAGGTTAAAACTTAAACTATGGCGGAGTGGCGGCGGACTTTATACTCCCGATACTAACATTGCAGACTGGCTGGCAACTATAACTCCGTCTACTCCAACTATAACTTCTCCTCTACACATCGGCATCTGCGAAACTGTAACTACAAACTATAGCCCTTTCTCTTTTTTTAAAGGACCAAATGCATTGCTTTATGTAATGGCCGGTGTTGAGAAAAAGGAAAAAAGAATGGACGATATGCTCTTGCTTAACAAGCAAAAGCAGGTTTCGGAGCTTATCTCTTCCAATATTTTCTGGGTAAAAAACCGGGAGCTCTACACACCTGCCCTGGAAACTGGCTGCGTAAACGGTATAGCCCGCACAAACATTATACGCTGGTGCAAAAAAGCCGGAATCAAAGCCAGAGAAGTATACTTTAGTACAGAAGCGCTGTTTCAGGCAAATGTCGTTTTTAGCGCTAACGTAACAGGCATCAGAAGTATAAACCAGATAGGTGAGCAAAGTATAAACACAGACGATGCATTTCTGGCTGAAGTGCGACAGGCACTGGGTTTTTAGTTACCGGAATAAAAGAAGCCTGCAGCTATACTTTTATCATATAACAGCAGGCTTATAGGTTTATCAGATATCTAAGTTAAGGCCTAAACTATAGGTTACAGGCACCGGGTATTGGTTGTCTTCTACGCCATTTACATATTCCGGATCCTGACCGCTATACTTAGTAAGTACAAAAGCATTTTGCACGGCCGCACTTATGTTCAGTTTAGCTTTGTCGTTAAATATGCTGCCTGCGTTATAGGCAAGTTGCAAGTATTCTAAGCGCAGGTACGAAGCATTTTCTAAGTAATGTGTACTTGCGCCCTGTCGGTTGTCCAATCCGTCGCGCAGGTAGCTCTCGTTCAGGTTCATCAGAAAACCTGAGCCAAGGGCTGCAGAAGAAGCACCCTGGTTATTCGCCCTGAAATTATAAACGTAACTTCCTGTTTGTCCGCGGAAAAGCATCCCGAGGCTGAATTTCTTATAGCTCACATCAGTGCCCAAACCAACTATAAAAGTTGGATCCGCACTTTGCTCTTGCACTCGTTTACGTTCAGTTGGGGAGGAATTATCTAAAGGTTTTCCGTTGACGTCATAAGGCTGCTGAAAGAGGGAGAACGTGTTAGCAGGCTTCCCTTCCATCAATACAAAAGACATCTGGTTCAGGAAACTCTGACCTGGTGCCTGGTAGTAAAATCCATCTTTAAAAGGTATTTCATTTATTTGGTTGCGACTAAAGCTCAGGTTTGAATTCAGGTTCCAGCTAAAATCTCCTTTCTGCAGCACCTGGTAGTTCAGGTCAAGTGCCAGGGTATTGGAAGTGAGATCGCTCAGGTTATCCCTTAACCAATTGTAACCATTCGGATTATAATAGCTCACCAACAACCACATATCTTTTGTATGAGTTCGTGTATAGTATAGATTTGCCTGCAACTTGTCCTGTATTAAACTTGCTGATGATCCAACTATAAACTTCTTAATGTTCTCAGGTTTAAGATAAGGCGATTTAATTACATTTTTATCGCTTGGTGCAACCTGTGTTTTGTTAAATTTCAGATAACTGCCATATAGTTTCAGGCTTCTGATAGCACTAGACTGCAACATGCCATTCTTTACCAAATCTGCGGAGGTGCTGAACGCAAAATGCGAATGGGCATCTACATTAGAGGTTATATTTTGTGAGGCATATACCGCCGATAAGTTGTAAGCTTGCTTATAGGTTAGTCCTGTCTGGCCATATAATGTTCTGCTTCCGTTTTCGGTATAATAATATGATCTGCTGTTCAGGTTCTTCAGATTATACTTATAATCACTTCGGTTGTAAGCTACACCGACAGCAGTCGTAATAGCAAGGTCGTTTACCAATTGCGGAAGATCGTAGCTAAGCTTTAACTCCCCATTATGAATGCGGTAAGTATGATCTGTCTGATCTTCATAGTAACGTGGCGCTGTACTGTTAAAATCGTAATAGGCATACGTAGCAACATTCCCCGATTTAAAGTCCTGGTATCCGTATTGCAAACCAACGCGCATGCCTGGAAGTATGGCTGGCGCATAGGTTGCGGAGGCGTTTGTAACTAACGTAGTATTGTCGTTAGAGATGGGGCGATCTTTAAGAATCTGCAGCGGGTTAAGAGGTGCTATAGTATTCTGATAACCTTCCTCCGTTTTATAATTAAAATACCCGCCCGGGCTGGTTGGGTCATACACCGGTTGGGTTGGGTCGAAATGCAGCGCATTGTTGTAAACATAAGGTGCTGCTATTCTGCCATCCTGCTGGCTGCCTGAGAGGTTCACGTTTAGTTGCAGTTGTTTATTTAGTAGTTCCGGAGACAACCTTAGGGCAAGCGTGTTGCGCTTGTTCCAGGTATATTCCATAATACCTTGCTGGTTCTGGTGCCCGGCCGATACTCTGTATGGAACAGCGCCTGCTAACGCACCACTTATACTTATATGGTGGTCGTGGCTAACAGCATCCCGGAAGATCACATCCTGCCAGTCTGTGTTATGGGTGCCGAGTAAATGGGCTTCATCAGGGTATTTATCGCGTATCACTTCCGAAAAAGCTGCAGCATCCAGCACATCCACTTTCTTCCGTAATCTTGACACTGCTACTTTGCCGGAATAAGAAACTTTAGGGCTACCGCCAGGCTGCTTTGTGTTCAGAAAGAGCACGCCATTGGCAGCTTGCTCGCCATAAACGGCTATACCTGCATCAGCAGTTACAAACGCTATACTTGCCAGATCTTCGAGATTTATAAAGCTTAGAAAACTATGGTAACTGCCCATATTCCGGAAAGGGATAACCTGTCCGTCTAATACCACCAGCGGTTCATTCAGACCAAATAGTGTGTTATAGTTATGCAGCATCAGCGAAGGGTCGGTTCCCGGTTGCCCACTGTTCTGACCTATACGCAAACCTGCAATTTTGCCATTGATCAGTTGCTCCGGGCTATGCATAAACCCTTGATTAAATTCCGGTTTCTGAACTTTGGGAGTTGGTAAGATCGAATTGCTATGCCGCTGATAAGATAGATTTACAGTTGAATCAGGTGCCTGTGCAGATACAGCGACTGAGCTGAGAAGAAGTGCGACTGAAAAGCCAACAGTTTTAAAGTTATGTTTCAAGGTATAGGAAGTATAAATAGTGCTGCACAAGTTAATATTTAAACTTTACTATATAAAATTATGGTATATGCTTTCCTAAAGTTTCAGCCTATTAACCAACTATGATTCCTGAATGTAAGATCGTGTGAGACAATCTGATGGGATACTTTTAATAAAGACTTCGCTCCTACGGTTAGATAAAATCTATACTTTAACAATAAAAAATTAAATATTTCCCGATTGCTCAGATGTTACTTTTATAGATTTTTTCACTCTACTATTTAGTTATGTCGGTGTTTAACAATGTTGTAACTCAGAGTTCCTCAAAATTACTTTTAAAGCTTTTTAACAGTATCAAGGTTTAAACAACCATTAAAATATACCATAAATACTATAATTAAGATAATTACACAGATTATGCTTATAGTATAGTTTACCTCAGGCGGTGTTTATTACTGTTAATTTAGGTGTGTTTAGTTTACACTTGTAATTGATAATCTGATTATTAACTAAACCCACACAATGGTAGAACCTGAAAAACTAAATTAACTCTAACACTAAACACCTTAAACATGAAGAAAATTTACATCTGCGCTTCGCTTTTAATAGGCGGAGTACTTGCAGGCCCACATGCATTTGCACAGGGCAACAGCAAGATCAAAGAAAAAATAGAAGCGGCCAACGGAACGCCGGCTTTTATCTCTTTCGAAACAAATGGCGCCGCTCACCGCGCCGACCAGGCCAATGAAGTATTACGTCAGCACCTGGGCCTTACCGGCCGCGACAATATGCGCCTGGCCAAAGTAGAAAAAGACAATGTTGGATTTGAGCATCAGCGCTTTCAGCAATTTTATAATGGCGTAAAAGTTGAGCACGGTACGTATAATGTTCACTCAAAAAATGGCGTGGTTCATGCCATTAACGGGGAGTTTAAAAAGCTCGAGAACATGAGTACCCGTCCTTCACTTAACGAGTCTGCTGCCCTGGATAATGCCCTTTCTTACATTGGCGCCCAGGAATACATGTGGCAGAACCCGGAGCAGGAAGAATGGCTGAAAAAAGACAAGAACGACCGTAAAGCTACATTTTTCCCGAAAGGAGAATTGGTTATAGTTGAGAACCGCATGGCTGCTGACAAGAATGTAAACGGCAAACCGGTTCTGGCCTGGAAGTTTGATATTTATGCGCAAAAGCCGCTTAGCCGCGATTATGTATACGTTGATGCAACTACCGGAAAAGTTGTTTTCAAAGATGCTATTATAAAGCATGCCGCAGCTACAGCCTCTCTGGCTACACGTTACAGTGGTACTGTTAGCAGCACCACTGATAGTTATGGTAGCACATACCGTCTGCGTGATTATACAAGAGGCTCAGGTATAGAGACCTACAACTGTAAAACTGGCACCAGCTATAACACTGCTACTGACTTTACAGATAATGATAACAACTGGACAGCAGGCGAATATAACAACGCTGCTAAAGACAATGCCGGACTTGACGCGCATTGGGCTGCCCAGATGACCTATGATTATTTTAAGAACAAGCACAACCGTAACAGCTACGATAATGCCGGCGCTAAAATTAAAAGCTATGTGCACTTCGACAGCAACTACGAAAATGCTTTCTGGAATGGCTCGGTAATGACCTATGGTGATGGTGCCAGCCGTTTTGACCCGCTTACAAGCTTAGACGTTGGCGCGCACGAAATTGGCCACGCAGTTTGTTCTAACAGCGCAAACCTGGTTTATAGTTACGAATCGGGTGCGATGAACGAAGGCTTTTCTGATATCTGGGCTGCTGCAGTAGAGTACTATGCTGCTCCTAACAAAGCTACCTGGTTAATTGGTGAAGATATCGACAAGCAACGTCCTGCCCTGCGCTCTATGAGCGACCCTAATTCTGAAGGTCAGCCGGATACTTACAAAGGTGATATGTGGTATAGCGGCTCCGGAGATAATGGTGGTGTACACTATAACAGCGGCGTGCTTAACCACTGGTTCTACATACTGGCCGTTGGCAAATCAGGTACGAACGATATTGGCAACAGCTTCAGCGTTACAGGGATAGGTGTTGATGATGCAGCTAAAATTGCTTACCGTACCGAAACTGTTTACCTGACTTCAAACTCTGTTTACTCAGATGCAAGAACCTACTCTATTCAGTCAGCTATCGATATTTTTGGAGCGGGCTCACAGCAGGTTATCCAGACTACAAATGCCTGGCATGCCGTAGGTATTGGTGGCAAGTATGGTCAAATATCTTACTGTACTTCTCAGGGCAACAACTCAAGTTATGAGTGGATCGCTGGTGTGAAGATTGGTTCATTCACTAAAACTTCCGGTGCTGCTGGTTACTCTGATTTTACTGGTAATACAGTAAGTGTAGCGCCTGGCAGCTCTTATGCTATTACACTGACTCCTGGTTTTGCCAGCTCAACTTATAATGAGTACTGGAAGATCTGGATCGACTACAACAAAGACGGTGATTTTGCTGATGCAGGTGAACTTGTATTTGATGCCGGTGGGTTAAGCAAGACAGCAGTTAACGGCAATATTACGATCTCTTCTTCGGCTTCAGGCTCAACGCGTATGCGTGTATCCATGAAGTATAACGGAGCGCAGTCGGTTTGTGAGTCGTTTGGTTATGGCGAGGTAGAAGATTATACTGTAAGCTTTGGCTCTGCTCCTGCCCCAACCTGTAACACTCCTGCTTCATTGTCTGCTTCCAACATCACAACAACTTCTGCTACCCTTACGTGGGGCGCTGTTTCGGGTGCAACAAGCTACAATGTTCGTTTCAGACCAACCGGCACATCTACCTGGACAACAGGCAGCGTAACCGGCACATCTGCAAACGCAACAGGCCTGGCTGCAGGAACTATTTATGAGTACCAGGTTAATACGGTTTGCTCAGGTAGTTCTTCAGCTTATTCTGCATCTAAAACCTTTACAACAACCATTGGCTCTGTTAGCTATTGCGCTTCTAAAGGCAGCAACTCCAGCTACGAGTGGATCGACCTGGTTCAGTTTGGTGGCATCAACAAATCGTCTGGTAACGATGGCGGCTACAAAGATAACACTTCGCTTACCGGTTCGGTAGCGCGTGGTAGTAGCAGCACGATCTACATCAGCGCCGGTTTCTCTGGCACAGCCTACACCGAGTATTGGAAAATATGGATAGACTATAACCAGGATGGTGATTTTGATGATAGTGGTGAGTTGGTTGTTAGTGGTTCATCGTCGAGTAGCGGCACACTTAGCGCTGGCGTAAATATACCTACTACTGCCCTGTTGGGTGCAACGCGTATGCGTGTTTCGATGAAGTATAATGCAGCGCAGACAGCCTGCGAAACATTTACCTATGGCGAGGTGGAAGACTATACGGTTAACATCACAAACAGCCTGATGGCCAGCTCGAGCAGCAGCGTAAAAGCTTCTGAAACTTTGGGTAATGTGGCTAAGCCGGATGTAGTGGTTTATCCTAACCCGGCGAATGGTTATATTATGGTTGGCTCTCCGGCTAAAGCATCAACAGTTAAGGTTATGAATGTAACTGGCGTTGAGCTTATCCGTGCAGAAGTTAGCAGCAACCAACGCGTAGATATTTCGAAACTTCCTGCCGGTTTATACCTGATTAGTATTCACGATGGCCAGAAAGAAACTTTCCAACGCATTGTAAAAGAATAAGATCTCACACCTTTAACACTTAAACTAAAAAATCCCCGGTCAGTTTGGCCGGGGATTCTTTTTTATACTTTGCAGTATCTATAGGTTATTTCTTCTTCTCAGCCGGGTACCAGTTTCGAAGCCTTACTTCAATGTTTTTATCTTTGTCATTCACCATTCTTTTAAACGACTCAACATCTGCAAGTCCTTCGGTACCGCGGTAATGATATGGGTAAATAACTTTTGGTTTAAATTCCAGCACGCCGCTGGCTGCCTGGTCAATGTCCATGGTATAAGGCAGGTTCATGCTCACAAACGCTACATCTATATTTTGCAGGGCACGCATTTCAGGTATATCCTCTGTATCTCCGGAAATATAGATGCGCTTGCCGCCAATCGTTAACAAGTAACCGTTACCTCTGCCCTTCGGGTGTTTCGAGTCTTCAGTCTCCGGTAGGTTATACATAGGTATAGCTTCAATTTTGATCTCAATTTGGGAAGTACTTTCTCCGTTGGCAATCACCTTTAGCTTGTCTTTATATTGTTCGGGTATCTGGTCTGCTACGGCTTGAGGGGCAACTATAACGGTTTTCTTCGTATCCAGCGCATCCAGGGTTTTAGCATCCAGGTGGTCGCCGTGAATGTCGGTAATAAGTATAAGGTCTGCTTTAGGAATGCTCTTGTATAGTTCAGCACCACCATATGGGTCAACGTAAATGGTTTTGCCGTTCCATTGCAGCACCAAAGAGCCATGCGTTACAGGTACGATCTTCAACTGCCCCTGATCTGTTTTGATCATGTCTGTATTGGGCTTCTGGGCTTGTACCTGAAGTATAGCCAGGCTACAGATCAACGTTAAAAAAGCTTTAAATTTCATAGTATAAATAGTTTATGGTTAGACTATAAAGTATAATGACAGCTTTTTGTTTACGTAAATACCGGCAAAACTTTTAACCCATCTTTCTCCTGGCCTTTAAATAGTTGCGCAACACAACCACAGCACGGATAGTAGCATACAGGAAAATGGCTCCGAACAGAATATTTTGCTTTTGTAAAAAGCTCTTCTGGAAATAATCAGTACCCACGGTAAACATGGCGATGCTTCCAACTAACCAGGCACTTACAACTAACACAGTAAATGTCTTGGTCGGATTCTGGATCATGTTTCTGTTCATAATTCTTGGATTCAAAAATCAATAAGTTAGAGAATTCAATACAGTTGTTTTGGTAATTATAACGGACTTGGCCATAAGGCGGCGTAGCTGGCTTATGGGTGTGGTTACCTAAAGTTATTTTGATACGACCATTATTATACCTCCGTATTGGTATCTTCCAGCAGGTAAGTTATCTCTGAACATTGTAAAGATCTTCCAAGAATCAAACTGCTTATTTATTACAGAAATAATGTTTCTCACACTTTTCACTTCTCTTAACTCTGGGTTTTGGTAGCGGTCGTTTTCTGGTTCCCAGTATGAGTATACTCTATATTTATAATGGGAGCTTACTTCAAATACATATGTTGTTCCGTCCAATCCATTTACATATCCCTCTACATCATAGCTGTCTGGGAGTCCTTCAACACCTTCTTTAAGAAGCTGCTCCATCAGGGTCTTTGTTACAGTTGCTGGTATACTTAAACTCTGGCTTACAATTCCCTTTAATTCCTCTTTGCGGTTTACTTTGGTTATAAAGTTCACCAGTTGACCGTGATAAACGGAATCATTAACTCTGATTAACTCAACTACTTGATATGGTTTCCATAATCTAATAGCTGTATTATAGTCAGCATTTTCAAAATTCTGCAGTTTCAGTTCTCTTACATCATCGTCAATACACTTCTTCCTGAACGACACTTCCTTGTTCTGCCCAAACAATGGGAGAGAAACAATAAGCAGGAGAAGAAAACAGATTCTTAACTTCATTGATTATAGGTAACTACCGTATAAACGAAAACATACGCTTATCTGCACTATACCTGTAATGACACAGGCAAGCTATACTATACCGCCACCGGCGCTTTTATACCCGGGTGAGGGTTATAGTTAACAAGTTCAAAATCCTCAAATTTAAAATCGAAGATATCTTTTACATCCGGGTTTATAACCATAGTTGGCAGTTGGCGTGTTTCGCGGGTAAGCTGTAGCTGTGCCTGCTCCAGGTGGTTCGTGTACAAGTGTGTATCGCCGCCAGTCCAGATAAACTCGCCTGGTTCGAGGCCTGTTACCTGTGCCATCATCAGCACTAATAAAGCATATGAGGCAATATTAAAAGGTACACCCAAAAATACATCGGCGGAGCGCTGATACAGTTGGCAGCTAAGTTTACCTTCGGCTACGTAAAACTGGTAAAAGGCATGGCACGGTGGCAGTTTCATATTCTCTATTTCAGCTACGTTCCAGGCACTAACTATAATACGGCGCGAATCCGGGCTGTTCTTCAGTTGGTTTACTACATTCGTTATCTGGTCGATGTGGCGGCCATCGGGCGTTGGCCAGCTACGCCACTGCGATCCATAAACCGGGCCTAAGTTGCCGTTCTCGTCAGCCCACTCGTCCCAGATGCTGACACCATTCTCTTTGAGGTAAGCAATGTTCGTGTCGCCTTTCAGGAACCATAGCAATTCATGTATGATAGACTTCAGGTGCACTTTTTTGGTCGTAACCAGCGGAAAACCGTCGGCCAGGTTAAAACGCATCTGGTAACCGAAAACGCTGAGGGTGCCGGTGCCGGTTCTGTCTTCTTTGCGCACGCCGTTGTCCAGGATGTGCTGCATCAGGTCTAAATATTGCTTCATGGAAAGTATAGCCGAAAAGTATAGTTAAGAGTTGAAACTTAAAGATAGCAGTTAGCAGGCAATCACCAAAAAAAACAAAAAGCCTCTTGCGGGTGCAGGAGGCTTTTAAATGTAGCACAAGTATAAATTACTTTTGCGCTTTCGTTTCTTTAGTGGTTTTAGAAGCTTCGGCTTTGGTTGCATCTTTCTTCATGCAGCACGAAGCAGTTGCCGTTTTACCTTTTTCATCTTTGCCGGCTTTGGCCGTCATGTGGCAGCTTTCAGCAGATTTGTATTTCTTGCCTTTTTTATCTTTGTGCTCCATTTTGCACTTGCCATCTTCGCAGGCATAAGCTGTGTTAATGGCTCCGGCGCTTACAAAGCCGGTAAGCATCAACGCTAAAAATATCTTTTTCATGGGTTTTGGATAAGGTTATGTCCTGTATATCAGCTTATAGTCCGATAGTAAAAGTAAAGTTACATTATTTGGCCACTCTTCAAAATGATAGATATCAGTTAATGCTATTAACTTAAAATTACCTGTTAATCAACTATAAAAACCCATTGTATCATACAGCAAATCCACAATATCATTGCCATATTTGCGTGTAATAGAAAAGTAACCACTTACCCATGATGAAAAAACTGATTTTGCTGGCCTTCTTCTGCAGTACTTTATTTCCGGCATTTAGCCAGGAGCAAGCCGTGGAAGCCGAAGATAAACTGACACGTTTGATGAGCGACCGTGAGCAGTTGGTAATGGAGTACCAGTATCTGAATCAGCAAAACAACAGTTTCTGGGGAAATAAATCGAAAAAAGACCTGCTCCAGATAATTGATACCTTAAAGGAGATCATTAAAAAAGATACGGAACTGATTGCTGCCGTAAAAGAAGCCAGCGTTAAAAAAATTGCAGAAACTACAGTAGAACGCCAAAGAGCAGGCAACCAGGTGCAGGTAGACCAGCGTCAGATAAATAACCGTATCTCTGGTTTACAGGACCAGGTGAGCGCCTTGCAGAACCAGCTAAAAAAGCGTGAGCGTACTATAACTGACCTCGAACTGCAGCTGACCGAAACTGACGACGTGCGCTATGGTAAGGACAAAGTGATTGCGATGCTGGCGGGCTTTATAGCCTTGTTGTTTATTTATGCCATATTTCTGCAGATACGCCTGGGCAAGTTGAAAAATGCAAAGCCTCGTAAAAAGCGCACCCAAAATTGATTATTGAAGTATAAGCAAGGAATTAAAAGCTACGACAAATCTGTTACAGAATGCTTGCCAACTGGCAACAGAACGTAATAGTTACAGATACATTAAGGAAGGGCTGGGCTATAGTTACCAGCCTTTATTTTTTAAATAGATGAAAGATATTTTCGAAGAACTTCTGCGGGTTGAGCACCTGCTGAAAATAGAACAGGAAGAAGACCGTCAGCAATACAAAATGAAAGCCCTGAAAAGCACTATTCAGGAGCGTAAAGAAATGGGTTTCTGCTGGTATCCTGTTGTTATTTCAAAAGAAGAGATCGGGTTTGGAAACAAGGTAGTTATTGAACTGGAACGCACCTCGGGCCGCGATGAACTTCACTTGTTCCAGGCTGGTAAAGCGGCTGCTTTGTTTAGCAACAATGGTGAGCGCACCAACCTGAATGGTGTTATCGTTGGCCTTAAACGCAACAAGGTTATACTTGCCACTAACAAAGAAGATCTGCCTGACTGGGTGGATGGCGGTAAACTGGGCATCGACCTGACCTTTGATGAAATGAGCTATCGCGAAATGGAGATAGCCATGAAAAAAGTGATCGAGGCAAACAAGTCGAGGCTTGCCGAGCTACGCGACATTTTGTTAGGTGTAAAACCTGCTGAATTCACTGATGTAAAAGTACCTGAAAACCCGACACTCAACGACTCACAGAACGACGCTTTACGTAAAATTGCACGTGCTAAAGATGTAGCGATCATACACGGACCTCCGGGAACAGGTAAGACCACAACGCTGGTACAAACTATACTTTATACTTTAAAGACCCAGAAGCGACTGCTCGTTACCGCACCTTCAAACACGGCAGTGGACCTGCTTACTGAAAAGCTCGCTAACGAAGGTGTGAATGTGATCCGGATCGGTAACCCATCGCGTGTATCGGATGTGTTACTGGAGCACACACTGGATGCGCAGGTAATGGAGCATAAGGCCTATAAAGATCTGAAATCGGTTCGTAAAACGGCTGAAGAGTATAAACGTATGGCTTTCCAGTATAAGCGTAAGTTCGGGCATGAAGAACGCATGCAGCGGCAAATGTATAAAGCCGAAAGTAACCGCCTGTTAGACGAAGCTGATAATATTGAGCATTACATTACCGACGACCTGTTAGAAAATGTGCAGGTAATAACCTGTACGCTGGTAGGCGCTGCCAACAAAGCCATCCGCCACCTAAACTACGGTACAGTTTTTATAGATGAAGCTGCTCAGGCACTGGAGCCTGCCTGTTGGGTACCTATATCGAGAGCGAACCGGGTGGTGCTTGCCGGCGACCATTGCCAGTTGCCTCCTACTGTAAAATCTTTCCTGGCAGAGCAAAAAGGACTGGGTAAAACGTTGTTCGAAAAATGTATTGAGCGCCAGCCCGAGGTATCGGTTATGCTGAAAACGCAGTACCGTATGCACCACCATATCATGCAGTTCTCGAATGAGCAGTTTTATAACGGCGAACTGATGGCCCACGAAAGTGTGCACAACAGCGACCTGCATGGCTTCGACCCGTTCTTTAAGCCTGGCTTAGCTGTAGAGTTTGTAGATACAGCCGGTTGTGGATATAACGAAGTCGTAAACCCGGAAGCGCAAAGTTCTGCCAACCCCGAGGAAGCAGACCTGTTACTGAACCACCTGCAGTTCCTGCTGAAAGATTATGAGCAGGATGAAGAAGTTGCGCCTTTACGAATTGGTGTGATAGCCCCTTACCGTGCCCAGATAAATTACCTGCAGGACAAAGTGGAGCATATGCCGCACCTGCACGAACTTTATCAAAAGCGGGAGCTTTCGGTAGGTACTGTCGATAGCTTCCAGGGCCAGGAACGCGATATCATTTACATCAGTATGGTGCGAAGTAACGAGACCGGCGAGATCGGATTTTTAAGTGATATAAGACGAATGAATGTAGCCATGACAAGGGCAAAAAAGAAGCTGGTTATAGTTGGTGACAGCGCCACTTTATCGCATCATCCGTTTTACGATGCCTTCCTGAAGTATACCGAAAGTATAGGTTCGTACCGCAGTGCCTGGGAGCTGACCGAGTGCCTGCCTTAAGGTATAAATTAAACTGTAACCTGTTATTGCAAGTATAAATGGTTACCTTGCTTACATCAAACACATTAATGCTAAATTATGAAGATTGAAAAAAACCGAGTGGTAACGCTCACTTACGAGTTAAGAATTCAAAACGAGAACGGTGAAGAGAGTCTTGTTGAAGTAGCAAATGAAGAACAGCCGATGGCTTTTATATACGGCATGAGCGGTCTCCCGGATCAGTTTGAAGATAACCTGAGTGACCTGGGCGAAGGCGACAATTTCGACTTTAAACTGGACGCTGAAGAAGGCTATGGTCAGTTTGATGATAACGCTGTTGTGGAGTTACCAATGAATGTGTTTGAAGTAGAAGGCGCAGTGCCGGACAATATGCTGGAAGTAGGTAATTTTATACCTATGACAGACAGCGAAGGAAACCAGTTACAAGGTCGTGTTGCGAAAGTAACTGACAGTGCCGTAACCATGGATTTTAACCACCCGCTGGCTGGTAAAGATCTTAACTTTAAAGGCAAAGTAACGCAGGTGCGCGAAGCAACTAAAGAAGAGCTGGAGCATGGCCATGTTCATGGACCGGGCGGACACCACCATTAATAGATTATAATTAAGATATCAGGGAGCAGCACGAGTTTATACTTGTGCTGCTTTTTTTGTGGTTTTTGGTTACACAGATCGCACGCTGTTTGATCAGTCTATTCCATAGCTATAGTTTATGCAGCTGGAAACAAGACGCAACGTATTGCGTCCCTACAATCTCTTTTAGCACATATTTGCGACTATAAATCTAAAGTTTACCCTACTTATCCTATCTATTAAATTATAGTTTAAAGTCCTTTAGAAGCATGGATTTTTCATCCACCATTTTTTGTCATCCTGAAAGTTGAAAATCCCGAACTTGATTCGGGGGATCTTGTGGGCAAGTAGCATAAGCTTAACCTTCCCTCAACCAAGTTTCTTTACAGAATGACAGTAAGTTTTGAAGACGTTTTATGAGAATGAAGCGTCCCTGCTATTGAAGAAGGCTGGAGATGCCAAACTGATACTAAAATGCCTGACCTATACTAACTTCAACCTGTTGTGTAAACATTCCTGCACATACAATTCTAATTCCGGAAAAAACGCATCGAATTCCTGCTGGTATAAACTATAGTTCAGGGCTAACTCCTCTCCTGCTGTTTCCATGCCCGACACGAAACTTGTACGCCGGCTAAGACCTGTCAGTGCTCTGCTAATACCATCAATTTTAGCGTATTCCAGGAGCCAGTTCTGCTCCATCATGTACGGAAAAAAATACTGCACACGTTCGGGCAGGTTAGGTAAATGATGGTTAATTAAACTATAAGCCCGCTGGCTATAATTGGCTAAGGATTCATCGGCAAAACGTTCGAACTGGTTGGCCAGGAAATGGTCGTAATACAGGTCAACTATAACCGTAGCATACTTTTTATACTTTTCTCTGAGCCTGATCTTCGAGTCTGCCACTACAGGGTGTGTGTCGGTGTACGCATCGATGAGGCGGTGCAGGTAAATGCCGCGCGTTATGCCCGGACTATAAAGGGCTGCCTTTTTTCCTTTTACAGCATCAGCAATAAAGTTGCCGAGCAGCAGTTCTTCGTCGTTACCAGACAAGTATAAATGGGCGAGATAATTCAAATTGGTCTTTTATAAACTGTTCCTCAAACAAGTTATACTTTGTTTTGTTCTGAAAGTATAAGTCGCGTTAACAAACCCTAAATAATTCAGGCGCGTACCTTAAATCATTAATCCAACAAAATAAAACTATGAATAACGAACAGAACGAGAACCTTGAGAAACTGACAGATCTCATTAAAGATATTGACTTTGCCATGATGACCACCGTTGATGACGATGGCAGCCTGCGCAGCCGCCCAATGAGTACACAGGAAGTAAGTAAAGACGGCGTGATGTGGTTCTTTACGGGATATGAATCTGCTAAATCGCATGAGATAAAAAATGATTCCCACATTAACCTGAGTTATGCCAAGCCTTCGGATAATGTGTATGTGTCCGTATCAGGCAGGGCGACAATTTCAAAAGACAAAGCCAAAATAGACGAACTATGGTCGCCGGTACTAAAAGCCTGGTTCCCGGAAGGAAAAGATGATCCGAATATTGGCCTGATAAGAGTTACAATTGATAAGGCAGAATACTGGGATTCTCCGAGCAGCGCTGTAGTGCAGCTTTACGGTTTTGTAAAAGCAGCTATTACCGGTGAACGTGCCGATGGCGGAGAAAACAAAAAGATAAACCTGTAAGTATAAATAATACCTATAGCTTGAAAGCAGCACCTGCCTTACTCCCGTTTGGCAGGTGTTTTTTTGCTCAGAAATGCCTATACTTGAACTATAAAAAACCAACCCTTTGCAGCCAACTATAACTTCTGCTCCACGGCTTACCACCCTCACCCTGTTTGGTATTAAAAAAGGCAATCTACGCTGGGGACTTGCACAAATGGGCACATCCGGTCCGAAGCTGCAAAAAGTACCGGGGCTATTATTTTATAAACTTTTGGGTAGCGGCCATGGCAAAGGCTTTAGTATAAAACCAAATTTTTACCGTTACGGGCTTATCTGTACCTGGGAAAATGAAGAAGCGGCTGATAGCTTTTTCCGGAACTCGGAACTGATGCAGGAATATGAGGAGCATACTTACGAACGATGGACCTGCTACCTGTTACCCTTACAAAGCCATGGGCAATGGGATAAAAAAGAACCCTTCTCTCCCACTGTTTCAGAAAAATATACCTCCGGACCAATTGCAGTGCTGACCCGGGCTAGTATAAACTGGCTGGCCTTAACTAACTTCTGGCGTTTTGTACCGCAGTCAAGTAAAGCGTTGGACGATGCGGGTGGTTTGTTATGCTCTATAGGTTTAGGTGAACTACCACTTGTGCGGCAGGCAACTTTTAGTATCTGGGAGTCGGCTGATGCCATGAAAGAATACGCTTACCGCAACCCTAAACACCAGGAAGTAATTAAAAGAACGCGCGCTGAGAACTGGTATTCCGAAGAACTCTTTGCCCGGTTTATACCTATAAAAACAGCTGGCACCTGGAATGGAACAGACCCTCTCGAGAATTATTTGAGGAGTTAGTGTCTTTTACTTTTTAAGCCCATCATAATATCTTCCAGCAAGTCAACCTGGATCTGTTGGATATCGATAAGGCGTTGGTTCTGGTTAATAATAAGATGATCTATCTTTTCGTGCAGCAACCTTATCTCCAGCTCCGCTTTCAGGTTTACCTGGTAATCATATTCCGATCGCTGGCGGTCTTTTGCCTCTTTCCGGTTCTGGCTCATCATAATAATAGGTGCTTGTATGGCAGCCAGGCACGAAAGTATCAGGTTTAAAAGTATAAATGGATAAGGATCGAAAGGTTTGTTTGCCAGAAAATAAATATTGACCAGCATCCACAGGAACAGGAAAGAAAAGAAGAGAGAAATAAAGGTCCAGCTGCCGCCAAACGTCGCAATTTTATCTGATAGCCGTTGTCCGAACGTAAGGTTCTCTGATAACTCTGTTTCTATGTTGGAAGAAAGCAGCTCATGGTCGCTTATACTTTTAATTACCTCCTTTTCCAGCTCCGACAATTCGCCAACCTCGCTCTTAAGTATAATCTCGAGGTATTTATTGCGGTACTTGTTCAGTTCAGCGATCGAGATTAAAAGCTTGTCGTCAAATTCGGGGTGCTCCGCTTTGATCAGGTCCAGTATGTTCTTGCGTATACTTGTGCCCGAAACCAGTTGCTGCAAGGGCAAATGCTTTCCGGTTAGCTGGCAAACGCCGCTGTTCGTACGGTGTAATTTCATATGGCATCGGACATAACCCTAATTTGCCATACGCAGAAACCGGAAACAGCGGCGCTTGTAGTTATTATTTAGGATTATTGATCTGCTTCATGGCATTTTCAAATAGCATGTTCAAAGCTTCGTACGTTCTATACCCACGGCATAGCAAATGCACTTCATGGCCATTCAGGATATATACACTCGGAAATGCTGCTGCCTGTAAACGTCTTGCGATCAGGAAATCTTGCTGTGTTTTTTCCTTCATTTCATCGGAGTTAAACTTCTCCAGAAATGCGTCTTCTTCAATACCAAAAGTGGTAGCTATCTCTGCCAGTACAACCTCATTGGTTACATCATTACTACCCGCATAAAAAGCAGTTTGTATCTTCTCGGCCATTTCCAGTTCTGCTTCCGGTTTCAGGTAACGCATCGTAATTACAGCGCGGCAAGCCGGTTCTGTATTATAGATAAAATCGGTGCGGTCGAAGAAACTATAATCGAACGGCTGGTTTGTTACCTGGTCCACATCCTGCCAATGCTGTTTTGTTTTAACTACGTTTTCAGCGTCCATCGGCTCGGTGTTTGCTCGCAATCCGCCCAGCACTAGTTTAAAGTTCAGTTTGCCTTCCTGTTCTTTTTTAAGGCGATGTAGCACTGGCGCAAAACCATAGCACCACGAACACATCGGGTCCATTACATAGATCAGGTGCGGAACATCCAGCAGGTCGTATTTCTCCATTTTATAGTTCTGTTTTGAGCTGCAAAGGTAAGAATTAGATGGTTTAATTGCTCAATTGTTAGATTGTTGATCTCCATAAAGCCACTATTAAGTTATAATATCAACAATTTAACCATCCAACAATTTAGCCATTTAGCAAAGCAACAATTATCTTAGCGGTTTAAGTCAGAACAAGCGAATTCGAGATAAACTATGTCAGAGTATAATTTCAGCGAGATTGAGAAAAAATGGCAGCGCTACTGGGAAGAGAACCAGACGTTTAAAGCCAAAGAAAGCGACGATAAACCAAAGTACTACGCCCTGGATATGTTTCCGTATCCGTCTGGTGCAGGCCTGCATGTAGGCCACCCGCTTGGTTACATCGCCTCTGATATAGTTAGCCGTTATAAGCGCCTGAAAGGTTTTAATGTGCTGCACCCAATGGGCTTCGACTCTTTTGGTTTGCCAGCTGAGCAATATGCTATACAAACGGGACAGCACCCGGCTATTACAACAGAGCAGAACATTGCGCGCTATGTAGAGCAGCTCAAAAACATCGGTTTCTCTTTTGATTGGGAACGCGAGGTCCGTACCTCCGACCCAAGCTACTATAAGTGGACGCAGTGGATCTTCATGCAGCTTTTCAACAGCTACTATAACTATAGTTCTGACAAGGCTGAAACGATAGATAAACTGATAGCTGAGTTTGATGCCAACGGTAACGCAACTATAAACGCTGCCTGCGACGAAGACACTCCTGCCTTCACTGCCGCAGACTGGAAAGCTATGAATGAGCAGCAGAAAGCTGAAATGTTGCTTAAGTATAGATTAACCTATGTTGCTGAAGCCGTTGTAAACTGGTGCCCGGCTTTAGGTACGGTTCTGGCGAACGACGAAGTTGTTGGTGGTGTTTCAGAGCGTGGTGGTTACCCAGTGGAGCGTAAAAAAATGCGCCAGTGGATGATGCGCATCACGGCTTATGCCGAGCGCTTACTTCAAGGCCTGGAAACGATTGACTGGCCGGAACCTGTAAAAGAAATGCAGCGCAACTGGATCAGCAAATCGGTTGGTGCTGAGCTTGACTTTGCGATTGAGGGTGATGGCCATATCAAAGTATTCACTACCCGTATCGATACTATTTTCGGTGCAACATTTGTAGTGCTGGCACCAGAGCATGACCTGGTGGCGCAAATAACTACAGACGAGCAACGCGAGCAGGTAGAAGCCTATGTAAATGTAGCCAAAAACCGTTCGGAGCGCGAGCGTATGACGGACGTAAAAACTGTGAGCGGCGTATTTACTGGTGCCTACGCTATCAATCCTATTTCAGAAGAGCGTGTGCCTATCTGGATCGCTGACTATGTGCTGGCTGGTTATGGTACCGGTGCCGTTATGGCCGTTCCTGGCCACGATTCAAGAGACTATGCATTTGCCAAACACTTTAACCTGCCAATAAGAGAAGTAGTAGCCGGCGGAAACATTGAAGAAGAAGCCTACGCAGCTAAAGAAGGTAAGATCATCAACTCTGGTTTCCTGAATGGGTTGGACGTGAAAGATGCTATAAAAGCTGGTATAGCCAAAGCAGAAGAATTGGGCGTTGGAAAGGGCCGTGTACAGTACCGCATGCGCGATGCTGTATTCAGTCGTCAGCGTTACTGGGGTGAGCCTGTTCCGGTTTACTTTAAAGATGGCATTCCGCAACTGATGCAGGAAAGTGAATTGCCACTGGAACTGCCTAAAATTGATGCGTACCTGCCAACAGAAACCGGTGAGCCGCCACTTGGCCGCGCCGTAGACTGGAAGTACCAGGACCAGTTTGAATACGAACTAAGCACGATGCCGGGTTGGGCGGGCAGCAGCTGGTACTGGTACCGCTACATGGACCCACAGAACAACAGTGAGTTTGCATCAAAAGATAAGATCGAATACTGGCGTAATGTAGACTTATACATGGGTGGTGCCGAGCACGCAACAGGTCACCTGCTCTACTCCCGCTTCTGGAACAAGTTTATGTTTGACCTAGGCCTGGTTGTGGAGGAAGAACCGTTTAAGAAGCTCATCAACCAGGGCATGATCCAGGGTCGTTCAAACTTTGTCTATCGCGTTAAGGATTCTAACAAGTATGTTTCTTTTGGCTTAAAAGATCAGTATGAAACTACGCAGCTGCACGTAGACGTGAACATTGTAGAGAACGATGTACTGGACCTGGAAGCCTTTAAAACCTGGAGACCAGAGAATGCTAACGCAGAGTTTATACTGGAAGATGGCAAGTATAACGTAGGCGTTGAGATCGAAAAGATGTCGAAGTCGAAGTACAATGTGGTGAACCCGGATGACCTGGTAGAACGCATGGGTGCCGACACACTGCGTATGTATGAGATGTTCCTGGGGCCACTGGAGCAGTTCAAGCCTTGGAATACCAACGGCATGGAAGGTGTACACAAGTTCCTGAAAAAATACTGGAAGCTATTCCATGATAACGATGGTAACTTTATAGTAAGCGATGATGCGCCAACTGCCGAAGAAATGAAACTGCTGCACAAGACCATCAAAAAAGTAGAAGAAGATATCGAACGTTTCTCGTTCAACACATCGGTTCCTACCTTTATGATCTGTGTGAACGAACTGACGCAGTTAAAAACAAATAAACGTGCCGTTCTGGAGCCGTTAACTATACTGCTATCCTCTTACGCGCCACACGTAGCCGAAGAGATCTGGCAGAAACTCGGACATACGGAAAGTATAAGCTACGCTACTTACCCGGAGTTTAAGGAGGAATACCTGGTAGAGAACTCATTTGAGTACCCGGTTTCTGTAAATGGCAAGACGCGCTCTAAAATGACTTTCCCGCTGGATGCCCCACGCGATGAAATGGAAAAGGCAGTTTTAGCTGATGAACAGGTAACTAAGTTTTTTGAAGGCAAAACACCAAAGAAAATTATTATAGTACCTAACAAAATTATTAACGTGGTAGTATAATAGAACTCCATTTTACCAACTAACTTCTAAAAGCCGTCAGACTCAACTCCTGGCGGCTTTTAACTTTTAAGACCATCAAGCAAAAAAGGGAAGCACCTTCGTAAAGATGCTTCCCTTTTTCTATTAAAGTATAAACGATACTAAGTTGTTTCTATAGATTGCGCTAAGCGTATTTTACGCATGCCGGTTTTTATAGACTTACGAACCTTAGTTAACAGTTCTGCAAGTTGAGCCGACTCCTCAGATGTCAGATCAGCTAATAGCCCATCTAAAAGCGTCAATTCTGGATCAATACCTTCGAGCAAACGTAGTCCCTTCTCCGAAATAAGAATATTAACCAGGCGCTTATCATGTGGGTTGGGCTTTACCTCTACCAGGTCCTTTGCATTAAGGCGGCTTACAAGGCGAGATGTGTCAGACATCTTATCCAGCATTTTATCGCGCAGACCTGATGTAGAAATAGGTGTAGGATATTGCTCCCTTAAAATTCTGATTGCGTTATATTGCTGTGTTGTTAATCCGTAGCGTTTAAAAAAGCTTTCGTAACCATTAAACAAAAAGCCATAAGTATACAAAATGTTTAAGCTAGCATTTTGCCATTCGTTGCGGATCTTTATCCCAACTTCATTCTCAAATTGCATAAAGTAGTTTCAGGTGTGATGTCAATTATACTTATTTTTTTTGAAAAAATAAGATAAACAGCTAAAAAAATCATCTCAACAGCAGGATTACATCTACCAACGCATTATTTTGAACAAGTAAATATCCGGAAGTTACTAAATTTAAAAACCTATACTTTGTTTCTGCGCCTTTGTCAGTTTTAAAGCCACAAGTCTGTAAGATTCATCGATCCAACTATAAAGCAAAATATCAGGTAGGCCAGCCTCAGGTAATATCGTGTTCCAGTGCAATTTATTCATGTGGTAACCGGGTCTAACCTGAGAATATTTCTCCCGAAGCGCAACAGCAGTTTCCGGGTCGCATTTCAGGGCTATACCTTTTTCATATTCGGAAATACTACAGAGCGCGTACATTTTACCGCATACTTTAAAAACCAGCGTATCCTCATCAAAAGGCATCTCCTCTGTGGTGCCTGGTTTAGCCATACAGTATTCCCTGAAAGCCTCTATATGCATGTTAAGCAGCTTAAATATGCTTGATTATAAAGTAGATCATACCTGCTAAAAACATCAGGATCGATATTTTATTGATGGTGTGCATGGTGCGCAGGTTAAAATTTGTTTTCCGGTTAGGGTCTTTTTTGCGGAAGAAATAAGTAAACACTTCCGTAAAGTTGAATAATCCCTTCATGAGTTACAGTTTATAGTTTAATAAGATAGTTATTGCTGGATCAGTAAGTATACTTTCCAAACGGCAGCTTACTTAAAAGTACAGCAATAATAGCAGCAAATACAAAGCATAATAACGAAACAGTAAAAATACCTGTTCCCGGTTGCTCAAAATTTAACGAAAAGCCCAGCCGCGAAACAAGTATAAAATCGATTACCAATGGGTGCATCAGGAATATAGCAAACGTAAACCTGCTTACATAGCTTATACTTTGCGTTACTCTATCTGGCAGTTTTGTCGTTAGCTTCTGAAGTATAAACCACAACCCGATCGCTTTTAAAAATATTGCCAGGTTAACGCTCGTATAAAAGAACTCAATATGCACCATCTTATCTGATATGATAACATACGTACTCAGGTAAGTAGCAACAATACCGGCAACTATAAATATCAGGTTAACAGATGTCTTGCTTAGCCACGACTCTTTTTTATAGGCACTCAGCAGATAACCAACTATAACAAATTCCAGGTAAATTATGTGCTCTATAACTCCTGTTACTGCTGGTAATAATAAATTGGCAGCATACCATAAAGCTATAGTTATACTTGTAATGATAACTCCATTTTCCGCGGTAAGACTTGAGTTTAGTATCGTTTTACGGATGAGTGGCAGCAGAAAATAAATAGGTATGATCAGGTATACATACCAGTAATAACCTGTTACGCCGTTCAACATTCCATCTATAAAATCACTGATCGTCAGGTCAGTTATCTTATTATAAGCAACCAGGAAAATAGCGGTCCAGAAAGTAAAGGGGAAAAGTACACGTAGAAACCGTTTGAAGGAAAATTTTAAACCTATGGCTCTTGGTAAAAGCAAAGCTCCTGTCAGCATCAGAAACAACGGTATGCCGGACCTGAAAATAGCGTGATACAAATTACCTGTATACCATAAACTATTGTCCGGTAAATTGTTCCGAACTATAGGCGTCGCAACATGCACTACAATTACCGAAAAAGTAGCAAAAATACGTATCAGATCAAATGCCGCTATACGCGATGTAATAGCGGCATTTGGTTCTATACTTGGTTGTACGCCAGGCTGCATGAACTACAACCTACTCTTCCAGCACCATTGGTTCTATCCAGCGGTCGTCTTCGCGGATCAGTTCGATCAGTTCGTCCACGGCACGCTCAGCTGGCACCGATTTTTTTACGACGGTCTGGCCACGGTATAAAGCGATTTTATCTTTACCTACCCCAACATAGCCATAGTCCGCATCAGCCATCTCGCCCGGTCCGTTTACGATACACCCCATAATGCCGATCTTCACTCCTTTCAGGTGGTCGGTGCGCTTACGGATCATAGCGGTTGTTTCCTGCAGGTCAAAAAGTGTGCGTCCACAGCTTGGGCAACTGATGTACTCCGTTTTACTCATGCGTGTACGGGCAGCCTGAAGTATACCAAAGCTTAATTTATTAAGTACATCTATCGTTTGCAGCCAAACCCCTTTCTCCTGATCTGGCAGTAGCTCTGTGCTTAGCATTATACCATCGCCCAAGCCATCTATTAACAAACCGCCCACATCCGTTGAAGCATAAAGCTGTACTTCATCTGCTGTTAGCTGGCCATATTCACGTTTAATTATACATGGCACTTTCACACCATTATTCATCAACCTGAAAAAGCACTTACGAAGCTCCGGCATAGCGTGCTCGTTGGTGGTATGGAGTAGCAGCACAGCAGTTCCGTCGGTCTTGATCTGCTCCATTAACTCTTCCGTAATGTCGTGTACAGTAGCAAGTATAAAGTTGAGTTTATGGTCTCGTTGGGTATTACCCAGGTATTGCTCTGCTGTTAATAGCGGGTGGCGATGCTCGTCTCTATCCGACTTTAACCAGACATTATAGTTTATGATCTCCTTCAGTCCGTTAGGCAACATAAAGGTGACCGGATTATCGCCACTATAGATGTAATCAGCCCCCTGATCATTCATGTTAAACTTATCCAGCAACATCGAATACAAGTGACCAACGCATTTAAGGTCGGCGTACTGTACTTCCGTTAACCTGCTAAGGTCGGCGATTACACGCGGCACATTCTGGGCACCTACATTTTCTACTTCTATGGTTTCCCGACGATGATACTGGAATGGGTTTATAGGTACATTACAGATCGGTTTGATAGGATCAGCCTTTTCGGCACGATGGATATAACGGTCTATCAGCGCTTTGGCAACCGGTGCTTCTGCCTCCGGGGCTTCGGTTAACGAAACACGAACAGTATCTCCCAGTCCATCTTCCAGCAAGGTACCGATACCAACTGCCGATTTTATACGACCATCTTCTGCTTCGCCGGCTTCTGTTACGCCTAAATGCAACGGGTAAGGCTGCAAACCTTCTTCATCGAGCTTCTGTACCAGCAAGCGGTAAGCCTGTACCATTACCTGTGTATTCGATGCTTTCATCGAGATCACAATATCGTAGTAGCCTTCGTCTTCGCAGATACGGATAAACTCCAGCGCACTTTCTACCATGCCTAGTGGTGTATCGCCGTAGCGGCTCAGAATTCTATCTGAAAGCGATCCGTGGTTGGTACCGATACGCATAGCAGTGCCGTGTTCTTTACAGATGCGGACCAAAGGCACAAATCGCTCCCGTATACGGTTCAATTCTGCCTGGTAGGTTTCGTCGTTATACTCTATTACTTCAAACTTCTTCTTATCCGCATAGTTACCCGGGTTAACGCGTACTTTTTCAACTATACGGGCAGCTACCTCAGCAGCATTTGGGGTAAAATGAATATCCGCAACAAGGGGTACACTATAGCCGCGTTTGCGCAATTCGTCTTTTATAAGTTGCAGGTTCTCCGCTTCTTTTATACTTGGCGCCGTTATACGAATGTACTCACAACCAGCTTCTATCATACGGATACACTGCTCTACAGAGCCCATGGTATCCATGGTATCAACAGTCGTCATCGATTGTACCCTGATCGGGTGATCTCCCCCCATAGGCACGCCTCCAATATTAACTACACGGGTAGCGCGGCGCTTATAAGTTGTAAGGCTTGGGCAGTATTGAATATTCATCTGATCTAAGGAGCAATTTGTCTCACTCATAACTACAGTCGTATCGGCTTTGTTCAAAAGAGTATTGATAAGCAAAAGTAACTTTTTTAAACATAACTATAGTTTACTATTACTAAAGTGCTACTTATTCCGTATTAATAACTATGTAACACAAGACTTACGGGGCCATGCGCGCATTTAATTCATCAAAAACCCAGCAACAACTCAGGGAGCTTATGCAATGGGGCAAAATAAGGCAAGAGCAACTTAGCCACGCTATTCTGATAACGAAGGATACAGTGCTTGGCTATCTCAAAAAACAACTCCAGAAAGGAAACTGGAAAGATGTGCTGGATGTGCTCGAAGGTAAGCCCATGACAGTTAATGGTAAGTTGTTACAGGAAGAGCTACGTAACCGAATAGCCAGTAATTTAATTTTACAACTTCACATCCGGCATGCGCTTGCTATAAGTATGGCTGTCATTATTTTACCACTTATACTTTCCAAGCTCAGCGGGCTGGTATTAGGCAAAATAAAAGGTTTTACAGAAGAGTAATCATAGTTTAAAAGTATAAAATAAGCTATATATAACAAGTCATAAACGAAAAAGGGCACCTGCTTTAGGTGCCCTTTTCTATTCTAGCATGTATATCTTAATGACGGAACATCAGTTCTCTATACTTCACTAAAGGCCAGTCTTCATCATCTACCATCAGTTCCAACTTATCTACACTGTAACGGATCGTGTCGAAGTAACTGAAAACCTGCTCGCGGTACATAATGGCCCGCTCACGGGCATCATCAATTTTGTTTGCTACTTTACGGGCTTCTATCATTTCATCTACGCTACGCTGAATGGTGGTAATGTGGCGCGACATCTTTTTGATTGCTTCTATAGTTGTAGCGGTGTATTCATCTTCAAGACCCAGGTCTTTCAAGCCGCGGATATTCTGGATCAGCTTGTTCTGGTAAGCTACTGCTGTAGGTATAACATGGTTTACAGCCAGGTCACCCATAATTCTCGACTCGATCTGAATCTTCTTGATGTAGTCCTCCAACAATATTTCATGGCGGGCCGCTATCTCAACTTCGGTAAAGATACCATGCTTCGAGAAGAGCTCTTTCACGTCAGCCCTGTGGTATACATCAAGTGCAAGTGGCGTAGACTTCACGTTAGATAGTCCGCGTTTCTCAGCCTCTTCTTCCCACTCTTTAGAGTAACCATTCCCCTCGAAACGGATCGCTTTAGAAGCAACTACATACTCGCGTAATATCTGGATGATGGCAAGCTCTTTTTTCATGCCTTTTTCATCGATCAGCTCATCAACCTGCTTACGGAACTCGATCAATTGGTCGGCTACGATAGAGTTGAGAACCGTCATAGACGAGGAACTGTTAGCAGAAGAACCTACAGCACGGAATTCGAATTTATTTCCGGTAAAGGCAAACGGTGAAGTACGGTTACGATCGGTGTTGTCTCTTAAAACTTCCGGAATGCGGTCGATTCCCAGTTTCAGGTACATGTTGTCGCCTTTTTCCATCGGAACTTTAGAGGTACGCTCCAGTTCATCTAACACTGCCGTTAGTTGCTGGCCCACAAATACTGACATGATAGCCGGTGGCGCTTCGTTGGCACCCAATCGGTGGTCGTTGCTGGCAGAGGCTATACTTGCACGCAATAGGTCGGCATGCTTGTAAGCGGCCATCATGGTATTGATGAAGAAAGTCAGGAACTGTAGGTTTTCCTTTGGTTTTTTGCCCGGGCTCAGCAGGTTTATACCTGTGTTGGTGCTCAGTGCCCAGTTGTTGTGCTTCCCGCTACCGTTTACACCTTTATATGGCTTCTCGTGTAGTAATACTTTAAAGTTATGGCGTTCAGCCACGCGATCCATAATATCCATCAAAAGCTGGTTATGGTCTACGGCAAGGTTCGCATCTTCGTAAGTAGGCGCGCACTCAAACTGGTTTGGAGCTACTTCGTTGTGGCGCGTTCTTAAAGGTATACCTAATCTATGAGCCGACTTTTCAAAATCAACCATAAACGCGTGCACACGACTTGGGATAGAACCAAAATAATGGTCTTCGAGTTGCTGCCCTTTTGCCGGTGAGTGTCCGAATAATGTACGGCCGGTCATTACCATGTCGGGGCGTGCTTCGTAAAGCGAGCGGTCTACCAGAAAGTATTCCTGTTCGATACCCAGCGTGGTGTTTACTTTCGTTACATCCTTATCGAAATACTGGCAAACAGGCAGTGCCGCATTGCTCAGCAGGTTAAGCGATTTTAGTAATGGCGTTTTATAGTCAAGCGCTTCGCCGGTGTAGGATACAAATATAGTAGGGATACAAAGTGTTTTGGCACCGGCATTTTCGATCAGGAAAGCAGGTGAAGATGGGTCCCAGGCACTGTAACCGCGGGCCTCAAATGTGTTGCGTATACCACCACTCGGGAATGAGGATGCATCAGGCTCCTGCTGTACAAGGGCGCTACCTCTGAAACTTTCAATGGCATCTCCTTCCGGGGTCAGGTCGAAAAATGAATCGTGCTTTTCGGCAGTAGCACCTGTTAGTGGCTGAAACCAGTGCGTATAGTGTGTAGCGCCTTTGCTCATGGCCCATGTCTTCATAGCAGCGGCAACTGCATCTGCCAGGTTACGGTCTACCTGCTCACCGGCATCTATGGTACGCAATAAACGCTTGTAAAACTCTGAAGAAAGCGTAGCGCGCATTGCCTGCATGCTAAAAACATTCTCTCCATAATAGTCTGAAATGTTATGGGAAGGCAGAATAACCTCACCAGGTTTACGCTGACTTACGAGTTCAAGCGCTTTAAAACGAAGGATTGCCATAGTGTTTGGTTGAGGGGGTTGATTTATAAGGCAAAGTTATACTAAAATCTAAATTCTCTTACTATACCCCATAAAATATAAAGGGGTTAATTCGAAAAAATATCTAAACCATAATAACACCCCTCTATTTTTACAAGGCTATTTTGTTTAAATGTTCATTTTGATAGCTTCATATCCTGTTTTTAAATATCCTTCCTTTATACTTAACTATAAATCTTTCCTCCTATCAAGTATAGCAGCGTTAATGCCTGGAATTAACTTCCGTGGATTTTCGTTACAATCGGTTAGCTTACTGCTTATCTTTGCAACGTGAAAAGACCTTTATACTTTCAGCCCTTATATTTTCTGTTCTGGATCCTGTTCTTTATGGTTTCCAGGGCTGTATTTCTATTATATCATTCCGATAACGCTTCGCAGCAAACTATAACCGACCTGGCGGGTACTTTCCTGTATGGCGCTAAGCTGGACCTTTCTTTTGCAGCTTATCTGAGCGCAATCCCGTTCCTGCTGGTGTTTGTTCGTTTATTATGGAAGAGGTTTCCTGCTGCGGGAATTATTCGTTGGTATACTTTTGCCTTATTGGGGATTATATCGGTCTTACTTGCTGCAGATCTCGAGTTGTATGCGCATTGGGGCTTCAGGTTAGATGCTACTCCATTACAATACCTGAATACGCCTGCTGAAATGGCTGCCTCTGCCGGTTCGGCTCCCCTCCTGTTGCTCACCTTTGTCGCCCTGGCCTTAGCCGGCATTTTTATAGTTGTATATCGCCTTTTTTTCGATCTGGCAAAGTATAAAACCGGTGGAGTTAGATGGCCGGTTGCTGTAGTTTCGTTTGTGATGATCGCGTTGTTGGTGTTGCCGATGCGGGGTGGTGTGCAGCAAATACCAATAAATCAAAGTATAGCCTATTTCTCGGATAAGCCTTTTGTGAACCATGCCAGCCTCAACATGCCCTGGAACATGCTGCATTCGGTGCTTAAGTATGGCGAGTCCAGTGTAAACCCTTATTTATACTTGCCCGCCGACTCGGCTGAGACAAAGGTACAGAGACTATATACTGCAGTTTCAGATTCATCGCGGCAATTGGTAAAGTCGGGTAAACCTAACGTGCTTTTCATTATCATGGAGAGCTATTCTGCTAAAATGGTGGAGCACCTTGGCGGTGAAAAAGGTATTACTCCTAACCTTGACAAGCTAGCACGTGAAGGTGTTACGTTTACTAACTTTTACGCAAGCGGTGACCGCAGCCAGAAAGGCCTGGTTTCTATACTTAGCGGGTACCCGGTACAACCTGCAACTTCTATCGTTAAGATCCCCAAAAAATCAGAAAAGCTGCCGCAGCTGAGTTTATCCTTTGAGCAGCATGGCTACAAAACGAGTTTCTTTTATGGTGGTGAGTTAGAGTTTGCCAACCTGAAATCTTACTTCGTAAATGGCGGCTACGATAAACTGATCGACAAGTATGATTTTCCGGAAGAGAGCTATAACAGCAAATGGGGAGCACACGATCATGTTTTGTTCGAGCGTGTTTTAAAAGACCTTAAATCTGAAAAAGAACCGTTTTTTAGCACAGTTTATACATTAAGCAGCCACGAGCCATTTGAGATCCCGACCAAACCACAATTCCCGGTAACAGACGATGTGTCGAAGTATAGAAACAGCGTGTATTATACCGATTGGGCTTTGGGTAATTTTATAAAAGCCGCGAAAAAAGAAAATTGGTGGCAAAATACACTGGTTGTTTTAATAGCCGACCATGGGCACCCTTACCCGAACAAAGACCCGAACCATGTGCCAAGCAAATTCCATATTCCGTTTATACTTACCGGCGGAGCAGTTACGCAGCAAGGTTTAACAATAGATGCCATAGGATCACAGACCGATATTGCCGCAACGTTGCTCTCACAGCTAAATTTGCCATTTGAGCAGTATAACTGGAGCCGAAACCTGCTAGCGCCAACAGCTAATCCTTTTGCATTTTATGTGTTCCAGGATGGTTTTGGTTACCTTACTCCTGCCGGCGAGGTTACGTTTGATAATACATCCCAAAAGGTCATTACCCAGGATAAGGCCGTAACAAACGATCAACTGGAAATGGGTAAGGCCTACCTGCAGCATTCGTTCAAGGATTTTCTGGAAAAATAATATTTATTGAGTGATTGTCGAGTGAGTGTCCAAAAATGATTTTTATCAATTATACATTCACTCAATCACTCATTCACGCATTCAAAACTAAAATTTGTACCTTTGCAGTTGATTATGAAAAAGGTAGCCTTTTATACTTTAGGTTGTAAGCTTAACTACTCTGAGACCAGCACTATTGGCCGTATTTTCCAGGAGCGCGGGTTTGAGAAGGTAGAATTTACCGATACGCCTGATATTTATGTGATAAATACCTGCTCTGTTACCGACAATGCGGATAAGAAGTGCAGGAAAATTGTGAAGGAAGCGCAGAAGCATTCTCCTAACGCATTTATAACTATACTTGGGTGCTATGCCCAGTTAAAACCAAAAGAGATATCTGAAATTCCGGGTGTAGATGCTGTTTTAGGCGCTGCAGAAAAGTTTCAGTTAGTTGACATCCTGGACGGTTTTACCAAAAAAGACAAAGCTGAAGTATACGCCAGCCCAATATCGGAAGCTAATACATTCCATAACTCCTACTCTTTCGGCGACCGTACCCGCACGTTCCTGAAAGTACAGGATGGCTGCGACTATTCATGTTCCTTCTGTACCATACCGCTGGCCCGTGGCAGCAGCCGCTCCGATACCATCGAGAATGTAGTTCGTTCTGCAAATGAGATTGCCGAATCGGGTGTAAAAGAGATCGTTTTAACTGGTGTAAATACCGGCGATTTTGGTTTGCAGGATGGCCAGCGAGTTGAAACTTTCTTCGATCTGGTAAAAGAGCTGGATAATGTAGAAGGTATCGACCGCTTCAGGATATCATCTATAGAACCAAACTTACTTAAAGATGAGATAATAGAATTTGTGGCTACCAGTAATCGCTTTATGCCACATTTCCATATTCCGTTGCAGTCGGGCTCTAACAAGATATTAAAGTTAATGCGTCGCAGGTACCAGCGCGAACTTTACACCGACCGTGTTGCTAAAATTAAAGCCCTGATGCCGCATTGCTGCATTGGCGTCGACGTTATAGTTGGTTTTCCGGGCGAAACGGAAGAAGATTTTATTGAGACCTACAACTTCCTGAATGAACTGGATGCAAGCTACCTGCATGTATTCCCTTATTCTGAGCGGGAAAACACCCTGGCCCCTGTTATGCCGGGTAAAGTAAGTATAAAAGAACGCAACCGCCGGGCCGATATGCTGCGCATCCTTTCAGAGAAAAAGAAGCGCTATTTTTATGAGCAAAACATTGGCCGCGAGTTTACGGTGCTGTTTGAAGATGATGTAAAAGATGGTGTAATGGAAGGCTGGACCGAGAACTATGTGCGCGTAGTTGCCAAGTACGATCCGGTGCTTGTTAACGAGCTAAAACATGTTCGCCTGACAGGTATTACATCGGCCGGACTGATGGAAGCTGAAGAAACTTATACCGAAGTTTTAAAACATTAACTATATTTACCGACTAACAACCTTTTTAACTAAATTATCCAACCTGTGAATTTAACAAAGTTTGCCCTTGGCCTAACAGCAGCTACCCTATCGTTGGCTGCCTGCACGCAGCAATCAAATGAACCTAACAAAGCCGGTAAAACATCAGCTGTAGAAGCTACCGAGTCTGGTGCTGTTGGCGATGTAGTTTATGTAAATGCCGATAGCCTGCTGAGTAACTATAACTATTTTAAAGATGTTCGTGACCGTTTACAGTCTCAGGCTAAAAAAGCAGAAGACGACTTGAAAGGCAAAGCATCTGCGTTTGAAAAAGAAGTAGGCCAGTACCAGCAGCGTGCTGCCAACATGACAAACGAGCAGCGTGCAGTAACAGAACAGCGTCTTGCACGCAAGCAGCAGGAACTTACAAACCTGAACCAGTCTGAAAGCAACCGCTTGATGACGGAAGAGTCTGAAGAGCAAAAGAAGATCTACGACAAAGTAGAAGCTTTCCTGCAGGACTATAGCCGTAACAAAGGATACAAAATGGTGCTTTCTTACTCAAGAGGCAACAGCGCTATACTTTACAGCGACACTACCCTGGACATTACTCAGGATGTTATAAAAGGACTGAACGAGCAGTACGAATCAGAAAAAGCTACTGCTGAAAAAGAAGAAAAGCCAGCTGAAAAGAAAAAATAAGCTGATACATATATCACGAAAAAGGCGGGTAATTAACCCGCCTTTTTTATTGCCTTATAGTCTGGTTTCATTCACAAACTATACTTATCGTTTCTAATTGGTAATATATCATTCAAGATCTAGTGTTACTGTAAATCATTTAGCCATTGTTAGTGTCAAACTGGTAAAGGCATTGTTGTTATTCTCACCAACAATTATACTTTACCCAATCTTATTACATTTAGTAATTTCTTACAACAAGACTTGCTAAAGCAATTCTCAAACTATACTTATTCGTAACGTAAGGCTTCTATTGGGTCTAGTTTAGAGGCGCGGTAAGCAGGATATGAGCCAGAAATTACGCCTACCAGAATACAGATCGTTAAGCCAACTATAACCCACAGCCAAGGTATAATAAAGCCGGCATCGCCAATTAAAGCAGCAATTCCATTACCCATCATAATCCCCAGGAAAACTCCTACCAGGCCACCTAACACGCAAATCACAATTGCTTCTATCAGGAATTGCTGGCGAATCTGGAATGCAGTTGCACCCAGAGCTTTACGAACACCTATCTCGCGGGTACGCTCGTTCACCGATACCATCATGATATTCATCAAACCTACCGAAGCGCCAAGCAAGGTAATAAAACCGATCACAAAACCGCCCAGCTTCAGGTAACCTGATATCTCGTTCATGCTCTGTAATAAGGAATCGCTTCTTCTTATTTCAAAAGATTCTTCCTGCCCCAAAGCGTCCTGCCTTACATTACGCATAATGCCGGTGGCTTCGCCCATTACATAGTCCAGTTCTTCAGCTTTGCTAAGCATTGTTTTTATAGCAAAACTCAGGTTCGAGTTTCCGGTTCTTGGTATCTGGCGTCCTGTTTCAAGTGGAATAATAATTGTGCGGTCTCCTCCGCCTCCCATACTGCTGCCTTTGGCCTCCAACTGACCCACAATTTTAAAGCGACGTCCTAAGAAAGTGATGTAATCGCCGATCGGGTCAGTCTTCGGGAAAAGATTTTTTTTGATCTCGTTACCAATGATGGCCACATTCACTCCATTTTCCAGTTCAAATGCCGAGAATGCACGACCTTCAGACAGGTTCAGGCTTTGGCTTTGCAGGTAATGTTCGTCGCCGGCCACTACATTTATATTCGGATTGGTTTTATCGGTTGCGCTTTTTACAACAGTTGCCCCAGATACATAAGCCGATAAGCTAACGGTTGCTTTATCTGACATAAGCTCTTTATATTGGCTGGCCTGGTCGTAATCAATTTCAGGATATACTCTTCTCGTACCGCCATTATCGCCATTGTTGTTCATGCTTTTTCTCCTGATATCGAAGGCATTTGCGCCAAGGCTCGAAAATGTTTGGTCCAGGGAGTGCTTAATACCATCAACTGCCGTAAGTATACCAACCAGCGACATAATACCGATAGATATGATCAGGCCGGTAAGTATGGTACGGAGCATATTTCCATGGATCGCGCGTAGGCCTTCCAGTATATTTTCGATCAGGTTCATAGTATAAATTGTGCGCTTTTCGTCTTTTTATCGTTTAACTAAAACAACTGGCTGGCAACTAAGTTAGCTTCTTTTCTTTAATATAGTTATGGATTTTATACTTTTAGTAAGATTTTAACGGCAAACGCTATGTTTTTAAGGACTATCCTGATTATCCTGTTCACTGCTCTACTTAAACTACCCGCCCTGGCAAGCACTATACTTATCCCGATGGATGAGACTCAGAAAGATCATCTTAAATCGTATGGGGCTGCATACTGGGCACTTAGCAAAGATGTGCCGGTAGACTGGTTGCTAAATTATAAAGGTGGCAGCTTTGCTTTTACCCATGCCCCGCAACTAGAGAATGAGCTGATCGTGCGCGGTATATCGTACCAGGTAATCTCGGATGCGCAGTATAACAATATACTTACCCAGATAGCAGAGCCCGAAGCCAATATGGACATCATGAAACTGGAGAAGGTACCTAAAATTGCGGTTTACTCCCCGAAATCTAAAATGCCCTGGGATGATGCCGTTACCTTGGTATTAACCTATGCTGAGATTCCTTATGATATAGTATACGATGATGAGATACTTGGAGAAGACCTGCCAAAATACGATTGGCTTCACCTGCACCACGAAGATTTCACTGGCCAGTATGGTAAGTTTTACGCCAGTTTCAGGCATTTTCCGTGGTACCAGCAACAACAACTCGAATCAGAGGCTTCTGCTGCCAAACATGGGTTTAAAAAAGTGAGTGAGCTGAAACTGGCAGTAGTTGAAAAGATCCGTGATTTTTGCGCCGGAGGTGGTTTCCTGTTTGCGATGTGCTCCGCTACTGATACCTATGATATAGCCCTGGCAGCTGCCGGACTCGACTTTATTGAAGCGATGTACGATGGCGATGGCTCTGACCCGAACGCGCAGCAAAAACTTGACTATAGTAAAACGTTTGCTTTCAAAGATTTTAAATTGGTTCGTAACCCGCTGGAGTATGAGTATTCAAACATAGATGTGCAGCCACAGGAACGCAGGGTATCCGAGGCAAACGACTTTTTTCAGTTGTTCACCTTTTCTGCTAAATGGGACCCAATTCCAACGATGTTGACCCAGAACCATTCTAAAACTATAAAAGGATTTATGGGCCAGACCACGGCATTCCGCAAAAATCTCATAAAGCCGGAAGTTGTGATAATGGGCGAAAATAAAGAACTGGGTGAGATACGCTACATGCACGGTACTTACGCCAAAGGCACCTGGACCTTTTATGGTGGTCACGATCCGGAAGATTATCAGCACCTGGTTGGCGAAGACCCAACTGACCTGGCATTACATCCAAACTCGCCGGGTTACAGGCTTATACTTAACAACATCCTCTTCCCGGCTGCTAAAAAGAAAAAACAAAAGACGTGATGGTTAATAGTTAAAGGTTAATTGTTTAAATCTATTATTCTCAAGCATTTTAGACTTCAAAAGAGGCTAAATTAACACTCAGCAATAAACAATTTAACAATTAAATCTAGTGCATTCTGTCTGGGCGGGGCTCCAGGTTTCTGATGATGTCGGCCTCGATCTGGAGTAGCTCTTTAAAGCGGGCGTCTACTATATCGGAGGGCATGTATTCTTTAGCGAGCTTTACAAAACTAACATAATGTCCTGCTTCCGATACCATTAATTCGTAATAGAACTTCTGTAGTTCTTCGTCCTGTATATTTTTCCAGAGCAGTTTAAATCGTTCGCAGCTGCGGGCTTCAATAAGTGCGTTTACCAGCAGGTGGTCCATAAGCTGCCGTTCGCGCTTATCTCCTTTTCTTATATGCTTACTTAGCTGCACCACGTACTCGTCGGCCCGGTTGCGCCCTAAACTATAGCCACGCTTCTTGAGCTGCTCCAGCACACGTTCAAAATGGCTCCATTCCTCTGCTACAAGATCAGTCAGCTCATCAACCAGCTTTGTTTTGTCGGGATACTTCACAATAAGCGAAATAGCCGAGGTTGCTGCTTTTTGCTCACAGTAAGCATGGTCCACCAGTATCTCCTCAATATTCTTTTCAGCAATATTCACCCAACGCGGGTCTGTCGGGAGTTCCAGTCGGAGTATAGTTTTGTTAGGCTGTAGTTCAGACATCTAAACTTAATTGTTTAATCATTGGAGGGTGAAATTGTTAGATCAGCTGGCTCACTTCATTTGTTTTTTCAACAATTAAGCAATCTATACATTTAACAAATAGATGTTTTTAATCAAAGAACATCCACTTTAAGCCAAATGTAAAGCTGCGGCGAAGCCCCGGATAACCTGGCGTTTCGAAATAGCCCGGCTCCCATATTCCATAATTGACATGGGCCATCTTAACAAACACGTTCACCGTTTTTATATCCGCATTCAGGAATACATCAAACACCGGGTAGTTTTTGGTTGTCAGCACATTTTGCAGGTAGAATTGCTGCGTTACCGGCATCCAGGCGTCCGGTTGGTATGCGGTAGGCATATTCAATTCTACGCCTATCTGGCCATAAAGTGCCTGTTTAAAAATATGCCCCTGGTAGTATAACTTCGAGTTAATAAGCAATTCCGGTATTCGAATGGCTGATGCGTTATCGGTATTTGTATAATGTATAAAGTTCTCTAAATGAAAGCCGCCTAAGCGCAAGTGGTTCTCGAAGCGTGCTTCCAGTAGTTTCTGGTTTTCACTGATCTGCACTGGCTGCGCATCGGTACCATACACTACAATCCGGCTGATGTTTGTATATGCACCCATCAGTCGCAGAAACAACCTGTCAGAAAATTGGTGCTGCAGCGTGGCTTTACTCTGGTCGGTTATAGTTGTTTTAAAGTCGTTGTTCCAGTAAAAGTGGTTGCTGATAACACGCTGCTCCATAAAGCTGGGCGATTGCCTGATGCGGGTCTGTGTAAACTCCAGTACCTGTGCTTTGGCTGATGCCTGCAAAATGTAGTTATCAGCCAGTTGATACTCGCCTATACCTGTGAGCCAGTATTTATCCTGGTAAAAAAGGCGTGCCTCCCCTCCTACAAAAATATGGTTATCGGCCCGGGTGCCCTGTATAGTTGTAAGTACAGCATTCGTATCCGGGGTTATAGTCTGGATAGCACTATAGTTTATCTTGCCGTTTCGCTGCTTAACATAGGCCTTGTAGAAAGATATTTTGGTATTGCCTGTCAGACCAAACTCATTTTCGAGCTCACGGTAATTTGTGCGGTCTTTTGTGCGCAGGTTACTATAATAGGTGTTCGGGTAAAAATCTATGGCACCTGTTTCCAGGCGTGGAATTCTATCATCGCTAAAGGTGCTTTTCTGTCTGCCCCAGTCTAAACGGTGGTATGCTTTCAGGTTTTCGCCAGATACTTTAAACATGTGCAGCAAATGGAATTTATGTCGCATTTCGTTTGTAGCAGCCTGGTCAAGATAAACCAGGTCGTTCTCGTAACGGAATAAACTATCCGGAGTATCGTCAGCATCCAGTGGTTTTACTCCTCCGCTTTCTACCTGCTCGTGGTTCAGGTGAGTATAGTTCAGGAACAGGTCGTATTTGTCGTTTTTAGAACTGTAATGCGAAAATACTTTCACAGCCTGGTTATCGATCTGTCCGTCATCCCGCAGGTTAGAAGAACCGATCTGTTTATCGGCTGCAACAATTTTATAGGCTACACCAAAGTTAAAACGGCTGGTAATGTTACGTGCATAGATCACCTCAAAAACCTGTTCGCCTCGTTGCCCTTGTACATAGTATAAATGCGAGTAAGGCGATCGGGTATCGAAATAATTTATCGTTTGCGGGTCGTAGGCATAACGGTCGAAAGCATTCTTGCCCAACCTGACACCTATACGGTTTGGCAACTGGTATAACATTGGTTTTGCTGCAGTGCCAATATTGCCTAATTGCTGGTAATAAGCTGTATCCTGAAACCAGAAACGCTGGTTATGCATGTTCTGTATGGTCGTATCGATGCGTTGCTCACGGTAGGTGCCATCCAATATATCATTCTCATATAGCTGCAGCGTAGTTTTAGGTCCGTAAATAGCACGTGTAGAGTCATCCAAGATACTTCCCGGGCGCCCTGTCCTTGTCGAGTCGGGCCCTTGTTGGTTGTTTTGCCCTGGGCGGTTGCGTGGATTCTGCGGCTGCCGTTGACCACTTTCACTGATCTGGCCATACAAACTGGTTGAGCCCAGCAAGGCAAGTATAAACAGGACTATAGTAAAGCTTTTAATATTCACAGTTCAAAATTAGTGTTTTTTCGTAACTATAGGCTCACAGATCACTTGCTGTAAAAACTGTTTACGTGTTGCAGCACCATAGTATCAAACGTATTTCCATTCTCAGTAAAGTATACTTCTATCGGAATATAAAATAACGGCAGGTTACGGCTATACTTTGCGAGCTCACCATCGAGTAACTTAACAGCATCTTTCCTGGTCGTAATTATGATCGTATCGTCTGGTAGCTGCTTTAACTTTTCTTCCATATTTTGCAGATCCTGCACGGTATACGCATAATGGTCCGGGAAATCTGCGTGATGTTTGATGTTAAACTGATGCTGTTTCAGGTAATGTTTCAAAGACTTTGGATTAGCGATGCCGGTAAGTAAAAATACATTGCGGGAGGCATCTTTCCTGTTTCCGGTTGGTACAAGCTGTCCATACTTAAAGGCCGTAAAGTATACAGGTGCCTGGCTATACTTTTGAATACGGCCAGCTATGTATTCTTTTTCAGAGGCAGGCATTTCCGCCGGGCATTTACTTACAATGATCGCGTCAGCACGCCTGGCACCACTTTTCGATTCGCGTAACAGACCGGCCGGAAGTATAAAATCATCATAAAATGGCCTGTTATAGTCGGTTATAAGTAAATTTAAAGAAGGCTGTATAGCGCGGTGCTGCATGGCATCATCCAAAACTATAACCTGTAACTCTGGCCTGGCCTGAAGCAATTGCTCTACACCGGCAACCCGGTCTTCACTGACAGCAACTCGTACATCTTTAAAATCAGAATAGTACTGATAAGGTTCGTCACCTATAGTTAGTGCGGTAGCCTTTTCATCGGCAAGTATAAACCCTTTAGTGCTCCTTTTGTACCCGCGGCTTAAGGTGGCTGTTTTATAGGTGCTTAACAGCCTCAGCAGGTATTCTACATGAGGAGTTTTACCTGTGCCACCCACCGATAAATTGCCGACTGCTATAACAGGCAACTGAAACTTACGCGAACCAAACCAGCCTTTGTCGTAGGCCGTATTCCTCACGGACATTATGCCTCCGTACAAAGCGGCAAATGGCCACAGTATCTGTTTCAGTTTATCCATGTAAGTTTGTATCGAAAACAAATTTAAGACTAATTTTAACCTGCTGCCCAACCACAGCTTAATTTATAGTATAAACCGATGCCGAAAATAAAAGATATAACCCGTGTGCTGGAGCAATATGCCCCGCTACCCTACCAGGAAAGTTACGACAATGCCGGGCTTTTGACCGGAGATCCCAATGAGGAAGTAAGTGGTGTGTTACTTTCGCTGGATTGCACGGAAGCCGTATTGGACGAAGCCATAGCAAAAGGTTGTAACATGGTAGTGGCTCACCACCCGATCATATTTAAAGGGTTAAAGTCGCTGACCGGTAAGAATTATGTGGAGCGCACAGTTATAAAAGCTATCCGGAATAACATTGCCATTTATGCTTCGCATACCAACCTCGATAGCGTTCATAATGGTGTAAACGCTAAGATTGCGGAGAAACTGGAGTTGCAACATATTAAAAATCTCAGCAGCAAACCACAGACCTTGATGCAACTGGTAACTTTTGTGCCTGTCGAGAATACGCAGGAGGTGCTGGATGCTATACATAAAGCCGGTGCCGGACAAATTGGGGAGTATAGTAACTGTAGTTTCCAGGTGCAGGGCACGGGGCGCTTCACTCCTTCCGAAACCGCAGACCCAACTATAGGTGAACAATGCAAACCGGAGCAGGTACAGGAAAACCGCATCGAAGTCGTATTTCCAGCCTATCTTAAAAACTCAGTGATGAATGCCTTGCTGCAGGCGCACCCTTACGAAGAAGTGGCTCATTTCTTAACCCTCCTTGAAAACCAGAACCAGGAAGTAGGAATTGGGATGATAGGCGAACTGAATGAAACACTGACGGAAGAAGCCTTTTTAGAATATCTGAAAGAGAAAATGCAGTTACAAGGCCTGCGCTATACTTCGGTGGGTGATAAAAAAATAAAAAAAGTAGCCGTTTGCGGAGGAGCAGGCAGTTTCCTGATCAAAGATGCTATGCGCTCAGGAGCAGATGCTTTCGTGACCGGTGATGTGAAATATCACGAGTTTTTTGATGCCGAGGACCGCATGATGATAGCTGATATCGGCCATTATGAAAGCGAAGTATTCACAAAGGAGATATTTTATGATACTATATCAAAAAACTTTCCTAATTTTGCAGTCTATTTATCCGAAATAAACACAAACCCTATCAGATACACCTATTAATACATGGAAAGTACGGTAGCCAGCAAATTGGAAGCATTACTAAAGCTTCAGAGCATCGATTCGCAGCTTGATGAAATTAGACGCGTAAGGGGCGACCTGCCCGAAGAGGTTCAGGACCTCGAAGATGAAATTGAGGGCTACGAGGTACGTGTTCGTAAGTTTGATGATGAAGTTGCAGGCCTGAACGAGTCTATCGGTCAGCGCAAGCAGGCAATTAAAGATTCAGAATCGCTTATTAACAAGTATGAAGACCAGCAGCAGAACGTACGTAACAACCGTGAGTACGATGCTATCACGAAAGAGATAGAACTGCAGAAACTGGACATACAGGTAGCTGAGAAAAAGATCAGAGAAGCCCATTACCAGATTGAGCAGAAAATTGCTGAGATCGAAGGCACGAAGAACCGTCTGGAAGAGCGTCGCAAGGACCTTGACAACAAGAAGCACGAACTTGACCAGATCGTATCTGAGAGCGAGGAAGAAGAAAACAAGTTAGCTAAGGAAAGAGATACTGCATCTCATGATATCGAAGAGCGTCTTCTTTCAGCTTACAACCGTATCCGCAAAAACGTACGTAACGGCCTTGCTGTAGTACAGGTTAAGCGTGATGCGTGTGGTGGTTGCTTTAACACTGTTCCTCCGCAGCGCCAGGCTGACATTGCGGCTCAGAAAAAAGTTATCGTTTGCGAACACTGCGGCCGTATTCTGGCTGGTGTAGAGCAGCGTGTATTCTAACCAAGCACATTGCGCGTTTATCGCACACATATAGTATTAAAAAGGATGGCTCAACCCCATCCTTTTTTTTTGTTGCTGCTGGTTATACTTTGTCTGCACCTGCCCTCCTATGCCAACTCGTATGTAAATACCCAGTTAACAAAAGCCTATACCGAAACGCTTAAGCTAAAACTTGGCAACGGCCGGACTATAGTTAATAGAGAGTTGAAGCAGAACGATAAGAATGCTGTAGCGTTACTTATTGCCAACTACACTGATTTCCTGGATATCTGTACCCAGCAGGATGAAACTGAACTTGATAAGCTGATTTCCGCGCAGGAAGTACGCCTCGATAAGGTGGAAGCTTTAAAAGATAGATCGGTTTGGGTAGCATATGCTAAGGCCGAGATGCGGGCACAACTGGCCATGAGCGAATTACTGTTTGGTAATCGGGTTGCAGCTGCCTGGCACTTCCGTAAAGCTTATCTTCAATTTCAGGAGAACCAAACACGACACCCGGATTTTGTACCTAACTATAAAACCTTAGGCATAATGCAGGTTCTGCTCGGTTCGGTGCCCGACCAGTATAAGTGGTTTTTGAATATTGTTGGGTTAGGTGGTAATACTGCTGAAGGCCTGCAGAATATTCGTAAAGCAGCCCACGAAACCAATTTATTTCAGAATGAAGCCAAATTGTTGCATGCTCTGCTCCTGCAATTGCTTGATGAAGATAACGCCAAAGCTACCCTGCCCCAGATTGCAGCTTTAATAAAAGAACAGCCTGATAATAAGCTGTTCAGTTTTGTAGGAATACTGCTGCATAAAAAAGCTAAAAAGGCTGATATGGCTTTACAGATTTACCATTCTCGTCCAACAGGTAACAACTATAACTCCTTCCCATACCAGCATCACTTGGTAGCTGACCTATACTTGTATCGTGGAGATTACGAAGCCTCTATTAAAGAAAACAAGTACTTTCTGGAGCTGCACAAAGGCAAACACTATCTGAAAGCAGCCAATTTTAAATTATACCTGGCTAACTGGCTAAGCAACCATAAACCACAAGCTAAGTGGCATTATCAGCAGGTAAGGCAGGTAGGCGAAACTATAACCGAGGAAGATAAATACGCTGAAAGCTTTGTAGCACGTAACGAACAGCCAAACCGTTATTTATTATTAGCACGACTGCATTCAGATGGCGGGTATTTTGAGCAGGCCCTAAAAGAAGTAAATAAGCTGAAAATAATAGGTAAAACGCCCCTGCCTGTCCGTGCAGAATACCTTTATCGTAAAGCGCGCATTTACCATGGACAGCAGCAACTTGCACAGGCCATAAAATATTATGACGCAACTATAACTACTTGTGGGGACGAGCCTTTATACTTTTCAGCTCATGCGGCACTGCAGTCAGGGTATATTTACCAGCAGCAAAAGCAAAACGATTTAGCCCGTAGTTATTATCAGCAGGCGATAAAGTATAGCAACCATGCTTATAAGAATAGTATACAAGCTAAAGCTAAACTGGCCCTCTCTACACTTCCATAGTCTCCACCTATGCAGTCATCTGAAATAAACTATAAAGACTTAAGTATAACCTCAGAAGAATTCCGGCTTAAAGCGCTTGCCTGGGCAAATGGTTTTCCGCTGGCTGCATATTATTACGACCACAACATTTCATATCCGCACAGCGGGTTCAAACACATGCTGGCAGTTTCGGGAGGTAAGCCGATCGCTTTTGATGCAACTGATCCGTTTAAAAGTTTGCGGCAAGAACTACAAAAGCAACAATTGCTATGTGGCTATTTAGGCTATGATCTGAAAAATAATATTGAGAAGCTAAGCAGTGAGAACCAGGATGGCTTATGTTTCCCAGCTATATTTTTCTTTAACCCTGATATAATTTTATACTTCAATGAAACAAGTATAACTATAGAATACTCAGATATTTATAATAAAAATACACTTGAAAACATACTGGCTACTCCGACTGCAAAGGCTTTAAAACCGAAAGGTGTAACTATACAGCAACGTGTTTTAAAAGATGCCTACATTGCCCAAGTTGAGAAGGTAAAGCAGCACATACTGGAAGGCGACGTGTATGAACTGAATTTCTGCATGGAATTCTTTTCAGAAGAAACAACTATAGAACCTTTGCCTTTGTACCTGGCTTTATCCGAAGCATCTCCTACTCCATTTTCTGGCTACCTAAAATTTAACGATAAGTACCTGCTTTGCGCCTCGCCTGAGCGTTTTCTTAAAAAGACAGGCACAACTATAGTCTCGCAACCTATAAAAGGAACTATAAAACGAGGTGAGACTCCCGAAGAAGACGAACAACTCCGCAATCAACTACGAAACGACGAGAAAGAACTGGCTGAAAATATGATGATCGTGGACCTGGTTCGCAACGACTTAAGCCGCTCCTGCGCCACAGGATCTGTTAAAGTAGAAGAAATGTTCGGCACCTATGGCTTCAGGCAGGTTTGGCAAATGATATCGACTATAACCGGTACTATAAAACCAGGTAAAGACCTGGTGGATGTATTGCTGGGCGCCTTCCCGATGGGTAGTATGACCGGAGCCCCAAAAATCAGTGCTATGCAGATCATCGAAGAACTGGAAACTACCATACGTGGGCTCTACTCAGGGGCTTTTGGCTACATCACCCCCGAACAGGATTGCGATTTTAATGTCGTTATCCGAAGTATACAATACAATGTCGCACAGAGATACCTTTCTTATATGGTTGGCAGCGCCATCACCTACGACTCCGACCCGGAACGCGAATATGAAGAATGCCTACTGAAAGCCCAGGCAATGATGGATGTTTTAATGAATAATCAAGATTGAATAACTACTTCAGAAACCGTTGTTTCTTTTTTATCAACTGAAACTCAAAGGGCTTGAACTATTTATTCCTCATTATTCATTAATAATTAATTATTCTCTCTGCCATTCTGTCACGGTTTTAAAACGGAATGTAGTATATTTGTAGCTCAAAGAGTTTTTAGCATGAATCCAATCCTAGATCTTGATTTTATAGATAATCGCACACCGGAGCAGGCAACTGCTGCGCCATCATGCGATACCCAGGTTACAAAAGACAACAACACCGGCCGTGCCCGCAAACTATACATCGAAAGTTATGGTTGCGCCATGAACTTCTCGGATAGCGAGATCGTGTCGTCAATCATGTTCGAACAGGGTTTTGATACGACTTCTGATATCGCCCAGGCCGATCTTGTGTTCCTGAATACCTGTTCTATCCGTGAAAAAGCAGAGCAGACCGTGCGTAACCGTTTAGGCCAGATCAACCATTATAAGAAAAAAAAGCCTGCCATGATGGTTGGTATTCTGGGTTGTATGGCTGAGCGACTGAAGAAATCTTTGCTGGAAGAAGAAAAGATAGTGGACCTGGTAGTTGGTCCGGATGCATACCGCGACCTGCCGAACCTGATAAGCGAAGTAGATGGTGGCCAGAAGGCTGTTAACGTTTTGCTATCACGCGAAGAAACGTACGCCGACATCAACCCTATCCGCCTGAACAGCAATGGAGTAAGTGCTTTTATTTCGATCATGCGTGGTTGCGATAACATGTGTTCTTTTTGTGTGGTGCCGTTTACGCGTGGCCGTGAGCGCTCACGTGATGCACATTCTATAGTTCGTGAAGCGCAGGCGCTGGTTGATCAAGGATATAAAGAAGTAACGCTTCTTGGCCAGAACGTGGACTCATATAAGTGGGCATCAGAAGACGGAACAGAATCTGTGAACTTTGCGCAGCTGCTTGAAATGGTCGCTTTGCTATCGCCTGATCTGCGTGTCCGCTTTTCTACCTCCCATCCTAAGGATATTACAGATGAAGTATTGTACACAATGAAAAAGTACGACAACATCTGCAAATACATACACCTGCCTGCTCAAAGCGGTAACTCCCGCGTGCTGGAACTGATGAACCGTACGTACGACCGTGAGTGGTACATTAACCGCGTGGATGCTATCCGGGCTATACTTGGCGAAGACTGCGGTATCTCTTCTGATATGATCGCCGGTTTCTGTACTGAGACCGAAGAAGAGCACCAGGATACACTAAGCCTTATGGATTATGTGCAATATGATTACTCGTACATGTTCTTCTACTCTGAGAGACCGGGTACTTTGGCAGCTCGCAAACTGGAAGATGATATTCCGTTGGAAGTCAAGAAACGTCGCCTGGACGAGATTATTAATAAGCAGCGCGAAACGTCATTGGCCCGCAACAAGCGCGATGTAGGTAAGATGCATAAAGTGTTGGTTGAGAACTTCTCTAAAAAATCGAAGGACCAGTTGAGCGGCCGCAACGACCAGAATAAAGTAGTGATATTCGATAAGAAGCACTATAAAAAAGGCGATTACGTGAATGTGCTGGTGCACGATTGCAGTGTAGGAACCCTGTTTGGCGAAGCCATTGATTAGATTTGGAGATTTGGGAATGTAAAGATCCGAAAATTAAAATCTTCACATGATTCATCTCCAAATTTCCAGGTTGTCTGATCTTCAAATCTAAAAAATGCGCAACATCGATATACAAAGTATAAAACAGCGATTCGGGATAATCGGTAATTCACCGCAGCTGAACTATGCCATACAGGTAGCAGCGCAGGTGGCTCCCACCGAAATGACCGTACTAATTACCGGTGAAAGTGGTAGTGGTAAAGAATCATTCTCTAAGATCATTCATCACCTGAGTCCGCGCAAGCATGGCCAGTTTATAGCTATTAACTGTGGTGCAATACCCGAAGGAACTATAGATTCAGAGCTTTTTGGCCACGAGAAGGGCTCTTTTACGGGTGCGCATGATACCCGAAAAGGCTACTTCGAGGTAACTGATGGTGGTTCTATTTTTCTGGATGAGATTGGTGAAATGCCTTTGGGTACACAGGCCCGCTTACTACGTGTGCTCGAGAATGGCGAGTTTATAAAGGTAGGTTCAAGTAAAGTACAGAAAACGGATGTGCGGGTAGTGGCCGCCACGAACGTAAACCTGCTGAATGCGGTAGAAAAAGGCCGTTTCAGGGAAGACCTGTACTATAGACTAAATACCGTTCCGATTACAGTGCCTGCTTTGCGCGAGCGTGGCGACGATGTATACTTGTTGTTCCGTAAGTTTGCCAGCGATTTTGCCGAAAAGTACCGGGTAAAATCTATTACGCTTACTCCTGAAGCGATACCTGTGCTGCTGGATTTCCGTTGGCCGGGTAACATCCGTCAGCTTAAAAATATAGTGGAGCAGATATCGGTGCTGGAGTACGACCGTGAAATTGATGCAGAAACGCTGAAACGCTATTTGCCCCGCGAACAGGCCAGCCATGTACCTGCACTTTTAAATTCAGAGAAATCAGGAGATCAGGCATTTTCGGAACGCGACATACTTTATAAGGTATTGTTTGATATGCGCCGTGATATGTCGGAGTTAAAGAAGCTTGTTTTCGAGATACTGACACATCAGCCTGTTGATACGGAACTTCTGAAAGAGCATAGCCATCTGTTCGAGAATATTGGCCAACCTTACGAGCCGCGCCCATATCAGCCACAAGAGCAGAACGAAGGCTATTATCTGCCAATGAAGCAATCACAGCCACTCGAATACGAAGATCAAAAAATAGAAGACATACAACACGAAAGTGCAGAAGAAAGCCTATCTTTAGAAGATAAGGAGAAGGAACTGATTGTGAAAGCGCTTAAAAAGCACAGAAACAAGCGTAAATATGCCGCCCAGGACCTTGGCATTTCAGAAAGGACGCTGTACAGAAAACTGAAGCAGTATGAGATCGAAGAATAAGCTACAACCTATTTATACTTTGCTGACGCTGGCGCTGACTTTTGCGCTAAGTGGCTGCGGGGTATACTCCTTTACCGGAACTACTATTTCACCGGATATCCAGACGATTTCTATCCAGAATATTGAGAACCCGACAGGTGAAGGTCCTTCTAACCTGACTCAGATCGTTACAAGCAATTTTAAGGATTATTATCGACGCAACACAAATTTAACGCTATTACAACAGGAAGGCGACCTGCAGTTAGAAGGCCAGATCGTGAGCTTTACTGTAACACCTGCTGCGGTTCAGCGTGAGGGCGAAATAGACCGCGCCTCCCTTAACAGGCTTACACTTGGTGTGCAGGTACGGTTTGTAAACAACATGAACCCGGAAGAAAGCTTCGATCAGCTATTCTCGATCTCTGAAGATTTTGATGCCAATATTGATGTTACCCAGCTTCCACCCTCTTTTATAGAGAACCTTACGGAGCGCCTTGTGATCGATGTATTCAATAAAACAGTTGCAAACTGGTAAGTATAAGCCTTTATAAAGTATAGATTACCCGGATGAACAAGTCAGCTTTTCTTGAACTGATACAGAAAGCCTCGAGCATAACAGATCAGCAGACAGCAGAACTGGAGAAAGTTGCGCAAACTTTTCCGTACTGCCAGACGGCGCATTTGCTCCTGGCCAAGTCTGCTTACGACAAGGGAAGCATGCTGTCTACGCAGCGTTTGCGCCGTGCCGCTTCCTACGCCACCGACAGGCAATTACTGAAACGTGTAATTTATACTTCGCCGGTAACTACTCCTGTTTTCGATGAATCTGTAGTAACTGAACAGGAAACAAAAGCAACAGAACCTGTAATACAGGATGCGGCTATAGTTGAAGTACAGGAAGAAACTATAAACGAAACACCGGAGCTTATACTTGAAGAGAATTCAACTGAAACTATAGCTAACCCTACTGAAGAAGCTATAGTTAAAGAAGTTATAGCATCTGATAATGATGTAATCCTGGATGTGGCTGAAGGTATAGTTACTGAAGAGACAGATGAAATTGAAGAGCTTGCAGAAGAAGTAAGTATAAGATCGACAGCTGAAACTGATAAGCTTATAGTTGCTGAGCCTGCAACTGATAACGAACTGGCAGACCTCTTAACTATCAGCAGCCTTAATGCGTCATTTACCGATCTTCTTGCCCAAACTCCTGACATAATAACTGAAGAAGAATTTAATAACTCTTCTTTAGTCGAAAACACTAGCATACAGGAATCAGAGAATGCATTACAGGAAATCACTGAAGAAGATTCATTAATAGTAAATCCTGAGCCACTTAGTATACAAGCCACTTCAGCCATTTCTGAAGATGCCGGTAAGTCCGAAGTTCTGACAACGTCTAACCCTGAAGATGCGGCTGTAAACTATAACTTCGATGAAATTGACCGCATGTATGCGGAGGATTCCCTGGGATACTGGATGGGTTCCAGCAGAATGGGTGAGCAACTGCAGCTAAAGAACGAATATACACGTCCTAAACCGTTTGCCTTCCACCCGGAGATGATCCTGGAGTATAATAAAACGCATGAGCTTGAGAAAGCGGTTCAGCCGGCAAACAATATCCTGAGCCAGCAACTCGACATCATTGATCAGTTCCTGAAGCTTAACCCAAGGCTGAAAACTATGGCTAATTTAAAGCTTAAGCCTGAACCACAGGAAGATCTTTCGTTGAAAAGCTCTAAGATAAAGAAAGGGATGGCCTCCGAAAACCTGGCTACTATCTTCCTGAAACAGGGGAAAGTTAAAAAGGCCATTAAAATATATGAGCAACTCATTTTGAAAAATCCGGAAAAAAAGAGTTACTTTGCTGAACAGATAGAAAAATTACAAAACATAAACTAAGATGTACATCGCCCTTATCAGTATTATCGTTTTCATTTGCGTGTTGCTTATTTTGGTTGTGCTGGCACAAAACCCAAAAGGCGGCGGGCTATCAAGCCAGTTTGGCGGCAGCACCAGCCAGCTAATGGGTGTAAAACGAACTGGTGACCTATTAGAGAAATTAACCTGGGGTTTTGCTATAGCCCTTGTTGTGCTGACACTTGGAACGCACATGATGGTAAGCTCAGCAAACGAATCTGCTGTTGGTAGCAGCATTAACGAAGAACGCGCTCGTCAGTCTAACACACCGGGTGCACCTGCTGCCCTGCCAGGCGTAACTGACAGTACTGCCGTTATACCTGATGCAGCTGACATACCAGCAATGGTAGATACAGCCAATAACGAATAACGAAGCGTAAGCAAATTATATAAAGCCAACCTGATGAAGGTTGGCTTTTTTATTTTACCAGCCTGCCAGGCTATGACGGTATTTCACCAAATAAGTTCTGATGCCTGACATAAAATGACAAAATTGTCAGTATCGAAAGTCAATTAGACTGCTAAAATGGCTTAAACCAACTCAAAACAAGGCTTGGCACAAGAAGTGATAGTTACGTATCGGTTTCAACGTTTAACTTAACCATAAAACCTAATAATATTTACAAACTATGTCAATCAGCATTAAACCACTAGCAGACAGAGTAATTGTTGCACCTGCTGCAGCCGAAGAAAAAACGAAGTCTGGTATCATCATTCCGGACACTGCTAAAGAGAAGCCACAGCGTGGCGAAATAGTAGCCGTTGGCGAAGGTAAAGTATCTGATCAAGGATCACTTATGAAGCCACAGGTAAAAGTAGGCGACCAGGTGTTGTATGGCAAGTATGCAGGTACTGAGATCTCTATCGATGGCGGCGATTACCTGATCATGCGTGAGTCGGATATTCTGGCAGTACTTTAATCTTAACAATTCGTAAAATTTAATCAGATCATATAAACTATGGCGAAGAACATCACATTTGATGCCGATGCACGTGGCAAAATTAAAGCCGGTGTAGACAAACTGGCGAATGCTGTAAAAGTTACCTTAGGTCCTAAAGGCCGAAACGTAATTATTGACAAAAAATTCGGAGCTCCAACCATCACGAAAGATGGTGTGTCGGTAGCGAAAGAGATCGAGTTGAAAGATGCTATCGAGAACATGGGCGCACAGCTTGTGAAAGAAGTAGCTTCTAAAACTGCTGACCAGGCTGGTGACGGTACTACAACTGCAACTGTATTGGCTCAGGCTATATACACTGCCGGTATTAAGAACGTAGCGGCTGGTGCTAACCCAATGGATTTGAAGCGTGGTATCGATAAGGCAGTTCATGCTGTTGTTGAGAACCTGCGTTCGCAGTCTAAAAAAATTGAGAACTCTTCTGAGATCGCTCAGGTAGGTACTATTTCTGCTAACAACGACGCTGAGATCGGTAAAATGATCGCTGATGCGATGGATAAAGTTGGTAAAGACGGCGTTATCACTGTTGAAGAAGCAAAAGGTACTGAAACTGAAGTAAAAACTGTAGAAGGTATGCAGTTTGACCGCGGTTACCTGTCTCCATACTTCGTGACTAACCCGGAGAAAATGGAAGCTGACTTCGATAACCCTTACATCCTGATTTACGATAAGAAAGTTTCTACTATGAAGGAGCTTCTGCCAGTATTAGAGCAGGTTGTTCAGACTGGTAAAGGTTTAGTTATAGTTGCTGAAGATGTAGACGGCGAAGCACTTGCTACTTTAGTGGTTAACAAACTACGTGGGTCACTTAAAATTGCTGCTGTTAAAGCTCCAGGCTTCGGCGACCGCAGAAAAGCTATGCTGGAAGACATCGCTATCTTAACAGGTGGTACAGTTATTTCTGAAGAGCGCGGTTATAAATTAGAGAACGCTACACTTGACTACTTAGGTCAGGCTGAGAAAGTGATCATCGACAAAGACAACACAACACTGGTTAACGGTGCTGGTCAGAAAGATGATATCGTAGCGCGTATCAACCAGATCAAATCGCAGATGGAATCAACAACATCTGACTACGATAAAGAAAAATTACAGGAGCGTTTAGCTAAACTTTCTGGTGGTGTTGCTATCCTTTACATCGGTGCTTCTACTGAAGTGGAGATGAAAGAGAAGAAAGACCGCGTTGATGATGCACTGCACGCAACCCGTGCTGCTGTTGAAGAAGGTATAGTTGCCGGTGGTGGTGTTGCCCTTATCCGTGCACTTGATGCCCTTGATAATATTGATGTTTACAATGCTGATGAGCAGACTGGTGTAAGCATCATTAAAACAGCTCTGGAATCTCCGCTTAGAACAATCGTTTCTAACGCAGGTGGCGAAGGCTCTGTAGTAGTACAGGCGGTTCGTGAAGGCAAAGCCGATTATGGTTATAATGCCCGCGATAACAAGTATGAGAACATGTTTGCTGCCGGTATCATCGACCCAACTAAGGTTACACGTCTTGCGCTTGAGAATGCTGCTTCTATTGCAGGTTTACTGTTAACTACTGAATGTGTAGTTTCGGAAGAGCCGGCTGAAGAAGGTGCTCCTATGGGCGGCGGCATGCCAGGTGGCATGGGCGGCATGGGTGGAATGATGTAATCCAGACATCCCATAGTATAAATAAAGGAAAGCCCTTGCATCGTTTGGTGCAAGGGCTTTTTGTTTACTACAAAGGATGCTGATAGAATAGAACTTATAGTTTGGCTTACCTCCTGTTTTAAAATCTCTTAAATCTATACTATATCGATCAACATCCTGTAAATCTTAAGAATCTTTGTTATGGTCGCGTATGGCAATTGTGATGTCGTGAGGTGCAACTTCATCGCCACCAAAGTATGGATATAGCTGGTAGCCCTCTCCTATGCCATTGCAGTGCCTGGGCAATTCTACAGTTTTACCGTCAAATATAAATACATACTTGTTATCATCTAGCTGTATTTCGTAAGTATAGGCTTTGTTGAGATCTACAGTACCAACCAGTTTTGATTGTCTAGCCTTATTTAGATAAGTATAAGCATGAATTTCCAGGTTGCCGTTATACCAGCGCCAGCCAAAACGGGCACTATTGCTATGATGGTCTGAGCGACAGTCGGCCATGCCATATAGTTTGTTTATATCCGCCTGGTTTTCCTTTTTAGATGTTTCATAAATAGCAGACACATCAAAAGTAGCCATAAAGCGGACTGATGAACTTGAAAGCAATTTTACAGGAGCATTGGAGCTGTGCTCTCCTTGTTTTATAGTATAGATAGTAGCCTGTGGCTCTGAAACGATAGGTGCAGGCGCAGGCGTATCTATAACTGACTGGCAGGCAGAAAATAGTAGCATTGAAAAGGCAGCGATACACTGCACTTTCCGGGTAAAAGAATACATGTGGCTAAAAGTGTAAAAGTTTGTTCAGATAATCTTATTTAAGTTATAGTAAATAACAGATAATAAACCTCTTATAGGTTAATATCTTATTCAAGTGCAATATTTGTAAAATACGGCAAATAAAAAAAGCCTTCGCTAAATTTAGCGAAGGCTTTATACTTATAGATGAATAAGTCTTAGTGAATACCGTGCATCCACTTACGCATAAGCGGAGTAAGCAATAAAGCTAACACAGCAAAACCAAAGGCAACATAGGCTATCTGCTCGAATACGCCCGTGTAAACCAATAGTGACTCCATGCCTGAAACTTCTTCGCCGCTATCGCTTACTGAAGTAAGCTTCGCAATGATACCTGCAATGTAGTGTGCAAAAGAAGAAGACAGGAACCAGATACCCATGATAAAAGAAACGATCTTTTTAGGAGACAGCTCTGTTACTTTAGACAGACCAACTGGCGAAATAAATAATTCACCTGTTGTTATCAGCATATAACCTAATATCAGGAACCAGATAGAAACACGTCCATCAGCATCAGCATAGTTAGCGCTCAAGGCAAAAATAAGGAAGCCAAGGCCAAGCTGGGCAATACCTAAAGCAAACTTAACGGGCGTATAAGGGTTCATGCGCATTCTTGAGAAGAATAGCCACATAGCTGAGAACGGAAGCGCAAACAACACGATAAAGAATGGGTTGATAGAGTTTGTCTGGGCAGCATTCATGAACGTCAGGTTCACGTTACGCTCTGCAAACAGAGTTAGTGAAGAACCAGCCTGCTCGAAGAAAGACCAGAAAACAGTGATAAAGAAAGTAAGAAGTATAACTACGAACAGGCGCTCACGCTCCTTTTTCTCTTCTTTAACTAAGCTATAAATAAGTACCAGCGCAATTACCGGCAGCAGGATATAGTTCATTACGATACCGATCAGGCTACCGTCGAATTCAGTCATTCCGAAACCAGGCAGGTCCATAGATCCGTGGAAAAGAAGAATAGCCAGGAATGGAAGTGCTACTACTGAAAGTATAGAAACCCAGTTACCTCTTGAGATACCGGCAACTTTCTCCTGAACTTTTGCAGGATCAGCAGGTAAGCCTCTGTCGCCGAAAACACCGCTTTTAGTACCGTTCCAGAACATGATAAGGCCAATTAACATACCTACACCAGCTGCACCGAAACCATAATGCCAGCCATATTCAGCACCCAGGTAACCGCAAACAAGTGGCGCCAGCATAGCACCAATGTTTATACCCATGTAGAAGATAGTGAAACCTGCATCGCGTCTTGCATCACCTTGCGCATAAAGCGTACCTACCATTGTAGAAATATTTGGCTTAAAAAAGCCGTTACCTACAATCAAAAGTGCCAATGCACCGTAGAAGAAAACCGGGTGCTCTATAGCAAGGGCAAAATGACCAAGTGCCATTAACACAGCACCAAGCATAATAGAGCGGCGGTAACCAAGTAATTTATCGGCGATCATACCACCAATAACAGGAGTAGCATAAACTAAGGCACCATAAGCAGCGTAAATACCAAAAGCGACATTATCACTATATAGTAAGTCGTTAACCATGTAAAGAACCAGCAGAGCGCGCATTCCATAAAAACTGAAACGCTCCCAAAGTTCTGCAAAGAAAAGGTAGAATAAACCTTTAGGGTGTCCGAACATTTCGGGGCCTGTCGGTTCCGCTCCCATTGGAGCAGCATGCTCCGAGATCTTGTCGGTGACAGTGTGTTCTCTTAAAGACATAGATGTTAAAGTTGGTTGTTAGATTATTTGAGCTACAAAGAAGGTAAATATATCAGTTTAGACACAAACAGACAAATATTTTACATTGTATCTACTAATTCAGATAACATCCGTAATTAATGATTTTCTATTCTATTATAATATACTATTTTTCATATTTTTGTATCACCAAGTAATACAAGAACATCACCTATTTAATTAACCCAATAAATACCAAATGAAAGAATCTGGACATAAATCTCAAGTAGGTTTAGACAGCTTAGGAATTAAAGAGGCAAAAGAAGTGCTTTGGAACCTTAGCCCGGCTGAACTGGTAGAGGAAGCCCTTAAAAATGGCGAAGGTGCACTTACCGACTCAGGCGCTTTAATGTGCGACACGGGCAAATTTACCGGCCGCTCTCCAAAGGACCGTTTTGTAGTAAAGGATGCTAAAACAGCAGACTCTGTGTGGTGGGGCGATATTAATATTGCTTTCGATCCTGAGAAATTCGACCAGTTACAGGCTAAGATGGTTGACTTCCTGAAGGATAAAAAATTATATGTGCGTGATGCTTACGCCGGTGCTCACCCTGATTATCGACTTAACCTGCGTATAGTTAACACCCAGGCATGGCAGAACCTTTTCTGCAACAACATGTTCCTGCGTTTAACCGAGGAAGAAGTTAAGAACCATACTCCTGAATTTACGATCATCTGTGCACCTGAATTCCAGGCTGACCCTGAAGTGGACGGTACACGCCAGTCTAACTTTGCGATCATCAACTTTACGAAGAACATGATCCTGATAGGTGGTACTGGTTATGCAGGCGAAATGAAGAAAGGTATCTTCGGCGTACTGAACTATATACTACCTCACGAAAAGAACACCCTGTCGATGCACTGCTCTGCCAACGTTGGCAAAGATGGTGATACCGCTATTTTCTTCGGTCTTTCAGGTACAGGCAAAACTACTCTCTCTGCTGACCCTAACCGTGGCCTTATCGGTGACGACGAGCATGGCTGGGCAACTGACAGCGTATTTAACTTTGAAGGCGGTTGCTATGCAAAGGTTATCGACCTGACCCGCGAAAAAGAACCGCAGATCTGGGATGCCATCCGTTTCGGTTCTATTGTAGAGAACACACGTTTCTACGAAGGCACCCGCACTGTTGACTATACCAACAGTTCTGTAACAGAAAATACACGTACGGCCTACCCTATCAACCACATCGATAATGCTGTGGAACCATCTAGAGCTGACATTCCGAAGAACATCTTCTTCCTGACAGCTGATGCGTTCGGTGTACTGCCTCCGATCTCTAAACTTAATGCCAGCCAGGCAATGTACCACTTTATTTCTGGTTACACAGCGAAGGTTGCCGGAACTGAGGTTGGTATCACAGAGCCACAAACTACGTTCTCAGCGTGTTTCGGTGCGGCATTCCTGCCATTACACCCTACAAAATATGCCGAGATGCTGGGTAAGAAAATGGAAGAGAACAACGTGAATGTATGGCTAGTGAACACAGGCTGGACAGGTGGCCCTTACGGCGTTGGTTCACGTATGAAGCTACCATATACGCGCGCTATGATAACCGCTGCGCTTAATGGAGAGCTGAATGATGTTAGCTATACCAAGCACCCAATATTTGGCATGGAGATGCCAAACTCTTGCCCTAACGTACCTGATGAAATACTGAACCCGCGTAACACCTGGAGCAGCAAAGAAGAGTACGATGCAAAAGCGACAGACCTAGCAACTAAATTCGTGAAGAACTTTACGAAATATGCAAACTATGCCAATGATGAGATCATGGCTGGTGCCCCACAGGTAGAAGTTACTATTGACTAAATAGTTAAAACATAGCTTTAAAAGCCCCGTTACCTTTTTGTGACGGGGCTTTTATATTTAAAATACTGTTTAAGTTTATACTTTCGTATACTAATTCCGAGAGAGGTTTTAACTGAAACTATAAACCTTTTATAATTCATTCTAAATCTATATAATAGAAGTGCACATATTTTATACTCCTGATATCACCTCTGAATTCTATACTTTAAACGAAGAAGAATCGAAACACTGTACGCGGGTGTTGCGCTTGCAACCCGGCGACACAGTGTATCTGGTTGATGGTGTCGGTGGACTTTATACTTCGATTATACAGGATGCAAACCATAAAAAGTGTAAGCTGCAGATAATCGATAAGCAGATAGAATATGGCAAGTTGCCGTACGTCTCTCATATAGCTGTGGCACCCACCAAAAACATGGACCGCATGGAATGGTTTGTTGAGAAGGCAGTTGAAATTGGAGTGAATGAAATAACTTTCCTGCTATGTGAGCATTCTGAACGTCGGCAGTTACGCCTCGACAGGCTGGAAAAGATAGCAGTAAGTGCCATGAAGCAATCTCAGAAAGGATATTTGCCGTTGCTGAACGACCTTACTCCTTTCCATAAGTTTGTGCAGCAGGCCCACCACGAGCGCACCTTTATTGCTCACCTGGAAGATGATGCAACTAAAAGTATAAAAGACTACTATACTCCACTCGATCCGCACTGCATTTTAATAGGCCCTGAAGGCGATTTTTCTTCTTCTGAGATACAGGAAGCCTATAAATTGGGCATCAGGCCAGTTACGCTTGGTAATAGCAGACTGCGCACTGAAACAGCTGCGCTTGTAGCCTGCCATACCTTGCAGGTGCTACACGAAATACATGATACGTTGCGTTAGATCTATACTATAAACTATAACATGAAGAGAACCCTGCTCCTGCTATTTCTGGTTTTGATTACCTCGCCCCTGGTGGCGCAGCGTTATAGTTTTAAAATTGCCAAACTAAAGTATAGCGGTGGCGGCGACTGGTACGCCAATAAAACATCCCTGCCAAACCTGATCAGGTTCTGTAACCAAAACTTGAACATGAACATTAAGCCAGACGAAGATGTGGTAGAGATCGGTAGTCAGGAGTTATTTGCTTATCCTTTTGTGCACATGACAGGGCATGGCAACGTTGTTTTTTCGGATTCGGATGCGCAGAACTTACGGAACTACCTCATTAGCGGCGGCTTTCTGCACATCGACGACAACTATGGGTTAGATAAGTATATCCGGAAGGAAATGAAGAAAGTGTTTCCGGAGTATGAGTTTGTAGAGTTGCCTTTTAATCACCCGATCTATAAACAGAAATTTACTTTTAAGAATGGGCTACCAAAAATACATGAGCACGATAACAAGCCGCCCCAGGGTTTTGGCATAATTCACGAAGGTAGATTAGTGTGTTTTTATAGTTATGAAACCGACCTGGGCAATGGTTGGGAAGATGCCGAAGTACATAACGACCCAGAAAATAAGCGTAGGGAAGCCCTGCAAATGGGTGTAAACATAATTACCTACGTCTTGACGCAGGGCAGTGGCTTACAATAGATTCGAGCTCGAAATGGATTTAGTAATTAGTATCTTCTGTTAAAGATCTCAGAAAGTATAAATGCCTCGCGGGCTGTAGCCGGATTTCGAAGTATAGACGGGTCGAATGCTTTATGGTACCTGGTTTCCTTTATAGTATAAGCTTCAGGAGTTTGGTAGCGCTCAATTGTTCTCCGCTTCGGAAACTGCTTCTCTAACGATATCGGTTCTCTAACCGGTGCTTCATAAGATAGCACTTCTCTTTTCTTTGGGATATTAACTTGTTGTAGGGCTGGTACAGGCACCAATTCCCTTGCCTCTGACCTGGCTTGCTCTATTTTAGGCTGTAGCTCTTTTAAAATATCCTCAAACGATGTTACAGGCACCGATGGCCTGCGTGGCGTTTCGGTTCGTTGTACAGGTGGCTCATTCTCATCCCTGAACTTTTTAGGTTGTCCCGGATCATCTTTAAAGAATTTGCGCCAGTTACTGAAAATAAAGTAACCGATCGCCAGCAGTATATAGAAAATGAATTTAAAATCTTCCATCAGGATGTCTTATTATCAAATATAGTCAATTTAAAGTATAAATACACTTAAATTATAGTTGTAACACGGCAAAGTATAGAATTTGTAAAAACTATAGTTTTAAGCGCGCTATACTATCTCAGATACGAGAAATAGTCTTATTTTTGAGATTGGAATTCAGATTTTTCTGCTTTTAGCGAATGCAAGTATCAAGATTAGAGATCAAAGGCTTCAAGAGTTTCGGCGACCGTGTGGTCATCAACTTCGACGAAGGTATAACAGGAATTGTAGGGCCGAATGGCTGCGGTAAATCTAACGTGGTGGATGCCATACGTTGGGTGCTCGGCGAACAGAAAACCCGAAACCTGCGCTCCGACAAAATGGAGAACGTGATATTTAACGGTTCCAAAACCCGCAAGCCGGTACAAATGGCTGAAGTTTCTATCACTTTTGATAACAATCGTGGTGTACTGCCAACTGAATATTCGCAGGTTACTGTAACGCGCCGCTACCACCGCTCCGGCGACAGCGAATACCTCTTAAACGGAGTGCCTTGCCGCCTGAAAGACATCAACGAACTTTTCCTAGACACTGGTATTGGCTCGGATAGCTATGCGATCATAGAGTTGAAAATGGTGGACGAGATCCTGAACGATAAGGAAAACTCACGCCGCTTATTGTTTGAGGAAGCTGCCGGTATCTCTAAGTTCCGTGTTCGTAAAAAGCAGACCCTAAAAAAGCTGGAAGAAACTGATGCTGACCTTGAACGCGTGGAAGACGTGTTGTTTGAGATCGGCAAGAACATGAAGACGCTGGAAAGACAAGCTAAACAAGCTATTAAGTATTTCCAGTTAAAGGAAGACTACAAGAAACATAGTCTGGAATTTGCCCGTCGTAACATAAGCCAGTACCAGCAAACCATGGAACGCCTGGAGCAGGATGTACAGCGCGAAACAGAACTGAAAGAAGTTTATGTAGGCGCAGTTACGGAAGCGGAAGATGCGATCGCTGACCAGAAAGAAGAACTAAACCGCACGCAGGAACAACTTGGCGAAATGCAGAAAACCATGCAGGTACAAACTGCCAAGCTGCGCCAACTGGAGAACGATATCAAACTAAAAGCTGAAAGAAGCACCTATCTTACTGAGCGGGTAACGCAGCTTCGCCAGCAAATAAGCCAGGACTCTTCCAATGTAGAGCATATACAGGAAAGTATAGTGGAGCTACATAATGAACTGGAAACTGTACAGGATCAGTTTGGCGCAGCTGAAGAACAGGTGCAGGCCTTACGTGAACAGTTGCAGGACGCACAAGAGCAAAAGCAAACCTTACAGGATTCGCAGCAGGATCTGAGTTTACAGCACCGCGACAAGCAGAACGCTGTATTCCAGCACCACAAGCAGCTTGAGATAAGTAATGTACAGATACAAAGTATAGTTTCGGACCTGGACCGTATGGACCAGCAGCAATTAACTGCTGATGAAGATGCGCAGCTATTGGCAGAGCAACTACAGGAGGCCCAGGAACTTTTGGAAACTACAACTACTGAGTTGGTTAGCCTGCAAGCCAAAGAAGAAACTTTACTGCACAACATTGAGAAGACGGAACAAGACATTGAAGTTCTGAAAGCGGACCTTGTTGACCTGAATCGTAAACGCGACTCGAAACAAAATCAATATAACCTCACAAAATCGCTGGTCGAGAATATGGAGGGCTATCCGGAAGCTATAAAATATTTGGCCCAGTCCGGCGATTGGAAAAAGCCAGCTCCTCTCCTTTCGGATATTATAGTGTGTGAGTCAGCTTATAAAGGCTTGATCGAAGCATATCTGGAGCAGTACATGACTTACTTTGTTGTGGATGAACTTCAGGATGCTGTAACTGCCGTTGATTTGCTTAAAGAGCAGAATAAGGGCCGCGCAAACTTTATTATACTTTCAGAAATAGAAGAACTTGAACCAACTGCTACTTACTCTGAAAGCGACCTGAAGGCAGCTTACGAGGTAGTTAAAGCAGATAAAAAGTATAGCGACCTGGTAAAGTATATGCTGCGCAACGTTTACATTTCTGACGATGCTGATTTTTATACTTCAGACTATAAGATCATCTTATTAAAAGATGGTTCTGCCATTAAAAAGCCTCTAAGCTTATCAGGGGGCTCGGTTGGTGTGCTGGATGGTAACCGCCTTGGTCGTAAACAGAACCTGGAAATGCTTTCTAAAGAAGTAGAAGAGCTTACTCACCAGACTGATATACTCCAAAGCCGTGTAAATGCCCAGCAACAGATCCTGTTAAACTATAAAAGCGAATCGCAGAAAGAGCGTATCAAAGAGCTGGAGCGCGAAGTGTCTAAAATGCAGCAGGAATTATTAACTGTTCGCATTATGCATGAGCAGCATCAGCAGAACAGGCAAAACTATACTCAGAAGAAAGAAGAACTACTGCAGCGCAAAGACGAGTTAAGTAAACTTTTCCTAGAGATGTCGCCGGTAGCTGAGACAGACCAACTGGAACTGAAGCGCCTAGAGGAAGAACTGGCAGTCTATACTTCGCAACTGAACCGCCAGCAGGAACAGATCGCGGTTATAAATGGCATGTATAACCAGGAGAACATCCAGTTTCACCAGTTAAAGAACCGTTTTGCAAGCTTACAGCAAGAGATCAGCTATAAACAGAAAACAGTTGAATCGAACCTGGAGCGAATTGAAGGCCTGAAACAGGAAATGGCCCGATCGGAAGAAGAAACGGCTGTTGCTACCGACTTTATAGAAGAGAACGAAGCCATAGTGGAACAAATGACCGAAGCACGTCAGGAGTTTGGCTATGAACTGGAGGCGATCGAGAAGAAATACTTTACGCTGCGTGGCGAACTGGACGAGAAAGATAAAACAATTCGTGAATTGCAGCGCAAACGCCAGAATGCAGATGAACTTTTGATGCGTATGCAACAAGCCCTGAACGATACTAAAATAAAACTGGTATCGGTGCAGGAGCGCCTGGCAGTAGAATTCAACATCGAAACAGAAGACCTGTACCTGCCAGCTGACGAAAGTATAGAAATGCCTACAGAAGAACTAGGCAAATATATTTCCGACCTGCGTGCCAGTATCGACAGAATGGGCCCTGTGAACGCGATGGCTGCCGAGGCTTATACGGAGATAGAAGAGCGTAATAACTTCATTACAGAGCAGCGCAACGACCTTGTAAACGCTAAGAACACTCTGCTCGATACGATCAATGAAATTGACACAGTAGCCAAGGAGAAATTCCTGGAGTCGTTCAATGAGATAAAGGGCAACTTTATACGCGTGTTCCGCAGCCTGTTTACCGACGAAGATAATTGCGACCTGGTAATAACAGACCCAACTAACCCGCTGGAGTCTAAGATCGAGATCATGGCACAGCCGAAAGGCAAGCGCCCGTTAACTATAAACCAGCTGTCAGGTGGCGAGAAGACCCTTACAGCTATTTCTTTGCTGTTCGCTATTTACCTCCTAAAACCAGCTCCGTTCTGTATTTTTGATGAGGTAGATGCCCCACTTGATGATGCCAATATCGACAAGTTCAACAACATCATCCGTACCTTCTCAAACGAATCGCAGTTTATAGTTGTGACACATAACAAGCGAACGATGGCCTCTACAGATGTGATGTATGGAATCACCATGATCGAAGCCGGTATCTCCAGAGTTATACCTGTAGACCTGAGACAGATCGCATAAACTATAGCTCAACTATAAAACAGAAAAGCTCCTGAATGTATAATTCAGGAGCTTTTTCCTTAAATACTATAGCCTTTAAACTATAGCATCAATCTCTTTTTGCAGCTTTTTGGTGAGCTTAGACTTAACCAAACCATAACTCTGCTTAACATAAGTTTCCCACTCATTATTAGTAAGGCCACTCCAGTCCTGCACACTCACCCATTTGTTGCGGGCCATATAAGGTGCCGGAACTATAGTTGGCCTACCTACCATTTCATCAAATTGCTCATCAGTAACTTTAAACGAAACTGAATGTGGCGCATCTATACTTGTCACGCAGAACATCTTCTCTCCTACTAAAAAGCAAAGATCAGCACCCCATTTAATATCTTCCGTTACACCCGGCAAACTTAAACAAAGTTCACGTAAGGCTTCAATATTCATAACCCAACAAGTTTAGGATTAATTGCTTATGAAACATGCAGACTATTTTACACCCTGTTCCGGGTACTTGGCAGTTTTTGTACGATAGAAAGCCATAATCTTCTCAATATCAGCTTCCACATCGCCGGTCGGGTAAAAAGTCGGTCCGATACCTGCTTCCTTTTTTGAGTAATCAAGGTAACCTAACACGATCGGAACATTGGCTCCCAAGGCAACATAGTAGAAGCCGCGTCGCCAGCGAGGCTGGTATTTACGTGTTCCTTCTGGTGTTACCATTACACACATATCTCCGGGAGTTTCCTCAAAGATCCGGATCATGGCATCAACCATTTTAGTGTTCTTAGATCTGTCGATAGGTAAAGCACCTATAGAGCGTAGCAAGCCACCAAAAGGAAAACGCATGAATTCCTTTTTGATAGTATAGCGAATGGGTGCATCCATGAGGTAAAAAGCAGCCCGCGCATAAACAAAATCCCAGTTACTGGTATGCGGAGCAGCAATCATTACACAACGGCGGTTTTCGGGCGTAAGGTTGCCATTAAGAGTCCAGCCGGTAGACTTAAAAAATAGTTTAGATAAAAATTTAGCGATCATGTATGTGTATTAGCTATGCTAAAGCCGGTAAATAAACTATAAATATAGTATAGCTTTAACTGAATGTATAAATACACACAAAAATACGCAATTACAAACCAATTTTGATGACGTGCGCCCGCTTACGCAATAAATATGCCTGGAAACCTACTCCCAGCAAGGGGCCCATCGTAGTATACTCCTGCTTATCTTTTCGCTGCCTGAAGTACCTGAAATTTATCATGGGCTCAATAGAGAATTTCTCGTTGAAGAAAAAAGCATAACCAACTCCAACCGATGCCTCCAATAAGTTAGACTGAAAGCCATCTGAGAAGTTATGCTTACCTAAACTGGCTCCTACTTCACCAAATACCCCATTGTCAAGGTAATATCGGGCAAAGGGACCAATCATGAAATGAGTTTCCCGGAAAGCTTCCTGTTCCGGATCGGAAGTCACTTTCTTGCTTTCGTGGAAAATGTTAAGGTTTAAGCCCACAGCCAGGTCATTCATCACAAAATAACCGTTCTTCGATTGCAGATTTACCTGGATCTTACGCCCCTCTTCCGGTAAACCGTTCAGGCTATGTAAGTTGTCCTGAGTTTTGTAAGCAAAGCCACTTAAGTTGCCTCCAATTAAAATAGAGCCGTGTTTTACTTTTGCTTTAAACATAAAGCTCTCATTCTCCTGGGCTAAAACTATAAACGGGAAAAGGAATAACAGAAGTAAAATTCGCTTCATATACATAAGTTTTAGGGTTCATCACTTATGTACGGAAAAATTATAATAAGATTTATATTTTTTCTATAATAATTCTATTGGACACTATAAAATTCTATATATCTACATATTTAGATAGTCAAGTCAATATTTTAGGCACTTCAGTTGACAGTTATACTCTTTGAAAGAGCTTGTTAATTGCTTTCTAATAATTGTCTTATATGCCTTTCCTGGTGCAAGGTATACCTGTATCCAATATCAAAAATTTCCTGAGCCTTGCTATAACTCATCAAGCGATAATATTTAAGTTCAGGAGGCTCTATCAGGAAATCGCAGAGATGCAGGCGCATTTTAACATTATTGTTTATAGCTAAATGCGCTGTACGCTCCACCATACTTCGCAAGGTTGTGATCTTAGCATTATGATTTATGGGATTGACATGTACACCTATTTTTACGTCGCAATTCATGTGCAAAGGGTCGACAGGCATATTGTTTAGCAAACCACCATCATTCAGCAATTTCCCCTGGTATTGAATAGGGTGATACAATATTGGTACTGCCGAAGAAGCGATCAGTGGTTTAATGAGTTCACCTTCCGAAAAATAGACTACAACGCCTTCGTTCATTTCAGTGGCACTGATTATGACAGGCAGATTCAATTGCTCAAAAGTGGCATGTGGTCCGAGGTACTTCTCATACAGCTTCTCCACTTCATCGAGGTGCATAAAACCTATCTTCCCAAAAGCCGGCCTGATGATCTTAAAAATGCTTAGCTCACGTATAAGCTTCAGAATTTCATCAGGTGAAAAACCAGCCGCATAAAATACGCCAGCAATTGCACCGGAGCTTACACCCGAGATTATAGATACAGGTAACCCAAGTTCATCGAACGCTTTTAGTACACCCAGGTGCGCAATACCACGGGCTCCTCCACCCGACAAGGCCATTCCAACTTTCACAGTTCTATAGTTCGCTTAAGCTGAAAGTTTCTTTTAGTCGCACGCCTTTTTCGGTGCGTTGTACCGTGCAGCATTCATTCACGGCATCATGTTCAAAAAAGAGGACGTAGTTTTCGTCTGCTGCTTTATTCAGGAAATCCGCCTTTTCATCTAATGTAAGAAGTGGACGCGTATCGTAGCCCATTACATAAGGCAAAGGTATATGCCCCACTGACGGTAGCAGATCTGCCATATATACCAGCTTATGGCCTTTATAGTTCATTACCGGCAACATCATTTTATCAGTGTGCCCATTCATGTATAAAACATCAAACTGAGGGATAGGTGAAGGTTTGCCAAGTTCAAAAAACTTAAGATGTCCGCTTTCCTGCATTGGTAATATATTTTCTTTCAGGAAAGATGCCTTCTCACGGGAATTAGGTTCAGTAGCCCATTTCCAGTGGTCAGCATTAGACCAGTAAGTCGCATTCGGGAAAACCAGTTCTAGGACTCCATCACCATTTTTATACTTTACACCGCCACCGCAATGGTCAAAATGCAGGTGTGTCAGGAACATATCTGTTATATCCTCTGATGTAAATCCGGCCTTATTAAGCGAGCTTTTCAGAGAGGCATCACCATGTAGATAGTAATGGCTGAAGAATTTTGCATCCTGCTTGTCTCCTATTCCATTATCGATTAGGATCAACCGGTTACCATCTTCAATTAAAAGGCAACGCATAGCCCAGCTGCATAGGTTGTTTTCATCTGACGGGTTCGTACGCTGCCAGATAGTTTTTGGAACAACGCCAAACATAGCGCCCCCATCCAGCTTAAAAAATCCTGTATCAATAACGTGTAGTTTCATAAGTTTTATAGTTTGAAAGTATAACTACGAAGCAATTCGATTTATACTTTGAGATCAGTTAAAGATATAAAATGAAAAAGAGGCAGCAAAGTATAATATCTCTGCTGCCTCTTTTCAGTTATATAATGTCTATGCTTCCAGAACTACGCCCATATCCGAGAACTTGTCTATACGCTGCATAATCCGTTCTTCAGTATCTATGCTTTCTAGCTCATCCAGAAGTTTGATGATCTCGCGCTTCAACATCTTCATCATCCTGTCGGGCTCGGTATGCGCGCCTCCCAGTGGCTCTTTAATGATACCATCGATGAGCTTATGCTGTAACATGTCTTTAGCAGTGAGTTTAAGCGCTTCTGCTGCCTGTTCTTTATAGTTCCAGCTACGCCATAGTATAGACGAGCAAGATTCAGGAGAGATAACCGAATACCATGTATTCTCCAGCATCATCACACGGTCGCCGATAGCTATACCTAATGCACCGCCTGAAGCACCTTCACCTATAATGATACAGATAACAGGCACCTTCAGCATGAACATTTCTTTCAGGTTACGGGCAATTGCCTCCCCTTGTCCGCGCTCTTCTGCTTCTAAGCCTGGGAAAGCTCCAGGTGTATCGATCAGTGTCACGATTGGCTTGCCGAACTTCTCTGCCATTTTCATCAGGCGAAGTGCTTTACGGTAGCCTTCCGGGTTGGCCATACCAAAGTTACGCATCTGGCGCTGCTTCGTGTTACGACCCTTTTGCTGACCTATAAACATGATGCTGCGGCCTTCCACTTCACCGAAACCACCAACCATAGCCTTATCATCGCCTACTGTACGGTCACCGTGCAGCTCTACAAACTTATCTGTAATGCCCTTAATGTAATCCAGGGTATATGGCCTGTCCGGGTGACGTGAAAGCTGTACGCGCTGCCAGCGGGTTAAATTGGCGTATGTTTCCTTTTTAAGGTTCTTGATCTTTTCTTCCAGAGCCTTTACCGCCTCCGAAACGTCTACTTGGCTTTCTGTAGCCAGTTTTTTCATTTCCTGCAGTTTGCCTTCTAAGGCAGCAATCGGCTGTTCGAAATCTAAAAGCATATTTTTCTCGCTTGTTATTCGCTACAAATTTAACAGATTATGTTGTTACAGGTAAATAAGTAGAGAAAATATCCTGCAAATGAAAAATAAATATGTTGGCACACAATTATTTAGGTTTTTAATGAGAAAATATAGCGTAAAAAATATGCCCTTGTGTTGCAGAATACGAAAATAGCCTATACATTTGCATCACTTTAACGAACAGCGTTAAGGAAAACAAAGTTGGTCCGGTAGTTCAGTTGGTTAGAATGCCGCCCTGTCACGGCGGAGGTCGCGGGTTCGAGTCCCGTCCGGACCGCAGATTATCTGCGGTCAACGCATGAAGAGCAAAAGGCTCTGTTATTTCAAATTATTGGTCCGGTAGTTCAGTTGGTTAGAATGCCGCCCTGTCACGGCGGAGGTCGCGGGTTCGAGTCCCGTCCGGACCGCTCTTTTAAGAGCCCTTGGAATTAATTTTCTGAGGGCTTTTTTGGTTTTGGAAAGTTGTACTTCTACTACATTGTTTGTCGGCTACTGCAGCTAAGTAGTCTCAAATAAACTGAACCAGTTTACGGAGTGGCTTCAAATAGCGGGTAAAAAAATAAGGTTTTAAGTCGTTAACAAGCCAGGCCTGCTGATCTTCGCGGTTTGCTCTTATCCTGTTCTGTAAGGTAACATTGCTCTTCCCTCCCACGCGCATTTTTACTAATTTTTCGGGGATATACGTAGCGCTAATTTGGTGCTTATACAGATACCGTAGCATCAGTTCATAATCTGCAGCACTTCTAAATGTAGTGTTGTACAGACCCAACCTTTCGTATACTTCGCGCTTTACATAAAAAGTTGGGTGAGGAGGCATCCAGCCAAACAGGAAGTTGTGCCGTTCATACTCACCCGATACCCAGTTACGAACTACTTTATTTGTGTCAGTTTTCTGCACATATAATAAATCAGCATACACACAATCGGTATTATGAGCAGAAAAAGCTGCTGCAACCTGGGCTAAACTATCCTGAGAGTAAAACAGATCATCGGAGTGAAGGAAACCGATCACATCGCCAGTAGCCAGTTTGATTCCCTTATTTAACGCATCGTAAAGTCCACCATCCTTTTCCGAGACAAAGAGGCTTATACTGTTTCCATAGTTTCGGATGACTTCAGTGGTACCATCGGTAGAAAGACCGTCTACAACTATAAACTCCACATCAGGGTATGTTTGTCCCAACACCGATTCGATTGCATCGGCAATAGTCTCGCGGTTATTATATACGATGGTGATGATGGAGATTTTCAAAACTAAAACTTATGCTGAGATATGGCGTTCGCGCTTGGCTATGGCTGGGTTGCCCTGGTAAATAGTATAAGCTTGAAGATCAGAAGTAGCCACCGAGCCTGCTGCCAGCACACTATGGGAGCCACATGTAACTCCAGGGCAAACTATAGCTTTTGCCCCGACCCAAACACTTTCATCGAGGGTTATACTTCCAACAATCAGATCAAAAGCCGGCTTTTTATAGTCATGGCTACCGGTAAGTAGCATGGCTCCCTGCGAGAGCGTTACATTATGTTTTATCGTCACTTGAGCCAGGTTATCTATCCAGACATTCTCCCCTATCCATACATGATTACCGATTTGCAAAAGCCAGGGATATTTGATATTTAAAGACGGCTTCATCACCACCCCCTTGCCAACTGTAGCCCCAAAGAGTCTAAGCAACCATACTTTCAATCCACTTAATGGCACAAGTGGATTGATGAAAAAAAGCGCATTCACCACATACCATAGCGCGCGTTTCACAATACCCGCACCTGGGTTATACCAGTCGTTGCTGAACGAGGCTAGGTTAACGGTATGTCTGTTCTCCGTCTGCAATTTTATAATATATTGATAACGAAATGCAAGATGCAAAAAACTGGTGAGGAAATATAGTACATACTTTTGTCTCCTTTAACAAGACATTAAAAGCTGAGCAGCTTCCTGTTCTTTTCTACAGCAGCAGGATCCAGCATATACTCTTTCGCAAAAGCAGCCGCTGCCGCAGACGTAACACAGAACTCCTCGTTTGGCATTTGGGCTAAGGTATAAATGGCTTCTACGAAGTGTTGAGGGTTATCAAGTGACAAATCATATCCAACATACTTCTCCTGCAGGTTCCGCCATGGGGTCTGGTCACTGATAAGAACAGGAACTCCGGCAGCCAGGCTTTCCAGGATAATATGTCCAAAATTCTCACCTCTCGTTGGTAATAACAAGGCGTGGTATTGTTGCAGCGTACATTCTACTAGTGCATTTTCAATACTTCCGTGGTAGTTAACCTTTATATGCTCTGGCAACTGCCTGATCAGCGACTGGCACTCCTGCCAATAAACCTCATCATACACTGGCCCATAAATATCCAGGTGTACAAGAACATCCTGCTTTAACTGTGCAAGAAGCTGTAAGGCAAATAGTGTGTTCTTTTCGGGTGATATCCGGGCAATACTTACCAGGTTCAGTTCTCCTCTATTTTTTATTTTGGCAGCTAATCCATTTCCAATAAAAGGCTTCGACAGGTTTGGTGCTATCACCACCTCCTGCTTTTGACCTAGCACTTTACGAATATGCCCCTGCTCAGTATTATTTGTTGCGTGAAAGCGCACCCCACTGTAAAGACCGATAAACTTTGAAAAGCGCAGAAACCACTTCTTCTTACCACCTTTTACCTGTATGGCACTCGGGGCCAGCATCCCCCTTGACGAAACGATAACTTGCTTAGCTCCAATAAGCTTCGCGATACGCAGGGGCAGAACCGAAAAGTAAAAAGAATAAATTCCATTAATAAAGATGATATCGGGCCGAGCCTCTGATGCTACTTTTTTAAGTATACTATACTTCAGATCTGATTTGGCTACGTAGTAAACCTGTAAATAAGGTGCTAGCTGATTCCAAATACCAGCCATCACGGTATTATAAGGTTCTGTTTCGCAGTAATCCGTATCACGGGTAATTACCAAAAAATCATATTCCTCCCGCAGGTGCTCTATCAAATTCGCGCACGACTGAATAGGCCCGCCAGCTTTATAACCAGGCAGAAACCAGTCTATGAAGATGAGAATACGGGGTTTAATTTTTGCCATTTTCTGATAAAACATGCTTGTAAAGCGCTTCGTACTGTGCTGCCACAACTTCCGGTCTAAAGCGCTTTATATTTTCCAGTCCATTACTTATTAATCGCTCTCTTAAAGCCTTATCCTGAGTTAATTTAATAATTGCTTCAAGAATCTGATGAGGATTTAAAGGATCTACCAGAACTGCTGCATTTCCTGACACCTCAGGCATAGCAGTCGTGTTGGAAGTAATAACAGGTAGCCCATACGCATTTGCTTCTAGTATGGGTAAGCCAAACCCTTCATAGGTAGATACGAAAGTAAGCATATCCGCACGATGGTATAGTACTTTTACTTCGTCATCGCTCAAGTCAAAATAGTTCTCGTAATCAATCTTATTTGCAATTAGTAAATTACGCTGTTCATCCGATAACTTCCCGAGTATAAGAAGTTTGCAGGGAAAATTAAGTATAGCCTTTATAAGCGTTTCCAAGTTCTTATTAGGCTTTGTACCAATCTGCAACAAAACAGGCACATCCGAAGCAAGTGTATATCTCGGTTTAAAATCCTTTTCAGTAAAGTTGATGCAATTGGGTATTACCAACACCTTATCTGCATTTATACCTGTTGCTTCCAGCAATTTTTGTTTACTATGCTCAGAGATCACTGTGACATAGTTTGTATGCATAACCGGCAGCTTCAGCCATAGAAGTTCTAAAAGAAAATTCTTAATCCAATTAGGATTGCGTAACGATTCAATGTCGTGAATAGTAAGAATGGTACTTTTGCCGGGCAGGGCCAACGCCACATAATAAACCTCCCCTGTTATATGGTTTACCGCACTTTTATGCCTAATAGTATATTGTAAATTCTTTATGATTTTAGTAGGGTGCGAAGCTGATTTAAAAGGAAGGTGGGCCAATTTTGTGTCCATTCCTTTAATGTCCGGTAAAATCATCTGAAACAGCCTCTCTATGCTAAAAAAGCCAGGTATGGATTTCCGAAAAAAGAGAGTAACAGGCATTATAATTTCTAAATTTCTACCTTTAATAAATTCCGGAAAGCCCAGAAAATAATAAACATCGCAATAGAAGCTTTCACCACATAGTTTAAAGTTGTGATCAAATCCGTCTCAGCTTTAATTACCTGCAGAAACAGGAAAGGTATCCATAAGAGTAAGGTAGGATTTTCACGGCTTTTGAGAAGGATATAGCGAAGAATAAAACTAAAGACCAACCCAATAAAGAACATAAATACCATGCCCCCACTACGCCCGTAATTAGCATATGCCTCTCCAATAATACTTATATTCATACTAGTTCCATACTGTAACTCAATACCGGTAAATCGGAACATATTTTCACGCCCTCCAGCCGTGGCTTTTGACTCAGCTATAAAACGAGGTAGTAAAGAAGCTACAAAAGCATTTTCAATTGTCTCACCATCTGCAAAAGGTTGCCTGTATGGCACATAATTCATCACACGCGCAATAATCCAGCCCTGATTTAGCCGGGTAATCGTCAATTCATTTTTCTTAGCTTCAAAAAGCTCTCCTGGTGATATAAAAGATGTTAGGACCATTGAAGTGAAGAGCTCGGTACGTGCAAACGAACTTAAAGACGCATTAGACCAGGCAATGTTACGATATTGGTACTTCACAGACTGTAACACCAAGAGCATGAAAAAACCAGCTACTACATAAGCCAGTTTTTTAGGCATACTAATATAGGTTTTAATGGAATAAACAAAAGCAAAAAATAAACCCCAAAGTATAAGGTCATGAAAAATTGCAGATGCTAATACTTCAAGCAAAAGAAAACCAAAAACAACATAGAGAACAATTTTACTACTGCCATTGCTGAGATACAGGTAAAAAGCACCTAAGTATTTTAAATGAGACAAGAGGTACAAAAAAAAGTAAAGAGCTGGTGGCACAAAAGCTGACAAAAAACTGGCTGCAAAACCAATTCCAAGTAAATAATATGCGCCCTGTTTTTTGACTGTGGTGGCCTCTTCTATTTTTTCGAGTTGAGTAAGCGATACGTTTTGCGCATGAAGAACAGGCAGCGATAAACCAATATAATAAAGTATAGTACCGGGTATAATGTAACTGAAATATGTCTCCTCTGGTATATTCATTCCATAAAAGGGATGATTAATACCAGTGTAATAACTCAGGATTGGGCCAATAATCCATTGCAGGGATGCAATAAAGCTAATCACTAAGTTAACCGGTATGCCTTCACCGAAACCAAACAATAGGTTAATAAAAACAAATCCAAAAAAAACAGTTCCTGCTATGGCCCATAAAGAAAAACTGGTGAAAACCAGCAATAGAATTCCCAGGCTGGTTAAAATACCGACTTGGTAAGCTATTTTATTGTGCTGGAATCTGCCCATTTAGTTAAAATTAATCCAGAACACAGTTTGTTATAGCTGAAGCGGTATTCTGATAACTCCAATCACTTACTATTATCTGAGATTGCCTCCCTATATCTTTCAGTTGTTCTTTAGGCATTTGAGCTAATACTGTGAGGGCTTCTGTAAGTTGGCTAAGTTTACCGGAGTTAAATATAAGACCGTTTCTCTTATTTACTATTAGGTCTATTGCGCCACCAACCTTATCACTAGCAACAATGCCTAAACCACATGCCATTGCTTCATTCATACATAATCCCCAAGTCTCGCCCGGTCCTTTTGATGGTAAGACAAGAATATCCCCTACTCTATAAACTGCTGGCATTACTGACTGATTCTGGAAAGGAAGAAATTTTATACGTTCACAACCATGCGCTAATACCTTCAACTCCCTTTCCAGAACACCATTTCCTATCATCACTAACTCCGTGTCTTCTGCATTAAGTTTAAGGAAAGCATCTAATAAAAGCAACGGGTTTTTCTTCCATTCAAACTTACCTGCAAACACAAACACTTTTTTGTCAGGACTAATATTTAATTGCTGTTTAAGTTCTAAAGCTTTCTGGCTATGAATATCCTGACTAAATCGCGCAATATCTATGGCATGAGGAGCAAACACCAGTTTGTGTTCGGCTAAGCCGTGTTTCTGGTAATAGGCTTTATTATTAGCACCCACATACAAGGCTACGTCTACATGCCTATAAACCCACCTCAGCCATAAACGCCGTAGGATTGTTTTTATACCTGGCTTTTCATCCAGTAAAGTAGAATCCCCTCTGAATAATACTTTTATTTTACCTTTAAAATAACGTAAAGCATGCAGGTGACTCTGAAAAGCCCAACCATAAACAAGTAAATGAGTTGCTCTGAAATCCTCAATTTCCTGTATAAGAGTCGGGTTAACTATACCCCGGAAAGAACCGGTGGATGGGTTTTTCGATGTATTAGGTAGAAATTGGTAGTCGTATCCGTCCAGCAAAGGGATGTCCCAGGCAATATTTTTTTTGAACCCTAGGTCAATAAACTCAGAGGCTTGCTTCCCTAAGGTGTAAAAAACGTTTACCACTAAACGTCTATCCTGTGCCAACAATCTGAAAAGCGGCGCATTGTACTGGATGGGGTGTGTTGAAATGATAGCCAGTCTATTCATCCGCAGCGGTCTTTAACAAAGCTTTATCCAGGTGTTCAGCTAATATCCTTGTTACATTGTAAGCCGAGTACTGCTCAAAAGCTGTATGGTCAACACTGGCAGGATCAAAATTAGCATGAAAGCTACGATATGCAGTGAGCTTTTCATCAAACAACTGTTTAATAGTAGAAATGCCTTGTTCTCCGTCAAATTTTAATACAACTCCCGCTTTTGATTCCTCTATAACCTGACCAGCCGTACTTGCGCTATGCAATACTGCTAAAATAGGTTTCTGCGATAAAATACCCTGATAAACTTTAGATGGAGTATAATGCGGTTCTGTGCTGCCCAATACAAATACACCGTCAGCAGCAATCAAATGAGTCAGTACGTCTAGATAAGGGATACGCTTCGGATACTCAAATATAACGGTTTGCCATAGGCCGTACTTCTCTGCCAACTGTTTTATAGTATGACTACGCTCATCATTGGCCCTGCTACCAGTTCCTATAAAATGCAACTCCAGATCCAAATCAGCTTGATTTCCATGTAGCCAATGCAGTATTTCCTCTAAAGGCTTGTAAGCCTTAGGAAGCATCGAACCCGCGTAAACAAGTTGCAATTTTCCGGACATCTTACTGAAAAGGTAGGGTAATAGACCAAGTTTATCCAATACCCGATGATCATCTTCCTCGCCACCATAAGGCATAGCAACATGCACTGCCTGTTCTTTTAAATGCGGGTTCCGATCCAGCACAGGGGCATAATACCCTTCTGCAACACCTGTAATTAAACTGGCTTTTTTTACAGCGATAGGTTCTAATATTCCGGAAAGTTTGGTACTAAACCAGTGCCGGGAAAAAAATTTCTCACTACCTGCAAACGTATGCACCCAGGGATCTATATAATCAATGCCATATGGTATACCTGTTTTAGCATGAGCAGTTCTGCCAAGCAAGGCTCCGTAAAAAGAAGGTATGGTGATGTACAGAAAGTCGGGATTTTCCTCCCGAATTAGTTTTAACAGTTTAATATATAAAAAGTATCCCCCTCTTAGTCCAATATCACCTATAACCCGTATAGGTCCAGTTGAGAAAGCTTCGGCTGTTTCAACCTGAAGTTCCCGATCAACAAGCTTGTTAAGGTTCCAGTCCAGCGCTTCTTCATAGTGCTTATGGTGTACCGTAAGTACTATTGGCTTCCACCCAAAAGCAGGCAAGTGTTTAGCAAAAAGGCGAGCACGATGTACGGCTGCCAAGTTTGAAGGTGGGAAATGGGGAGAAACAATGATGACTTTCTTCATACCTACTTTTGAAACGCTCTTTCCCACAAAGCTACTAACTTTTGTGCTTCTGTTTCAAAAGCAATCTCTTTTGCCTGTTCAAATCTATTTAGTTTAGAGGCTCTGATAGATTCAATGTTTTCAATTATAAACCCAACTGTCCTTTTCAGAGCCCCAACAGTTTGCTCTGTTACAGCACCATCATCTTTATATCGCTCCATAAAAGCAAGCTGCGCTTTAGTATCAGTTGCAAGTATATAAAGCCCTGCTTGCTTGTAAGCAAATATTTTATTTGTTAGCGCTATATTTCTATTAAAATCAGCTGCCTCTAACTCTAAAGCCAACCCTATATCATAGTTAGATAACTCTTGATGTAGGTCCATTTGAGATAAAGGTGCTTTAATTACTACATAGTTTCGCCCAGTTAGATAAGCTTTAGCAAATTCTGGATTAAGATGACCTATAAGTGTGAGGTTCACTTTATCAGAAAAATGATCTAACGCAGGCAATAACAACTCTAGGCCGCGCCCTTGATTAATATTTTGTGAAAACCATACCAGGTTGACCCTCTTTTTAGAAAATGTAGAAGATACTAGACTAAACTCCGAACTATAAAATGAGTTATTGACCGTAGTGACAGGGACTTTACAAAGCTTTTCAACTTCTTCAGCTATTAACGGGGAAGCTGCTGTTACATAATTAGCTTTCAAAAATAGCTTCTGCATTAAATATCTGCGTCGTTCTACTTCGTTAGCAGTATCTACTTTAATAACTTCGCCAGGGTGATAATCTTCCACATCAAATGCGAAAGGAACTTTTAATTTTTTTGAAATTTGAAAAGCAGGATAAAGTGCGCCAAGGTTATGTGCAACAATGAGATCAATGTTACAGCATAAATTCTTTAATTTTTTTACAAGGGAAAAACTCCTTTTATTAGAAGCTACGGCCGCTAGTTTTAGAGATAAAGGAAAGTACCTGTAAAACTTCTTTGCTGCAATATGAACAATACTTAACTGAAGCCAACTAATCAAATTTTGCCGACTAACAGGCAAATAAATAAGCTCTACATCCTTAAACTCTTTCTGATACAATTTCTCTAACTCGGTTGTCCATTGTTTTAAGTCAAAAAGAACTACTACTATTTTATATTTTTTAGATAGAGCTAAACGTATTTCTTTAACTAATCTTGGATTAGAAGAAAGATTAGAGGTTGTAATGAAAAGTATACGCATTAAGCATCTTTTAAGAATTTACTAAAGTTCTTGTTATATATTAAAAGTCAATAAATTAATATCTAAACTTGTAATAATAAGTTTGGATAATTTTAGATGTTTTCCATCCAAAGAGTTTAAGAAATAAATTATAGAGTCTTCCAGAAGGAGTTGGAATGATATAGTTTTTAGGATACATCATAAGCCTTTTCTCAATTATCTTTGTTAGATCTGGATATTGTGGGTATGCCCATTCACGTACCATTTGGTAAGACAGTACAATAGTGGAAAATACTCTACTACTAGATTCTGTAGATAACATATAAGAGGCTGCCAAATCTGTAGATATAATAGCAGATCTTATCGCTCTTCTTGATATAGACTGAGACAAGGATCCAGATTTAAAGTTTGTTCTGTAGAGAAGAAATCCATTAGAAGTATAAACTAGTTTGTCTTCAGGAGTAATCAATCGCGTAAAAAACTCTGTATCATTAATTAATGTTAGAGCTTCATTCCATAAACCTCGTTTTAGAAGCAATTGACGGGGTATAAGCCATAACCCATTGTTTAACATTCTAGGTTTATGATTAAATGTTAAAAAGTCTATGGGGCTACAATCTTCTTTTAGCGTATCATTATAATATCTAAGTTTATTTGGAGCAGAATCTGAAAAATAAGCTAAGTTGGTAAAGCAAATTTTGCTAAATGAAAAAGGCTCAATAGCTTTTACTTGAGCTTCTATAGTTTCAGGTGCTAATAAATCATCCGCGTCAAAAAATTTTATTAGAACACCAGTTGATTTATGAAACCCCTTGTTGGACGCAGTACATTGCCCCAAATTCTCTTGATAATAGTACTTGATCCTTTTATCCTTGAAACTGTTAATTATAAAAGAACTATTATCAGTTGAACCATCATCAACAATAACTAATTCGATATTTTTATATGTTTGGTTAATAATGGATTCAATAGCATTTGCAATATAGTTTTCACTGTTGAATACTGTAACAATTATTGAAACTAAAGGGCCAGAAGTCATGTTAAATTATTATTAAATCTCATGTATTGGCAATCAACCATAATGCATTTTTAGATGCTCTTTATATTATTTAAGAAAATAAGAATTAATTAAGAGACCTAATAATTATTGGTAGAAGGTTTCGAACCAAAATGTCGTTTGATTAATAAAGTAGGTTTTCCTAAAAATAATAAAGAATTAATTACCCTTAAAATGGCAAACTAAATTCTCTCCTACGCTATACTTTCGATAATCATACATATTGATAGCATTATAAAATGTTTCAGATACGCTTCCCAGAGCATCATCATGTAATTCTATTGCCATAACCTTAGTTTTACTTAACCACTTTTGAAAGTTGTGTTTGAAAAGTTCTTTTTCTGCACCTTCAATATCGATTTTAAGTATATCTATTTCCGGTATATTGAATTCTTTCATAACCATTTCAATACTCACTGTTGGAATAGAATTTAAATTAGAATCAGACGATTCAATTGTTGATAAGCCCCAATTACCTGTATTGTTATCAACTATGGTCACTTTAGTAGAGTGTGACCAAACTGCTTTATTAAGACAAGTTATATTAGAATAACAAGAACAGTTCTTTCTTAAAAAATCAAAATTTATTTTATCTGGTTCAATAGCAATAATTGTAGCACTTGGGTACTTATTCGCAAAATAAACAGCAGAAAGGCCTATGTTTGCTCCACAATCAATAATAAATTTAGGTGCATGTTTAAGTACTATATCATATTCTTTTGCAAAAAATATCTGTAAAAGAGTAGTAATATCAGGTCCATAATTACTTAAGTATATTGGTGAATCCACTCTCCTTAACTTAATGTCAGATCTCTTATTACTTTTAAATTTAAGTGAAATCAATAATAGCATCCCACTTAAACCAAATCTTTGAAGGATTCTACGATGGTAATTAATTTTATTAAGTAATTTCTGCATATCTTTTTACTTATAGTAAGCAATTATAAATCTTTTTTTAGCCCACCGTAAAAATCAGACACAAACTAAACGATGTTTTTTATGATGTATTAATGAAATATTCCTTCAATTGTATCTTTCACACTAAACTGGGCAAGTCGAATTGCTTTAATGGTTTTACTAAAGTTTCTTTGTTGAAGAAAGTATTTAAGAATGTTTGTAATAAACCTACGCTTATTTTTTTTCCTTAGAAAGGAAATTTCTTGTTGAGTTAGAGCCAAGTTTAATTCTACTAATGCATCGTTTAGATATCTATAAGAGTTGTATAAGTAAGCATATCGATTATTTATTTCTTGTCCTTCATGTCTCCTATAGTATACGAAATCAAAAGGGAAAATTAATGTTTTAGTGCTGCAAGCTACTTTAAGATTATAATAGCCATCGTTGGCAGGACCATATTTTATAGGAAAGCCCCCAATTTTTTTAAAAAACATATTTCTAATAATTGTACCCCCAGGTCCTACAAGTAAAAAAGGCTTATCAAAAAAATGAGTACGTATGGAGAAATCTGGTGTCAGTATAGCTTCGACAAAGGGAAATCTGGAACAAGATATACCAAATGAAACATCAGGATGTTTTTCCATTTCAATAATACAGTTCATAATAGTATTAGGGTAAAGCTTATCGTCAGAATCTACATTCATTAAGTAAACTCCTTTGGCGTAGGATGCAGCTTTATTTCTATTTCTGTAATCTCCTAAATTGATTTCATTTTTATATACCCTTATTCTGGAATCTCTATCTGAATATGAATGTGCTATAATCAATGAATTATCTGAAGAAGCATCATCAACAATGATCAATTCGAAATTACTATATGATGATTTTAAAACACTCTCAATAGCTTCAGCCAAATAACTTTCTCTGTTATAAGCTGTCATTAAAATCGAAACTAAGGGAAAATTTATCATTTAATAGGATTAACTATTTTTGCTTAATTTCCATTTTGTATACCTTGTGGTGGTATACCACATATTTTTTCATGGTAATTGTCTAAATGACACTCGCTTATAAGAAGTTTATTAACAAAATCTTCATGGGCTTTATTTTCTGCATATATTTTTTTCCAGTTAAACAGTATCCATTTAATGTTAGAACCAAACTTGAAATTCCTATAAATAATCTTTAAGTACTCAAGTCTATTTTTTCTTTTTCCTATTAATTTAAAATTTTTATATACAAAAAATTTTGTTGTAAAAGTTCTTTTATAGGTGTATTCAATTGTAGAATGATGATAATGAAAAACACGACAACTATAATCATAAACAATTTTATGACCATTTAATATAGCGTTCTTTGCCCAAACCATATCTTCACCAAAACTTACTTTTTCAAAAGGATTATCTAAGAGATAAGATTTTTTATACATAGCATTTACGTTGTCCCATCCAGTTATATCATATAGCTCCTTTGATGTTATTTTCTTTATAGAATGGGTGCATGTAAATTGAACATATTTAGGTTTAGGTACACTATAAGGCCTAAACCATTCATGTGGATTTTTATTTGAATCATGAGGAACGACTTGCTGTCCACAAACTCCTACTACAGAATCATCCTGAAAATGTAAAAGCATTTGCTCAATCCAGTAATTATTCACAGGATAAGCATCCTGCACTGTCATTAAAATTAATTCCCCAGTTGCGAAAGAAACTCCTAAATTACGAGTAGTGCCATGATTGAATTCATTCGGGTCAATCTGATGTATTTTAACAAATGGGAATGATGATGCAATAGTTAAGGTATCATCAGTGCTGCCAGAATCAACTATAATAACTTCAACATTATTATATGTTTGATTCGAAATACCCAACAGACATTGCTTTAAAGTACTCTCTCCATTTTTAGTTGGTATGATTATAGATACTTTTAAATTCATACAAGAAAGCATAGAGGTTAGTACTTTTTCATGAAAGACTTTATAATACTATAAAACTGCAAAGACAGACTCGAAATTGGATATCCAATCACTAGTAATTTACCCCAAATCAAGACTTTACTGTAAAGACTTCCATGATGGCATTTAATTAGAATCCATAAGTAATTACTTAACGCAGAATGCTCCAGTTTCTTAACAATGGCATTAGTGAACGTATTAACAACAATGGGTAAGTTATTCTGCCACTTTTTATGAAAAGCTTGTGCAGCATTAATCCATTCATAGTTAATATTACCGGTAGAGTTATGTTCAATAAAAATATTCGTAAAAACATAATTCCTAAAGCCCTGCATGTAGACTTGCATACATAAATCCAAGTCATAAAAATGAAAGTTATTATAAGTTACGCTATCAAACTTTGCATTTTCCCATATATGTTTTTTGCAACACATCCAAACACCATCAATTACAGCTACTTCAATTAGATTGTCGCCTTTTACGTTTAAACTTTGTAGTTTTACTAATTCATCTTCAGTATGTATAACATTATTAAAAAATATATCATTAGATTGATAATTATCAGCTATCCACCATGGAGATATGGTTTTGGTTTTAACTTTAGAGCCTGCTACACCAATTACTCCAACCTGAGGGTTCATTAAAGCTTCTTTAACTATTAAGCCCCAACCATACGTTTTGAACAATATATCCTCATGCATAAAACATAAAATATCGGACTTACTCCTTTCAGCACCTGTATTATAGGCATCAAAAATAGAATATTCATTTTTGGAATTATCTATCACAACAAGTTCATAAGGTAGTTTAACAGTGTCATTAATATTTCTCATTAATGTGTCAGATATATAACCTTCCCTAGAACAAATAATTAATGATATCATTTAATTAAAAAATAATTTTTTAATTCTTTTCATAAAAAAATAAAAGCGCGTTGAAACCTTTATAATAGGCTTATTTAATAACTTCTTGTAATAGGTACTTTCTATCAATAACTCAAACAAATTAGGATACGTTTCGATATAAATTTCAATATTATTCTTTAATGATTGATTCAGCATCTTATTTTTTAGGTTCTGACTGTTGTCAAATAATACTGATCTTGAAACTGATTTGATTCTATAGTAAAATAGAATTTCGTTTATTTTAAAAACTTGATTTTCATTACATTTATAAAGTAATCGTACTAAAAAATCCCAATCTTCCCATCCATACTGCATCTTTTCACAATATCCTCCAACTTTAAGAAAATCTTCTTTTTTATAAATGCATGAAACAAATATCATATTATGACCCTTAAGTAACTCCTGATAATTAAAAGGAATTAACTTCCATTCTTCATTTAATAATCCAACCATTCTAGCTTTAGCATAAACAAGCTTTAAATGATGATTGCTATCTAATAAAGATACACCTTTACTTAGGTAAGTAGGATCTATATAATCATCAGCATCTAATGGCAGTATGTATTCTCCTTGTGCATTTTGAATACCTAAATTTCTTGCACTACTAACTCCTCCGTTACTTTTCCCTATATGCTTAAATCGTTTATCTTTATATAAGTATTGTTTTATTATTAATTCTGAATTATCAGTTGATCCATCATCTATAATTATACATTCCCAATTATCATACGTCTGGGTTAATACAGATTCTAAAGTTTCTCTTATATAATCAGCTTGATTATAGCAAGGAACTATAATGGATACTTTGGGTGACATGATAAACAATATGAAGTAAAAAGATAGGTAAGAATAAGCCTTATATTAAATCAAATGATTTTTTATTTGATATCGAAAAATTCGATAAATATTCTTGAAAAAACTACCGCCTATCAGATTAGAGTTTCTTTTAGCATAATAAATAAAGTTAACTTTAAAAAAGTTAACTTTATAATTTTTAAGTTCCGAAAAAATATGGAAGGCAAGTATTCTTTTAAATTCTTTATGAGTATACTTTTTCAAGAGTTTATTTATGAATAAATTATCCTTAATAAGTTCTTGAAGAAAAAGATACTTAGCATCTATTTTATCCTTGGAATATAAGATTGTATTGTTTGATATATTAAGTGAACTTTGACGCAAACAAACAATTCCTTTAGGAAGAGTCTTTATATAACTATGATGGGAAATTTTACACCATAGTAAATCATCTGCACACCAACCTAATGGTAAATTTTTAAAGCCTTCTACATTATAATAAGCTTTTTTAGAAAAAATATATTCCGCTACAGAGCTGTTACATTCATATTGGAGTTTACGCATTATAAAATCCACATTTGTCTCTACTTCAGGTTGTAGCGGTGGTCTATAGACTATAGTATTAAACTCATCTATATGAACAGTTTGAAATCTAAATAATGCCTCTTGTTTAAGGTCTAGATCATTGACACCTAAAAAAGTAGAAACACATTCATAAGAAGGAACATCATCATCAGGAAGAAGCCATATCCAATCTTCATGTTCAACCATTTCAATACATCTATTCCAATGCTCAGTCAAACTTGTTCCTCCTAGATTATTTTCAAACTTTTTATAGTTTATTTTTAATTTAAAATCAAATTGATTAACAATACTTCTTATATTTTCTGGACTATTGTCGTCACCAATATATAAATTAAAAGATTTTGATTGTTGTTTAGAGAGAGCATTAAGAGTTTCATATAAAAACTTACTCTTATATGCAGGTATAACGATTGCTAAAATTGGCTTCAATTGTAGATTTCTTTTTTACTTCCTTTTAATTCTTCAGACCATGAACTAGAAGAAGAAGCATTTTCTATATAAAATTTTTCTTCTTCACTTAAATTCTTTGGATCTATATACCATGGAAGGTGCCTGGCAACGAAACGACCACCAGTTCTCAAAGCTTTCAATTCGGCTCCTCCTTTACAATTAGGTCGATATAAGGCAAAGGTGGTATCTATTGAAGCATCATATATATCATGTTCAACCATATTTTCCCAAAATTGCTTCTCCCATTTTATGACTTTCTCTTTTAAAGGATAATGTGAAGGTAAATCATCTATTTTCAATCCAAATCCTATTTTATCATACTGTTTGTATATTCTAAGTTTTTCAATCAGAAAGTTAATTGCTTCTAAAGCATTATTATGTACAGGCAGTACGTCAGGGTCAGTATATATATAATGAGAACCGTGAAACTTCTTATATATTATGGTTTTCCAAAGAGCTAAATGTCCTACATTGTTATCAAGTCTATAAACTGTATAAGGGGTTGATTTATAATATTCAAGAAGTGGTTTATACGAAGAGCAGTTATCAATTATATGAATATTTCTTATCCCATTAGCTTCAAGCCAGCTAATTAATTTTAGAAGATATTCATACCTATTAAAATTATTTATTATAACAGGTATTGAAGTTATATCATTACTAGTAGCGTAAAAAACAGAGTTGATTCTTAAACTTATTCTAAAGAACAGATTATCGAATAAACCCATTGAAGATGTTATTTTAATTTGCATCTCATTTCTCTAAATATAAGTCTGGTTAAATCAATAAACCGATTAGGAAAAAGTAACTTCATAGCCAGTGCTATCTTTTTATCAAGTTTCTTAAAATCATTGTTTATGAAAGAATGAATAAGACCAACCCTGGCATCTTTATATGCTTGATCTTTATACAACCTAAACATAAATCGATCTGCTAAAAGCTTATAAAGCTTATCCCTTTCTAAGAAAGCAAAATCCCAATCGTTATGAGAAACATATAAATTAATAAATTGATCTTTTTCTAAATTAGAAATTATAGGATTTGATAAGCCAGCCTCTCTAGCAACAAATAGATATAAGTTTAGAAGCTCTTTATAAAATTCGTAAAATCCATCACCCACACTTTTAGAATTTTGATGCAGTCTAAAGTGCGCAATTAATTCATTAGTAAAACCAACAGATTCCAGTCCAAACTTACATAGAAACCTGAACCAAAGTTCATCATCAAAAACATATCTTAAAGTTGGGTTAATTGTACCTAATGAACGGATAGCTTCCATTGAATAGAAAGAACCAGGTTGATTCATTTCAACATCTAATATTGTTTCTGATACACTACTTTTTATGCCCATGCGATATGTATGACTGGTAATACCTGTATCGTCATAAAAGCAATGAGTATAGCCACACATTATTTTCTTATTAGGCTGAGCTTTGAATGCAGTAGCAATAGCTTTTAAAGCACCTGGCTCTAAGAAATCATCACTATTTATCCAGTTAAAAATATCTCCTGTTGCTTTAACTAATCCTTTATTGATAGCATGCGCTTGACCGCAATCCGGTTCGCTTACCCAATAAGTAATATATTTATCATATTGATTTAATATTTGGACAGTACTATCATTACTACCACCATCTATAACAATGAGCTCTAACGCTGGGTAATTTTGGTTAAATATTGAAACTAGTGTTTGTTCAATATAATGCCCTTGATTAAGAGTTGGAATAACAATCGAGATTTTTAAATCAGACATAAGTTAATTTAATACTAATTATTTGAATGTCCACTTATCAGCATACATACCATATATATATTGCAACTCATTATCATACACATATTCTTCATCAATACCACGTATATGGTTAACATGGAAAACATATGTTTTAATACCTGCAGATTTTAATTGTAAAAGAAATGAAATGTTTTTACTGATTGCAGTTCTTGAGATTGCAATATGTGATACACCCATTTTTTTTAATAACTCAACTCTATCACCCGGTAAATTACTTACCACATTATCTGATGGCATTGCTGATCTAATTCCAACAGCCAATCCCTCTTTAATGGCATCTAAACTGAACAATTCCATCATCAACCTTTCTTTATCAACAAATTGGGCAGCAAATTTTCTAGGTTCATTTATTTTATCTGTAACCAAAATGGCCTCAGGATGTTCTATAAACCAGTTATTGATAGTTGTAATATCAAGAGGTGTAAATTTACCATGCAACTTATGCGAAAGAAAATCTACCGAAGAAGCAGGTAAATCGCCTTCATACTTTGTGATTGCCGCCCAATGTTCCCAATCATGAGCTGCTACTAATTTACCATCAGATGTTTCAATTATATCTAATTCAAATAACCTGAATCCTTTTGAATAAGAATTATCAAGAGCTTCTAGTGAGTTAGTATACTTTATATTTTCGATTTCACCGCCAGCATGAGCTATAAAACGACCTATTGTATCATTTATAATTATTTGTGAATTCTTTGGAGTAAGCTGATCACTTTTTTGTATTTTACTTTTAAAAGAATAGAATCCATCTTTTAATTCTTGTAAAAGCCCTTTCTTAAATCCTGATTCGGTAGATGTAGTTAATGATGCTTCGTTTAAAGAAACTAAATGCAGAATGTTAGAAGCTAAAAATTGTGGATTGTTTTCAGAATCTATATAATCTGTTAGAAATTTAGCATTATGTTTAACCTGTGCTCCTTCTAATATTAATTTAGGTATATCAATTTGATAAATATCTTTAGCAATAGGGTAGCTCAGTACATTATTTTCTGCATTAGTGATCAAATATAGGCTACGATCTTTTTGTGTATATCCTGTAAACTTTTGATTATTACCCATCATTAAATGATCCGGTAATAAATAAACAACTGTATTATCTAACATTCCTTCCTCTTTCAGCAGTTTGAATAGACTACCAATGTGGTAATCTAAAGATGCCACCATAAACTCAAGATCTGAATCCTGTTTTGGTATCAAATCTTCCATTCTGGAGTCATAAACTCCATCTGGGAAATGTGTTGAAACTGTTGACAGAAATAAAGCAAATGGTTTATTTGAGTTCTTCTTAGATAAGAGATATTTTTCAGCTTCTGAGAATAGGTCTTTATCATGTAATCCCCAGGGGCTGTATGGATATTTTACAGATGTGTTACTTTCAGATATAACGTTAAATCTATATTTAATTAAAAGATCATTTAATCCAGAAAACTCTGGTTTGCCTATTATATATCTTAATTCATACCCTGCATTATCAAGAACATGAGATACACCAGTTAATTTAACATCTAAAGATTTCTGAAATACATTGTTCCCATCTGACATAAAATAAGATGGTACTCCTGTAAGCATTGTATAAATAGAACCTGATGTCCATCCACTGCCTGGATCCTGAGGCATATTGTAAAACAAATATTCAGTAGACAGTTTCCTTAAGTTTGGAGTTAGACTGGAATGCTTATCATTCAAAAAGCTCTTTTCTAATGATTCAAGCGAAATAACTATAATATTCTTGCCAGGTATTGCCTTCACGTTTTCTGGTCTAACGTAAGTTGCATCATCAATACCTAGAGCATTAAGAGAATTTTTAAAATCCTTTTCAGGAGCATTCAATAAATAAATTAAATCATATAGATTCCTAAAGACACCACCAGAAATATTTAAAGCTAATAAAGAAATTAGACTCAAGACAAGGGCAAATTTGTAATTAATCAGTTTTACCGATTTTAATTTTGTGCTGCTCCAACTTAGGACGAAGTAGGTAACTAGAATTAATGTTATGAATACAACGGTTTCCAACCAAAAAAAGCCAATGCTGGACAAAACAATATCTGAGCTAAAATGATTATAAAATTTATAATCAATGAAACTATTTCCTAAATAAATTGATGCAATTTGAAGATTGATAAATATAGAAGATAAAAATAATATAAATAGCCTAATCCATTTGTTATTAACATAGTACAGTGCAACTAAAAATAATACCAATAAAAACAGCAGCTGTAGGAGATAGAAATATATTGGCATAAAAAAATTTTAGTTAATTGAATTACCTACATTAGAAACTTGTTTAATAAAGTTCTCAACATCAAAGAATTTTTCTTCAATAAGTCTTAACTTTTCAGGATTCCAATCCCACCATTTTAATTTTAAAAAAATCTGAATAGTAGTATCATCAAATCTATATTTTACAACATTTATTGGATTACCATATGCAATTGCATAAGGAGGTATGTCTTTAGAAACTACAGCTCCAGCGCCAATAACTGCACCATCTCCAATAGATACACCATCTAGTATAGTAACATTCATACCAATAAAAACATCATTACCTATAATTATTGGCATTGTTTCTTCTACTTTACTTTCATTTGTTAAAGAATACCCATTTTGTTTAGCTGTAGAATAAAACATAGGTGAAGTAGAAATCCCATTTAAAGGATGTATACCCCAACCCGAAATTAGGTTTGGACCAATTGAGCAATATTTACCAACTAATGTGTTATTAAGGGTACAATTAGTTGATAGGTATGAATACGCGCCAATTCTAGAATTAAACAATTTAGTTTGACCATGAACTTTCGCTGTACTATCTATAGTCGTTTCGAAAATAAGTTGCTCATGTTTTATTTCTTTTAATTCAGGGATAGATTTAATTAATATTTCACGTAAGAAACAATACATTTTAGTTTTCAAAGAAAACTTACTCTTACTAACATTATAATGCGATCTATTGGCACTATTTAAAAAGTAAAAATTAAAAATATAAGTTTCTCTCTCTTTTGAAAACTTTGCAAAGTTTTCAAAAGACCTTGAATTATAGAGTTGAGTAGGTAAATTAGATAAATGATGTCCAACATCAGTAGTATGGGTCGCATCTAAAGAAAAACCGATATTAGAAACTAAATTTCTAGTCGGAGCAATTACATAACCAGCTGATTTCCAAATTGCGTAGAACCATTGATAATCCCATGTAAAGTTACAACCAAACTTCTCTAATTCTGCAAATCGGTCTAGCCAAAAATTAGTTTGAATATTAGATTGAAGATTTTTAAAAAGAATATATTCTTTTTCTTGATAACTATCATTTGATAGATTAAGGTTGTAATTTTTCCATGCACGTTTCCAAGTGGCCCAACCCCATATAAATGGGAGTTTAGATAATATGTAATCATATTTTTCGTCTGCTACATAACATGAACCTGTTATATGTTTAATAGAATTATCATATCTGTAATTAATCAACATTGTCTCACAAAAATAAAAAAAGGAATCATTGGGAAGACAATCATCTTCAAGTATAATACCTTCTTCAACATGTTCAAAGAACCATGTAATAGCTCCGCTAACGGCTATACCGCATCCCAAATTTGTGTTTCGAAACAAAGTATAAACTTCACAATCCCAATCAATATTCTCAAGCACAATCATCCTAGATTGATTGCAAAGTAATTCTTCTCCCACTTTGTCTAATCGTGGTCCATCTGCTGCAATAAATAACTTTTTAGGTTTAATCTCTCTGATCTTCTCAAATACTAACCTAGTTGTATCAGGACGATTGAATATTAAGAAAAGTATAGGTGTATTAAACATCTAAGCTTCTTTTGTAAAAAGTGGTATTAAAAGTTTTTGCAAAAACGCTATATCCCTTACTAGTAAGAAATAAATCTATTTCAGAAGTATGTATACTTTTAAAATCTTGAGATAAACACTCAACTAAAAGAATGCTAGGCGAGTACTTTTTCCAATTATTGGATTTTAACACTTCTAGATCCAAACCTTCTACATCAATAGACATAAAATCTATACATTGCTCCGATGGTAAATATTTATCTAAAATTGTAGAAAGAGGTAGAGTTTTTACAGAGAGTTCATGTGGTTTACCCCATTTGATTGAATATTCTGATGCTAGGGTTTTATCAAATGTGTTAAGTGCTTTCTCATTAAACACATAAAAGGTAGCTAGTGAAGGACTCATTGAAACCCCAAGTTCTAAGTTAATATCATTAGGCCTTAGTTCGTAGAAGGCTTGCATGCTTCCGGGCATTGCATCAATATTTATACCTTTCCAACCTTTTAAATAAAATAGATAAGTATTAGAAAATCTTGTAGGATGATGAGCCCCTATGTCTACATAAAACCCTGATAACTGACCCTCAAAAATTCTATTTAAGAGAATGTCTTCACCCTCCTGTGAATAGCAAACAGTTGAATTTTTATATGGCTTTCTTATTTCATCAATAACACTTTTTGGAAGGTTATGATATATTAGTCTTTTAATGAAGTTTTTCATGACCATTTGCCCTCAATAAGTAAAAGAGATTTTCCATTAAAACCTAAATGACCAGTATTATAAAAATTCCCACTTTCTACATAAATTGCACCTAATGGAAATTTAGGCCAGTCAGCTTCAATACCATTTACTAATAACCTACCATATACTAAATACTTACCAACTGTAAAATTAATTTTAGGCAATCTACATTTCAAGATGATATATTCAGATTTTTTATCTAAACAATAAACTTTATCATAGTAAGAGCTATAAAGAACACCTAAAGATTCACCAGTACTTGAATGTATAGAAAATCCTATGTCAACTCCATTGCACTCTTCATGAATTTTTAATTTAAAAATTAATGAAGCACTCTCTCCAGAAAAAACAGTTTGACAAAATTCTCCTTTATCATTTTCTATCCAAAAGTCACTAAATTTCACTTTATAATTTCCACTCCGGTTACTCTTTTTTTCTATATTTCTAAAATCAAGAACATCTTCATTTTCTGCTATGTAATGATCAACAATAGAATCAATTTCGCCCCTACGGATAATTCCCCCATTATTAAGTAACAACCCTTTATTACATAGAGCCTTTAAAGAACCCATATTATGGCTTACAAATATTACAGTTCTACCCTGTCCTGTACTTATATCTTGCATTTTACCAATAGCTTTCCTTTGAAAGTCAGCATCTCCAACAGCCAATACTTCATCAACAATCAAAATATCAGGCTCAAGATGAGCAGCAACAGCAAATGCAAGTCTAACATACATTCCAGAACTATACCGTTTAACAGGAGTATCTACATAGCGCTCTACCCCAGCAAAATCTACTATTTCGTCAAATTTTCGGAAAACCTCTTGACGTGTCATGCCAAGAATAGCACCATTTAAGTATATATTATCTCTGGCACTAAGTTCTGGATGAAAACCTGTACCTACTTCTAGCAAACTTGCTATACGTCCCTTGATTCCTATTTTCCCAGTAGTTGGTGTAGTTGTTCTACTCAATATTTTGAGCAATGTAGATTTTCCAGCACCATTTTTCCCGATTATCCCTAATACTTCTCCGCGTTTAACTTCAAAGTTGATATCCTGCAGAGCCCAAACATAATCGCTACTACCCTTCACAGAACGGTCGTTTATTTCACCTATTTTCAAGTAAGGATCTTCTTTACCTCTGATAAAATGCCACCAGCGGTTCAGGTCATGAGACAGCGTACCTGTTCCTACTGTGCCCAGCCGGTACTGCTTTGATAAATTCTCAACCTTTATTACAACATCACTCATACAAAACGTCTCAATATTTAGTCTCTCCTTAAACAGTATCCATAAATGTTCGCTGCACCTTATTAAACAGGAGTGCCCCTATCAATAGTACTAAGCCTGTCACACCCAAGCTATAAAGCAAAGTTGTTATAGTAAAGGTGCCATTACCAAACAGCGCATACCGGAAAGCTTCTACTATTGGCGTTAATGGATTCCAAACAATCAGCCATTGATAGCTCTGGGATTTCAGAAACGATAATGGATATGCAATAGGAGTCGCATACATCATCAGCTGCACGGCAAAACCTACCAGTACTGTAAAGTCACGGTATTTGGTGGTGAGTGATGAAACAATAATACCAAGCCCTAACCCAATAAGTGCCATCCAGATAACAAGTACAGGAATCATAAGCCAGGAAACCCCGAAATGTATTGCTTCACCGTTAGCAGCAAAGTATATAATAACAGCAACAAGTAAGGCGAACTGTATCAGAAATTTTACCATGTTAGAGATAACAATGGATAAAGGCATGACAAGTCTCGGGAAGTATACTTTACCAAATATCCCGGCATTCGCGATGAAGGTGTTGGAAGTAGCAGTTAAGCAAGAAGCAAAGTAATTCCAGATGGTGATACCACTCATATAGAACAATACAGGCTGTATGCCATCCGTCGGTATGCTAGCGATCTTACCAAAAACCATCAAAAAGATGATCGTGGTAAAGACCGGCTGTATAAAATGCCAGAGCGGACCAAGAATTGTTTGTTTATAGGCTGCAATGAAGTCACGTTTTACAAACAGAAATAATAAATCCCGGTAACGCCAGACCTCCTTAAGCTGTAAATCAAAAAGACCGGAATTTGGTTTAATGACCAGTGTCCAGTCTTCCTCTTCCTCTTTCATGAAAGAATTGTAAGTAAGTTGTTCCATTAAAAAAATACCTCAAAAGGTGCTATAAATTTAGCGAATCCTTTTGAGGTATAAAAAATGTAGGTAATTTATTATTTTTACCTTAGCACTATTCGTGGTAGTTCAACACGCGGTGCCCGCCTTCCATCAGGTAAGTATCACGCTTGAAGAGTTCCAGGTCAGATTCCATCATATCTTTTACCAGTGCTGCCAGGTCATACTTTGGCTCCCAGCCTAGTTTCGTCTTGGATTTAGTAGGGTCTCCTATAAGCAATTCCACTTCTGTTGGACGGAAATAGTTAGGGTCTACGCAAACTACTTCTTTGCCTATTTCTATCTGGTAATCTGGGTTGTTGCAGGCAGCTACGTAACCTTTTTCGTCTACACCTTCACCTTTAAAGGCAATCTCTATACCTACTTCAGCAAACGACATCTTTACAAAATCGCGTACAGTGGTTGTTACACCAGTTGCAATTACAAAATCCTCCGGTGTGTCCTGCTGCAGGATGCGCCACATGGCTTCTACGTAATCTTTGGCATGTCCCCAGTCACGTTTGGCATCCAGGTTGCCCAGGTATAGACTATCCTGTAAACCAAGTGCAATACGTGCTGCAGCCCTTGTTATTTTACGCGTAACAAAGGTCTCGCCACGCAGCGGGGATTCGTGGTTGAACAGGATACCGTTGCAGGCAAACATATTATAAGCTTCTCTGTAGTTCACTGTGATCCAGTAAGCATAGAGTTTGGCAACAGCATAAGGAGAACGAGGGTAGAATGGCGTTGTCTCTGACTGCGGCACGGCTTGTACCAAACCATAAAGCTCTGAAGTGGAAGCCTGGTAGATGCGTGTTTTTTCAGTCAGGCCAAGAATACGAATTGCTTCTAAAATGCGTAGCGTACCAATACCGTCGGCATTTGCTGTATATTCCGGCGTATCGAAGCTTACCTTCACGTGGCTCATCGCAGCCAGGTTATAGATCTCATCTGGTTGCGTTTCCTGAATGATACGAATGATGTTAGTAGAATCGGTCAGGTCGCCGTAATGCAGTTTAAAGTTAATGTTCTTTTCGTGCGGATCCTGGTATAGGTGATCAATACGGTCAGTGTTAAACAGGGAGCTTCTGCGCTTTAAACCATGTACTTTATATCCTTTGCTTAAAAGTAGTTCTGCTAAATAGGCACCGTCCTGTCCGGTTACACCAGTAATAAGGGCTGTCTTCATTATAAATTAAAAATGAATGGTCTTGAAATTAGAGATAAGTATATTACAGATGCTCTATACTTATACCCTGTACTTTTGTTACAGTTATTTTATACTTTCTTTAAACTAAGAAAGCGCCGGGGTGGTATGTTTCTGCTTAAAGTCTTCGTAAGCCAGCTTTATACCTTCGCGCAGCTCCACTTTATGCTTAAATCCTGTGTTATGTAACTTACTTACATCCATCAGCTTACGAGGAGTACCGTCGGGCTTGGTTGTATCAAACACCAGTACACCTTCAAAACCAGTTACCTCTTTAACCAACAGGGCCAGGTTTTTGATAGAAATGTCTTCTCCAGTGCCAATGTTCATTAATTCGCGCTCGTTATAGTTTTCCATCAGGTACAGGCAAGCGTCAGCAAGATCGTCGGCAAACAAAAACTCTCGCATAGGACTACCAGTACCCCATACAACTACTTCATTTGAACTATTTTCCTTTGCTTCATGAAACTTGCGGATCAGCGCCGGTAATACATGCGAGTTGTTCAGGTCATAGTTGTCGTTATAGCCATACAAATTAGTCGGCATCACACTGATAAAATTACAGCCATACTGATCTCTGTAGGCCTCGCATAGTTTGATGCCGGCAATCTTGGCAATAGCATAAGGCTCGTTTGTTTGTTCCAGCGGACCAGTCAACAGATAATCTTCTCGGAGGGGCTGCGGCGCCATCTTTGGATAGATACACGAAGAACCCAGAAACATTAGTTTTGTAACCTGATGCAGATAAGCTGCATGAATAATGTTAGCTTCTATCATCAGGTTATCATACAGAAATTCTGCGCGAAAGGTATTATTAGCATGTATGCCCCCTACTTTTGCTGCAGCCAGGAATACATAATCTGGTCTCTCGTTTGCAAAAAAGTCCTGCACTGCCAGTTGGTTACGAAGGTCAAGTTCGGATGAAGTACGTACAATGATATTGTTGTAACCGTTGGCTTTTAAGCGGCGGCAAATGGCTGAGCCAACCATGCCCCGATGGCCGGCAATATATATTTTTGCTTCTTTATTCATAGTGAGGGTTAAGTAAATAGAAGTGCACTAAACTCTATTGATTAGTTAATTTAACATTACGTTTAGACACCCTTACGCAGAAAGCTCAATTTAGGTACACCAACTAAAGCAGCTAAAATTTAAAGCGCTTGTACCAAGGCTGTTGCTCCAGGTCATCGGAATAATAGCCGTATCCATAACCGTAGCCATAGCCGTATCCATAATTCAGCTTGCGGTAATCAACGTCGTTAAATAAAATGGCCGTATTTCGTATTTTACCTGACTCGTTTTGGTGCTGTATATTCGTTAGGAATGATTTCATGGTATAGTCCTGGCGCACCATAAAAATATTGGCATCTGCCAGTTGCATTAGCTCTAAGCCATCAGACAAGATACCAACCGGAGGGGTATCGATGATGATGTAATCAAACTCCCGTCGCAATTTGTCCAGTAATTCTTCCATCCGTTTGTTTAATAGCAATTCCGAAGGGTTTGGTGGAATATCGCCAGAAGGAAGTATAGACAAATTTTCCTGTATCGTTTGATGGACAACATCATCTAAGGCTGTATAACCAGCCAGGTAATTGCTCAAACCTATCCGACTTGTTACGCCAAAGTCAATATTATTATTTGGCTTTCGCATGTCGGCATTTATCAGTATCGTGCGCTCCCCCGAAATAGAGAAGATATATGCCAGGTTTTTAGCTGAAAATGTCTTCCCTTCTCCGCTTATGGAAGAGGTAATTACAAAAATCTTTCCTGAGCTATTTTCAGCGTTTGTCATAAAACGCAGGTTAGACCTCACCGTTCGGAAAGCCTCTGCCATCGCCGATTTTGGACTTTGGTCTATCAAACTGGAGGTATCTTTCTTGTTGTGTCCTACCATACCTAATATAGGCAGCGTAGTAAGGCGTTTGATATCTTCCTGGTTACTTACTTTATTGTTAAAAAAATCTTTTAGAAAGATAAGCCCAATAGGTATAGCCAGGCCTAATATAAAAGCTGTAATGTAGTTCTTGGAAGTATTAGGTGCTGTTTGTGCTGAAACATAGGCCTCACTTAATATTGTGACATCCGAGGTATTCGCTGCTTTGGCAATACCAGCTTCAGCACGTTTCTCCATCAGGAAAACGTAGAGATTTTCGCTCAAGTCATACAGGCGTTGGATATTGATTAGTTGGCGTTCAGCCGTAGGTAGCTTCTGAAGTTGACCGGATGCCTGACCAATTCTGTTATTCAGTTCCCGAATAGCGATTTCGTTTGCTGCTTCAATGTTACGAAGATTCTCAAGAATATTAGAGCTTAAATCGGAAACCTGTTGCCTTTTCACGCGCAACTGATTTGCAACTATTGGGTTTGATTGAATATCCTGCTGGCTAAGTGTTTCCACCTCGCTTTGTAGCTCAATAAGATTTCCTATAAGACTATTTAAGACCGGATCTTGAATACCCAGATTCGAGGGTACTACCAGTTTATCCAGCGCTTTGCCTTGTCTCAAATAAGTTCTTAGGTAATCATAGTACTTCTGATTAACCAGCAGTGATGATTTGCTTTCTTCCAGTTCAGTTAGCTGCTGTGCAAACTGATTACCTTCTCTGCTTATATTGATCTTTGCATTACTTTTTTTAAAATCTTCCAGCCTACTTTCAATAAAGTATAGCGAATCACTTATTTGCTGCAGTTGCTCATCAATAAATTCAAGGGTGTTAATGGCATTGGAGTTTTTAATATAGAGGTTGTTCTCCAGATAAGTCTCCATATGTGCATTCAGGAATTCCTTCTCTTTTTCAGGGGTTGTACCTCCCATCTTAAGTATTAAGGCAGAGGCGCCGCCCTGCATCGGCGACACATCCAGTCGCCCGGCATAGCTACCCGCTAGGTCATTCGGATTGTTTATTCTGAAAAGCAGTTCATTCGGTATATCACCAGCGTTATCGTGTTTAAGGGTTACGGCAAACCCAAAGCCATCAATGTTATAAGGGCGCCCAGAAACAAAGTTTTTAGCACCTGTAAGTTTATTCCAGTTTAAGTTTTCTGTACTTAAAGTGTATGCACCATTCTCGGTAGGTATTACTTTAAATAAAACACCATAAGGTACATTGGTAGAAGCGGTATCAAAAGCTACAGTAAATGGAGATAGCGCCTTGTAAACTTCTGTTAACTTTATAGTTCCCTGCTGGAAGTAGCTTACATCAAAATCAAGCTTTTCCAACGTTTGTTTTACAAGTTCTTTGGTTTTAATTAATACGGATTCGTTCGTAAGCCCCCGGGATCCCTGGAACATTTCATCACCATAAAGTAAGGCAGAAGCAGAAGCCCCCTGCTCTACCGGCTTCACGATCATCACAGAGGAACTTACTTCAAAGCTGGGTACCGTATATCGGTTAACCAGGAAAGCAGCGATTAGAGCAAGAATTAATGAGGCCAAAACCCAATACCAGTTTCTCAGAACCTTTAGAAATAGGTTCTGCAGGTCAAAAGTACTGGTTTGAGCTAGTTGCTTATTTTCCAAGTGGAGAAGAATTTTGTGAAGCTAAAACTATAAAAACCTGGATAATAATAGACTGATCGTAGTTATAAGAGAAAGAGTCAAACTGACATTAGCTATCAGGTTCTCCCTGATATTTCTAGCTGGCAGTGGATCTACTACGATCATATCATTCGGTTGTAAGTAGAAGTTAGCCTGTGCAATGGTATTATCATCAAGCAAACTAAAAGTATAAAGCTTTGCCTGTCCTGCTTCGTAGCGGATAAGTTTGATGTTACCACGATTAGCATAAGCAGTAAAACCTCCAGCATTGGCAATGGCTTCCATCAGGTTTATATTGTCTTGGTATGTTGTAAATTGCCCTTGTGATCCTACTTCTCCAATCACAGAGAAACGGAACGTAAGAAATCGCATATTTACAGTTGGGTCGGTAAGATATGGCTTTAAGGCTTCAGTAACTTTGAGGCGAGCTTCAGTTAATGTTAGACCCTGTAGGTTTACTTTGCCTACAGTTGGGATGAGTATATTCCCTTCTGCATCCAAGGTATAGCCCTCCAATACAGGATCGGAACTGGTAGTAGCGGTTGTTGCCTGACCTAAAAAGTTATACTCTGCTGGTGTAGTTGTCTGTACTTTTAAAGACAGTACATCGCCAGGTTTTAACGTATAAACCGGGCGTTGCAGGTCGAATGACTTTAAAAGAGCATCCGCATTTGCCTGGTCTGCTTTATCTGGCTTATCTTGTAATAAAACAAGCTTTTTTTGAGGTACGCAGGAAACTACCAGCAATAGGCACAGTAAAGTATAAAATATAGTAAGGGTGTTTCGCATTTTAAGTGCTTATACACTAATGGTTTTGGAACAGATACGCACTTTTAACAGTGCTACAGGTTAAATTACAGTTTGTGAAATTACTAAAAAATCTCTTTTAATTATGCTATACTTTGTCAAATATAATAGTTGATTTAAAAATTGACCTGAATTCCGTTTGTAATAGCGTATACAAAGCGGGTTACCGGAACGATCGGCTTATCTTCGAAAGTACAATTAAACCCAGTCCTGAAAGAGAGCGTGTTATTCAGTTTAAACAATAAATAGGCATCTCCACTTACCCTATTTCTGAAAGCCTCAATTTTATTGTCGTAACCGGTTTGGTAATAAACTATAGCTTCTGTGGTTATGTGGCTGTTTAAGACCGATTTGTTACTGATATAGTTTGTAAGCTTTGGCAGGTTGGAAGTTAAGATACCTTCGCCCTCTTCCGGAGACTGCCACTTTTCATACTCATGCATCAGGCCAGAGCCTATAAACAGGTTTGTCTTTTCCTTTCGAAGTATAGCGTATCGTAACCCCGCTCCTGCCAATCCTCTTAACTCCAACCCACGTGCCCTGTCTGACTGAACCTGGGTAAACAATTCATAGGACAAGCGTTGCTTCCGTTGAAGATTTACTCGTAAGTGAGCGAAGCCATTACTTGCAATCGTGTTGCGTTCGGCCTTACTATCGTAGTTAATGAGCAGGTAATTATAGTAGGTTAGCAAGAGGTAACTATGCTTTACAGAAATATAAGCCGCATCACTGTTAAAGGTGAGCTGCAAAAAATTGTTAGGGTTGTCTTTGCCGGCATTGCGGTTGAACATCGAGAAATTAACGCCCGCTTTGCCTGTGAAGTAATTACTTGAGTCCTGCTCCACTCTTGCCCGTTCAATATTTAAGATTTGGGCATCGGCAGTTATTGTTGCAGTTATTACTATAATGGAGGCAAGTATAGCCTGTTTTATCTGCCTGTAAACTATAAAATCCGGTGTTGAATAAGGTATGCTTAAAATCATCTTTCAAGTCTAGTGCATATTTCCTAAATCACCAAAAACAGTTTATAGTTGATGTTTATACTTGTAGAGATAAGTATAAATTCACAGATTTGAACATGCTTACAAAAGAAGAGATAATAGAAAAAACTGCAACGCATGTTAAAGAACTACTTTCGGGTGAAGGATCCGGACATGACTGGTGGCATATTCTACGGGTATGGAACAATGCTAAAACAATAGCTGCTTCTGAAGAAGTAGACCTTTTTATAGTTGAGCTAACTGCACTTTTACACGACATCGGGGATCATAAATTCCACAATGGTGATGAAACAGTAGGTCCGCGCATGGCGGCAGAATGGCTCACTTCACTGCAAGTGAAAGATGAAGCCATAAGCCATATCTCAACTATAATTAAAGAGTTATCCTTTAAAGGAGCTGGCACAACCTCTGAAATGAGTACGCTTGAAGGACGGGTGGTGCAGGATGCTGACCGCCTGGATGCCATAGGTGCCATAGGTATAGCCAGGACCTTTGCATTTGGCGGACATAAGAACAGGGAGATGTATAACCCGGAAGTTGAGCCCGAATATCATACTTCTTTTGAAACGTATAAGAAAAGCACCGGCCCAACTATAAATCATTTTTATGAAAAGCTTTTACTTTTAAAAGACCGTATGCATACCCAAAGCGCTAAACAACTTGCAGAACAGCGCCACCGCTATATGGAAGCATACCTGGAACAGTTTTTTGCCGAATGGAATGGCGAACGCTAATAGCACCCACTAACCTATGGATATACCTATACTCGATGATGTTGTTATAATACTGGGGCTGGCCGTTGTTGTACTTCTGCTTTTCCAGCGGCTAAAGCTCCCAACTATACTTGGCTTCCTGATCACGGGTGTTATTGCGGGTCCGCACGGGCTCAGCCTTATAGATGATATCCATAACATTGAGATCCTTGCTGAAATAGGTGTTATTCTGCTGCTTTTTGTGATAGGTATTGAGTTCTCATTAAGGAGATTGTCACTTATTAAGCGCACTATTCTACTGGGTGGTGCTACGCAGGTATTTGGCTCTATTTTATTGGCAGCAGGTGCTATGTTGCTGCTGAACTATAACCTGGGCCAATCCATATTTATAGGCTTTCTGATCTCATTAAGCAGTACGGCTATTGTATTAAAACTCCTCCAGGACAGAGGTGAACTGAACAGTCCGCATGGTAAGATCGTGCTTGGCATCCTTATATTCCAGGATATTATAGTTATACCGATGATGCTGCTAACTCCATTGTTAACCGGAGAGGCGGAAAATATTGGCTTGCAGCTACTGTATATGCTTTTAAAAGGATTGCTGGTAATTGCTGTAGTGCTTGTTAGTGCCCGCTATGTAGTGCCTAAAATGTTATACTTAGTAGCGCAAACTAAAAGTAAAGAGCTATTTATACTTTCTATAGTTGCTATCTGTTTTATGGTGGCCTGGTTTACATCGAGCTTAGGTTTATCGTTGGCTTTAGGCGCTTTTATGGCTGGGCTTATCATATCCGAATCAGAGTACAGCCACCAGGCAACCAGCAGTATCCTACCCTTCCGTGAGATATTCACCAGCTTCTTTTTTGTCTCTATCGGTATGTTGCTCGATGTCAATTTCCTGCTATCGAATCTTCCGTTGGTCTTGCTTTTAACAGTAGCTACTTTCCTGGTCAATACAGTAGTTGCAACTATAGCTGCCCGCATACTGCAATATCCATTACGCACAGCTATTCTGGCTGGTATAGCGCTTTTCCAGGTTGGTGAGTTTGCTTTTATACTTTCCAAAACAGGCCTTAAGCATGGTTTACTAAGTCCCGAAACGTACCAGTATTTTCTATCGGTATCGATCATGACCATGGCGCTGACACCCTTTACATTTCAGTTTTCGCAGCGCATCGCTTCATTTATCAGCCTTAAATTACTTGGAAGCAACGAACCTATCCCCTTCGATCAGGGACAGACCACTACTCCCGACGAATTACCTGAACTGGAAGACCATATAGTTATCATTGGTTATGGTATTAACGGGCGCAATGTAGCAAAAGCAGCACGCTATGCCCGCATACCCTATACTATTATAGAGATGAACGCCATAACGGTGAAACATGAAAGCCAGCGAGGTGAACCGATCCTTTTTGGTGATGCTGTTCATACTATGATCTTGTCGCATGTAAATGTGCACAAAGCCCGCGTTGTTGTAATTGCCATTTCTGATCCGGAAGCAACAAAACGTATCATTTCAGCCGTTCGCCAGGTAAGCGAAAAGGTTCATATTATAGTCCGGACGCGCTTTATTAACGAAATGCAGGAAAATTACATGCTAGGTGCTAATGAAGTGATACCGGAAGAGTTTGAAACTTCTATAGAGATATTTACTCGTGTTTTAAGCAAATACCTGATGCCCCGGGACGAGATCGAACAGTTTACAAACCAGATCCGATCGGATAACTATGAAATGCTGCGTAGTTTGCAGCACACGCCTGCTACTAACCTCAGCACCGAACTACCTGATGTAGAAGTTGCCAGCCTGAGGGTATATACTTATGATGAAACTATAATTGATATACCCTTAATGGAAGCTAAATTACGTGAGCGTTTTAATATTATGATAGTAGGTATAAAACGACACGATAAAACGTTGCTGAACATTGATGGCAAAACGACTCTCCAACACGGCGATGTGGTGTATGTTGTCGGGCACCCGGACGATGTTTACCGTTTTAACCTCAACCTAAAAGAAGAATAGAATTTACCTTACTCGGATCGGAGCCAGCACTCCTTTTACCTCTTTGTGTACTGAATTATAGTTTGTTTTAAAATCAGAGATAGCCCCTTCGGTCCAGCCGCGCCACATCAATTCATTTTTACGCGGGTCAATCAGGTCTATGATTAATGTGCCATTACGGTATAAATCTACTGCCCGGTAGCCTGGTAAAGCGGAATGATGATAGTTATACCTGTAGCCCGCCATATAAGCATAGCTGTATCCAAAACCATCGGTATACATGCCCGGTCTGTCTTTTTCGAGAGGCACAGAAACACTGACATCATAGGCGATCAGTAGATCCGGATTACCATTGGTTGCCTTAACAAACCCTTTCTGCTTAAGCTCCTCCTCTACTGCTTTGGTAATGTGCTGGTTCAGGCTGGCGTCAAATCCATCTTCATACGTTACCTGCGCAACAGGTTGTTCCTGGAACCAGGCATATGTCTTAACAACCGAAAGATCAACTCCTGTGGCAACCACATCATTTGGCACCGTTGATACCGAACTGGTAACACAACCAAACAACATTAATAAGCAAAGAGAAAGTAACGAGGATAACTTATTCATAGTTTATAGTTTAAAAGACCGGGTGACTGGCAAATTTAATTCATATATATCGGAGGTAAGCGCATGCAAGTTACTAATGTTGCTGTTTATAGATGATAATTATCATTTGAATTAGCTGCACACGGTTATAGTTTGCGCCCATAAACAAAACATGAAATGCTGCTCTAAAGTATAGGGTAGTTAAAAAACGATAAACTATGGCTTCTAATATCCCAACTTATACTTCAGCAGAAGATGCGCTCTCAGTTATTAATTCCGGCGACCGTGTATTTGTGCACGGCAGTGCTGCTACACCACAATACCTGATTCATAAACTGGCTGAACGCGCAGATGAATTACGAAATGTAGAATTGGTAAGTATAAGTACCTTCGGCGATATGCCCTGCGCTGACGCAAAATATGCAGAGTCTTTTTATATTAACTCTCTGTTCGTGTCGGCTAATGTGCGGGAAGCTGTAAATAGTGGTCGCGGCGATTATGTTCCTATTTTTTTAAGTGAGATACCGCAGCTTTTCAGATTAGGCATTATGCCGCTTGATGTTGCCATAGTACACGTTTCTCCCCCGGACCGCCATGGTTACTGTTCGCTTGGTGTGTCGGTTGATATTGCACGCGAAGCCGTAAAGCAGGCCAAGCATGTTATAGCCCAGGTAAACCCACAAATGCCACGAACGCACGGCGATGCGCTGATACATATCCGCAGGTTTGATGCGCTGGTTGAAGTAAACGAAGCATTACCGGAAGTAGACTACAGCACCCGTATTACAGAAGTAGAAAGAAAGATTGGTAGAAATGTAGCTGAACTGGTTGAAGACAAAGCTACCCTGCAAATGGGAATTGGTGCCATACCTGATGCCGTTCTGCAAAGCCTTACCAACCATAAAGGATTAGGCATTCATACTGAAATGTTCTCTAACGGGGTGCTTCCTTTAATTGAGAATGGTGTGATCACGAATGAACATAAGAAAGTGCTTCGCGGGCGAATTGCAACGGCTTTTATTGCCGGTAACCGCAACCTATACGATTATGTGGATGATAACCCACTTATCACGATGCTCAGCACAGATATGGCGAATGATGTATCGGTTATTAAAACTAACAATAAAGTAACAGCCATTAACAGCGCCATCGAAATTGACCTTACAGGGCAGGTTGTATCCGACTCAATTGGTACATACCAGTTTTCAGGAGTTGGTGGCCAGATGGACTTTATACGTGGCGCGGCCCTATCAAAAGGTGGTAAACCGATCATCGCGCTACCTTCTGTTACGAACAAAGGTATTTCTCGCATCACCCCTTTCCTTAACCCGGGCGGCGGTGTAGTTACTACAAGGGCGCATATGCACTATGTAGTTACAGAATATGGCGTAGCATATTTATATGGCAAAAACCTGCGTCAGCGTGCAAAAGCACTCATCGAAATTGCGCACCCTGACCACCGCGAGCGTTTAACAGAAGAAGCTTTTAAGCGATTTAAAAGCCTGTAAATTTAAACCCGCGCTATTGCTTTTACGTGTATGCTATTAAAAAATACCTATATATATGGTTGATATAGCACAACACGTACCAACGCCCCCTCCGGCATGGGTAAAAAATATGGCCCGCTTTGGCCTTACCGCTAAAGGTGTAGTTTACTGCCTTGTGGGCTTACTTGCATTTATGGCTGCGTTTGAAATTGGCGGAAAAACAGCCCAGGGTTCTGATAAAACGGACGTGTTCCAGTTTGTGCTGGACCAGTCGTATGGGCAGATCATGCTGGCTGTAATAGCGCTAGGTTTACTTTGCTATACAATATGGCGTTTTATACAGGCTTTCAGAGACACAGAAAACGAAGGCCAGGGTGCCAAAGGTTTGGGCAAACGGGCAAGATATGCTTTTAGTGGAGTAATTTATGGAGCGCTCGCTTTTTATGCTGCCCGCCTTGTTTTAGGCAACGGCGGCGGAAGCAACGGCGGAGATGACTCCCGTCAAACTATAGTCCGCGAATTACTGCAACAACCTTTCGGCCAATGGCTTATTGGTATACTAGCTGTCGGGACTGCTATTGCCGGACTCTACCAGATCTATGTGGGCTTATCGGATAAGTATAAAAAAAATGTACAGAATGCCGGACTGAAGCATGAAGCGGAAGAGATGATGATCAAAGCCGGCAAAATAGGTTATGTGGCACGAGGCATAGTATGGCTGATCATTGGTTATCTGTTTCTGAAAGCGGCCCTTTCATCTAATCCTGAACAGGCAGGTGGCAGCGGCGATGCGTTTCAGTTTCTCGAGAACTCTTCTTACGGTTCCTACTTACTTGGCGCTGTTGCGATAGGCCTGATATTTTATGGTGTGTTCATGTTTATGCGGGCACGTTACCAGGTTATAAATGCCCATTAAACATTAGCACAACCTATAGTATAGGTGCTATACTTTATCTGATTACTTACATTACTTAACTAATTGTTATAACACCAGTTATCAATTAAATGTAAAGTATAAGTATAAGCTTGGCTGCTCTTCACTTTTATTTCTTACAGAAAAGAATATCACGTATATTTGAGAGCAAACTTACCTGTACTGTAGCTTTACATGAAGAACGCTCCTTTTAAGATCTTCATACTGGATGATGACGTGTGGTACAGTGAACTGCTGGAATATCACTTGTCGCTTAACCCTGATTACGAGATCAGGAAGTACCACTCTGCAGCTGACTTTTTCGCAAACCTGCATCTTAACCCCGATGTAGTTACCGTCGATTATTCGTTGCCGGATAAAAATGGTGGTGAGGTCCTGACTAAAATAAAGGAACAGAACCCGGATACCGAAGTGATCATTATTTCTGGTCAGGAGGATGTGGCAACGGCTGTCTCGTTGTTAAAACAGGGGGCTTACGACTACATTGTAAAGGACGAAGATACTCCTGAACGGCTTTGGAATACCATTAACAAGGTGCGTAACAATGCCAACCTGCGCGATGAGATAAATCACCTGCGTGAAGAGATCGGCATTAAGTATGATTTCAGTAAAGTTATCATAGGTAACAGCGACGCTATTAAAAAAGTATTCGCCCTAATGGATAAAGCTACTAAAACCAACATTACCGTATCCTTAACTGGCGAAACCGGAACAGGCAAAGAACTTGTTGCCAAAGCCATCCATTACAACAGCACCCGGAAAAAGCAGCCTTATGTAGCGGTTAATGTCGCGGCTATACCGAAAGAGCTTATCGAAAGCGAGTTATTTGGTCACGAAAAGGGTTCTTTTACAGGAGCTACTGCTCGTCGTATCGGCAAATTTGAAGAAGCAAACAAAGGCACTATTTTCCTGGACGAGATCGGTGAATTGGATATAAGTTTACAGGTAAAGTTATTACGCGTACTCCAGGAAAAAGAAATTACCAGGGTGGGTGGCAACAGCGTAGTGCCGGTAGATGCCCGCATTATTGTCGCCACTCATAAAAACCTGGCTGAAGAAGTAAGTAAAGGCACTTTCAGGGAAGACCTGTACTATAGATTATTAGGCCTGCCTATTAATTTGCCGCCGCTCCGTAACCGTGGAAACGATATACTGGTGCTGGCTCGCCATTTTATGGACCTCTTTGCAAAAGAAAATCATATCGCCCGCAAAAAACTCTCCCCTGAAGTACAACAAAAGCTGCTCTCCTACCCTTTCCCTGGCAACGTCCGGGAATTGAAAGCTATTGTAGAGTTAGCTATGGTGTTATCCGACGAAGAAGAGATACAGGAGCAGGACATTAATTTTACTGCGAACAACCCCAAAAGAGATTTCCTGGGTGAAGAGGAAACACTCAAAACCTATACTACCCGCATAATACAGTACTTCCTGGATAAGTATGAGCACAATGTGCTGCTGGTAGCCGACAAACTTGATATTGGTAAATCGACGATCTATCGCATGATACAGACAAACGAATTAAAAGTGAAGTAAAACAGGTAAACATCTAAAGCAAAAAATTTATAGGTTTATCCTGACTGCACTTTCTAACAAAACTGTATTATCACCTTAAATTCAACTTTAGATCTATACTTAAAAATTATACTCTACTGCGATAGAAGTATAATTAACAGGTATTTAGCAAAGTGGTATTTAAAGTGCATAAAATGCCGTAAATTTGCTCTATAATATTTCAGAAATGGAAGTTTTTAAAGATACAGCTACCCTGCTCGAGTTGTTGGAAAAAGAGCGTAAAGAGAAGCAGGAAGCATTGGAAGCTGTCGCCCTAAAGGACGCTGAGCTAAACACCCTTAAATCTCGTTTTATACCTTCCGGAGTACAATCTCCAACTATAAACACATCAATAACTGAATTACAAACGGAGTACCCTGACCCTATTTTCAGAGTTGATGCCTCCGGGAATATCAGTAGCCTGAACAGTGTAGGAAGTAAGTATATCTCTCAGATCGAGCCGATGCGTTACCCTGCCCTGGTTCGCCTATTTACATCTAAGGCTGATTATGCCATAAAAGCCGGCAAACCGGTTACCCTCGAAACTAACCTTCTGGGTAGATTCCATCTGCTCTACATAGTACCTATAGCGGATAAAGGATACGTTAACATCTATCTGAATGATGTAACAGAGCATCGTGAGGCTGAAAAGCAATTAAAGGAAAGCAGGAAGTTTGTACGTGATATTACCTCAACTATACCGAACATCATTTATGTATATGACCTGGAAAAGGACAAATGCATATACATAAACGGCCGTATACATTCTGTGCTGGGGTACAGCGAAAGTGATGTGGAAGCTATGGGTGGCCATATTTTCAGATCGCTCCTGATGCCGGATGAGTTACCTAAGATCAGCAACCATATAAATGAAATGCTGAGTGCTCAGGATGGTGAGATCAGGAAAGTGGAGTACCTGGTTAAAAGTAAAACCGGGGAAGTAAAGAACCTGTTCTGCCGTGAAAGCGTATTCAAGCGCAAAGAAAACGGACAGGTAATTCAGGTAATTGGCTCAGCGGAAGATGTAACCCAAATACGTCTTAAAAACAAAGCGCTAAAAGAGCAGAAAGAATTCTACGAATCTATACTTGGCAATATCCCTACGGACATAGCTGTTTATAATAACCAGCTTCGATACCTTTATGTAAATCCCACTGCTGTTAAAGACCCTGAATTGCGCCAATGGATAGTTGGCAAAACTAACGTTGAGTATTGTAAGCACCGCAATGTTCCGCTTGAACGTATAAGCATACGGGATCGTCACCTACAATTAGCTTTTGAAGAAAAGAAGCTTGTTGAGTTCGAAGAATCACTTTTTAACAGAAATACAGGCGAAGAAAACCATTTCCTGCGCAGGCTAAGCCCTGTTCTGGACCAGAACGGCGAACTGAGCATGATCATCGGGCACGGCCTGAATATAACAGAGCTCAAGAAAGCGCAGGAGGAATTTACCCGCAGCGAGACGAAGAACAAAGCTATACTTGCCGCCATTCCCGATCTTATATTTATCATAAATGCTGATGGTGTTTATGTAGATATGAAAAATGTGGAGCAACAGCACCTGCTGGTTCCCAAAAACAAGGTGATCGGCACGCATATAAGCGAACTGTTGCCCGAAGATGTACATAAGCCAATATTGGAAATGATACATCGGGTGCTGGCTAATGGCGTTTCAGAGCGGCTGGACTATGAATTGGAATTACCCGACGGTTTACACCACTTCGAAGGCCGTATCATTAACTACAACCCTGATCAGGTACTCGCCATTATCCGCGATATTACCGAGGAGCGCAATACAGCAATAGCTGCTAAAGAGCAGAACGATTTCATCAGGTTAGTGATGGACTCAAGCCCAAGCTGCATTTATGTTAAAGATGGAGATGGCAAATTTAAGCTGGCTAACCAGGTAGTTGCTGATACGATTGGCCAGTCACTTGATAAGATACTTTCTGAAGACAGCAGCTTGCTGTACGACCCTGAAGATTGGGATACATATTCTCACAACGATAGGATCGTTATAGAAGAGCAGCGTGAAATAGTAGTTGATGAACGACTTATTAAGCCGGATGGCTCAGAGGCCTGGTTTAAAACTATAAAACGCCCGCTAGTAACTTCCGATGGGCAGGTTCATGTACTTGGCATATCAACTGATATAACAGAGCAGCGCGAAGCAACCATGAAGCTGGAGCAAAGCGAAGAACTTCACAGGCTGTTATCAGAAAATTCAAAAGATATCATTAGCCTGCATAAGCTAAGCGGACGCTACATTTATATTTCCAGGGGCGTAAAAGACATGATCGGGTATGATGTGGCAGAAGTGATCGGGACAACCCCGCACAGGCTGATACACCCCGACGACCTTGTTCGGCTGCAGGCTGGTTTTCAGGAAGTGATTGATAGTAAGATAAATACCAGCATAGAACACCGTTTAGTACATAAGAACGGCTCTGTGTTGTGGGTTGAAACTAACCTGAAACCTGTATTTGATGAGACTGGCAAACTGATAAAGATCCAGTCTTCAGCTAGGGACATCAGTATGAGGCGTACAAATGCTGAAGCCCTGAAGCGCAGCGAAAAGAAGTACCGCGACCTTATAAACTATAGCCAGGCCTACATCTGTGCCCACGATATGGAAGGCATCGTGCTTTCGGTAAACCCATACCTTACAAATATGCTAGGGTTTACTGAAGCCGAAATGGTAGGCAAACCGCTTTCTATCTTCTTCCCAAAGGAGCACCAGAAAAACTTTCAGCTATACCTTGACCGCTACAACGACTCGAATGTGGTGGAAGGCGTACTTTGCATATTGAACAAAGAAAAGCAGGAGCGTTATTTAAACTACCAGAACTATAAAGTAGAAGAACCCGGCGAGAAACCATACATCATTGGCCTGGCACAGGACATAACAGACCGACTGCAGACTGAAAAAGAACTTAAAAAAGCGAAAGAAGATGCCGAGGAGTCTGCTAAAGTAAAAGAGAACTTCCTGGCCAATATGAGCCATGAGATCCGAACACCTATGAACGGTATTTTAGGTATGGCCGGCCTGATGCAGAAAACCAACCTCGACGATACGCAGAACAATTACCTGAAAATAATAAAGCAATCTGCCGACAACCTGCTTGTTGTAATAAACGATATCCTGGACGTTGCTAAAATTGAAGCCGGAAAGTTAGACCTGGAGGAAATCCCGTTTAACCTCATGGATACGATCCGGAGTTCTTTCCAGACACTGGCATATAAAGCTGAGGAAAAAGAGATAGCATATACTATAGAACAACTGAACCTACCCAGCCCTATACTTATAGGTGACCCTTACCGACTTAACCAGGTGTTGCTGAACCTCTTAAACAACGCTATTAAGTTTACAGATGAAGGCAGTGTAAAACTGAGTTGCCATATCACAAACGAGACAGATAAAGATCTTACGGTAGAGGTTTCTGTTTCGGATACAGGTATAGGTATACCTGCCGATAAGCAGGACATCATATTTGACGGATTTACACAGGCTTATTCCAGCATAACGCGAAAATATGGCGGTAGCGGCCTGGGGCTTAGCATCTCTAAAAACCTGGTTGAAATGCAGGATGGCCACATTTGGGTAGAAAGCAGCGAAGGCCAGGGAAGTACCTTTAAATTTCAGGTTACCTACCCTAAAGCCACAGAGTTGCAACAGGGAGAAAGTAAACAGCCTGAAGTTGACTTTAATAGCCTGGAGCCTTTATATGTGCTGATAGCCGAGGATAATGAGATAAACATATTCCTGGCACAATCGATACTGGAAGGCTGGAACTTTAAGGTTGATATTGCCCATAACGGACTGGAAGCTGTAAGCCTGGCAGAAAAGAATAGGTACGACGCCATCCTGATGGATATACAAATGCCCGAGATGAGCGGCATCGATGCAACTCAACTCATCAGAAATAACCCGGATAAGCAAAAAGCGAATACGCCAATTATTGCGCTTACTGCTAATGCGTTTAAAGGTGATGCTGAAAAATACCTGGCTGCCGGCATGAACGATTATATTTCGAAGCCATTTGAAGAAGAAATATTGTTCATGAAGATTTCAGCCCTGCTACCGCATAAGCAGAAGAAAACCCAGCCTGAAGAAAGTATAACAGATCGTAAAGACACTGTAGAACCACAAAAGCAACTATACGACCTGCAGATGCTACACAAACTTGGCCGTGGCAATAAAGAATTTATAAAGCGCACCATTGAGCTATTTATAAAAACTGCACCTGAAACTGTAGAAAGCCTGCAGGACGGAATAAGATCCCAGGACTGGTCAGCGGTGAGCGGTGCGGCTCATAAACTAAAATCAACGGTAGATACCCTGAAGATAGAGCAGTTGCGACCTGTAGTGCGGCAGATAGAGATAGATGCACGCAAAACTATAAACCTGGAAGCTATACCTGATCTGGTTAATTTTATTGAAGATCATATCAACCAGACTATAAACCAGATAAAGCAGGAACTATAAACTTATACTTAACACATCATGCTGGCTATTTTGGTCAGTGTGATGTGTTACCTTTAGGCTGAGACAGGCGGTAAGTTATAACCGCAAGTATAACAGAAGTTCGCATTAAGCAAGTGGCCTTCCAAATGGCAATTCGGGCATACACGGGTGTTACCTATACCTCTGTCAAGCCTCGACATTTCTACTGTTACAATTCCGGTTGGTACGGCTATAATTCCATAACCCATTATCATTACTAAACTGGCTAATATCTGGCCTAAAGGTGTTTGAGGTGCAATGTCGCCATAGCCCACTGTTGTTAGCGTAACTATAGCCCAGTAAACGCTTTTCGGTATACTTGTAAATCCACTGGCTGCTCCTTCTACCACATACATCAGCGCACCAACTATAAACACAAGCAGTACAACAGTGCCTAAAAACACCGCGATCTTGGTAAAGCTGGCTCGCAGGGCTTTCGTAAGCACCTGGCCTTCGTTAATAAATTTAGTCAGCTTAAAAATACGGGCTATGCGCAACAGCCTAAGCACTCTTATAACAAGGAAATACTGCGTTCCGACAATAAACAAGCTTAAATAAGTAGGTATTATCGAGATCAGATCGACGAGGCCAAAAAAGGAGAAGATATAACGGAAAGGGTGTGGCGAACTATAAATGCGCAACAGATACTCTATGGTAAACAAAATGGTAAACCCCCACTCTATTATTATAAAGTATTGCAAAAATTCCCTTCGGAATGCAGTTACAGTTTCAAGCGCTATAGTAACAACACTTGCCAGAATAAGAACAAGTACCAGTATATCAAAAGCTTTACCAGCCGGGGTTTCAGCTTCGAAAACGACACGGTGAATCTTGGTTTTAAGGTTGGATCTTTTGCCCATGGGTTGTTGTACGGAGATCTGGTTACCCTAAAGTAAAAGTTTTAACGTTAACAACACAAAAAAACCACCTGCGCAGGTGGTTTTTAAACTATATGAGTTAATCAATCACTCGTAACTGGTTCTGGTTAAAGTCGCGTGGTTGCTCATCTGTTGCACCAGGTATAATCTTAGTGGCGGATGGAATTGTAAAGAACGCTGCATTTCTTCAATGGGGATATGCATTAGTAAAACATCACTTGTAGCCAGTAAGGTCTGGGTGTATATTTTATTCATCATGTCAGGCAAGCCTATCAGTGTATCGGCGTATACTACGCGCCTGTGGCCACCTTCCGAAATAATAACGGCCTCTCCTTCTAACAGGTAGTGCAGCCCATTATTCAGATCTCCGGAAGTATAAATACAAGATCCGGCACTGGCTTGTATTCGCTGGCCGGTAATTCTACCAGCTTCTATCCATTCTTTCAGCAACATAACCCGATATTTAATAACCCCAACTAAAACTAAAATGCCAGAAGATTATAGCTCCTGCTATTTAACGATAGTAAAGTTACGTATTGCTTACCTGTAGCCCAGTGAGCGCTGTCACTGGCCGTAATGACTTTTATCAGTTTTGAAAAGGAGGATTTTAAAGTAAAACCGATAATTATTCGGCTGATGCAGTAGGCTTAGAACAGCAGGTGATCTCTGTTTTCTGATGTGAATGTTCTACTTTGGGGCTCAGATAAGGAATGCCTAATCCAAGACCTCTGAAAATGAAGAGTATAGCCAACACCATTCCTACATAAGGAACAGCACGGTTAAACATGCTTCTCATTTTAAGGCTGATGAGCTTACCTGACAACGATACAAGAAACATTAAGGGGAAGGTGCCTAGCCCAAACAATGCCATGTAAAGCATAGCGCCACTAATATCAGGTGCACTTATAGCACCGGCAAGCGCAATATAAACAAAGCCACAAGGTAACAGGCCATTAAGTAAACCAACTATAAACAACGAACCTAAGGAATTTCTCTGGAAATAATAGCCAAGTTTTTTACGAACCCATAGCATCAGTTTATCAGTGCCAAGCATGTTGGCATATTTACCCTGCACCGCAGCTGGCAACACCAGCAATAACAGAATAAGTACACCCGAAACGATAGATACCGTTTGCTGCAAACCAGCCATTTGCAGTGATTCTCCGAAAATACCGGCAAGTGCGCCCAGCAAGCTATACGTTACAATACGGCCCCCATTGTACAGGAGCCGGCCAGCATAATATTGCCAACCGGAACTCCCGACAAAGGGTAGTGACATTGCAATAGGGCCGCACATCCCGACACAATGAAAGCTACCTAAAAGACCAAAAATAAAACCAGCCCAGATCATGGTTATCTTTTCTGTATGGTTTTCTCTGAAAAATATGTTTCGCCATCCGCTGAGAAGTTTACGCGTACCTTCCAGATACCTTCTTCCAGTTCAGCTACATCCAGCAACTGGCTGTGGTCGCGGCCTAATTGCAGTGGCAATTTTTTGTCCAGTTTATTATCAGATGGCCGGAAAAGTGTGATCTCTCCACTCATTTTCTTGCCCTGGTAAGTTGCAGGTAGCTGTAGCAACACAGTCTGGTTTTCGGCATTATATTCCAGCATCAGGTCACCGAGCGCCTGGGTGCGTCTTACACGTTCGATCTGGTCCTGGTACTTTATTTCCTGATCGTAATAATCTGTGCTCACCAGGTTCACTTCATGGTTCATAGCTCTGTAAACAAACATGGCGATGTACCCCATAAACAGGACCATGGCTACAACTATAGCATAAGGCCAAAGGGTAAAGCTTTTATTTTTATCAGTTGATTTCATCTCTGTTGTTAATTTAACCGGCCAATTTTATACTTAAGCCTCGTTCGTTTACCTTATTTACCTGGTCCCAAAAACTTGGTCTCAGTTGTCGTGATCAGTTCATCTCCATGATAAACACCTATCACGATCTCAGAATTCAGTCCGCTAAGCTCGGCTGTCGCCAGTTCTGTAAAGAACACACCTTCTACAATTCCCTGGGCTGGTAATACCAGTTTATTACCTATCACGCTTATAGTGCCCTGCTTATTCTCCAGTTTCAGCGTTAGCGGCATGTCGTGGTTCGTTTTATTTATAACAGAAATGTTGTACAGGTTTTTGATGTGCCCATCTTCTGTGGTCTGGTATAGTTGGCCTGGGGTACGAAGTATAGTTGCCTCAGCATCGTTACGGGTTAAAAGCAACGTGGTTAAAGCTGTTAAAAGTATAAACAGAACAGCAGTATAACCCATTACTCTTGAAGTAAAGAAGGTCCACTTCTTACCTGTCTCTATTGCTTCCACCGACTCATAACGGATCAGGCCCTCCGGCTTATCAATCATGCGCATAATATCGTTACAGGCATCAATACAAGCAGTGCAATTTATACATTCCAGCTGCTGCGCCCCATTCCGGATATCTATACCTGTAGGGCAAACCTGTACGCACTGGTAGCAGTCAATACAATCGCCTTCGGTTCGCTCCTGCCCTTTTCTGAGTTTGCCACGAGGTTCGCCACGTCCATAGTCATACGCTACTACAACGGTTTTCTTGTCCTGCATTACGCCCTGTAAACGACCGTAAGGGCAAACTATAGTACAAACCTGCTCTCTGAAGTAAGCAAATACCCAGTAAAACACTCCGGTAAAGGCTAATAAAGTACCAAAGCCAACCAGGTGGTTTGCCGGGCCTTCCATTATTATTTTCTGCAGTTCCTCTACACCAATAACATAGGCCAGGAAGAGGTTGGATATCATAAAAGAGATAAGAAGGAAAACAGCTGTTTTAGCCCCTTTCTTTAATATCTTCTCTTTGTTCCAGGGCATTTTATCCAGTGCGCGCTGCTTGGTATAGTCTCCTTCAATAAGGTACTCAATTCTGCGGAATACCATTTCCAGGAAAATGGTTTGCGGACATACCCAGCCACAAAATATACGCCCATATACAACCGTAAACAGGATTATGAATACGACCAGCGCAAGAAATGCGATAACAAGTATAAAAAAGTCCTGGGGCCAGAAAAGGACACCGAAAATAACAAACTTGCGCTCCACCACATTTAGCATGAGCAAAGGCAAGCCATTGATCTTTATAAAAGGACCGGCAAATAAAAATGCCAGTAGCAGGTAGCTAACGTATTTACGATAATCGTAAAGTTTACCCTTTGGTTTTTTAGGATAAACCCAGATGCGCTTACCTTGTTCGTCTACGGTCGAGATATGATCCCGGAACTCGTCTGTTGGTTTTGTTTTTATTGCCATGGCAGTGGTAAAATGTGCGGATATTATTCCTGCCTGTTAAAAATTAAAAATTTAAAGCTGTACTCAGCAGCTACAAAAGTCCGAATTATAGCTGCCGAAAAACATGACTAATATCATCGGATCAATTGATAGTAGTCAATTATAGTCTCTGGCAGCAAAAAAAGAGAGCTGCAGGTATACTTTCCCTGCAGCTCTCTTTTATAGTATTACATTTTTTCGCCTTGTGGCTCTTTTGCGTTCGGAGGGTTGGTACCTTGTATACTTAAAATATAACTTGATACTTCGAGCATCTGGTCTTTGGTAAGTTTACCTTGCCATGGCACCATGCCTTTTGCCGGAACACCATACTTGATCGTTTTAAAGATGTCGTTCACATCGCCGCCATGCAGCCAGTACTCATCGGTTAAGTTTGGACCTACTGTACCTTGCCCTTCTGCACCGTGGCAGGCTGCGCAGTTTGTATTGTACAGGGCCTTACCAGATTCCAGGGCTGCAGCATCCGTTATCACTTCGAAGTTGGTTGGTGCATTCGGGTCGTCTGCAGTAGCTGCGGCAAGTATAGCTGCCTGCTCCATTTCAGTTTCGTATTCTTCTATCTGCAACGGGCCAGTTTTAAACACATGGTAGTGTAGCATATAACCGATTGCAAAAACGATACTTACATAGAATAACGCTTTCCACCATGGTGGAAGGTCATTATCGTACTCCTGAATTCCATCAAAATCGTGGTGCGAGTGTATCTCATCCTTTGCTTTACCAGTTACTACGGTACCATCTCCACGGAAAAGGAACAGCAAACGGCCTGCAAACGAATGACGGAAATCTTCATCATAGATCGAGTCACCAAGCATTGGCACAAACAGGCGGAACATCATGATGAGCACCAGTACAGTTAGCAGGATAATGATAGCTGCAAGTACAAAAGTAAAAAGTAAAACCGGAGGAAGATCCAGGAAAGCAACTTCTGCTTCGACGGCAGGTGGCGTGGCCGCAGCATCTGTTGCTTCGGCTACAGGCGCAACTTCTGCTTCGGCCGGCTTACTGCTCTCTTCTTTAATAAAAGCGATCACATTTTTGATGTCGTCTTCAGAAAGTGAGCTCGCAAATGCCGGCATTGGCATCTTGTTGAATTTCTCGTATACTTCGATCGCATCTTTATCGCCGGCCTGCACCATCTCCTGTGAGTTCTGAATGAACTTTACAAGCCATTCGTCGCCTCTGCGCTCGTGAACGCCTTTCAGGGCTGGTCCTACTACATCAGCATCTATACTATGGCAAACAGTACAGTTTCCCTCAAATATAGCTTTACCGGCTACAGCATCCTGCGCTTGTACGGCAGTGGAGCCAGCCAGCAGCAGACCTGCTACAAGAGCCAGGCTGCTTTTTCCGAATATGTTCTTTAAAGAGATCATTGTTTTGCTCTGTCTAAAGTGGTGGTGTCTTGGTTATCATCATCGCAGGCAATGGCGCTCATGTCCTGTACATACTTCTTATCCATCAGGGCAACATAAACCAACAGGCCCATGAAAAACAGGAAGAAGATAGTGAATGAGATAAGCGGATATATTTCGATGCCGTCTATGGCTTGCAAAACATTCTTATACATTTCTTTAGAATTTTTGACTTTTGGACTTTGTGACAAAGGACATGTAGATAGCTCATTTGTCCTTTGTCATATAGCCTTTTGTCAGGTTTATTAATTGACTTCTTCCTTTTTCACTTTAATGTCGGTACCCAGGCGCTGCAGGTATGCGATCAAGGCTACGATCTCTTTCTCTGGTTTCACTTCAATGCCTTCTTTTGAAAGCTGTGCGGTGATTTCAGTAGCCTGTTTCATCAGGTCCTCGTTCGCTGTGGCGATGTATTCATCCTCGTAAGGTACACCCAGCGTTTTCAGGGTATTCAGCTTATCCTGTGTGGTGCTCAGGTCAATATCCTGCTCAAACAACCATGGGTAAGCTGGCATAATAGAGCCCGGCGACATAGAAGTTGGGTCGAGCATGTGGTGGTAGTGCCAGCTGTGCGGGTACTTACCACCTACTCTGTGCAGATCCGGACCAGTACGCTTGGAGCCCCACAGGAAGTTATGATCATACACGAACTCGCCTGCTTTAGAATACTCACCGTAACGTTCTGTTTCTGCCCTGAACGGACGAACCATTTGCGTGTGGCAGTTAACGCAACCCTCTTTTATGTACAGGTCACGGCCTTGCAGCTCAAGCGAAGTATAAGGCTTCACACTTTCTATAGTTGGCACGTTAGATTTGATGACAAAAGCAGGTATAAACTCAACCAAACCACCTATAAGTATAGCTACTGTAGCCCAGATGGCCATTTGCGTAGGACGCTTCTCTATCCATGAGTGCCAGTGACCGGCATTTGAGCTTTCAGATTTAACAACTACAGGAGCTTCTGTTCTTTCGTTTGCAACCAGGTTACCTGACTTGGCAGTTTTGTACAGGTTGTAAAGCATCAGGAATACACCAGATAAGTATAGAATACCACCGATACCACGCATGTAATACATTGGCACGATCTGCAGCACTGTCTCCAGGAAGTTAGAATACTGAAGAGTACCTTCGGCAGTAAATTGCTGCCACATTAAACCTTGTGTGAAACCAGCCCAGTACATCGGGATAGCATAGAACAAGATACCCAAGGTGCCTAACCAGAAGTGAGCGTTAGCCAGCTTCTTAGAGAAAAGCTCTGTTTTATAAAGACGTGGGAACAACCAGTATAGCATGGCAAATGTCAGGAAGCCATTCCAGCCAAGTGCGCCAACGTGTACGTGTGCAACTATCCAGTCAGTAAAGTGGGCGATAGCGTTCACGTTCTTAAGCGAAAGCATCGGGCCCTCAAAAGTAGCCATACCGTAAGCTGTGATCGCAACAACCATAAACTTAAGTATAGGCTCTTCACGAACTTTATCCCAGGCGCCACGCAGTGTAAGCAAACCGTTGATCATACCACCCCAGCTCGGAGCAAGCAGCATCACAGAGAATACAACACCCAGCGACTGTGCCCAGTCAGGTAATGAAGTATAAAGCAAGTGGTGAGGACCAGCCCAGATATAGATAAATATCAGCGACCAGAAGTGTATAATAGATAATCTGTAAGAATAAACAGGACGGTTAGCAGCCTTAGGCAGGAAATAGTACATCAGACCTAAGAACGGCGTTGTTAAGAAGAATGCAACCGCGTTGTGGCCATACCACCACTGTACCAGTGCATCCTGCACACCTGCATAACCAGAGTAGCTCTTAAATAAGTTAACCGGTAAAGCGTAAGAGTTTACAATATGAAGTACAGCAACTGTCAGGAATGTGGCAATGTAGAACCAGATGGCTACATACATGTGCTTCTCACGGCGTCTGGCAAGTGTACCAAACATGTTCCAGCCGAAAACAACCCAGATCAGGGTAATCGCAATATCAATTGGCCATTCCAGCTCAGCATACTCTTTTGAGCTCGTCATACCAAGCGGAAGCGTAATTACGGCAGAAACTATAATTAACTGCCAGCCCCAGAAGTTGATCTTGCTCAGCAGATCGGAATACATCCTGGTTTTGCAAAGGCGCTGCAGCGAGTAATATACACCCATAAAAATAGCATTACCCACGAAAGCAAATATAACGGCATTAGTGTGTAAAGGTCTTACACGGCCAAAGGTCGTGTACTGGTTACCCATATTCACATCAGGGTTTGCCAACTGAAAGGCGATGATCACCCCTATCAGCATACCGGCTATACCCCAGAATACAGTGGCAATACCAAAATCCCGTACGATCTTATTGTCATAAAAGAAAGTCTCGGTCGCTCCTGCATCTCTACCTGCCGGGTGGAGCTTGTCAGTTGCATTGTTTAAGACTTCAGCTTCATTAGTTGACATGTGCGGTGTCCTCCATTTTATTTAATTATTGTATTTGTTTAGATGTGTAAATAGTATCTGAACTATGGCTACAAAGTTCTGCATGCGAACACCAGGAAAAGATGATTAATGTCACTTTTGTTGGTGATTGATATCAGCCGGGGTAGTTAGGATGTTTCCTTTTTAGCTGATTTTGCAGGTTTTGCGTTTGTTTCGTTATCGAAAAGCATGCGAACAGCCGGGGTATAATCGTCGTCGTACTGGCCGGAGCGCACCGCCCACAGGAAAGCTCCCAGGAAGGCCGCAGCCACTGTTACACTCACCGCGATCATTAAAAAGATGATATACATAATGTCTAATTATTTAGTACTACTTATGATTCAGTAATATTATAGTCCGGCCCGTTTAGCAGCAATGTTCACGGAGAGAGTCGCAAAAATGATCACACTTAAAGAGCTGATCGGCATAAGTATAGCCGAAACAATTGGTGAAAACAGACCCTGCACCGCTAAGGTCAGACCGATCACGTTATATACCAGCGACACTGCAAACGTTGCCAGAATAATGGTCATGGTTGTTTTAGAGAACCGTAGAAACTTGCTCAGTTTACCAAAAGCAGAAGCATCCAGAATGGCATCGCAGGACGGCGAAAAGTTTGTTATACTGTTTGTAAGCGCTATACCTGCATCACTCTGTCGCAAGGCACCGGCATCATTTAAACCATCGCCTACCATCATTACCTGGTGGTCCTGCTTCTTAAGTTGCTGAATGTATTCCAGTTTTTGTACCGGGCTTTGGTTAAAGTTCAGCTCTGCTTCTTTCCCTAAAAGCTCTTCCAGCCTGGCTGCTTCGTGATTATTATCACCTGATAGCACGGCTAATTTCTTGTCATTCAGATCTGTGAGAATATTCTTCAGACCGCTTCGGTATACATTATAGAAAGTATAATAACCAAGTATAACGCCATCAAAAGACACATAAACCGTAGTTTTAAGCGTATCTTTAACAGCATCGGCTTTAACGCCTATATATGAAGCAGATCCGACACGAACTAAATTGCCGTTAACCTCCCCTATAAGTCCTTTACCGGTATATTCCTGGAAGTTATCTACAGCTACAATCTCACCTTGCATGCTTTGGAAGATGCGCTGGCTAAGTGGGTGTGTGGAATGGCTTAAAACTGATTTTATACTTGTTTGCTGTGCAGCAGTAAGTTCTTTACCAGTATAGCTAAGCTCGGCTGCGCTTGGTTCTGTCAGTGTTCCGGTCTTATCAAATACAACCGTATCTATTTTAGACAGTGTTTCAACAACAGCGGTGTTTTTAAGGAAAAACTTATTTCTGCCAAACACCCGAAGCGTATGGCCATGCACGAAAGGCGTTGCCAGAGATAATGCGCAAGGGCATGCAATAATGAGCACAGAAGTAAAGGCGCGCATGGCCATTTCCATATCGCGTGGCACCCAATAAATAAGCGAGCCAGCTGCAACTATAAGCGTAACTATTATAAACCACTTACCGGCCACATTGGCATAGGTGCTTACATTCTGGTGTTCTTCTTTCGAAAACACGCTATCGTTCCATAGTTGGGTCAGGTAGCCCTGCGATACTTCTTTTACAACTTCCAGTTCTATACTTTCACCAACCTGCCGGCCACCGGCATAGATCACTTCGCCCATCACTTTCTCAACAGGCTCCGACTCGCCACTCACAAAGCTATAGTCTATCATGGCCTGACCGCGAAGCAGCATGGCGTCAGCTGGAATTAGCTCCTGGTTACGGATACGGATGCGGTCCCCTACTTTCAGGTTACGCACGGCAACGGCCTCCTCCTCACCTTCCTCTTTAAGTACAGTTACCGAAACCGGGAAATAAGAAGTATAATCTCTGTCGAAAGAAAGTGTGTCGTAGGTCTTCTGCTGAAAATATTTACCGATCAGCATAAAGAAAACCAGACCGGTAAACGAATCGAAGTAACCCGGCCCTGTGCCCGATACTACCTGGTAGATACTTACAAAGAACAAAGCCAGCAGGCCTGTAGCAATTGGCAGGTCGATGTTAACCATGCGTTGCTTTATACCTTCTATAGCCGACGTAAAGAAACCACGCGCACTATAGATAAATACCGGAATAGACAACAGGAAGCTCAGGTAGCCAAAAAATGACCCATAAGTACGCTGCAGGCCTTCGGTTACAGCCAGATAATCCGGAAAAGCCAGCAACATAACGTTACCAAAGCTAAAGCCGGCTACCCCAAGTTTATAGATGATGGTTCGGTTAGGCTTGGATGTTTTCTTTCCATCGGTATCAGCTAGGGTAATTTCAGGCTCATAGCCAATACGCGTGAGCAGTGTTACTACTTCGCGTAAACTGGTTTTCTGATGGAAATAGGTAAGAGAAATTTCTTTCCGGAGAAAGTTAACTGTTGACTCGGAAATGCCAGAGTTGAGCTTAAACAGATTTTCGAGCAGCCATATACAGGAGCTGCAGTGCATCTGTGGCGTATAAAACGTGATCTTACAGATGTTACTGTCCTTAAAACTGATAAGTTGAGCTTCGACGCCGGCATCATCCAGGTAAGCAAAACGAGCCTCAGACAGAGACTTTTTTATACTTATACCCGGGTTCTCGTCGAGGTTATAGTACGTGCAGAGGTTATTTTCTTCCAGCAGTTCGTAAACTGTTTTGCAACCAGAACAGCAAAAAGCCTTTTCATCGGCCATTATCAGTTCATCCACGCAGGCATCCCCGCAATGGTAGCAATTCTGAACATTGGTTTGGAGTGCGGCTTCCATCACAATTTCATTTTTTATGTTCTGTTACAAAAGTAACCTGACACTGCTTTTTAAATGATGACAATAATCATGAATCCTTATGATAGTTGTCAGTGCATTAAAGCCACTATACGTAGACATTTGCAATGTAAGTTTTATAAAGCGGGTCAATTGCTGCTTTGCTATCAGATAACGCAGTTAATTGATACCACAAAGCAGCGTAGGTTTAACTTACTAAGATCTGCTGTATACTTACAAGTTTTGGAGAGAAAGGTGTTTTAGTTTTTTAAGTTTAGTATAGGTGAGCAGCACGTTAAACATGCTGCAACAAAAAGGGCAGGCTTTTATGAGCCTGCCTTTTGTTTTATACTTGGTCAGCTTATAGTAAGCTATTTTATCTTAATCATAAAGGTGACAGATCTTGTACAGTTTATCCGGATCGAGGATCGTGATGCTGCTGCCTTTTGTTGTGATGATATTCTCTTCTTTAAATTCAGAAAGCAAACGGATGGTGGTTTCCTTAGCGGTACCAACTATAGAAGCAAGATCTTCGCGTGATATTGAGATCGTAAAGTTATTGTCCCCTTCTTTGAGCTGATATGTTTTCTGCAATAACAAAAGTGCTTCTGCAAGACGTTCGCGTACTGGCTTATAAGCCATCTGCACCATTCTTTCTTCAGCTTCGCCGAGCGCTTTCGAGAACAGTTTCATCAGTCCACCCGAAAACTCGTTGTTTTTAGCGATCAGCTCCAGAAACTGCGACTTAGGTATAAAGCAAACTACAGCATCGTCCAGAGCAACCGCTGAAGCCGAATAGTTGGTATCAGCCAGCAAAGCACGATAGCCTACCACGTCGCCGGGTTTTACCAAACGAATGATCTGCTCTTTGCCATCGCTCCCCATTTTAGTAACCTTTACTTTACCTGAGTTAATACAATGCAAGCCAGCAGGGCGAGTACCCTCATGGAAAATGACCTGGCCCTTTTTAAAAGTAAAACTCGATTTGGAATCAGATACTTCTTCCAGCTCGCTGGTTTGGCAACAGCCTAAAAGGGAGCGCTTGCGAGAGGTACAATTAAGACAATCTGGTGCAGTAAATTTCATCATACTACTTAGGGGTGGTGCTGTAAATGTAAACATTAGCACCAAATAAATTTAAAACTGCAACAGCCTTTTTTTTAAGAACGTTCCGAAGAGCTGCCGGCCGTGGTTATAGTTTATACTTCAGGCTTATAAACTGAGAAGGTATTATCAGTATAGAAAAACACAATTTGTTTAAGCTGCTTCTCAGGCTCAGGCAAGGCCGACTGCATAGGTTTACTTGAATTTACACTTTGTACTTTTTCAACTTCAGCAACCTCAACACTGGTTGTTTCGACTATAGTTTCTTTCGAGATTTTGGTCGGTTGAGCGGACTGTTTTTCTGTTACAGGTTCTACTATTTTAGTTAGCATTTCGCCTTCGCCGAGCAAAAGCCAGTTTACATCTACGGTTTTATAGTTTGTAATGATCTTCTGGACCACGTCCAGGCTAGGCTTGTTTCTGCCACTCATGATGTGGCTGAGTATAGCGCGTGGCACTTCAACACCATCGGCGAACTGAGACATCGTTAAGCCCGAATAATCTATTATTTCCCGTATCCTTTCAACCATATCATCATTTACAACTACTATCACAAATGTAACCTGCCAGGCTTATACTTCCAATAGCTGTAGTTAAAGTATAAATCTAATTGCCTGAATAACACTTTAACTATAATCACATAACCAGTTCATTTTAAATACTTTGAATTCTAGATTTCAATCTATTATAAAATGTATATACAAATGTATATACAAATGTAAATTGTGAATTTTAACTATATTCCTGGTTGTTGAGCCAATTCAATCTATACTTTGGAGCAACTACTCTTAATCATTACAATAGCATACTAACCTATAGCTTGTATTGGTCAACTGACACTATGTCACCTACAAAAACCCGTATTGTGGATAAAGCCAGTTATCCACAAATGCTTCTTTTTGGAGTTTATAGTTGATTTAAGAACTTGGCGCATGTTTAGCTTTGAGATGGTATTAGTATGAAAGCAAACTATACTTCACCTTAACTACAGTTATCTTAACCAACCCTTAGGCTTATGTTTTTTCATTTTGCACAAATCACACAAGTCCACTCACAGGGTCAAATAAAAAAACGAGCCCCTTCAGCAATCTCAATGCTGAAGGGGCTCGTTATAATTATTATATTTCTGATTAGTTACTTTACTATAAATTTTCCATGCATCTGCTCCCAGTGGTCAGGGTAAGTACAAACAAAATCGTAAGTGCCGGGTGGTGGTGCTTTAAACTCCAGTTCTATAGTTTGGCCCGGAAGCGCCAGTGGAGTGGCTGCATAAACATCTTCCCCTTTAGGTTGGTACTTACCCGATGCACCAGATCCTTCTCCCCGCTTTGCCACTTCCTCATACTTCCCATCCGTAGCAAGTATAAAATTATGGATCATGGTTGGGGCGGTGCTTTCATTTATTAACTTAAGCTTTATCAAAGCATCGGCTGGTGCTGTAAGTGTATCTTCCACAAAAGAAAGTTCTTCCATCGTATTGCCTGTTGCGTGCAATATTAAAGCTACCACAGGTTGAAGCGTTGTATCAGCAACCTCGGCTACAGGCGCAGCAGAGCTATCCATAAGCGGTTGGTCAGCAACCAGGTCATTATCTGAATTACTGCCGCAAGCTGATAATAGCAAACACGCCGTAGTTATAGTATGAAGTATAGCTTTCATGGTGAGTCCTTTCCGATTATCCGAAATATTCCTTAGCCAGCTTTTTATCGTGGCCATAAATATCGTCCCGGAAGTGTACGTTGCCTTCGCTATCTACCCAGCTTGTAAAGTATACCAGGTAAACCTGTATCTTTTTAGGTAAGGTAATCCAGGTTTCTTCTCCTTCGTTTATAGTTTGGCGAATGCGCTGCGCGTCCCACTCAGGCATATCCTGGAGCAGGTACTGGCCTAACTCGATAGGTTTCTCGAGGCGCACGCAACCATGGCTAAAGCCACGTTCTGTCTGGCTGAACAAGGCATCGGCTGGCGTATCGTGCAGGTATACATTGTAAGAGTTCGGGAACAGGAACTTAATATCACCTAGTGAGTTTTTGCCACCCGGTCGCTGACGCACCATATACGGGAAGTTCTTCTCTGTAACACTGCTCCAGTCTATACTTCCTGGCGAGATCTGCTTCGGATTCTTTTCTTTTGTAACTACTTCCATGTTCTGGCTGGCCAGGTAATTCGGGTTCCGAAGTATAGCCGGCTTTATCTCTTTTTCAACTATACTATTCGGCACGTTCCAATAAGGAGCCAGTACCACGTATTCTATCTTATCGCTAAAGATCGGTGTTGAATTCAGTTCCTTACCAACTATAACCTTCATCTCAAACACACTTTTGTAGGCGCGTTCAGCTTCCGGGTCGTTGTTGGGGTCTTCGTAAATGTATAGTTTATACTCTGGTATGTTTACCCATACAAACTTCTGATCAAGGCTCTTAGGAACCAGTCGTTTCGGAATCCAGCGCCAGCGTTCCATATTCATCATGATCTGCTGAATACGCTCATCAACCGTTACATTCATCATACGTAAGGTGTTGCCACCTACTTTTCCGTCCTCCGTCAGGCCATGCAGTCGCTGGAATTCTTTTACTTTATCCACCAATTGGGCATCAAACATGCGCATATTGGGGTCGTTAGGGTTTAGCTTAGCCTCTGGGTCAAGTCGTTGACGTAACTGTACTACAGCCATTGAGCTATCCCCTTTTTCAAGCACTTTTGCTTTACCAATGTCCACTTTCTGCCATCCGCCTTTTTCCTGGATGTTTCTATAGTTTTGCAGGGCATCTCTCAGGTCGGCGTAGCCTTTATGCAGCGCCTCAAACTCATAATAAGGGTAAGTACTCTCCCGCTCTTTAAGTATTGTCTGAAGTGCTTTATGCAGCTTTATTTTATTCTTTTTTATATTCCAGTCGATAGAGCCTACATCGCTCGGGTTAACGCGGCCACGGTAAAAATCAGAAGCATAGTTAAAGTAAGAAGCCGTTAAGCCCACATCGATCTTGCGCTGCAGGTCATACATAGCAGAATCTTGCTTGCTGATCTCTTCATACTGGGCAAAAAGGCTGTCAAAATCAACAAACTTATACTTTTTAGGGTCGAGGCCCTCTTTTGTGGCATTATCAATGGTGGTCAGAAACTTCTTTGCTTCCGGCACCAGTTCATTGTCCCGGAACCAGGCTAATTCGTAATCGCGGTCTCCGTAAAATAGGTACATCAGTTCCGAGTGCTCCTTAAATTCAGGCTCTTTACTGATGAATTCTCTAACGTACAGGCTGTCGGCAGTTGCTTGTGGCAACTCTTTAATACCTAACATTTCCTGTATTTTGTCGCCGGTACTTTCCTTTTCTTCAGATTTGTTACAGGCAGTGGTAAAAGTGAGCAACACTATACTTAAGAAAAAGTATAGCCATTTCGATCTATTCATATAAGGGTTCATGTGTTTCTTTTTAGAGGCAGGCTCTTGTATAACTATAATATAGTTCAACAGCCATCTATAATTAATACAATTAAGAAATAAGTCCAGGCAAAACTGGCACTGATTTAACTTTATGTACTCCAAATTTTACTAAAAAGTTATTCTTACCCTGCTTTACAGTATGTCAACCGCCCGGGCCTTTTCACTTTTATAGTATAACCGAAATATGTAACTTACCCTTTAAAGCAAAACGCTACGTATGAAGCCTTACAAGAAATTTTTACTTGGATTAGGGATGGCCGGAAGCCTTCACCTAACCGCTTGCACCTCACAAAACACAACCGAAACCGAAACTATGAACACCGCACAACAGGCGCAGGGCCAGTTACCGGAAGATGTGCACAGTTACGCAGAGCCTGCCAAAGCTGTAGCACGCCACCTGGACCTGGAAATAGCCGTTAACTTCGATACTAAAACTATAAGCGGCAAAGCTACCTACGACATCGAGAACCTTGCAAAAGGGAATGAGATCGTATTTGATACCCGTGGCCTTAACATCGAGAAAGTATTTTTAGGTGATAACCGGGAGGAAACAACCTTCAGGTTAGGTGACTCGGATAAATACCTTGGTCAGCCACTGTATGTAACTATAAAACCGGAGACCAAGCGCTTAACTATACAATACAAAACTTCTCCGGATGCTGCTGCCCTGCAATGGCTTAACCCGCAACAAACTGCCGGTAAAAAGCATCCGTTCATGTTCACGCAATCGCAGGCTATACTTGCCCGCACCTGGATCCCGATACAGGACAGTCCGGGCGTGCGCATAACTTACAATGCCAGAGTACAGGTTCCTAAAGAGCTACTGGCTGTTATGAGTGCCGAAAACCCTGTGCAGAAAAACGAAAGTGGCGTTTATACTTTCCAGATGAAACAACCGATACCATCTTACCTGATGGCGCTTTCGGTAGGTGACCTTGTTTTCAGAGAAGTTGGCCAGCAGACAGGTATTTATGCCGAGCCGGAAACTATAGAAGCAGCAGCTTACGAATTTGCTGAAATGGACAAAATGCTTGTAGCCGCCGAAAAGATCTATGGCAAGTATAGATGGGACCGCTACGATCTGCTTGTACTCCCGCCATCGTTCCCTTTTGGGGGTATGGAAAACCCACGCCTTACGTTTGTAACCCCAACTGTACTGGCAAAAGACAGATCGCTTACCAGTTTAATAGCACACGAACTGGCGCACAGCTGGAGCGGAAACCTGGTTACGAATGCTACCTGGGATGATTTCTGGTTGAACGAAGGCTTTACGGTATACTTTGAACGCCGCATTATGGAAGAGCTTTACGGCAGATCGTATGCTGATATGCTGGCCGAACTTGGCTACCAGGACCTGCAGAACACTATCGCTGACCTTGGCGCTACAAGTCCGGATACCCGCCTGAAGCTTGACCTGGATGGCCGTGACCCGGACGAAGGATTAACAGACATAGCTTACGAAAAAGGCAACCTGTTCTTGCGCCACATCGAAATGGCCGTTGGCCGCGAGCGTTTTGACGAATTCCTTAACAAGTACTTCAATACGTTTGCATTCCAGCCAACTGATACCGATAAGTTTCTTAACTTCTTAAGAACTGAACTTATAAAAGGTGATGAGGTACTGGCTGAAAAAATAAACATCGAAGGTTGGGTATTCTCTCCTGGCCTGCCGGCTAACCATGTAAAGCCAACTTCGGAGCGCTTTGCGCAGGTAGAGAAATTGTTTAGCGATTGGAAAAATGGCAAACCTGCTGCCCAGTTAAACACCAAAGACTGGTCGAGCCACGAGTGGCTGCATTTTATACGTATGCTACCTGAGCAAATGAGCCCGCAGCAAATGCAGGACCTGGACAAGGCATTTAACTTTACCAATTCTGGTAACTCTGAGGTACTTGCTGCCTGGTTTATACATGCGATCAATAACAACTATATCACAGCCGACAAAGCCCTGGAAACTTTCCTGACAAATGTTGGCCGTCGTAAATTCCTGGTTCCGATCTACAAGGCGCTTGCTGCCACCCCGGAAGGTAAAAAGAAAGCGCTGGCTATTTATGCCAAGGCCCGCCCTAATTACCATGCGGTTTCAACAGTAACCTTAGACGAAATGCTGAAATAAGGTTAACTAAAAGTATAAAATGAGAGAAGCCCAACCATAACTGGTTGGGCTTCTTTGTATTTACTCTGTGGCTTTCTAACCTGCTTGGGGAGCCCGGCGAAACAACAGAGCTGTAATTTTAAGATCTACTGTTAGTGCTCAGCCTTAATATTAACAGACTGCTCAGCGATCATGGTCAGATTTTCATCTGTTTTCTTTTCTTCTTCAAGTGTTTTTACAAGCAGCTTAAGTGCATCGTTCAATCCTAATTGCTTAGCGTAAGTACAAACTGTACCGTAGGCCGCGATCTCGTAATGCTCTACACGTTGCGCAGATGCAATAAGTGCGGCATCCATTACAGCAGCATCCGCCTTTTCATCCATCATCGATTCAGCTTCCCGGATAATGCCTTCCATGGCCTTGCACTTCTCACCTTTGGCCTTCTCCCCGATCAGTTCAAACACTTTTTCAAGGCGTTCGATCTGTCTTTCAGTTACAGCCAGGTGTTCTTCAAAAGCTTTCTTCAGCGTATCTGAAGAAGTAGCCTTGATCATTTTAGGTAAGGCTTTGGTAATTTGCTGTTCTGCGTTGTAAATATCTTTTAGTTCATGGATCAAAAGATCCTTCAAGTTGTTAAGTTTCATAGCTTGGAAAGGTTTTAGTGTCGCGTTACTTACTCTTATCGAGCTCGTGAAGTTACTATACGGCAAGCTATGGCCAGGGTTTGGTAAAATATAATTAAAGTTAGCAAAACATCAGTTATACGCAGTATACAATAAAAGGTATATAACATTTTATATATTCCGATAAAATAGTATACCTTTATAGTATATGTAATTGTTGATGACGGATATTTTTTAGCCCTTATTTGCAACGAAAAACTATAGAAAGGGTAAAGTTTGATAGCTGCACAATTAAAAAAGGCGGCTTACAGATTAAAAATAAAGTAATAAGAGCATAGAACGCGTGGATAAACCTAAAGGAAAACTGATTGCTGTTGGCGGGAACGAAGACAAAGGTACCTACCCGAACCCAAAGTCGAAGAGAAAGTATTACCTTGATTTTTTTGAGCTTGGCATACTGAAGCGTTTTATAGAAGAAATACCTGCCCGCAAACCACGCATCGAAGTAATTACTACAGCATCTCTTATACCTGAAGAAGTTGGCGAGCGCTATATGAGTGCTTTTGGCATTTTAGGCGCCGAAAACGCCAACACCATGCACATCCGAACCGAAGAAGACGCCCTGCTGCCAGAATACCTGGAACGCCTGCGCAATGCCGATGGCATTATGATGAGCGGTGGTAACCAGTCGCGCTTAACCCAGATATTTGGTGGCACCGAGTTTATGGAGGTGATGATGAAAAAGTACTGGGAAGATGAATTTGTAATTGCCGGTACAAGCGCAGGAGCCATGGCCATGTCCAGGATCATGATAAAAGGTGGTAGCGCCACTGAGTCGCTGTTGCGGGGCTCGGTTAAAATGGCACACGGCCTCGGCCTGATAGATGGTGTCATAATTGACTCCCACTTTGTAGCCCGTGGTCGTTTTGGCCGATTGATAGAGGCTGTGGCAACGCATTCTAAAACCATAGGCATAGGCCTCGGCGAAGATACCGGTGTTCTGATAACAGAAGGAGACCTGATAGAAACAATAGGCTCAAACCTGGTAGTAGTGGTGGATGGGCATAGCGTGGGCTATACAAACGTGAACGATGTGCCTGCAGGCCGCCCTATCTCCATCGAAAAAATGGTGATGCATGTGCTGGCAAAAGGCAACATCTATAATATAAACACGCGCGAGTTTTTTAAAGATGGAGACACCATGCAACACAGCCTTTTACAAACAACGCAGCGGACCCTGTAAAACTTTAACCTTTAAACTTTTTACTTATAGATAGCTACCTGTGCTTGCTCGTTATTAGACCGGCTGGCACGGTACATCCCTTCCGAGTTAAATGGCATGGCTATACTTCCGGATCGGTCAACGGCTATCAATCCGCCTTCGCCACCAAACTTCACGAGCTTATCTAACACCACTTCTTCGCAGGCCTGCTGCAATGTGTAGCCTTTATACTCCATTAAGCACGACACATCGTAAGCAACAACCGCCCTCAGAAAATACTCGCCATGGCCGGTGCAGGATATTGCGCAGGTCTCGTTGTTGGCATAAGTACCGGAACCTATCACAGGGGTGTCGCCGATGCGGTTATAGTTTTTGTTCGTCATGCCTCCTGTGGAGGTGGCAGCCGCCAAGTTACCGTGCTGGTCCAGGGCAACAGCCCCTACTGTCCCGAACTTTTCTTCGCCGGCCGTATGGTCAAGTATAAACCTGTCCGAATCACGGACTTCGCTCCATTGCTGGTAACGCAGTGGATCAAAAAAATAAGCCTCGGGCTCGAATACAATATTATGGTTGCGGGCAAACTCTTCGGCACCATAACCGCTCATAAACACATGGTCGGAATGGTCCATTATGGCGCGTGTAAGCTTTATCGGGTTTCTTATACTATGTACGCCTGCCACTGCACCAGCTTTCAGGGTTTCGCCACACATAATGGCAGCATCCATTTCGTGCCGCCCGTGTTTCGTAAAAACCGATCCTTTACCGGCATTAAATAAGGGTGTGTCCTCTAGCGATACTACTGTAGCTTCCACCGCATCCAGGGCCGTACCGCCCGAAGCAAGAATAGCATGGCCGGTATTTATAGCATCTGAAAGAGCTGCTTTATACTTTATTTCAAGATCAGGAGTCATGGAAGCAGGAGTTATAGTTCCGGCCCCGCCGTGTAACGCTATTGCAAAATCACCCATTTTATAGTTTTTAATTTTTAATTATGCATCGTTTACGCGGCAGCACGGTTGTAGTTTGCTATGTAAAAAAAGTAAGCGAAAACAGGAGCTTTGCGCTGTAAAACACATCGGAAATTAGTATCTTTGTTTTTAGTTACTAAATAAAACAATCAGAAATTATGTCGTTTGATATTCAAGGAAAACTGCACGAGATCTTCGCGGAAAACCAGGTAAGTGATAAGTTTAAGAAGCGCGAGTTTGTGCTTGAGATTCCGGATGGTTCTTATACTCAGTATGCTAAATTTCAGCTTACTCAAGATAAGTGCAGCCTGCTTGACCAGTTCCAGAAAGGCCAGGAAGTTAAAGTTACGTTCAACCTGTCAGGTAAGCCTTTCAACAAGAATGGTGAAACACTTTACTTTACTAACCTGCAGGCCTGGAGACTTGAGCCAGTAAGCGCAGGCGCTAACCAGGGCGGTACACCAGCTGCAGCTCCTCAGGATGCTCCTTCGTTCTACTCTTCTGACGCTGACAACGATCTGCCTTTCTAAGCAGAAACCTATAAAACAGGAAAGCGGGCTTAACGGCCCGCTTTTTTTGTGCATATTAATTTGTCCTCTCTCGTAAACGGTACAAACTTGTTGGCTTATACTTAAAAACAGGCCCTATTTATACTTCTATGGATGAGCTCCAACGCCTGATATGGGAAGGCGAAAACGATAAAGTGGATTTTAAGCAGCGGGTAACTCAACCCGAGAAAATAGCCCGTACGATGGTATCGTTTGCCAACACCCGTGGTGGGGTTATATTAATAGGTATAAAAGACGATGGAAGTATAACTGGCGTTGACCCCGACGAAGAGAAACACACCCTGCAGTTGGCTGCTAATTTTTATTGCAACCCGCCTGTGGCCTTAACCTATGAGGAAATTGAAGCTGAAAAACGTATAGTTTTAAAAGTAACTATAGCCGAGAGCCGCCAGAAACCACACTTTGCTAAAATTAAGGACAATGATTGGCGTGGCTATGTACGTGTAAAGGACACCAGCGTGCAGACAAGTAAAATGGTTGATAAAACATTACGCAACGAAGCTCCCCGCTTTGAGCGCCTCCCCCTCGACCGCCACGAACTCGCTGCACTGGAATTGCTGCAAAAGCAGCCCCGGCTAACTTTAAAACAATACATGAAAGCCGCCAACTTATCGGAGCGCCGTGCCTATCGTATTCTGGTAAAACTGGTTATACATGGCTACCTGCGCCTGCACGACAAAGAGAAAGAGGATTATTTTACTCTCAGTTAACTATTATCTCGCGAATGCATAAACCACCAATATAAATTTAACACAAACAACACATTTATATATGCCTGTTTTGATGATAGTTACAAATTGCATATAACTTTAAATAACAAACACCTTTGTTTAATGGCTCAATTTTATAATTTTGTGCTCATCAACAATACATAAAAAGATTTTGTATGGAGTACAGGTTCGTTCATTACTGGCAATATGAACTTGGTAGAGAAGATAACGAGATTCTGGATGAAGCAGTAACACTAGTTAACAGGCCCAGAACGAATGATTTTCTGAAGGAAGTTTCTTTGTTTATCAGTCACCATACTGGTGCTGAATTTGTAACCATAGGCCTTATCACAGAAGATAAACGCCATATAAAAACTTGTACATTCCTGCACAACGAATCCGAAATAGAAAACTTTACTTACTCCTTACTTGGCACCCCATGCGATGCGGTACTTTCCCAGAAGTTCTGTTTTTATCCAACGAAGGTAGCCGACAGCTTCCCAAATGATTATGAACTGCAGCAGCTGCATATAGAAAGTTACCTGGGTAGCCTTTTTATGAAAGATAATAATGAAGTACTGGGACTGATAGCCCTAATGAGCACTAAAACTATTGAGAATGCAGCTTTTGCTGAGCACCTTATATTAGTTCTAAGCCAGGCAATTGAAGAAGAACTATTAAAAATAGATGCTTTAGATGAGAAGATAGCCGCAACAATTTCAAATTAGTGTCAGCCTGATGCCTGCTTGAGGAGTTTACCTTTTACATAGGTTTCGGTGTGCGTAAACTTGCCTTTTTCATCGTAGACCTGCCAAAGTCCATCCCAGTAATAGTGTGTTTCTTTAGGGGTTCTTATTATTCTGGCCTGCCCTGTTCTGCCTAATTGCCCGTTCTCATGGTATTTCCTGATGAGGATATTATCGGAACCGCGTTTATACTTTTCAATCATGTATAGTCCGCCGCCCGGGTAATAATAACGCCAGGTGCCAACCTCCTTGCCATGCCTGAATCGGCCATTCCGAATCAGGTCCTGCTCATTATTTATATAGATCTTCCAGCGGCCATGGTATTCTCCTTCTTTATCGAAAGCATTTGTTTTAAATGGCTGATACCACTTTTTAATGTACACAGCAGATTTATCTTTAGTCTGAGACTGAACATTAGCTGAAAACAATAAGAGCAGTAAAATAATAAAGAGGTTCATTCTCATAGGGAGCAGTCGTTAAACTTTCAGGAGTTAAAAATAATAATTATTTAACTCTGTAACTAAGATTTTAGTTGTCAATAACCCCCTAATTACCAACCTACTATAAAACCGGGCAAAACAGGTATAACATTAACTTTCCGGATTATAGCAAAAATACTATAAAGTATATTACCTCAAAGGCTTCATCTGCGTACAATATTATAACGGCTCACCCTTAATGCCCGAGCTATACTTGCTGCTTACAACAGCGCATTGGTTTTCACCCTTAACCAAACTTATATGCCCAAAACTAAAGCCACCTCCGCTAAAACTAAACCCGAATCAACTGATAATAAGCCCGCCAAAACCAGCAGCGTACGTGTTCCCAAATCAAATGTAAAAATTAACCCCGCAGACCGAAAAGTGTTTGTACTGGATACCTCGGTTATACTTTACGACCACAGCGCCATCCAAAATTTCCAGGAACATGATGTAGCTATACCTATAACTGTACTCGAAGAACTGGATAACTTTAAGAAAGGCAACGATATCAAGAACTTCGAAGCCCGCGAGTTTATACGGTTTATAGATAAATTATCGGCAGAACACCGCCTGCAGGAATGGATCCCGCTGAATGGAAAGACCAAAGGTAGTTTCCGGGTGATCATGAACGAAAGCTCTAACCTGGATGCTGTAAAAGTTTTTGGCGACAAGAACGACCACCGTATACTTAATTCGGCTCTTCAGATACAGGAGGAACAGCCCGACCGCAAAGTAGTGCTCGTAACAAAGGATATAAACCTTCGGCTGAAAGCCCGGGCCCTTAACCTGACATCGGAGGATTATGAAACCGGAAAGATACAGGATGTAGCAGGCCTTTATACCGGCAACGACACCATAGAAGATGTGCCAGCCAACCTGATAAACGAACTGTATGAAAAAGGCACCTGCGAGGTTAGCAAAGTATTGGCTTCTCCTCCATCTGATAATCACTTTTTTATACTTAAGAGCTTCAAGAATTCGGTACTTGCCTACTATAATGCTACCGAAAAAACACTGGAGCGCGTGGATAAACATAGTGCTTTTGGCGTAAAACCCCGTAACGCCGAACAGGCTTTTGCCCTGCATGCGCTGCTTAACCCAAATATAAAACTGGTAACCGTACAAGGTGTAGCCGGTACCGGTAAAACGCTTTTGGCGCTGGCAAGTGCCCTGGAGCAACGCCGTGACTATAAACAGATCTACCTGGCACGCCCTGTTGTGCCGCTGAGTAACAAAGATATTGGCTATTTGCCCGGCGACATCAAATCTAAGCTCAACCCTTATATGGAACCTCTGTGGGACAACCTGAAGTATATTCAGAACCAATACCCGGAAAGTAGCAAGGAATACCAGAAGATCAGGGATATGATAGAACTGGAGAAACTGATGATAACGCCGCTTGCCTATATTCGCGGACGCAGCTTATCTAATATCTATTTTATAGTTGATGAAGCCCAGAACCTGACTCCGCACGAAGTGAAAACGATCATCTCCCGGGCAGGTGAAAATACCAAGATCATTTTTACAGGCGACATTTACCAGATCGATACGCCCTACCTAGATTCGCAAAGTAACGGGTTGTCGTATTTAATAGACCGGGCTAAAAACCATGCATTGTATGCGCATATAACCCTTATGAAAGGCGAACGCTCGGAACTGGCTAACCTGGCAAACGAACTCCTATAAGTATAAAAGCCTGGGCTATAGTTTAAAAGCAACTTTAGCCCAGGCTTTTTTTAATGCTTCAGAAATTAGCGCTTCAGATAGCGTTCCTTCAAGATGTTAATGTGGTGACGCTCGTGACCAGGTATAACAAACAATATGCTGCGTACACTTACAGGCTGATCGTTAGCTGTACCCAGGTTATCGTATACTTCCTCCGGAAAACTCCGGAACAATTTTATAGTTGAATCTCGCACCATAGTATACTCCTCCATCATTGAAGCCATACTTCGCTGGTTGGCAAATGAATTAGCGGCATAGTCATTTTCCTCGTAGCCGGGCAGGGAGGCTTTTTCACCGCGTGCAATGCATAAAGCCCTGTAAGCAAATATCCTTTCCGAATCTAACATGTGCTGTACAAGTTCTTTTATAGTCCACTTGCCTGGTGCATAGGCTTTTTCGGCTTCCGCCTCACTTAAACCCGTGAGCAACTCTATCACTTCGTTGGCCTGTACCTGCATTAAATCAAACACATCCTCATCGGCTGGTAATAAACCAATGTAGTTTCCAAAGTATGCAGGATATTGACCTGGTTCGGGGCGGTTATTAGGTAAGCTCATAGTTTATTTTTTTGCTGTCTGATTTCTGTTGTTGTTAACTAAAAGCTGCAGGTTAGCAAGTCCCTGGCTTATGTGCTGTTCTGTTTTATAGTTTTGCCAGGCGGCAAGGTAAAGATCCAGGGGCTTATCGATTACAGGTGTGTGCTGATGCCAGGTAAGTGTAGTACCCTGGCCGGTGGCCTGCAAAGTTAATGTTCCTTCCGATCTGGTTGTGTCGCCTTCTTTCACGAGTTCGTATTGCAGCGTATCCGGGGCAGAGCTAAGCACGAAAAGCATTCGCCAGTTGCCGGTTTTGTCGCCATTCCAACTCTGCTTTGCCCCAATCCCATACTCAGGACCACCATACATTTCGATCATACTTGGGTCGTAGGTTTTATTCCAGGCGTTCCACTTTTTCCAGTTGGTTGGGTTGTTCAGCAAAGGAAAGACCTGCTCAGGTGTAGCTTCCAGGTAGACGGACTGCTCCACTACAGCACTTTTAGGTAATAGCTGCGAACCGCCTGCCAACAAAGCAACCAGTAAGCCCAAACCAGCTCCTATACTTAAAATCAATTTCATAGTTTCTGTAAAATAAGCCAGCTTAAAACTGCCTAATTAAGTACCAAGTTAAAGCAAGTATAGGGTGCAATACAATAGCAGCAGCATATATATTTTTGAGGGCGCCATAAGTAACAAAATGTACGCGAAAGCAGCTTAAAGCCAAATAATTGCGTAAGGTATAGCATTATAAACAACTATACAGATACCATGTTACAGGATTTAATACAAAAAGGACTAAATATATCGAAGCATGCTATTTTCAGGAGATTTGTGACAAAAGCCGGTGGTTTTCTGGGCAAGCCTGCTAAACTGGCCATGCTGCTAAGTTCGGCTTACGAAAAGCTGATCGACACCAAAAGTACCGAAGGCGGTTTCTCGCAAATAAAAGAGGTGATGAAGACGTTCATGCGCTTAGTCAGGGCCTATGCCAACGGTAGCTATAGGACAGTTTCAAACAAATCGATACTGATCGGTATTGGCGTGTTGCTGTACCTGGTTACTCCCCTCGACCTGATACCGGATTTTATACCTGTGCTGGGCTTACTTGACGATATCAGTCTGATGGCCTGGTTTGTAGATGCCTTCCAAAAAGAGATCAACAATTTTAAGGCTTGGGAAACCAACCAGGCTGTTATACCAACCATGGATACTTTATAACGGAAATAACTAGAATTAAAAAGCCGAAGCTGCATATGGTAGCTTCGGCTTTTTTGTTAGTGGCAAATGCCAGTAAAAAGCTTATACCTAAAGTAAGATCTTTAGATCGGCCTCTCTATATTATTTAACAGTATACTTTCCTGCGAATGATCAATTGAATTAACGGGCACAATAGGTACAGGCAAAAACTTTTTAAACAGCGGAAGTGCTATAAAGTATAACCCCACCCCGATCGGCATAGAAAGTATAGCCCAGGCCGAAATACCAACCAGGTTAGCTACCCACAATTGACTGATGGCATTTACCCAGTCCGTTTGGAACATAAGTATGATCTCGTCGATAGATAGGCGCAATTCGGACAAGCCAAACCACATGATACCCAGCTTAATAAAAGGCAGCGCCAGCAAGATCTGTAAAGGTTGCACCAGGTAACCTACAAGCACAGTAGCAGCAATATTCAACCGGAAACGGGCAGCAACAGCCGTGCTGATCACAGTTGTAATGCCTAAAGCAGGAATTACGCCAATAACAGTCCCCACGGCAATAGTAGCAGCAAGTTTGGGCGGAGTCATGCCCTGTTTTAAAATATTAAGGATCGGCTGCAGAAGGCGGCGTCTGAAAAATTCTTTCACGGGTAAAAGCCGGGGCTCTCAGTTAAAATGGATGCTATAAAAAAACTGTAATAGGTTGGCCTGCAGGTTGCGCTATAGTTACAATAGAATAGCTTGCTGCAAAATTACGCTATTAATACGTAGTTCCTGCTAAAGTAACCCCGGTTTTTAATGTTTGTAACACATTATTTTCTAATGTATTACACTTGGTCCTCTTCTTTAATTTAAAGAGATCAATGGTGTAACAAATAAATTTTGAACTCATGTTAAACTATAAGACTTAAGTAAAGTCTAAACCCCATCTAAACTATACTCAAGATCTTATACATGAAGAAGATTTTATTCACGTTGGTAGCATTTTTAACCATCGTTGGAGCTTATGCGCAAACCGCATCAATTACAGGCGTTATACAAAGCGCCCAGGATAAAATGCCCTTACCGGGTGCCAGCGTTTTACTTGTAAACGAGGCTAAAGAAAGCACGATCGCTTCTATTACCGACACCGAAGGTAATTTCAGGTTTGAGCGTGTGGCAGCCGGCAACTATACTATAAAAGTAAACTACCTTGGCTTTAACCCTTTCAGCAGAGCCGTTGTTCTGGAAGGACAGTCAGTTAATTTAGGTGTTCTGACCCTTGAGGAAGCCTCAACTGCTATTGGCGAAGTAGTGGTAGTAGGCCGTGCACCGCTTGGCGAACAAAAAGGCGATACGGCATCGTTTAACGCCAAAGCTTTCAAAACTGCACCTGATGCGAGCGCTGAAGACCTGGTTACCAAAATGCCAGGTATAACCGTACAGGATGGCAAGATTCAGGCACAGGGCGAAGATGTACAGCAGGTAATGATCGATGGCAAACGCTACACCGGCGAAGACGTGAATTCAGCTGTCCGAAATATTTCGGCGGATATGATCGAAAGCGTGGAAGTGTTTGATGGCATGAGCGATCGCGCAGCCTTTAGCGGATTTGACGATGGCAACCGCGTTAAAACACTGAACTTCCGTACCAAAAAAGACCGTCGTGTTGGTTATATGGGCAAAGTATCGGCAGGTTACGGTACTGATGACCGCTACATGGTGGGTGCCAGCTTAAACTACTTTAACGGCAACCGCCGGGTAACTGTAACAGGCATCACAAACAACATTAATATGTTTGATTTCTCGGTTGGTGAAACTCCCGGCGGCGGAATGCGTGGCCGAAGAGGTCGTTTTGGTGGCGGTTCGCCGGATGGTATCACAACCACAAATAACTTCGGCATCAACTTTAACGATATGCTGGGCAAGAAAATGGAAGTAAGCGGTAACTATAACTATAGCAACCGCGATAACCTGAACAACCAGTATCGTTTCCGTGATTTCATTAACAGCGAAACCTCGTACCAGGAGAACAGCACCGACGAAGAAATTGAAGACAGCCACCGCCTGAATCTGCGTTTACAGTATAATATAAACGAGAACAACAGGTTATTGATTACACCTAACATCTCTGTTCAGAATACAGATGCGATCACGAATATTGATGCCAACACGTATAACGGCGCAGAAACACTGACACAGTCGCTGACGCGCAACTCGAGCAATACGCAGAATTTCCGTTTCAATAACAACATTTTATACTCTCACCGCTTTGGGGAAACTGGTCGTATACTTACAACCAACTTCTCTACAAACTATAACAGCACAAACGGCGACACTTACCAGCTCGAAAACACGGATAACAACAAGACCCCGGAAGAGTCCATCAACCGTAACCAGTTCATCAACTCCGACCAGGAATTTATGTCGTGGAGCGGTAACGTGGATTATTCGCAGCGCTTAGGTACGAATTCACGTTTGCAGCTCGAGTACAACATCGGAAACCAGACCAATGACTCCGACCGCAGAGCATATGACTATAACGAAGCTGATGAAAGCTACAATACTGACCCGAATGCACCGCTAAGCAGCACTTTTAAAAGCGATTACCTGTCGCAGACATTTGGGCCAAGCTACCAGTACCGCAGCGATAAGACACAGTTCCAGGCTGATATGCGTTACCAGATCGCTACCATGAAGAGCGACAATACCTATCCGTTACCTGACAATGTAAACCGTGACTTTAACGCTATACTTCCGTCGTTACGATATGAGTATAAGATTTCTGACTCACGCAACATTAGTATAAACCTGCGCACAGGTACTAACGTGCCTTCTATTTCGAACCTGCAGGATGTACTTGATATATCAAGACCATTGCAGCTACGTGTAGGCAACCCGGAACTTGACCAGGATTATCAGAACCGTATCAACATCCGTTACCGCAACTTTAACGCTGAAACAAACCGCGTATTCTTTGTAGGTATGTTTGGTACCATCACACAGAACTATGTAGCCAACAGCATTTATACCCGCGATATTCCTGCCGAATATACTGAAGGCTACGATCCGCAACCAGGTGCCCGTTTATCACGCCCTGTAAACATGGATGGTTACTGGAATGTGCGTTCTTTCGTGAACTTTGGTCAGCCGATCAATTTTATCAGCTCAAACTTTAACGTGTTTGGTATGGTTGGTTTCTCTCGTGAACCAGGTATGCTGGATAACCAGAAGAACTTTGCCAATACAACAAACCTGGGTGGTGGTGTTACCATCAGCAGCAACATTAGCGAGAAGGTTGATTTTACAGTTTCGTCGCGCTCTAACTATAACATAGTGGAGAATACGTTACTTGCCCAGAACAACAATAACTACTTCAGCCAGAACACCAGCCTGCGTTATAACTGGATACTTTGGAAAGGCCTTGTATATCGTACGGAGCTAAACCATGTATACAATTCAGGATTATCGGAGGGTGTTGACCCGAGCTATATGCTATGGAACATGAGCCTGGGCAAAAAGCTGTTTAAAAACCAGCAGGGCGAAATTAGCTTAAGCGTAAACGACCTGCTTGGCCAGAATGTGAGCGTACAGCGTAACATTGCCACCGACTACATTGAAGATGTACAGTCTACGGTGCTGCAGCGCTTCTTTATGGTTACGTTTACTTATAATCTGCGCAAGTTCCAGAGTGGCTCAGCTCCAGAAGAAAACAACCGTGGCAACTGGGGCCCGGGTATGAGAAGATCGCATTAATTAGTGTTTTAGTTTAGATAACAAGAGAACCTGATAGTTTAGCAGGTTTTCCTGTTTTACAGGAGTATAAATTCCACAATCTGTTAACAAAAAAGCTCTGCCACATACATGTTAGCAGAGCTTTTTGTTTTTATACAATAACAATTTTTATAGTTTAGTAACTGAGCTAAGAACTTTCTTTTTAGCTGGTATACTATAAAGTATAAGCCCGCCCATGATCAGGAGCATCCCCATATTCCCCATCAGGTTTGGCCAGGCAATACCAAGCAATAACACCTCCCCAACTACAGTAGCTATAATTTCTACAGACTGGGTGGCTTCTACGGCAGCCAGTGCGGCCCCATCGGTGCGAGCCAGGTGGGTAGCTTTAAAGAACAGTATCGTACCTACAACTCCGGAGCATACCGCCATTACAAGGATTGCCGTCAACTGCACCTCCCCTGGTAAGCCTGCCTCACTATACCCGAATATCATCAACAGGAAAAGTGCTGGCAAGCTACCTATAGCTGTGCCTGCTACACGTTGCATCGCATTCAGGTTATAGTTATGGTCCTCTACAAAAAGCAGTAATTTGCGGTTAGCCAATGGCCAGATAATAGCAGCAGCCAACACAAGCATAATACACCCGAGTAATTGTATTTCGGTATAAGATCCGTTTCGTTGGCTCCACTGCATCAAGGCAATTCCAGCCAATATCAACACTGATAATAAGAGCGCCCTCACCGGTATCTTTGCACGGCCGTCTTTATAAAGGAAGGGTGCAAGCAAAATGCCGGCAACTATAGTAAACTGAAAAACACCGGCTATCAGCCAGCCTGGCCCAAGCGAAGCAGCTGCCGTGAGCAACACATACACCAAGCCAAACCAGGTACTACCCCAGAAAATCCATACTTTAGGCTGCTTCTTCAGGATGTGCAGCAATGGCTTAAGCTGGTTCTTAACGTATAATATTACGAGCAGAATGATAAGCAGAAAGAAAGTGCGCAAGGCTACTGTCCAGGCCCAATGCCCATCTCCCGCCGATATAAAACTGTTTAACACGTAAGTAGAGCTAAAGAAAGCAGACGCTACTACCCCTATTCCTATCGCTTTTAAATGTTGAGTTGTTTCCATAGCTGTAAATTTTAGTAAGGCAAAATTACAGCCGGATAAACCCAAACCTATGGCACATTAAGCGTCCGGTATGGTACTTTCGGAACCACTTGTTCTGAAATGCAGAGGAGTTACGCGCTCCCACCTCTTAAAAAAGCGTACAAAATAGGACACATCGTCGAAGCCCAGCTGGTAGGCGATCTCTTTTACAGATAAGCTGGTAAAGTGTAAAAGTCGTTTACTTTCGAGCAGGAGGCGGGCATTCTGCATGTCGGCCACGGTTGTGTGCAGGTACTGCCGACACAGGTTGTTCAGGTGTTTAGGCGTGATGTCCAAAGCATCGGCATAAAACGAGATCGGTTTATGGTTAAGGAAATTGTCTTCGATCAGGCTGCTGAGTTTAAACAGACGTTCGCTGTGCCGCGCCGGTGTCAGTTTCGATATCTCGATACGGCATTCGCGCAGCAGGTAATTTAAAAGTATAAACAGGTACCGCGAAAGTATAGCATGGCTGGGCGCAGGTTGCTTCAATTCTAAAGCGATGAGATGGGTAAGCTGCAAACACAAATCCTGCAAGTCTTCATTCAGGTCGAGGTAGGGATGCTGGTATACTGCCCCGAAAAGTATAAGTGCATCGTGAGCGGTTATACCTGTGGTCTGTAAAAAGGATTCTGAAAAGAACAATAAAACCCCACGCTCCTGAAGTGAGTGACGCTGGTGAGCCTGCCCCGGACCAATGAGAAAAAGTCTACCATCTACCAGTTCGTAGCGTTTAAAATCGATCAGATGATTGCCGCCCTTGGTTTCTTTTACGAATACAAGCTGGTAGGCATCGTGGCGGTGAGGTATTTCGGAAATGTCGCTTACAAAAGCCTCGAGCGGCATAACAGCGATATCGCGCTCAAAAAGCAAGCCCTGGGTAGGTAAAGTATGTGGCGTTTGACTTTTCATGTAAGCCTGATCAAAAGATCAAAGTAAGTATAACTGACCAGATTTAGTTGCATACGGTATTATAAACTATAGAAGATAAAACAAAAAGCCCCGCCTTTTATAAAAGGCAGGGCTCTTTGCAGCTATTTTTATAGTTATGGCAGGTCGTTATAGTTTATCACTTTCACATCAGGCATTTTGGCAAAAATTTCCTCCATACCTTTGCGGTGCGATGCCCCTACTCCTACTATAACTTTGGTTGCGCCTTTCTCTTTTGCCTGCCGCACAATGTTGTCACAAATTCCCTGGTTTCGTTTTTCCCATAGGTCCAGCATCACTTCTATTTCAGCTTTCGGGTAACCGGGCTCGTTAAAGAACACCGGGCCTCCTAAAAAATTCACGACTTCATCCAGCTCCGCATAAAGGTCAGAGTTAAGGAAGTTATAGCTCGTATAATCCACCCCCTTCATGCGGGCGTTTGCAGCAGCATAATAGGTTTTCATAGCTTTGGCAGCCAACCCGGCATCAGAAGTAGAATCAATTGCGGCCTCTTCGTTCATCTTTTTAATGGCAGCTTGTGCTTTCTTGCCAGCTTCGTTCCAGTCAGCTTCATACTTCTGGCAATCGGCAGCATAAATTCTATCGTGGCCAAGCTCATAAATCAACGGGAAATAGATACGCTGGTATTCGCTGCTCTTCCGGATCAGGCCCACTTTACGAAGCGAGTCTGTGCCACCAAATAATTTATCGAAATATGCCTGTTCTTTTTGTTCAAACTTATCCTGCATGTGCTGCTCTAACACATAAAACTGGTATTCCGCATTTCCGCGGTCGTGGTTTAAGTATAAGCTGCGGGCCAGTTCCATGCGCGTTTTATGGAGGTAAGCAAACTTGTTAAGCGATCTGTAAGCCTTTTCAGTTTGTGTTACTTTCTTATCGGCTTTCACGTCCCTGGCTCTCAGGTAAGCCATGCGCTTGTTTATACCTTTAGCGGTTAAATGACCTGCTGCTATCGATGCCTTCTGATCTTCAGGGGACAGATATTCCCCGAAAACCATGTCCGGATTATAGTTCTTCAGCTTGTCAATAATAGGCCTGTAAAAGTCGTCGGTGCCACCATTGCCATGCGCCGAACCAACTATAACGATCTCGATCTGGTTCTGTGCTTTCAGAGTTTCAAGTCCACCAAAAAGCAAGGCAAAAACTAACAATAGTTTTGACACCCTGAATTGTCGGTACAAGGTTGTTCTCATGTTCAGTTTAATTGTTTAAGTATAGTTTTCGGGTTATAATTATAAAGCTTATAAATATAGCGTATTGTTGATATTAAACTATAGCTTCCACTTATATTAATTCTGCTATCAAAAGAAACAACTATTGAGGCCACAACTATAAAATAAAGGCCACAGCCATTTGTGAGGCATGTTTAACCCGGAATAGCTAAAGCAAGTATAGGTTCGTACCTTTGCAGCTTATACTTATACTATGGCCACCACTTTCCAGGATCTGAAACTGAACAACACGATTCTGCAAAATCTGCAGGAATTAAACTATAACACTCCTACTCCTATTCAGCTCAGCGCTATTCCGTTGTTACTGAATGGACAGGATGTGGCAGCACAGGCTGAAACGGGAAGTGGTAAAACAGCAGCCTTTGGTCTGCCAATAATTCAGCAGGTTAACCCGGAGCAGCAACAGATACAGGCCCTGATACTGGTGCCAACACGCGAGCTTGCTTTACAGGTGCGACAGGAATTGAAACAATACGCTAAAAATATCCCGAACCTAAAGATCAGCGCCTTTTATGGTGGTCATTCTTTTTCACAGGAACGCGCGTCGCTGGCCCATCCGCCTCAAATAGCAGTAGCTACTCCCGGTCGCTTAACCGATCACCTTTTCCGGAAAACACTTGACTTAAGTACCGTAAAACAATTGGTGCTGGATGAAGCAGATAAGTTACTGGAAATGGGCTTTGAAGAAGAGATTGACCAGATAATGGAAGCTATACCAGCAAAACGACAGGCTATACTTTTCTCTGCCACCATGCCACAGGATGTGCAGGACCTGATCAAAGAGTCGTTAAAGAACCCGCAGTTTGTAAAGGCATCCGCCAACGCCATCCCCGACCAATTGCAACTGATAGGCATTAAAGTTGAGCAGTCGCAGAAACAGGATGTTGTTGTGAACCTTATCAGAACTATAAAAACCGGTGGTACTGTTGTTTTTTGCAATACGCGCGCCGCAGCCGATGAACTGGCTCATACACTTAAAGCCGAAGGCGTTGCTGCCCGACCACTGCATGGCGGCATGGAGCAACCTGATCGCGATAAGATGATGACGCTTTTTCGTAACGGAACGACACAAGTGTTGGTAGCAACCGACCTGGCTGCCCGCGGACTGGATATTGCTTTGCTGCAAACTATAGTTCATTATGAATTGCCTGATGATGTAGCCGCTTACCAGCACCGCAGCGGCCGAACAGGCCGTGCCGGTAAAAAAGGCACGGTTTATACCTTAGCCACCCAACGCGACGAACGAAAGCTGCGCGACTGGGACCAGGTACGCATGGACAACTGGCTGAAAGCAGATGACCTGCTGAAAAACTCTAAAGCCTCTGCTGTCGCTCAAAACTCTGCTTTTGCAACTATAACTATAAATGCCGGCCGAAAAGACAAAATAAGTCCACGCGATATAGTAGGTGCCATTATAGCCGAAACCGGATTAACCTCTGCTGAGATCGGGAAAATTGAGGTACAGGACCGGGCCAGCTTTGTTGCTGTTCCGGAAGAGCAGGCGCAAACTATAGCCGAAAAGCTTAATAACGGAAAGATAAAAGGCCGTAAATTCAGAGTGCACCTGGTAAAATAACCTTATAGCTATAGTTTTCATTTCCAGCCAAATACTTACAAATAGCTAATTTCCTTAGCAAATACTTAGTGTAAAATGCTAAAAAAGTTTACCTTTACCTTCTATGGAGATTATAGTTGGCATAGCTGCTTTTTTGGCGGGACTTATAGTTGCTTACCTTTTATTAAGAGGGAAACAAGCGGCATTACAGCAAAGTATAAACCAGTCAGAAATTGCGCAGGTCGTACTCGAAAGCCAGGCAAAACAGAAGACTGAGGAAGCGGAACAACTAAAAGCTCAGTTGCGTGAGAACCAGACGGAGATATTGGAACTGACCAATGCCCTCACTAAAGCCGAAACCGACTACGACTACCTGAACAAGCGCCTGCAGGATCAGAATACCGAACTGGAGCAACTCCGCGAAAAATTCCTGCAACAGTTTACCAGCATCTCGAACCAGGTACTGATGAACAATGCGGAACACTTCAAAAAAGCCTCCGCCGAAAACCTGGAGCAGATCCTGTCACCGTTAAAAGAGCGCATTAAAGAGTTTGAAGCCAAGGTGGATGCTACCTACGAAAAATCGCTGAAAGAAAGTGTTTCCTTAAAAGAACAGATAACACAACTGGCATCACTTAACCAGCAAATGAGCCAGGATGCCCTTAATCTGACCAAAGCGCTAAAAGGCGAAAGTAAAACGCAGGGAAACTGGGGCGAATATCTCCTGGAAAGTCTGCTGGAAAAATCCGGTTTGCGCAAAGGTGTGCATTACGAACGCGAGGAAGTTCGACAGAACGACGAAAGTAAAGTATACCGCCCTGATGTGATCATCCGGCTTCCCGAAAACAAACACCTTATCATTGACTCCAAGCTATCCCTTGTAGCTTACGAAGCTTATTGCAGTTGCGAAGACGATGCTCAGTTGGAGACTTACTTACGTAGCCACATCAATTCCATCCGGACGCATTACCGGGACCTGAGCGGTAAAAATTATCATCGGTTAAGCGGCATCAACTCTCCTGATTTCGTGATGATGTACATCCCGATAGAACCTGCCTTTAACTTGGCCCTGCAAAACGATCACGACCTGTTTACAGATGCTTTTGACAAGAATATCGTACTGGTAACAACATCTACCTTGCTTGCCACATTACGCACAGTGGCAGGCGTGTGGCGCCAGGAAGACCAGAAACGAAACGTAATAAAGATAGCCGAGGAAAGCGGCAAACTATACGATAAATTTGTTGGTTTTGTAGACGACTTGAAAACGATAGGCAGGCACATAGAGCAAAGTCAGTCGGCTTATAGTTTAGCTATGAACAAACTGACTGATGGCCGGGGCAACCTGATACGCCGCGTTGAGATATTGAAAGAACTGGGTGCCCGAACCAGCAAAACCTTAGATGAAAGCCTGCTACTGGAGGCAAAGGTAACAGAAGAAGACCAGGACCTGTAAGTATAAACTCATTAAATGATACTAACTATAGCTCTATGAAAAAACTGCTACCTGCCTTGCTTATACTTTTAAGTATAATTACGTCCTGCCAACAACAAGACGAAACTGTAACCGAAACGCCGGAACCTATAACTACTTTGCCTGATTCTGTAACGACAGATGATGAAGCTGTAAAAGTAATGCAGGCCATGTTTGATGCCTTTAACCGCCACGACCTGGAAGCTTTGCAAGCGCTTTATGCAGATAGCGCGATCATTATGTCACCGGAAATGCCGGAACCGGCAATTGGCTCGCATCATGTTGCAGCTATTTATGGCTCCTTATTCCAGATGGCCCCAAATGTGCAGGACGAAGTCATCCATTACATACATAAAGATGGGGAAATAGCTGTAGAATTTATTTCATCTGGTACTGTAGAAAATATTAGTCCCGATGACCCGGCAGAAATGAGGGGAAAGCAGTTTGAGATAAAGATATTCTCCCGCCTCAAAATTAAAGATGGCAAAATAGTAGAGGACATATCCTACTTCGACCAACTGTCTTTTTTACAGCAGCTTGGTTTGGCAGAGTAAAGTATAAATGCAACTTTAATTAGCTGCGTTTTTTGTTTCGGCCTTTCGTATACTTAGCTACTCATTCTTGTAAATACATTCAAAAAAAGGTATCTTAGTAAGATAACCACGAACTGACCTTATGAAAAAAATCGTTTTAACCGGCTTAACGGCAGCTATACTTTTCTCCTGCTCGAGCCAGAAATCCGACACGGCAGAAACCAGCGCCACCATAGAACTCACAGCCGAGCAAAAAAATGCGCAGGCTTTCTTAGACGAATACTCCGCTACCTACCAGGATCTTTATACCAAATCAGCTGAAGCGGAATGGGCTTCCAATACAAAGATCGTAGAAGGCGACACAACCAATGCAGCAGCTACACGTCGTGCGAACGAAGCATTTGCGGCCTTTACAGGTAGTGTAGAGAACATTGAAAAAGCCCGTGCCTTTCTGGAGCAGAAAGACCAGTTAACAGAACTGCAGGTGAAACAACTGGAGGCTATACTTTATACAGGTGCAAACAACCCGCAAACTATACCTGATATTGTAAAGGCCCGCATTAAAGCTGAAACCGAGCAAACTGAGAAACTATACGGCTTTGATTACCGCATCTACGAAAAGTCAGTAACGACAAACGATATAGACAACATTCTTAAATCTGAAACAGATCTTAAAAAGCGCCTGGATGCCTGGAACGCGAGTAAAGAAGTTGGCCCTGGGTTAAAGGAAGGACTTTTAAAGCTTCGCGACCTGCGTAACCAAACTGTGCAAAGCCTTGGCTACGACGATTACTTTACTTATCAGGCTTCGGATTATGGTATGTCGCGGGAAGAGATGATGACCATGATGCAGCAGATTAATAAAGACCTGCTACCATTGTACCGCGAACTACACACCTATGCCCGTTACGAACTGGCTAAAAAGTATGGTGTAAAAGATGTGCCGGATTACCTGCCTGCTCACTGGTTACCAAACCGCTGGGGCCAGGACTGGAGCCCGATGGTTGAAGTGAAAGGTATAGACCTGGATGGTGCCTTAAAAGCAAAAGGCGATAAGTGGCTGGTTGAGCAATCGGAGCGCTTTTATGTAAGCCTTGGTTTTGACAAAATGCCGGAAAGCTTTTATACCAAATCGAGCTTATACCCGCTGCCTCCAAATGCTGGTTACAAAAAGAACAACCACGCATCGGCCTGGCACATGGACCTGGATAAAGATGTTCGCAGCCTGATGAGTGTTGAAGCTAACGCTGAGTGGTATGAAACCACCCATCACGAGCTTGGCCACATCTATTATTACATGACCTATACTAACCCTGATGTACCGGTATTGCTACGCGGAGGTGCTAACCGTGCTTACCACGAAGCTATAGGTAGCCTAATGGGTTTAGCTGCCATGCAGAAACCTTTCCTGGCTGAGCTTAACCTGATCGACAAAAATACACAGACGGATGAAGTACAGACGCTACTGAAAGAAGCATTAAGCTATGTAACGTTTATACCTTTTGCAGCTGGCGTAATGAGTGAATGGGAACATGACTTTTATGCAAAGAACTTACCGGCAGACCAACTGAACAAGCGCTGGTGGGAGTTAGCTAAAAAATACCAGGGCATGGTGCCACCAGCAAACCGTGGCGAAAATTACCTGGACCCGGCAACTAAAACGCACATAAACGACGATGCCGCCCAGTATTACGACTACGCCATGTCTTATGTCATCTTGTTCCAGCTGCACGACCATATTGCTAAAAATATACTGAAGCAGGATCCAAGGGCAACTAACTACTACGGAAATAAAGAAGTAGGTAACTTTTTGCGTGACATTATGTACCCGGGCGCTTCTGCCGACTGGAGAGAAATGCTGAAAGAAAAGACCGGCGAAGAACTGAATGCCAAAGCCATGGTCGATTACTTTACCCCACTGATGGAATATTTAAAAGAGCAGAACAAAGGCCGTAAATATACCATTTAATATATTACCTAACAAAACAAAAGCAGCTACCAAACCGGTAGCTGCTTTTGTTTTATAGTATAGTCGCTGCTTAGTAATTTGCTTCTACCGCCGGCACATCAACAAGTATAAACGATGCTTTCGATAAAGCGTGTATAGAAATAATATCCTGCTCTTCAAGCCTTAACTGATCATTCTTCTCCAGTTCAACGCCATTCACAATCACATTACCTTCCAGTATATACACCAAAGATTTCCTGATCTTAAAGGTTTGGTAATCGAAATCTTTGCCCTGGCTAAAGTTGCCGTAATAAATGGTAGAGTTCGAATTGATGAATACAACATTTTCCAATACTTTCTGGCCGGTTACCAAAGGCACCAGCTCATCAGAGTTATCCAGAAAATCGATCTTTAAATGTTCGTACGAAGGAGCTAAGCCGCGTTTGTTAGGTAAAAACCAAAGCTGCAGCAAATGTACATCTGCCTCCGACCGATTAGCTTCCGAATGTGTGATGCCTGTGCCGGAGGTCATGCGCTGTACTTCGCCGGCATGAACTACAAATTCGTTACCCAAGCTATCGGTGTGGTATAGTTCCCCGTCCAGTACAATGGTTACAATTTCCATTTCGGTGTGCGGGTGCATCGGGAAACCAGAGTCCGGACTAACGATATCATCATTGAAAACCCGCAGTGGCCCATACTGCACGTTTGCAGGGTCGTAATAGTCTGCAAAAGAGAAAAGGTAATGAGAGCGGAGCCAGTCCCCGGTTCTTGCGTCGTGCCGCTCGGCGGCGCTTATCTGTTTTATCATTGCGCTTCTAAAAGTATAGGTTTTGCATACAACACTATAAATTGTTGTTGGTAGCCTTTACGCATTTTTGCAATTAGTTGTTAAGCAATTGCCTTTCAGATCAAAACGAGCGGCTTTTAAACAAAAAATCCTGCCCATAATAGTACAGGATTTATAAGTATACTATTAAGGACCTTAGTCTACTTTTTTAAGCTTCTGCATTTCTTTCTGCAGGTCGAGTACGATAGAGGATAACTTATCCAGCGACAGGTCTGCTATAGGGAACGTGCTGCTGATGTATGATTTAGCCTCCCAGATCTCCATAATATCATTTACATGTAGTTCGTAAGGCGAATATACCGGGTTATCAGAATGCAGGCGTAAAACAGCTCCATCCTGTAGCTTATGGTAGATACGCTTAAATACAACACCTTCTTTCTGACTAACTATAATACATGGCGTACCGTCTTTTATACTTCTCCAGTCATCAATGTAACGCCCAACTATAACGGTGCCGGATGTAATAGGTAACATTGAATCGCCGCTGATCTCAAATGCACGGAAAGTACCACTACTGCCAAGCATTGGTAACCTGAAACGAGGAAGCTCTTCAATAAATTCAGGGTCAGCGTATCCGTTCAGGTAACCGGCACTTGCCTTAAGAGGTACGAGTTCAATATTTTCTTTTTCGTCGTTATCAACTGTAATAGCCAACACGCGCATATTATTACCGGCATTCGCTGTAGCTCCAGTCCCTTTTCCCTTACCTGTTGACAGGTCAACTGTTATCAGTTCGTCGAGGCTTACTGAAAAATGACGGGCAATATTGATCAGGGTCGTTAGTTTAGGTTCGGCCCTACCCTCTTCGTAAGCACCAACAAGCGAGCGTTTTATATCGAGCTGCTCAGCAAGCTGTGCCTGCGTATAGCCTGCTTTCTTTCTTAAATATCTTAAGTTAGCTGTTACCATATCCTTTTCTGCCAATTTAGTTAGCTTAAACAGTACCTCAAGATACTATAGAAGCATTTATGAAGTAAATATACGGTAAATAAAAAAAATGTACTAATATTTTTAGCAATTAATTTAAATATATTTTAGTAAGTATGGTTTTATCAATTATAGATAGGGTGTTATGGATAAAAATAACCCTATTTTAAAAATACTTATTATAGTTATATATTTTCCCTTTATCTTACGAAACATAATTTGCAACTATAATACAAATTACCATACCTTTACAATCGAACACAAACGCTCGCTGTTTATTGTTTTTCAATCACTTATAGTTAATTCTTTATTCTCAAGTGAATATTAATGTATAACTATATTTAAATTATTGATTGAACTGCAAGTTTACTTATAGTTTAAAAGTGCAATAGCCGGTTTTACTAATATCAATTTGATTTTATAAACTGTTTTTGAACTTTATAAAGAAGCAGCCGGTTACGTTTAAAATTTTAAAAGGTTACAAAAAAAATTATTCAGCTTTTTAGCCAAAGCATAATTCAACTTTTAGCCAAAGTATTACATGTCGAAGAACTCATTCAAGAAAGCCTTATCAATGGCTTTACTGACCGGCGCTGTATCTTTTACAGCCTGTCAGCAGGAAGAACTGATGGAAAATCAGTTTGCCAAGGAAACTCCTTCCTTCTCTTCATCAAATGTACAGCCTATACAGGGGCAGTATATTGTTGTAATGAAGCCTAAGGGTAGCAGCTTAACTGCAAGCAGGATTGGTGAATTGTCTACTTCTGAACGCCAGGAGATTAGAACAAGCCGTCTGAGCCTGCTTACAGAGTTAAGAGTTGAAGATGATGCTGTAAGAGAAGTTTATGAAGGTGCTGTTAATGGTTTTGCTGCCAAGCTTACCGATGAGCAGATCGAGGCGCTTCGACGTAATCCAAATGTTGCTTCTATCGAGCAGGATTACTTTATTACATTAGGCAGACCTACAAAAGACGGTACTACCAGCACTTCAAAAGGCAAAGGTGGCGGCGGAAAGAAAACAAAAGAGCCGGTTGCTGAACCTACTCCTACTCCAACGGAGCCAACCCCTGAGCCTACTCCAACTCCGGAACCAGAGCCAACCCCTGAGCCGGAGCCGGAACCAACTCCTACCCCAACACCTTCTCCATCAACTGGTGCTTATGCAACTATAACTCCAAAAGCTGGTGAGCTTGTGCCATGGAACATAGCCCGTGTAGGTTATGGTGATGGTACTGGCAGAACTGCCTGGGTAATTGACTCTGGTATCGATACGGATCATCCTGATCTGAACATCGACCTGAGCCGCAGCGCTTCTTTCATTTATGGTAATACATCAGTAGAAGATGGTTACGGACACGGTACTGCTGTAGCTGGTGTAATTGCCGCTAAAAACAATGGTTCTGGTATGATCGGTGTTGCATCTGGTGCTACTATAGTTGCGCTTCGCGTTTTTGATGACGCTGGAGCCGGTACTATGTCACGTGCAATATCTGCTGTAAACCATGTAATTAATGTAGCTTCTCCGGGTGATGTTGTAAATATGAGCCTTGGTGGTGGAATATCTTCTACCTTAGATAACGCTGTAAAAAATGCAGCTGCTAAAGGCATCCTGTTTGCCATAGCTTCAGGTAACAGCGCCGTTGATTGTATCAATAACTCTCCTGCCCGCGTGGACGCCCCTAATGTGTACACCGTTTCTGCTATGGACCGTTATGACCGTTTTGGTTCATTCTCTAACTATGGCGCTCCGGTAGACTATGCAGCTCCTGGTGTAAGCGTTACAAGTACATCTAATAATGGTGGCCTAACAAATTCAGCTTCAGGTACGTCGTTTGCCGCACCACACGTAGCTGGTATACTTTTGCTGCAAGGCACTGTAAATAGCAATGGCATTGTTAACGGTGACGTTGATGCGAACCCGGACCCGATTGCTGTTCTGAAATAGTATATTAAGGTTAATTGTTTAAAGAAACGGCAAGCCCTGTTATGGGGCTGGCCGTTTTGTTTTCATCTTAAAATTGATCAGGCGCCGTTCCTTTTATAGATAGCGATCGAGAGTTTTGCTTTCATCTTAAAATTGATCAGGCGCCGTTCCTTTTATAGATAGCGATCGAGAGCCTTATCTTATAGTATTCGTATTGCTCGTTCAGCGCTTCATAAAGGTCTTTCAATTTAGCATCTGCTCCCATGCCGGCTATAGTTTTACTTATGGCCTGGTACTCTTTTTTAGTTACGAACCGGTAAAGGTCAACATCATCGTAGCCTTGCTCATATAAAGTTGCCAGGTGCGAATAAATAGTTACCGGATTTAAATTACGCATGGCTGCGATCTGCTCAGGGTTATTTCCTTTTTTTAATTCTTCATACGTTACCAGGTGGGTTGCACCTTTTACCTTGTTTCCCTTCTCCTGCTCATCAGTCATAAAGTTGATGATCTCATTCACGAAATCATAGCCATAACGCTCATACTTTAGTGAACCTACCCCTGAAATTGCCAGCATCGCAATACGGTTGGTTGGTTTTTCCGCAGCCATTTCCATTAATGTGCTGTCACTAAACACAACATAGGGCGGCACGCCATATTCATCGGCAAGGCGTTTACGTAAGGTGCGTAATCGTTCGAACAAAGCATCTTTTATCTGTTCACGCTTCGGTCGTGCCCGGCTTATAGTTTCCTCGGCAGGCTGTTTTATCTCATCAAACTTAACAAGTTGCACCTGACGGCCTTCAAAAAGTACCTGTCGGCTTTGATCAGTCAGTTTTAAACTATAGTTCTGGTCGTAGGCTAATTCCATCAAGCCGGCATTCAGCATCTGATGCAGATAACGTTGCCAATCCATCGGGCTGGTATCGCGGCCTGCACCATAGGTTTTAATTTTATCGTAACCACCTTCCAGTACCTGTGCGCTGCGTGAGCCTCTTAATACATCAGTTAATAGGCCCATATTCAGGCGCTCCTGCGAACGGGCAATAGCTGAAAGTGCTTTTTGTGCCAGCAACGTACCATCAAACGAAGTAGGCGGATTACGGCATATATCGCAGTTACCACAGTTCTTTGTCATGGTCTCGCCGAAATACTGCAACAAGATCCTGCGACGGCAAATGGTGGCTTCAGCGTACTGCTGCATTCGGTCCAGTTTAACCAGCTGTAATTCGGTCTGCTTTTCGTTGCCTTCTGTCAGCATACTGCGCATACTCATTACATCCGCAAAACTATAAAATAGCAGTGCATCCGACTTAGCTCCGTCACGGCCAGCACGGCCAATCTCCTGGTAATACCCTTCTATATTTTTAGGCAGGTTATAATGTATCACCCACCGCACATTCGACTTATCGATACCCATACCAAAGGCAACTGTGGCGCAAACGATCTGCACATCGTCTTTCAGGAAAGCTTCCTGGGCTTTGGCTCTTTGCTGTGCACTCATACCGGCATGGTAGCAGGTAGCACGGTATCCTTTGCGTTTAAGCTTATCCGCTATACTTTCTGTTCCTTTTCTGCTCAGGCAATATATAATACCTGGTTGCCCCTGGTGCCGATCCAGAAACTCTGTGATCCGGTTGAACCTGTCGCGGGCAGGCTTTACCATCAGGTTAATATTTGGCCTGTCGAAGGATGCTATAAATACCTTCGGATCCTGCATCCATAGTTGCTCCTGTATGTCCTTCTGTGTCAGTCTGTCAGCGGTGGCAGTTAAGGCAACCATAGGAACACCCGGAAACTGCTGCTTCAATATTTTTAGCTGCGTATACTCAGGCCGGAAATCGTGGCCCCAGGCTGAAATACAATGTGCTTCGTCAACTGCAAATAACGACACCTGCAATCTCTTCAGAAAAGAAAGGAAACCCGAGGAAAGTAATTTTTCGGGAGATACATACAATAGCTTTAGCTCACCGGAAAGACAAGCGTTCTCAACACGGTATTGTTCGTCGGGAGTTAAAGAACTGTTAAGATAAGCAGCCTGGATCCCGTTCACCAATAAAGCTTCTACCTGGTCTTTCATTAGGGCGATGAGTGGCGATATGACCACACAAATGCCAGGCATTACTACAGCAGGTACCTGGTAACAGACAGACTTTCCACCACCTGTTGGCATGAGCACCACCACATCCTGCTTCTGCAGCAGGCAACTGATGATCTGCTCCTGCATGGGCCTGAAATTATCGTAACCAAAGTATAGCTTTAACGCCTCGCGCGCTTCCCGAATCTCCATCATACTATAAAATACTGCTTTGCTGCTATGTCAGCCGTGTTTCTGTTTACCCAAAGATACAGCTATTTTACCTAACCCTGAAGCCCTGTTCGTATATAGGTTCATAACTCTCATACAAGTAACGCGTAGGTTATAGTAAGCAAAAAATAAAATAAAACTATGAAATCAGAGAGAACAAACAACCTGGAACATGTGCTAATTAAGTGTATTACAGCCTGCGAAACCTGCGCCACTATGTGCCTGCAGGAAGATGATGTAAAAATGATGGCACGCTGTATTATGCTTGACCGCGACTGTGCAGATATCTGTACATTAACGGCACGTTTTGTAGCGCGTAATTCGGACCATGCCAAGCATGTAATGAAGGAGTGTATTGAAATTTGCCGCGCCTGCGAGGAAGAGTGCCGTAAGCATAAACACGACCATTGCCAGCAGTGTGCTGATGCCTGCCGCGAATGTGCGGAAGCATGTGAGCAATGGATGAGAGGCTAACAGGCTCAAACTATAAAACAAAAAGCGGTGCTGAATTAGATTTCAGCACCGCTTTTTTATGTATCAGATTCTTTTAAAATATAAGATCAAGTATAGCTGTGATCACGGAAAGTACCAGGCTGAATAAAAGTGCCCAGATAAAGCCATCCACCACAAAGCCTGCTATCAGGTAATCGGCTAAAAGTATGATCAGCGCGTTGATCACGAGCAAAAATAAGCCCAGCGTAAGTATAGTTACCGGTATGGTAAGTATAACAAGCAGCGGCCTGACCACGGCATTAAGTAGAGCCAATACAACAGCCAGTATAAGTGCGGTCAGAAATCCATCAATCTCAACACCTGGCAAAATGTATGCTGCAAGAAATGCTGCTATACCAGTAAGCAGTAGTTTAACTATAAATCCCATAGGTCATACTTTTAAAGTATATAGCTTATATTAAATTTATAACCCTTTACGCTACTTATACTTTAAAGATTAAAAATCTGCTTTTAACCTGCCCTGCGATACTGCCATCCAGTTACAAATTTTATAAAGCATGCGCGCACCAACATTTCCGTTCCACTCAGTTTCGCCAGGTGCCACTTCGTTCAGGTCGCAGCCAATGATCTCACGCCCTGATTTTACCAGTTGCTTGATAAGGTATACAGCTTCTTCAAACTGTAAGCCTCCGGGCACCGGCGTTCCTGTTCCTGGGCATAGTTTCGGGTCAAGGGCATCAATATCAAAGCTCAGATATACTTTCTGTGGTAGCTGCGCGATGATCTTTTTACACTCTTTTTTCCAGCTATCGCCGGCATACAGGTTTTCTTTTAAAACGGCATCGTAAAAAATGGTGATTCGGCCATTCGACTGATCTGCCATTTCAGCTTCTGCCTGGCAAAGGTCGCGGATGCTTACTTGTACCAGTTTTTTTACCTGTGGCAATTGCAGCGCGTTATACATGATTGAGGCATGAGAATACTTAAAGCCTTCGTAAGCTACCCGCAGATCAGCGTGTGCATCAAGCTGTAGTATACCAAACTCTTCGTGCTTCTCGGCCATAGCATGTATAAGCCCAAGCGGTGTGCTGTGGTCTCCACCCAATACACAAACAGCTTTGCCCTGGTCCATATAGTTTAGGGCTTTCTGCTTTAACCATTGCAGTAACTCCTCTCCTTTCGCAGTTACTTGGGTTGGTACATTTTCAAATTCTACTGCACCGGCAGTTGGTTGACCTTCTTCGAGCCAGGTAATGTACTTCTCAGCTTTTGTTCTAAGATCATCACTGATGTTATGCCACTCTTCCGAGATGTCCTCCATTGCTATACCTGCTTTCCAGGCATCTTTTATAGCAGGCTCAAACAAGTCGATCTGCGGTGAAGCATCAAGTATAGCCTGCGGCCCATCGGCAGTACCAGCACTATACGATACCGTCACTTCCCAGGGAACAGGAATAACCACTACTTCTGCCTCATCAACAGTAAAAGGCAATCCAAAAAGTCCGGCATTTACATCGCCTACACCATTCGGGTCGAAGTTGACAATTTTCTCAGCTTTGCTGTTAGGCTGTTGGTTCTGCAGAGTACTCATCGGTTACGTTACCAGGTTTAGTATTAAGTAGTTCTTTTACAAAGTTCGGAAGTGCAAAAGCAGCTCTGTGAATATCTTCGTTATAGTATTTCAAGCCTTGCTCAACCGAGAATCTGCCTGCCGCTTCTACATCAAAGTTTAGAGGGTTGGCATCTCCTTTCGATGAATAAGAGAAGCTCCAGGTACCGGTTGGGTAAGTAGGAATAGCAGCCAGGTAGCAATGTACTCTCTCGGCACCAAATATCTGCTTATAGGTATCGTAGATCTCAACAAAAACGGCACTGTTAAAACGAGGCGACTCGCTCTGCGTGATCATGATACCATCTTTAGAAAGGCAACGGTATACTTCACTATAGAACTCGGCAGTAAATAAGCCTTCTCCTGGACCAACCGGGTCAGCTGAATCAACTATAATTAAGTCGTAACGCTCGTTCTCGCACTCTTTTATATACTTTATGCCATCTTCAACCAGCAGGTTCAGTCTAGGATTATCAAAGGCTACAGCCGTTTCAGGTAAGTGCAGTTTACAGGCTTCGATCACCAATTCGTCTATCTCTACAAGAGTAACTTCTTCCAGTTGATCGTAGCGTAACAATTCGCGAACGGTACCGCCATCGCCGCCACCAATTACAAGTGCCCGCTTGGATTTCGGATTACTGAACATCGGCACGTGCGTTATCATTTCGTGGTATACATACTCATCTTTCTGAGTACACATTACCATGCCATCCAGTGTAAGCAGGTTTCCGTAAGCGAGTGTTTCGAAAACTTCAACGCGCTGGTAAGGAGAATCTTTTTTATAAAGTTGGTTGCCTGAATGCTTTAACGATAAAGCTATGTTCTCGTCGCGCTCGGTAAACCATACATCGCGGGTAATAGTACCTAACTTTTCTTCCGGCTTCGGCGACACATCGCGCAGCGATTCCAGGTTAAAATCATTACGCTTCAGCAGGTCTAATTGTCCGCGACGGCACTCCATAGCAGAACCATGGCTGGCCTCAAAAGCCTCTTTCAGGTAGTTATAAGATACCCATGGATCAACCGAATCGCCACAGGTAAAAAGGTCAACGGCTGCGTAACCGTACTCAGGCCAGGTATGAATTGCCAGGTGACTTTCCTGAATTACAACAACGCCAGAAACGCCATAAGGGGAAAAGTGATGAAAAGTACTGTTAATTACGGTTGCTCCAGCAGTTTCGGCAGATGCTACCATGCTATTCTCGATGTGAACCACATCGTTCATCAGTTCAGGAGAGCAATTATAAAATTCTACCAGGATGTGTCTTCCTAATGCGTTCATTATAGCGTGTAAGAGTTTAAAATATTTTAATCAGGCAAAAAAACGAAAACTATACTTATAATCAAAAGTACGGGAATCAGCTTAAAGTATACACTACTGAAATACAATAGGTTATACAAGTATAAAATTGAATAGAAATTGCATTGGGAATATTCTCATCCTAATGCATCATGAACCGGCTCTAAACAAAAAAACTATAGGCTTATACTTAGCGGTAAAGTATAAGCCTATAGTTTATGTTTTAACGAAGCATTAAAGTATAAACTTCTGTCTTTTATTTATTCTTGAGTACTTCTTTATCCATATCAAAAGCTCTGATTATCTCAATGATCTTCAGGAAAGTGCTTGTATCGAAGAAAAGTAAAAGTGGTAGTTCTACGCTCTTATAGTTGTGCGTAAAACGTGTGATGACAGTAAAGACCAATGGCTGAAATAATGGATGCTGCACCAGTATATCCTTCAGCGAATCGGCCATGTGGGTTTTTGGGGCTTTAGGCGGCGACCCGTAAATATTTGACTTAAGGATGTTAGCAAGCTGGGTTACGAGGGCTCCGGTAATAATATTGCTTATTTCGAGCAACAGCGACTCCTGCATGGCAGTAACTTCGCCTTTCGGAACGTCTTTCATGTTAAGGCACACATGCGACAGGCGTTCTATATGCTCGTCAGAGAAAAGCATGAGCGTAGCACCGTTAAAATCGCCTTTAATATCCGACTGGATGATAAAGTGCGTGCTCTCGTATTTGGTAACAAGCTTTATAAGTTCCTTAACCTCTATCAACTGGATATCCGGCACTTTAAGCAGTACTTTGTCTTTTGCGATGGCAGCAAAAGAATCTGCTGCCCGCGCAAGCCCGATATTAAGGATCTCCTTAATAATATCCCGCTCAAGTTCAGTTACGTGAGATTCCGTTATATTTGTCATGCTACTATATATTTAGTTCGCCTGCCATTACTTGTCTTCTGCTGATAAAATAACGTGTTATCGCAGGTACATCAAGCACCAGGCAAACTTTTCCGGATCCAAGTAAAGTAACACCACCATACAGATCTACAGCATCAAGCGGCTTACTCAGTGGCTTAACCACAATATCCTGCTGTCTGTATAGTTTGTCTACAATTATACCCAGTTTCCTGTTGTTGTAAGATACAATTATTATATTTTGTACAAGGCCTTTCAACCTCGATTTATCACCTAATCTCATTTCCTGCTCTTTTACATTCAGGAGTTCGTTCAGGTATACAACGGTGGTAGTTTCACCAAATATGTCGGCTACAAGTACTCCCCCGATTTCGTGCAGCTCATCAATTTCGATGGCCACCACCTGCTCTGTATGTAAAAGCGGAATAGCGTAAAATATTTCGTCTACTTCAAATAAAAGCGCTCCTTTAACCGCAATCGAAGTTGGTAACTGCAAGGTAAAGGTTGTTCCTTTTCCTTTTTCTGAGTCGATGCGAATACGACCTCCTATAGAGTCTACGGCATTCTTTACAACGTCAAGTCCAACTCCCCTGCCCGAAAATTCGGTTACCTGCTTAGCCAGAGAAAAACCTGGTTCAAACAAGTAAGAAAGTGCTTCCGAATCTGGAAGATTTGCCACGGCACTTTCCGGAAGCATCTGCCTTTCAGCAATTGCTCTGCGAACCTGCACCAGGTCAATTCCTTTTCCGTCGTCAGTTAATTGTATTAATACGTTCTCGCGGTCGTTACGGGCTATCAACGATAGGTTTCCGTTGCGTGGTTTGTTTTTCTTGGCCCTGATCTCTGGTTTTTCGATGCCATGCGTAATTGCATTTCGTACCAGGTGTAATAACGAGTCTGTAATTATCTGAAGTATGTTCCTGTCGATCTGAATGTCGTAACCTTCCATCACCATATCTACCTCTTTCTTTTCGGCGTTGGCAATGTCTCGTACTATCCTTGGAAACTTGTTGAACAACGAGCCTATACTTACCAGGCGGGCATCCATGATACTGTACTGCAGGTCTTCTGTAATACGGTTCAGGTGCGAGCTAACGCTTTTAAGTTCACTGTTGTCAAGTTCCCTGCTGATCGAAACGATCCGGTCGCGGTCAATTACAAGTTCCCCTACCAGGTTAAGTAAATGGTCCAGCTTTTTGATCTGGATATAAACCAGTTCCGACAGCGACAGGTTTTTAGATGTGTTGTAACGCTGTACTTTAGCAAGCTCAATCGTGCTGTCCGACAGGTTATCAACTATAATATCAAGGTTACGAAGCAGAACCGGATCCGGCTCGCCGTAACTTTCATTATCAATATTATGGATAAGCTCACCTAAAAGGTCAACGCCTTCAAACAATACGGTCACCACTTCATCGCTGAAGCTGAGTTCTTTATTGCGGATTAAGCTAAAGGCAGTTTCAAGTTTATGCGATACATCAGAGATCTGCAGGTAACCTATAGCCTTGGCATTGGCTTTCAGGTTATGCAGCATACGGAATATCTCCGCCAGAACCTGATCGTCCTGCGGTCGCTTTTCAAGGTCGCTGATCAGCCTGTTTAGGGCATCAAAATACTCCAGCGCCTCTGCTACAAATATTTCCTTATATTCCTGTTCTCTCGATTTCATATAGTATCGCTGGTAACACCAACGGTATTATTCTGTTCCGCATAACTGTTTATGAACTGCGGTATCTCCGACAAAGGCAACACATGGTGCGTTACGCCACTGTCTATCACTGACTTTGCCATCCCGAAAATTGCCGATGTGGCTTCGTCCTGGGCTATTACCATTCCACCTCTTTTATGGATGGTACTTGCACCCACGGTACCATCTTTACCCATTCCGGTAAGTATAATACCAAGTACTTTTTTAACTGAACTGTTCGCTACTGACTGCATTAACAAGTCTACAGAAGGCCTGTCATACGTATAAGCCAACTCATCGGAGAAGCTTATTTTATAGTTTACCTTATGGTTCATTACCGGCTGTATCACCATATTACGCCCTCCCGGAGATATAATTACTTTCCCTGGTTTAAGCTGCATGCCATGGCGACCTTCCACTACCGTACACCCGGATAAACTCTGTAACCTGGCTGCAAGAGATTTTGTAAAACCAGCCGGCAAATGCACAGCTACCAGCACAGTCGCTTTTATATCTGCAGATAAATTACTGATGATATTCTCCAGCGCTTTGGTACCCCCTGTCGAGGCTCCGATCACAATAACAGTTTCAACTTCTGGTTTTGGCTCGAGTTTGTTGGTTCTGGCTGTTTCTACTTCCTGTTCCAGGCTATCCAGCATCTGCTGTACATCCCAGTTTATAGTTTGTTTTACAGCCTTTACTTTACTTACCAACTCCCCGGCTATACTTCTGTAATCCGGGTACCTTTTACCGTCAGGTTTTAAAATGATGGCAAAAACACCAAGAGCCGTTACCTCCTGAATCAGTTTCAGGCTAAGCTGTTCTTTGTTAACCAAAAGTATAATAGGGGTTGGCGCTTCGCTGAAAATACGCTTAAAGGTGAACAACCTGTTATTTTTAGGCAGATCATAGTTAACTAACGCAACATGCGGTCTGTTATCCTTTATCTTTCTCAGTAGTTCGTCTCCGTCAGCGGCAAGCCCGGCCACACTTATTCCCTTTTCTTCACTTAGCATTGCTTCCAGTACCAGGCGTGTATGGCTCGACTGGTCTGCAATCAACACGTTTACATCCGATGTCGACTCAAGCATAAATTCATAAAAAGAATTTACCCGACCCTAAAAGTAAGCTGTCTACTCCTCTTTCAGGACCTGGCTAACAACCTCTAATACCTTTTCTTCAGAAAACGGCTTAACGATATAAGAAAGAGCGCCATGTTCCATCGCTTCATTCACGATCACTTCCTGGCCAACAGCACTAACTATGATCACTTTCATATCTGGCTGCTCGGCTTTTATACCTTTCAGCACATCCAGGCCAGTATTATCCGGCAGGATCACATCCAGCGTGATAAGGTCAGGTTTTGTTTCTTTAGCTAACTCCATTGCGGTTTGCCCGTTTGGTGCTTCGCCTACAATTTCGTAACCGGCGTCTGTTAACATGTTCTTCAACATGGTGCGCATGTAGAAAGAATCATCTACTATCAGTATTCTTTTCATAATTTATGAAGTTGCTTCGTGGTTTTAGTTTGGTAGCTGCTTTATCTCATCACTGGATAGTATCTTATACATGTCCAGCACAATGATAAGGCGGCTATCTACTTTAGCTATACCTTCTATATAGTTTTCCTGTATAGCAATGTCCTGCAAAAAGGACGGAGTCTTATCCATTTTAGAAACAGCCAGGTTAAGCGATTGCGGTACTTCCCTTACAACCACACCTATACTGTATTCTTTGGCTTCAATAACAAGGGTATAAGTTAAGCTTCCCGGCACATCCATATTTTCCGGACTAATGCCAAAGCGTTCCTCCAGGTTCATGATGGCTATAATATCACCGCGTATGTTGGCAACACCTTTTACAAAATCGGGTGTGCGGGGCATTCTGGTAATATTTGGCGTAACCGTTACTTCTTTTACCTGCTCTATTTTTATACCATAGAATTCTTTTCCAAGCTTAAAAACGATCAGGTGAATCAACGGCTCATTGGCCTTTAATTTACCAGTTTCTTCTTTACCATTGCCGGCAGGTGCTACTTCCTCTGTTTCTACAGTTGCAGGAGCATCGCTGCTTTTATGTTTTTTAGTTGGCATACAGCTTAGTTATTTCCTCCCGATTTTCCGTATCTGTTGCTTGCTGACTGCGATCTTGCCTGTGCGCGCTTCATGCTATTGTTGCTGGCAGGCACCGAAGTCAGTCGCTGAGGCTTGCTATGGTTAAAGATGATATTACCATCAATAAGTTTGAAGGCTGAGATACTGATCTGCAGGTCTGCCGCAATGTCGTTCAGGTTCTGAGAAGATGAGGTCAGTTCCTGCATCGAAGTTGAAAGCTGCTTGGCTGTACTTGCAACCTGCTGTGTACCAGAGGCTGTCTGTTCAGCAATTGCTACCACTTCCTCCACATACTTCACAACGTCTCCGATAGATGATTTCTGAACTTCTGTTGCAGTTAAGATATCCTGTGCAGTACGAAGTGTTTCACCGCTTGATGCCGCGATATTCTTAAAGGCGCTGGATGCTTCGAAAGTCGCATTTTTTCCTTTTAATACGCGGCCTTCCATGGTCGAGATCGCAGTTGCAGCAGAGGCTGTATCTTTCTTCACGTCATCTACCAGCGTCGCAATTTCGCTTGCTGATTTGCGTGAACCTTCTGCCAGTTTTCTGATCTCTTCAGCAACTACCGCAAAACCACGTCCTGCTTCACCTGCTCTGGCTGCCTCAATGGCGGCGTTAAGTGCAAGTAAGTTTGTCTGGGCGGCAATGTCTGTAATTACACCAAGAGACTTCGATATTTCCTGAGAGCGGGTGCTCAATACTTCAATTGTTTTAGCAGTAAGTGCCGCAGAGCTGGAGATCTCTTCCATGTTCTTCACCACTTCCGCTACTGTCTTCAGACCTATCTGAGAGCTTTCCTCACCAAGTAATGCTGTTTTGTTCACTACTTCGGCGCGATTGGCAGTCTCTTTTGTACCTTTCATGATCTCTTCGATCAGTTTAAAGGCCTGGTCTGTTTTTAATGCCTGGTTCTGAGCACCTTCCGCCATTTGCTGCATTGCTAAGGCTACATCGAGTGTTACCTTGTTCATGTCCAGCCCTTTGGTAGCCATTTCTTCAGACGAAGAACCAACTACAAGCGAAGAGTCATTGATCTCACCAAGTAATGCGTTCAGGTTGTCAACGGCAAGGTTAAGTGCATTTGCCATATCCAGGATATCACCAGCAGTCTGAATCTCGGCTTTCTGAGTAAGATCACCTTCAGAGATGGCACGTACTACACGGGATACTTCCAGAACCGGCGTTACGATAGACTCAAGCAGATCATTCAGTGTATCTACCAGTTCTTTCCAGCTACCGCCAACACCTTTCAGTGTAGCGCGCTCCGTAAGCTTGCCTTCCACACCCGCAACTCTGGCCACACGAGATACCTCACCAGCCAGTCTGTTCAGGTCAACCACCATCGTGTTGATCGTTTCAGCAAGTTCTGCTACTTCACCGCGTGCTTCCAGGCTTAGTTTCTGGGTAAGGTCACCTTTCGATACCGCTGTTACTACTTTAACTATACCACGTACCTGCGTTGTCAGGTTTGATGCCATGGTATTTACGTTATCGGTCAGTTCTTTCCAGGTACCACCAACGTTAGGCACAATTGCCTGGCCGCCCAGTTTACCTTCCGTACCTACTTCAAGAGCAACACGGGTTACCTCACCGGCAAATATGTTCAGGGAATCCACCATCTGGTTGATGTTCTCTTTAAGTAAGAGCATCTCCCCTTTTACATCCACCGTAATTTTCTGAGTAAGGTCACCTTTTGCAACTGCTGTTGATACGTTTGCAATGTCACGTACCTGCAGGGTAAGGTTAGCAGCCATGGTATTCACATGGTCTGTTAAGTCTTTCCAAACACCAGCCACGTTAGGAACTATAGCTTGTCCACCCAGTTTACCTTCCGTACCTACTTCACGTGCCACACGAGTTACCTCGTCAGCAAATATGTTAAGTGAGTCCACCATTTGGTTCAGGTTACCTTTCAGGTCGGCAAGTTCGCCTTTTACATTAACCGTAATTTTCTGGCTAAGGTCACCTTTCGCAACCGCAGTCGCCACATTTGCAATGTCACGTACCTGGCTGGTAAGGTTTGAGGCCATGTAGTTCACGTTGTCAGTAAGGTCTTTCCATACACCACCAACGTTCGGTACATTTGCCTGACCGCCCAGTATTCCTTCGGTGCCTACCTCACGTGCCACACGCGATACTTCCGCGCCAAACACATTCAGTCTGTCCACCATTTCATTCAATATATCTTTCAGGTCGCCCAGTTCGCCTTTTACATCCACTGATACTTTCTGCGTTAAGTCGCCTTTCGCAACCGCAGTTGCTACGTTAGCGATATCGCGTACCTGCAGTGTTAAGTTAGAAGCCATCAGGTTTACATTTTCAGTAAGCTCCTTCCAGGTTCCTTCTACTTTCGGCACATTTGCCTGGCCACCTAATTTTCCTTCTGTACCTACTTCTCTCGCCACACGAGTTACCTCACCAGCGAAGATATTAAGTGAGTCCACCATCTGGTTGATGTTCTCTTTCAGGTCAGCCATCTCACCACGAACGTTTACCGTAATCTTCTGCTTCAGGTCACCTTTTGCAACCGCAGTAGATACGTTGGCAATGTCACGTACCTGAGAGGTCAGGTTGCTGGCCATGGTATTTACATTGTCAGTAAGTTCTTTCCAAACACCACCAACATTTGGCACTTTTGCTTGTCCGCCCAGTTTACCTTCCGTACCCACTTCACGTGCCACACGGGTTACCTCGTCAGCAAATATGTTAAGTGAGTCCACCATCTGGTTTACGTTGTCCTTTAGTTGGGCAATCTCACCTTTTACATCCACCGATACTTTCTGGGTAAGGTCACCTTTCGCAACCGCTGTCGATACGTTGGCAATATCTCGTACCTGAAGGGTTAGGTTGGCCGCCATCGTATTCACATTATCGGTCAGGTCTTTCCAAACACCCGCTACGTTTGGTACCGATGCCTGGCCACCCAGTTTACCCTCGGTACCCACTTCAAGTGCCACACGGGTTACCTCACCCGCGAACAGGTTCAGGTTATCGATGGTACGGTTAATCGTTTCCGCCATCACCTTAAAGTCACCTGACACCGGGATCTGGAATGTTTCGTCCAGGTTACCGCGCGAGATGTTCTTAAGTACTTTACCTACTTCGAGTACCGGTACCGCAATCGAATCCACAAGACCGTTGATGTTGTTGATCATGTCCTTCCAGAAACCGGAAGCGTTCTCAGCAGAAGCACGGGCTTTCAGGTTACCCTCCACACCGGCTACTTTCGAGATACGTGACACCTCGCCACCTACACCACCGATCATTTCCACCATCGAGTTATAGGCTTCTGCTATTTCAGCAAAAACGTCATTGTTCTGCTTCGTAAGTCGAACGGAGATATCGCCTTTTTTAAAGGCATCGAGCGCGTAAAGTACTTTGCTCAACTGCTCGTTTATGTAATCCGGGTTTTGCAACAAGCCCTCTTCTGATTCATTGCTGTTGCCGTTGTTGTTACCATTCTTGCGTAACCGGCTCTTGCCATTCTCAGGGGTTGCGTTAACTGGCTCGGGTGGTGTGCCTATTGTTTTGGTAGCGGGAGGTGTATCTGCAACTGCAGTAGTCTCAGCTTTTTTATTACGTTCGGCCTTTGGAGCCGGAGACGTAGTTGCTGCTTTGCCTTCCACATCACTGATGAGCTTTTCTTTGCTCAACTTCAAGTTTTTACCTAAGGCCATATGTGTTTTGTTGAGTTGCTTTTAGTATTATACTGTATAGGTATAGAGAACATGGGTTACCCGCTGCAGTAGTATTGCTTGCAAAAGGTAATCTGCGCAATTTAATCAAATATAATGATTCGTTCAAATGCTGTTATTGACATTATTAAAGGGCTACAAACTCATCGGCTAATGCCTTATAATCTTTGGCGCCATTCGAGCTTGCATCATAATCAAGTACGCTGCGTCCGAAAGATGGTGCTTCGGCAAGCTTAACATTCAAGCGGATATACTGTTTAAAAATATACTCTTTTATGTTCTGCTGAAGGTAATCCAACACCTCCTGGCTTAGCTTTCTTCGTACATCAAACATCACCACTACGATGCCTTTTATTTTAAGTTTCGGGTTGAACGCTTTTTTTACTTTATTGACCGTATTTAATATCTGATCGAGCCCCTGCAGCGTCAAAACTTCCATTTGCAAAGGTATAAGCACTTCGTTTGCTGCCGAAAGGGCATTAAGCGTAAGTACCGAGAGTGACGGGGGACAATCAATCAGGATGTAATCAAAGCCTTTCAGGCTGTCGAGCATCGTTTTAAGGAATTTCTCCCTTTCCGGCTGCGATACTAATGATATCTCAATATCTACCAGGTCATTTGAGCCGGGTGCGATCCAGAGCCCGTCTTTTTCAACAAGCACATCCTGCAGCGAGGCATTACCTAAAAAGGCATCAGCCAGGGTAGATTTAGGCTCTGTTATAGCCAGCGAATAAGATAAATTACTTTGTGGGTCCAGGTCGACGAGCAGAACACGTTTGCCTAACTTGTTGAGCGCACTACCCAGATTTATAGTTGTTGTGGTTTTACCTGTGCCGCCCTTTTGGTTGATGACGGCTAACGTGGTTGTTGCCATTTTGTATGTGTTGCGTTAATTAGCAGCCTCTAATCTAAGTATAAAATAGGCGTAAGCCAAAATTTAAAGTATAGCCGATACGTTTGAGCCCGCTGTTTTGCCTGTTGTAATATAGATATCACTCCATTTTTCAAGCTCCATTGAAACTGCCAGCGCCTGGGCAGGTTGTAGGTATGGCAAGCTGGTATCGAGCAGGCTGCGGGTAAATTGAGTGAGGCCGGGGTTGTGCGAAATCAGCAATACATTCTTCACTTTATCCGGCAGGTTACTTAAACTATGAAACAGTTGCGACTCTATAGGGTTATATAGGTCTGGTAGGTAATTTATGTTCTCCGGATCGAAGTATAAGCGCTTGGCAAGTATACGGGCAGTATCGCTTGCGCGCCTTGCCGGGCTGGCAAGTATAGCATCTGCTTTCAGGTAATGTTCGCGTAGCCACTTGCCTGTTTCGTTTGCCTGCCGTATACCTTCAGGTGTAAGCTCCCGCTCAAAATCAGGTTGTAAAGGATAAGGGTCGTAGGTTTCTGCGTGCCGACAGATCAAAACGTATCTCTGCATAAAAAATATTGATGTAGCCGTACAGTTGTTTAAAGGTACAAAAATGGAGTTTTACAAGTATAAATCAAGCCTTATTAAACCTATGTTATAGGCCAGAGGTTGTATTTGTAAGAAAAAAAATATGAACTTTGGGCAATTCAGTGCCTCCAACGGTTTTAAAATATAGGATGATAAAAAATTTAGTCATAGTAGAGTCGCCTGCCAAGGCCAAGACAATTGAGGGTTATTTAGGGAAGGATTTTATCGTAAAGTCAAGCTTCGGCCATGTACGCGACCTGCCTAAAGACAATAACGCCATCGACATCGAAAATGGGTTTAAGCCAACTTATGTTATCAGCAGCGATAAAAAAGAGGTAATAGCCCAGTTACGCAAACTGGCAAAAGAGGCTGAGACTGTATGGCTTGCATCGGATGATGACCGGGAAGGAGAAGCCATTTCGTGGCACTTAACTGAGGCACTGAACCTGAATGATTCCAAAACACGCCGTATTGTTTTCCGTGAGATAACGAAGAATGCTATACTTAATGCGATCAGTTCGCCGAGAAGTATAGACATGGACCTGGTGAACGCACAGCAGGCCCGACGCATACTCGATCGCCTGGTAGGTTTCGAGTTATCGCCGGTGCTTTGGAAAAAGATAAAAACTGGTTTATCTGCGGGGCGTGTGCAATCGGTTGCAGTACGTTTGGTTGTAGAGCGCGAGCGCGAAGTTGAGCGTTTTAAAGCGGAGTCGGCTTTTAAGATTACTGCTGCATTTGATGTGCAGGGCAAAACACTGGATGCCGAATTACCAGCTAGGTTTAAAACAGAAGATGAAGCACAGGCTTTCCTGGAGCAATGCATTGGCGCAGCGTATACTATAGAGAACCTGGAGAAGAAGCCACTGAAGCGTAGCCCTGCTCCTCCCTTCACTACTTCAACCCTGCAGCAGGAAGCCAGCCGTAAACTATACTTCTCGGTTGCACAAACCATGTCGGTGGCCCAGAAGCTATACGAATCTGGTAAGATATCTTACATGCGTACCGACTCGGTAAACCTGTCGGAAGAGGCGATTGCCGGTGCGAGTTCAGCTATCCGTAATTCGTTTGGAGAGAACTATATTAAGAATCGCCGTTTTAAAACAAAATCATCGGGAGCACAGGAAGCGCACGAAGCCATCAGGCCAACTGACTTCTCGCAATTAACTGCCAGCAAAGACCGTAATGAGCAGCGCCTGTACGAACTTATCTGGAAGCGCGCTATCGCCTCGCAAATGGCTGATGCTGAGATCGAAAAAACAACTGCAACTATAGGTATCTCGTCGCAGCCAAGTCAAAAACTACAAGCTAATGGCGAGGTCATCAAATTTGAAGGTTTCCTTAAAGTATACATCGAATCGAAAGATGATGATGAGACCGATGATGACGTGAAAGGCATGTTGCCTCCGTTATCGGTTGGGCAAACTATAAGCCTGCGCCAAATGCTGGCTACGCAGCGTTACTCTCGTCCGGCTGCTCGTTACACCGAAGCCAGCCTGGTTAAAAAGCTGGAGGAAATGGGCATTGGACGACCATCAACTTACGCGCCCACTATTTCAACTATACAGAAGCGTGGTTATGTTGAGAAAGATACCCGTGAAGGCAAAGAACGTGCTTACCGGGTACTTACCTTACAAAAGGATAGTATAAATTCTCAGACCAAGACAGAGATAACAGGAGCCGAAAAAGCAAAACTATTCCCAACGGATATGGCCATGGTTGTGAACGACTTCCTGGTGGAGCACTTCCCTACTGTTATCGACTATTCGTTTACGGCAAAAGTTGAGGCTGAATTTGACGAGATAGCGCAAGGCAACGAAGAATGGAAATCGATGCTCGAAAAATTTTATGAGAAGTTTCATAAGCGCATCGAATCGAGTGAAAGTATAAATCGTGCCGATGTATCGGGCGCACGCGACCTGGGCACTGACCCTGCTACAGGCAAGTCGGTTATTGCAAAGCTTGGTCGTTTCGGGCCGTATGTGCAGTTAGGCGAGGAAGATCCGGAAACAGGTGTAAAGCCAACCTATGCCAGCTTGCGCAAAGGGCAGTTCCTGGAAAGTATAAGCCTGGAAGATGCACTGGAGTTGTTTAAGCTGCCTCGCGTGGTAGGTACTTACGAAGAAAAGGAAATGAAGGCGGCTATCGGTCGTTTTGGTCCTTATATCAGCCATGCCGGTAAATTTGTATCTCTGCCAAAGCACCTGGACCCGATGCTGGTCACCCCGGAAGAAGCGATCGAACTGATAGAACAGAAGCGTAAGGCGGAGGCTGAAAAACTGATCAAGTCGTTTGATGAAAACCCGGATGTGCAGGTACTGAACGGACGTTACGGCCCTTATATAGTGGTTGGTAAAAAGAACGTGAAGATACCAAAAGGTAAAGAACCACTGGACCTTACACTGCAAGAGTGCCTGGACCTGGCAGAAGCTACACCTGATAAAAAAGGCAAAGGCGGCTTTAAAAAGAAAGCGGAAGCTACTACCGAAAAGAAAGCGACGACAAGTAAAGCCCCGGCTAAAAAAGCGCCTGCTAAAAAGGGTGCTACCAAAGCAAAGAAATAAGCTTTTGAAGCAATACAAAACTATAAAGCGCAGCAGGTTTATACTTGTTGCGCTTTATTTTTATACTTCTCGCAAACCTATAGTTACAATAATTGTCCGTACCTTAAAATCATCAACAAAGTATAAACTTACATGAAAATAGGTTTGCTCTCCGACACACACTCTTACCTCGACGACCAGATAACAAGGTTACTGACCGGCTGCGATGAGATATGGCATGCCGGCGATTTCGGAAGTATAGAAGTATCGGACAGATTAAACGAAATAGCTCCGCTGCGTGGCGTATATGGAAATATTGATGATGCGGCTATCCGGCAGGTGCACCCAAAAGTAAACCGCTTTACACTTAACGGGCTTGATGTGATGATGACACACATTGGCGGCTACCCTGGCAAATACCACCCCGATGTGAGGTCTGAGATAAAACTTAATCCGCCACAGCTATACATTACCGGCCACTCGCATATACTTAAAATTATGCCCGATAAAAGCCTGAACAACCTGCTGCACATTAACCCGGGAGCTGCCGGCAAGCATGGTTTCCATAAGGTGCGTACGATGGTGCGGTTCAGTATAAACGATGGAAAGGTGGCCGACCTGCAGGTGATTGAGTTAGGCAAGCGAGCATAAAAAAAGTGTGCCTGCTATTGCAAACACACTCTAAAGTCTTTCTAAAACCCGCCAACCCAAGCTTTCACAGCGTTGGCAGGCAGATGGTTTTACTTTGCCGTAAAAAAGATTACTCAGCTGAAGCTTCAGCAGTTTCTTCTTTCTTGTTTTTCGGAGCTTCACCGAACTGAGCACGCAGCTCGTCCATGTCAACATTCTTAATAACTGGTGTTAATAAAAGGCGCTTAATAGCGGAAACTTTGTTGTTAGCTCTTGCCTTATTTTTACGGTCTTTTCTTTTAAGTCTAGTAACTCCCATCGTTGCAATAATTTTATTTGAACGGCAAAAGTAAGTTATTAATTTTACAATGTAAAGTATTTTTCGAAGCAAATTCTCTATTTCTAACCATATCTATATGCAATCCATAACCGACCTGCGGTCAGATACTGTTACCAAACCAACACAAGCCATGCTGCAGGCAATGTTTGCAGCACCCGTTGGCGACGACGTGTACGAAGAAGACCCTACTGTAAATGCCCTGGAAGCGAAAACAGCCGCTATGTTCGGTATGGAAGCCGGTCTTTTCTGCCCATCGGGCACTATGACCAACCAGATAGCCATAAAAGCACACACGCAACCTCTAACTGAAGTTATCTGCGACATTACTTCGCATATTTACCAGTATGAAGGTGGTGGCATCATGTTCAACTCCGGAGCATCGGTAGCGCTGGTGCACGGCGAGCGGGGCAAAATGACACCCGAACAGGTAGCAGCCCATATTCGTCCTGATAACATACATTACCCTCCTACTAAACTCGTATCACTGGAGAATACCTGTAACAAAGGCGGTGGCGCGTTTTATACGTTAGACGAAATAGCAGCTATATCGGCTGTTTGTAAAGAGAACAGCCTTGCCCTGCACCTGGATGGCGCGCGTGTTTTTAATGCGCTGGTAGCATCCGGAGATGATGCCCGGCAGTATGGGTTATACTTCGATAGCATTTCAGTGTGTTTAAGCAAGGGCCTTGGCACTCCGGTGGGTTCGGTGCTGTTGGGTAACCGCGACTTTATAAAGTATAGCCGCAGGGTTCGTAAAGCCTTAGGCGGTGGCATGCGGCAGGCAGGTTACCTGGCTGCAGCTGGTATCTATGCCCTTGACAATAACATCAGCAGGTTAGAAGAAGACCACCACAAAGCTAAATTGCTGGAAGAAGCTCTACTGCAAACGAACTATGTAGAAAGTGTGCTGCCAGTACAAACCAACATAGTCATATTTAAACTCAACCATAAGTATAACGATGCCGCTTTCATTAACACCTTAGGCGAACAGAATATAAAAGCCTCTGCCTTTGGTCCTCAGATGATCCGGTTTGTAACACACTTAGATGTGACCGACGAGATGCTGGATCATACTATAAATGTACTTAAGTCGCTGTAAGTTATAACCAAGCTTTACTCCTCTCCCGAAACAAGTCCGGGATCAGCGACTTGTTTAAGGAGGGGAGCTTTTAATTACATCTTCATAAATCAACCAATGCCATTACGAACAGAGTGAGAAGTCTATTTTAGGCATCAAATAGCAACCTAAATAGATTCCTCCTCTCGTCGAGATCACAACTCCTACTCTACCTATAAAACTATGACAAAACCCTCTCCTCTTGCACCGGAAATAATGGCTATACTTGGGCAGGATCCTGTACTGGAAAAAATAATCAGAAATGGACACCCGCTAAAATCGTCCAGGTCCGAAGATCTATACTTTAAACTGCTTAGCGCCATCGTTTCGCAGCAACTATCCACCAAGGCAGCAGCAACTATTTTTGCCCGCTTCACTTCGTTATACCCGGATAATTATCCCCATCCTGAACTGGTATTACAGACTACAGATGAGATGTTGCGCAGTGCGGGTTTATCTTTTCAGAAGATAGGCTATGTGCAGAACGTGGCTGTATTTGCCTCCGAAGATAAGCTGGAACATGTTACCATAGATGCACTGGAAGACGAAGCGTTGATCTTACACCTGACTCAAATAAAAGGAGTTGGCCGCTGGACCGTAGAAATGCTGCTGATGTTTGCTCTGGAACGCCCTGATGTTTTCCCGGTTGATGACCTGGGCATACAAAACGCCATGAAACGACACTATAACCTGGACGAAACCGGTAAGCCGCTGAAACTACGCATGCAGGAAATAGCTGAGAACTGGCGCCCTTACAGAACTATAGCAAGTAAATACCTGTGGCAATCGCTGGACAACATACCGAAGTAAGTATAGCCTATAGTTTAAAGTGAACGGAGGCTTTCACGCCAAACCTGTTTGTATCCGGGTCCTGGAGGTGTGTGAGGCGGTGCACGAAGTGTATGCGCAGGAACTTGAAGATATTATCTACACCATAGCCAAGTTCAATGTAAGGCGAATTACCCAGTGTTTTGGGAGGAGTCTGTAGCGTTCCTTCTATACCGTACTCAGGTATAAGATCGAGGTTTTGCTGGCTGAGCGAGCCGTATAGTATATCGCCGGCAGCAAACAGGCGCCATTTAAGCTTACGCACCAAAGGCAGGCTGTTCATAAACAATCCTTCGAAATGCTGCTCATACGACAAGGAGGCATAACTATCGCTGGCAAACTCAAACGACTTCATTAAACTATAAGTTGACTTTGAGTAGAAAGGCGTTTCGTTACCAAGGTGCACTTCCAAGAGCGGGTAAGGAACAGCTGAAAATATCCTGCCTGCCTGCAACTCATAAATGGCCGTGCCCAACATACCTGTTCGTACTTTCTGCTTTATACCTGCATCCAGGCGCTGGTAATTTACAGTAGAATTCAGCACGCCATCCACGCCTAATGTATAGCGCAACGAAAGTACAGGCCAGCGGCCTTTGCCCAGGCTGAAGCGGTCGTTGCCATTCTCAACAAAAACCTCTTTACGGGCTATTTGCAAGGCATAACTAACAGCAGATGTGGTCAGGTCTTTGGCAACTTCCTGCCCCTGGCCGGTATAGTAGGCAAAATCGTATTGTGGCAAATAAGTACGGTTGCTGAAGGTAATGCGCTGGGTAACTCCCCTGAAAAGGTCGGTCTGCAGGTAAGCGTTAGCCTCTTTAAGAAAAATTGGCCGGTTTAACTTGCCAAAGCGCGAAGAAGCCATAAATAATTTTGTAGCCACCAGTTTATCGGCGATCAGGCCGAGTTGCTGCAGGTCTTCTTCGTAACTTATACCTACTTCAGTCCAGCGGTCGCGGTTAATGATGTGGCGAACCTGGGCGCGGTATTTAAGGTCCTCATCCCGGAAGCCATAAGCCGCAAAACCGCTTACCTCCCACTTTTTACTGAAATTGATATTGGTCTTGGCGCCTAATTGTACTCTGTGCCCTTCTACATCATTATAAGCATAGGCGTAAGGCAACGGACCTATACTTATTTTACCTACCTTCTTAAACCCGCTTACCAGCATGGTCATAATTTCGGTATAGCGTTTTATTTTCGGCACATTGTTCAGCGAGTCTATCTGGGCGTAAACCTGCCGGTCAGCTATACTTAGTGTGTCGTGGCGGTGCTGTTTCCAGAAGTCCGGGGATGTGGTTTCCTGTTTGCTGATGTAATCGGTCGGTTTATCAAAAAAGGCTTCGTCGAAGGAGTTATTTACCTGTATGTTTCGGGCAGATACCATCACGCGTGCCAAAATGTTAGGCAATGCTTTCGATAGTTTCGCGACATGCATCGTTATATCGGTGCGCACAGGCAACCAGGCCCCTTCAGTAGTTTGCGCAGATTCCTGTTGCAAGCTGATGCCATCAACATAATTTATGTTCGCTGATTTTGCTACCGTAACATCGATCTTCCGCAACGCATACTCGCCTTTCGTGATCCAGATGTGGCCATTAAATGCAAGATCCTGTGGGCGCTTCGGTGTGATCTTTAACTTATAACACAGGTCATTTCCTACATAAAGACTGTCTTGCAGGTCATAGTAATAATACAATTTCCAGCTATCGGCCAGCGGGCTTACAAAATTCTTGTTCAGGATAGGCACCCAGTTCTGGTAAAAGTTATGGTTTTTGTAAGATACGCCGAGCAATTCAGCAAAAATATCGGTATCTGGCAGGCCAACCCCAGCTACTTTACTCCCTTTCACCATTTCCTTTGTCCGGTCCGGATCCTTGTTGTAATAAAAATCAGACAGCGTTTCGGCCATAAAGAACGGGTATAGCTTACGGCCTTTATAGTTTTCTGACAAACTATCCGCTAGTGGCTGCACGATGGTATCCTGCTTGCCGGGTAAATTTTCTACACTTAACTGGGTTATACTATAGGCTTCGTACTGGTAAGCCTGTAGGCGGCTTTTGTCGTTGCGTTCTTTGTGCGCCATCACCTGTCGCATCACCTTAAAAGCTGGGTTTTCGCCTGGTTTTACAACTATTTCGTTCAGGCTAAATGAGTTAGGTTGCAGTTTAAAATTTATTACCTGCTTAGGCTGGCCTTTCCGGATGGCTATACTTTGTGTTTTATACCCGATAAAAGAAGCAGTTATGGAATCGGCTGGTTGACTGATGCGAAAGCTATATTTGCCCTGTTCGTTTGTAGGCCCACCTGTACCGGCTGCTTTCACATAAACACTCACAAAAGGTAAAGCTTCACCGGTTTCAGAATCGGTAATGGTGCCAGATAGTAGCTGTTGTGCCTGAAGTTGTACAACAGAACATAAAAAGAGAAGTATGGTAAATATTCGCTGCAAAAGGTGCTTAAGTATAGCTTGTAGCTTAAAAATAATATAATAATATATAAGTAACAGTATATACTTACATTTTCTTATCCACAATCGATCTATCTGAATAATATTCTTTCATTGGCACATCATTATTTAATTATAATAGTTATAAAAAATAGAAGAATTATTAAACTTATTAATAACACTGAACGTAATGCTAAAAATAGACAACACCCAACTTCCAATCACCCTAAAATTATACTTTATATGCTGTTACAGAGCCCTAATTTCAGCTTAAAGATAAAGTTGCTGTCCTTGCTGGCCATGCTGATGGTTGTGTATGTACATGCCTATACTTTCGAGGAGCATAGCTACCTGGGTGTTTTGTACTCAGAGAAGTCTTACAATTCCTTTATACAGGATTTTATTTCGCAGGGAGTTACCCGTGTGGCAGTGCCGATTTTCTTTATAATCTCAGGCTTTCTCTTCTTTGTCAACTATAGTTTTAACTCAGCAACTATACTTTCAAAGTATAAAAAACGTGTCCGGTCGCTGTTGCTTCCTTACCTGTTGTGGTCGGGTTTAGGTATAGTGGCGTTTTATATATTTCAGCTTTTACCACAGGTAAGGCCTTTTTTTGGAGACCACCTGATCGACACTAAATCAACAGCTGAATTGTTGGATATATTTCTTCTGAACCCCATCCCCTACCAGTTATGGTTTATAAAGGACCTGCTTGTCCTGACGCTTATTTCACCGCTAGTATGGTTAATGGTTAAGCACCTGCGCGAAGCGTTTCTGTTGGTACTGTTTGCAGCCTGGCTTGTCGATCTACAGACCTTCATTTTTACGCCGGAATCAGTTCTATACTTTTCGATGGGTTGTTATTTAAGTATAAAGCAGAAGCTGCTTATAACTACGCCGCATCCTAAACAAACCGCAATTACATTATTTACCTGGCTTGGGCTTATACTTTTCAAAACGGAGCTCAACTACCTGTCACTGTCCGACGAACTGACAAGTATGCTGGTTCATAAAGCCGCAATAGTAGCGGGCATTTATGCTATGTGGCAATTCATTAATTATGTAACAGATCATTTCACGGCTACCTGTCAGAAGATCACGAACCTTACAGTGTCTTCTTTCTTTATATATGCTTTCCATGAGCCGCTGCTAACTATACTTAAGAAAGGCTTGGTGTATATGTTCGAGATCAGGACAGATTTTACGACATTATTAGTTTACTTACTCGCTCCGGTTTTAAGTATACTAATCGCTGTTTTAGTGGCCGGTTTACTGCGTCGTAATGTGCCAGCCCTGTTTGGTATGTTAACAGGTTACCGCGACGTAAATCACGCTACAAAACCGATTCCTCAGCAAAGACCTGTACCGTCGCTACAGGAAGCAGCCTAAACTATAAAAGCAACGTGGTGGCGTTGCTTTTATAGTTTATGTATATGTATAACTTACTGGCCTTTACCACGCATCTGCTTTTCCATTGCATCCCACATTTCCTGCGGAATCATATCGAAGCTGTTAAACTCGCCTGCTCCGTAAAGCCATTCACCACCATCTATGGTTACCACCTCGCCATTCACAAATCCTGCGAAATCAGAAACCAGGTAAGCTGCCAGGTTAGCCAACTCCTGGTGCTCACCAAAACGGCCAACCGGTATGCGTTTTACAGGGTCCAGTTTGTCGGCCAGCTGCTTCGGGAACAAGCGCGTCCAGGCGCCCTCTGTCGGGAAAGGCCCCGGTGCGATAGCATTGGAACGGATGCCATATTTTGCCCATTCCGAAGCCAGCGAACGTGTTAGAGCCAGCACACCAGCCTTAGCACAAGATGATGGCACCACATAACCAGAACCCGTCCAGGCATAAGTTGTAACAATATTCAAAATAACAGCTTCCTGCTTCTGCTCAATCCAGTGCTTGCCTAAAGCAAGCGTACAGTTATAAGTACCTTTCAACACGATATCCGTAATTACATCAAAAGCTTTATGGCTCAGGCGCTCGGTCGGGCTTACAAAGTTGCCGGCAGCATTATTCACCAGCACATCTACCCTACCAAATTTATCGAGCGTAGCCTGCAGCATACTTTCGATTTCGTTATACTTTCGTACGTCGCATGCTATGGGCAAAACTGTACCGCCGGTCTCTTCTTCCAGTTCGCGGGCAGCCTGCTCCAGCACGTCCATTTTGCGGCTACAGATAGTAACGTTAGCGCCCAGTTCCAGGAAATACTTAACCATAGAACGGCCAAGGCCTGTGCCACCGCCTGTAACTATAATCGATTTTCCTTTCAGAGAGCCTTCTTTCAGCATTGGTTCTGCCTTTATCATATTTTTTCGTTTTATGTTAGCTTAGATTCGTATAAGAGCTGCATGTTTGCTTAAATATAAGAAACCATGTAGTTAAATTTATAAAAGACTGATGTTTTATACTTATTACTGCCACTCATGAACGAGCAAGAATTAGAAAAAACACTTAAACCATACTACGACGGCCTGATGATGCGCAGCGAAACCGACAGTCCGTTCGAATTTTATTTCTTTGATAATTCTCAGAACCTGCCGCTAAATGCCGATACGGTTGCTTCGCTGGCAGGTAAATCAACGGGTAACGAGATCAAAATCGAGTCGCTGGATTACTTTTTCAGGAACATGGTGCGCCTTTTCCCGGGCGATGGAGAAGACAGGCAACAGGAAGTAGTGAAGTTTAAGAAACTGCAGCAAAAACTACAGGAAACGCTAACGGAGATACAGGTTTTTAAAGCGGATGAGATAAGTATAACTGCATACATTTTAGGTAAAACAAAATCCGGCGATTTTGCCGGCCTGAGAACCATAGTTGTAGAAACCTGAAATAGGAAAATACGGCAAACTATAGATTCGGATGCTTTTAAAGTATAAGCTATCTACTACCTATCGTTGACTAATCAGAACATGCATAGGTAAAGGCATCAAAAGTGATCCCGGAGCAGTTTATCTGCAGCAATAATTCCGCTCAGGCAAACTCCGGGTATGCCTTGCCCCGGGTAAACGGTATCTCCGCAAACGTAAGCACCTTTGTGGTCCAGGCGTGCATCTTTCATTTGCCAGGGCTTTATTTGTTTGTATTGCGGATAACCTCCTACTGCTCCAAATGCCCGTTTGGTCCAGAACTGCCATGCCCCCGGCGTAGCCGACTGGTAACTTATAATATCCTCAGGTTGTATTAAACTGGCTTTAGCTAAACTGTCAAGTATAGCTTTCTCTATCTCGGCCTTATCCTTTACATACGTGTTGGCCGGGTCCTGAATGTGCGTGCTGATACCGGCTACCTGCTCTCCTTCTTTAGCACGAGTGTTATCAGCATTGTGGCTAAAACTGATAAAGATGCTTTTACTGTTGATGATGGGCAGACCTTGTGGCAAATGCACCTGATGATGAAGTATAGTTCGGGGTTGTTTGTTCAGCACCAAACTCATGGTGAAGGCGCCGTTCAGTTTTTCTGATGACAACACATATTTTTGCAATCGCCTGCTCAGCTTTTCATCCTCAAACAGCGCTACCGTATTGTTTAAGGGTATGCCGCTTACTATAAACCTTGAAGTATAAGTTCCTTTATTTGTAGCGATAGTATAGCCTTTGGGAATTGGTTTTATACTTGTAACTTCCTGCCCATACTTTATACTTGCGCCTTTTTCACGGCAATAATCCACTACAGGCTGCACTAGGTTTATCAGGCCGCCATCAACATAATAATTCCCGAACAAAGTATAGCACAGTGCTGTTGCCCCAAACAACACATTTACTTCCTGTATATAGTTTTGTGCGGTAATCAGTAACTGCTCGTTCACAAAATCCACAAACAGCTGGTTGTCCAGTAGTTTATACTTGCGCAACAGGTCTTCGATGGTTGTAAAAGCGGCAGGCAACAACGTCAACTGCCACGGCCTAAAAGAACCGGCTGCCTGTAACAGATCACCTGCTGAGGAAAATGGAAACGTACGCTGCCGCAACGATACCTGCCAGACCTGTTTGCTAATGCGATAACAATGCTCCCAGAACTTTCGCTGGTTGTAGGTTCCAAATACACGTTCAGCTTCTGCTATCCATTCTTCCAGGTGCTGGTAACGCGTAACTATAGCTCCGTTTGGTAAATGCACCTGCATGGGTTTATCCAGTTTGCGCAAGCCTGGTATTTCTATTCCGGTTTCGTTTAGCAGGTAATGCAGCGGCATGTGCTCGTCTAAGCCAACAAGCGTAGTAGCGCCTGTCTCGAACCGATGTCCTTTTCGTTTATAAGATGTAGCACAACCTCCCGGATATTTAGCCTGCTCCAGCACACAAACGTTTAGCCCGTGCTTGCTCAGCAAAGCTGCCGACGTAAGCGAACCAAAGCCAGAACCAATAACGATAACATCGTAGTGCATTTGTGTGTAATATTGCCCTCTGAAACTTTATGATTAAGTAAGAGTAACAGTACGCCGGTAGTTTTGTTACTACTTTAAACTATAAACCATGCACGAAAAAGCGGATATCAGTATTTTAGGTTGCGGATGGCTTGGCTTGCCCCTGGCCGAAGAATTGGTGAACAGTGGCCTGCACGTAAAAGGCTCAACCACCTCTCCTGCCAAACTCGAATTACTTGAAGAAAAAGGCATTATTCCCTATCTCATTAACCTTCAAGCCGGCGAGACAGATGAATCAGCCCTGGCTGACTTCCTGGATACAGATGTGCTTGTACTTAATATTCCGCCTAAGTTACGTGCTGATGGTGGCGAGGCTTATCTGCTGCAAATGAAAGCGCTCCTGAAAGCTATGCTCAACTCGCCTGTCCGGAAAGTGTTGTTTGCTTCTTCTACTTCTGTATACACAGACTTGAACCGCATCGTAACTGAAAACGATGATGTGCATACTCAACCCAAAGACCCGGGCTATACTTTATTAGAGGCTGAGAAGATGTTTAACGAGCGGGAAGAATGGCTGACAACTATAGTCAGGTTTGCCGGCCTTGCCGGGTCCGACAGGCAACCCGGCCGTTTTATGGCAGGCAAAACTGATTTGCCTGACGGCGATGCGCCTGTTAACCTGATACACCAGGAAGATTGCGTAACTATATTGAAGCGCATTATAAGCGAAGAGCGTTGGGAACAAGTATACAATGCCTGCTCGGACGAGCACCCGATGCGCAAACACTTTTACCCGGCGGCAGCCAAAGCGCTCGGCTTACAGCCTCCTTCTTTCAGCGAAATGGAAGACACGCACTTTAAGATCATCAGTAACCAGAAACTGAAAGAAGACCTGCCTTACGTTTTCCGTCACCCCGACCCTATGCGGTTCTTTTAGTATCTTTGTTTTTCTGATGGCTACATGGTTGCAGGATTAAAGTGTTCCAACCCGCCCTACAATACAGGTATGGTTATTTTCAAGCATCCGGTCATTTAAAAGTTTAGCAATTCTTTATGAAGATAGTGGTAATTGGTGGCGGTGCTGCAGGCTTTTTCGGAGCTATAACGAGTGCACAATTCAACCCCAAAGCCGACGTTATTATACTTGAAAAAACGAATAAGTTGTTAGCTAAAGTGCTGGTTTCAGGTGGTGGCCGTTGCAACGTAACACACAACTGTTTTTCCCCTGGTCCGCTGGCGCAGCATTACCCAAGAGGTGCCAAACAACTAAAAGAAGCCTTTAAAACATTTGGAGCCCTAGAAACTGTAAACTGGTTTGAGGAACGCGGAGTAAAGCTTAAAACTGAACAAGATGGCCGCATGTTCCCGGTAACTGACAGCTCGCAAACTATAGCCGACTGCCTTTTGCAACAGGCCCGCACACTTGGCGTAACTATAAAAACAGGCATCAGTGTAACACGCATTTCCCCACCTGATGATCACCAGCAACAGTTTATACTTCAATTAAACAACAACACACAACTATACGCCGACAAAGTACTTGTTTGTACAGGTGGCAATCCTAAAACTACCGGCTACGACTGGCTACGCGAACTGGGCCACCCTATAGAAGAGCCGGTTCCTTCGTTGTTTACTTTTAATGTACCGGGCAATCCGCTAAAAGAACTCATGGGTATTTCGGTGCCGCATGCACGGGTTAGAATTGCCGGGCAAAAGCTGGAATACGAAGGTCCTTTGCTGGTTACGCACTGGGGCTATAGCGGACCGGCTGTGCTAAAGCTCTCGGCATGGGGCGCCCGTATTTTCCACGACATCAACTATAACTTTACAGCTTTAATAGCCTGGGTAGCCAATTTTTCTGAAGAAGGTATGCGCGAAGCGTTGCAGCAATACCGACAGGCGCATCCTAAAAAAGTAGTTGCCTCTAACCCGCTTTTCGATCTGCCACAACGCCTCTGGAAAGCACTGACAAACCTGGCTGAAATTAACCCGGAAATTAAATGGGCTGAGCTGCCTGCTAAAAACACAAATAAATTGCTGGAAGCGCTGCTACGGATGCCTGTAGATGTTAAAGGTAAAACCACATTCAAAGAAGAGTTTGTGACCTGTGGCGGCATAGATCTTATCCAGGTAAACATGAAGACCATGGAAAGCCGCCTCCACCCGGGCTTATACTTTGCCGGCGAGGTGTTAAACATTGACGGCATCACGGGAGGGTTCAATTTCCAGGCGGCCTGGACGACCGGCTACCTGGCTGGCAAAGCGCTGACTCACAAAGTATAACCAGGCCATAGTAACCTTAAGGTGTTAATATGAGTAATATCGCATATATACAACTTAACCTTTAAAAACTATGGAAATCAATAAAGAAGTATGGTCAACGGTACACCACCTCATAGAACGCTGCAAGGATGGTGCTAAAGGATATAAAACTGCTGCCCAGGACGTAGAAGATCAGGATCTGAAAGAACTGTTCCTGAAGTATGCGGTACAGCGCGACAGCATGATAACCGAACTACAGGCAGAGCTGCACAAAATGGGTAAGTCCGACGACGAGTCGAGCTCGCTGGAAGGCACCCTGCACCGTGTCTGGATTGATATTAAATCGGCGATCAGTTCGAAAGACAGAAAGCGTATACTGGAAGAATGTGAGCGTGGTGAAGATTATGCCTTAAAAGCATTTGATGAAGCCCGCAATGCAGAACTGCCTGGTAACCTGAAGCAAATTGTAGAGCAGCAGTACCAGGATGTTAAAAACGCACACAATCACATAAGAGCATTACGCGACAAAGCCAGAGGTGAAGCGTAACGTATATAAATAGGTAAACTATAAGAAGGGGCTTCGGCCCCTTTTTTAGTGCCTATCAAACTCAATTTTATGGCTATGCCTGATAGAGCTGTTTATGGTTTCATTTACCAATTTAGAAAGGTAGTTGGATTGTTGGTGATAACACCAACAATGGCTTTATGGATCTGATTGTTGGAGACAGCCCTACATAGTTTATCTGTCTACAGTTAATTTGATTTCATATTGCGCCCTTGCTGTGTGTTCTCACTAGCAAGTTATAGCTGCCTATAGTTGATGCCAGTTTCAGCTAAGTAAACTGACAAGGTTTATAGTATAGGTTTATTGCTTAAACGATGCTTTCGTTCAGAGTTGGCCTGCTAAACTTATTTGCAAGCTTTCTACCTAAATAAGCCATCGGGATATAGGCACCTATCAGGTCAACTATAGTATACCAGGTTGGCGAAGGAAGGATAAATATACTGGCAACCCCACCTGCTAAGAAAAACGCACCTATAGCAAGGGCAAACTTCATTTTATGGCTGGCAGCAATCATTCCGGCTACAAAAGCCCCAACCAGGGTACCGAGTGCATGGGCCAGAAATGGGAATATAAAATGCTTAGGCTGAAACAAATGCATACTTGCTTTTAACCCTTCGGTGGTGGTAACATCGGCGCCATCTGGTGGAGGAATAATGGAACCGCTAATAGAAATTATGCCCATATTCACGACACTGCCAATGACAATGCCAACTATAATAGCTAAAATATTGCGGAGGATCGGATTCATACTTGCTGTTATATGAGAGTTCTATAGGTTCTACTTGTTGTCATTTCTCAATATCTTCTCCATCTTCCTGCCTTTGGCCAGTTCGTCTACCAGCTTGTCTAAATACCGCACTTGCCTGGTTAGCGGGTTTTCTATTTCCTCTATCCTGTACCCACAAATTGAACCCGTAATCAGATCAGCTTTCGGATTCAGTTCTGCTCTCCCGAAAAATGTCTCAAAGTTCACCTTCTCCTCTATCAGTTCCTGCTGCTTTTTACTATCAAAACCGGTCAGCCATTCTATAACCTGGTGCAGTTCGGCTATTGTCCTTCCTTTACGCTCTACTTTAGTTACATAATGCGGATAAACTGACGCAAAGGTCATCGTCGCCATTCGCTGATCGTGTTCAGGGGTTGTGGTCATGGGTTAAGTGTAGCAGGCTTGGCTTTGTGATAAGGCAGTTGGCCTATGTATAGTTAGCAGTTGTCAGTTTTATACTTCTCTAAACTCTTCAATTCTTCAGCAACTTTTAGCTCCCATTTCGATTGCTTTTCAGCTTTTGTACCATGCTGTGTATCAATGTCAAACATCCGCTGAAACGAATTGTATTCAAGTTGCACTTTTTGGAATATGGTTTCAGCTTGACCCTCTACATTATCTACATTGATCTTGCTGTTGGCAAATTCCAACCTTAGTTTTCGGGCAAATAATTCTCCAATGTCAAAGTGAAGCTGTTCATGGCTTAATATTAAAGTGTTTTTCCCCTGTTGTGTTATAAAGGAATTACTCTTTTTGAATGTACATTCTACTTTCAAAACTACTTTACCATTCTAGATACTTCTTTTACAAACAGAATATTGTAAAGAAATTGAAGATCGAGCAGCAAACTCGGGGTTAGATGGCACTTCTACAAAATCACTCAAGGTCAGTTTTTTACCTTCTTCCCAAAGTATAAGATCATTCTGTTGAGCTTGAACAAAATAGGCACTGAAGATAAAAATGAATAGAAAAATAAAGCCTTTGATATTCATGCTTAAATAATTTCTTACTTGCAACGTATTTGCCTAAGGCACGCCTTAGTGTGCTTTAGGTTTGGTTGTGGCTTGTAGTTATTTTATGAGTTTCATTAGCTGTACCAAAACAAAAAGTACGGCAGCTATGACAGATGCATAAACTTCAATTCTTGAATACAAATGCTTGTACTTCCATTCTATTTGTTTCTTGCCTAAACACTTGATGCCATAGTGATGAAGGCAAGTTCAGATCATGCCATAGTCAGGGTAAACGTCTTTTATAAATTCGAACTTCCTTTCTGATTTCGTTAAAATTTGAACATGGTAATCCAAGCCCCACGGAGTATAGCTCTCCTTCATCCAGTAACCTTGAATTTCTTCTAGCTTCAACACTATAGGTGTGTAGCTAAGCCAAGGTTTAATGGCAATGTCATTACTGAATATTATGGTCTTATTTCTTGAATTTGCAATCCAATAAGTGATCAATAAACCTAATGAGATGCCAACTATTAGTAGAAGCCACTCTGTGTCTTTCGTATTGACATAATGGTAAACACAAAAACAGAGTAAAAACAGAAAGGTGCCTATACCACATGTTTCAACGAAAGGGAAATTATGTCTAACCTTATATTTCTTCAGTTTTGTTTTCACAATCTGTAATTTCTATTTGCTACAACTACTTCTAAAGCGTGAACATACGGTTATTGACACTATAACTATAGTTCATCTAAATGCTTAGCACATAGCACTGCACTAATATAGTAAAATTCTGGAGGAGAAATTGATTGGATTAGAGATAGGTATAAAAACAATAAGGGAAACATCCGTCTGATGTTTCCCTTATCATATCTAACTGCTGTGAACAGTTAGGTAATCTTCCAACCTTTTTATGATAGTCCTTTTACGCCGGGTTAAACCAAAGGTTATAGGCCCGACAAAAAATTCCTGAAAATTTTTTAGGGTATGCCCTAAAAGCAAATAAGCCGACGTTTCAAGTCGGCTTATTCTAACAGTTACGAAGTTTTTATGCTTCCTATGCTGTATGCTTATTTATACGCCAGTAATTGGCGATTGTTACTAAAGATTAAAATCTTTTTCTACGGAATCCACGGCCTTCACCTCCACGGTCGCGGTCGCCACCACGATCACGATCTCCGCCACCAAAACGGCTTCCACCACGGTCTCCGCCTCTGTCACGGTCGCCACCGCCAAAACGGCTGCCACCACGATCGCCGCGGTCTCTGTCACCGCCACCACGTGGGCCACCAAAGCGGCTTCCGCCACGGTCACCACCTCTGTCGCGGTCGCCACCACCAAAGCGGCTCTTGCCACCACGGTCTTCACGGTCGCCGCCTTTTTTATCAGACTTCTCCACTACTACCATGCGGCCATCCACTTCAATACGGCCTACTTTTTCAAGTATATTGGCTGTGTACTCCGAAGGCACTTCCACAAAGCTGAACTTGTCGTAAAGGTCGATGTCACCAACTTTTGCAGCCGGAATATCAGCGTTTGAAGCAAGCAGGTCGATCAGGTCTTTCGGATGCACACGGTCTTTTTTACCGATCGTGATGAACAGACGGTCGAAACCTTCTTTAGAGAAACCAAGGCCTTTTTCAGCCTCTTTACCGGCTTCTTTAACTTTGGCTTCTTTCAGTGTCATTTTAAGCAACGCAGCTGCAACTTCAAGCGAAGTATAGTCTTCGTTCACAAGCTTTTCTATAGTTGTAACATGCTTCGTCAGGTTGCCTTTCTCCAGTACTTCACGCACTTTGCTAAGGAACATTTCTGTACGCAGCTCATTTACATCTTCGTAAGTAGGTACCTGCTGCAACTGGATATTCGCTTTTGTATAGCGCATGATATCCTTCAGCTTGTACATATCCGAACGGCCTGATACGAACGAGAATGCCTTACCTGATTTACCGGCACGACCTGTACGGCCAATACGGTGCACGTAAGCTTCTTCGTCCTGCGGCAGGTCGTAGTTAAATACGGCTTCTACGTTCTCCACGTCAAGGCCACGGGCTGCCACATCAGTAGCTACCAGTATCTCGAGCTGAGCGTTACGGAACTTGCCCATAACATTAGAGCGCTGGTTCTGGTTAAGGTCGCCGTGCAGGGCATCGGCTAAATAACCGCGGCTTTGCAGGCTTGTTACCAACTCGTCTACCATACGCTTGGTATTACAGAAGATAACAACCGACTTCATGTTAAACATATCCAGCACGCGCGAAAGCACTTCCTGCTTCATGCTGTTACGCACCTCAAAGTATACCTGGTCGATGTTGGTTACGGTAAGCTCTTTATGAACCACTTTCACTAACACAGGGTCGTTCTGGTAACGCTTGGTCAGGTCCATGATCGGCTTCGACATAGTTGCCGAGAAGAAAATGGTCTGGCGCTCTTCCGGCATTTTGCTCAACACGAATTCGATATCGTCTCTGAAACCCATATCCAGCATTTCGTCCGCTTCGTCCAGAATGATCTTTTTGATCTTATCCAGTTTCAGGGTACCGCGCTCGATGTGGTCCATCACACGGCCCGGCGTACCGATCACGATCTGAACACCCTGCTTAAGGGCGCGTAGCTGGCGGTCATAAGCCTGGCCGCCATATATCGGAACGATATTGATATTAGGTTTATACTTGATTAATTTCTGGATCTCTCCGGCAACCTGGATAGCCAGTTCGCGGGTTGGGCAAAGAATAAGCGCCTGCACACTTTTGTCGTGCTCATCAATGCTTTCGATCGTTGGAATGCCGAATGCTGCGGTTTTACCGGTACCGGTCTGTGCCTGGCCGATAATGTCGCGTCCTTCTAATACAACTGGGATTGCTTCGGTCTGGATTGGAGAGGCTTCTTCAAAGCCCATGTCTGCGATGGCTCGCTGAACTTCCGGCGATAGCGGAAGCTCGTCAAATCTGATTTTGTTCATCTGTTTATTTTACTGATTTTACCATGTCTGGTGACAGCCTGGATCTTACTAATCCCTATACGCGTCGAAAACTAAAATAAACCAGGTGACCTAACAAATATAGAAGCCGTGCCAGTTAAACAGTAAATCAGACTGATACCAAATCGGCCGCAAAGGTACGACGAATTTATGGTATTAGCTAATCCCCCTCAGATACAAGCACATGCAGGATTCCATTCAACTATATAAATATTAATATAGTTCTATACTTTCAGTTGTAACATTAATTTAACAACAGGAGTACTATGTGTAAATATTCTACCAAAATTTATAACTATTAATATTAAACATGGATAACCTTTTATAATATAACTCGTTAAATCGAACAATTGACCCAAACTATAAGGCTGTTCACCAGTAATTTAACTATTCAGCTAAAATTTTTAACGGGTCATACGTAGTATACAAAAAATCGCTCGAAACCATAACCTTGTAAACCCTTATGTAAAAAACTCTACACTGCCGCCTTTATGGCACCCCCGCCTCCTATAATACACGCACTAAGCCTATTGAACAGAAGCTAATGAGACGGATGCTCCTTAACCAGGTGCACCTTCACCATTAAAATCAATTAAACAAAACCTCTAAACCCCTTAGTCCCTACGTTATGTTACATTTTACTAAAATCTCAACTCAAGGCAGAAATTTTAACCTGATTGCTTCTGGAGCACTGGCTTTCAAAATTCACAACAAGATCTTAAAAGACGAAGCTTTTACGCACGGCACTGCCGTTAGCCGCAACATGCTGGTAGGCAGCGTGCCGGCCCGCAAAGCCACTAACAATGCCAAAAGCGTTTTCTTCGTACTCATCTCCGACCTCGATAAGGTAAACACTGAATCGCTTTGTGAAATGATTCAGGAAGAGCGCAAAAAAGGCAGCTATGCTGTTTGCCAGGTTATACCTATGTACTACAACGAGCCATCATTTAAAGCGCTAAAAATGCTTCGCCAGAACTTTGATGAAGTGATGGAACTGAGCAAGCTGAACCTTGGCGGCGGCAAAGCTCTGCAGAGCCTGGAGCAGCAGCACTGCGTGATGACCGACTATGTGCTTTCGATGGCCCGCATCATGTTCCATGTATGCGCTAACAGCGTAACGCCGGCCCGTACGGCAATTGAGCGTGAGCAGGAAGTTGCATTTGCTTAAACCCTAACTATAATCCCAAGACCTTAACAGGCTGCCTCCCCTCAGGCAGCCTGTTTTTTTATGTGGTTTACTATCAGCACCTAACCTATAAACCTGACATTACAAGCTTGCAAAAACTGGCAAACCGAGCGGCAAAACTGTATCTTTAAGTTCAAGATAATTTATACTACCGTATGGTGTCTGTTTTTAAAATATACTCGTCTTCAGCTGGCTCCGGTAAAACCTATACTCTGGCTAAGGAATACATAAAACTTGCCCTCCACTCCCCTTCCCCAGACTATTACCGGTCTATACTTGCCATTACTTTTACAAACGATGCCGCCGCCGAAATGAAGGAGCGCATCATCGGGAATCTGCGCAAATTCAACTCCCCGGACCTTGCTCAGCGTGCCACCGTAGAAGCCTTGCTGCAACAGATAACACAGGAGCTGAACGAGGAATACACAGACGAAAACCTGAAAGTTGAAGAAGTTAGAAAGCGCGCTGCTCAGGTGTTCCGGCAAATACTTTACAACTACGCCGACTTCAGTGTTAGCACCATCGATAGTTTTGTGAACAAGATCGTGCAGGCCTTTGCCCGCGACCTGAACATACCGCATAACTTCGAAGTTGACCTGGACTCTGACACTTTACTAAGCACAGCCGTTGCCCTGCTGCTGGATAAAGTGAAGAACGAAAAAGGCGATCTGCTGACCGAAACACTGGAACACTTTATACTGGAGAAGGCCGGCGAAGGCAAAAGCTGGAGTATGTTTTCGGAAGAGCTGGCTCAGTTTGCACGTAACTTGCTGAACGAACAGGTATACGAAGCCATTACAGACCTGAAAAAACTTACCTTAGAAGACTTCAGGAGAGTGCAGCAGGAACTCCGAGCATTTAAATTACAGATAGAACAGGAATTGCAGGCCCCGGCCCAGGAGGCACTGCAATTGATAGACACTAACGGCCTCACTCCTGCCGACTTTTACCAGAGTACCCGCGGCATATGGAGCTTTTTTAACAAATGGACTCAAAAGTACCTCGACCTGACCTATACCAACAGCAACGCATATAAAACTATAAACGAAGACAAATGGTATGGTGGCAAAGCAGATGCACTTACTAAAAGCCAGATCGATAGTATAAAACCGCATTTAACAGACCTCTATAACCAGATAACAGACCTACAGGAAAAGTACGCGGGAACTTATACTTTGCTGAATGCCGTTATGCCGCACCTTTACAAGTTGTCGGTATTAAATGAGCTGGAAAAGTGCCTGCAGGAGATAAAACAGGATAAGAACACGGTACATATTTCGGAGTTTAACAAGCGCATAATAGATATAGTACTGAAGGAACCGGTGCCTTTTATTTATGAACGCCTGGGCGAAAAGTATAACCATATACTTATAGATGAGTTTCAGGACACCTCGGTGCTGCAATGGAACAACCTGTTGCCGCTTGTTGAGAATGCGGTAGCTTCGGGCCATTTTAGTATGGTGGTAGGCGATGCCAAACAGGCGATCTACCGTTGGCGTGGCGGTGAAATGGAACAGATACTGCACTTGTACAAAGGCACACCTGAAAAACTGTACGAGCATCGCCGCGAAAGTACCCGCCTGCAGGAGCGTTATCAAACCTTCGGCGAAGAGGTACTGCAACCTGAAAACCTGGATAGTAACTACCGCAGTCGTAACGAGATAATCGAGTTCAACAACGACCTCTTCACGTTTGCAAGCCAAAACCATAAAGCCTACGAAACTTTTACCTCCATTTACGACGAAGGCTTCGTGCAAAAGTCGCCTAAACCTAATAATACAGGCGGGCATATTCAGATCATGTTTACCTATGAGGGCGATGCCAACACAACCTATAACCTGAATACCTGCGAGCGGACAACTGAAATTTACCCCGGCACCACACACAAACCAGAGTTAAGCTACGAAGAAAGTATGCTGAGCATGGTACTGCAACTGGTAGAGCAAAACCTAGCCGATGGTTATACTTTAAAAGACATGGCCGTGCTTTGCCGCACGAACCATAACAGCAGGCTAATTGCTAATTACCTCAAAGAGCACCAATACGATATCATCTCCCAGGATTCGTTGTCGTTGCAGTTTGCAGAAGTGGTTAACCTGATCATTGCTTTATTCAGGGTACTAAACCGACCTGCCGATGCACTGGCAAAATCGGAGGCCTTATACCTGGTACATAAAGTTACCTTAAAACATATACCCGACGTAACTATAACCCAACGAATTGCACAGGTTGCCAATCAGCCGGAAGCAGCTGTTTTCTACGATTATATCCGGGAACTAGGCTTTAATGTGGATGAGAAAAACACGGGCAATCTCTCTATTTACGAATTAACAGAACGCCTTATCCGGATATTTGACCTGCTCGGCCACAACAACGAATGCGATTATGTTTTCCGTTTCCTGGACCTCGTCCTGGAGTATAGCTTAAAGCATAGCAACAACCTGAATAATTTCCTGGCTTACTGGGATGTGCAGAAAGAAAAGCTAAGTATAAATACGCCTAAAAACCGCAATGCCATCACTATCACCAGCATCCATAAATCGAAAGGACTCGCCTATCCTGTTGTAATTGTGCCTTTTGCCGACTGGAGCACCAAGCCCAAACCTGGTTCGCTGATGTGGAGCCAGTTACCTGATGAAGTTGCACAAACATTGAATTTGCCAAGTGTAGCCGTTACCACAAATAAAAAACTGGAGCATACTATACTGGCAGGCCAATACAACACCGAAATAGAGAAGACCTTTATCGAGAACATGAACATGCTGTATGTGGCCCTAACCCGCCCCGAAGACAGGCTATACCTGATCGGGAATGGAAGGGACCTGCTACAGGAAAATAAAATGCCTAAAACAGATACGCCAGCTGATAATGTAAGCCACCTGCTGTATTTATACCTGCAAAGTATAGAACAATGGCAGCCAGGCAAGCTTTGTTACCAACTGCACAAGGGCAATGCACCGCAGCTCAGAGATACAACATTAGAAGAAGCTACCTTTTATTTAAATTACCTGCAGACAAACGAATGGGAACAACGGCTTAAGATAAAACAACACGCGAACAACGTATTCGATTTTGAGACGCAGCAGCGCCAGCGCCAGGTAAACCGGAAACTGCATTATGCCTTATCCCGGATAACGTTTGCTCCGGAAGTTAACCAGGTGCTGCGCCAGATGGTATACGAAGGCATCATTAGCGAGCGCGATAAGCCGGAACTGTTAAAACAACTTACTGAAGTAGTGCAGCATCCTAAAATGGCTTACTATTTCTCGAATAAGGTAGCTATTGAGCAGGAAAAAGAAGTACTGGATGCACGCGCCTATCTTTATAAACCTGACCGCATTGTTTTTGATGCTGAAACCGTAACATTGATAGAGTTTAAATCGCCACCACCTGAGCCTGAACACCTCAACCGCCTGGACCATTATGCTGTGCGATTCAGGCAACTGGGTTATAAAAAAGTGAGATGCGTGCTTTACTATTTCGACACACAGGAAGTAAAAGAATGGCAATACGGCGATAAACCAGCCGAGCAATTGGGGCTGGCATTTTGATCACACCTCAGCCCTCTGCTAAAATCAGGAGGAAGAGTATTTTAAATTTTTTGGCGCGAGCGTTATAAGTAACACATTATTGAAATTAAGAAATAACATAGAACCAATTCTCGCTCCTGTTTTTAGGAGGGGGTTAGGGGGAGATAAAATATGGAACAACGCATTACACTAATAACACTCGGGGTTAAAAACCTGCAACGGTCCCGGGACTTTTATACTTCCAGTTTTGGCTGGACACCGCTGGAAACCAGCACCGAAAGCATTGTTTTCTTTCAGCTGAATGGCATACAGCTGGCGCTTTTTCCTCAAGAGTCGCTGGCTGATGATGCGGGCGTACCTTCTGAGGGAACAGGTTTTCGGGGATTTTCGCTGGCGCACAACCTAGGGTCGGAAAAAGAAGTGGATGAACTGGTGGCTAAACTGGAAGACAAAGGTGTGCGGGTTTTGAAGCAGCCCGATAAAGTGTTCTGGGGTGGCTACAGCAGCTATGTTGCCGATCCGGACGATAATTTATGGGAAATAGCCTACAACCCATTATTACCGCTTGTTCCGAACGGTAACACCGAAAGTATACATTAAGACTAAGATTCATAAGATTTAAGGATGACCAGGATTATAACCCATGGAATCATACTTTGCCCGATATTTCACTTTTTGAAAATCCTATAGATCACATAAAACTTAGTTCATAGTTCTTCATCCTTAAAACATTAGTTCTGTGCAGACTTTCCTGGAGCTAACCGCTAAATACATTTACGAGAAGTATAAAGAGAATATCAGTGATCTGTGCATTGTGCTGCCATCCCGCAGGGCAAGTTTCTTCTTTAAAAATGCGCTGGCACAAGCTGCCGACGAGGCTATCTGGTCGCCGGAGGTGCATGCCATGGAAGATTTTATCTGCAAAATGGCTGGTGTGGATGTAGTAGAACCTATAAACCTGCAACTCGACCTCTATGATCTCATGCGTGAGCAGGACCCAACCCTAGATTTCGACCAGTTTGTTACCTGGGCTGCTACGCTGCTCGACGATTTCAGCCATATTGACCAGAACCTGGTAGATACCAGTAAGTTATTTGAGTACCTTAGCGAAGCAAAAGCACTGGAGCGTTGGGACCCGAAGTACCTGGGCAAGCCACCTTATACACCGGCTGTGCAAAAGCACTTCAGTTTGTGGGGCAACATCGAGAAAACATACCATAACCTGCAACAGCACCTGCACAAAAATCAACAGGCTTATACCGGCATGGCCTTCCGGAAAGTAGCGGAGAACATCGAAAGTATAGCCGCTAAATCAGGTTGCCACCAATACATATTTATTGGCCTGAATGCCCTTACCCGATCCGAAGAAAAGATCATAAAAGCCCTGCTACGTCTTAATAAAGCTGAAGTACTGTTCGATAGCGATGATTTTTACATGGAAGAAGGAAGCTCGAACAGGGCGGGCAGCTTTTTGCGCAAGTATAAGCGCAGCTGGAACATGCCGGAATGGCGCTGGCAGCAAAACCTGCTCTTAACCGACGACAAAAAAATAAACGTTATCGGGGTGGCAAATGCCAGTATGCAGGGCAAAGTGGCCGGTCAGTTACTACAGCAACTCCGCTCCGAAAACAAGCATAACCAAGTAGCCATTGTGTTGCCCGACGAAACATTGCTGTTGCCTGTACTGCATGCTATCCCCGAAGATGTACCCAACTATAACGTTACCATGGGTCTCAGCTTTAAGGGTACTCCCCTTTTTAACTTGGTAGACCTGTTATTTGATGTACACTTAACCGGAGTAACCCAGTTGCAGGACACAGGTTATAAAGTGCACCAATACCATTATCTTTCGGTAAGCAAATTATTGACACACCCGTTTATCCGTCGTTATGAGCTATACCTGAACGAACAGCCTGATCAGAACGGTTTCCATGGGTTGATACAGGAGGTGTTGGACACGATAGTTGCCGAAAACAAAGTGCTGATAAGTGCCCAGGAGCTGCTCGAGTTGGGTAAGCATCATCCGCTTTTCGAAACGCTTTTCAGGACCTGGCGCGACTGCGACGATATCATAGTGGCCATGTATGAGCTGATAGAACTGCTGCGTCAGGTTTATGCACACGGCCACAACACCATCGAAACAGAGTACCTGTACATTTTCTATACTTTGGTAAAGCGCCTCGATACTATTTTCGATTGCCGCGAGCAAAAGATATCGGTGCGCAGTTTCCGTAAGTTCTTGTATGAGCTCATTGGCCAGACCCGGCTTCCGTTTAGTGGCGAGCCTATATCGGATGTGCAGATAATGGGTATGCTCGAAACCCGCGCCCTGGACTTCGAAAACCTGATCATTTTATCGGTAAACGAAAACACGCTTCCTGCTCCCAAAAAACAGAGTTCGCTGATGCCTTTTGATGTACTGCGCCAGTTTGGCCTGCCCACTTATGCCGAGAACGAGGGAGCTATGGCCTACAATTTTTACAGGTTACTACAGCGCGCCAAGCAGGTTAACTTATTGTATGTGTTGCCTTCTGATACCTATGGTTCGGGCGAGAAAAGCAGGTTTATACTTCAACTTGAAAACGACCTGACCTTACTGAATCCGAACATCACGTTTAGGGAGTATACTGCGGTGGTGGAGCAGAAAGATATAAAAGCGTACAGCGAAGACATTATAATAGAGAAAGATGCTCCTACATTGGAGCAGATTAAGCGTGACCTGGAGCGTGGACTTTACCCATCGAGCCTGAACACTTATATTAACTGCTCGCTTAAATACTACTTTAGCCGCATTGCTAAAATGCAGGAAGCCGACGAAGTTGAAGAACAGGTGGATGCAGCGCAGTTTGGTACGGTAGTGCACCAGGTGCTCGAAGACTTTTTTGCGCCTTTTGCTGAAAGCGGAAACCCTATAGTTGCAGAAAGTATTGACCAAATGCTGCTGGAGTTGCCTGCCCATGTACAAATGGTGTTCAACCAAACTGTGCGCGGTGCAACTACAGAGCGAGGCCTTAATTACCTGCTCCTGAAAGTGGCTATCGAAGTACTTCAGAAATACCTGTATAAACTAAAAGATTCGGATGAACTGCCGTTATATATTTTACGACTGGAAGATTCGTTAACCTCTACCCTGCCCTTAACTATAAATGGCGAAGCAATACAGGTAACCATAGCCGGTAAAGCCGACCGCATAGACATGACCCAAAACGAGGTGCGGGTTATCGATTATAAGACCGGAAAAGTAGAGCAAAGCAAACTACGCGTTAAAACCGCCGACCTGCGCCTGCCATCTACCCGAAACAAAGACTACGACAAACCCCGTCAGTTGTGGCTGTACCAATACATTTTGCAACGGCAACTGAACGAAGCCCCCCAAACTATACTTAAAAATGGGCAACTCGCCGGTGCAGCATTACTACAGGCTAAATCAGGTATTATCTCATTCCGAAATATCGACGAGAATGTGCTTTCGTCGGAGTTTAATTTTGTAGATGAGAATGGTGCGCCCCGCGATTTTATGGAAGCTTCGGAAGAGTTGCTGCAGGGCATTATACATAGTATGTTAGACCCAACCGACCCGATCAGGAAAACCAGCGACCTCGAAGTTTGCCAGTACTGCCCTTACAAAGGAATTTGTGCGAGATAAGTATAAACAAAAAACAGCCCCTACAAACGCAGGGGCTGTTTATATAATAAAAAAATCGAATGGAAATTAGTCTCTTCTTACAAACTTCCAGGTATAAACACCTACTTTAGAAGTTGTCTTTTCTTCGTCAGGCACGCCCTGCGGGTAACCAGCCCAGGCTTCTTCATCCTCCCAAACCATAACCGAATCGTTTATAGTTGTTACAAGGTAATCAGTTGTTCTGCTGCCTTGTTTTAGCTGGATATAATTCGGGTTGTCTTCATCCGGGAAGCTATAGTCCCAAGTATCGGTCCCACCATTATCCGGCAGTGTAACTGTCATTTTACGGCCATCAAAACTGAAGAAAGCCTGCAGGTTTGATGAGTCCTGGTACATGATGGTGTCGTTAATGCTATAGTATACTCTTTTTATTTGAGTATTAGTCCAGTTACCACGCATTTCAGCATCTATATCAGATACTGGCGCCGGAATCGGATCTTCTTTATCGTCGTTACAAGCAGTAAAAAGTAAAGACGCAACAATAGGCAGGAAAAACAGCTTTTTCATATTATTTGGTAATAAGGGTAATTAGATTTTGATTTAAATTTAGGTTAGGTGCTGACCACAGAACAAACTATACGCGTTTAATAATCAGACGTTATATAATTATTCTACGAACAATTTAACTTGATTGTTAACTTCTGAGCGATAAAGTATAATATTAGATCATACATTCATTCAGACATAGGTATAACGGAATAAACTAATAGAGGTTACCACCATCCTTATTTAATCTTATTTTTATTGTACTCTTATTTACTTCTCACACCCTTAAAAAAGGGGCTGGTTTACCTGTATATCATTTTAGCATTTAAACAATAATAAATTGGCGTCGTTATATCTAATAGTGTAATACACAATATATTATGTTCCATTAAACCCAATTGCTATGAAAACTTTATGTACACTTTTACTATTTGTAATGGGCATTACAACAGCCTTTGCACAGGAAGAAATTAACAGGCCACAAACTACTGCACCCGTCGCTGGTGAGGCAGTGGCACAAGGTAACTGGTTGGTAGGTGCCAGTATAGCCAACATCGGCCATAACTTTAAATCAGAAACCTTTGAACTGGATATAAGTCCGCGCGCCGGTTACTTTATATCGGATAATGCCGTGATCGGTGCACAGGTGCAGTTGGGCCTTATTGTTTATGATGGCGGCGAAGAATTTAGATATGGCTTAACACCGTTTGTTCGCTATTACTTTCCGGAAGGTGCAGCTCCAACGCACCGCTGGTTCGGTGAAGCAGTGTTAGGTTTTGCCGGCAGCTCCATGGAAGATAGCGATGGAGATTCAGCATTTTCTGCCGTTTATGGTGTAGGTGCAGGCTATGCGCACTTTGTGGCCTCCAATGTGGCCTTGGAAGGGATGCTGAACCTGATCCGTAGTAATGCCAATATTGATGTCAGCAACGATTCTTCTACTGGTTTATCTTTAAGCATTGGCTTGCAGATCTACCTGCCAGGCAGCGGACGTTCGTTTTAAACTATAACTGAATTAAAGTATAAAGCACCTGCTCTTAGAACGAGCAGGTGCTTTTCGTTTTATACTTTATGATCAGCAGCAATTCGCTAATATCGGGCAACTATAAATTATGGTATAGGTTATACCTACTTTACAAATAAGCGCTTATCAAACGTAAAGGGCTCTGTATTTACAATGCTTATACTTTTAAAATCCGGGTGGCGGGGGTTAACGAGATAATTATAAGTGCCTTGCACTGCTGCTGATGGTACTTTCAAGACCAGGTTTTGCTGGTCATGTATAAATGTATCGCCGAGTAATTGCGTGGCGTTGCTGTGCGGAAAAGAGCGCCAGTCTGAAGGAAGTATAGCTTCGGATATTTCCTGGATGGTAGCATCATCCGGGATCTCAATTTGCACTAACTCATAATCGTGAGGGACAATGCCCAGTGGCATGTGTACGGCAACCTCAACTGTACAAAGCGCTATCGAATCGGAAGTATAAAGTATAGGTGTGCCTTTGCTGTTCCAGCGTCCGCCGGCCAGCTCTGCTCCTCTCCCCGATAGATCTTTGCTAAACCTGCTACGGCTTAAACGGAAAACGATCATGCCAGTACGCCGTGTTCTATGCGGGTAAGTTCATCGCGCAGCATACTAATACCAAAAGTACTATCCAGCAGTTCTTTGGGCTTGATGCCGCCTAAAGCTACATTCTTGGTTTCGAGCCAGGCATCAAAATTGGCCTGTTCACCAAATACCTCCACCCCTTTGTTATACATGAGCGTTATCTCCAGTATCTTCTCAGAGTGCAATGGGTCAAAAGTGCGTTTCTCTTTTTTATAGCGCTGGAAAGTACGCTCAGAAAGGTGCAGAAAGTTTGACCACTCCCCTATACTAAAAGGGCTTTTATCGGCTATCGTCTGGAAAGAGGCATATTTTATACCTTCGCGCACCGTGCTGATGAGCATAAAGATATCCCGATCATCGATCAGGCTATAGTTGAGATTTTTTGTAAGTGAAGTTGCCATAGTTAAAGCGTTTATCAAATATACGAAAGTTGTCATAATATAATCGACATTTGTCGCTATTATTTTAACTATAGCTTCTTAAGTGCCGGAATTTGGTAAAACGGGTACAAAGTTTTATTTTTAGGCAGAAACCAGCCGCTTGCCGGCGCCCTGTTACCTAACCTGTTTTATGAAGAAGTTATTATTTACCATAGCTGCCTGCTTTATGGCCGCTACCTATAGTTTTGCGCAGCAGCAACCCGAAAATATCAATGTGCTGCCAATGTTTGGTAAAGTTGAGAAGACCGAAGCACAGCAACTCCGCGATCAAAAATTTTTAAGCAGCTGTGATGCCAGTTTTACAACCCGCACCGAGGCCAGCAACTTTTTTGTAGAGCGTGGCTGGGAATACCTGAATGAAGGGCAGACCGATACTGCCATCTACCGTTTTAACCTTGCCTGGTTGCTTAACCCTGACAACAGCGATACTTACTGGGCATTTGGACTGATAACGAATGCACAGGGCAAACCACAGGATGCGATCGGATTTTTTGAGAAAGCTCTGGCATTAAAACCAAACAACTCGATGATGCAAGCCGACCTGGCCTCCTGCTATGTAAACCTGTATCAGCAGAAACCTAAAAAGAAAACTATAAAAACAGCACTGAGCTACCTCGATAAAGCAATTGCTACCGACAGCCAGAACGCATTTGCCTACTATACCATGGCACAGGCTAAATACCTGACCGGCGATTACAACGATGCCTGGACCTACCTGCACAAAGGCCGGGAACTGAACATGACCATGCTGGACTATAGCCAGGTAATAAAGCTGACAGAGAAAATGCCGGACCCGCAGGGCTTCTTTAAAACCGGCGATGTACCCACCGAAACGGAATAAGTAAACTATACCTGATAATATGAAAAGGCACCTGTAACGGGTGCCTTTTTTATTTAAGTAGCTAGGGATAAAATCAGGATTTGTGCTTCCGGGCTATGCATAATTTACTATATTTGTTCAGTTACCAAATCGAATTTTATAGTTCAGAAATATGAAAAAACACTTTGTACGCGCCTCAGTATTTATGCTGGTTGCCAGCCTTTCCTTGTCATCGTGCGTTGTCGCCAAAAAAGATTACGAAGAATTAATGGCCCGCAAAAATGCCCTAGAAGAAGATAAAGCTTTGTTGGAGCAGCAAAAAACAGACCTGGAACAGCAGAAATCTACTTTAGAACAGCAAAAAGCACAACTAGAGCAGGAACGCGCCGAACTGGAACAGCAGAAAGCTGAATACCAGGCAAGCCTGGCCCAGGCACTGAAAGAAGGCAAGACCCTGGGTGAGAACCTGAACATGAGCAAATCGCAGATAGATAAGCTAAATGCCGATCTGAAAGTGCGCGAACAAAAGCTGGCTGAACTACAGCGTATATTAGATGAAAAAGAACGTGCTGTAAAAGAGCTTCGCAGCCGCGTGAGCAATGCCCTGCTTGGCTTTAACGACAAAGACCTGACCGTGCAAGTGCGTAACGGTAAAGTATACGTATCGCTGGCGGAGCAATTGCTGTTTAACTCCGGCTCTACCAAAGTGGATCCTAAAGGTGTGGATGCCCTTAAAAAACTAGCCCAGGTACTTAAAGAGCAAAAGGATGTAAATGTGGTAGTAGAAGGCCATACAGATGATGTTCCGATCGCAAAAGGCACTGTGGGTATGCAGGATAACTGGGACCTTAGTGTACTTCGTGCCACTGAAATTACCCGTATACTTACAAATGCTGGTGTATCACCGGATCGTGTAACGCCATCAGGCCGCTCGCTGTATGTGCCACTCGACGAAGCTAAAACAAAAGAAGCACGTCAGAAAAACAGAAGAACGGAAATTATACTTACTCCAAAATTAGACGAGCTTTTCCAAATACTGGAAGCGTCATAACAAGTATAAAAGTATAGATCAAACGGCCGGCTCTGGAAAAAAGAGCCGGCCGTTTTTTATTAAGTACTGTTCTCGCGGCTAACGACCAAAGAAACAGATAATCTATACTTAAAAAGCCAGCTCATTATCCGGACAAGTACAGAAAACAATAACAATTCACGTTGTACGCTACATGCCTTTTAGATATTTTTACGAGAAGTATAAACCCGAACTATGGCAACACCTCACGATATAGCTGAAGAAGTAAAGCAGCTCACCGAAAAGATAAATTACCTTAATTACCAGTATTACCAGAACAGCATTTCGGAAGTACCGGATTTTGAGTTTGATATGATGCTGAAGCGGCTGCAGGAACTCGAAGAGCAGCACCCGGAACTGCGCTTGCCCAACTCTCCGACCCAACGTGTGGGCGGCACGATAACTAAAAATTTTAAAACGGTTTACCACCGCTACCCGATGCTCTCGCTGAGCAACACCTACTCCGAAGAAGACCTGCGGGAGTTTGATAACCGCGTGCAGAAAGCCATCGGCCACGAAGTGGAATATGTGTGCGAGCAGAAGTTCGATGGTGTAGCTATCAGCCTTACTTACGAGAATGGCATACTGGTACAGGGAGCTACACGCGGCGATGGCACACGCGGCGACGATATTACGGGTAACGTGCGTACCATACGCGATATTCCGTTGCAGGCACATGGCAAAGGTTTCCCAGAATTGTTTGAAGTGCGTGGTGAAGTATTTCTGCCTCTACAGGTGTTTGAGCAGATTAACCAGGAACGTGAAGAGAACGGAGAGCAATTGCTCGCAAACCCACGAAACGCTGCATCTGGTACCCTAAAACAGCAGGACTCCAGTATAGTGGCCAACCGCAAACTGGGATGTTTTTCTTATAGTTTCCATAGTTCGCCGTTACCTTTCGATTCTCATTCTGAGAGCCTGGATGCGATACAGAAATGGGGCTTTAAAGTATCGGATACGTGGCGTAAATGCAGCTCTATAGATAAAGTGCTGGAATACATAAACGAGTGGGAAACTAAGCGCCATGAGCTACCTATCGCTACTGATGGTGTGGTGGTGAAAGTGAACAGCTACGCATTGCAGGAAGAACTGGGCTTTACAGCTAAAAGTCCGCGTTGGGCCATTGCTTATAAGTACCCGGCCATGAGCGCTGCCACCAAACTGCAAGGCATACAATACCAGGTTGGCCGCACCGGGGCCGTAACGCCTGTGGCTTTGCTAGATCCTGTTCTACTAGCCGGAACTGTCGTAAAGCGGGCCTCCGTGCATAACGCAAACGAAATAGAACGACTGGACCTGCGACTGGGCGATACCGTGTTTGTAGAAAAAGGCGGCGAGATCATTCCTAAAATTACGGGTGTTGATTTTGAAAAGCGTACTGACGACTGCCAACCTATAGTTTACCCGACCCACTGCCCTGCCTGTGCCACACCACTAGTGCGCGTAGACGGCGAAGCACAGTTCTACTGCCCGAATGAGAAAGGCTGTGAACCACAGATATTAGCAAAGCTGGAGCATTTTATTACCCGCAAAGCCATGAACGTGGACGAACTGGGACCAAAAACGCTGGAGCAATTATATAAAGCAGGATATGTTCGCAACGCCGCCGACCTGTACGACCTGACTTTAGAGCAACTGTCTGGGTTGGAGCGCATGGGCGAAAAATCGGCCACAAACATACTTAACAGCCTGGCCAAGTCGAAGGAAACGCCTTTTGAGAGGGTGTTATTTGCACTTGGTATCCGCTTTGTAGGTAGCACGGTCGCTAAAAAACTGGCCGGCCATTTTACGGACCTGGCAGCCTTGCGCGGTGCTACTTTCGAAGAGCTGATAGCTGTAAATGAGATCGGGGAACGCATTGCCAACTCTATAAAAGAATACTTTGCCGACCCGGACCATATTATATTGCTGGAAAGATTACAAGCATCCGGTTTACAGTTTAAATCAGATAATGTGCAGCCCGAAATGCAGAGCGATAAACTGGAAGGCAAAACATTTGTAATTTCAGGAGTATTTGAGACGATGAGCCGCGACGAATTGCAACAGCTTATAGTTAGCCATGGTGGTAAAGTGGTAAGCTCTATCTCAGCCAAACTTAACTACCTGGTAGCCGGCGACAAAATGGGCCCTGCCAAACTGGAAAAAGCAAATAAACTGGGAGTGCCTATCGTATCGGAAGACGAGTTCCTGAAGATGGTACAGTAAAAAAAAGCAATAGCGCCACTTGTAGTACAGGTGGCGCTATTTGCATAAAACAAACAACAAACGAAAAATAGTGACCTGAGACGGTATAAGTCAGAACTGCAGAATTCTGAGCCGCTTCAGGTTATCTCAAATAAACTATAAAATATTTAAGTTCAAAAAACATTATACCAACAGGCCCAAAGTATAGACAAACTATAACTTTGCATCGGGCAATTGTTTCTGTACCATCTCCCCAAAAATAACAGTGTAAAACATGCGGCAAAAGCTATAGGTATACTGTACTAAATTTATTTATCTTTATCCAGAAGTAAGGCTTTTTGCCGGCTTTTAAAAGTTAAATTAACCTGTAAGAAATTGAGTGCCATTAGCTTTGTGTTCCCGGATATAACTATAAAAAAACGCTACTCCCTGGCTATACATGTTGTGGTATGGTTAGCACTTGGCGCCTGGTTGCTATACTTTATCAGTGGTAACCGTGTGCTTACGCCACACCGGGTATTGGATGTGCTGGTAGGGCTAACTTTCTGGTTGCTGATATTTTACGCCAACTGGTTTTACCTGATCCCGAAATACCTGGCGAAGAACAGGCTGATGCTTTACATTGTAAATGTGCTGGCCCTGCTTATGCTTTATGGTTTGGTTGTGTCGCCCCTGGATTATTACGTGTTCAGGGAGTTTAACCCGAACATGGAGGCCGTTTATACAACAGAGCGCCTGCTGCAATATGGCTTAGGAGGATTAGTGCTGATCTTTATAAGTTCGGGCTTAAAGGTAACAGGCAATTACATCCGGAACGAGCGCCGCAATAAAGAGCTCGAAAACCAGAAACTGGTAGCTGAACTGGCTTTCCTGAAATCGCAAGTGAACCCGCATTTTTTGTTTAACACGCTCAACAATATTTACTCGCTGGCTTACAAGCAGTCGCCGGAAACGCCGGATGCTATTATGAAACTCTCGTTGCTGATGCGCTACATGTTGTATGAGAGTAACGACACGCTGGTGTGCCTCGAAAAGGAAGTTGAGCACCTGAATAACTTTATAGACCTGCAAAAGCTGCGCCTGCGCGAACAGACAAGTATAAAATTTAATATTGAAGGCGATATAGAAGGTAAACAGATCGCGCCGATGCTGATGATGACGCTGGTTGAAAATGCTTTTAAACATGGCCTGGTGAGTAAGAACGAGATCGGGATCCTGATAAACCTGACTGTTACGGATAACGAGTTGGAGTTTAGTACTGCCAATAACATCAGCACGCATAAAAAACGCGAATTTGGAGGCATTGGCCTTGAAAACCTGCGCCAGCGCCTGAGCCTGTTATACCCTAACCGGCACAAACTAACCTTCGAAGAAGAAGATGGCGTATTTTACGCTACCATGAAACTATACTTCCATACGACACACCAAAACACACCAAAACTATGACCATCCGCTGCATCGCCGTCGACGACGAACCACTTGCCTTAGACATCCTTGAAAGCTACATCAGTAAGCTGCCCTACCTGCAACTTGTGAAAACCTGCTCCAGCGCTACCGAAGCCATGCAGGTATTGCAGGAAGAACAGGTAGACCTCATGTTCCTGGATATTGAAATGCCCGAACTGACAGGTATACAGTTCCTGAATATTTTGAAGAATCAGCCGTTGGTAATTTTCACGACGGCCTACCCCGAGTATGCTATGGAAGGTTTTAACCACGACGCTGTAGATTACCTGCTCAAGCCTATCCCCTACGACCGTTTCCTGAAGGCTGTAACCAAAGCCCAGGAACGTATGCAGCGCAACCCTAAACAAGCCGAGCAAACTATAGTTACGCAGGCCGCTGCCCCGGAGCAGGACTTTATGTTCGTGAAGGCCGACTATAAAACTATAAGAGTAGACTTTAAGGATATACTTTGGATAGAAGGACTGAAGGATTATGTGATCATCCAAACAAAAGACCAGAAGATCATCACGCTGCTATCGATGAACAAGATGATGGAGAAGCTGCCGGACTCAAAGTTCCTGCGTGTGCACCGTTCCTTCATCGTTTCGCTGCAAAAGATCGACAGCATCGAGAAAAGCCGTATCCGCATCGGCCAAAAAGAAATCCCGATTGGCGAAGTATACAAAGACCAGTTCCTGAAGTGGGTGGAAGAGAATAATATTATGTAATTAGGAATTATCAATGGGTAATCAGCCGCCGCCCTTGCTACGTGTTTTCACCAGCAAGACATCGGGCAGAAGTATAAGTTGTTGGTGAGAACACCAACAACGGCGGCAAAACAACTTCGTCCATAATTCAGATAAGCGTATGTTTTCGTTTATACACTAGTTGTACAAAATCCTAATTAATGAAGAAATATTATATCATAACATACAGAGGGAGTACATCAGGCGAAAGTGGTGAACAATATGGAACGGAATATATTTTTGACAATGCCTGTGAAGCTTGCGGAACTGGTGCTGAATTGAAGAGCAACTTAAAAGTAAGAGGAATAGCCAAAACTAAAAAAGACTTATTTGAAACTGTTAACGGTGATTGCCTAATATCTAAGAATTTAAAAGAGAGAATAGATGAAATCCTGCCAAATCTTGGATTAAAGCAAGTATATGACAAAAAGAATCAGCCTCTGAATTTTTACCACCTTTACACCAGATTGAATCTGCAAAGATTCAAGGAGACTTCATCTGGATATGTTACCGAAAACCAATGTCCAGTTTGCATGCGGAATGGGTTTTACAATGATGTAACAATAGGCAACCCAACTACAGTAAAACCTTTGACTTTCATATATAACTACGAAGACTTAGTGTTAATATCTAACGCAATTATCTTGAAAACTTGGGAGTGCAGCGGTCTATCCAACAAAGTTATATCTGGTATTAAGGTTGTAAGATTTGCTAGACCTTGGATAGTAGTGAGAGAAGATTTGAAAGAAGTTTTAGAAAGCTAAAAGATTAAAAATATTCACTTTGAGCAAATAATAATAGAAGGATGTGTACAACAAAACCTATAAGTTAGCTGCGTCACCTTATAGCAAAGACCGTTGTGCTGCATACCCTTCAATTAAATTAAAAAATGGTCAGGTGTTTATTCATTCACGCTGCAACTACAATAGCTGCCTTTATGATCTGGATAACCAGTACCAGTTTACTGGGGGGTGAAGTCGGAATGGCACCATTTATTTTAGGTTTGTGCTTCTAATTCAGTTATTTATTGGAATAGCGCTGGCGCTTGTTTTCAGAAAGTATCTCATAGAAAGAAGACAGAAAATAGTAGGGTTGACTATTCACTTTATTCTATACGAACTGATATTTTTTGCAATAGATGGACAACTGTCAATAATTATCGCTTTTGGTAAAGGCTGGTCAAGTGAAGTTTATATTGCAAATTCCCTCTCATCAATAATAGCTTATATTGTTGCTTTGACTATACTGTTAACAAAAGAACCAAAGGCTTCAGGAACATATTATAAGGATTAAAAAAGCACGATAGCACAACAAAGTTTATACCTTATACTTCAGCTACGCCTCGTTCACCTTTTTTACTAACCGTTGTGTTCAATTTGCACGTAAATATAAAATAAACAATTTATTTTATTATTTTATATAGCACTATATAATTAAAGCACAACATGAAGACACTTAAGAAAATCAATCACCAGCATTTTGGAATCATTTTTTTAATGCTTTTTACAATTGCCTGTAAAACTGATAAAAAACAAGAAACACAAACAGAAACTGAAGAAATAGAAGACAATGTTATTGAAGTAATTACCAGAAGTATGGATTTCCAGACAGAAGACACCTTAAAATCTGGTTGGAATACCTTTGCTTATAAAAACCAGTCTGGTGAAGTTCATTTTTTCATAATGGATAAATTACCATCTGACTCCATTGCTGAGAGCGACATTAAGAACGATTTATTACCTCCATTTGATGATGGTCTGAAGTATTTAATGGAAGGGAAGGCAGATAGTGCAATGGCGGCATTTGGTGAAATACCTGACTGGTTTAATGAAGTAAAACGATATGGTGGTACTGGATTAATATCGCCAGGTAAAACAGCGGTCTCAAGTATAAATCTGGAACCTGGCAAGTATTTGATGGAGTGTTATGTAAAGACTGCTAACGGCGAATGGCATACATCACATGGTATGTGGAAGTTTATAACCGTAGTTGACGAACCTACAAATTTTTCTCCAGATGAAGCCCATCATACTATCAGTGTATCAAGTACGGATGGTTATACTTTTGATGCACAACCTAAATCAGGATTAAACAGATTTAAAGTAGAGTTTATTGATCAAGTTCCTCATGAGCACTTTAATGGTCATGATGTTAATTTAATTAAATATGACGCATCAGCAAACATTGATTCTTTAGTTTACTGGATGAATTGGATGAACCCCACTGGATTAAGGACACCTACACCAGAAGGCTTTACTTTTTTGGGGGGAATGAATAATTGTGAAGCTGGCGAAATAGGTTATTTTGAAGCAAATTTAGAGTCCGGCAACTATCTTTTAATTTCCGAAACACCAAAAGCAGATGAAAAAGGAATGCTTAAAACCTTCGTTGTTAGTGATAAATAAAAAACTGCAAACAACATTGAATATAAGTTTAACAACTCCACTTATAAGGCCAATAACCGGAACAGCTCCTTATACAACATAGTTACCTGTCATATTAATGGATGAAGAAATAATCTCCAATGAAGAAATGGCTACAAGGATTAGAAAATTGATTCTTGATGCTATTGAATTGTGGTCTTCGAAAGAAGAGCAACTGGAATATCAAAAAAATGTTCCGTTTGTAGATGTGTCATCTGAATTATTTGGACATTGGGAAACAATTTATAATCCTAATGACAAGCTATTTAAAATGGCATTTAATGAATCAGAATTAAAAATGTTAACTGATTTCCAAAATGTTGTAGACCGTGAGACTACGAGAGTGACTCCTTACCATGTGCCTGACATCGAACATTTCGTGTATACTTTAGAATGGAGAGAAATCAATAATGCTGCGATTGAATTACTAAAAAAATTGAAAAATTAAGTCAGGTAACAAAGCACAGGTATCATGTTCAGCTGGCGCTTCACCCGTTGCCTGTACTAACCGTTATAAAGCCAAAAAACTTGCACAAACCAATACATAATCAGAACTTCGTAGTTCTTACAATAAATAGATGATTCAGGAAAGATTAAAAGGAACGGGCGTAGCGTTGGTAACGCCTTTTACAAAAGACCTGGCTGTAGACTATAACGGCCTTGCCAAGCTGCTGGACTTTGTGCTGGATGGCGGCGTAGATTATATCGTAATTAATGGCACCACTGCCGAGTCGGTTACAACTACTGCCGACGAGAAAAAGCAGCTGCTGCAAACTATAAAGCAACACGTAAACGGTCGCGTGCCATTGGTTTATGGTTTAGGTGGCAACAACACCCAGGAACTTCTGAATAGCTTTGCTACTACCGACCTGAATGGCATTGATGCCATACTTTCGGTTAGCCCATACTATAACAAGCCATCGCAGCAGGGCATTTACCAGCATTACTTGGCTGTGGCCGAAGCTTCGCCAGTGCCGGTTATACTTTACAATGTGCCGGGTCGCACAGGCAGCAACGTTACCGCCGAAACAACTATAAAACTGGCTTCTCACCCGAACATTATCGGTATAAAAGAAGCATCAGGTAACCTGGAGCAGTGTATGGCCATTGCCAAGCACAAACCAGCCGATTTCATGCTCATCTCCGGCGACGACCTGCTGACAATACCGATGATCTCGATTGGTGCGGTTGGCGTAATCTCGGTGCTCGCTAACGCTTTCCCCGAAAAATTCAGCAACACGATAGGCTTTGCTATGGAAGGCAACTATAAAAAAGCCTCAGAACTGCTGTATGATTTTGTTGACCTTAACCCGCTGATGTACGAAGAAGGAAATCCGGTTGGCGTTAAAGCCCTTCTGGAGCGTTTTGGCGTGTGTGGTGCAGCTGTTCGTATGCCTTTAATGGAAGCTTCAGCCGGCCTCCGCGACAGGTTATATAAACTGATCTAACCTATAGCAACAACTATAAACCAGAAAAGCCAGGCAATGTACCTGGCTTTTCTGTTTTGAAATATCCTGGGATTAACCACTGCCCTCGCTCGCGTCCGGCGAGTGTGAGCTACAGGAGGCCTCCCGCTTCTTTAAAACTTTAATGTTATAGCAACTATAATTCAGCATCAGAATTTATAGTTGACTATAGTTTAATGCCCATGCCCGGCATGCGGGTCATCCTGAATGACTGATTTAGCTTCCAGAATTTGTTTCATGTTATTTAAGCCGCGCTCAAAATCTGCCCCTACATACTTATCCAGGAACATAATTCCAAAATACTTGTCAATCGGGTTCATGCCCATTTCAGATTCCATGGACCAGGTAATGCGGGTGCCGTTGGCGGTTTGGTCAAAGGCATAATGCGTAGTGGCTTTGTTATCGGGCCCGAACTGCATCTCGGCATCTATAGTCTTATAAGGCTGCGTGCTGATAATCCTGAATCCGCCGTCGCCTACATCGGAATGTTTACTGAACCAGTTATAACTTGAGCCGGGGCCACCATCAGGGCCACTGTACGTTAAGATCATTTGCGGGTCAATTTTGTGCCACGGCGACCATTGTTCCCAGTTACGGAGTGTGTTTACCTGCTCAAAAGCAGCATCGGCAGGCACGCCCACTTCGATAGAGCGCTCCACCTTAAGTGTAGAGGAAATAAAGAGTGAACCAAAGGCCAGCAGGATAACCAGCCCAAGCAGGCTGATCCCGATCTTTTTTAGTAATTGCATGTGTTTTAAGTGTAGAGTGTATCACCAAATATATTCAAGGTAAAACACTTACACAATAACCTGGCAGCTTGGGCAACAAAAAAGCCGCAGCTAATGCCGCGGCCTTTTCTCAGATGGAAATTCAATACTAATGTACCTGCTTCTATACGTTAAAGTTGCAATAAAGTAACTTAATAGCGGTCATAGTCCCGGAAACGGTTACTTTCGTTCGGGTTGCCATAATGGTCATTCCCGAAATCCCTGAATTCGTCCTCGTTACCATACGAAGCATCGTGGCGATACCCATGGTTTCCCCGGCTATCAAAATCACGGTACATATCCCCTTCTTCCGGGTTATCGAAATTTGGGTTATACCCTAAGGTATAGTTATACTTACGGCGTTGGCCATACGGTCCTTCAGCCTGCGGATACATTGGCCGCATCGTCTCCAGGTCGTCTTCGGTGCCATGGTATAAACCATAATCGGCGGGGCGTGGCTGCCCTCCATAGTTGGCTGTGTCGTACATGGAGTTATAGTAATCTTGCTGGTTTGGCTCGTAATTGCCTCTTTGCCTGTCGTGGTTCTGCTGGCGGCGTTGCTGCTCCTCCGACATGCGGTGCCGGCCACCGGAGCGCTGCGTATATTCATCGCTCACAAAACGGTTATAATCATGCCATTCGCGGTTACGATCACCATCATACAGGTTATCGTTCCAGTCTCTATCTCTGTTGTCTCTCATAGTTTATAAAGTATAAAGCACCGCGCAAAACAGTGCTTTAGTTTAACATGAATTAGCGGTTGCGGTTGTTGTTACGCCCCCTGTCCTGGCTGTTGTAACTTCTGTCTTCTCCGTACTGGGAGCTATCAGGAGTATAGTTTCGGCCTGCAAAGCCGCCACTGTAGTCGTTGTCGTAGTTGCGGTTGCCGTATTCATGTCTTCTGTAAGATTCATAATCTCCGATAGATGAATGCCCCATGTAATTATCGTTTCTACGGCGGCGGCCTATATCATGCCCAAACATCTCATCACGATCGCGGCTAAAATCGCGCGGCTCTTCCTGGCGGCGCAGGTCGCTATAGTCTGAGTTGCGGTAATCGGCGCGTGCATCGTAGTGGCGACCTGAGTTGTAACCATCATCTTTGGTGTAGCTCATACCGTACATATTACCAGAATTGCGTCTTCTTGACTGAATGAAATCCTCACCGGCATATTGCGCTCCACCTGACAAGTTTCGGCGTTCATCACTCGAGTTAAAAGAATTACTGTCCAGGTAATCTTCGTTGTACTCTCCCCTGCTTCGGTTAAAATGCGAGTCTACGGTATAGTTTCCCCGATCAGAATTTTCTCCCTGATGATGGCCATGCAGCCAACGTGGTTCTGCTTCTCTTCGGTTGTCGCGGTAGTCATTTTCTCGTCTGTTTCTCATAGCTTTTGGATTAATTGATTTATAAGGTTTACGGCAGCCAACCCGGTTTAGGTTAATGCTACATAAGCAGGCAGGCTTAACCATAGCGCCGTTGTCGCGTTATATAGGTATAAATAACAGACACAAAAGCTATGGAAAGAAACAACTGGAATAACAGAAGACCCGACTCTGACTATAGGGAAAGAGACAAATATAGAGACGAACAGAACCGAATTGATGAGGACCGTTACCGTGGTGCCTACCGTTTAGATACAGACAGCCGCCACCATAACGAGACCACCTATGATGGTTTTGATATGCGCGACCAGCAGTACAGCCAGCGCAACTCAGGAAGAGATCACGGAAGAGATCAGGAATATAACCGATCTGGCCAGAGTTACTACTATAACGAACCAGAATACCGCCAGAGTGGCTACTACAGTGCCCGCGAACAACGAGACAATGGGCCACAGCAAAGCTCTTACAGACGAGAAGATGGCTATCGTCGTGCAACTAATATTAGCGGAAATTTTGATGGCGATTACAGCCCGGACAGGTATAACTCCCGTAACAGTGATGAGAACTACGGCAATATGGCCGGCTCATTAAGCTTTGGCTATGACGGCGACCGTAACTCCGACTTTACTGAGAACCGTAACTACGACCCGCTTACAGGACGCTCACGTAACCATAATGGCAACTATAACAGCCGCTACTCCGAACGTGACGAAAACTATAGCCGCAACCGTGACCGCAGAAACGATCATAACCGTTATTAATTACCGGCCATCTGGCCATTAACCTATAAATGAGAACAAACATGAAAGATCAGAATAAAGGAAAAGACAAACTGAAGAACGAAGACCTGAATGAGACAGTTAACAAGGGAAATAAAGTACCGAACATTAACCCAACAGGTCAGAAAGTAGATGTTGACAACGAAAAAATAATGAAAGGCAAAGTTGGCGGCGCCCCATCGCAGAAAAGCGGTAGCCGGGGCAGTGCCGACGTGCAGGATGGTGGTACCGATATAGGTAGCAGCGCCGGAAGCCATTAATCTTAAACTATAACAGCGAAGGCCGGGCAGTACTTGTCCGGCCTTTTTTGTGCTAGCAAGCTAAGTATAAACCTGTCATAAGGTAATTAAAGCGTATATTTGAAGTATAAGGCCACCAGGTTAAATGCAGCAAAACGAAGAACATGTAGTTATTATCGGGAACGGAATTGCCGGCATCACGCTAGCGCAAAGGCTGAGAGCGCGGACTGCCAGCCCGGTAACTATTATTTCGGATGAGGCTGCCAACCATTTCTCGCGTCCTGCGCTGATGTATGTATACATGGGCCACATGCGCTACCAGGATATCGTACCTTACCCCGAAAGCTACTGGCAGGAAAAACAGATCAGCCTCATTCATGACCGTGTGGTAAGTATAGATTTCGAGAACCGCACGCTTAATTTAAGGCAGGGCCAGCCAGTAAAGTATAGTAAACTTGTATTGGCAGTAGGCTCTTCGGCTGTATACTATAACTGGCCGGGCCAGAACTATAAAGGCGTACAATCGCTCATCACACTGCAGGACCTGGAGTTAATGCAACAGCAAACTATAGGTTTAAAAGAAGCGGTTATAGTTGGAGGCGGATTGATCGGGATTGAGATGGCGGAAATGCTGCAAAGCAAAGGTATAGCCGTTACGGTAGTAGTGCGGGAGTCGCTCTACTGGCGCAGCAACCTGCCTACAGCTGAGGCCAGCCTGGTAACAGAACACATTCAGAATTGTGGTATAAAGCTACTTTTAAGTTCCGAACTGAAAGAAATAACCGGCGATGAAAAGGGTAATGTAACCGGTATAAGACTCACGGATGGCCGGGAAGTAAGATGTCAGTTCGTAGGTATAGCTACAGGTGTAAAACCCAATACTGCTTTTTTAGAACAATCTGATATTGAAACAGATAAAGGTATACTTATAAACCATTACTTCGAGACAAGTATACCAGATGTATACGCCATCGGAGATTGTGCCCAATTTAAAGAACCCGCTCCCGGAGAGCCTGCCCTGGAGCAACTCTGGTACACCGGCCGGCAGCACGCTGAAACACTAGCTGAAACCCTAACAGGCAAGCGAAAAAGATATGAACGCGGCCCTTGGTTTAACTCAGCTAAATTCCTGAACATGGAATACCAGACCTATGGTTTTGTGCCCCGCGCCTGGGATGAACAACAATACGATTCCCTATATTGGCAGCACTCTACTGCCTGCAAAGCCATACGCATCCTATACGAACAGCAAACCGGACAACTAAAGGGCATCAACCTGTTGGGCATTCGGTATCGCCACGACCTTTGTCATACCTGGCTGCAGCAAAAGTATACTATACACCAGGTAATGCAGGAACTGAAAGCCGCTAATTTTGACCCTGAGTTCGCTAAACGTTACGAACCTGCGTTGCTTGAACAATACTATTTTAAATTCCCTGATCATAGTATAGAAAAGAAAGAAACCACCTGGTGGAAACTACGCAAGCTGATTCCCTCCATCTCTAAAACCACTGAAAACTGCTAAGCATGACAAAACCTAACAAGTTATACTTATACTTTAGATCAGCTGGCTATACTATACTGGTAATAGGCTTGTTATGCCTTATGGTAACTTCTTTATTATTTCACTCTATCTCTCCGCAACTTTGGGGCTTAAGTGGTATTGCCCTTGTTACGTTGGGTAGCTTGATGGTTATAGTTCCGGATAGATTACAGCAGCATGTGGCACACCAGAACAACGAACTATGGCAAAATAATGCAACATCAAGAGGGACATGGGCCTGGCTGCTGGGGGTAGTATTAACGGGTTTTTATGTGCTGCTCTACTGGTTTCCGGAAACGCTTCAGGGGCTTATACTTGCTGTGGAGCCGCTCAGCCAATTGCTCCGCAATAAACCTTCCGATCAGTGGTTCCTGTATGGTTTGTTCTATACATTGGCCGTTATAATTATGGGGGTTTATGCTTTGCTGAAGTACCGCAATAGCCGCTACCATCTTATCCGTACAGCCTCCGTTATTTTCTTCCAGTTAGGTTTTGCATTTATACTTCCGGGGCTGCTGCTCGCCTTCAATCAACGGGAATATTATTTCAGTTATTTCTGGCCATTAAAGTACGATTACCTTTTTCCGGGCACTGTATCTTACCTGGTTGATAATGGCGCTGCCTTAGGGGTATTTATGGTTTTCTGGGGTGCGGTATTTTCTTTTCTGGCAACGCCGGTACTTACTTATTTTTATGGCAAACGCTGGTACTGCTCCTGGGTATGTGGTTGTGGCGGACTTGCAGAAACCGCCGGCGACCCATACCGCCATCTATCCGATAAAAGTAAAAAAGCGTGGCAATGGGAGGTAGCCATTATCTACCCGGTTCTGGGCTTTATCATTATAACTACCGGGTTGCTGTGGCTTAACTCCTATATGGGTGGTAGTTTACTTGGTAGGTTTTCATCCGGCTTCTCCAGGTCCTATGGCTTTTTTATTGGTTCGCTTTTTTCGGGGGTTGTAGGTGTTGGCTTTTATCCGTTGATGGGTAACCGCGTATGGTGCCGCTATGGCTGTCCTATGGCTGCTTACCTTGGTCTGTTGCAGAAACATCTCTCCCGCTTCCGCATCACAACAAATGGCGGCCAGTGTATATCGTGTGGCAACTGCTCTACTTACTGCGAAATGGGGATAGATGTACGTTGGTATGCCCAGCAGGGAGAACCGATCATCAGGGCTTCGTGTGTGGGCTGCGGGATATGTGCGCATGTTTGCCCTAGAGGTGTTCTGAAATTAGAGAATGGCCCGACCGAAGGAAGATACCAGGGCACCACACTTATCCAGCGCGATGATCTGAAAATATTGAACTGAGCTGCATAAGAAAAGGGCAATAAAAAAAAGCGACAACTATAGTAGTGTCGCTTTAAGATCTTTAGAAAACTAACTGATTGTAGTGGTTCGGGCGTAATTACTGAAGTTCTTCCTGTTCCATGTACTCCCACATAGCATCTTCGTTTGCACCAGTTCTGGCAGCATAGATCAGCATCGTGGTATACACACCGATCAGCAAAAAGCTTAGCGGAATAGAAAATACAAACGACACAACCAGCGTTTTAACCGGGTCAGCTTTAGATTTCATCTTGGTAGAGGCATACCAGAAGAATAACACATTAAATACACCTGACAGGGCAACAAAATTGAGTAAATCTAACATCGGCTAAAAGTTTAGTTTATCAGTATAAAACCAAGAAGTATGCCAACCTAAACTAATCTTTTGCAAGTATAATTCCAGCATAACAAAACTTCTTTGGAGGTTTAAAATCACTAAGAAAAATTTGATTATTTATTGATGATCTACTGCAATTTAAAATAGCATAATTAAAATCGCAAGCATTAATCTCAAAATAATTACAAACATTCCAAACTCACTATATTCTAAAATAGCTATACGTAAGCCATTTAAGTATAGTTATGTAAAAGTATAGAAATAGAATTATACAGTAAAAACCCATTGCACTTGCAGCAAGTATAACTTTACTTAAAAAGAGCTCCAAAACCAGTACAATTCTGATGAAGAAGAAATTAGTAGTATTAACAGGTGCGGGAATCAGCGCAGAAAGCGGTGTTGCCACTTTTCGGGATGCCGATGGCCTTTGGGAAGGGCACGATATTATGGAAGTGGCCTCTCCGCAGGGCTGGCGCAAGAACCCGGATGTGGTGCTTGACTTTTATAACAAGCGCCGCAAGAACGCTCACGAAGTGAAGCCAAATCCGGGTCACACGCAGCTGGTTGAGCTTGAAAAGCACTTTGACGTGCACATTATAACCCAAAACGTGGATGACCTGCATGAACGTGCCGGATCGGAAAATGTGATGCACCTGCACGGCAAGCTATTCGAAAGCCGCAGCACCCTGGACGAGAAGCTGGTTTACCCCATAAAAGGCTGGGAGCTGAATAAAGGCGACAAATGCGAACGCGGATCGCAGCTGCGGCCTAATATTGTATGGTTTGGTGAGCCTGTGCCCATGATGGAAAAAGCGGTTGAAGAAACCCTGCAGGCCGACATATTTATGGTGGTAGGTACGTCTTTAGTTGTTTACCCGGCAGCCGGACTGGTGGATCTGGTGCCAGACGATATACCGGTCATAGTAGTTGACCCTAAAATACCTCACGTCCGAAAACGCCCGAAACTGCATTTAATAGAAGATAAAGCCAGCACCGGCATGCTACAGGCTACCCAACTACTCCTGGAAAAGTATTTATAACAGTACCAATTACATACTACCCCACTCCTGCTCTGATTTATACCATAGTTCGCCCTGGTTTATTTGTAGCGGTGAGGTTATGTTGTTATGGTATAGCTGGCCTGTTCCCAAACCTTGCGGCATTGCTGTATTATAGTTGGCTGTAAACTGGGCGATGGCATTTAACCCAATATTAGACTCCAGAGCAGAGGTCATCCACCAGCCAATGTTTCTTTCTTCAGCTAATTTAATCCAGTCGGCGCTTGCCTGCAGGCCACCAACCAATGTTGGCTTTAAAATAATGTATTGTGGTTTTATGGTTTCCAGGAGCTGCAGCTGGGTTTCATAAGCAGTTACGCCTATCAGTTCTTCATCGAGGGCAATAGGTATTGGGGTATAGGCACACAGTTCGGCCATTTGCTTCCAATGCCCTTGTTTTATAGGTTGCTCTATGGAGTGTATAGTATACTTGCTCAGGCGTTCCAGCTTTTTATAGGCTTCTTCCGGGGTAAAGGCTCCGTTGGCATCTACACGTATGGTTAGTTCGTTTGCTGATGCAGTTTCCCGGATGCGTTGCAGCAGTTCGAGTTCGGTTGTAAAATCGAGGCTACCGATCTTCAGTTTCAGGCAAGTATAGCCCTGCTCTAGTTTTGTTGTGATCTGCTCCTGCATGAAGGCCTTATCCCCCATCCAGACCAGACCGTTTATAGGTATACCAGCTTTCCCAGAGCTAAAATCGTTATGATAAAGCAGCTTTTGTCCTCCATTTTGCAGGTCAAGTAATGCGGTTTCGAGAGCAAAAAGGAGAGCCGGCCACTCCTGTAGTTTAAATGTATCGCTGAGTTGCTGCAGAGTTATACTTTCATGCTTTCCCTCATTCAGTCTTTGGCAAACTTCCGCTATCTTCTCTTCAAGGTCCGGCCTGTAGTCTATACTTAAACCCGCCAGCGGCGCACACTCACCTAAGCCAACTATACCTGGGTCTTCGTTTTGCCAGAGTTTCAGGTAATATACTTTGTGCTCCCGGATGGCCCCCCGCGAGGTCCGGGCATCAAACTTAAACTGTAAAGTATGCGAAGTATACGTACACTGCAGCGCCATAACATCAGGATAGGTTTGCTGCAAGATAAACCAAAGCAGGCAATTTTGTCGTAAGAAACATCAGAAGTTAGACCAGCACTGCCACCAGTTAAGCACGACTACATACTTATAGCAAATTTCATGAAAGCAGATACCAGCACGACCACGCATATTTTACAACGTTTCCAGGCGATCAGGAGCCAGACCGAACGCATTTGCCAGCCCCTGGAGCCTGAAGATACCGTGGTACAACCGATGCTGGATGTTAGTCCGCCGAAATGGCATATGGCGCATACAACCTGGTTTTTCGAGGAGTTTATACTTAAACCCCACCTGCCCGGCTACAAGCTTTTCCACCCAAACTATAGTTTCCTGTTTAACTCATACTATAACACGGTAGGCAATCGCGTGCAACGCAGCGAAAGAAGCACACTGACCCGACCGCCACTGCGCGATATTTATAGTTACCGCCAACATGTGAACGAGCATATGGCTAAGCTACTGCAAACTATAAACCCGGAAAAGATCGAGGCTATACTTCCCGTGCTGGAACTGGGCATGCAGCACGAGCAACAACACCAGGAGCTCCTGCTAACAGATATAAAGTATATCCTGAGCACAAACCCCTTGCTACCAGCTTACTCTGATCAAGCTCAAAAAAAGCAACCCGCAAAGCAAACCAAAGCAACTTACCTCGAAGTGCCGGGCGGCATTTATACGATCGGCTACCAGGGAGATGACTTCTGTTTTGATAATGAACTAGGCGTACATGAAGTGTTGATCCATGATTTCAGTATAAAGAACCTCCTTGTAACCAACCAAGAGTACCTCGAATTTATAGAGGATGGTGGCTACTCTGATTTCAGGCACTGGCTTGATGAAGGCTTTACGATGGTGAATACACTTAACTGGCAGGCACCGCTTTACTGGCTAAAAAACGAGGACAAATGGCAGCGCTTTAGTATGTATGGCGTACAGGATATGGATATGGATGAGCCGGTAAGCCATATCAGTTTTTACGAAGCCAATGCCTATGCTGCCTGGGCCGGCAAGCGCCTGTTAACCGAATTTGAGTGGGAAGCAGCCAGCCAGGCATATCCTCCAGCAAAAGGCAACTTTGCCGATAACCAGGTCCTGGAACCAACTGCTGCAAATCCGGAAGACAACGAATTGCAGCAACTATACGGTGATACCTGGGAATGGACCTATAGCGCTTACCATCCGTACTTGGGTTTTTCTAAAGCGCCCGGAGCTATCGGAGAGTATAATGGCAAATTTATGATCAACCAGATGGTGCTGCGTGGAGGCTCCTGCGCTACTCCTTCCAACCATATCCGTACAACATACCGCAACTTTTTTCACCCTGATAAACGCTGGCAGTTTACTGGCATTCGCCTGGCTGCTTCTTAAAACTACATGAACCAAAACCTTTACACTGCACCTGCCCTCACAGACCTGAGCGCCCCTGATTCCGGTAAAAATGCTTTGCAGCAATTTGCTGAAGACGTTATCAGCGGTTTAAGCCAATATCCTAAAACCTTGTCATCGAAGTATTTTTACGATGGCAAAGGCAGCCGCCTGTTTCAACAGATAATGGCTGTGCCGGAGTATTACCTGACGCAGAGCGAATTCGACGTTTTTGAAACACATAAGCAAGCTATTGCCCAACACATAGCAGGCAGCGAGCCTTTTACTTTAGTTGACTTAGGAGCCGGAGATGCGACCAAAACGAAAGTTATACTTAAGGAATTATTGCAACAGGATGCCCGCTTTGAGTATGTTCCCGTCGATATTTCGGGCGATGCCATGCAGGAACTGAACAGGAACCTGCAAAAGGAATTACCTGCTTTACAAACCCATGCTGTAGTAGGCACTTATTTTGATGCCCTGCCCTGGATAAACGCCCATAAACCCGGACCAAAAGTGCTCCTGTTCTTAGGGTCTAACATTGGTAATTTCTTGCCGGAGTACCGTTCTTATTTTATAAAGGAAGTTAGAAAACACATGCAGCCCGGCGATAAACTACTGGTAGGCATGGATCTGCGTAAAGATCCGGAAACTATATTAAAAGCATATAACGATGCTTCAGGGGTTACTGCTGCCTTCAATCTAAACTTGCTTGACCGCATCAACTCAGAACTTGGTGGCAATTTTATAGTTGATCAGTTCATGCATTATCCGCTGTACAATCCGCAGGAAGGTGTGATGAAGAGTTACCTTGTAAGTAAGAAAGCCCAGGAAGTAACTATAAAAGCAACCGGTAAAAGCTTTAAATTCGAAGCCTGGGAAGCCATTCATACCGAAAGTTCCTATAAATTTACTTTGCAACAAGCCGAAACACTGGGACAGGAAGCCGGTTTAAAAACAGCCCAAGTCTTCCAGGATGAAAAAGCTTATTTCGCAGACCTGCTTTATATTGCTACCTGATATGACTGAAATAAACCTGTCGCTGGGTTCCAGCAGCTTTAACAGCCCGGCTCCTGCGCTGCAGGCTGCCATTGATGCCCTGCAAAACAATAAAACATTTTATGGCCCAGCTGAGGGCACGGCAACGCTGCGGCAATCTATTGTTGATCGTTATACCCAGGAAGGTATAAGTATAAAACCGGAACAGGTATTGGTAACGCCCGGCACTAAACAGGCGCTGTTTAATTTGTTAAGCATATTACTGCAGCCCGGCGACGAAATTATAGTGCCAACACCGGCCTGGTTCGGTTTTCATGAGCTCATAAAGTATAGCCCGGGCAAGTTAGTGACTTTACCTACTACAGCTTCAGATAACTATAGTATCAACGAAGCCGACCTGCGCAAAGCCATTACCCCAAAAACCCGGCTTATACTTTTAACAAACCCTGCTAACCCAACCGGCGGCTTATTCAGCAGAACAGAGATCGAAGCTATACTTCGCGTACTGGAGGAGCATCCTAACGTATACTTTATTTGTGATGAGATTTATGACCTTTATACTTACGACAGCACTTTTACTTCTGCCCTTGCCTGCACGGGGCCGCAGGAAAGAGTAATTGTAGTAAACGGCTTTTCCAAAACCTTTGCCATGTCCGGTTGGCGGGTAGGGTATATTATCGCTCCTGAAGATGTGATTAGTAAGGCAACAGCATTTCAGTCGGGTACTTACTCGGGGGTAAGCGTATTTATTCAGGATGCGGCTGAAGCAGCTATGCGCCACCGCGCTGAAGGGCTACAAATGATGCTCGCTACTTTAGAAAGTAGGAGGCAACTGACGCAGGAAAAGCTGCAAGCTATACCTAACATAGCTTTTAAACTGCCCGAAGGCGCTTACTATTTCTTCCCGGACCTTTCGTATTACATCGGCAGCACCACCACATCAGGCACAACTATAAACTCCACTGCTGACCTGTGCACTTACCTGCAAAACGAATATAAGCTTGTAGTTGCCAACGGCGATAACTTTGGAGGGAAAGGGCATGTGCGGATATCATTCGCTGTGGAGGAAACAGAATTGGTTGAAGCAATGCATCGCCTGAAAAATGCCTTAAGTAAACTTACAGTACGCGAAGTATAAGTTATCGTAAAGTATAAGCTAAAAAAGCTACTTTTGCCTTTCGTTATACTTTGCCATGCACACGCCTACCTATAAAGATCATTTTTCTAAAACATTTGCCCTGGCATTCCCGGTTGTGCTCAGCCAGTTAGGTCATATTATGGTCAGTGTTTTTGATAGCCTTATGATCGGGCAGTTAGGTACGGTGCAGCTCGCAGCCGCATCGCTGGCCAACAGTATATTCATGATCGTGATGGTTTTTGGATTGGGCGTATCACTAAGTATAACCCCGATCATAGCCTCCGCCGAAGGCCGTAAAAACTACACGCGCATCTCGTTGCTGCTCCTCAACGGACTGGTATCAAATATTATACTTGGCATTCTGCTCTTTATAGCCGGGTATTTCTTGTCGCCGGGCATCACCTTATTAAATCAGCCTGAAGAAGTAGTAAAACTGGCTATACCGTTCATTAATGTCCTTTTCTTTTCGATGGTGCCTTTAATGGTATTTCAGGCTTTTAAGCAATTTGCCGAGGGCTTGTCGTTTACGCGCCAGTCGATGTACATTACCGTATTTGCCAACCTGCTCAACATACTCCTGAATTACCTGCTTATCTGGGGAAAGTTCGGCTTCCCGGAAATGGGGATGTTAGGTGCTGCCTGGGCTACTTTTATTTCGAGAGTGGTAATGGCGCTGATGATGGCCGGGTGGGTGATGTACTCCAAACGCTTCGAGCTATTCCGGCATTATCTGCGGTTACGGCATTTATCTGCGCTACACATGTATCGTATTTTTAAGCTGGGTTTACCAATATCCGGGCAGATGCTGTTTGAGATGGGCGCTTTCAGCTTTTCTGCGGTGATGATCGGTTGGCTGGGCACAAAAGAACTCGCAGCACACCAGATAGCGATAAACGTAGCCTCTGTTACCTATATGATGGCAAGCGGAGTGGCCGCAGCAGCCACTATACGTGTGGGTAACCAGAAAGGCCTCGGCAACTTCCGTGATATGCAGATGGCCGGTAACAGTAGTTTTGTAATGGGCACCCTGTTTATGATAACCAGCGGCCTCTTCATGATACTGGGAAATAAATTTATACCTGAGCTATACATCGATGACCCTGAGGTAATTCAGCTGGCTTCTACCCTGCTTATTATTGCGGCGCTTTTCCAGATTTCGGATGGCGTGCAGGTGGTTGGTCTTGGTGCATTGCGCGGACTTGAGGATGTGCGCGTGCCAGGCATCATTTCCCTGATAGCGTACTGGGTGATCGGGTTACCGGTAGGATACGTTTTAGGCTTTGTACTTGATTTTGGAGTTAACGGGGTATGGCTTGGCTTATTAACCGGTTTATCAGTTGCTGCCATATTACTATTTTTACGCTTTAAAAAGCTTAGCAATCAGTTGGTTACAACTAAAAATGCAATTAAGGGCACTATTTAGGGAATAGTTGCTGTTAAGCAGGAAATATAAATCTTTTAGCCAAGATGTTTTTTTTCACCCTCCTGCTTTCGCTGGTATCTAATTACCTGGCGACCGCTCCTGTTGCTGCCTCAGCACCGGACAATACTATAGTTGACCAGATAACTTGGTCAGAAGAAAGGCGTTTAACCTGGGACGACTTCAGGGCGCTGCCTGATTCGCTTAATCCCCACCATGCTGTTACTGCTGCCAACCTGGCTGTAGACATTAAGTGCAGCGCTAACGAATTTAAGTATAACGTGCGGTGTATCTTTCTGCCAACGCAGTCGTGGTCTAAAAACAAACGCTCCGAAAAACTGCTGCATCACGAACAGCTCCACTTCGACCTGACCGAAGTGCACGCCCGCCAGCTTCGCAGGCAATTGCTGCAACTGGGTACCTCCTGCCCCGAAGCTAAAAAGAACCTGACCGAAACTGTAAACAAAGCTTTTGAGGTCTGGAAAGCCGAGCAGGATCAGTTTGATGAAGCATCGCGCCACGGCCTGGATCAGGAAGTATCGGCTAAGTGGGCTCAAAGTATAAACGGGCGCCTGAAGCTACTCGAAAAGTATAAAAGTTAAGTTGGAAATAAATGGAACAAAAAGAGCAGCCGTATAGCTGCTCTTTTTTATTTTTATAAGTATAGATCTTACTTTGGTGGCTCCAGGTCTTTTGTTGCTGGTCCGGTAATTACTTTGCCAAACGGGTCGAAACGTGAACCATGGCATGGGCAATCCCAGGAACTTTCCACTTTGTTCCAGCTTACCACACAACCCAGGTGCGTGCAAATGGCCGAACACTCGTGCCGTACGCCATCCTGGTCGCAGTAAACTGCCACTTTAGAAGTACCTCTTCTTATAATTTTACCTGTGCCGGGCTCAACTTCCGATGGGTCTTTTACTTCACCACCAGTAACCAGGTCTGTATATTGAGCAGCCACGTTTAGGTTCTCTTTAAGGAACTCGCCAGTAGTTTTCAGGCTTTTGCGGGCGGGGTCGTAAATAGTAGCCCATTCGTTTCGGCGCCCCATAATCAGGTCGGTGATAAGTATACCGGCTATGGTCCCGTGCGTCATGCCATGTCCTGAATCGCCGGTGGCTATAAATACATTTTCACTATCGCCCGGGTTTTTACCAATAAAGGCAAGGCTATCTACAGGCTCCAGCACCTGCCCCGACCAGCGGTAAACCACTTCGCCGGCTTCCGGAAACTTCATGCGCATCCAATGCTCCAGGTTCTGGAAACGTAATGCCGGGTAGTCGTCCTGCCCTGTTTTATGGTCTTCGCCGCCAATTATAAGCAGGTCATCGCCATTTTCTTCCGTTGATTCCTGAATACGCACATAATGGTAAGGGTCTTTCATATCCCAGTACAGGGCATCAGGCACCTGGCCTTTTCTCACACGCGCTCCAATAACGTAAGTTCTGTAAGGTGCCTGTTTGGTGTGCATGGTTACCATGTCGTTTACCGGCGAATTGGTAGCAACCACCAGGTGATTCGCTGAAACAGCATGGCCATTACCCGTAACAACAGTAGTAATTGAACCTGACCTGAACTCCACAGCTTTGCTGGAAGTATAAATGCGCACATCCTTTTCGAGAAGTACATTAGCCAGGCCGGCCATATAGTTTACAGCATGGAAGCGGCCCTGGTTAGGGAAATGCAGGCAAGGCAAATTAGTTAAAGAACCTACCGGGCAAGCCTTACGCAGCACCACATCACGCCATCCGATCTGCTGTGCTGCCTCCAGTTCTTTTGTAAGTTGTTGTTCTTCTTCAGGCGTATTGGCAAACATGTAGCCATCCACCCGCTTAAAGTCGCATTCTATACTTTCGTCTTTACAGATCTCTTCTATTTTATCGATAGCCGCCATATGGCTTTGCACAGCAAGGCGTGTTCCATCGGTGCCAAACAACCTGATAAGTTCCGGGAAACCATCGTCGAGGGCGCTTGCCAGGTGGGCTGTGGTGCGGCTGGTCTCGCCACCGGCAATGGTATCTTTAGCTTCCAGTATCACCACCGATTTTCCTTCTTTAGCTAAAAGGTAAGCCGTTGTTAAGCCGGCAATGCCTGCTCCAACTATACATACATCGCAGGTTATATTTTCCTGCAGGTCGTGGGTGGCGGGCATACTGGCTCCGTCCATCCAAACCGATCTGCTTGCTCCTGATTCTTTTTTCATAGTTTATGATATGTGCGCGTCTGATTTAAACAGTATTAAACTGTAATTTTTAAATAGAAGATTGGTTGAATAGGATTACGGTGAGCCGTGCCTTATGTTGCTTTACAGGGGTTTAGCGCAAGCCTAAAGGGGTTTTTGCTATATTTGAGGAAACAAAAAGAAACCGAACGCATGTACGCACCCGAGCAGGAACAACCAATTATAAGCTGGCAGCAATTTGAACAGACCGACATACGCGTAGGCACTATTATAGAAGTAGCCCCATACCCGGAAGCGCGCAAACCAGCCTACAAATTAACGATAGACCTGGGCCCATTGGGTATAAAAAAGTCGAGTGCGCAGGTAACGGCACATTACACGCCTGAAACCCTGACCGGCATGCAGGTATTGTGTGTTGTGAACCTGGGTAAAAAACAGATCGGGTCTTTTATGTCGGAGGTGTTGGTGACCGGATTCGAGGATGAGAACAAAGCCATTATACTTGCCCAGCCGGCTGGCAAAGTACCAAACGGCAGCAAGCTAATTTAATTTGAATACTCCAGCTCAGGTGAGGTTTTAAGCATTTCCAAGGAGCGCCTGTTCAAGTCAGGTCGTTTGGCTTTGTGCAACGAATCAAGCTTGGCTGTATTCACCTTCTGGTCAGTTTCAGCTGGCTTTGTGGTTTCCAGCCGTACTTCGCGCGAGGTTAGCGTATCCAGCACAGCTTCGTAGAGTTTGTCCATTGCCGGCAGGTTATCGCTATAGTATTCATAAGACTTATAAAAGTCTTCGCTGTCTACGTCATACTTTTCTAGTATCAGTTTATGCTCGCGGTTATACACCATGGCAGCCGTGTCCGGGTAGTTCACATGGGCCTCGATCAAGGATTCCATCACATGAACATCAGCCAGTATCTGGGCCATTTTGCTTTCAGGTACCAGGCCGTCAGGTCTGCTTACGTTATCCTGTTCGTTACAACCCAGCAGCGCAAGGCAAAAAAGTATATAGAAAAGTCGTTTCACGGGTGTAAATTACGGGAATATGTCCTAATTTTAAAATCTCACACCAGTACAACAACGGTATGAAAGAGCTTGTTCAAAAGCTACGAAAGTACGAGATCCGGATCAGAAAGGCAATCACTACCCAGATGCAGGGCGATTTCCACTCGGTGTTTAAAGGTACCGGGCTGGAATTTGATGACGTGCGCGCCTACCAGTACGGCGACGATGTGCGTTCAATCGACTGGAATGTGAGTGCAAAAGGCCATGGCACCTTCGTAAAAACTTACCGCGAAGAAAAAGAACAATCGGTTTTTTTGATGCTGGATGTGAGCGCTTCGCAAACGATTGGCACAGGCAAGCAGCAGAAAATAGATGTTGGCAAAGAGATATGCGGGGTACTGGCTATTTCAGCAGCACGGCAGCAAAGCCAGATCGGCATTATCTGTATCTCCGACCGAAAAGAGAAATATATAAAGCCAGCCAAAGGTATAGAACAAGCCTATGCTATAATTAAAGCGCTACACGAACTGCAACCGCAATCAGCTAAAACCAACCTTGCCTCCGGCATTCGCCTTACATTAGATATCATCAAGCGCCGCAGTATTATCCTGCTTATCTCCGATTTTATAGATGTAAACTACGAAAAGGAATTGCAGATGCTGGCCCGCCGCCACGACCTGATAGTAATACATTTGGTTGATGTGCGCGAACGCAAAATGCCAGGCATGGGAATTTTACCTGTGCTGGATAAAGAAACCGGCCGCACCGTTTGGCTGAATACATCAGGAGAAGAGTTTCAGAAGAAATATTTTGCCCAGTATAAGCAGAACCAGGAAAACGTGATACGCATCTGTCAGAAATACCAGGCCAATTACTTGGCAATACAGGCCAACGAAGATTATGTACCGCAACTGGTAAACCTGTTCAGGCTACGAAACAAAACCACTAAGAAAAGTGCGTAAGGTTATTCTTTCTCTTCTTATTCTTTGGTGGCCGTTTTTGCTGCAAGCCCAGCAATTGCAACGGCCTGCAGGTTACTTTAGCCAGGATACTATAAAACTGGGACTGCCTGTAACGTATACGTTAGTGCATAAGCACCCGCATACTACAGAAATTATACTTCCAGGCGAATCGTACAACTTCTCTCCTTTTGAGTTGGTGCGCCGCGACTTTTACCCAACCCGTACCCGCGACGGCATAAGTACCGACAGTGCCGTTTATACCTTGCGTACATTTGATCTAAAAGCAGCCCAGGCGCTGGCCTTACCTGTGTTCATCTTAAAAGGAAAAGACACCTTGCGCCTGCGTGCCGACAGTAGCCATGTGGTATTGCAACAGCAGGTAACCAAAGTTAATGCGCCGCTAACATTCCGATCAGACACGACATTGCAACCTGTAGAAGAGCGTTTTAACTGGCCGATTTTACTTCTTTGGGTCTCCTTTATAACTCTGCTCTCCACGTTGATCTGGTTGCTGTTCGGGCAAACTATAAAAACGAAGTATAAACTATACCGCCTGCGTAAAGACCATCTATACTTTAACTCGCGCTTAAATGCCCACATCGACCGGTTCTTAAAATCCGGGTCAACGCAAAGTATGGAAAAGGCCGTCTCGCTCTGGAAAAACTACCTTACCAAACTCGAACGAAGTGCCATTAACTCTTTTACTACAAAAGAGATAGTGGAATATTACGACGACAACGAGGAGGTGAACAATGCCCTTCGCCTGTGCGACAAAACTATTTATGGCAACGTGCAGACCGAAGCCGATAACGAAACAAAATCTGCGATGCTGTTACTGCGCCGCTTTGCCAAAAGCCGCTATAAAGCCCAGCGCGAGATAACTAAAAATGCTAGAAGAAAAAGACAACCTGCTGGAATGGCTGAGCCTGGAATGGTTCAATCTTAGCACGCTCGGTTCCTACGACTGGGTTTTTCCGGCAGTGCTGTATGCGTTGCCGGTGGTGCCGCTGTTGTTCATACTTAAGTGGCTCTTCACCCTGAATACCCGCAACAAGCTGAACGTAGCCATGTTTGATGGCAAGCTAAGCTGGCAATGGACCAGCCTGCTGCGCTTTATCCCGGATATACTTTTTATACTTTTTATTATGCTGGTGCTGGTGGCGCTTGCCCGTCCGCAACGCATAAACGAACAGGTGGAGCTTACCGCCGAAGGCATCGATATTATACTTGCCCTTGATGTTTCGGGCTCGATGGAGTTGCAGGATATAAAACCCAACCGCCTGGATGCCGCCAAAGAAGTAGCCCTGGAATTTATAAACGGCCGTGTGCAGGACAGGATCGGACTGGTGGTTTTTGCTGGAGATGCTTACTCCCTGGCCCCGCTCACCACTGACTACGATATGCTCCGCGAAAGTATAAATTCCATCGGGTTTAAGATGATCGAGAATGATGGTACGGCCATAGGTAGCGCCCTGGCTGTAGCAACAAACCGCATGCGCGGCTCCGAAGCAAAAAGCAAGGTAATTATACTTATAAGTGATGGCGAAAATACCGCTGGCAGCTTAGACCCGCAAATGGCTGCGCAACTTGCCAGTGGCTTTAATTTAAAACTTTATAGTATCGGGATAGGTAAAGACGGAAAAGTGCCTTTTGCAGTAGATGACTCGGGCAAAACACTTTATGTAGAAACCAAGCTCGACGAAAGCAGCCTGCGCGATGTGGCAGATATAGGAAACGGCCAGTTTTACAGGGCCGATAGTAAGGACGCCCTGCAAGCTGTATTTAACAGTATAAACCAACTGGAGAAAACAGAAGTTAGCGAGAAACGCTTCCGAGATACAAAAGATTATTACCAGGTATACTTAAAGTGGGCCCTGCTCCTGCTGCTATCCTGGATGCTGCTAAAAAACACTTTTATAACCAATGTGCTGGAAGACTAAAAGTATAGAAATTAATAACTCAAGATATGCGGTATTTCCTGCTTAGTTGGTTTTTGCTTTTTATACTTGTTGCCCCAACCCAGGCGCAGCAAACATACCAGGTTACTGGTCAGGTTAACGTATGCTATACCCAACAAAATGATGCTGAAAAGTCTACTCCGGAAATGTTGATCAGGTTAAGAGCCGTTGATAGCAACAGAGAGTATAGTACAACAATAGACCAAGCTGGAAATTTCGATTTTAATCAGGTACAGGAGGGCACTTATACATTAAGTACGGCAGCCTTACAATTCCCTGATAATGATACACTGGTAACAGTAAACACTGACTTACAGGATTTAAGGTTTTGCATTGACAAAGTCTATAAACCTGCCCCTGACAAACTGATTGCGGAATACCAGGCCAAAGCACTTGCTGATATAAAAGCCGGAAACCCCAAAATATTGGAATGGACTGCCTTGTCGTTAACCGACGACCCGTTTCTTAAACTAAACCCGAAAATCAAAAAGAAATATGGTTTTGAATATGAGATAATGAGCTGTGTAAGACCGGTAACCCGCGACGAAATTGTACAGGTAAAACTATGGGAGGCATATAATGAGGTGGTGTATCAGCATTTAGATGCACAGCTTGGCTCGGGCTGGATGAAAAACATAAAGCACGAGCGTAATAAGATGCGAAAACAGTAACTACCAAAAAGAAAAAATAGGTTTGATAAAACCAGAACTATAGATTTATACTATAAGCATCCTGAAACTATGGTTGATTGATCTCAGATTAAAATTGATCACGCTACTACCCATTCAAAACTATACTTAGAACTATGAGCCACATTGCAGATAACATACGCTACTTCGACGAACAGCTTAAAAACTCACCAGTAAGATTAGTGGCTGTGACCAAAACCCACTCCGTAGAAACTATAAAAGAGGCTTACGATGCCGGCCACCGCATTTTTGGCGAAAATAAGGTGCAGGAAATGGTAGATAAATATGCCTTGCTCCCGCACGATATCGAATGGCACCTGATCGGGCATCTGCAGACAAACAAAGTAAAATATATTTCTGATTTTGTAGATACCATACAGTCCGTAGACAGCCTGAAACTGTTGATGGAAATTAATAAGCGCGCCGAGCAACGTAACCGCACTTTGCCCATAAACTGCATGCTGCAATTGTCCATCGCCGACGAAGAAACCAAGTATGGCATGAGCTACGAAGAGGCAACTGCCTTGCTTCAGTCGGAGGAATACCGTAACATGCACTATATTCGCATAACAGGCGTAATGGGCATAGCTACAAACACCGACGACCAGGACAAACTACGCCAGGAATTTCGGATGCTACGCTCGTACTTTGAACAGTTGAAAGAAACGTTCTTTTTTGCTAATTCCGATTTTAAAGAGATATCGATGGGCATGACTTCGGACTGGCAACTGGCCCTGGAAGAAGGCAGCACCATGATACGGGTTGGCAGCGGAATTTTCGGGGCGCGCAACTATAACAAATAGACACTAACTAAAACACGATAACATGCAAGAGCAAAATGCAAATCAGGAAGCCGGCTACCGCGAATTTATAAAGCAGGTAGTTGAAACTGAAAAGGTTTGGGGCTTGTCGGAAGGCGACATCTGGGCTACCTCTAACTCGAATGAGTATGAAGAAACCGAAGTGATCCTGTTCTGGTCTAATGAAGCAAGTGCAAAGGCTTGCGCTTCTGATGAATGGGAAGGCTACACAGCCGAATCGCTGCCGGTAGCCGAGTTCCTGGAGAACTGGTGTGTAGGTATGTACGACGACGGCCTGCTTGTTGGCCCTAACTGGACAACCGAACTACAAGGCCGCGAAATAGACCCGCTGGTAATAGCCCTGGAAGTTGTGCAGGAATTAAAGCACAGCAACAAAGAGATCGAACTGGAACGCTACGAAAGCCTGAGCGACCTGGAAGAGCAGATCATAGATGCTCTGGAGGATGACGTTGAGGAATAGTTTTTTTAGCTAACCTGCGTCTGGTTCACATCATGCTAAAGTTTCCGACTAAAGTAGATAATAAGCTTATATTTGTTGCGCCTATACTTGTAGGAATTTACATGGCAGTTATGGTTCCTCTATCAGGAGTTATTCTGGCTTTTATTTCTATAAAAGTAGGTGTAAGTATAGTCAATGACCATCCCGTCCTGACAGGATTCAGTTTGTTTATATTATCTATTCCGTTGGCGATCTTCCTGAACAGACTATTGTTAAAGAGAAAGCAGACATATGATGAAAAACTTGTAGCTGGTCTTGTCTCAAATGTCGCATTTAACTTAACTATAACGCTGATCTTATTTTTGATAAGCAGTGATCTGGTTTTATCATTCATCCTTTTTATAGTATTCGGTTTATTTGGATTCGTCATAGCAGCCCTTATAACTGTATTGATAGACAAATTTGAAACCCGGTACCATATATCGAATTAAACTTTACACATGACACAGAAAACCATACTCCTTTTGGCAAGTGCTTTAGGAGCTTTGTCTGTTATGATCGGTGCATTTGGGGCACATGCGCTTTCCGCTATGTTGCAGGCAACTAACCGCACCGAAACGTTTGAGACAGCCGTAAAATACCAGATGTACCATACTTTGGCTTTGCTTGCCGTGGGTTTGTTGCTTTTTAAAGTTGAGCACCCGGCACTGCAGGTAGCAGCATGGGCATTTTTTATAGGTATACTTATTTTTTCAGGTTCGCTTTATACTTTATGTATAACAGGAGTTACCTGGCTGGGCGCGATTACACCAATCGGTGGCACAGCGCTTATAGTTGGTTGGGCAGCCTTGTTTTATGCCATCCTGAAATCGCTGTAAGTATAAACCATTCTGTCACCCTACTAAAAAACAAAAGCCATCCTGTCCGGATGGCTTTTGCATTTGAGAAAGTTGGTAGCTTAGTTTTTAGCGCTGCTAGCCTGCTTCTCTTTTATATTTGTTTTGATGTACACTTGCACAGGCTCACCTGAATTTGAGTGTACAGTTATCGCTTTGCTTTGCTGGCCTAATCTGCCGGCGCTGTTATACTTGGCTACAACAGTACCAGTTTTACCTGGCATTACCGGCTCTTTTGTCCAGGCTGGTGTTGTGCAACCGCAGGTTACGTCTACGCGCTCAATTACAAGCGGCTGCGTACCTGTGTTCTTAAACGTGAAGGTGTGTTCCACCACATCGCCCTGCGTTATGTCGCCAAAATTAAACTCAGACTCCGTAAAAGTAATGGCCGGGCCGGTTTTAGCCTGAACCTGTGGAGCAGATGCTTGTCTTACGGGCTGCTGCTGTGCCACTGCACCACCAGCTGCCAATGCTGCAATTGCAAACGATAGTATGATCTTTTTCATGATAAGTGAAAGGGTTTTAACGGTGTTACGGCCTTCGCCTTTAATTTGTTTTTACAACGAGGCAATGTACTAATTTAGTTCGTTAACTGGCTAATAAATGGGTGTTAAAGTTTAAAAGATACAGCTCTTCTGACGAACGTGTCAGCGCAGTATAGAGCCAGCGGGCAAATTCGGCATTGACCATATCATCATTCAGATAGCCCTGCTCTACAAACACTGCTTTCCATTGGCCACCCTGCGCTTTGTGGCAGGTTAAAGCATAAGCAAACTTTACCTGCAGCGCATTTAAGTATGGGTTCTTTTTCAGCTCTTTGGCGCGTTCGCGTTTGTTGCCGATATCCATGTAATCCTGCAGCACTTCGTCGTACAGTTTCTTGTTCTGGTCAGTGGGCAGTGCCGGCGAATCGCTGTGCAGGGTGTCGAGCATTATCTTAACCTCCAGTTCTTCAGCTTCAGGGTAATCCACAAAACGGACCCGCACATCGGCAAACCTGAAACCATACATATCCTCCAGCTTAATGATCTTGGTGATCTCCACGAAATCGCCATTCGCCATAAAACCGATCTCAGAATCCTTTGGTAACCAGAAGTAATTGTTCCGTACGATCATCAGGTAGTCGCCTACACCAATCTCGTCTTCAGAAAAGAAAATACTGCGCCTGATGTGCTGGTTATACATGTTCGCCACTTTATTGGAACGGCAGATAACGATTGCATTTTCTACCCCGAACTTACCATAAGCATAGCGCAAACCATCTTCCAGCTTTTCGCCGGTCATTTTATAGATGTCGCGCCAGCCTTTTGTGTATAGTTTTATATCGGGTTGCGCCTGCCCTAACTGAGAGCGCAGGTTAGTGGCATTCATCAATATACCTGAGGCCTCAGCCTGGCGCATTACCTGTTTCAACTCTATCTCATCTACTTTGCAGCGGAAATTATGTCGCAGGTAGGGAGCATCCAGCGAAGTGCTCAGCGCCTGCCCTACTGGTGGCAACTGAGCTGTATCACCTATCAACAACAGTTTGTTACTCTTCTTCTCGAACACATAACCCATCAGGTCCTGCAGCAGGCCATTTTGCCCAAAACCGCTGTCATCCGATATCATAGAAGCCTCATCAACTATAAAAAAAGTATTCTCCAGCTTATTTGGCATCCGGGTAAAGGCAAGTCCCTCAGAGTATGGGTTAGCCGTTTGGCGGTAAATTTTTTTATGGATGGTAAAAGCCTTTTTGCCGCTATAGGTACTCATTACTTTTGCCGCCCTACCGGTTGGCGCCAGCAACACATACTTGTAGCCAAACTTATTCAGGATCTTAACTAACGAGGTAACCACTGTCGTTTTACCTGTACCGGCATAGCCTTTCAGCATAAATACCTCGCGCTCTTCCGATTTGGAAAGTATAAACTCATCCAGCTTGGCAAAGAGCTTCGCCTGGTCCTCGGTGGGCTCAAAAGGAAAATTCTGGCGTAAAACTTCTACCGGACGCATGGTTTCTAGTGGATAATGATGAATAACGAATGATTAATATTCTAAATCTTCTTGTTGGCGCTGATTTGTAAACCGTGTCTTACTATGCTGTCGGATTTGCAACCCGACTGGGCCAGAGGGCCAACAATATTCGACACGAGCGCAGACAATCGTGCCATGTAACTTAACAACTTATACTATAGCTATAGTTTAGAGATCATCTGATAACTTAAGACGCAAAGTATTGCGTCTCTACAAGCATAAACCTTCTAACTTTTACTCTCTCTAAGTTTTAGATCATCAGGCGTTATAGTTGCCATACTTGTTGATGCTTTGGCTATAAGCAAAGGCTCGGCTTCGTCTTTTACCACGTAAACTTCGGCTTCGCAGAAATTGAGTTTGCGACCCTGCTTTATCACATATCCTTTCGCCAGCAATTTATCGCCCACTCCCGGGTGGAAATAAGACACTTTTATTTCGGCAGTAACGACATGATGATCTTTGGGTACAAGGCTGACCGCAGCAAAACCGGCAACTATATCGGCAAGTGTGGCAATTACGCCTCCATGCGTAAAACCTTTGTGTTGTTTGTGGCGCTGCTCCAGTTTTAGCTCCCCTTCTATTCTTCCTGCCTCAATTTTTGTAACTTCGAAGCCCATTAGTTTCATAAACTCCTGGCGTTCCAGTTTTTCGCGGATGTCAGCTTCGAAATCGGGATTATATGTTTGGATCATAAATACAAAAATACCACCAATACCACGCCTTTACAAACTATGTCTGATTTAAACCCAAATGCTGCTGCCTACTCCGATAAAGTTCGGGTTCGGGTTTGCGGCATCTGCTTGCAAGACGATAAAATGCTGCTGGTGCGCCACCAGCCAACTATAAAAAATAAAGCGTTCTGGGCACCTCCGGGTGGTGGCCTGCAGTTTGGCGAAAGTATAGCCGATTGCCTGAAACGAGAAGTGCTGGAAGAAACCGGGCTGGAAGTTGAAGTGATCCGCTTTTTATTTGTGAATGAATTTATGCAGCCCCCACTACAAGCGATAGAATTGTTTTTTGAGATTCGGGTTATCGGCGGAAGTATAAAAAAAGGCCAGGATCCGGAAGCAGCCCCCGATAAACAACTGATCGAAGAAGTGACCTGGAAAACGAAGCACGAAGTACGAGAGATACCTTTAACTGATAAGCACCGCATACTGCATCACTTATACTCTTTCAACGACCTGATGAGCATGCCGCATCATTTCCTGAAGTAGAAATGCTATATTTTTTTTATACTTGCATAGCTCTTTGCTAGGGCTACAACTCACGAAACGTATACTTTGAACACGACCAGCACTAACTTCCGGCTTTCGCACAAAATTCAGGACGAAGCTTTTGCGCTTTCGGCTGCCGGCCATTGCCATTTATACCTGTCGCTTGCCCAAAAAAGCATCCGGCTGGCAGTAGTTGATGCCGAACGCAATAAGTTTGTAGTGCTCGAAGATTATGAGCTGATCACTGTATTTACTCCCATTCAGGCGGCTGAGCAACTGCTTCTGATTGCCCAGTCAAACCCATTATTACAGGAGCAGAACTGGAAAACAGTTCGTGTAGCTATCAGTAACCTGCATTTTACACTGGTCCCGGAGACATTATTCGACCCAACACATAAAACCGATTACCTGCGCCTGCACAGCGACCTCAACCCGCAATTAGATGACGTGCTGGCTTACAAGCATACTTCGCTGGAAGCAGTCAATATTTTTGCGCTGCCAAAAGTGCTTCACAAAGCCATCGGGCAAACTTTCCCCGGCAGGCCGGTGCAATATGTTCACCAGACCAGTTCGCTCATAAAAAGTGTGCTGCACATACCCGGACGAAGTGCCGAGCGAAAGATGTATATTTTTGTAGAACGGAGCTATGTAACAATACTTGTTACTGATAACCACGGACTTCAGTTCTGCAATATTTTCCAGTACCATAGCCCCGAAGACTTTATCTACTACATTATTTTTGTAATGCAGGAGCAGAAAATGAACCCGGAGCAGGAAACTATAACGGTGTGGGGCGACATTTCGCATGATGCTACCCTGTTCACAATTTTGCAAAAATATATCCGCAACGTAAAGTTTGGCAAAAAGCCACAGGACATCGGCTACTCCTACAAATTCGACGACCTGTTCGAGCATCGTTACTTTGAGCTTTATAGTTTACACCTTTGCGAATGAGTATTAATTTATCTTTTTAATTTGTCGCAAGGAGAAATCTGAATCAACTATAGTTTTAAACTATAAATCTTACCCGCAGTAAAAGCATAAAATCAAAAACCCTACTTTAATGACAAAGCGCATTGCCCTTTTCCCCGGTTCTTTTGACCCATTTACAAACGGACACCTGGATGTGGTGATGCGTGGCACCCGGCTTTTTGATGAGATAATTATTGCTATAGGTAACAACAGCAGCAAGCAGCGCTATATACCTGTAGATCAGATGGTTGAGATAATTGAAGGTGTATTTGAGAATACTCCGAATGTATCGGTTGCATCTTATAAAGGACTGACAGCAGAATATGCGCGGGAGGTTGGTGCTAAATTTTTACTGCGCGGCTTGCGCAACACGACCGACTTCGAATACGAAAACACCATTGCCCAGGCTAACCGCCACGTTAACACCGACCTGGAAACCGTTTTCCTGATCACGTCACCGCCGTTGGCAGCCATCAGTTCATCCATTATCCGCGAAATTCACCGTTTTGGCGGCGATGTGGCAGATTTTATACCTTTCCCGACTTCAGCGATTGCAGATAATGGCGAACTATAAAGGCTATAGAAGTATAAGCCTTTGGTAAAACCTCCATTGCCTGCTCCGGGGTCATCCAGCGAACTTCCTCAATAAATTCTTCAGCTTGCGGTTTCATCAGGCTATCGTCGGTGCAGTTCATTACGTACCACGATGTCTTCTTGAGTATCTTTTTGCCTTTAAAAGCATACGAGTGCCAGGTTTTAGGAAGTTTTTCAACCAACTCAACCGATATATTGCACTCCTCTTCCACTTCGCGCAAGGCACCTTCTTTTGCACCTTCTTTCTTATTCAGTTTCCCTTTAGGCAGGTCCCAAACCCCGAGTCGGTAGATCATCAGTATCATACCGTCTTTTAGAACCAGTCCCCCGGCGGCTTTCACTATCTTGAACTGGTCTTTCAGGTGCTCGATGAGGCGCTTCTTTTTATGGGTAATTAATGTCAGCGATTTCAGCTTTTTAAGCTTTTTCACTTCCATCAGGCGTACGAGCCGGTCTATCAGCATCAGGTCCGCATCTTTTATCAGCACATCCCCCACCAGGTCTTTCGAAGTGAAGTGATCTTCGGCGTCCAAAACAAGGTCGTAGTGATGCCTGTAAACCTTTTCATTCGATCTTTTGAGGATAAGCGGTATATCGTTTATAAAAACGTTCATGCGGTAGAAGCTAATATGAAGGGTGAAATTTACACAAATGAATAAATAAATCAATTTAAAGAAAATACAGGGCCGTAAAAAGGCAAATAATTCTGTAATTTCGGCTCATGGATACTACGACGACAGCACACCAGGTAGCTTCGTTTCTGCTGGAAACCGAAGCCGTTAAGTTAAGCCCCGAACAACCATTTAAATGGAGTTCTGGCTGGAACTCGCCCATTTACTGCGACAACCGTGTTACCCTTTCGTTTCCGCATATACGCAGCTTTATAAAACAACAGTTAGCGGAACTGATAAAAAATAATTTCCCGGATGCCGAGGCAATTGCCGGTGTGGCCACTGCAGGTATAGCCCAGGGCGCCCTGGTAGCCGACCTTCTGGAGATGCCTTTTTTATATGTGCGACCGGAGCCAAAGAAACACGGCATGGGCAACCAGATAGAAGGAAAACTATTGGAAGGACAGAAAGTAGTGCTCGTAGAAGATCTCATTTCGACAGGTGGCAGCTCTCTGAAAGCAGCTGCAGCAGTTCGTGCCGCCGGTGCCGAAGTTGTAGGCATGGCCGCGATATTTACCTATGGATTTGCCCTCGCCGATGAAAACTTTTTAAATGCAGGTATAAACCTGCAATGCCTGAGCAACTATAGCGCCCTGACCGAGGCTGCTGTAGCAAATGGATATATCCAGCAATCTGCGATGGATGCATTGGCTGAATGGCGTAAGTCTCCGGAAACCTGGGGAGTTTGAGTAAATGACTAATTTTTAATGAATAATGAAGGAGACGGGGTTTATACTTTGTCTCCTTTTTTGTTTATAGTTGCTGCAGCCAATTCTCAACTTCCTGCGCATCTATAGTATAGTTTTCAGAAGCATCGCCTGCTGAACCAACTATAGCACTATAATTGAACCCTAAGCCTTTGCTAAGCAGTAAATAATGGGTTTTAATGAGATTAGCCGGATGAAATTCCAGCACCTTGCAATTCTCAGCGAACAATAAATTAGTTAAACCGGCTCCGTGAGGTGCAATTAAGGCTTCGGTGTTGTAGAAAAGCTGTACCTGTTGCTGGTAAGTCAGTTCTTCTGCCCTGATCACCTCAAAGCCATAGTTAGCAAGCAAAGGCAGCAATTGTTCTTCATTAATTATACGGCGGGTCTTCGTATTAGCCCTACTGATGTAAATCCTCTTTTTCTGGCTGTTTTTCTCGACATTATAGCCTTTCCAGATATTCTCGCGAAGCCAGCTACTGATGTTTTGAGTCAGGTAACCACTTTGCGAATTACTTACAAACGATGGAAGTATAAACTGCTCTGTCTCCCACTTCTCATGTTTACCAATATACACCACTTTTGCCAGCGGATATGCAGCAAGTATAAACCGTAGCGTTTCGTGCTGGTAAGCAGGCAGATCCTGGCGCATAATGATATTGATGGGCTGATCTGTAGTTTGCAGCACATAGTATAACCGCGGCAGGCAATCGAAAAACCAGTGGTAATTATTATTCTCAGCCCAGGGAAAATGAAGTACCGAAGTATAAATGCCATTTTTATAGTTTGGTAACAGCAGTGCCGGGGCTTTAAAAGCAGGAGACTTTGCCAAGCGGCTTACATCAAAAACAGACTCCACTACAACTTTGCCATCCTGAACTACAGCACCGGAATTGCCCAATATGGTAGCATTGCGCAAACTAACTAAATACTGCTCTTTTTGCCTGTAGCCCAAACTATAATCTATACTATAGTTAAAGCTGGCTGCCGATCTTTCCAGGAAACTCTTCTCCTCTTCGTTAAAAAACAAAACCTGCGAAGGGGCCATTACCTGTTTGGATGCATGATGCAGCACCGAAGTATAACGGAAATAATATCCGGCAGAATGGAGCAGTTTAAACAGCAGCTTTTTTATCATATTGGCTAAAGAATACCCCGAAAGTACGAATTATAGTTTATAGTTCGGAACCAGCCTGAACCAGTAAATTAAGTACAACTCACAATTAAACCACCCAACAATTAAATCATTCAGAGATTAAATATATAAATTGCACCTTATGTCGGGTGACCGGAAGGTTCCCGCTGTATTAAGCAAAAAGCAACACATGGCATTAGACCTGAACAATAAATCAATACTGATTACGGGCGGCACGGGCTCGTTTGGAAAGAAATTCGTGGAGATGGTATACGCCCGTTTCCCGGATGTGAAAAGACTGGTAATTTACTCCCGCGACGAGCTGAAGCAATTCGAAATGTCGCAGACATTTCCGCACAGCAAGTATAAATCTATCCGTTATTTTATTGGTGATGTGCGTGATGGAGACCGCTTTAAGCGTGCCTGTGAAGGTATCGATATCATCATTCATGCAGCTGCCATGAAGCAGGTGCCTGCTGCCGAGTATAACCCGATGGAATGTATCAAAACCAACGTATTGGGCGCTGAAAACATTATTAATGCAGCCCTTGATTGCGGTGTAAAAGATGTGGTTGCTCTCTCTACAGACAAAGCCGCAGCTCCTATAAATCTGTATGGTGCCACCAAACTATGCTCTGATAAGCTTTTTGTAGCGGCCAACAACATGAAGGGTAAGCGCGACATTAAATTCTCTGTGGTTCGTTACGGCAACGTAATTGGCTCCCGTGGTTCTGTGGTTCCGTTTTTCCTGAAGAAGCGTGAGGAAGGCGTACTGCCGATCACGCACCAGGACATGACCCGCTTTAATATTTCGCTGGAAGAAGGTGTAGAAATGGTTTTCCATGCGCTGGGAACGCATTGGGGCGGCGAGATCTTCGTGCCGAAAATTCCTTCTTATGTAATAACCGAACTGGCAAAAGCTATTGGTCCGGATTGTAAACAGGAGATTGTGGGCATCAGACCAGGTGAGAAACTGCATGAAGAAATGATAACCGAAACTGACTCGCTGAACACGGTTGAGTTGGATAAATATTACGTGATACTACCATCTACCCCAACCTGGACAACAGAGGATTTTCTGAAGGCATTTAACGGTAAAATGGTAGAAATTGGCTTCAAATATAACTCCGGCACCAACGACGAATGGCTGTCAGCAGAGCAGCTACGAGACCAGATCCGCCAGCACGTTGACCCAAGCTTTAGTGTGTAATGATGAATGCCTACTTCTCATTTCATTATAACTGTATTACTCATTGATCATTCTTAATTATACTTTAAAACCATGAACCCAATTCCGTACGGCAGGCAGCACATCACCCAGGATGATATTGATGCGGTAGTAGCTACGTTGCAATCGGATTTCCTGACGCAGGGCCCGAAGGTAGCGGAGTTTGAACAGGCTTTTGCTAACTATGTGGGTTCTAAGTATGCGGTAGCTGTGAGCAACGGTACGGCAGCATTGCATTTGTGCGCCATGGCTTTGGGTGTAAATGAGGAATCGCGGGTAATTACCACGCCAATAACCTTTGTGGCTTCGGCCAATTGCGTGCGTTATTGTGGCGGAACTATAGAATTTGCTGACATTGACCCGGCTACTGCTCTGCTGGATATAAACAAGGTACGCGCGCTTTTAGAGAGCAAACCAAAAGGCTATTACACCGGCATCATTCCAGTTGATTTTGCAGGCAACACGGTGAACCTGGAAGAGTTCAAGAAGCTCGCGGATGAATATTGTTTATGGATAATTGAAGATGCCTGCCATGCGCCGGGCGGTTATTTTACAGATAGTAAAGGCGAAAAGCAGCTTTGCGGAAACGGTAACTATGCTGATCTGGCTATTTTCTCTTTCCACCCGGTAAAACACATTGCTACCGGCGAAGGCGGCATGATAACCACAAACGACGAAGCGCTTTACCAGAAACTATTGCTTTACCGCACCCACGGCATTACCCGCGACCCTCAACTGCTGGAAGAAAACCACGGTGGCTGGTACATGGAAATGCAGGAACTGGGCTATAATTATAGAATTCCGGATATGCTGTGTGCTTTGGGTTTATCTCAGCTACAGCGCGCTGATGCCGGTCTGGCCAGACGAAGGGGAATTGCTAAAGTTTACGATGCCGCTTTTTCTGATGTAGATGGTATAGAAGTATTGCAGACTGCACCAGAAGCTTTGCAGGAGGATGGCGAAACTGGCCATGCCTATCATTTATATGTGATAAAAGTAGCCGACCGTAAAGGTTTATATGATTTCCTGCGTACGCACAACATTTTTGCACAGGTACACTACATTCCGGCCCACACCATGCCTTATTACCGAGGCTTAGGTTTTAAAAAAGGAGATTACCCCGAAGCAGAAGAATACTATAGCCAGTGTCTGAGTTTGCCAATGTACCCGAGCCTCACAGCTGAGGAGCAGGAATTTGTGATTGATAAGGTAAAGGAGTTTGTAGTTTGAAAAATATTGCCATCATACCGGCCAGAGGTGGCAGCAAACGCATCCCACGTAAAAACTTAAAGTCTTTTCTGGACAAGCCAATCATTGCTTACTCCATTGAAGCTGCTTTAAAAAGCGGGCTCTTTACTGAAGTGATGGTCTCTACGGATGATGCGGAGATTGCTGAAGTTGCCCGAAAGTATGGGGCACAGGTACCTTTTCTGCGTAGCCCCGAAACTTCCGACGACTTTGCCACTACAGCTGCAGTACTGTTGGAAGTGCTTGAGAACTATAAAGTGCAGGGTAAGGATATTACGTATGCTTGCTGCATTTATCCTACTGCGCCTCTTCTTCAATCTGAAACACTAGCCCAGGGTTACGAATTAATCCAGCATCAGAATTTCGACACTGTTTTTCCGGTACTAAAGTATAGCTATCCCATTTGGCGCAGCCTTAAAATAGAGGAAAGTAAAGCATTACTGAACTGGCCTGAAAACCTGACAAAGCGTTCGCAGGACTTACCGGATGCATATCATGATGCAGGACAGTTCTACTGGTTTAATACCCATGCTTTCTTAACCAAACAGGCACTTTTTACGGATAACTCAGGAGTAATAACGCTGGACGAGTTGGAGGCGCAGGATATTGATACGCTGACCGATTGGAAACTGGCAGAATTAAAGTATAAACTGTTACATAACCTTGACTAGCAACCGTCGCATCATATTCCGGGCAGATGGCAACAGCCGTATTGGTTTGGGCCATGTGGTTCGTTCGCTGGCACTGGCTGCTATGCTGCGCGATGATTTTGAATGCGTGTTTGCGATACAAGAACCTGACGAAACGTTAAAAGAACAAATACTCCAGACCTGCCACGGCATCATCACTTTACCGATATGCAAACCCGATGAGGTCCGCTTCACCTATGAGTTAGCAGCTTATATTTCGGAAGAAGAGATCGTGGTGCTGGATGGCTATAATTTTGGCACTGAATACCAGCAAACTATAAAATCGCGCGATGCGGTGTTGTTTTGCATTGATGATATCCACTCCTACCCTTTTGTAGCGGATGTTATCATAAACCAGGCAGGCGGCTTACAAGCATCCAACTATAAAACAGCGCCTTATACCAAACTGCTGCTCGGGCCAGAATATGCTTTGCTTCGCGAACCTTTCTTGAAAGCATCAAAAATTAAGAGAGGACTACCTAAAGGCAAGCTAAACATTCTGCTAAACATGGGCGGCGCCGACCCTGATAACTATACCTTACAGATAGCCAAAGAACTGGCTGAAACGCAAAGTACAGCAACTATACAGGTTATAGTTGGCAGCGCTTATAAACATTTACCGGAACTACAAGATTGGCTGTATCAGCTCAAAAACTATAAACTGCACCAGAACCTGAGTGCAGAGGATATGCAGAAACTGATGAAACGCTGTGCCGTAGCCATTACCTCAGCCAGCGGCGTTGCTTACGAATATGCTGCCGTTGGTGGAGTGCTCTACATAAAGCAGACTGCCGATAACCAGTCAGGGCTTTTTAAATTTCTGACTGAAACTAGAATAGCTCAAAGTTATAGTACTGAAACTATAAGCCAGGACTTAATAGATAAGTTTGATTCTCAGGTTGCAATACAACGTCAATATTTTGACGGGAAAAGCGACGAGCGATTAAGAAACATATTTAGCCAACTCAGCTTAATAACTAATCTCAAATTACGCCACGCAACTATAGCTGACCTACAACTTGTTTTCGACTGGAACAACGACCCTGAAGTTCGCAAGCGTTCTTTTAATCCGGAGCCGATCTTACTCGAAAACCATACCCGCTGGTACAAAGCGAAACTGGAAGATGCCAACGCTAAATTTTATATTGCAGAAGTAAACGGCAAACCAGCTGCCCAGATTCGGTTTGATGTGAACGCTGACACGGCAACTATTAGCTATCTAATCAGCGACGGTTTCAGGGGCAAAGGCCTTGGTCATAACGTTTTACATAAAGGCATCAGCAAACTCAAGCGCGAAAATCAAACTATAAAGACTATAGTTGGGCTTGTGCAAGAGAATAATATGGCATCAGTAAGAGCATTTGAAAAAGCTGGTTTTGCTTATGGTACAACAGATCCGCAGCACCCTAATGCACACCGTTTTGTGCTGGAGTTGCCTCAAAAAATATAGTTTAATAAGATCATGATCAACGATATAACTATAGCCGGCCGCATGGTTGGGCCAAACCATAAGCCTTTTATCATCGCCGAAATGTCGGGCAACCATAACCAGTCGCTGGAAAGGGCGCTGGATATAGTTGATGCCGCCGCCGACGCCGGTGCCGATGCCATAAAGCTGCAAACCTACACTGCCGACACCATGACGCTGCCCGGTGCTTTTACCATTGAAGACGAAAATTCGCTGTGGAAAGGCCGCGAACTATACGATTTGTACAAAGAAGCTTATACGCCATGGGAATGGCATAAGCCCATATTCGAAAGAGCCAGAGAGCGTGGTATGATAGCTTTTTCATCTCCGTTTGATGAAACTGCCGTTAATTTTTTGGAAGAGTTGGGCGCACCGGTTCATAAGATCGCTTCGTTCGAAAATACCGACCACCCATTGTTGCGCAAAGTAGCTGCTACCGGAAAGCCCGTAATTATGAGCACAGGCGCTGCCACCGTGCAGGAAGTAGCCGAAGCCGTGCAGGTGTTACGTGATGCCGGTTGTAAGGAGTTAATACTTCTTAAATGTACCAGCACTTATCCATCTACCCCAGAAAACACAAACCTGCTGACCATACCGCACATGCGCGAACTATACGGCTTACAAGTCGGCCTGTCAGACCATACGATGGGTGTAGGTGCTGCCGTGGCTGCTGTTGCGTTAGGGGCAACAGTTATAGAGAAACACTTTACGTTGCGACGTGCTGATGGTGGCGTAGATTCGGCTTTCTCGCTGGAGCCGGAAGAACTGAGAATGCTGGTATTAGAATCAGAAAGGGCATGGCTGGCAATGGGGCATGTGCAGTATGGTGTGCAAAAAGCCGAAGAAAAAAGTCGCTTGTTCAAGCGCTCCGTTTATGCAGCACAGGACATTAAAGCAGGCGAAACGCTGACCAAAGAAAACATTCGTGTTATTCGTCCGGGTTTAGGCCTTGCTCCGAAGCACTACGACGAGCTCTTAGGCAAGTCTGCTGCCACCGATATCAAAGCCGGAACGCCATTTACCTGGGACATGGTATAGCCCATGAAAAAATGGTACACCCTCTATAACAACATCTTACACCTGCACTTTTCCGAAGGCTTTTATAGTTTACCGGAAAGCGCCAAGAATGCCGTATCGCCTACCCAACCTACAAAGCGCTTTTTAAAAGTAGCAGGCTATAGTCTGGTTAGGCTGATTGGTAATCTTTTTAAGCAAGTAGAGCAACCCGAAAAGCTTCAGGGAAAGGTGTGGTTGTATGTAGTAAGCCAAAATAATTACGACAGCCTTAAATTTATAGAAACCGGCTTGCCTGATGCTGTTTTTGTGGCCGGACAAAGTAAGAATGTCGGTAATTATAATACTATAGTTAATCGCTTGTCTTTGCGCAAAAAGCTATTTTACTACTATAAGTTTCTGCCACTTTTCCTGGAGTTTCTGAAGCATAAAAAAGAAAGCACCCTAAGGTTTTATGATGTGCTGTTTGATGCTGTCGGGTTTTATGAAGTGTACTTGCAGAAGTTGCACGAATACAAGCCAACAACTATAGTTTTCGCCAATGACCACAACCCTGATGCGCGGGCCATGTTACTGGCCGCCAAAGCTGTTGGCATAAAAACAGCCTACATTCAACATGCGAGTATCAGCCCCATTTTCCCGCCCCTGCAGTTTGACTTGAACATGCTGGAAGGCCAGGATGCGCTGGACAAGTATAAACTTTGCGGACCTGTAGAAGGCGGGGTGGAATTGATCGGGATGCCGAAATCCGATGCCTACGCCAACTATAGAAACAAAAACCGGGAGATCAGAACTATAGGTATCGGCTGCAATCTGATGGATGATATTGTGGAAGTAGAAAAGTTGCTGCGCCAGCTAACTATAGACTTCCCAACTATAAACTTTATACTTAGGCCCCACCCGCGCGATACACGCAACTATAAACCGCTTTTAACTATAAACTCCAACATCCACATTTCTGATGGCAGCACTGAGCCAACTTTTGATTACCTGCGCCGAATAGATGTTCAGATAAGTGGCAACTCGGGCATTCACTTAGAGGCGACTTTGCTCAATGTGTGGTCTATCTTTTACAACATGAATCCTCAGGAGAACCTGAACGATTACTATGGTTTTATAGAACATGGTTTGGTGGATGCTGCAGCAGACTATAACGACCTAAAAGATCTCCTACAAAAGCATCTGCATAACAAGCCAGATGTATACTATCGTGCTAAATATTATAATGCTACCGTGGGCACCGAATATGATGGCAGAAGTGGTGAGTTGGCCTTGCAACATCTGCAAGAGTTTATCGCGCACTAACCATATATCACCAAAACCTTTACCTTTGCTACCTGACTTTAGCCAATGAGTAGAACTTTACAGCGCGAAGGTATCTGGAACACCATTATCTCGTATGCCGGCATTGCCATCGGTTACGTGAATGTGATCCTGCTTTTCCCGAACATCCTGAACGAAGAACAGGTTGGCCTGACGCGCCTATTGCTTACCATTTCCGAAATGTTTGCCCAGTTTGCGGCACTCGGTTTCGTGAATATGAGCGTACGCTACTTCCCTTATTTCCGCGACAAGGCAAAGCAACACCACGGTTTCCTGTTTCTGCTGCTCTCGGTGCCCATGCTGGGATTTGGTCTGATAACGATCCTGTTCCTGGTATTTAAGCCAACTATATCTGACTATTATCGCGAAAACTCTAGCCTGCTGCTCGATTACTATTACTACATCATTCCGCTGGCCTTTTTCACGCTGCTGTTCAACCTGTTCACAGCTTACCTCAGGTCGCTTTTCAAAACAATCGTTTCGTCGTTTGTAAAAGATTTCCTGTCGCGCTTCCTTATTCTGGTGCTGCTGGTAGTGTATACCTTTGGAGTGATGGATTTCCATACGTTTGTACTGCTATATGTAGGCATTAACTCGGCTATAGCACTGGTACTGGTAGTGTATACTATGTGGCTGAAACAGTTTCATATCAGGCCGTCGCTGGCTATGGCTTCCGGTATTATTCCGCTACGTGAGCTGCTATTTTTCGGGCTCTTCACATTCATGGGAAACGTGTCGGTTACCATCATCAAAACCGTAGACCAGGTCATGATCAGTGCGGTTAGCCTGGGAGCCAATGGTATCTATACAACTGCTTTTTTTATTACAAGCGCTATTGTTACACCAGCCTTAGCCATCTATAAAATAGCATTCCCACAGGTAGCCGAGTTCTGGAAGGACAAGAACCTGCCCGGCCTCGGTAAATTTTACAAACAGATCACGCTCATCAACCTCATCATCGGTTTACTGTTATTTATTGGTATCTGGGCGAATATTGATAACCTGTTCTCGTTTATGCCTGAAACTTACCGGCAAGGTAAGTATGTGGTCTTATTATTAGCATTAGCACGTTTAGTTGACCTGGCAACCGGTATTAACGGCATCATCCTGGCCACTTCAGATAAATACCGCTGGGACCTGCTCTTTAACATTGTGCTGGCTGCCCTTACTATCTTCACGAACTATATTTTTATACCGCTGTATGGCATGAACGGCGCAGCTTTTGCCACCATGCTGTCACTGGTGTTCATTAACCTGTTGCGTATGTTCTTTGTGCTGTGGGTATATAAAATGCAGCCTTTTGCCTGGAGTTCGGTCGGTATAACACTCATTGCGGCTGTTGCGCTGGGTGTTTCTTACCTCATTCCTTACCTCGGAAATGTGTTCCTGGATATGGCCGTGCGCTCCACTGTCATAACTATAGTTTATGGTTCGTTGACCCTTGGTTTTAAAGTATACCCGGAGCTAAATGACTGGGTGCGGAAGATCGTGAAGACTTATACTGGTTGGTAGTGCAGAACCATAACCAATTAAATGCCGCAAGTTTTCAACTTGTGGCTAACCATGGGGCTGGTTTGTAACTGGAGTGTTCCAGCAATATAGTTTCGGCAGTTACAAACTGCCTGCTATGCCCGGCCACCAGTTACCACTGCGCTCAAACTGGCGGCATGTTTATAGCCCCAACTATAACTATAGCAGGCGGCTCAAACTATAAATCCCGGGAAAAAAGCTTAGTAGTTGGCTGTAGTAAACGCGAAGGTTTCTTTGTTGGAGTCGAGCACCTTACCGCTTTCGCATTTCAGTACGCGTTTCGGGTATTTGTTGATGACCTCGTAGTTGTGCGTAGCCATTAGTACAGCTGTTCCGCTGTTATTGATCTCCATAAAAAGCTGCATGATACCATCCGCCACGATCGGGTCGAGGTTTCCGGTAGGCTCATCGGCAATAAGTATAACAGGCTCGTTCAATAGCGCACGGGCTACAACTATACGCTGTTGCTCGCCACCCGAAAGCTGGTGCGGCATTTTGTTCGCAGCCGAGTCAAGGCCTACACGCATCAGCACTTCCGAAATGCGTTGCTTAATTTTGCTTTTATCTTTCCAGCCCGTTGCACGCAGCACAAAGCTCAGGTTCTCAGCAACACTTCTGTCAAACAACAACTGGAAATCCTGAAAAATGATGCCAATTCGGCGACGCAGGAAGGGTACTTTTTTGCGTGGAAGTTTGCTCAGCGTAAAATCAGAAATGGAAGCTGAACCTGTAAGCAAAGGCAGATCAGCATAAAGGGTTTTAAGTAACGAACTTTTTCCGCTGCCTGTGCGACCAACCAGGTACACAAACTCACCTTTTTCAATATCAAAACTTACGCCACTCAAAATGGTATTGCTGTCCTGGTAAACAGCTACATCGCGAAGGGATACTATGGGTGAAGACGAAAAACTCATTTATACTTAAAAACTTAAATCTCTAATTTCTGCAGTTTACCAAATTCCAACGACTCTATCAAAGCTGCCAGCGCATCTTCCTTCCCTTCCAAACCATAACGGTCCAGGTTTTTCAGCGGCCGGTCGGCCCGGAAATAAGCTATGAGCACGAAATTGGCATCGCGTAGCTGTATATAATCCGGAATTTTAGCCTTGCCTTTTACTTTGATGATGTACATGTGTCGGAATGAGTAATTAATAATGTTTAATGAATAATAGAGCGTGTGTGCCCTATTATTCATTAAACATTACTCATTAATAATTATTTGTTGCCTTTCGCGTGGTCGGCTAAGAACTTAGACAAACCAATATCGGTAAGCGGGTGGTTCAGCAGGCTTGTAATCACATTAAGCGGGCAGGTTACCACATCAGCACCGATCTCAGCGCACTGTACCAGGTGCATTACATGGCGTACCGAAGCAGCCAGTACCTGTGTCTGGTAGCCATAGTTGCTATAGATCTGCACGATCTGGTCGATCAACTGCATACCGTCTGTAGAAACGTCATCTAAACGACCAACAAACGGAGATACATAGGTTGCTCCAGCTTTAGCAGCCAAAATAGCCTGACCAGCAGAGAATACCAGTGTACAGTTAGTTTTAATGCCTTTTTCGCTGAAATAACGGATCGCTTTCACACCGTCGCGAATCATTGGCACTTTCACCACGATGTTCGGGTGCAGCTCAGCTAAGAATTCGCCTTCTTTAATGATAGTTTCGTAATCCGTTGCGATCACTTCCGCACTGATGTCGCCATCTACAATTTCACAAATTTTCTTGTAGTGTGCCATCACATTATCATGGCCGAAGATACCTTCTTTCGCCATCAGCGATGGGTTGGTTGTAACGCCGTCAAGCACGCCAAGATCGTGTGCTTCCTGAATTTCCTGCAGGTTTGCAGTATCGATAAAGAATTTCATAGGAGTTGGGATGATTATAGCTACAAAGCTAAACTATAAATCCTGAAAGCGGAAAGAATGCGGATATTTTTGAGGCTGGCTGCAAAGGAGCCTTGGGGTATGGGCAAAAAAAAGTGGCAAACCAACATCGCGCCGCTTCGACCGCCTACCCTTGCTACCTTCCGGTCCTGGGGGATTTGGCAGGAGCTGGCCGTGCCGATTTGCCGTTACAAAAGTACGTAAATTCTGATGCAATGCAAACTTTATACTTCTAAAACATAGGTTATTTATTTGGCAGAAGTATAAAACGCACTACTTCAGGTTTTTCAGAACTAAGTTTTTTGGAATTTTACGAATTTTAGGTTTGGTTCATGCAAGTTGAGTAATAGCTTGGATGTTAACCAACCCCTGTCCCTCCTTAGAGGGGAACTTTGGCTGATGGTATAAATTAGTTTAAGTCCTATAGTTACCGCTATCCGGTTGTTTGTCTTAATGTCCTTTGTCAAAAAAATCTTATGCCTTAATTCTATACTTTGCCTTCTGCTACAATTGGGGCTTTTACAAGTATAGTTTTCAGGTTTAGCCGCACCAGGTCGCCCATGCACTTGCACTTCAGAAACTCTTTTGACTTATGGTGCTCACTTAGCTCCTGCTTTAGCTGCTCTATTTTTTCGGGAGTAGAGATCGTATCCCTTCGCATGCAATCTATCAGGTCTTTCAGGCGGTAACGTGCCGACTTTAACCTTCGGAACATGAGCGTGCGCTCTTCATTCTGGTACTGTTTTATAGTTTCGGGTTTCAGCAGCTTCATGACCAGGTCCACGATCACATTATTATCTTTAAAGAACTGTGGCAGGTACATGGTCTTTTTGCCTTCATAGCTCTGCTGGTCGAAGTCGATGGGGCGTACTCTGTACTGCTCGTCCTCAAAATCAGGAGTTATATCTACTACATAGTTATAAGAGCGCATATCGCCGAGCAAACGTACAAAACAACGTTCGTTAAATTTTACAAATTCCTTGGCAATACGCACCTTGTTCGTACCGGCACGCTCTACATACTGCTTTATAAAAATATCCCCCGGAATGCCGGCAATATGTTCTTCTATCAGGGTATCAGCATCTACGAGGTAGTTAATGCGGCTCGGCGATAAAATGTGCTCCAGCTCCAGGCCATAGATACGCGAGGCATCGGCGCGCTTCACGTAAAAGTAGTCGTAGTTATCGTTGAGCTGGTTCATGATCTGTACCCGGAACGGGTTTGAGTTACCGAAGGTGCAATAGTCTATCCGGGACACATACAAGTGCTCCATCACCGACATATCGCCATCAGTTTTCAGTAAGGCATAGATCATGGTCAGGCCATGGTTAAGTTCTTCCTGCGATTGCTGCTCATACATCACAGATTCCCAAAGCGTGTCCTCCCCTTTTTTATCGAAGTACGGAAACGAGTCGGCATAATGCAGTAGGTCGTCGTAGTGCACTGGCAGCTTAAAATTACGGCTATACTGGTGCAGGTATTTGCGCAAACCCCTGTTTACCGGGTAAAAGTGCTTCTTTTTAGATATTGTGTTCACGGGTGTTCGGGTGATGATGAAAATGTGTTTGTAAGCAAGCTATCAACTATACTTTATTTTGGCGTCTATAGTTTGAGTTGTAAGATAAGTATAATGTGTAAGACCCGGCATAGTGCGTAGCTCCTGCGAGTTTCTGGTGTTACAGTATCTTAAATGTCATCCCGAGCACAGCCGAGGGATCTTAAGTGTCTGATAGTTTGAATTTATAGTTGATTGAAACAAGCTATAACTTTATAGTTACTTTTTATCCTGAGAGCTCTACTCACCTACAGTTTTATAGTCAGCTTGGCTCGCTCACGGCCGCGAGGCCTCGTCTTCGGGCATCGCGCTGCTGCTTTCTTGCTATCCTTGTACCTCGGGTTGCCTTACGGCACCGCAACAAATCAAAGGCGCTCAACCCAAAGACTGGAAAACTTCGCATAGCCACCGCTTAACTATAGCTAGATACTATAAGCTTCGACCTTTCTCGTGATAGTAATTCCGTAGGGACAGGTTGCGACCTGTCCGCTCAATACCGTCAACTATAGAACTATAAAGAAATCTACAGCTATGACAGAACTGTCCCCTTGAGGGGACTATAGGGGTGTTTGCTCGCCAAAGTAAAACATCCCCCTACCCCCTTCAAAGGGGGACTTTGTTCAGCTAAAACTCCCCGCCTTAGATAAGGAGGGGTTAGGGGTGGTTGGATTTTGCGGACTATGAAAATATAATACAACACACCCACAAAACCCTCCTTGTTTGCTTCCTTTTCTATTTTGGAGTAATTTCAGGCAATCAAACTTTAACTTCTAATATTAACTCATGATCAGCAAACGCATTTTTGCTTTTATAGCAGCTGCCTGGCTGAGCATAGGTATAACTACGGCCCGCCCCGACGAAGGCATGTGGCTGCCTATGCTGCTAAAACAGCTCAACGAATCTGATATGCAGAAAAAGGGCCTGAAGCTCTCTGCCGAAGACATTTATAGTGTAAACCAGTCGAGCCTGAAAGATGCCATCGTATCGTTTGGCGGATTTTGTACCGGCGAAATGATCTCTCCGGAAGGTTTGCTTCTGACCAACCACCACTGTGGTTATGGCCAGATACAGCAGCACAGTACTGTAGAGAACGACTACCTGACCAAAGGTTTCTGGGCGATGGATAAGAGCCAGGAACTGCCAAACCCGGGTCTTACTGCCACTTTTATAGTGCGCATGGAGGATGTTACAAAGCAGATTTTAGCTGGTACGGAAGCTGCCAAAACAGAAGCTGCACGTGAAGAGATCATCCAGAAGAATATACAGAAAGTTGGCCAGCAGGCGGTAGCAGGTACGCATTATGGCGCTGTTATTCGTCCGTTCTTTTATGGCAACGAGTACTACATGTATGTTACCGAAACTTTTAAGGACATCCGTCTGGTTGGTGCTCCACCATCATCTATAGGTAAGTTTGGTGGCGACACCGACAACTGGATGTGGCCTCGCCATACCGGCGACTTTTCGTTGTTCCGCGTTTATGCCGGACCTAACAACGAACCGGCTGAGTACTCTCCGAACAACAAACCTTACAAGCCAAAGCATCACCTGCCTATCTCGCTGAGCGGCATAAAGGAAAATGATTTTACGCTTGTGTTCGGTTTCCCGGGGCGCACCAACGAGTACCTTACATCACATGCCATAGAGGAAGTATACAATGTATCTAACCCTGCTAAAATAAACATCCGCGACACGAAGCTGCAGATCCTGGATAAGGACATGAAAGCTTCGGATGCAGTTCGTATACAGTATGCGGCCAAGTATGCCAGCATCGCCAACTACTGGAAAAAGTGGATCGGTGAGAACCGCGGCTTACGTAAGGCTAACGCCATTGAAAAGAAAAAGGAACTGGAGAACCAATTTGTGAACTGGGTAAATGCTGACCCTACACGCAAGCAGGAATACGGTAAACTGATGGCTGAGTTTGAAAAGAACTATAAGGCACTGGATGGTGTGACCATTTCGCGCGACTACATTACCGAAGCGGCTTTTGGTGTAGAATTGCTGCGTTACGCTACCGGTTATGCTAAACTGCAGGAAATGCTGGAAGCCAAAGCGCCGCAGGCTGAGATTAACTCGCAGATTGAGAGGTTGGAGCGTGGCATGCCGGGCTTCTACAAAAACTACAATGCCCCTACCGACCAGAAAGTATTTGCTGCTTTAATGAGCTTATACTATAACGAACTGCACAAAAAATTACTGCCGGAAACCGTTAAGTCTGCTGCTACAAAGTATAAAGGCGACTTCGCTAAAATGGCAAAAGACATTTACAGCAAATCAGATTTAACTTCAGAAGCTGGCGCTAAAAAACTACTGGCACAGGTAAAGGCCGGTAAATCAAATGCGCTTAAAAACGATCCTGCTTTTGCACTTGCCAATGGTATAAACGAGCACTACCGTACGCAGGTATTGCCAACTTACACGGCAGTAAACGACAACCTGAACCTACTTTACAGAACTTACATTACGGGTCAGCGTGCCATGCAGCAGGACAAGAAGTTTTACCCGGATGCTAACTCTACCCTGCGCGTAGCTTACGGTAAAGTAGAGCCTTATGAGCCGGTAGATGGCGTTACTTATAACTACTACACCACCCTGGAAGGCATTATTGAAAAAGCAGCCATGACAGATGTAGAAGATTATGAGATGCCTGAAAAACTACGCGAACTATACGAGAAGAAGGACTACGGACCTTATGGTGTGAACGGTGAAATGCCTGTTGGATTTATAGCATCAAACCACACAACGGGCGGTAACTCTGGCTCTCCGGTTATAAATGCTAATGGCCAACTGATAGGTACCAACTTCGACCGTAACTGGGAAGGCACCATGAGCGACATTGCCTACAACCCGGACCAGGTGCGTAACATTGCAGTTGACGCTCGCTTTATGCTGTTTATAGTTGATAAGTTTGCAGGCGCCGGCCATCTTGTAAAAGAGATGACACTGGTAACTGACAACACTTCGGGACTGGCTCATGTGGATGCACGCAAAACAGCTGAACCTGTTAAAGAGCTATCTAAAAGAGAAAAGCGCAAAGCTGAAAAAGCCGCAAAAAAAGCTGCTAAAAAGAAAGAAAAGGAAGCAGCTGAGGTGAATTAATCGCAGTTATAGTTCATGATTTTTTAAAGCCCTGCCTATACTTTAGGCGGGGCTTTTTTGTGACATCATTTTTATAAACAATATTTTATAGTTAATATTACATAAAGTGAATATTCAACCTTAACCTACCTTTTATGTAAACCAGACTTTTATCTATCGTAATATTTTGTGCTGCCTCCCTTTTTAGCCTGCAGGCACTGGCCCAGGAAACTATAAAACTATACTATAACCAGCACTGGGAAGTAACATCTCCGGACAAAGCCACTTATTACCGGAACGCCACCTATAACCTGGACACGTTTGTGCTGGACGGCCCGGTAAGCGATTATACCCTGGATGGCAAATTGCTGATGGAAGGCAATTATAGTATGGGCAAAAAACAAGGCGAATTTCGTTTTTATTACCCCAATGGCAAGCCCGAAAGCAGCGGCAACTATAACGACACCAAAAGAAGAGGCGACTGGCGCTATTATTTCCCTGATGGGTCGGTAAAAACTATAGCCAACTTTACCGGTCCGCAACCAGAGATGGATTTCTCGATATTGGAGCATTACGATGCAGTTGGCCGGCAAACTATAAAAGATGGTAACGGTACCTGGCAGATCGACACGGTTACAGTTAGTGTTTTTGATAAGGAAAGCACTAAAACGCTAAAAGGTACTTTTAAGAACGGTAAAAAACACGGCACCTGGACGCTGACCCGTAACACAGAAAGCAGGACTATACATACCGAGCAGTTTAAGAACGGAGAGTTTATAGTTGCACAGATCCTTGATCCTCAAAACAATTTTGGCAAGATGCGCTCTGAAACTATGGTAAAATTTGCCGATGCACATGCTACTAAATTCAGGAACACGGAAAGCTTTAGATTAGATAACACTACTTACCCGGAGAGCCTGAAAGCGGAAGACGTAACAGCCATGTTGCAAACTATAACTGGTCAAACTTATTCCATCAAAAACAGACCAGCCTCCTACCCTGACGGCGAATTTGCCCTGATGCAATACATAGGTATAAATGTAAAATACCCGGTACCGGCACTCCGCAAAAAAGAACAAGGAACCGTATATGTAAATGTAACCATATCGCCGGAGGGCAAGGCAACAGCTGTCAATATCCTGAAAGGCATTAGCAAGGAGTTAGATGCAGAAGCTACCAGAGTGTTACAAACTATACCTACCTGGCTCCCCGAACTACAGGACAGCAAACCAATAAGCTCTACTATAACTATACCTGTAACTTTCAGGATGTTGTAAACTGCGTGAAGCCGGTAAAACTATAGTTTATTTGCTTCATGCCTCTCCTTATTTTAGTTTATAGTTTACTTTAAATGGGTTTGTAAAGACATTTCATTTATAAGGCTGATAGGTGTATGTTTACTGTTATAAGGTAGTTGACATTAATAAAAAATGATTGAAGAATATTTAACGAAAGAAGATTTTAAACGAAGCGGTGGAGGTCTGAGCGCAACCGTGTTCATCTCATTTTTTATATTGATGATTATATTAGTCTAGAATACTCAGACAAGATATTTGATACCAATATTATTAATAGTGCCTTTTTTGTCTGCCCATGTTGTATCGCACTTTGGGTACAGAAAGTGGAGAAGAGAGATGCTATCTACAGGGCACATTACGACAGAGCAATTTGACGAGCTTGCAAGAAAGTTCAGAGTTTCTTCACGACAACTGTACACAATAAAAGGGCTTTTGTCTGTTGGAGTAGTTGCCTTTATCTTAACAGCTGTATCATTTCATTTGAGAAGCCAAGACATGGAGTTAAAGCTTTATGGCAAAGAAACAGTGGGTACTGTTGAAGAAATAAGACTAACGCTCAGCGGCAAGCATTCTAAAGTATTGATAGGCTATTTTGTAGAAGGGGAAAGGCATTTCACAACACTTAAAATAAATGGTAGCAGTTTAGGTGTAGCTGCTACTTATCAAATTAATGGCAATCCTGCTGTTCAACTAGGAGATACCATTATTGTAAAGTATTCGACTGTTGACCCCACAAATAATGAAGTAATATTAGAAGGTCTGGAGAAAAATTTATAAAGCCAACCAAACCTATAAGTTAACTACACCACTTTTTAGACAAGTCAGTTAGCACCTGTAACTCACATCCCCTGCAGATCCAGTTCGTCGGTTGGAAGTATAGTTACCTGTTTGCCCATTTTCTTCTGGATGATCTTGAAGTGATGCGCGTCTTCGGGCGTAATTAAAGAGATTGCTTTACCAGATGATTCGGCACGGCCGGTGCGGCCAATGCGGTGCACATAATCTTTAGGCGAGCGTGGCAGCTCGTAGTTTATAACATAAGGCAGGAATTTAATATCAATGCCACGTGAGGCCAGGTCGGTAGCAACCAACACCCGAATATTACCGGCCTTAAACTGCTTTAACGCTTCGGTGCGCGCTCCCTGGCTTTTATTGCCGTGCAATGCTGCTGCTTCTACCCCATTCTTCTTTAGCTTCCCAACCACATTATCTGCCGTTCTGATGGACGATGCAAATACCAGCACCTGCTCCATGTTTTCCTGCTTAATAAGGTAACGTAGCAAAGGGCCTTTCTTTTCGGGGGTTACCTGGTAAGCTACCTGGTCTATCAGGTCAGGCACGGAGGCTTCGGCTTCAACAGCTATCGTAACCGGGTTGTGTAGCTGGGTGTCAACTATAGTTTTAACATCACCGCCTAGTGTAGCCGAAAACAACAGGTTTTGGCGTTTAGCAGGCAACAAGGCGAATATCAGGTCCATTTCCTCTTTAAAACCCAGGTTCAGCATTTTATCGGCTTCGTCCAGCACCAGCATCTCCACCTCCGATAGCTTTACAGCATTATGCTCTATCAGGTCCAGCAGGCGGCCGGGCGTTGCTACCAGCACATCGGTACCGCTCAGCTTCATCATCTGGGGGTTTATAGATACGCCGCCATACACCGCCATAGTCTTCACTTTCTTGGGCAGATGTATGCTAAGGTTATAAAAGGTTTCCTCTACCTGCACGGCAAGTTCGCGGGTAGGTACCAGCACCAGTGCTTTCACAAACCTGTTCTTAGAAGCAGGCGCTTTATGCAGCATCTCCAGTACAGGCAATGCAAAAGCAGCTGTTTTCCCGGAGCCGGTCTGGGCAATTCCCAGTACATCTTTCCGCTTAAGTATAGCAGGTATAGCCTGCTCCTGTATCGGGTAAAACGAAGTATAACCTTGCTGTTGTATAGCTTTAAGCAGCGCCTGCGAAAGGCCTAACGAAGAAAACGACATGAACTATAGTTTATTTATACCTGCAAAGATACTACGCTAAAATTCTACGGAATGTATAAACTATAAATTAAAACTATACTTCAGGTATAAGGTGGGCAAAAACGGAAGCCTGCAGCAAGTATAAACTAATTCGTGGTTGAGAGAAGAATTACGCTCCTGCCTTATCTTACTTTTGCGCGTTTTACGAGGTAACTATAAAGCACTTTATCAAAAGGTTCACTGATATCTACAGGCACAAAATCGATCTTATACTGGCCACATTTAAGGGCAAGTTCTTTTTTATACTTCTCTACAGCAGTTTTATAGTGGTCGCGCACCTGCGATGGTTGCAGTTTAAGCTCCTGCCCTGTTTCTACATCCACAAAAATGTAAGGGCGCTCGGCAAACTCAAAATCCTCTTCAGTGCGGCGATCCATCACGTGGAAGATGAGCACTTCATGTTTCTGATGCTTAAGATGTTGCAGCGCGGTAAAAGTGGCTTCCATTTCGTCGGTACGGCCCAACATATCACTAAAAATTATAACGAGCGAGCGTTTAGGTATTTGCTGCGCGATCTGGTGTATAACGTCTGGCACTTCGGTAGTTGTTTTGGCAGGAGTTGCCTCCAGTTGCTGTTGCAGCAAAACTAAAAGTGTATGCAAATGCGAAGCCGTAGACCGAACCGGTGTTTGCATTTGTATGGTATCGGCGAAGGTAACCAGCCCCACTGCATCGCGTTGTTTACGCAGCATGGTAGCAATGGCAGCAGCACAAAGTATACTGAATTTTATCTTCCCGTTCGATTCGAGGGGGTAATACATGGAAGGAGACACATCAAGCAGCAAATGGCACCGCAGGTTGGTTTCCTCTTCGTATCGTTTAACAAAAAGCTTATCGGTGCGGGCAAAAACTTTCCAGTCGATGTGGCGGGTACTTTCGCCGTTGTTATACAGGCGATGTTCCGAAAACTCAACCGAAAAACCGTGGTAAGGAGATTGGTGTAAGCCGGTAATAAAACCTTCCACCAATTGCTTTGCCAGAAACTCCATGTTTTCAAATTTCTGAACATCGGCAAGGGTGATGGGTTGCTTCATAGCTACAGGTTACCGGGTCTTATCTGCTGGTACTTCCGTAACGGTAATTGGCTCGGCTTGTTGCGCAGCTTCTGGCAGCACTTCTTTTATAGTTACTTTGGCCACTCCGGCACGCAGCAGGTCTATTTCTTTGGCAGCAGCCCTCGACAGATCAATAATTGCGAGGCTGTTTTTAGGAAGGCGGTCATTCACTTTAACTATAACCGTTTTGCCATTGGTCAGGTTGGTTACCTCTACATAGGTATTAAATGGCAGCGTGCGGTGTGCGGCAGTTAGTTGAGTTTTATTGTAGCGTTCGCCGCTGGCGGTGCGCTGCCCATGCAGGCGGTCGGCATAATAGGTTGCTTTACCATTGGCTGTATAAAGCGCCTCGCCGTTTCCAAAACTGAACATGAAAAAGAGTAAAATCGAATAAAAATTCATGATTTACTACGTTGGTTCAACCCCAAATATAAGGTTAAATTTTAATTCAATTTTAAATTCAAAAATTTTTATATATCATTTCTATATATTACTTTTAGGTTCATTAAGTTGAATTTAACGTCTTAAACACGGTGGAAGAGAACAACGAAAAAGCAGAAATTTATTCCCAGAGAGTAAGAGCCGGGAAGAGAACGTATTTCTTTGATGTGAAATCAACTCGCTCAAACGACTTTTATGTGACCATTACGGAAAGCAAACGAAAGTTTAAAGATGAGGCCTTCTCTTACGAAAAGCACAAAATCTTTTTATACAAAGAGGATTTCGTGAAATTTATGGAAGCCCTGCAGAGCACAATAGACCATGTTAAGTCGGAGCTGCTAACCGAAGAGGCCCTTGCCTCGCTGGAAGCTGCTGCTACCGAAATGCCAGCTGTGCCGGTTACCGAACCAGCCACCGCAACTTTTGACGAAGAACTAAAGTGGGAATAACCCTCCTCCTTTATTAAAGTATAAACTGAGCCTGTAGTATAACGCTGCAGGCTCTTTTTTTTATACTACAATTGCTTCAGCCGTATACATAAATTTAAAAGTGTTGGCAAAAACTATAAAACTGCCTTACCTTTACGCATGCCAGAAAAAATTCTCATCCTCGATTTTGGCTCACAATATACCCAGCTTATAGCAAGACGGGTTCGCGAGCTTAATGTATACTGTGAGATCTATCCCTACAACAACGTTCCTGCCCTCACAGACGAAGTAAAAGGTGTTATATTATCAGGTAGCCCCTGCTCGGTGCGCGATGCCGAACACCCAACCATAGACCTTGATCAGTATTTAGGTAAATTACCTGTGCTGGGTGTGTGTTACGGTGCGCAGCTTATTGCTTACGAAAGCAAGGGCGAAGTTACGCCGTCTACCATCCGGGAATATGGCCGCGCCAGGCTATCGGAACTGCACACCGCTAACCGCCTGATGAAAGAACTCACTCCGGGTTCTGTCGTTTGGATGTCGCATGGCGATACAATAAAAGAGGTGCCTGATAATTTCGAGATCATTGCCAGTACCGAAACGGTACGCGTGGCTGCTTATAAGCTCCGCGACCAGGAAACCTACGGCATACAATTCCACCCCGAAGTAACCCACTCCGACGAAGGCAAAACCCTACTTCGCAACTTTGTAGTGCACATCTGTGGCTGCCAGCAGGATTGGACCTCTGAGCAATTTGTAGATGCTACTGTGGCTGAGCTAAAGGAGCAGTTAGGTGACGATAAAGTGGTACTTGGCCTGTCAGGTGGTGTAGATTCTAGTGTGGCTGCCATGTTGATTCACCATGCTATTGGCAAAAACCTGTACTGCATTTTTGTTGACAACGGCCTGCTTCGTAAAGATGAGTTCGAGAACGTGCTCGACTCGTACAAGCACATGGGCTTGAACGTGAAAGGTGTTGACTCAAAAGATAAATTCTATACTGCGCTTGCCGGCTTAACGGACCCTGAAGCAAAACGCAAAGCCATTGGCCGCGTGTTTATAGAGGTATTTGATGAAGAGGCGCATAAAATTGAAGACGTGAAGTGGCTTGCCCAGGGTACTATTTACCCGGACGTCATCGAGTCGCTGAGCGTGAAAGGCCCATCGGCAACTATAAAATCGCACCACAACGTAGGCGGCCTCCCCGACTTTATGAAATTGAAAGTAGTAGAGCCGCTAAAGACCTTATTTAAAGACGAAGTTCGCCTGGTAGGTAAAACCCTGCACATCGACGATGCTATACTTGGCCGCCACCCATTCCCTGGTCCTGGCCTGGCTATCCGTATACTTAGCGACATCACCCCGGAAAAGGTACAGATATTGCAGCAGGTCGATCACATCTTTATCAGCAACCTTAAAAAGACAGGTTTATATGATGAGGTATGGCAGGCGGGCGCTATACTTACGCCGGTTCAATCGGTGGGTGTTATGGGCGACGAGCGCACTTACGAAAATGTGGTTGCGTTGCGTGCCGTTACAAGTATAGATGGCATGACAGCCGACTGGAGCCGCTTACCGTATGAATTCCTGGCCGATGTATCGAACGAGATCATCAACAAAGTGAAAGGCGTTAACCGCGTAGTGTACGACATCAGTTCGAAGCCGCCGGCAACTATAGAGTGGGAGTAATTAATTGTTGATGGTTGAATTGTTGAGATTATTAAAATTTTATTCAAGTTCAAAAACTTAACCATCAACCATTTAACAATCAGCAATAAGGTTTATGAATAAAAGCTTCTGTAAAAGTATAGTTGTGCTGGCGCTGGCGCTGGGTTTTCAGCCGGTTTTCGCGCAGCAGAATAGCGAGGTAACTTATAATAACGGCAAGATACTGTTGGAGCAACAGCGCTACGACCTGGCCATGGCTGAGTTTAAACCTCTAACATCAACTGGTTCAGCTTACGCCCCCGAAGCCTCTTACTTTTATGCTTTAGCAGCTTTTAAAGCAGGCAAACACCAAGAAGCACTATTAATGTTGCAGCAACTTAAAATGCAGCACCCGCAGTGGCGCCAAATGGATGACGCTACTTACCTGTTGGCAAACGTACTGCTGGAGCGTGGCAATTATGACGATGCTTTAACCCAACTACAGCAACTTCATACTTCCGACCTGGCAAACGAAACCGCCCGCATGGAACGCTTTTACCTGCAGCGTTTAAACGATAAAGCCGCATTTGGCAAACTGGTACAGCGTTTCCCTAACGACAAAGTGCTGGCCCAGGCTTATGCCGATAAATTAATAAGTGGCTGGTACCGGACTGAAGACAGATCAATGCTCGAAAAACTGGTATCAAAACATAACCTTGATCGCGATCGCTACTTAAACGCAGTGGCACGGGCAAAACAAGGTGTTAATGTAGCGGTGCTCCTACCCTTCCAGTTAAGCGGTAGCCTGAGCCAGAATGCCCGTAAAAATCAGTTTGTAAACGACCTATATGCCGGTATGCAGATCGCCCAGGATTCGCTGGAAGAACAGGGGCTGAAACTTAACCTGTTTGCCTACGACGCCACCAGCGACACGACTACGGTTAGCCGAATTCTAAAACAACCGGAAGTAAAACAAATGGACCTCGTGATCGGTCCCGTATACAAAAGTGCTGCTCCATTGGCAAACCGTTTTGCCCGTGCTACTGGTACCCCGGTTATAAATCCTTTGTCTCAGGACATTGATGTGGCGGAGCCGAACAGCAATGTATACTTGTTTGAGTCGTCGGTGGAAACGCAGGCACGCCAGGCGGCCGCTTATGCGTATAATACTTTCTCGCCTAAAACAGCTGTTATATTTTACGAGAACGCCCGAAACGATACTACCTTCGCCTATTACTACAAAGAGCAATTTAAAAAGCTGGGAGGCCGTGTAAAAACCTATAGAAGGATAAACTCGGGGCAACCGACAGCTTTAGCTAAAACTTTCCGTGAACTCAACCTGGAAGATGCCGGGCACCTGGCTGTGTTTTCTGATAAAATGACGGCAGCCGTAAATGCGACCAGTGCTCTGCAGGCAAACGCAGCTACACTTCCGCTCATGACCTATAACAGCTGGCTGAACATAAACCAGATAACCCTGCGTCAGCTGGATAACCTGGAAGTATACTTTATTAGCCCGAAACACATTGATGCCGCTAACCCGGCTGTAAAAAGCTTTAAAAAGAAGTATATCAATCGCTATAACATAACGCCTTCAGTTTATGCCTATGCCGGCTTTGAGATGCTGTACTATTATGGCACGTTGCTGCAACAATACGGACCTAACCTGACGCAAGCCTTTATAGATAGTGGTATACGCCCGGGTGTGCTATATCCTGCTGTGGGTTATACTTCGCTAACTGGTCGCGGCACTCTTAGTCCCGACAACCAGTTTGTACCGATCACCAAATTAGAAAACCTTCAACTTATCGTGGTAAACGCTGTTTACTAAAAACATAAAACCTTATTTATACCTGATGAAAACTGCACCAATCAGTGAAGAACTATTTCAGAGAGCTCAGCAATTTATACCTGGCGGCGTAAACTCGCCTGTTCGTGCCTTCAGGGCCGTTGGTGGTAATCCGCGCTTTATAAAATCTGCCAAAGGAGCTTATTTGTTTGATGAAGATGGCAACCGTTACATGGAGTTCATCAACTCCTGGGGACCAATGATCTTAGGTCACGCTTCTGAAATTGTACAGGAAGCTGTACAGCAGGCTATACCTGCCTCGTTGTCTTTTGGAGCGCCAACCCGCAAAGAGATCGAGATAGCAGAGCTCATTATTGAAATGGTGCCAAGTATAGAAAAAGTGCGCATGGTAAACTCCGGCACCGAGGCAACTATGTCCGCTATACGTGTTGCGCGTGGCTATACCGGCCGCGATAAGATCATAAAATTTGAAGGCTGCTACCATGGCCACGGCGACTCGTTCCTGATTGCAGCTGGTAGCGGTGCCATTACTTTAGGTGTTCCGGATAGCCCGGGCGTAACGAAAGGCACTGCCAACGATACGCTTACTGCTCCTTTTAACAACCTGCAGGCAGTACAAACCTTGGCTGAGGCTAACAAAGGAAACATTGCTGCTATAATATTAGAGCCGGTGCCAGGCAACATGGGCCTTGTTATACCTGACCTGGAGTTCCTGCAAGGCCTCCGCGAGTTGTGCACGAAGGAAGGCATCGTTCTTATTTTTGATGAAGTGATGACTGGTTTCCGCCTGGCTCCGGGTGGTGCGCAGGAATTATTTGGCGTTACCCCTGATATGACCACACTTGGCAAAATAATTGGCGGTGGTATGCCGGTAGGCGCTTATGGCGGTAAAAAAGAGATCATGGACTTTGTTGCTCCGGCCGGTCCGGTTTACCAGGCGGGTACGCTTTCAGGTAACCCGATCGCGATGGCGGCAGGTATGGCTATGCTGCAATACCTTAAAAATAACCCGCAGGTTTATACTCAGCTCGAAGAGGCAACAACCCACATGGTGGATGGCATGAAACAGAACCTGGAGCAATTAGGGCTGAACTATACTATAAACCACGTCGGCTCGATGTTCACGCTGTTCTTTACCGATCAGCAGGTGCATGATTTTGAAACAGCCAAAACTTCTGATACCGCCATGTTTGGCCGTTACTTTAACGAAATGCTGCAACGTGGCATGTACCTGGCTCCTTCTCAATACGAATCGCTGTTTGTATCAACATCTATTACCCCGGATCTGGTTGAAGAATACATTAAAGCTAACCTCGAGGCTTTGAAAGCGTTGCAAGGATAACTTTAACTCATATTTAGAAATACGGAACGGCTGCGCCTTTATAGGTACAGCCGTTTTTTATGGTTTATACATTGGGTTTTTCTCTGTTTCACTGAAACTGGTTCGTATTATTTTAGCGTAAGTATTAGCCCTTGTGCGAATTTTCACCAGCATGTATAAAAACCAGACCATCGGGTTGTTGGTGAAAACACCAACAACGGCTCATTCTCTAGGCCAGAATCTATAAAATCAAAACTAGTATAAATTATGAACCTTAATTAGAATTCTCTATGCTTCCGAAATGCCAGTGTTAAAACTATAGACCCTTAATTGACGGATCTAAGATTCATAAACCTTCAACAATCAGAAGATAACAATTTACCAATTCAGCGTTTTTACTTACTTTTACGCTCTACATATTTTAGCCAGCAAACCCCATGATCTTAACCGACCTACAGATATTAGAAGAGATTGAAAAAGGTACTATCCTGATCGAGCCATTCAGACGTGCAAGCCTGGGAACTAACTCCTACGATGTGCATTTGGGTCGTCACCTGGCCACTTACCGCGACGAGGTGCTGGATGCCCGCCTTCACAATCAGATCGATGTGTTTGATATACCGGAAGAGGGATTTGTATTGCAGCCAAACACTTTATACCTGGGCGTAACACTGGAGTATACCGAAACGCATGCACACGTACCTTTCCTGGAGGGTAAGTCGAGCGTTGGCCGTTTAGGTATAGATATACACGCTACAGCCGGAAAAGGCGATGTAGGTTTCTGTAACACCTGGACATTGGAAATTTCGGTTACACAACCGGTACGTGTGTACCATGGCATGCCTATCGGGCAACTGATCTATTTTGAGGTAAAAGGCGGTATCGAGAACTTATATAACAGCAAAGAAGGCGCTAAATACAACAATAGAACGATCACACCCGTTGAATCAATGATGTGGAAGAATAACTGGTAAAATCAGTAAAATAATTTCAAATAAAAGGCCAATCCTCTCCAGATTGGCCTTTTTTGGCACAGTATCTGCACTATATAAGATGTAAGAAATTAACAGCTCAAATGAATTATTTTTGAGTCAATCTGGTTAATAACTTACGCAGGACAGTATAAGTAAAACAGGAAAAAGAAAGAACTATGAAAAGATTATTGGTATTAACATTCGCAACATTAAGCATCACATTCTCAGCAGCTGCTAACGGTAACGAAAAGGTAATTACTGCTGAAACGCGTGCCAACCATCTTTCAGATCAAATGATACGTGAGCTTCGTCTTAACAACTTTCAGTCAAACAAGATTAGAGAGATCAACCTGGAAGTTGTTGCTAAAATGATGGCCGTAGAGGCCGAGTATAAAGGTAACCAGGAGCTGATCGAGCAGAAATGCAAAGCTATTTGTGCCGTGCGTGATCAGAGGCTGGAGAATGTACTAAGCACCGTGCAGTATAACGACTATTTCGGAGACCGTAACTACTATAGCAACTACGATAAAGAGTATGTAGCCGGTATAATGAACTCAAACGATGCTAAAGGGTCACTGGCAAACACAACGTCTGAGAACGAGACTTTAAGTGTAAACTAATTTATAACCTATCTATAAAACAAAAGCGCCGCTAAATTATTAGCGGCGCTTTTGTTTTTAAGCTACTCTTTGTCGCCTTTCTGGCGTTCAGACTCTACGTGGTTGCTAAGTTCTTCGCAAAGCTTACGCATTTTCTGGGCCATTACTTCATCGTTTGTAGCGGTTAGTAAGCTTTGTGCCATTGCCCCTATCGTATCGATGTAAAAGAACTTCATCTCATCAACAGGCATATCCTTCGTCCAAAGGTCGATCTTCATGGTGCCGGCCTCGTCGCGATCCCATAATGAGATGTTGATAGCTTTGGCAAAATGGATCTTTTCACCGGCATCTGTAGCGCGCCAGCTAATGGCTTCTGGTATCTTTTGGTCGTCGAGGGCTATGCTAACGAATATTTCTGATTTCTTCATTTCGTTAATTTTTAAACTTTATAGTATATATATCTCGTAATATGCACAAACACATATATTTTCTACAAAGTTACGCGATGCGCTACGGAATTAAAACTCTCTTTACGCTTTTTACCCTTATCTCTTTGGGTGGTTGTGCTACCCTTACTCCAAGCTCTAAAAAAACCTATACTGTTGGCTTTTATAACCTCGAAAAACTATACGACGCAAAAGACAACACCAAAAACAAAGATTATACAGCCGACGGCACCATGCAATGGACCGAAGAACGCTACAAGCAAAAGCTAAGCAACCTCGCAAAAGCCATCTCCAGTATAGGCGGCAAAAATGGCCCTGCTGTACTGGGCATAACAGAAGCTGAAAGCGAAGCCGTACTACAAGAACTGGTGAATACCTCTCCGCTTAAAAAGAAAAAGTTAGGCATTATACATTCCGAGTCCGGTGACCCGCTGGGTTTGGATGTGGCTTTGCTCTATAACCCAAGGCAGTTTAAAATATCGCTCCAGAAAGCCATAAAAATTGATTACCCTGGCAATTTTACCGGTAAAGATATTCTGCAGGTAAAAGGCACGCTGTCCGGTGAGCCTGTAACCATTTACGTGAACCACTGGCCACCAAACTATGGCAATGCACGCCAGGGAGAACGTAACCGCCGTGTAGCCGCAGCTAAACTCCGCGAAATGATCGATACTGACCTGAAGGCTGATCCAAACGCACACATTATAGTTATGGGCGATTTTGATGAGGAACCTAAGTCAGAGATACTACATGATATCTTAAAAGCCAACGGCCGCCCTGACCCGTCTTATAAAGACGAGCTGTTTAACACTTTCTACATAAACTATGTGCAGGGCCTGGGCAGCTATTACAGGAGAGGTGATTTTATAATGCTGGACCAGATCATGATATCGAAAGGATTGCTGAATACAAAGGGGCTTGAGTTCGTAAGAGGTTCCGCTCAGATACACGACCCAGAGTTTATGAAGTATACCTTCGGCAAGTATAAGAACACGCCACGCACCACCTATAACGGTACAACATACATAGGCGGCTTTTCAGACCACTTCCCGGTGTACATACAGCTGCACCTTAAAAAGTAACAGCTATACCTATAAAATAACAGAAGGCGGGCTTATGGCCCGCCTTCTGCGCGTTAGGAGAAATATACTTCCTTATACGTAATTGTTCAGCATAACAGGCATTACCAACATCAAAACATTTTCGTTTTCTTCGTTGGCAAGCGGCATCAGCAAACCGGCACGGTTCGGAGTAGATAATTCAAATGATATTTCTTCAGCATCCAGGTTGTTCAGCATCTCGATCAGGAACTTGGCGTTGAAACCGATCTCCATGTCCTCGCCTTCATACTGGCAGGCCAGGCGCTCATTTGCCTCGTTCGAGAAATCCAGGTCTTCGGCAGATACCTGCAGCTCAGAACCAGAAATTTTCAGACGGATCTGGTGCGTGGTTTTGTTTGCATATATAGCGATACGCTTTACAGAGCTCAACAACGACTGACGATCGATCACCAGTTTGTTCGGGTTCTGTACAGGTATAACGTTTTCGTAATCCGGGTAACGCTCATCTATCAGGCGGCAGATCATACGAATGTTATCGAAGCTGAAGAATGCATTCGAGTTGTTGAACTCAACATTTACTGCAGTAGCCTCAGATGGCAACGTTGACTTAAGTAATGTAAAAGCCTTACGCGGAATGATAAGCGACGCTTCCTGGCTTGTAGAGATATCGGTACGGCGGTAACGCAGCAAACGGTGGCCATCAGTAGCAACAAAAGTTACGTTATCAGAGCGCAGCTGCACAAAGATACCCGTCATGGCCGGGCGAAGCTCGTCGTTGCTTACAGCAAATATGGTCTTGTTAATGGCACGGGCCAGTACGTTAGATGGTATTTCGATGGCGTTGGCACCCTGCACCACAGGCACACGTGGGAAATCAGTCGCATTCTCGCCAGACAGCTTGTAACGGCCATTAGATGAGCTGATCTCTATAGTATAGGTTTCTTCGTCGATAGTGAAAGTAACCGGCTGATCAGGCAGGTTCTTCAGGGTTTCAAGCAAAATTTTAGCAGGAGCCGCAATGCGTCCGTTCTCTTTTGCTTCCACAGGCAACTGCGTGATCATGGATGTCTCCAGGTCGCTGGCCGTAATGGTTAGCGTGCTGTCGCTGATCTCGAACAGGAAGTTTTCAAGGATAGGTACAACCGGGTTATTGGTTACCACTCCGTTAATGCTGGCTAACTGCTTAAGCAGCGCAGATGAAGAAACTATAAATTTCATGCTGTGTCCCTATATTGTTATTCAGGCAAAGTTATAAATATTTCGGATTTATACTATGTACAATTCCAAAGGTTTTGTAAGTTTTAAGCTACTTTTTAGCCTTTTTGCTATAGTTTTTCATAGCGGCGTTTGCGCAGGTAGTAGCGTGTTATACCAAACAGCACCAGCAGCACGATCGGGCCAGCCAGGTTAAGCAATTGCCAGTAGGTCTTCTCCTCCTGTACACGTACTCTGTCGAGCGGCCGGAGCTTTATTTCCTTGCTGCGCACGTTTATCAAACCCTCCGAATCGAGCAGGTAATGGATCGTATTCATGGCCAGTTCCTTGTTCGCAAATTTGATATTATTGAACCTATCGAAGCCCAGCTCATAGGCCTGTCCGGTACGCGCGTTCACGTCATTTCGCACCAGGTCGCCATCCGAGAATACAGCAATCTTGGTAGGAACTCCCTCCTCTTTTACAGCTCCTGCAGCTATACCTGCCGGGGCGTTCCTGTTTCTGAACACTGATGTAAAGCTACCTTCGAGTAAATAACCCACCGGTAACTCGCCTGCCTGGTACTGCTCAGGCTTTACTTCCATACGGGCTTCGGCCAGCGTAAGCGGAACAGGTGCCTGCATTATTCTGGAGTAGCGCGAAGTATAAACCAGTGGTGTTTTAGTTATACCTGCTGCTTTAACAGTATCTATAGTGCCTATAAACTTACTATAAGTAGCGTCGAGATTACGTGTGATCGGGTGTTTGCTATACTTGTTAAGCAGTGGAAAATAGCGCCAGTTTACCATTTCAGTTTGTGGCCTGCCACCTGTAAAACCTGTTACCATTGGTATAAAACCCGAATTCAGGTCCATGATCAGCGTTTGGTTAAGGCGTATGCCGTAGCGGAACAGCAGGTCATCGAGGTTCAGGTTATAAGGCATGGCAAACGTGCCACCTGTTCCCAGGCTGTCGAGGCTGGCATTCATGACATCTACAAAAAACACCGCTTTGCCCCCATTCATAATAAACTGATCGATCTTATACTTGTCTGCTTCAGTGAATGCTTGTGTTGGCTTGGCCACAATGATCAGGTCCAGACCTTCTAACGATGGTATCTTATCGAGCTCGCCCAATGCTACACGGTAATACTCTTGCAAAGAACCCAACAAGTCGGTTACTTCCTGTTGCGGCAACTCGCCCTGTCCGGTTATATAGCCAATCGTTTTATTTCCCTGAAAAGCCATTTTGCGGACTGCTGTTGCCAACTCATACTCCACTCCTTCCACCGACTGATTCAGTCGCTCGTCGGGGCTTGCCGCCAGGTTACCTTTCAAAAAGTTAACAGCTGTTTCTTTGCCTTTATACTTTATTACCGCACCCGGAAAAACAAGCCGTTCCACCTGCTTACCTTCTTCGGAGGCTTTCAGGTTAGTTGGCTGTATTCCCTTTTGCGCCAATTTCTGCATAAACTCTGTCCGGGCTTTTTCGTCGGTTATAGTATTCGGGTCGAAGAAAGTATAGCGAATATTTCCATCTGCATAGATCCTGAACTCATCCAGCGTTTCTCGTACAGACTGCTGCAAGCGCTTAAAACCAGCCGGAAAATCACCTTCCAGGTATACTTCTACCTGCACATCTTCAGGTAGATTAGCCAGCATCTGTTTTGTAACCGGCGATATAGAATACCGCTTGTCCTCCGTTAAGTCAAGCCTGAAAAAGTATTTGGTAGCCAGCACGTTAAGTGCTATCAGTACAGCCAATACTATAACAAAGCGTATCAGGTCGCGGGTGCGTTTAGATTGTGGTTTTGATTGCTGCTCCGTTACCATTTTCTGCTGCTAAGTACAAGTTTTGTAGACAGGATCATGATGGCGATAACCGTTAAAAAGTACAGCACGTCGCGGGAGTCTATAAGGCCTTTGCTGATGGCATCGTAATGGTGCGAAATACCCAATTGTGCGATACTGTAACTATAACTTGCCAGTGCCGGAATAGAGGCCAGCAGATCGAAACCGGTATAGATGATGTAGCACATGAACAGCGCAAGTATAAACGAGATGATCTGGTTACTGGAAACCGACGATGCAAATACGCCGATCGCACTGAAAACACCCGCCAGGAAAACCAGCCCCATGTAAGAGCCCACCACAGCAGCCGAATCGACGTTACCCTGCGGACTTCCCAGTTCATACACCGAATAATAGTACACCAACGTTGGCAGCAAGGCAAAAAGGGCCAGTAACAGCGCGGCAAAGTATTTACCAAGTATAAGCTGAAGGTCGGTTATAGGTTTGGTAAGCAGCAATTCTATAGTTCCTTCACGCTTCTCTTCGGCGAAAGTCCGCATGGTTATAGCCGGTATCAGGAACAGAAACAGCCAGGGCGCCATCGAGAAAAGTGTCTGCATATCGGCAAAACCATAGGTCAGCACGCTGCTCTCCGGGAACATCCACATAAACATACCCGTAGCCACCAGGAAAACCGTGATCACAATGTAAGCGATCAGCGAGTTCAGGAAGCCGTTAAATTCTTTTTTAAGTATAGCGAGCATCTATTTAATTAGTAACGACGAATGATTAATGAATAATGGTTTCTCTGATGTATTACTCCTTAATCATTACTAATCATTCATTATTTCGTCAGTTGTTGGAATATCTGTTCAAGTGAGTTTTCCTGTTGCCGCAAGCCTACCAATGGCCAGTTCTGCTCAGCCGCGATCCGGAATACCGAAGCACGTATATCAGCTTCCTGGCTCGATGTAACTTTGTAAGTATGGCCTGGCATTTCGGTTACGCTTATTACACCAGCTATACTTTGCAGCAAGTCTATACTTATAGGTTGCTCAAACTCTACCAGAGTCACCTTCTCTGATCTGTTTCCGGCCTGCAAACTTGCTACATCACTATCGGCTACCAGTTTGCCCCTGTTTATAATAACTACACGGTCGCAGATGGCGGTAACCTCCTGCATAATGTGTGTTGAGAAAATAACTGTCTTGTCCTGCCCGATGCGTTTGATAAGTGAGCGGATCTCCACGATCTGATTTGGATCGAGGCCGGTGGTTGGTTCGTCAAGTATAAGCACCTGTGGGTCGTGCACCAGGGCCTGTGCCAAGCCAACACGCTGACGGTAACCCTTCGATAAAGCGCCTATCTTTTTGCCTTGTTCCAGTGTAAGTCCACAGAGGTCAACCATTTCGCGAACACGGGCACGTCCGGCTTTCCCTGTCAGGCCATAAACCGAAGCTACAAACTCCAGGTATTCGTGCACATACATATCCAGGTACAACGGGTTATGCTCCGGCAAATAACCAACCATACGGCGTACAGCAATCGTGTCCTGCACCACATCGTGGCCATTTACAAGTATAGTTCCGGAAGTTGGCGGCAGGTAACAGGTAGCAATTTTCATGGTCGTGGATTTACCGGCACCGTTTGGCCCCAGAAAACCAAGTATCTGCCCCTGCCCCACCGAAAACGAAATATCGTCGACTGCGCGCTGCTCCCCGAATATCCTGGTAAGGTTTTTAACTTCTACAGACATTCTTTTAATGATAAATGAAGAATGAGTAATGATCGGATTGGCCAAAATCATTATTCATTACTCATTATTAATTATCCACTATTAATTCTTAGTCCAAAGATACTAAATCCTGAATATCCCTTAAGCTTAAAAATCTTAGTTCTGTTTCTGAATTTTGCCTTTTGGCATCAGCGGACGAACTTCAATATCTACATGGTGGTAGTTAGGGTGCGACTCCAGCGCATGAATTATAGTCGATGCAATGTCTTCCGGTCGCATCATGTTCTCACGAGAGGTGATCATCTCGAAGTTATCGAAGAAGTTTGTATTAACTGAGCCCGGGTAAATGCTGGTAACTTTAACACCATAGTTGCGGACCTCTTTATACAATGCCTGCGAAATACCCCGCACCGCATGCTTGCTACCACAATAACCCGACATTTCCTCGATACCTGTTGTACCCGCAATAGATGAAATATTGATGATATGGCCTTCACCTTTCTCCTTCATTTCTGGCAGAACCAGCCGCGTGCAGTAAAATATGCCATGCACATTCGTATCAAACATCGTGTGCCAGTCATCTATACTTAGTTCTTCCAGTTTGCCACCTATACCTAAACCTGCATTGTTTACCAGAACAGCAATGTGCACACCAAGGCGGCTTATAGTTTGGTCAAAAGCACTTTGCACCGATTCAGCATAACGCACATCACACTCAAAAAAGTGAAAGTTCTCGTGCTGTACTTCAGGAGCAGTTCTGCCCCAGCCTGCCACAATAGCGCCTTTCTCTAAAAGAGCCTCTACAGTTGCCAGGCCTATACCTTTACTTACACCGGTTACTACTGCTATCTTACCTTGTATTTCCATAGTTTTATAGTTTGATATAGAACGTTATTTTTAATTGTTGATTGCTAAATGGATGATAGTTGACCCTGCTTAAGTATAAAGACGCCACGTACTGCGTTTCTACAACTACTTCAATTTACTAAACTTTCTAACCCTCTAACTTATTGGACTTCTACAGATCGCCTAATTGCGGACGGATCAGGATCTCTTCTACCACACTGTTAGGTGACATTGTGTAAGCATTCCAGATGGCGCTTGCTACATCTTCAGGTTTCATAAATCTTTCTGGCGGCAGGTCCACTCCTTCCCAGCTGGCTGTTAAGGTAGCACCCGGAAGTATAGCAGTTACTTTTACGTTATGCTCTTTCGTTTCTTCGCGCAATACTTTGGTCATGCCGAGCAGGGCAAACTTTGATATACAGTACGAACCACCGTTAATATATGGTATAATGCTAGCCGTCGAGCAAAGGGTGAACAGGTGCCCGCTGCGGCGCTTTATCATTTCTTTTACAAATGCCTTCGAAATATAATACGCGCTGTACAGGTTGGTTTGTATCATAAAAGGCAATGTCTCATCGTCCTCTTCCGTTATTTTACCGGGCACAAATAAACCGCTGTTATTCACCAGAACATCGATCTGCACATTAAGCCCCTGCACATATTTCACAAACTTCTCCAACGATTTACGGTCGCTCAGGTCGGCCTTATGATACAGTACTTTTGAAAAAGTATAACGCTGTTCTATATCCAGCTTCAACTTTTGCAGGTCATTTTCGTTTCGGGAGCAGGTGATGATGTGGAACCCCTCTTTTGCAAACAGTTCTACTACCGCCCGTCCAATACCTTTAGTACCGCCTGTTACCAGAATATATTGTTGCATGCAGAAATATGTTTTATTTTATATGTTTCGCTATTTTACGCGTAAGATAGGTATTTATAGTGTATTTTTGGTTTAAACAAGTACAAACACCACGGCTAAAGTCCGTACACTCTTATGCTGAAGCATTTCGGAAAGTATCTTTTGTTCATGGGTAGCCTTGTTGTACGAGGCGAATCCCCGCGTATCCTTTTTAACAGAACAATAGACGAAGCCATACTTATAGGTATTAACTCCATTATGATCGTGGCTATTGTATCTACGTTCATTGGAGCTGTTACCTGTGTACAGGTTTCTTATAACTTAACCAGCGCACTTATACCTCGGTCTACTATAGGCTTTATGGTACGCGAAATGACAATACTGGAACTTGCCCCAACTATAACATCTATAGTACTGGCAGGTAAGGTTGGCTCTAACATAGCGGGCGGACTGGGAACCATGCAGATAACAGAACAGGTAGATGCCCTGGAAGTGATGGGTATAAACTCAGCCAGTTACCTGGTATTGCCTAAAATACTGGCTTCACTGTTTGTTTTCCCGATGCTGGTTATACTTGCCATGTTCCTCTCTATTGCAGGAGGGTATGTAGCTGGTACTGCAACAGGCGCGCTTACAGCCCAGGAATATATCACAGGTATCCGCGACGCTTTTGTACCATATAACATTGTTTTTGCGCTCATAAAATCTGTAGTTTTCGCCTTCCTTATCTCCTCTTTATCATCATTCAGAGGTTATTATACTTCGGGAGGTGCCTTAGAGGTTGGTGCTGCCGGCACAACTGCCGTTACCAATAGTGTAATTGCAGTACTTATTGCCGACTACGTATGCGCAGAACTATTGCTTTAGCCTGATCAACTATGATAGAGATACATAACATACATAAAACCTTTGGCGACAAAAAAGTACTGGATGGTGTAAGCGGCGTTTTTGAAACGGGCAAAACCAATCTGCTGCTTGGCGCTTCGGGCACCGGTAAAAGCGTGCTGTTAAAATGCATTGTCGGGCTTATAAAACCTGACATCGGGAGCGTAACATTTGATGGCACTTATTTTACGAATAACAAGCTCGATATACGCCAGGAAATCCGCCGGAAGATAGGAATGCTGTTCCAAAGCTCTGCCCTGTTCGATTCCATGACCGTGGAGAAGAATGTGGAATTTCCGTTGAAGATGCTGACGCCCGACATGAGCAAAAGCGAACGCCTGGACCGTGTTAACTTTTGCCTGAAACGCGTTGGCCTGGAAGGTGCAAATAAAAAGATGCCTTCGGAGCTGAGCGGTGGTATGAAAAAACGTGTAGGTATAGCCCGCGCTATAGCTCCTAACTGTACTTACCTGTTCTGCGACGAACCAAACTCCGGCCTCGACCCGTTAACTGCTCTTAAAATTGATAAACTGATAAAAGAGATAACAGAAGAGTATAACATTACAACTATTGTGGTAACGCACGATATGAACTCTGTTATTGAGATCGGTGATAAGATAATGTTCCTGTACGAAGGTAAAAAGCTTTGGGAAGGCACCCGCGACGACATTATGGATACGGACATTCATGAATTGAATGAGTTTATATTTGCTAACCGCCTGATGCGTGATGCCAAGAAAGTAGAAGAACGTGAAGAGCTCGAAGAGAACGAGCGCAAAAGCAACCAGTTAAAATAAAAGTATAAGTACCTACCTATAAAAGAGAAGGCTTGCTGAGATACAACAAGCCTTTTCTTTTATAGTTGTAGTTTGTCCCTATTAGATAGAGAACAGCATACCAGCTATGGTTGCGGTCATCATACAGGCGATGGATGCACCTAATAAAGCTAAAAAGCCCAGCTTCGATAAGTTACCCTGCTGGTTTGGCGCCATACTTCCTATACCCCCTATCTGTATGGCAATAGAGCTGAAGTTTGAGAAACCACACAGGGCGTACGTAGCCATTACCACCGATTTAGCTGATAAGGTTTCTGCAGCTTTCATCTCAGCGAGGTCCAGGTAAGCTACGAATTCGTTGATAGCTGTTTTCTGGCCAAGCAAACTACCTACCTGTAGTGTATCAGCCCAAGGAACACCCATTATAAAAGCAAACACCCTGAAGATCTGGCCCAGAATATACTGCAACGAGAAACCAGAGAACTGACCATTCGTGCTGGCTATAACAAGTTCATTTAAGCCTGTAGCCGAACCGATCATATCCTGTAAAATGTAGTTTACCAAAGCGATTACAGCTATAAAGGCAAGCAGCATACCACCCACGTTAGCAGCAAGTCTTAAACCATCAGCAGCACCTCTCGATAAGGCATCTACCAGGTTCACGCCCAGTTGTTCCTGGTTTACTTCCAGTTTCGTATCTACATCTTCTTCGGTTTCAGGTACAAGAATTTTAGCCAGTACGATACCTGCAGGAGCATTCATGATAGAAGCAGTAAGCAGGTGGGCTGCAAAAACAGCTTTCTGAGCAGGATCATCGCCCCCCAGGAACGACACATAAGCTGCCAGCACACCGCCAGCCAGTGTTGCCATACCACCGGTCATTAAGCACATCAGCTCCGAGCGGGTCATGCGGGAGATGAACGGACGAACAAGTAATGGGGCCTCTGTCTGACCCAGGAAAATATTACCGGCAGCCGACAAACTCTCGGGACCGGATAAACGCATGCCTTTCGACATGACCCAGGCAATACCGAACACGATCTTCTGCAACACGCCCAGGTAGTATAAACCTGCCGATACAGTTGAAAAGAAAATGATAGTGGGTAATACAGAAAAGGCAAAAATAAAGCCCAGACCAGCATTCTGAGAAGGGTTTGCCAGGTTACCGAAGAGAAACTGTGCTCCGGCCTGCGAAAAATCAAGGAAGGTTACAAAGCCGCGGCTAACTGCGGCAAATCCATCGGCTACCAACGGAACTTTGGTAACAAGTATACCAAAAATTAACTGTAGCACTACACCAAAAGCAACAAGCCTCCAGTTAATACGTTTTTTGTTTTTTGAGAACAGAAAAGCGATGGCTAAAAGGACAACTAAGCCTATGAGCCCCCTAAAGATATCAAGCATGGTTGGGTCAAAATTTACCAAAAGTAAGGCTTATAAGTTATAAAACAAAAAGTCCTGCACCTATAAAGGCGCAGGACTTTGCTATGTGTTTTATACTTTCTTAATTGCGTTTATTTAACTCGTCACGGATCTTGGCAGCTTTCTCGTAATCCTCTTTTTCGAGGGCTTCGTTCAGCATTTTGTTCAGGTCGTCAACCGATGTTTCGTGGAGAGGCTCTTTAGAGGAACTACTGCTCGTGGTCGAGCTTTTCACGGTAGCTTCTTCTTCGGTTTCTTCCTCCTCTTCTTCCAGGTCGCTAAGTATAATCCCAGCTTCCGAAAGCACGCTTTCAACAGTATAGATCGGAACTCCGAAGCGCAGCCCTATGGCAATAGCATCTGACGGACGTGCGTCCAGTTCAAATTCCTTTTCGCCGTCGGTACACATGATCTTCGAATAAAAAACACCTTCCTTCAGGTCCGATATAAGTACTTCGGATATATTGATGTTTACCTGCTCAGCAAACGACTTGAAAAGGTCGTGCGTAAGCGGGCGGTTAGGGTTTATCTTTTCGATCTGGATCGCGATTGACTGTGCCTCAAACATACCGATTATGATCGGCAGCCTTCTGTTTCCATCTCTCTCGCCGAGCACAAGTGCAAACGAACCCGTCTGCGATTGGCTGGAAGAGAGGCCGAGTATCTCTAACTGAATTTTTTTCACAATTAAGCCTTCTTAGTCTATTTGTCAAGGGCCCTGGCGGCCTCTATTAATTTAGGAACTACGTCAAAAGCGTCTCCAACGATGCCATAATCAGCAGCTTTAAAGAACGGAGCTTCCGGGTCCTTGTTAATAACGACAATAACTTTAGAAGAGTTAACACCGGCCAAATGCTGAATAGCACCCGAAATACCGATGGCAATATATAAGTTAGGGCTAACGGTTATACCTGTCTGGCCAACGTGCTCGTGGTGAGGTCTCCAGTCAAGGTCAGATACCGGCTTAGAGCAGGCTGTAGCAGCACCAAGTGCTTTTGCCAGGTCTTCTACCAAATGCCAGTTCTCAGGTCCTTTTAGACCACGACCACCAGATACTACTATCTCTGCTTCCGGTAACAGTACGCCACCATCCGTTTCCTGCATGATGGTTTCCTTTGGAGCAGCAGCAAAATCAGCATCCGCCAGATCAGCAGACAGTTTTTCTACAGTTGCAGTGGAGCCGCCGTTGCTACTAACCTCGAATGCGTTCTTCTTAACTGCGATGATCTTTACATCAGATGTAAGGGCCACATCAGCAAAAGCTTTACCCGAGAATACACCGCGAGTAACTACAAAAGAACCGCCATCAGTTTTAGGCAGTGTAGTTACGTTGGTTGCCAGCGAGCCATTTAAGCGCACCGCCAGTTTAGAACCTACTGCAGCACCAATGTTAGAGTTAGAGAACACCAGTACTTTGGCGCTTTCCTGCTGGGCTGCTTTCGCGATCACTTTTACATAAGCATCGGCTACAAACTGGTTCAGTCGGCTGTCGGCATCGTATAATACTTTGCTTATACCCTGCTCACCTAATTTTGCAAGTGCCTCTTCGTGCACTTCGCCTATGGCTACTGCTGTAGCTGTTGTACCAAGTTGCTGTGCTACCTGGTTGCCGTAAGAGGCTGCCTCTAACGAAGACTTTTTGATCTCTCCGTTAAAACCTTCTACAAATACTAATACAGACATAGTTATAGTACTTTAGCTTCGTTTCTTAATAATGAGATTAATTCACCGGCATTTTCAGCATCGATCATTTTCACGCCGCCTTTTTTCTCCGGTTTGCTGTAGCCTACGTAATCGGCTTTTGCTTCGGCAGATACTGCATCTACTACCTGCAAAGGCTTTGTACGGGCCGTCATGATGCCGCGCATGTTAGGGATGCGAGGCTCCGACATTGGCTGCTGTGCGCTGGCTACAAATGGTAGTTTTACTTCTACTACTTCTTTGCCACCTTCTATTTCGCGCTCTAAACGGGCTGTGCTGTCGTCCACCATATCCAGTTTAAAGGCTGGCGTTACCGACGGAATGCCCAGCATTTCGGCTACCATGTTATGCACCTGGAAACCGTTATAGTCGATAGACTCTTTGCCCATCAATATCATGTCGTAATTGTTCTGCTTGGCGATGGCCGTTATCTGCTGCGCTACAAAGTAAGCATCTTTCGGATGCGCGTTTACCCTGATAGCATCATCGGCGCCAATGGCCAGTGCTTTACGGATGTTTGGTTCGGCATCTGCCTCGCCTACGTTCAGTACCGTTACAGTACCGCCTTTTGCTTCTTTCAGCTCAATAGCGCGTGTCAGCGCATACTCGTCCCATGGGTTGATCACGAACTGTACACCGTTCTTATCAAACGACTTGTTATCGCCCGTAAAGTTGATCTTGGATGTAGTATCCGGAACGTTACTGATGCAAACTAATATTTTCATATGATAAAATAGTTAGCTTATTAAAAGTTAAATTTGTTGCGAAGTTAGTTAAAATATAGCCAAATCGAAATGTCACAAGATAGAATAGCACAGCTCCATAAATTCCTGGAAGAAGACCCAAATGATCCCTTCACGATCTATGCCCTGGCCATGGAATATAAGCCCACTGATCCGGATAAAGCACTAAACTACTATAATCAACTCCTCTCTGAACACGAGCGCTACGTGGGTACGTACTACCACGCAGCTAAGCTGTACGAAGAGTTGGGACAAAACGACGAAGCAGAACGCATCTATAAAAAAGGAATGCTCATCAGCAGGCAAGAAGGTAACCTGCATGCCTTCTCAGAATTGCAGCAGGCTTACAACAAGCTGATGGGCCTTGATTACGAAGATGACTAAGCTGCCGGCTGCATGAACCAAAAATAGTATGCATGCAGCATATTTCCAAACTATACTTATATAACTTGTAGTTGGTTTATTTTGTTTGTCTGAATCTTTTAAATAGGGCCCTCACCCCAAGGGTTTGCAGGATTTTAATATCTGTAAGATTATGCTGTCATTTCGAACGCCAGTCGATGGATCTTAATTGTCTTGTAGATATCTATAGATGTAACTTGAAATAAGTTATAGTTTTATAGTTACCTCCAATCCTGGGAGCTTTACCAACCTTTAGTTTCAAATCAGCTTTGGTGCCCTCACGGCCGGGAGGCCTCGCCTTCGGGCATCGCGCTGCTGCTTTCTTGCTACCCTCGTACCTCAGGTTGGCTGCGCCACCGCAACAAATCAAAGGCGCTCAACCCAAAGACTGTGATCATTCTCATAGTTACTGCTAACTATAGTTTAAGCTGGTAAGCTGCGATCTTTCTCTTGGTATTATTTCCGTAGGGACAGGTCGCGACCTGTCCGCCCAATACCGTAAACTATAGAACTATAAAGCCAATTATAACTATAGCCGAACTGTCCCCTTGAGGGGACTATAGGGGTGTTTAGACAGCAACTATAAAACATCCCCCTCCCCCCTTCAAAGGGGGACTTTGTTCAAGCCTAACTCCCCGCCTTTGATAAGGAGGGGTTAGGGGTGGTTGGACATCTTCAACTATAAATAAAAAAGAGCAGCCTTTAACAAGCTGCTCTTTTCTTATTCTGTCAAACTATAGTTTACCCGCAAACATGCTCCAGGAACCTTACTTTGGTGCTGCCGGGTACTAACTTCAAACCTTTTGGTATGCCATGATGTGAATCTTTGTAGTGATTGGCAAACCATACTTTGTAGCTTTCTTCGTCGGTCCAGTAGGTCATCAGCCAGATCTCATTCTCGTTCTCCTGCGGGTACATTACTTCCAACTTTAGAAAACCGGATTCCTTATCTACCATGTGCGGTCTGTTCCTAAAGGCTTCTCTTACTTCCGCGGCCATATCGTTGGCGATGGTAAACGTACTCAGTGCTATAAACATAGGTCAGGATCAACTATAAATTATTTCTTTTTATTAGGCAGGCAAACTGTAAAGGTTGATCCAACTCCCGGCTGGCTCTCCACTTGTATAGTTCCGCCTAAGGCTTCGGCTTGCATTTTGGTCAGGTATAAACCTAACCCTTTCGATTCGTTATTCTTATGGAACGTGGCGTAGATCGAGAAAAGCTTCCTGCTTACTTTAGCCATGTCCATACCTAAACCGTTATCTGTTACCGATAAACAGAAAAGTTTTTGCTCTTGCCAGGTTTTTATAGTTAGCTGCGGCTTACGGTCAGGAGAGCGGTATTTAAGCGCATTCGATATCAGGTTATGCAGAATACTATCCAGGTATATTTTAGGTAAGTATACAGTGGATGCCTGCAGGTCGGTGGTTATAGTGGCGCCCGATTGAAGTATAGTTGCCTGGTGGCTTTGTAACTGCTTTTTAATTTCGTCGGCAATGTTTACTTCCTGCACATCAAGCCCCATCTCCGACTCGCTCTCAAGTATAATATTCAGGTCATCTATCGTTTCAGCCATATTCCCGATCATTTGCTGCATCATGTTCAGCAGTTTGGTTTCTCCCATCTCTTCGGGGCTGTGCATAAACAGGTTATAGAGGCCCTGCATATTACTTAGCGGAGAGCGCAGGTTATGAGAAATAATATGGGCAAAATCCTCCAACCGCTTATTCTTGCTCTTTAACTGGTTAGTTGTCCGGTTCAGCTCTTTATTTAAACTTTTAAGTCTCGATGCCTGGTCCTGCACTATAAACGCTACCACATCTTTTACCAAAGTCTGGGCTATATCCTGCTCATTCTGGCTCCAAACAAGCGAACGGCCTTTCACCGTTTCCGTCCATTGCTCAAAAGACTTCCGCGGGTGTAGGTAGGTCTTTCCTGCATCAAGCGGCTTATCGGGGTCGCCTGCCCAAATGCGTGTTTCCTGTATCTCTGGTTTAAAGTATAATATATAGTCGTTTGCTTGTTTCGATAGTTCGAGGGCCATCAAACCACTTGCCTCTTTCCTGTATACTTCCGCCTCCGGAAAATCCTGCGACAGGTTACGTGTCTTATAAACCTGCCCGAGATTAGAAAAAGCCAGCCAATTTGCCAGTTCCCTGATTTGTTCCGGTTCTGGTGTTCTACCTATCGTATAAAGTTTTTTGTTCAGTAAAAGTGCCGCACCTTCGGCCTCCGTTATGTCGAGCAAATTGCGGTCCGACTCTATCAAACCGGTGCTTATACTTCTGCTTTCTTCTACCTGCTGCATTAACTGTTCCTGTACGCGGCGGTAGCCCTCTAATTGCTGCTGGTCGCGTAACTTACGGCTTGCCAACAGCCTGTTTGCATACGCCTGGGCCACATTAAGGCACATTTGCCTGCGCCAGAAATTTATAAGGCGCGGCTCACTGTGCTGGCAGGCAATTATACCCCACAACTTTCCTCTTACAATTATCGAGATAGATAAGGTGGCCTGCACATCCATGTTTCGAAGATACTCGAGGTGTATCTCCGATGGGTTCCGAATTTCGGATTGTATAATATTGGATGGTTTACCTGTGGTGGGGTTAAGATAAGGCGAAATATTTACTGCCTTGGCGTTTACGTTTACGATCTGGCGAACGCGTTTCTGTACCAGCAAAGCCCTGGCCTGTGCCGGGATATCGGTGCTCGGGAAGTGATGGTACATATAAGAGTGCACACCAGGTTTAATATTTTCTGCGATCACTTCTCCATTCCAGCTTTCATCAAAACGGTAGAGCATCACACGGTCATAATCGAGGAGCTCCTGCACATAATCTACCACCAGCTTCGACTGCATTTCGTTGTCGGTCGCTACGTCCAGTTCACGCTGAAAAACAGAATAAGAACCTACTGTCTGTAAAACTTCTTTATCAGAATAATTGCGCTCAAAAGGTTCGCATTCAACAACCAAACTCCCCTCCGACTCATGTATAAAACCGAAAAAGCTTTTGCCTTGTAATTGCAGCAGTTCTACTTCGTCAGGTGGGACCGTCCGGATCTGTTTTTCAAGTGTTTTGTATTCGTCCTGCCCGATTATAGTTGATAGCGATTTCCCAAGCAATGCATCGGTATCAGCGTCTAAAAAAGAAGAAACATTGACGCTGCACTGCTCTACAGTAAGGTCAACTTTGTTAAGTATAAACAGGAAACCGTGTGGCTGAATGCGCCCAATTATATGTATAGGTTCGTTATCGCAATTGGAAAGGTCAACTTTATAGTTCTGGTAATTCTGCATCGTGAAACAGCAAGTATAAAACCTGGCGTTACCTGATTACAGCCAGCGGAATTTTTTATGGTTAACAAAATAAAAAGCTTTCCTGCACAGGTTTGCAGGGAAGTTAACTTCTCACAAATCAAACGGAAATTGTAAAGATGATAAGGCTAAATTAAAGGATATATTTTAAAAAGTGGCAAGATTACATTCAAAAGGCTTTAAACGAAGTTCCGCAAACGAACTCATACTATAAATCTGTTTAGTTTTTTTTCTGGCATTAATATGCGCCCTTGCTGCGTGTTTTTCACCATCAAGTATAAACCCAGACCATCTTATTGTTGGTGAAAACACCAATAACGGCACATTTATTATTCCTTTTGCTCTTCCGGATTTGCAGATCACGAAGAGCAAGCGGCTTTAAACGAGATTCCCTTTACGAACTCATACTATAAAAATAGCCGGTACTGCAGCACAGCACCGGCCATAAGTTTATACTGTCTTTTGTTACGACATGGTCAGTACCAGGTCATCGGTGTTAACAAGCGAACCTTCCGCCAAATGAATGTCTGCTATCGAGTTATCCGTTGAAGCGGTTATAGTTGTCTCCATCTTCATGGCCTCGATCACGAACAGCGGCGTGTTCTTTTTAACGACCTGCTCCTTTTCAACCAGAATTTTAGACAACAAGCCTTGCAAAGGTGCACCTATCTGTTTCGAGTTAGATTTATCAACCTTCTGATGCTGCACTTTCTCTACTTTCACGGACTTGTCGCGCACATCAATGTTACGGGTCTGGCCATTCAGTTTAAAGAACACAGTGCGCATCCCATCTTCGTTAACATGGCCCAGCGACTGGTATTTGATAACAATAGACTTACCGCGAGCAATATCGATGATGGCTTCCTCGCCGGGCTGCATGCCATAAAAGAAAAGACGGGTTGGAATTTTAGCTACTTCTCCGTACTCTTCCAGATGCTGGTGATAACCCTCGTATACTTTCGGGTATAATTGGTGGCTCAGGAAATCAGTATACTTAGTGTGCCCGCCAAACTTCTCCTGGAACTCCGCAAACTCTTTGTTAAGATTGATCGGCTCCATGTGTTCATTTGGCCTGTCCGTGAACGGCTGTGTATCCTTCAGAATGATTTTCTGCAGTTTTTTAGGGAAACCACCTACCGGCTGCCCCAACTCTCCTTTAAAGAACGATTGTACCGATTCCGGGAACGAGATCTCTTCGCCACGCTCCAGCACATCTACCGTGGTCAGGTTATTGGCTACCAAGTATAGCGCCATATCCCCTACTACTTTAGAGCTTGGCGTTACTTTTACCAGGTCACCGAAAAGCGCGTTTACCTCGGCATAGGTCTCTTTTATAGTTTCCCATTTATCGCCTAAGCCAAGCGCATTTGCCTGCGGACGTAAGTTGGAATATTGCCCACCCGGAATCTCGTGATGGTATACTTCGGCTGTGCCGGCTTTTAAGCCCGACTCAAACGGATAATAGTACTCACGCACTGTTTCCCAGTAATTAGAGTGGCTGTTCAGGCTATGTTGGTCGAACTCGCGGTGGCGCTCCTGGAAACGCATGGCTTCCACCATAGAGTTAAAGTTAGGTTGCGACGTTAAACCCGACATAGAGCCAAGCGCCACATCCACCACATCTACTCCGGCTTCAATAGCCTTCAGATAAGTAGCCGATTGTATCGATGATGTATCGTGGGTATGCAGGTGTATCGGAAGCTTAACAGTATCGCGCAGGGCTTCCACCAACACTTTGGCAGCATAAGGTTTTAACAGGCCGGCCATATCTTTTATAGCCAGAATATGCGCTCCGCTATCCTCTATCTGCTTCGCCATTTGCAGGTAATACTCCAGGTTATACTTTGTTTTAGACGGATCAAGTATATCGCCGGTGTAACAAATAGAAACCTCGGCCAGGCCCTGCGTACGTTTGCGTACATAATTAATGCACGGCTCCATACTCTTCATCCAGTTCAGCGAGTCGAAAATGCGGAATACATCCACCCCGGTCTCCCACGATTTCTCCACAAACGACTCGATCAGGTTATCCGGGTAAGCTTTATACCCAACTCCGTTCGAACCCCGGATCAGCATTTGTAACAATATATTCGGAATAGCTTTTCTGATCTGGGCTAATCTGTTCCATGGGTCTTCGTGCAGGAAGCGGAGGCAAACATCGAAAGTAGCGCCGCCCCATACTTCCATACTAAAGGTCTGCGGGTTGTCTTTGGCAAAAGCTTCGGCCACCTTCATCATATCAAATGTACGCATACGCGTAGCCAGCAACGACTGATGCGCATCCCGGAACGTGGTATCTGTATAATGTATCTGCGGGTCGTTGCGGAGCCATTTCGAGAATTCGTCGGGGCCAAGTTTTGTAAGCAGGTCTTTCGTGCCCGGCTGGTATTCCTTGTTCAGGTTAAAGCCGTGGTAATCTGGTTTTGTCAGCACACGGTCCTTGTCTACCTTCTTCACGTCAGGGTTTCCGTTCACGATCACTTCAGCCAGGAAAGAAAGCATTTTAGTTGCCCTGTCTTTCGGCTTTTTAAAGATGAACAGTTCCTTGTGGTTCTTTACAAAATCAACAGTAGCATCTCCGGAAATAAAGATCGGGTGGTTGATGATGTTCTGTAAGAACGGGATGTTATGCTTTACCCCGCGTATACGGAATTCGTCGAGCGTACGCGACATCTTCATGGCGGCATGCTTCAGGGTCGGTGCCTGCGTAGAAACTTTTACCAACAACGAATCGAAGAAGGGACTAACTTTCGCACCCTGATATACACTGCCCTGGTCAAGGCGAATACCAAAACCACCTGCACTACGGTACGCGATTATAGTACCATAGTCGGGTTTAAAATCATTCTCAGGATCTTCGGTAGTTAGTCGGCATTGTATGGCTACGCCGTTTGCACGCACAATATGGTTCGGCCCTAACTGTACTTCTTCGTGATCCAGGCGGTAGCCGTCTGCAATAAATATCTGTGTTTTGATCAGGTCGATGCCGGTTATCATTTCGGTAACGGTGTGCTCTACCTGTATGCGGGGGTTTACTTCAATAAAGAAGATGTTATGCGTGTGGGGCTCTACCAGGAACTCTACTGTGCCCACATTATTATAGTTAACCGCCGAGCAGATCTTTATCGCATAATCGTATAGTTTCTGGCGGGTCTCCTCGTTCAGGCTAATGGCAGGGGCTACTTCCACTACTTTCTGGAAGCGACGCTGCACAGAGCAATCGCGCTCGAACAGGTGGGTAATGTTGCCAAAGTTATCCGCTACGATCTGTACTTCGATGTGCTTTGGGTTCTCTACATATTTTTCCAGGAAAAGTGTGTCGTCGCCAAACGCTTTCAGCGCTTCGTTCTTCGCTTCAAAAAAGCCTCTCTCCAACTGGTCATCATCCCGTATCACTCGCATACCGCGCCCACCGCCACCGGCAGCGGCTTTCAGCATCAGCGGGTAACCAATGCGGTGCGCTTCTTCAAGTGCAGTTTCGTACGTGTTCAGGTCCAGGTCGTTACTTTGGATAATCGGCACATCGCAGCTCATCGCTACTTTTTTAGCCGCTATCTTATCGCCCAGCGAGGCCATTACCTGTGGTTTCGGACCTATAAATTTAATGCCGTTATCAGCGCATCGCTGCGAAAAATGCTGGTTCTCCGACAGAAATCCATAACCCGGGTGAATTGCATCCACATCATTCTCTTTCGCTATTCTGATGATAGCTTCAATATCCAGGTACGGTTGCAGCGGCTGATTGTCTTTACCAACCTGGTAAGCTTCGTCGGCTTTGTAACGGTGCAGCGAGTAGCGGTCTTCGTAAGTATAAATGGCAACGGTTTTAATACCCAGCTCGGTGCAGGCACGCAATACACGTATGGCGATCTCGCCACGGTTAGCAACAAGTACTTTTTTTATGTTCATAAAGGTGAGATGAAAATAGTAAGTATAATTGGTCGCTTCGGCGCACCCCATCTGGCTACGCACCCAAATTAAAATCCTGAAATGAGACTATGTTATTTTGTGCCCGGAAAAACATGTGAGACTTACACATTATTTGGCACCCGTTAATACCGTTTTTTACCTGATAAGGTTATACTTTAATTGCACTATATTTCAACAATTTCTGAGTTATAGTTTATAGGTAGAAATATAATTTGAGTCAGGCATTTAGCGCAACATCTAAAACTATAAGCATCATTGTCTATCTTTGACCTATGCTGAAACAACTGGCTATACTTCTATTGCTGCTTTGCATGCTGCTGCGGATAACACCTGCATCGGCTACAACTATAGTTTCAGGAGACACAGCCCGCGTTGATAAGCAAAAACTACTTTTGTTGGGCGCTGGTTTTACGGCTGGTTACACTGCTATGCTCGTGGGACTGAACAACGCTTGGTATGCAGAGCAGGAACGTACCAACTTCCATTTTTTTAATGATAATGCTCAGTGGCGACAGGTTGATAAAGCCGGGCATTTCTGGGGTGCTTTTCACCAGAGCCGCGCCGGAATTGATATGCTGCGCTGGGCTGGTGTGCCTGATAAGAAAGCAATCGTTTACGGTGGCTTATTAGGTGTAGTGCTGCAAACTCCTGTCGAGGTTTTTGATGGTTATCAGAAAGACTATGGCGCTTCGGTGGGTGATATCATTGCAAACACAGTTGGCTCCGGAGCTATAGTTGCACAGGAACTGGCCTGGAAAGAAGTTAGAATTATGCCTAAGTATAGTTTCCGTACAACTCGTTTTGCTGATGAACGGCTAAATGTATTAGGTAAAAGCTTAGCTGAACAGGCCCTGAAAGATTATAACGGGCAAACGTACTGGCTATCGGTTAATGTGGGGGATTTCCTTTCGGAAAGAAGCAAGTACCCGAAATGGTTAAGTATAGCAGTTGGTTATGGCGCCGAAGAAGTAGTGTATAACCATGAAGCTACAAACTATAGCCTGGGATTTGATGCGCACCGCCAATATTACCTGAGTCCCGACCTGAACCTGATGCACTTTAAAGGTCGCAGCAAATTCCTGAACACCGCTCTGTATGTGCTGAGCATCGTAAAAGTGCCTGCCCCTACCCTGGAATATAACCGCAAAGACGGCTTTAAGCTACATGCGTTATACTTCTAAAATCTGCACTTAAAACATTCGTACCTTTGCTATAGTTGATAGGTATACTTTATAGTTGCTATCAGCTAACTATCATAAACAAATAACCAAACTATGAACGTAGGAGACCGCGTGCGACTGATGTCTGGTCGCGAGGAAGGCATAATTACCAGGATTCTGGATAATAATATAGTAGAAGTAGCCATTGACAATGACTTTACCATACCGGTAGCCCGCCGCGAAATTGTGGTGATAGCAGCCGAAGAAAGCAAATACATGCGCTCAGACGATGTGATCGAAGCACCCACACGCAAGCAACCACCTGCTCCGGTTTTAGCTGAAAAAGGAATTTACCTGGCAATGGTGCATCAGTCGGAAGAGTTATTAGCAGCAACTATAGTTAACAACACCGATTACGATGTGCTGTTTACGACCGGCGAAGAGCGCAACAACCAATATCGTGGCCTTCAAAACGACAAACTTGCTCCAAAAGCAACACGCGTTATATCGCATTATCACCTAAAAGATTTTGAAAAATGGCCGAGCTTGGTAGTTCAATTTCTGCAGCACCGAAATGGTGCGCCTGCTTTATTTGAGCCGGTTACCAAACGTGTGCAGTTCAGAGCAAACTCGTTTTACAAGAGCAAAAAAACGGCACCGGTACTTAATAAAGAGGCCTACCTTTTCCAGCTCGATATTAAGCCAACTATAGTTGATACAGATAAAATAAAAGAGCAGTTAGCCGAAAAGCCAGAGCAAAAAGAAGCCAACTATAAACTTCAGGCACCCGACCACGAAATTGATCTGCACATCGAGAAACTGACTGAAGACCATACCGGCATGAGCAACAGCGCCATGCTTAAACTACAGCTCGAGACCTTTCAGGATGCGTTAGACAGGGCAATGGCCGCCAACATGCATGAGATCGTTTTTATACATGGTGCAGGCAACGGTATACTTCGCAAAGAGATCCAGAAGCTACTGAGCCGCACGCCGGGAATAAAATTCTATGAAGACGCCAAGAAAGAGAAATTCGGCTATGGCGCTACGCTGGTTAGGATTAAGTAGAACTAAGATCCGTAGGATTAAAGGATTACAGGATTTGGCTGAACATTGGTAGATCTGTACTTTAGATTCAACCTTTCAGGATTTAAAATGTAGAGACGCAATACGTTGCGTCTTAGTCTAGTTGAAAATCCTAAAGTAGCACCATAATAATTGGGAACTTACAAGCCAATTAATCAATTTAACAATTAAGCTATTCAACAATTTAGATTACTTTTGTAGTCTTAAAAAGAGAAAACAGCAAGCCGTCTTATCGCCGCGAAGAAATTCGGGGAGGAAAGTCCGGGCAACGCAGAGCATCCTGCTTCCTAACGGGAAGGGTCTGTTTTGGAGACGAAGCAGATACAGCCAGTGCCACAGAAAATAACCGCCAGCAGCAATGCTGGTAAGGGTGAAAAGGTGCGGTAAGAGCGCACCAGCGGCTGGGCAACCAGTCCGGCTGGGTAAACCTCAGGAGTTGAAAGACCAAATAGGCCGGCAGCGTCTCGCTTCGGCGGGACTAAGGGCTGCTCGTCCGATGTCGGTGGGTAGGTCGATGGAGCCTGTGCGCGAGTGCAGGCCTGGATAAATGATAAGACGCACGCTTTCGGGCGTAGCGACAGAACCCGGCTTACAGGCTTGCTGCTACTCTTTTTATCCTTCCTTTCTTATCATAGATATCTCCCCGTTAACGAAGTATAAAGTATAGATTTCAGCCTAATGTATAGGTGTATGTTTGTTATCTTTGCAGCTCAATTTAGCTTACATGACAGACCTTGAACTATACGACCCGTTCCGGAGCATGCAGTTTAGCGACTTGCATTGTTTTTTGTGCGGCACAACGATAACTACCGAGCAGCGGACACCCGTTTTCGGCGAGTGGATGCAGCAGAACTATAACCTGCAACAAAAAGAACTGCTGCTGTTAGATAAGAGTATCACCACATTCGGCCAGCTTACCATCCCCTGCTGCGACCATTGCCATCTCAACCATATAATACCTTTAGAACAGGAAATTGAGCAGGCTGCAGAAAAAGGGTATGAAGGTATAAAAGAGCTGGACCCGAAAAAGCTTTTCCAGTGGATCGGCAAGATGTATTACGGCACCCTCGTAACTGAACTGATACGGGAGAAAGATCCGCTTATCATGCCTCAAAACCCTGTGAGCGAGAATACCCAGATGCTTGGTAAGTTCAAAGCCTTTTACCAGGTGCTGCAATCGCTGCGCGTACCTATGGTATTTTCCGATTTTATGCCCTGCTCGCTGTTTATACTTCAGGTAGACCCAACAGAAGACTATTTGCCTTTTGAGTACCAGGATGAGCTGACCACCATGGCATTCAGTATTAAATTAGGGCCTGTAGTTATAGTTTGTACGCTGCTGGATAACGGCATAATAAGTCGGGCACTTGGCAGAATGTATAGCCTTACTGAAGGCAAGAAACTACACCCGGTACAGGTTGCTGAATTTAAGGCTCGTGTATTTTATGCCGCTTACATTTTTAACGTGGTACCCGATTACTTCATCAGGCCATCAAAACCGGGTGATAAGAAACTAGTATTGGATACGCTGATAGATGATGTGACTAACGAAATATTTAACCCATTTGAACCACTTGCTTATGCACACATGCTGGAAGAAATGCTCAAGCCATGGAACATTCGTGAGCACGAGATCATGCTGGAGAACAACCAATTACTAACTTTTTTAACCGACGAAAACGGTAATTTCAAAACTATCACTCAATTCCAAAAATAAAAAAAGGCTTCTGTAGTGCACAGAAGCCTTTTTTTATACTTGCAGCTCAAAAGTTAATTCTTTATCACAAAGCTGATATTAACTGTAGATGTGATCACCACTTCGCCTCCTGCTATAGTTGGCCCCTGGTCACCGGCATCAGACATTTTCATCATGGCAGCTTCGGCATACATCGGCATTGGGCGACCGCCATTAGTAGTTTCGTTTATACTATAAACCCCAGCAAGTGCAACACCCAGGTCCGAAGTTAAAGCAGTAGCTTTTTGTTTGGCGTTTGCTACAGCCAGTTTACGCGCTTCCGTTTTATACTTCTCCACATCCGACACCTGGAAAGATAAACCATCAACCTGGTTCACGCCAGCTCCATATAAACCCGACATCAGGTCATCAAACTTATTAAGCTTACGTACCAGCACCGTCATAGTTTTTTGGGCAGTATAAAAATCCGGGCTGGACTGGCCATAAGAGCCATTGTTATAAATAGGAAATACACGCATGTAAGATGTCTGCACATCTTTTTCGCTTATCCCCTGCTTTTTCAGGTAAGCAAGTATAGCTGCCGCCTTAGCATCTGCCTGCTTGCGTGCCTGCTCCAGCGTTTTCTCACGAACTTCCACGCCCATAGTAAGGGTAGCCTGGTCTGGTTGCACACGCACCTCCCCGATGCCATTAACACTCACAAGTGGAGGCAAAACTTGTTGCTGTGCCTGCAAACCTGTTATAGTTGCAGCCAGCACCATCACGATCATCAGAAATGTTTTTTTCATGGTTCAAAGTATAAGGTTGGAAAATGAAAGTAAAGTATAGCTAACCGCTATATAGTTTTGTAACGACAAATGTTGTACCACAAATCTGAAGGGAAGTTATTAATCATAAAAAAAGCCCTTGCTGTGGGGCAAAGGCTTTCAGAAAACTCGCTGAAGATTAATCAGCAAATTCAAATTCGTCGGTATCATTGTATCGCGCTAACAGTACAGCACCAATTGTAAGGGCTCCTGCTGCCAGTATTAATTGCGTTGTTGTAAACCTTCGTGTTGCTTTTACCAGCAAGTGTCCTACATCCTGCATCAGGTCAGGAAGTTTATCATGCTTACCTTGCATTACATGTAGCGCCGATTCAACAGTTTTAGACATATCATGCGGCTGAAGTAAAGTTAGCACACTCTCTTTTATACCTGACGAGCTATCGCTTTTGCTCTTACCTGATGAGGAGTTATTATCGTTTTGTTTGTTTTGATCTTTCTGATTATTCTTATTTTCTGTTTCCATAGTTGTAGGTATATTTATGTATAAAGTACTTTAAATTTTATTTGGATGAACCGCCAAATTCTTCCACCATTTGTTTCATACGCTGTACCAGGCTGTCAGCATTAACCATCATACTTGCCGGGAAACCCACGCTCAGGTCATCGATCTGCAATGTTTGCTCGTCCGGGTTATAGTTATACTTTGCTTTTACACCCTTCTCGCTGATGTTGCCGCTGTTGCCCTGCAAGGACAATCCCAACTGCTGAAGTTTACCTTTAAGTTGTTCAAACGCTTGTGGGTTTACGCTTGTAAAATGTGCTTGCTTACTCATTATTATTCAATTTAAGATCATTCTGCTAAAATTAAACTAACGGATATCAGGAAAGTTAGGTTAACCCCGTCAAAAATATCTAAAAGTTGTATATATCTTTAATCAGGCCTGTTTCTAACAAAAAATAGTTTTCTAAAATTTGCAGATAATAAATTAAGACTTATATTTGCACCCGCAATACAGTAATAATGGTCCGTTCGTCTAGGGGTTAGGACTCCAGATTTTCATTCTGGCAACAGGGGTTCGATTCCCCTACGGACTACCACAGTAAAAAAGCCGCTCCACGTTAAATGGAGCGGCTTTTTTGGTTCGATAAATTTCCCCTTCGGTTACACTTATCTAACTTTCAACGACTTAGTAAGTCTAAATTATGAGAAAAATTAAACTGTGCTTCTCCTCTACTCTCAAATTTCAGGTCTAAATGGTTAATTAGATACATCCTTTTGTCTACACAGCAAAGCTTAAATTTTACGTATCGCGATACATAAAAACGCTCTTTATTTCTAAGTAAAAGAAGAGCAAATCTGAACACTGCCTATTCCCTCCCCCTTTATCATCGATTATATCACTCTACTGCTACCCGCTTATACAGGAAAAAAGATATGCTTATTCATAAAGACTACAATTTTTTACTCATCTAAGACCAAAACATTTAAAATATGATTTCGTCTTCACTATAGGTTGTATTTAAATTGACTGGCACTATTGAAGATACTTCTACTATATGTAACCATATTATGCTTACTGCTAGCGCTGATCCCATCCGCGTCTATGGCGCAGTACCCGGAAGACAAACAGGATGAGAAGCCAGTGCTGAAACTGGGTGGTGCACTGCGTTTCAACTATAACCTTTCTACCTGGAAAGAAGATCAACTGGAACGCGGTGGTGATTTTGGTTTTGATATGTTCCGCATCAACGCTGAAGCCGCCTATAGAGGCATCAAATTAAACGCAGAACTCCGGCATTATTCACAAGGCTTTGGCGGCACATTTTTAAAGCAAGGCTGGTTCCAGTATGATTTTTCGGAAGCATCGCAGCTACAGGTAGGTCTGAATCAGGTGCCGTTCGGCATTCAGCAATACAACTCCAACAACTGGTTTTTTAACATGACCTATTATATAGGTTTTGAAGATGACCATGACATGGGTATAAAGTATATCCATGACTCCGGCCGCTGGCAATGGCAGGCGGCATACTATAAATGTGCAGAAGAGTTTGTGTTTGGGTTGGCTGAACCAAGCCCGAACCGCTACTCTTATGATGTGACCGGCCACAACAAAGAGAATAACCAGCTAGACTTTAAAGTGGTACGCAGGCTGGGTGATAGCCTGGCGCACGAATTTGGCTTCTCCTCACAAGGTGGATTGCTATACAATATTGACACCGAACAAAACGGCTACCGCTATGCCGGCGCTCTACACTATGAGTATAAAGCTGCCCACAGCCCCTGGAACATCAAGTTGCAGGCTATGCTTTACCGCATTAACCCTAAGTATACTGAACTCGACGATCCGGATTATATTGAAATGGGAGCCTATGGGGCAAACTATAACGTAGCTAACAAAGGTGAGATCTATACGGTAGGCCTCTCATATCACATTCCAGTTGAAACACGCCTGCTACAGGGTATAGACATTTACAACAACTATGGCTACTATAATAAGCGCATAAGTGGCTTTGAAGATGCGCACATGAATGTGTTAGGTGCGCTCTTTACTGCTGGTCCTATGTATATTTATACAGATGCCGCTTTGGGGTACAATCATCCGTGGCTGGGACCGGAGTGGACAAATGCTTTTACTTCAGGAACTTACGAAGAAACAGACTGGCATATGCGCTTTAATATTAACCTTGGATATTATTTCTAAACTATAAAACAGCATGCATGAGCAAAGTAAGAAGTGATAGTAAGAAATCTTTTGGTTTAGAAGTGAACGGACCTGTGTTCTGGTCATCCATCGTTATACTTGTTGTGAGTATTGCGCTCGTTCTGATCTTCAGGAAAAGTGCAGAAGTATTCTTTTCTGACTTACAGGCTTCGGTTACTTCCAGTATGGGATGGCTGTTCATTCTGAGCGTGAACATTTTTGTGGCCTACTGCCTGTTCATGGCCTTTGGCAGGTTCGGCAAAATAAGGTTGGGTGGCAAAAACGCCAAGCCGGAGTTCAGCACCGGTTCCTGGTTTGCCATGCTCTTCAGCGCGGGTATGGGCATCGGTTTACTTTTCTGGAGTGTGGCTGAGCCGATCAACCACTTCCAGACGCCTCCGCTTGGTGAGCCCGGAACACCGGCAGCTGCCCGACAGGCCATGAACTTTACTTTCCTGCACTGGGGCTTTCATGCCTGGGCCATTTACGCCATGGTAGCGCTTTCACTTGCTTTCTTTACCTACAACCGTCAGTTGCCTTTAACAGTACGCTCAGCTTTTTATCCTTTCCTGGGTGAGCGCATCCACGGCATCATCGGGGACATCATTGATATTCTGGCCGTTATCGCCACGCTGTTTGGTCTGGCCACATCTCTCGGGCTGGGTGTAAAACAGGTGGCTGCAGGACTGAATCACGTCTTTCCTGCTATCGTCAACGATGTTACCACCCAAATTATCCTGATCGTAATCATAACAGGCATTGCCACGGTTTCGGTGGTAACGGGTGTAGACAAAGGTGTGCGTATACTTAGTGAATGGAATATTCGCATCGCGCTGGTTGTGCTCCTGGCTGTTCTGTTCCTGGGGCCTACCGTTTTTATACTTGGTTCCTATGTGCAGAATACCGGCTATTACATCGGCAGTTTTATGCAACTCTCCTTCTGGAACGAAGCCTACAGCAATAATAACTGGCAGGGCGCCTGGACCGTGTTCTACTGGGCCTGGTGGATCTCCTGGGCACCGTTCGTAGGTATATTTATTGCGCGCGTATCTAAAGGGCGAACTATAAAAGAGTTTGTGCTCGGTGTGCTGATTGCCCCTTCCCTGCTGTCGTTTTTATGGATGACGGTATTCGGAAGCACAGCATTGCGAGATGTACTGGCAGGAAATACAGCGGTGGCAGAAGCCGTTGCTGCAGATGTATCAACAGCACTTTTCGTATTTTTTGAGCAGCTACCGTTTTCAACTATACTGTCAGTGATTGGTATCGTTCTGATTGCGGGATTCTTTGTTACTTCTTCCGATTCGGGATCGTTGGTGGTAGTAAGTCTTACTTCCGGCGGCAGGCCTAACCCATCGGTCGGCACCCGTGTATTCTGGGCACTTTCTGGCGGGGCTATAGCAGCGGTGTTACTGGTAGGCGGCGGCTTACAGGCTTTGCAGACAGCGGTAATCATTACCGGTCTTCCTTTTGTGATAATCCTGTTGATGATGTGCTATAGTTTGTACAAAGGGCTGAGCGAGGAACTGGAAGAAGAAAATAAGTTAGGCAGCGCTCAGCAACGGAAAGAATACCAGCAGCTAATGGCAGAAATGCTGGCCAAGCGTGCTCAAAAGCAGGAAGCGAAAGCTCAACATACAAATCCGGATACTTCCTTACCACCAAATACAGAGAAACTATGATTGCAATAAACTCCATGATGGTCTGCCTGGACCTGAGCGATATAGACGAAAAACTGGTAGCTTTTACCCGCACCATCTGCGAGCGCATGCAGGTGGGCAAAGTGTACTTTGTGCATAACATAAAAGTGTCTGAACTGAGCGAGGACTTCAGGGAATGGTTTGGTGACGTGGACCTGGCCAGCGAAGTGGAAGGCAACATAAACGACATCGTAACAGAGCAATTTGGAAACGCGACAACGTATGAAGTATTGGTAAGCGAAGAGCCGAATACCGAAGTTATACTTGCCGACCTGGTAAAGCGCTATAAGGTAAACTTGACCTTGCTTGGCAAGAAAATGAGCGATAAAAGCACCGGTGCACTTGGTACCAAACTGCTTCAGATTCTGCCGTGCAGCGTACTCGTATTCCCAGAAACAGCTACCTCCAAAATAGAAAAGGTACTTGCTCCAATTGACTTTTCAGATACATCGGTCCATGCGCTCAGACTAAGCAAAAACCTGTCTGACCAGCTGGGGCTTCAGCTGGAAATACTGCACGTGTACCGGTTGCCAACCCAATACTTTCCTTTGATCTCTGAAGAAAAAGCGGAAAGAAAGGCGGAAGAAATTGTGAAAGAACGATTTGCTGCACTCCAGAAAAAGCTCCGTGAAACAGCCGGAGTACCTTATACATTGGTGCGTGCCGCTAATAAAAGTATAGCTGAGCGCATTCGCCTGCACCTGGATAAGGGAAAGCATGACCTGCTAGTGCTCGGACTGAAAGGTAATAATCCGTTGCCTTCATTAAGCTTTGGAGGCGTACCTAAAGAGATCTACAACATGGACATACACATTCCGCTGTGGCTGGTATACTCAGAAGAAGTGATAAAAAAGTAGCTTATTCTGCTGCCATCATTACGTTACTGACACCGGTCACGACCATATCTACACCGATGGCCCCCAGGAAAAAGCCGTTGATGCGCAGTAGAAGTTCCATGATCTTGTCAAAAGCCATCTGAAACTTTTTGGAACGCATACCACGGCGAACTAGCTTGAGCCCCATGATGATCAGGTAATTAATGAGCATGATCAGGGCAAGCGCCACAATTCCCTGCCATAGCTGCAACTGCTCCGACATCAGGACCGTGAGTGAGATGGTACCGGCGCCCACCATAAAAGGCAGCGCTATTTCCGATGCCAGGTCATGGAGGTCTCCTTTTATCTGGATGAATGCTTTTTTGCCCTGTACTATAAACATGTAGGAAAAAGAGAAAAGCACAATGCCGCCGAATATCCGGAAAGATTCAAAATTGATCCGGAACACCTTCTGAAAAACGAGATCGCCGAAAAGTAGAAAAACCAGGTAAATACAGAAAGAGATGATACTCGCTTTTATAAACACTGACCGGAAATCCGCATCTGAAAGATCTTTCATAACAGGTTTCAGGTACAGAAAAAGTGCGAAAGGGTTCAGCATTACCAGGAAACTAACTATAGCTGCTATCATAGGTTCGGTTACGGGTTATAAATTATAAAGGTATTGTAGGGTAACTGTGAACTTCTGTTTCTTTTCCGCTCACAGAACTTACCAGTCGGCTGGGGCGGTCGGCTACTGCCACTTCATGTGCCTTCTCCAGTGCCTTTTCCTCTTCATCAAAAGCTTCTATCAAATCTCTGTTGTGGTCCAGCACGCACCATTGTTTCTTTTCGTCGTTCCAGTGTATGCGATATGTTTTCTCTTGCAAATGCTTTTTCCCCCTTATCAGGTCAAGTATAATTTTGCCGTCACTGTAATGGCCGTCGGGGTATGGCATGGGAAGCAGCGCAAAGAAAATATAATACAGCGAAAAGTATGTGAACTGATAGGTGATAATACCCGGCTCCAGCACTTTGTTTTCAATCATACTGATGACCACCACTGCTGCTATAGCATTAAACAGGGCTCCTCCTGAAAAGATCAGAATATTGGCAAACCTCTCCCGGCGTTTCAGATTATCGAAGGTGCAGAGTCCATACCAGAAATAGTATTTCCGTACTTCCAGCATACCTACTTTGAACAGTACCTTCCCTGAGCCAATGGTTACCTTGATGTTCTTACCTCCCATCAGCCAGGCAAAGAATACATGCCCTGCCTCGTGCACGAACGAGATAACAGGTAGCACCAGAAAAAAGGCCAGAAAAAACTTAGGAATATCTTGAATACCAAACATATGTTCCTGTTACGCGAATCAGGAGATGAGTTATACTTAAACAGCAGTTTAGTAATCCGGTAATTCATTAGTTTGTTAAAAGTGTTTAAAATAACCGTTTTAGCACATCTAATAAATCATTAGTTTGATCACTATGTATCGCTGATAAAATCGGCTATTGCCGCCAAATCCCTATGGAAATAGTTCGATAATTCGATCCTTCGGTCTACCATAGTATAAAAGCCTCTCCACATTAAATGGAGTGGCTTTTTGGTTCGATATTTTTAACCAAAGGGGAGACTTATCGACTTTTCGACAACCCAGCTAGTCACAGCTTAAGGGAAAAGCTTACATTTCTCTTTTTCTTCACCTATTGAACTCAATCTTATGCTATAAATCAGGTATTCAATCGATTGCTATTCTTGGTTTGGGTTATTGTCGTAACTACCTAGCTTTTTAGACCGTTTCTCCCATTTCTCGCGGGCCCACTTCTGAAGGTCTTCCACCGCATCGAATTCATCTGTAATTTCAAGCCCAAGCAATGTTTCGATCACGTCTTCCATGGATACAATACCAGCTGTGCCACCGTACTCGTCAACTACGAGCGCAATATGCTCTTTCTTCTCCATCAGGCGGGTAAAAAGTTGTGGCACTGGTGTGTTCTCGTGCACGACATGAATCGGGCGCTTAATTTCAGCAAGCGATAGTCCGCCATCTCCTTCTATAATTCGTTGTAGTACTTCATCTTTCAGCACATACCCCGTTATTTGATCAACAGAATTATCAAAAACAAGAATCCGGGAAAAGCGCATATTGGTAGAGTTATCATAAAACTCCCGAATAAGCTGTTTTTCAGGAGCTGCCTTGATCACAGTGCGAGGGGTCATAATGTGGCCAGCCAGAATAACATTAAAGCGCAGCACGTTATTGATCACCCTAGACTCATCCTGGTGGAGTATGCCTTCTTTTGTGCCTATTTCAGCCATAGCTGTGAAGTCGGCGCGGCTCAGCACACTCATGTCCTTATCTCGCTTCAACCTTTTGGTAATAAACTGCGAGAAAAGAATAAGCGGGTATAAGGGAGAATATATCAGGATCTTCAGCGTCCGGACAGTGAAGGGAGTTAACGACTTCCAGTAATTTGCACCAAGTGTTTTCGGGATGATCTCGGTAAGAATTAATATAATAATAGTTAATACGACAGATATAATTGTCAGGTACTCCTCTCCCCAGATAGCCTGCGCCTGAGCACCTACTCCTGCTGCTCCTATAGTATGTGCAAAGGTATTGAGCGTTAGAATTGCTGCCAATGGCTTATCAATGTTGTCTTTGAAGTGCTGCAGGTCTTTGCCAAGACTGGGGTTCTCTTTGCCAATTACATTGGCGTGCGAAGGTGTAATACTTAGCAGCGAAGCTTCCAACAATGAGCAAAGAAAGGAAAAGAACAAGGCGATAAACAGGTAAATAAGCAGTAAGCCCATGTAGATTGTTTGGTTAGTTAGCCAAATATAAAAGGTTTAAGCAGTTTTACATGGTAAGCTACCTATATGTTCCAAAAACGAGTATACCTGGTCCTGTAACCGTTGATTAAAGGTTGAAACTAATGAAATTATTACCCTGTCTTAAACATGAATACTGTACACTTAAATCAGTAAAATTGATAACCTAAAAGGAGATTTAAATAACATCGCTTAAACATCCGAAGCTTCCCAAAGCTGCCATGTCTAATGGAAATGGCGCGATAACACTCCATTTCATGGGCTCTTTACACTTTCTTTTACTAGATCAATAGCAGTCACAAAATTACCCTCAAGTATTATTTCAAAAGCAAAGTCACCAGTAGAGTACGCTTGACCCTGATTGTATGAATAAGCTTTCAAAGAAAACGAAGAATTCAAACTACATCCTTTATGATGGCAACATTAAGCTGAAGGGTTATAACATATTATCCCATCTATACCTACGATATATACTATAATTACAATGAAGTAAAAGTTAACAAGTATATAGGTTTTAATACCCACCCAAGCTCACTAAATAATTGTAGAAATAGTTCGATAAATTTCCCCTTCCATTAGGGTTATCGAACGTGTCAGGAACAGTTAGTTAAGCATTCCAAATTATAACTGACGTTCCTGTTGCGTTTTAATTTGGAGCTGGTCATCACAGATGATGCTTGTTGCCTTTATGGTACCACTTAACAAACTACTTTTCCTGCACTTCCTCTTTAAAGTCTCCGATGGGCATCTTGCCTGAGAAGTTCATTTTATTACCGCCCAAGATGATGGTAGTACCTTCCGGGCAAAGAGTGTATACACTGATTTTATGAATTCCAGCAGATTTAGGCTTAAATATAAAGCTGTCCTTCCCGATGGGGGTAATTTTTATGTTCTTAGATTCAGCCACTACCGGGCATTCAAGGCAAGCTACGCGTATGTCAATAGTATCAGCTTTAGAGACCGATAACTTGTAAGCACCACGGTTTTTGGAAGAAACGGCAATTGAGGGTGAGCAGTTCTGTTCATCAGAGAAACCCGCTGACATCAGCGAAAAAAGAGAGAGGCAAGCGAAAGTAAAAAAAGCATTCATCGTTTAGGTATTACTTTAAAAGATTGGATAGCAAAAGTATAGAATATTCTCGGAGTTAAAAACAAGCGGATAAACAGTACCATCTTCCTGCCTTTTTACATTTGTAAAGCTACAAGCCACCAGTTCCTTATCTAGCTAGAATTAAATTAACTTTTAACCACGAAGAGTCATCGGCTTCTGTTATATTTACACCCAAACTTTCAGAAATCATCATGAAACAAGTATTGCTTGCCCTCGCACTTATGCTTTGCGCCAGCACCTCATTTGCACAGCAGGTCCCGGTAGATTCTACTCTCTGCCATGAACCAGTGCTGGAGCTATATGACGCCAACCGCAGAAAGCTAACAAAAGGAGCCAGGCCACGCGGCAAAGTGATCCTGATTGTCAGAAATAATCCTGCATGCGACATACCTCAGACCTTCTCTGTGAAGGGTGGAAGCTACTTCCACGCCAGGGGCACCACCTCTTTGCGCACCGTACGTTTCACTGGTCCAGTGGTGGACTTCACCGGCCAGGAGAAGTTGTTCCGTGCAGGCGACCGGCTCATCTTCGAGGTACTGGACCTTAACTGCTACAACAAGAAAAGTAAGGAGGCAAGTAAGTTCTCTGGCACAATAGTAAAGAGCTGGTCTCTAAACTAAAATCAGTTTAGAAAGACAGAGACAGTCCTATGTTAGTCAGCTTACTGCATTGTGGTTTTTAAGCTTTGGAAGTTCCGCCAACTTAAACGAAGTGGTTTTCTAAAGCAAACCGATTACGATTGAAATGATTCGAAAATTTAACCGTTTGATCAATACAACAACGAAACTGCTCCACATAAATCGGATGATCTTAATATTCTTACCACAGTACTATACTTACTTTAAAGCTTTTATATTATCATCCATCACTACATCTATCAACAGGTTGCGCGGGTCTATGCCAGCCTGAACAGGTTTGCCTGATACTATAACGGAAATCTGTTGCTTACCCGAACGGATCCGGTGCATCTGCAGGTATAAGGGTTTACTAACTTTCCCTGGTTTTCTCGCTCCATAAACGCCTATCTCTACAAAGTCATTCATCAGAATTTCCGTCTCTACTCCTGCCGTATCAACCTGCATTTTACGAGCTATTACATCGAGGTCTACACGCCATGTATTTGTCCCTATCTTTTCAGAGTGAACCTGCTTTGTTTCTACTTCCCAAAACGTATTTTTTTGAAACAGATTGGTGAGTAAATAGTGCAAGGAGTCTGGCGTTACTGCTTGTAGCTCACTGTAAAGATCCAGTGATGTAGGTAAGGGCGGTTTACCGGATCCATGTTTTTGGATCATCTTCCGGAGCGCTGCATTTACTCTTTCTTCTCCTACATATTCGCGCAAAGCATACATGGCAAAAGGTCCTTTCCGGAAAGCCTGAAAATAATCGTTAGCACGCAATAAAGGTACATCTGCTTTCGAACGGGGCGTCAAGTAAGACATTCGCATCACTTCCAACAGTCGCTGTAAATGTGCCCTACCATAGGTTTTTTCAACCACACCTAAGGCGCTGTACCAGGCCAGACTTTCTGCCAGCAAAGGGGCACCTTCCACATTAGCCGGCACTACCTGATGAGCCCACCATTGATGTGCGACCTCGTGTGCTGCTACGGCAAACGGAAGGTCGATTTCCCGGTAATCCGCATCCGGGTTTAGCAAGGCAAAGCCTTCTGTAAAGGCAACAGTACCTGCGTAAGCTGTAGCACCTGTGCTCCCGGAAGGGTATTGTACAAACGTAATTTGCTTGTGCTGGTAAGGGCCAAAATGCCTTGTGTAGTTATCTAGTGATGCTTTTATACTTTGCTCGATGCGTTCCAGGTTCAGTGTATGACCGGGATGATAATAGAGCTTTATTTCTACATCATTCCAGTTCGATTTACGGATAGTATAATCAGATGAGAGTATACCTATTATGTTCTGGATCGGTTGATCGGCTTTATAATGGAAGTAATTGCGACCTTTAACTGTCCAGGTTTTGTGCATTTTCCCGGGAGCAACTGCTGTCTGCCCTGCACTGGTGCCGATTACGGCTTCGAACCGTATCTTTTCACGACCCGTTATGTTTTGCTGTGCGGTAACATCATAAAGAGATGCTACAGGTCGCCTTTCCGGAAGATCAAACTTTATCCTATCTACCGCATCATGAAGTTCACGGTTTCGCTGGTAACCCACAACAGGCAACCCTTGGTTCTTTAAGAAATAAGTACCCTGTTTTGCTACAGGATTGTCTGTTACGCTGTTACTAAACCCTTTAGAATTGTACAGTAATTCAAAATGCATTTTTACAGAATCGCCAGGCTGCAGTGGCTTCGACAGTGCAATCATGACGTAGCCATGTTCTTCATCCAACAGTACTTCTTTAGCCTGTCTGTCAAATCTTATTCCCTGGGTTGTTGCATCCAGATCAGTTACCAGGTGAATGGTATCAATCGCTATATTGTGTTTATTCTGTAGTGTGTAAGTGCCGTGTATTGTTGCTTCCCGAGTGTCAGAATAGATCTCTACATGAAGCGAAGTGGCGGTTAAGGTTGGTTGTGGCACATCTTGGTACTTGCTATACAGTTGCTCATAGTCTGCCTGTCGCGCTATTTCTTTTGAGCTGGAAGTATAATTGTTCAGGATATTTGTGTTGTAGAATAAAAAAGAGCTGAGCGTGAACAACACCATAAAAGCTATAGTTACTGTTTTCCAGAGTGCCGGCGTTGTGCGCATAACAGCAGTTCTAATGCGCCATTCTGCAGTTATTTCCCTGCCCCTTACCCAGAACAACCGGGCAACTACCGCTAATACGATCGCCCATGCAACCCAATAGAGTTTAAACCACATCCATGGCGTAAGGGTATCCCCAAAGCCACCCATTTCCAGGTAAGCCCAACCCGGATCTGAGCCATAGATCAGCATATTATGCTCTACCCCTACTCTTGCTGCAAATGCTGTGTATAAAAAGGCCAGGAATACTACCATGTGTCCCACATACTTCTGGTTGACCAGTACATGTACTACAATAGCCACCACAGCAAACAACAGGTAATCTATAAACTGTAAACCGAAGAATATACCCAGGTATAGATCAAGCTCAAAATTGTAATACCCCTTTATGGCCTGCACGTTCATGCCGGTGCCCATTAAAACCACCTGGATGGTAGCAATTAACAAGGTCAAGCCCAGGAATTTACTCAATAATTGTAGCCAGTCCGGCAGAGGCATGATATCTGAAATATCACTGATCCGGATATCCCGTTCGCTCCAGATAAGTTTACCAGCAGCTATGATAATAAGCGCAACTACTACTATTTTGAAAGTAAGCTGGTTCATAGCTATAGCAACCCGACCTGTAGTTGGAATAACCGGAACTCCCAGGGAGCCTTCCATTAATTCAGCCAGCACCATTCCAAAAAGAATAGCTATAGCAAATATGATCAGCCAACCCCAACCCGAAATGGCTTTCAGGAAATAGTGCCACGACAAGTATAACGTTTGCCTGAAACGTGCATTGGCATTAAAACTCAGGGACACGTTGGGCATGTCAATAGTTACTCTTTTCGAAGGTATAAACACAACTGGTTTAGGCTTAAAAAGACGTGCCAGAAAATTGCCAGAAACGTGGTGTTTGAATTTGAAATGAAAATGTGTGAGCGCCAGAAAAACAGAAGCGATGCATAACCAGAATAGGCGATTTAAAAGTAATGGTTCTAATCCAACCAGTCCGTACTTTACTTCTGCAGGCGACTGGGTTACTTTCAGCTCTTTTAATATAGTAAAGCACGTAAAGTCCAGCACCTTGCCGATCTGCCACCATCCTAATAGCACAGCAAAAATTTCTCCACTGAATAGAGCGATAAAAAAGAGCATTGCAGCCATTAAATAACTTGCCATGGCTAAGCGGCTCATGGCTGCAACAGAAAATAAAATTGCTGTAACTATAAATGTGTTAGGCACTGCTATCAGTAAGAAAGCAGTGATATACCCCATCAATTTAATAGGTCCGAACAGTGTTGGATCTATGCCTGGTATGAGCGTGAGCACACCCAGGAAAACTATAACGGCATTTTGAAGAAGTATAGAGATAAAGAATGCACCTATAAACCTGCCACCCAGGTATTTGCTTTTACTAATTGGGGAAGTATACAGTAGGGGCTCGATGCGTACCTGGGAGTCTTTTGTGGCAGCATCGCTGGACACAGCAGCGGAAAGCAGTAACCCAAAAATACTTGCAAAACTAACGATGGCTGCGACCGCCATTGGTGAGTTCAGGAAATATTCATCGTTACGTACATTCTCTACAAATTCAGAAGTTAGCAGCATGGTAAGCCCGAGACCAACTATAAAGTAAAGCCAGATGGATAATCTGCTTAGCTGGTAAACGGTTTCGAACCGGAAGATCTCCCACAATTTCATAGGATTACCTCCTGCTGCAGTAGTTCCTGTTTAGGCTCAGTATAACCGCCCATGGTTGTAAAGTATACATCTTCCAGGTTAGCTTCGGCCAGTTCAAATCCATGACCAGGTACAGTGTGGCTGTAAACGCGAACAACATACTTGCCGCCCAGTAATTTTGTGGAGATAACTGTATGATCGTTTTCCAGTTCAGGTAACAAGTCCTTCTCAACCACTCTCCGCCAGATTTTTCCCTGCAGTGCTTCGGTTGCGAGTTGAGGTTCCGCTTCCAATAGGATCTTGCCTTTATTGATGATCGCCATGCGGGTGCATAATTCCGATACATCTTCTACAATATGCGTAGAAAGTATCACCACGCTATTCTCACCCAGTTCACAAAGTAAGTTGAGAAACCGGACTCTTTCAGAAGGATCCAGACCGGCTGTGGGTTCGTCTACTATCAGTAACTTAGGATTACTTAACATGGCCACGGCAACTCCAAAGCGCTGGCGCATACCACCTGAGTAGCCACCCAGTTTCTGTTTGCGCACTTCCCATAGGTTTGTCTTTTGTAGCAGCGCTTCCACCACTTCTTTTCGTGCTCCACGGTTCAGAATACCTTTCAGGATGGCAAAGTGGTCGAGTAGCTTTTCGGCGCTGACGTTCGGGTAAACACCAAACTCCTGCGGCAGGTATCCGAGCGTTTCGCGCAGCTTGTCTTTCTGCTTCACCACATCCAAATTGCCAAGGTATATCTCGCCTTCATCCGGCTCCTGTAGCGTAGCAAGTATGCGCATCAATGTCGATTTGCCTGCCCCGTTCGGACCCAGCAAACCATACATACCTGCCGGAATAGTCAGGCTTACATCCTGGAGTGCCTGCACGCCGTTAGGATAGCTTTTGGAGATGTTTCTGATCGTTAATTCCATCGTGATATATTAATCCGTTTCGCAAAATCAAGAGATCAACGATTCAGATCCCTGACACAAATAGGAAGTTAGGCAATCAGGTAGGGAGAAATCAACAAGTTGTGATGAAATACCATATAAATGTGACGAACCCATTTTTATAGTGATTTGGGCTATGCTTTATGAGACAGAATAAATTATACTGCAACGGCAGTTATCTTTTGAAGAGTATAGCTCAATGATCTTTCACTTAAATAGGCTGCATAAAAAAAAGCTGTCCCGGTTTAACCGGAACAGCTTTTATAGTTTATAAATATAGTGCAGAAATTAAGTACAAACGCTTCCTACTGTTATATTAAATCTGCTCAACAAAATCTAAAAAGACCTTTTTATGTAGTTCAAGATCCATGTCAGGAGATAGTGCTACACGGGCAATATAATCTTTGTTATCTTCTTTGGTTGTTCCCTGCGTGGAAGTTGCTGGTATGGTCCAGTAACACCCTTTCAACTGGCCATAACTCACACAGTATTTACTTTCCTGTGGAATTTCCTCGATCATCAAATTGATCAGTTTCAGATTTAATGCTCTTTTATAAGCTTCTCTCTCTTCAGGTGTGTTCCCTTTCGTTGGCAAATCAAGTGAAAATACAGATGGCGTAAATCCTTGCTGCGCCAATTCATCAGACACAAAATTGATCTTAGCTGCTGGTAACACCTCTTTTATAAAGTTTACATACTCACGTGTATTCTTATAAGCATCTGCTATCCTTTGATTCATGGAAGGGAGTTGCACTGCTAGTATCTCCATTTGAAGATCTGTTGCCTCGTTATCGCAGAGTATCAGGTGCTGTTCTATTTTATCCAGAAGGGTTTCAGCTTTTGTATTTGCTACACAGTAACCAGCCGTAACTTTACCACCACTCGGAAATTTCGATCCGCTGACATAGGAAATGGTCCTGATCGATGAGAGCATGCTACCTTCTTTTACAAACTGCACATTCGGGCAGAACGTCTGATCCAGGATAAAAACAGGATCGATCGCAATTTCACCTGATGCAGTCTTACGCTCTTTAATGAGCACATCGCGTAGTTTGTCAAGATCCGGAACTTCCACTCTTGGGTTTGTTGGAATTTCAGCGATGATGTAAGGAACTGCATCCTGGCTGGCGATCTCGTTCAGCACAGTATCTATGCTCTGCACCATGTCATGTTCACCGTCAACAGGCAGATCAACCACTTCAACATTTTCAATACAGGCAGCTACACGCCTGGCCTGGTCGTTTGTGCCACCATAGCAATTGGGAGGCACGATAAACCGGATAGCCTTGCCTTTATGGTTATCCAGGGCATTGTGCACCAGCCCCATCATGATCGCGTACTGCATAGACAGTCCGGATGAAGCAACCAGCGCTTTTGTATTAGAACCGGTGATCTTTTTGATTGCATCCAGTACAAGCGCTTTGTTATGCTCAACGTCAGGCAGTTCATGATCTGTAGAAGGTTCTCCTGTGAGTTGATGCAAAGCAGCAAAAGAATTAGCAGGCGTCATCGCGATGGTCTCTCTCCTGCGCACATGCTGAATTTCTGAGATATAGCGCTCGTTTTGTTCACCGTTTACCAACAGTATACTTCCAAAGTGAGGATGAATTTTGATAAAGAAATCAATATTCGGGTTGAGGTCGGCATTTCCAATTTCCTCGTCTTGTGAAACGAAAATGGTGGTGCCATTATACTCAGATATTTCCTCTATCTTCTCAACTTGTTTTAAGTCAAATTGATACCCGTACACACGCTTAATTATGTCAGCATCAAAAGCATCTGGTAATTCACCGGTATAAGCGATCAGGGTGTTTTTCTGATCCAGTAAGTTCTTTCTTAAAACTGCTAAAACAGGAACCGTCCGGGATGAAAAACTGATGACATTTTCTGGTTTTAAATTATTTAAGTTAGCAATTGCCCACTCCAGTACAGTAGATAAGGGGTGGCCTAAGCGAATATAATCGAAAGCGGTTGGTAATGCACTGAGCGCTGTTGTTTCAGCATTGTTATTCTTGAACAGGATCTCAAACTGCTCCAAGAATTGGGTTTTGGCTAATTGTTCGTTATAAATATCCAGTCGGTGGGTTGTTAACTTCAACCAGTCAGTTGGCATATTTTCTAATACTTCTTTAATATAGTTCAGCACTTTATTATCGTTCATCATGATCTTTTTGAAGTAAGCCTTTAAAATACAAAGTAGTAGAAAATATAATTTCCGGCCTAAAATTAAAGTGATGGATTAGATGTAAATTCCCTGATCTTACTTTATAAAGCCTAATGTAATATCCGAGGAAGGACCCTTATCAAATTCAGAAAAAGGGAGAGCCAGCTTGAGTCTAAGTATTACGATATGCTATCAATTTCTTCGTTATTCTTTGATGAATCGCGTTTCGCTTTTCTTGCAGCAATTTTAAGTGACTGCTGATGTTCTTTTTTTTCCTTGAATTCTTTCTGTCGCTGCTTTTTTTGTTGGTCTCTTGATCTTGTACTCATATTCAATCTAAATTAACTTTCAACTAGATACCCTTTGGAACTTGGCAAGTACTAATTACCAAACTATACTTTAATATACGCTTAAACAAAATCATTTCCTGCGTTGAGCCTCTTAAAAACCATTTAAATTCAGCCCCTAAATATCTAAGAAAGATCGGTTAATCTATACCTTGGGCTAGCGCAATAAAAAGCCGCTCTAAATAACATAGAGCGGCCTTTATAGTTTAATAATTTTACTTCTTTATTTAGAATGATCTTTACTGAAAACAGTTATTTATACTTTCAAAATAGCTCAAATCCATTTCCTTAAGATATCTCTTTAATGCAGTAAACTATAGCTGTGTCGCATTAAATGTATCTCCCTGTGATACATCGCCAGTTTCGAAACCTTTTTTAAACCAGCGGACACGTTGGGCTGAAGTACCATGTGTAAAGGAATCTGGCACTACCCTTCCAGTTGATCGTTTTTGAAGACGATCATCGCCTATAGCACTAGCTGCATTCAGGGCTTCTTCAAGGTCGCCAGGTTCCATAATCCCTTTTGTACGTTGGGTATGATGTGCCCACACACCAGCATAGAAATCTGCCTGTAATTCTACTCTTACCATAAGTTTGTTAAACTCCACTTCAGATAGTTTACCACGCATGGCGTTTACCTGATCCATAGTTCCTGTAAGCTTCTGCACATGGTGCCCGACTTCATGACCAACCACGTATGCCTGCGCAAAGTCTCCTTCAGCACCAAGTTTATGCTCCATTTCGCTAAAAAAGCTAAGGTCGATGTACAGTTTTTCATCGCCGGGGCAGTAAAAAGGGCCTGAGGCAGAGGAAGCTGAACCACATGCCGATCTTACCTGCCCCGAATACAACACCAGCGTAGGTTCCCTGTACCCTTCAATCATCTTGTTCCAGACATCTTCGGTATCTGCTAAAACTATAGCTGTCTGATCTGCTAGTGCCTGCTCTTCCGGACTTGGTTGGTAGTCGGTTGTTTGTGCATATTGCGCTTCACCTCCTACAAACTGCTGCAAAAGCGATAAAGGGTTAGTTCCTGTCAAAAACATCACCACCACCAAAATCGCTACAATAACCAGTCCTGCCTTCGAGAAAAGGAGTCGGAACAAGGGTATAAGTAACATTGGGCTGATGCCTCTGCCTCCCCCTCCGAAGCCTCCTGCCGACTGGCCTCTACGATCTTCAATATTTGTGCTTTTTCTTCTGCCTCGCCATTTCATGAGAATCTATTTTAAAATAGTGAATGATAGCTAACCAGTTTTATTCAACCTTGCTATCACAAATCATTACGCCCTTTTAACGGCAGGAGACTTTACTTGGATGCAAGCAGTTTTAAGAGAATACTTAGGCATGTATGTATGGAGTATAGTTAGCTGATAGACCAACTACCCATTCCTTATTTGCATTTCCGTTATTTCTGCTTCTAAACTGACAAGCCTGGTATTTATACTGGCAAGGCACCTACCCGAACAGGCTACTCATAAACCTTAGTAAAAGAGATGTTAACTAACTCATTTACTGCCTCTAAATCCATGTCAAAATTCCTTAAATAATTATTCTTCTGATAGCTTAGTAATTATCCAAAACAGATTACATTTGCAGTTACTGATGAAACATGTTTTAACTGAATCCTGCTATCTCAGACAGTCTTTTTTGTCTTTATTTCTGCTCTGGACAATTGCGTTCAATAGCCAGGATGTTAAAGCTTCGGCATCTGTTTATACTATAGATCAAACAGTATCGCCATCACTGTCAACGGTAAGCGTCACCGAAAGCGAAACGCTTATTCTAAAGCAGGTTTATCAGCATTTTTCTGAAGATGCTTCTACTTCTTTCCTAACTATAAACTTCCAGCAGGCGGCAAAACCATATACCAGGTTCACATTTGGGATTATACTTGACGAGAGCATTCCGCCTTATGCTGCAAGAGCACCGGGAATAAGTGCTTTAAATAAATTCTTCCCTACTTCCATACAACCTCAGGCTCCTTAGGCTACTCAGCCCTATTCCATCATTTTCTTACACAGGTCAACCCTAACACGGCTGGGATCAGGTAATCTTTTTTATCAGGTGCTACACTATTTGTAGTTACTAATCTCCTAAACCAGATTGGCTTTAATTCTCTGCTTGTGCCTTTTCGCATTCAGCCGAAGTGGGGTGTATCCAGATCCTATAGTTTTAACAAAATGCTTTAGAAATTAAAGTAGCCTAAAAACTTATCCATTAAGCACTTATGGAAATAGTAGAGCTCATTATCTTCCTGTCACTTCTAACCATACTTGTCCTCTATTATCGCAGAGTAGATAAGCAGAAATAGTAAACTCTCAGGGAGGAAAAGATCATTCATTTTAAATTAAAAAGTATATGCACATAACAACTATAACCCTATTCGTCGGAGGCTTAGGAAGTACAGAAGTATTACTGATACTGCTGGCCATACTCTTATTATTCGGGGCAAAACGCATACCTGAATTAGCGCGAGGTTTCGGACGTGGCATCCGGGAATTTAAAGATGCGACAAAGGAGATCGAGCGTGACCTGGGCAAAGACCTTAATGTCAGAAACGAGAAACAGTAAGGCTGCACTTAATAAGCTGCATACAAAATCACATGATAATCTTTTTATTTAACACTTTATGAAGAAGGCGTATTTGCCCCTGGCCACTCTGCTGTGCATTACCATAGCGGCCATTCTTACTTTATTGCAGCAGTATGGTTTTATCTCTTTGTCTGCTGATGCTTTAGCCGCTATTCGCTGGACAGGAACTGCTGTTTTGCTCCTCTATGGTCTACAGAAGCGCTCACTTACCACCTGGATCCTGATCAGTATGGTAGTAGGCGCTCAGATCGGGTATGATTTTCCGCAGGTTGCCCAAAGCCTGAATGTACTTAGCAAGGTATTTCTGAAGCTGATAAAAACCATCATTGCACCACTTATTTTTGCTACGCTGGTAGTAGGCATAGCTGGCCATTCTAATTTAAAGCAGGTAGGCAGCATGGGCTGGAAAGCCATTCTATACTTTGAAATTGTGACCACGCTGGCCCTATTTATAGGTTTGGCCGCCATCAACATCAGTAAAGCTGGCGAAGGTATAAATGTAGCAGGTATAGAGCAGACAGATGAGATACAGGCACCGGCCAAACAAACTTTTGCTGACATTATCCTGCATATTTTCCCAGAGAATATTGCAAAGTCTATTGCAGAAGGCCAGGTATTACAGATCGTGGTATTCAGTGTGCTTTTTGCTATCGGCTTAGCCATGGTAACCGAAAAGAAGCGCAAACCAATGCTTGACTTTTGCGAGAGCCTTTCGGAAACGATGTTCAAGTTCACGAATATCATCATGTACTTTGCTCCTATAGGGGTGGGCGCAGCCATCGCTTATACTGTGGGCCATATGGGCTTTGGTATACTTATAAACCTGTTCCAGTTGCTGGCCACTCTTTACATTGCTTTGCTGGTTTTCGTGCTTCTTGTTCTGTTACCTGTAGCGCTTATTGCCCGTGTGCCGATCATCCGGTTCCTGAAAGCTATATCAGAACCTGTCTCCATTGCCTTTGCTACTACCAGTTCAGAAGCGGCACTTCCGCGTGCTATGGAAGAAATGGAAAAGCTTGGTGTACCACGTCGTATTGTTGCTTTTGTAATGCCAACCGGCTATAGTTTTAATCTGGATGGCACCACCCTTTACCTCTCACTTGCTTCGGTGTTTGTGGCGCAGGCTGCAGGTATAGACTTATCATGGGAACAACAATTACTGATGGTATTTACCTTGATGCTTACCAGCAAAGGTGTAGCTGGTGTTCCAAGAGCATCCCTTGTTATCTTGTTAGGTACGGTGGCATCTTTTAACCTGCCTGTGTGGCCTTTATTTGCCATACTTGGGATAGATGAGCTCATGGATATGGCCAGAACCTCTATCAATGTAACAGGTAACTGCCTGGCAACTGCCGTTATTGCTCGATGGGAAGGAGAGTTTAACCCCGACCAGGAAATAGGATTAGTAGAAACCACGAACCCAGACCTTATGCAGGAAGAAAAAGCTGCTCCAATACCTGTACATTCTTAAATGGTTTATCTTTTCTGAGTTGATTTTTCTGCAACATTTGAGCGTATGGGGTATGCTGGACTTTAGATTCAACATGCCTCATGCACTTATTTGTTGTGGAATATTTTATACTCTAACCATTGTGTAAGCTCTTCTTAAAACCTATTACCTGTAGTTGTCCATTATTATTTCTCTATCAGAATTCGGGCATCCACTGCTACCAGGTCTTCTGGGCTCCCTAGCAACGGATTGATATCCATTTCGCTGATCTCAGGAGCAGCTTCCAGTAAAGCGCTTAGTTTAAGTATAGTCTGGATCAGCAACTCTTCATTGACACCAGCTTTGCCTCTTACACCCTGTATGATCGGGTAAGAACGCAGGCGACGGATCATTCGGGCAGCTTCCTCGCTATGCACCGGGGATAAAGCCGCGGATACATCTTTGAAAACCTCAACAAAAATACCGCCTAAGCCACAAAGTATAAGCTTGCCAAACGGTGGCTCTGCCTTTGCCCCCATGTATACTTCAATGCCGCTGCGCTGTTGCTGCAACAGTACGGCCTCGGCACCTGCTATTGTCATTAATTTTTTATAGTTGGCTGCTACTTCCTGTTCATTTTGCAAACCTAACACCACACCACCCACATCAGATTTATGTACCGGACCAACCACTTTCATCACCAACGGAAAACCCAGATCCCTCGCCGCAACTATAGCTTCCTCTTCTGATTGTACAGAAGCCTGCGCTGCTGTCGGAATACCTGAAGCCTCGAGTAGCGTATTTACATCTTCCGGTAGCAGATAGCCAGCGTTATTGTTGTCAATTACTTTCCTGATAAGGGCTACATTCACTGTTGGCAACTGGGCTTCAGGGTAAGGTGGCTGCAATTTATTTACCCTGGTGAGTACATAGCCAAAGCTTACCTCATCCGTAAAATTTACATGCCCCATCGTATGGAAATGACTTACTTCTTCGGCAGCCTGTATAGCTGAGGGAAGTATCGGGAAAATGGGTTTGCGGCAGGTCTTTATTTTTTCGTGAAGCACCTGGTACACATCATCCACACGCCACATACCCGTTGTTCCGAACACAACCACTGCCCCGTCAATCTCATCAAATTCGTTGTCTACATAGTCCAGAATCTCACCCAACTGCTGTGCGTTGCCGGTAGCCAGAAAATCGATAGGATTCGCAACCGAAGAGCCCGGGTGCAGCTTTGCCAGTAATTCTTCAGCTTTCGGGCCTTCTAAGCTGGGTACTTCCATTCCTCCTTTTACCAGTATATCAGTCAGCATAACCCCCGGGCCACCAGCATGCGTGATCACGGCAATGCGGTTTCCTTGCAACGGTTTTATCGTGAAAATAGCTGCTACATATACCAGTTCTATCCGGCTGTAGCAACGGATAATTCCCGCTTTACGAAACAGCGCACTCACAGCTGCATCAGAGCCGGCCAGTGCACCCGTGTGCGATGAAACAGCTCTTGATCCGGCCTCGGTGTTTCCTGCCTTTATAGCTGCAATGCGACAGCCTTTGTTTACAAGTGAGCGGGCGTGTTTCAGGAAGCGTGCAGGGTCTGCGATCTGCTCCATGTACAGCAACTTTATACTTGAACTATGAGCAGGATCGTAGGTCTCATCCCAGTACTCCAGCACATCTTCCACCCCTATCTGGGCACTGTTGCCTACGGAAAAAATATCCTTGAATTTAAGTCCTCTAGGTATAGCAGATTCCAGCAAATAGACCATGGTAGCCCCGGAAGCCGACACACAGTCGCAGCCCATCGGATCGTAAGTGGGTACCGGGCCTGCAAATACACCTTTATAGTTGCCTGTAATAACACCAATGCAATTCGGCCCGATCAGTGTTCCACCAACTTCTTCTACTATCTCTACACATCGTTGCTCCAGCGCTTTACCAGCCTCCCCTGCTTCGCTGAATCCTGCCGAGAAAAGTATAAATGCTTTGCAGTTTTTATGATAAGCAAGTGATCTTAAGGCTGCTTCAACCTGGTTTGCAGCAATAGCTATAATCGCCAGGTCCACCTCTGGAAGGTCGTCGCAGGATGAGTAACAAGGGATTCCCTGTACTTGCTGCTCTTTGGGGTTCACACCAAACACTTTACCGGTGTAGCCATGTTTTAAGATATTGAAGAGCACTTTTCCTCCCGGTTTGGAGGTATCATTCGAAGCGCCCACAATGGCTATGCTGGAAGGCTGCAGAAGTTGAGGTGTGATCATAAAATCTATAGTTATACCCGAGCCCAAATTAAACGCCTGCTTTGTTCTTAAACTATGACTCAAGTCATTTTCAGGATACCTGTGTTGGTTGAGTTACTTTACTCTATACCTGATAGTGTTGTAAGTTGCTCTTTTATAGTTGCCATATACAGGGATTACCCCAGGCAAGATGTATTGTTATGATTGTGAAAAGATGAAAAGGACTTCTTTAAAGCTTCCGACATCATTTTTATAGTATACAGTAAGCTACCAACAATCAGAAATAATGATGCTATACTTTTAAAGTATATTAATATTTTATAATATAGTACTCGCTTGTTTCTGCTACACTTTAAAGCCTCACCCCTGTTTCTGCAATATGAAAGTAAACTTCCGCATTGCGGCATTGGCCTGTACGCTCATGCTGTTCTTTTCTATAGTTGGCTGCGATAACGCTCCGGTTGGTCAACTCAAAGAAACCACACCCTCCATCAATCTTGAGAAAATAGCAGGGAAAGCCCGTGAAGCTAAAACCTACGTTACAGCCCGTAACCTGAACACCGATTTCTGTATCATTATTGACATGAGCATACATTCAGGATTAAAGCGCTTCTTTATCTGGGACTTTGATCAAGGCAAAATAACTGACAGCTACCTGGTGAGCCATGGCGCCTGCGACAACCCGTGGTCTGGCGATCACTCTAAAGAGCAGGTTAAATTCAGCAATGTTAACAACAGCCATTGTTCTTCAGTAGGCAAGTATATTTTAGGTGAGCGTGGCCCAAGCCAGTGGGGAATAAGGGTGAAATACCTCATGCATGGGCAGGATGCTACCAATAATAATGCGACCCGTCGCGATATAGTTTTCCATTCGTGGGAACAGGTAAGCGATGAAGAAGTATACCCACAAGGTACTCCCGAAGGCTGGGGCTGCCCGGCTATCTCAAACGAAGCGATGCGTTATGTTGATCAGAAAATACAGCAAGCAGATAAGCGCACGTTGATGTGGATCATACAGTAAGTATAGATCTTAAATTAACTGTTTACAACTATAAAATGCTGGGCCCAGCCTAAGCTGATAACACAGGACAGTTCCTTACATTACACAAATAATACTTTATACTTTACAAAAATCTTTATTAATTATAACTAAATTTATACATTTAACTGGGCATTGATCTATATAAGCTTTCCTAAAGAGACCTCTTGCCTGATACGCCTCCACCCAGCATTTACACCAAACAATAGCATTGCCTGGTGACTTTGAAAACTACAGTTACAGTAAACAGAATTTTTCTTTATATGCTATGTTAAGATATGCTCTTCCCCTTTTTCTGCTGCTTGCTAATGCCTGCCAGGTAAGTAACACATCAGGCTCAACACCGGAACAGCAGCAGGCAAGTGCAGCACAGGTAAACCAGATCATTTTCCTGGACCTGGACATAGCTGTTGATACTGTAACAAAAGAGACCACCGTACGCCTGCTGAATAAGATGGTGACTGACGGAAAACTCAAAAATGCTGTCCACCCGGAAGAGATGCCTAAGCCCGGTGACCTGCAGTATTCCTTACTTTCTGCAAGCGGCCAAACCCTATTCAGCAAGACGATACCCGACCCTTTAGTGAACACCCTCGAATATGCTTCTGAGTCCGGATCAATTCAGCAGAAGACCTTCCATCTAAAAAAAGCCGGTTTTACAATAAGAGCTCCCTTTTACCCGGGCACAACGCACTTACTTATAGAGCAGGTGCAACAGGACAATAAACTCAAGGAAATATCAAAGCTGGCTTTATGAAAAAACTATTTACCACCGCTTTCCTTTTCATCGGCTGTATACTGTTTGCACATGCCCAGCAATTTGATGTGGACACGATCGTTTATAACGGACCTTCTGATAAGCACATCAACTTCGTTTTTTTAGGTGATGGTTACCAGGTCGGCGAGCTCGACAAGTATATAGAAGATGTAAAAAACACGGCTGAAGGTATACTTAACAAACCTCCTTTTAAAGAGAACCACGATTTCTTCAACGTGTTTGCCATTAAGGTCCCGTCTAATGAAAGCGGTGCCAGCCACCCGGGTAAAGCTTACGATGAAGCCGGTTCAAACCATCCTGTAATAAAAGTAAATAATTACTTCGGTTCTACTTTTGATTATGGCGGTATTCACCGCTTGCTTGTTCCCACAAACTCGATGGCCATTTCGTCGGTGCTGGCCAGTAATTTCCCGGAGTATGACCATGTATTTATGTTGGTTAACAGCTCATACTATGGTGGTTCAGGAGGATCCTTTGCTACCAGTTCTACCCATAGTTCATCTAAAGAGATCGCTATACATGAGTTGGGCCACTCGTTTGCCAGGCTTGCCGACGAATACTGGGCCGGGCAGCAATATGCAGCCGAGAGAGCTAACATGACGCAGGTTTCCTCTCCCGATAACGTTAAATGGAAAAAATGGCTGAATAATACCGGAGTAGGCATTTACCCGCACGAAGAATCACCTTCCTGGTTCAGGCCGCACCAGCGCTGCAACATGCGTTATCTCTCTTCAGATTATGAGGTCATTCATTTTTGTATGGTCTGTAACGATGCAATTACCCAAACTATAGTTAGCTTAGTAAGCCAGTCCGATGTGCCGGAAACCCCGGGAGTTATCAGTGGGCCGGCCCAGTTATGCGCGCAACAGGAAGCGATAGTATACAGCATTGAGAAAGTGACCGGAGCCGGAAGTTATACCTGGACTGTGCCCACAGGATTTACAATAATAGCGGGCCAGGGCACAAACGCCATCACCGTAAAAGCAGGTCAGCAGAGTGGCCGCATCAGTGTAAAAGCACAAAACTTTAACGGATATTCTGCAGCATCAAACCTGGATATTCAGGTACAGGCTATGCCAGCAGTGGTAGCAGGAAATAATGAGTCGGTTTGCGTTGATAAGGAGAGTTATACTTTGACCGGATTTAGCCCGGCAGGCGGAACATGGGCTGGTAAAGGAATAACTGCTGATGGCTTTTTTAACCCGGCCACTGCCGGAACAGGCAACCATACTTTAATTTATACTTATCAGCAGAACGGATGTAGTGTAACGGCCAGCAAAAGGATTACCGTACAACCAAAGCCTGTAGTAAGTATAGAAGCCTTCGGGCAGGTATGTTCTTCTTCGGAAAATTACCTGCTTGCAGGCGGCAAACCAGCTGGCGGTACATTTAGCGGAGAGCATGTGAGCAACGGTGTTTTTAATGCTGCCGCAGCCGGCCCTGGCTTGCATACCATATCGTATACTTACCATACAACAGCTGGCTGCTCCAATACTATAACCCAGGAGATTACAGTAAGTGTATGCACCGGAGTTAACGAAGCCGAAGTAGCTACAGGCATCAGTCTTTTTCCGAACCCAACCAGTTCCACAGTTCAGCTTGAGGCAAACCTGGTTGGCAGCTCCGAAGCTATACTCCAGCTGTTCGACCGTACAGGCAGGTTGGTGTTCTCTCAGAAAGCAGAAGCTCAATCCGGCAAACTAAACCAGCAGCTCGATCTTAGCAACTATAACAAAGGCATTTATCTTCTAAAAATAATAACCGAAAAAGGGCACATAAACAGGAAGGTAGTTGTGCAGTAAACAGCTGCCAAATTTCTTTACAATCTCTATATAGCTAACTGCACTGCTGGCTTACCGTAGTAATTAGTATCTGTATCATATTAACTGACAGCAAACTTAATTACTATGAAAATTTCATTAAAGCCATTAAAACAGCAAGTGATCGTTATTACCGGTGCCTCTAGTGGCATTGGGCTGGCAACGGCATTGGCTGCAGCAAAAAAAGGTGCAAAACTGGTACTCGCTGCCCGTAACAGAGAAGCACTTGCAGACATTGAAGAGCATATTAAAAGTAACGGAGGCCAGGCCATTTATGTGGTTGCCGACGTAGGGCACCGTGAAGACGTTATTCGCATAGCAGATGCAGCTATACAGCAGTTTGGCGGATTTGACACCTGGGTAAACGATGCCGGTGTTTCAATTTACGGCCGCCTGGAGGACGTTTCGGATGAGGATAACCGTCGCTTGTTCGACACAAACTTCTGGGGCGTTGTTTACGGGTCGCTGGTAGCAGCAGACCACCTGAAACGACGTGGAGGAGCCATCATCAACCTGGGTAGTGAGCTATCGGATGTAGCCATACCATTGCAGGGCATGTACGCTGCAAGCAAGCACGCGGTTAAAGGCTTTACCGACTCCCTTCGCATGGAATTGGGCGAGGACAAGGCTCCTGTTTCTGTAACACTGATAAAGCCTGCCGGTATAAATACCCCCTACCCTGAACACGCAAAGAACTATACCGACAGAGAATTGACCCTTCCACCACCAGTTTACGAACCAGAAGAAGTAGCAAACGCTATTCTGCATGCTGCTGCACATCCGGAACGCGATATTTATGTAGGTGGTGGTTCTAAAATGATGAGCAGCATGAATAAGTACGCTCCAGGCCTGGTAGATTGGGTAAACGAAAACCTGATGACCGAACAGCAGCTGAAAGATAAACCAGCCCGTAACCGGGAAGGCGCACTGCACCATCATGGCGAAGGAGGACGCATTTACGGTAATTACGAAGGCCATACCATGAAGAGCGCTTATACCCGTGCATCGATAAATCCGGTATTAACCGGAACCATACTTGCTGCTGCAGGGGCAACCGCTTTAGCATACTTTGGCAGCAAACGCAAAACCCAAAATGGTAAACAACACGCTAATATGGCTCCTGTAGCTAAACCTTATAACACGCCACCACAATAACCTTATACTTCCTGAATTAAAAAATCGGGCTACTCTTAAATGGAGTAGCCCGATTTTTTTTCTATCTGGCTTATAGTTTAATACTCAGCGCCCTATACTTTGCTGTAACTATAACAGGTTGATACTCTATTGTTGCATCGGCAACAGGCACATATAATCTATACTTCACAAGCTGGTTGTTTTATACTTATAATGCTCCACAAGAAGTAGTTTGCCTGATAAACAGCTGTTGAGTTTGTCCGTAGACAGGTATACTGAGAACCAGCCTATAGCTGACGGAAGTATAAACTACGAGCATAAAACCGATGAAAAGAGAGCCAAAACGGCTGTTTGATTGCCTTACTTACCAATTGGAAAATTATCCGCTGGATGATATGCTGGCTGCTAAAGAAAACGGCAAGTGGCAAAAGTATAGCACCCGCGACGTACAGGAAAAAGTAAACCAGTTAAGTGCCGGATTACTGGCGCTTGGTGTATCCAGGGGCGATGGAAGTATTGACAGCAGAGACAAGATCGCGATCATCAGCCAGAACTGCCCCGAATGGATGATAGTTGATATGGCCATTCAGCAGATAGGCGCCGTATCAGTTCCGGTTTACCCCAACATCAACACGAACGAACTACAATTTATACTTCAGGATGCAGGTATAAAAATGGCTTTTGTAGGCGACGAAGTCCTGTATAAAAAGATCGGGACAATACAGCCATACCTTACCGATTTTGAGACCATTTATACTTTCAACACGATCGAGTATGTTCCTCATTGGTCTGAGTTGCTGACCGAACTAACCCCGGAGTTGAAAACTGAACTTGATAATTGCAGGGAACAGGTACAGGAACACGACCTGGCTACTATACTTTATACTTCCGGTACAACCGGTGTTCCGAAAGGCGTTATGCTTTCCCATCACAACATTGTCAGCAACGTGTTCGGCAGTGCTAAGATCATCCAGGAAATAGGGGTACAAGGGAAAAGGGCGCTTAGTTTTCTGCCGCTAAATCATGCATTTGAGCGCATGGCTACTTATTGCCTCATCTACTCCGGCACCTCCATTTATTACATCGAAGGACTGGATAAAATTGCGACCAACCTGCGCGAAGTAAAGCCTACTTTGTTTACCACAGTACCCCGCCTCCTAGAAAAGATATATGAAGGTATAGTTGCCAAAGGACGCGAACTGACCGGCGTAAAACGGAGCCTGTTTTTCTGGGCGCTAAAACTGGCCGAGCAATACGAAATAAACAAGCCTTTACCGCTGAGTTACCGCATGCAACTGGCTCTGGCCGATAAGCTAATTTTCAATAAGTGGCGCGATGCGTTGGGTGGCGAGATAAAAGCTGTTATTACCGGTGCTGCTGCCTGCCAGGTACGCTTACTGAAAGTGTTTACCGCAGCCGGCATTGTTATACAGGAAGGCTATGGTTTAACCGAAGCATCACCGATAATTAGTGGCAACCGCTATCCCGAGTCCGGACGAATGTTTGGTACGGTGGGGCCATTGCTGGATGGCGTGGAAGTAAAAATTGCAGAAGACGGTGAGATACTTGCCAAAGGCCCTAACGTAATGATGGGCTACTTTAAACGACCAGACCTGACTGCCGAGGTAATGGACGGCGAATGGTTGCGAACCGGTGATATCGGAACTATGGTTGACGGGAAGTTCCTGACGATAACCGACCGGAAAAAGGAGCTGTTTAAAACGAGTGGCGGAAAGTATGTTGCCCCCCAGCCTATCGAAAACAAGATGGTAGAAAGCGACTGGATAGAGCAGATAATGGTGGTAGGGGAAAAGCAGAAATTTGTTGGCGCTCTTATAGTTCCGGCATTCCAGGCGCTCAAAGCATGGTACGACAGCCAGGGCAAACCTTATCCCGGTAACCAGGCCGTCACCCAGGACTCAGAGGTTAAAGCCATGATCCGTGAAGCGATCAATAACTATAACGAAAATTTCAACCCCATAGAACAGGTTAAAAAGTTTGTGTTGATGCCCTACCAATGGAGCATCGAAAACGGCGAGCTTACTCCTACCCTGAAGCTGAAACGAAAAGTGATCGTACGCAAATACGAAGAGCTGATCGGGTCGATGTACGGCAGTAGTTTTATTACTTAACCGGCTTATACTTTAGTTGGCTTTAAGTCTTTGTCCTCTCACTTTTTTAGAGCGTGGCGAGGTCATAAAGTATAGTATAAAGCCGGAAATTATTGTGAACAAGCCAAAGATGGAAAAGGCTTTAAGTAACAGGTTTCCGAAGTTGTCTCTGCCTTCGTAGTCCATGGTGTGCATCATCCATAAAAAATCGAAGATGCGCCACTGGTCGTGCCGGATCGCCTGGAAAGTACCCAGCTCAGCAGAAACATATACCGTGCATTTGTCGGGTTGAGAGAAAGTAACTGCCCAGGCTGGCAGCGGTTTGCCCCGGTATTCATGGTGTCCTCCAACTTCTGTTATATACTCTGTTCTTTCTACCTGGATGGGGTCTTTTACCTGGTTACGGGCAACGGCTATGGCCTGCTCCTGCGTTAAGGCAGGTATAACCTCACCGGTTTCAGCGTTTGCCAGGTGTACTTTTATATTAGTCGGGCTTGCCTCTCCGTGTCCTCCTGCCTCATGTGCAGTATGGTCTGCGCTTCCGGTAAAATAACGAAACTGGTAAGCTGGTGTGCCGTCAACTTCTATTAATTGTACCGATAGTATGGAATCGACCTGGTTTTGGGCCTGTAGCTTTTGAATCACTACCTGTGGCGAAACCATAGTTAAAGTAGCCGGAAAATGCTTTTTCTCTTTCCTCAGGTGATCGCCGTGTACCTTATCAAGATCATTCCAGCTAAAGTATAAGCCACCTATAGTCCAGAACAAAAACTGTACGCCAAGTATAAGCCCAAGGTAGCGGTGCGATTTACGAATGTAATAGTGTTTACTTCTCAGCTTCATCGGGCTAATATAAGTAAAAATGAGAAACCTGCTATAGCGGCCTATTCAGCTAACTATACTTTCAATTTCCTGAGTTTATATTTCGACCGGCAGAACATATCTATAAAAATAAAGTCGTAAATATTTCTGAATAGATGTGATCTTGAGTTAAAACCTGAGACCTGTTTCTACCCTTACTTTATACTTTATCTATACCTGAACTTGTAAAACAAAATAGTGGCTGCCAGCATGGAGGTGATGGCATTTGCAAACATGATCGGGAAATTGACGGTAAGTATACCGTAGCCAAGCCAAAGTATAGTTCCGGTTGTAAATATGGTATACATGGTAGCCGATATGCCCGATGTGTCCTTCTCGCGGATGGTTTTAATGGCTTGAGGCAAAAAAGAGAAAGTAGTACAACAGGCCGCTATTATACCTAAGGTTTCAATCCAGTTCATAATGCAGTTCTAAGGTTGCAAAGATACTAAGCCGACGATTATATCAGGCAGCAAAATCAATCTTCAAAACCTTCCCGGAATTGCTTTTGGTTGGCATAACATACCGGGCTACTGTTCTCCGTTTCATCAGGCGCTTTTGCTACTTCCGCTTTCTTAAGAGTTTTTGACTTAGGAGCAGGCTTTCGCTTTTTTATAGTTTTAACTTTTGCCATTCCGTAAAGTTAACTTATTGTTATCATGCTGAAGAATCTACTCACATAGTGCGGGTTAAACGTATGCAGACTGTAAATATGTTATCGCATAAAAATAGACTTATGAAAACCATTGCTCTGATCGCGCACGACAACCGCAAAACTGAATTGCTTAACTGGGTAAAATCAAACCAACATGCACTGAAAGACTATAAACTGGTTGGTACCAGCAACACGTCTAAATTAATAAACGATCTCCTCGACCTGGATGTAACTCCTTTTGGCCATGGCCCCAGCGGTGGCGACATTTTACTGGCTGCCCGTATACTTCAGGGCGAGATAGATAAAGTGATCTTTTTTATAGATGCTGAAACCCCACACGGCCATGAGCACGACATACAAACGCTTATCCGTACGGCAGTTATCAATAACATACCTATCGCTTTAAACCGTGCTTCCGCCGACCTGATCGTGCTGGAAAACTAACCTATAACAGGTTTATACTTGGGGTTGCAGGTATGGCAGTGCCTGTTCGTTTCCTTGCTGATGCGCCAGGTCCAGGGCAGTAAAGCCACGTACATCGCGTATAGTTTTGTCGGCACCTGCTTCTACCAGTATTTTCACCAGCTCGTTACGCCCGAAAAGTGTTGCAAACATCAGTGCCGTGCCACCATTTCCGTTCTGCAGGTTAAGGTCAGCCCCATTCGCTATCAGCAGTTTTGCTATCTCAGGATAACCTTTAAAACTTACTCCCATCAGGGCAGTATTTCCGGCACTATCCTGCGCATTTTGGTCTGCTCCAGCCTCCAGCAATAACTTTGTAGCTTCCAGATGGTCATCGTAACTGGCAAGTATAAGCGGGGTAAAGCCACGGCCATTCACTATCGACAGGTCCTGGCCTTCAGCTATACATTGTTTTAAGTAATCGATGTCGCCGTTTCGGGCAGCGTCAAAAAGCAGGTGGTCTTTACTTGTTGAGTAGAACGTCATAACAGGTTAGTTAAGGGTTAAATGGCAGGCACTTAAATTCTCAGTGTTTGATCTATACTTATACCTGAGTTTAGTTACCCGGCTTTGGCGGACTGATCATGATATGCGCGGCATGCGACCCAGGAAACATGATCCATGGCATAGCTGGGCCTTCCGGCTTAAGCGGTAATCCAGTGCTTTCGGCAGTTGCAAACGGTATATAAACCACATAACGCAGGTAGCCATTATTTACATCACCAGTAGCAGCATTAAAGTCAGCGTCTTCGGCAGTAAACACGAACAAGGAAGACGGGGCTTCCGGCATTTTAAGTTTGCCACTTTTAGCTTCAGCTTCGCGGGCAGCAAATATTTCGCGGTTGTCTTTGCCTTGCTTACGCAGCTCACGGCCTCGTGCCATAAATGGGTCCAGGTCTTTGTGGTAGCAGGATGCCGAAAAACCTTTCTGCTTCGGATCATCTGCCAGGCAAACCAATTCGTTTGTGCCTTTCCGCAGTTCCACCAGTTCCCCTTTCTGGTTATAACCCAGCACCGCAGCACCGTCGCGCTTCTCGGTTGGGGCAGCAAGTAAGGCAGCTTTTATCTGGGCTTCGGCAGATGGTATAGTTGTGTTCTGTGCGTTTGCAGCGAATGCTGCCAGAAAGCAAAACAGAGTTGTTACGATCAGCTTCATAATATGGGCTTATAGTTAATAAATGAGGTAAGTTATACTTGTTCAGAAGTTGCTTAACTATACGAATAAGATGCAAAAAGTTCTGCAACAATTTATACTGCTTCCAGTTGTTCAGGTATAACCCGGACAGCTTAAAGTTGTTCGGTATAAACTTAATAGGGGGAATTATAGTATTATAATTTTCAGTAAACTAAGGTATAACTGCCTTTTAACAGGTTAAAAACTATAAAACCAGCAACACAACTATGAAAAGATTTACTGCAACTATAGCGGCGGCAAGCTTTCTTGCCCTTACTATAACAGCCTGCAACTCCACTACATCTACAACCGAAAACACAACCGAGAACAACACTGATACTATACCAAACGGTGAGGCCGGAACAACTGCTGACTGCCAGCCACTCGAAACCCGCGACCGAAACGTACCAAACCAGGAGCCTACTTTTCCGGAGCAGACACGCGCCTGCGGTATAACTTCCGAAACTGCTTTTGATGTGGTGGTAGTTACCAAAGGCCTTGACAAACCATGGGCTGTGGAGCCGCTGCCAAACGGCGACCTGCTTGTAACTGAAAAGCCCGGCAATATGCGCATCGTTAGCGCCAGCGGCCAGGTTGGTGAGCCAATAAGTGGTGTACCGAAAGTAGTGTCGCGCGGACAGGGTGGTTTACTTGATGTGGCACTTAGCCCGAATTTTGCATCAGACAATACTATTTACTGGAGCTTTTCGGAGCCACGCGATGGAAACAAGAACGCAACCAGCGTAGCAAAAGGTGTTCTGTCGCAGGACCGCAGAAGCTTATCCAATGTTAAAGTCATCTTCCAGGCAAAACCTGCTTATGATGGTGGTCTGCACTTTGGTTCGCGCCTGGCTTTTGGCCCGGATGGAATGCTGTATGTTACTTTAGGCGAGCGCTCTGACAAAGAAATGAGGCCACAGGCACAACACATGGACAGCCACATGGGCAAAGTGCTGCGCATTACCCCGGAAGGACAGCCGGCACCAGACAACCCTTTCCTAAACCAGCAAGGCGTACTGCCTGAGATCTGGACAATAGGTCATCGTAACGTTCAGGCCTCCGCTTTCGATAGCGAAGGTAATTTATGGGTAGTAGACCATGGCCCGCAGGGCGGCGATGAAGTGAACAAGCTGCAAGCTGGCAAAAACTATGGCTGGCCTGTTGTAACGTATGGCGAAGAATACTCAGGACAGTCTATCCCATCTGTTACTACCAAGGAAGGATTTGAAGACCCTATTTATTACTGGGATCCGGTTATAGCTCCGTCGGGCGCACAGTTTTATACCGGCAACGCTTTCCCGGAATGGCAGGGCAACCTGTTTGTGGGTAGCTTAAAAGACCAACGACTTGTACGCCTTAAACTGGAAGGCAACCGCGTAACCGGCGAAGAGCACCTGCTTACCGACCGAAAACAGCGCGTGCGTGATGTGCGTCAGGATGCCGAAGGAAACCTGTTTATAGTTACCGACCAGCAGAACGGCGAACTTTGGAAGATCACTCCGAAGAAATAAAGTATAAACCTATAAAACAGAAATGCCTCCCGCTTAATTGCAGGAGGCATTTCTGTTTATAGTTAGCGGTTCTATACTTTAAGAAGCAGCACCCGCAACCAGTTTCAGGTCTATTGTAAAGTTATCGTAAATCACTTTGTCGGCGGCAGTACCTACCAGGCCAGAGCGGTATTTAATATCATACTTGGTGCGGTCTACTTCAATTTTAGCTGTGGCTTCGGCAGATTTACCGTTTATAGTTATGTTAGCCGGAAACGTGATAGCGTTGGTTATACCTTTTATAGTAAGGTTACCGGTAATCGTATAGTTGTTACCCGACTTATCCTTTAACGGAGTCGCTTTAGTGATCACAAATTTCGCTTCCGGGTGCTTCTCTACCGAGAAAAAATCATCAGATTTCAGGTGGCCGGTCAGGCGCTTATTCGAGTCTTCGCGGGTAATGTCTTCTACTGTTATAGAGGTCATGTCGATAGTGAACTCGCCACCGCTTATCTTTTTACCATTAAGCTGCAGGTTACCACCAGCCAGCTGCACAGTACCATAATGTTCCCCTCCTACTTTCTGGGCATTCCACTTAAGCGAGCTGTTTTGGGTATTAACCGGCAGCGTAGTAGTAGCAGCCAGTGTTACAGCAGGTTTTGTAGTTGCCAGATCAGGGCTAACGAAAGAGCTGCAAAGCAAACCTGCCAGTGCCAGCGTGCCAAGTATAACCGGATATTTTTTCATGTTCACAAAGTATAGGTTTATGGTTTATTCAAGTAAATGTAAAGCTAAGATAATTATTTGGCTGTACCTGATAACTCGTAATACAGTAGTTTATTTTAAGGTTGACGATAAAATATTGTAACTCAATTACTACTATTCGCCTATTTAGCGGTATTATTAGCTTAATTATATACCAAATAAGTGTATATTAAAATATTTGTCGTACATTGTAAGAAATAATGAACGAATATGCCGCTATTATTGTAGTAGGTGTATAATTAATCAAATCAACATGAATAAAGGAACAGTAAAATTCTTTAACGAAACAAAAGGTTTTGGCTTCATTAAAGAAGAAAATTCGAATCAGGAGTACTTTGTGCACGTAACCGGCCTGGTTAACGAAATCAGAGAAAACGACACAGTTACTTTCGACATCGAAGAAGGTAGAAAAGGACTGAATGCAGTGAACGTTAAGTTAGCGTAAGCTGCCTTACCATACGTTTTAAAAGCCTTACATCTTCGTAAGGCTTTTTTATTTTTTCTGCTGCCTGCGCCCGCAGGCTTGCTGTATGTAATACCCAAAAGCCCCTGCCAACATGAACAGAAAATACATAGTAGACACCACCACACGCGAGTACATTTGTGTTGCCCTTAAAAAAGGACAGGATTGGATACCAAACAACCAGGACTCGCTGCCAGCCTTTATGGATTCCCGCACCGACAAAAAGCAGCAAAACCTTGTAACCGGCGAATTTAGCGATAACACTTTCTTTGAAAAGTGGATCCGGAATGGCACCAATTACCTGGCAAAATAGACCAAGCGCCAGCCACTTACGTAAATAAATAGAAATCAATTAATGCTATATGGGTAGATCACAGGAAACTTTTAGTAAAAAAGAAAAAGAAAAAAAGAAGTTAAGAAAGAGACAAGACAAAGAAGCAAAGAAAGAGGATCGTAAAGCTAACTCCAGCAAAGGAAAAGAGCTTGACGAGATGATGGCTTATGTTGATGAATTTGGTAACATTTCGGATACGCCACCAGATCCTACGAAAAAGAAGAAAGTAATTAAGCAGGAAGATATTCAGATAGGTGTTGCTCGCCAGGCTGAACTCGACCCGGCAGACCTGATCCGTAAAGGAACGGTAACTTTCTTTAATACCTCTAAAGGCTATGGTTTTATAAAAGACCACGAATCGCAGGAAAGCATATTTGTGCACCAGAATGCGGTACAAGGCACTATTGGCGAAAACGATAAGGTTACTTTTGAAGTAGAAAAAGGACTGAAAGGATTGAACGCTGTGAACGTGAAGCCGGCCGTATAAGCCGGACTAAAACCCAAATAATTTCTGCTGGTGGTATTGATAAACGTTACAACCTTGTACGTTTATCATTATCTCCGGAACAATGCCTTAAGCCACTCCTAAACAGAGCGGCTTTTTTTTATGGAAACTCCTTTTATACTTAGAACCTGTTTATAGTTTCAAGTGCAGTATAAAACCTGCCGTTGCAGTATAAAACCTGCCGTTGTTGGTGTTTTCACCAACAACTATACTTTTGCCGATAACTGATTACTGGTAAAAATACGCAGCATGTAAATTTTACATCAATTTGCAGGAAACCCTAAACAGGTTCTTACTCCCTTACCTTGTCGCAGCAATAGAACTATAGATTATTTAGTACTTTTGAGTTTTGTATGATGTTATAGTTTAGCGACGGCATATGGCCTTTTTAAAGATCTCGGGGATACAGGTGCAGGAAGATGGAGTCGTGATACTCGACGACATAAGTTTTGAGATACCTGAAGGCCGCAAACTGGTAATAGCCGGCGAAACCGGTTCCGGTAAAAGTACGCTGCTGCAAACGATTTCCGGCCTGGTGCAGCCCAGCAAGGGCCAGGTTATTTTTGAAGAAAGTATAGTAGAAGGTCCGCACGACAAACTGGTGCCCGGCCACCCCGACATAGCGTATCTGTCGCAACATTTTGAGCTACCACAGTTTTTGCGCGTAGAACAGATACTTAAATATGCCAACACCTTATCCGAAGAAGAAGCGCAGCAGCTTTATACTATTTGCCGCATCAGTCACTTAGCAAAACGCAGAACCAACCAGCTTTCCGGTGGCGAGAAACAGCGCATTGCCCTGGCCCGATTGCTAAGCACCTGGCCCAGCCTGCTCCTGCTCGACGAGCCTTTTTCCAACCTCGACCTGGGCCATAAGAATACCTTAAAAACAGTGCTCCGCGACATCAGCGAAGAGTTGGGCATCACGCTCATCCTCATCTCCCACGACCCGCTCGACACCCTCTCCTGGGCCGAAGAAATACTGGTAATGCAGCAAGGAAAACTGATACAGCAAGGCACTCCACAGCAAGTTTACAAACACCCGGTTAACGCCTATGCCGCCGCGCTGTTTGGTAAGTATAACCTAATTCCCGCAGCAACAGCCAAACCCCTGTTCGGTTTAGACAACAATAGTAAAAATCACCTACTCCTTCGCCCGGAAAGTATAAAGTTAGTACCTGTCTCTTCAGGTAAAATCAAAGGCCACATCACAGCTATTCATTACTTCGGCAGTTACTTTGAACTGGATGTCCGGATCGCAGATATAAGCTTGAATGTTCGTGTGGTTAGTACTGATCTCAGTGTGGGCGATGCTGTTGGGGTTGAGATTGGAGATGTTTGGTGGGTATAGATGGGTTTATAGTTTCAAAGTAGGTGCTGGTCCAACCACCCCTACCCCTCAGAGCTACGCTCGCTACATTCAAACTCGCTTCTCGGTAGACTAAGGGAGCTTTTTTCCACGGCTATAGTTAAGCTATAGTTCTATAGTTACTGCTGGTTCAACCACCCCTAACCCCTCCTTATCTAAGGCGGGGAATTTTTCGCAGGTCATCATTGTCAGGAGATAGCTAACTATACTGAATAATGAAGCTACACAACAGGCAACATCTGAAAGACTTTAGAAAAGAACTCCGAAACCATTCTACAGGCGCTGAGGGAGAGCTTTGGAAATATTTAAAAGGAGGACAGCAGCAAGGATGCAAATTTAGGCGCCAGCACAGTGTCGATAATTTTATGCTGGATTTCTATTGTCCTGCCAAAAGACTTGCTATTGAGTTAGACGGACAAATACATTTCAGTACTATATCACAAGAATACGACATATTACGGGATCAAGCTTTAAAGGAATAGGGCATTGTAATTCTACGCTTTGAGAATAAAGATGTGTTTCAGCATCTTGATGCCGTGCTACAGGAAATAAACAACTGTCTCAGTAAGTAAGAAAAAATTCCCCGCCTTAGACAAGGAGGGGTTAGGGGTGGTTGGACCACGTGTGCTACGAAGCTATACCAGACAGACATTCGCAGGAGCTGCGCACACTGCGAGGTCTAACAAATCTCCCTCCCCTGTTTTTAGGGGAGGGTTGGGGTGGGGTTACCACTTCACCTCCGGAAACACCACTTCCAGCTGCCGCTTGATCACTCTATAGTTCCCTTTCCAGAAACTTGCCAGATCAGAAACAGTTGTAATCGGTTTCAGCTCTGGCGAAAGCAATGCCAGCTCCACCGTCATCTCGCCTTCATCCACCGTCGGACTCTCCTCCCACTCCAGCACATCCTGCAGGCGTATCTCCAGCTTCGGCTGCTCACCATTAGGTTTATACTCCAGTTCTATAGTGGATCCATCTGGCAGCGTTAAAAAAGCAGGTGCTAAAACATTCAGCCTGGCGCGTTGCTCGTCAGTTAAAAACTTCTCCAGAATAGGCATCAGCTCCAGTTCCATCAGTTCGTCCGGGTGCTCGATATCATATAAGTAGGACTTCATCCAGTCCCAGTTGGTCATGAGCAAGGTGGCGGTGCTAACGTCGGGCCAGAACTCGGAGGGGCGCCATTTGCGCAGGCTCATCACGCGGTTCTGCCATTGCGTTACGTCGTGGTTGAAGTCCAGCAGATGCTCACCTTCGTGCTTGATGGCTTCGGAGATGGCGGGTACGCGGTACTTTTCGTCGGGAGCAGGCAGCGGTTTACTTTGCAAAACGATGCTTCCGATGCGGGTATCCATAGAGGCCGTAAGTTCTCCGTCATTTACATCCCAGGTATAAACTTCCTGCTGTTTTACGAGCGGTGCCAGATCTCTCGGGTTGAGTGGGGAAGCCAGGAAAATACGGCCCGGGTTGTCGCCGGTGCCGGCGTGCAGGTGTGCGATGGCCAGCCAGGGCTCGTGCGCCAGGTCGTCGCGGTGACCGGCAGATGCATACTGGCCACTCGCCAGCTGGAACTGTGCATTGTTTCCGGGGCGGGCGTAGGCGATTCGCTCGGGGTAGCAATGCGTCAGCAGCACACCGGTTTCATATTCATCAAATTTGCCGTTATCAGGCTCAATACTAAACAGCTGGCGGTACGAGCGGGCAATCTTCTCGATCTTGCCGAAACGCTTGCCCTGCCCCTGCTCTTTTCTATACCTTCTGAGGGCTTCAATTCTTAAGTTAATGTCGATGCCGGCGTTGCGGTCCAGCGGGTCGCGCTCTTCCAGGATGGCGGCAATATCACTAGCCAAAGCCACCTGGTCGGTTTCGTCGGCTTTGAGCAGCATGTGCGCAATGCGGGGGTGGCATGGTAGCGCGTGCATTTTTTTGCCGTGCTCTGTAATGCGGCCGTTCTCCAGCGCCTGCAGCTGGTGTAGCATTTCGGTGGCCGATTGCAGCGCAGCTCGTGGTGGCGGGTTCAGCCAGGTCAGGCCACGGATATCCGTAATGCCCCATTGCGCCATGTCGAGCACCAGGTTTGCCAGGTCGGCTTCCATAATCTCGGGAGTGCGGTGCGGGGCCATGCGCTCCTGCGTGATTTTGCTCCACATGCGGTAAGCCGTACCCGGGCCTAAACGACCGGCGCGGCCGGCACGCTGGTCGGCAGCGTCTTTGGAGATGCGCACTGTTTCGAGGCGAGACAAACCGGACTTCGGATCGAAGCGGGAGGTTTTGCCGAAGCCCGTATCCACCACCACCGAAATGCCTTCTATCGTTAAACTCGTCTCGGCTATACTGGTGGCCAGCACCACTTTGCGTTTGCCTTCGCGGTTGGGCATAATGGCGGCATACTGCTTATTAAAAGGCAGCATCCCGAACAGCGGGTGTATCTTAAAATCGCGCAGCTGCCTGCGTAGTAACTCTTCTACTTTCCGAATGTCGTTTTCGCCGGGCAGGAACACAAGGATATCCCCTTCCCGCTCCTGTGCTGCCTGTTGCACCACACGGGCCGTCATTTCGGGAAGCATGCGGTCGTCGGCGTCGCCGGTGTAAAAGGTTTCGACAGGGTATTGCCGCCCCATACTTTGCGCCACCGGAGCCTTTAGTATACTGGTGAGCTGAGGCATATCCAGGGTGGCCGACATCACCATAATGCGCAGGTCCGGGCGAAGCGTGTGCTGCGCTTCCCGGCTCAGGGCCATGGCTACATCGGCATGGATGCTGCGCTCATGAAACTCATCAAAGATCACGATGCCCACACCCGTCAGCGAGCGATCGCTGTGGATCATGCGGGTAAGGATGCCTTCGGTTACGACCTCGATGCGGGTGCGCTCGGAGATGCGGTTCTCGAAACGGATGCGGTAACCGACGGTCTGGCCTACCTCCTCGCCCAGCAGCTGCGCCAGGCGCTCGGCAATGGTTTTAGCCGCCAGACGCCGGGGCTCCAGCATAATGATCTTCTGATCTTTCAACCATACTTCATCCAGTATAGCCAGCGGAAGCAAGGTGCTTTTACCGGCTCCGGGAGGGGCGTTTACGATCAGCGTGTTCTGCGCCGCCAGGTGCTCCCTAACGGCAGGTATAATTTCCCGAACGGGCAGGTCTATGGTGAATGGGTTGAAAGGCAAAGTTTATTACTTAAAAGAATAAAGTAGGTACAAGTAAACAAATTACTTTAGTAGTACTGAATAAATAAATACTGATAAATAATTTGAGTTATAAAAAAACGCATAGAAACTGATCCAAAGCCCCTATGCGTTTTAACTTCTTCCTAATAGAATCCTTAAGACATAGATTTTATTTTGTCAAATAAATTCCTCACTTGATAAGAACTTAAAGCATCTAAATTTAGGTTAGTAGCGATTGTCTTGAAGAGAGTAAGCAAATCTGAAGAGTAAGGTATAATATTAACTAATATTTTACCCTGTTCTAAGTCTGTTGCATCGAATACAAGTACTATACTATCACCCTTAAGCTTAGCTTCAGCTTTCCACACAAACTTTGGTAGTCCATCTGTTAGGATTGTAACTTTCAGTTTATCATCTATAGATGAGCTATTGCGTATTTCCTCTTTGATATCATTACTTGTAGATAATGTTATATCCCACTCTAAACTCTCTAGCCCAAGTGCAATATGCCTATTGACATATCTTAATAAATTATCTAATTGTAAGACAAGACTTAAGATAACATCAAATGGTATTCTAATTTTGTTGTATAAAGGTATGATCAGAATTTCGGGTGCACCTTTCACTGTCCCAAAGTTACGAGTACTGCCTAACCAAGATGTAGAAAAATTATTATCTGTTCTATCAAACCCCATCCTCGCAAAAGGACCAACTTGATCGTCATGAACATATATTTTTTCCATTTTAGAGCTTGTCAATAATAGCTCGGTATTAGAGAATTTATCAATGTTCCCATCCATTCTATAACCTGTAACAGTTACCGCATGCCTGCCTAATTCCTCATCATGACCGTTGCTTTCATCAATTAGATTTACACCCAGTATCAAAGGAATATGTGCTTTTTGGTAAGCATAAATAGTTGCTTTTAATAGGCTATAGTCACTTACATGAAATAGGTATGGTTCAAGACCTACGTTTCTAATAGCATAGGCCATTTGTTCAGGATTTAACCCTTTGTTTGGGAAATGGCGATTACCATAAGGAGAAAATTTAGTAGCAGCTTTTGTAATCTCTCCTGGTGAAGGAATTGAGTGTTGGAAAAGCAAGCCTGTCGCTTGGAATGCAGACCATACAGCACTAGAAGCACATGCCGCAACTACACTATCCTGCTCTTGATAAGCAATACTGCATGTCTCTAGTGGGATACCAAAAAGGCTAACATTGTACCTTCTATTTAAATTGAAGAATCTATCATTTTCTTCAGGATAGGTCCTAAGACAAGTTCTTCCAATAATAGTTTGGGGAAGCGGCTTGACAACAATAAATCCGATGTAGCCTTCCTGTAGGTCTTTTATCCTAAGATCATCGTGATCAGAAACTAGGACCTTTCGGAAACTTTCTTCATTAAATTTTTTTGAAAAAAAATGCAATCTGTAACAAAACCTGTTATAATTGCTAAAACTACGAACGTAATAAGTAGAGTAATCTTCTAGATAGTCCTTATCAACATAATCTCTTTCGATAAGGATTGTTTTGGCGTCCAGTTCTTTGAAGTAGCCTTCAAAATATATGAAATGAAGCTTCTTTTCGAGGTAACTCTTTGATACATTTAATTCACTTTCTACAAGTGATCGGAAATTATCAATTGAGTACTCGAGTACAGAAAATTTACCCATATGTATTTGAACCACCTATTAAAGAACGTATGGTTCCATTAATTGGGAGGAGTCTACGAGTGACATTTTAGAAATAAGATCATCAGCTTCAACAGATATTAACTCTTGGTTAATGTCCTGTGAATTTTGCTCTTTCAGCCATTTAGCTAATCTAACTAATTGCTCTTCACTTATTTCGAACTTTTGCAATTCTGCCACCATATTTACTAAGAGTACGATTTTGAGGTTGTTATACGTGGTTATTGTTATGTAGGGTTTATACAGTAAACTACATTTTCACATGCAATATTATATAATAAAAAATATAAACAACTTTTTTTTATTAATTGTTTAATATTTATATTAACAGAATCCACCGCTAGTGCGAGCTTATAACTCGTGCCTTTCTTTTCAAGATGCATCACTAGTAGTAAGAGTAAATACAACCTATAACACCTCACTAGTAGCTATATATTGGTCCAATAAACTTTTTTTGTATTCATTGCCATTGTTAAGCATTATCATGCCGAAATAAAAGTCATGTAGTGACAACCTATTTCCAAAAGAATCTTCAACATAAGAACGTTCGGTAGTTGAATCAGAAAGTGCTCTCCTATGCTCTTCAGAAGCAATTTTAAGTCCACTCATAGAAAGTGGATCTAGATCAAAATTGTAGCTTTTTTCCTTAACACCATATATTCCTGTTCTAATAGATGGCACATCGAAACTACCATTTAAAATATAGCTGTCCATTTTAATAAAGTCATCTGGTGTAAAGCATATAGTCCTATTACTAAGTATAAGTAAGAGCTTATTAAAATCCCTTTCACTTAGAAAGTTTCCTTCAAAATCTGATATATACTTATAAAATGCAACTTCATTCCTAAGTTCGTACCTTTGGTTGTAATTTTTAGAAGTGAGTTCAAATAGGCCATACGAGTTTATAGTTACAGAATAATAAAAGCGATCCATCCGCATAAAAATGTTATCGAGAAGAAAGGAACCATCTTCCGTTACAACACTCATATTATTTTCGAACTTATTTAAATATCCTGCTTCTATTCTTCTTTTAGTTGCTGTTTCATCACGATACAAAGAGACGCCATGAACAAAGTTTAAATCATTAATTTTTGTTCTTAATATTTCGTAGTCTTTTTCGACAATAGATGTGTTTTCATCATTATTAGCCATTTTGCATGTTGTCTTTAGATTTATAGCAGTTTATTAAATTTACTTCTATTTAGTAAATTTATCAGAAGCTGACCCAATCTTGAAAAAAAATATAATCTTTCCCGCTGGCGTGAACTTGCAGTTCGTGCCTTTTCTTTTCCACACAACGATAACTTAAGCTCGAGTAACAGTACCAGCTACATGCTCGCACTAGCAGCCGATGAATGAGTACTATAAACTATAAAAGCGGGGCTCTAAGGTTATGTACCAGCCCCGCTTTTATAGTATGATATTAAATATGATCTCTTTCCTGCAGCTTACAGACCTTAGGCCTCCTGTTTCTGAGCAGCCAGTAATGCATCAAGGCCTCCCATGGCCATGGTCAGGCCTTCTTTAAAGCCCATCTGGATGGTAGTTTCGAGCTGTGCCAGGTCATCGAAAGTGATCAGGTTCTCTACTAAGGTAACATCCTCTTTGGGTGTGAAGCTTACCTCCCACTTCGATTGCGGCATTTGTGTGTTTACAACTCCTTCGGCATCTGCAAAACCATCCAGCGCGGTAAAGTGCTTTTTAGGGTCAATGGTCTTGTAGTTGGCCAACGTCCAATGCTCTTCCCCTTCCGGCCCCACCATGGCATAGTGCCAGTGGCCACCTTCCCTGAAATCCATTGTTTTGGTGCGGGATTTCCAGGGTTTAGGCGCCCACCATTGGTCCAGTATCTCGCTTTTTGTGTAAGCATCCCACACAAGCGGGAGCTCTGCTGCAAACTCACGTTTAACTGTGATCGTTTTGTTTTCCTTGTTCACGGAGAACTCGAATGCAAGGTCGTGTTTCATGGCTTATTTTGTTTTATGTTAGAAAATATAGTGTCGAGTTGGTTAAAGCGGTCTTCCCAGATCTTCCTGAACTGTTCCAGCCATTTGTCAATTTCTTTCATTTTAGCAACTTCAAGCTGGTAGTAAATTTCGCGCCCCTGCTGTTCCTGTTTTACAAGCTGGCACTCTACAAGTATCTGCAAGTGCTTTGAAACTGCTTGTCTGCTGGTGTCAAAATGTTCGGCTATCGCATTCGGCGTCATGGCCTGCAAGGCAATCAACCCAATAATGGCTCTTCGGGTAGGGTCTGCTATCGCCTGGAAAACATCTCTTCTCATTTCTGGATTAAATATGCAACCGTTTGTTTGTTTATATACGTGCAACTGTTCGGTTGCGTTTATTATTTTTGATTGATTTTGGTTGCCTGCTGCTGGTAAAAGCTTGTGGTGGTTGAGTTGGGGGCTTTGTAGTTAACGTGGTCCAACCACCCCTAACCCCTCCTTATCTAAGGCGGGGAGCTTTTCTTTTCTTACTATTCTGAACTTTCCAGTTGTATGTTGGCTTTCATTATTCTAAATGCATACAAGTTGGTAAGGCCGTTAGAATGCAGCATAACGTTAAGTATTTGAAAGAAAATAGAAGAGCACTGCGGAGAAACTTAACTCCTGCGGAAGCTGCGTTATGGAAGCATCTTAAAGCCTCACAGTTGCACGGCCGTAAATTCAGGCGGCAACATAGTATTGGCAACTACATCTTAGATTTCTACTGTCCATCTGAAAAACTTGCTATAGAGTTAGATGGTCAGGTACATTATCATTCAGCTGCTGAGCAAGCCGACCTGGAACGTGATGCTGTGCTCGAGGCATTTGGCATAATAGTACTTCGCTTCGAAAACAAAGACGTTTTTGAAAACCTGGAAGGCATTTTACAGGAAATAACCAGCAGATTCAGTAAGTAAGTAAGTAAGTAAGTAAGTAAGTAAGTAAGTAAGTAAGTAAAAATGAGCAGGTAAGGGCAAAAACTCCCCGCCTTAGACAAGGAGGGGCCGGGGGTGGTTGGACCACAGTAGCTACTCATGCAGTTTGAAGTACGCACTCTCAAGTCCGAAACAACACACTGCAGTGCCACTTGCAATTAATCATATCCAGCTGTAGCACTTCGCTCAATACCAATCCCGCTACATTTACCATCTTTATATTTACAGATAGCACACAAGCATAAACAGCTCTAACAAACAAAATACTGCACAGCATGGTAGTATAAGTATGTAAAACGAAAGCGCGTTATATGCAAGATGATGCTAGCAACTCTACAGCTGATCTGATCACGGTCCTGAATTACTACTGGGAGAAGTTCCTTTTCCTGCTCCCTAACATTCTCATCACTATTGTTATTTTTATAGTGGCTGTGTGGCTGGCCGGTAAGATCAAGAACTTGCTGGAAGGCAGGCTAACTTCGAAATCGCATGATGCGATAACAGGCAGATACATTGCCATGGTTGCCCGCTGGGTTGTCATTTTTGCAGGCTTATTGCTGGGTTTGCAGGCGCTTGGCCTAAGCGGAGTAGCAGGTGGTTTGCTGGCAAGTGCAGGCTTATCTGCATTTGTGATCGGCTTTGCCTTTAAGGATATTGCCGAGAATTTCCTGGCCGGGCTTATACTTGCTTTTAACCGTCCTTTCGAGATAAACGAGACTATAGAAGTAGAAGACACGATCGGGAAAGTAATGGACCTTCAACTGCGCACTACCCACATTCGCACTTTCGATAGCCGCGATGTATATATTCCGAATGCCAAAGTGCTAAGCTCAAAAGTTACGAACCTCACCCAGAATGGCCGCATCCGGATGGACTTTATAGTTGGCATCGACTATAACGACAATGCACAGGACGCCATCGACCTGATCGAAAGAACTGCCCTGGGTGTGGAAGGCGTTTTACGCGAAGATCCTCCTTATGCTACTGTAGACGAACTCGGGGCAAGCACGTTAAATATCAAGGTATTTTTCTGGGCCGAAACGCAGGACTATAAGAAAGGCGTCGTGCTACTGAAAGGCAGCATTATGCAAGCCGTTACAAAAGCGCTGCTGGAGAATGGCTTTGGTCTTCCGGCCAATATCCAGGAGATCAAACTATACGATTACCAGAAGGACCTTCCCATCCGGATGGCGGAGCAGCCAACACAGGAGTAAGTGTGCCTAAAGACAACAGCCAATTATTTTTACAGGAGCTGTATATCAAAAGAGCCGATTTTCAGGACAATTATAGTTCACTCTACACTCTAGCGCATTTGTGCCTTTTTATTACATGGCTATACTTTAATTTCGGGTAATACAGCCAGGTGCTTTTGCTGAATAACCTAGTGTTTTTACGCATTCTATACTTCTTACATATAAAATTACGTATAGGGCTTAGTCGCTTTAAATTGCCTGCGGCTCAGGATACGTGACCGGGGAAGTATAAAAGGCATGGAAACAGAATTTATGTACAACTTTAACAGTGTACTGATCGTGGCGGTGTTGTTCGGGTTGATCCTGATAGCCGAAGAAGTCGGTTACCGGGTAGGCCGTTACTACCAGCGCAAATCCGATAAGGACGTAAAAGTGCAGACCAACACGATACAGGCAGGCACACTGGGCTTGCTGGCACTTATACTTGGCTTTACTTTTAACCTGGCCCTGCAACGCTACAATAACCGCAGCCAGGCCGTGATAAACGAAGCGAATGCCATCGGCACCGCCTTAATGCGCACCAACCTCCTTCCTACCCCCCACGACTCGGTAGCTCATGCGCTGTTGCTGCAATACATCGATCTGAGGCTGGCAGTCAGCAACTCAGCTTATGCCGATGTTACAGAGCAGAAAGCACTTGCCACTGAAACCGAAGACATGCAGCAAAGCATCTGGGAACAGGGCGTAAAAGCTGCTCGGATCGACCCGAACCCTGTTACCACCGGCTTCTTTATTTCATCGCTTAACCAAATGATAGACACGCACAGCGAACGGAACGCCTTGCTGGCAATGCACGTGCCGGAAGTAATTCTATACTTGCTGTTTGTTGTTTTCATTATGTCGGGGGCGTTGATCGGGTATGGCAGCGGACTGGGCCAGAAAAGAAGCAACCTGCCATCTGCACTGATGAGCTTCCTGATCTGCCTTGTCGTTTTTATCATTATCGACCTGGACCGACCGAAGCGGGGCATCATAAAAGTAGATCAAAGAACCATGGAACAGCTGCGCTCAGATGAGAAACCAGAGGAAAAACCATAAGTATAAACAAGCCAAATTCTACATTAACTTATAGTTGAGGAGGCAAGAACTACCCTGACAACACCTGGTGGCAGCTTTCTTAAAATACTGGGAATTAAGCCGTTGTTATACCTATTAAATGCGTATACGATAGTATGTTAGAAAACATTTTCCCCATCGGATCTGAAGTGTTCGCAAAAGTGAACCCTGATCTGAAATTGACTATCAGGAAATACCTGAAACGCATTTATTACTGCACGATAAGTAATGACCCTTCGAGAAAAGAACTGGTGTATTATGAGCGTGAATTGATACCTGTACCGGTAACCTAAACTATAAAGCCTCTGCTGAAACAGGGGCTTTTTTTATATCCGGCTGGCTCTTTCTTTTTTCGTTGATACTAAAAATAACAGGTATAAGATGTGCTGCTATTTTATACTTGCTTCGCGAACATCGGTAAGTAATTGCTAAGGTCCTGCACCATCATTTCCAGGTCGCCTTGTGCCAGCAATCGCAACGAGAGTCCATCCAAATTTGGAATGATGTCATGCACCGATACCTCTGATACCGTACCTTTCAGTTTTATACCTTTCATATCCATACCGTCCTGCAGTTGGCTGTTCACTTTTTCAAGCTCAGGTGCGATAATGGTCTTTAAATCAAAGCGTGTTTTTTCGATGATCTGGCTATAGGCTACTTTATTGACTAGTACTTCCAGGGCGGTATTGTAAAAGCTGCTCGAGGTGTTTGCATCCATCGAGAACTGTTGCACATAAAGTTGCTGGGTAGCGTTATCGTAAGCCAATGCCACCGAGGCGTAAAGGTCTACATTGTCCCGCTTCAGTACGGTGCGCAATATCCGTATCTGCACCCGTAGCAGGAGGTTATAGTTGGCGGAGCTATCACCTGCTATACCTACATCCAGCACTTGTGCATAAGGGTTTGCTGTGCTGCCTTCTTCGGGTTGCGGAATATACATGCCAATAAGCTGCTGTTGCAATACGCTTTCCAGGGCAGCATAAGAAACGGATATAGGTATAGTTAACTGTACAGGTCTTTCCATAGAGAATGTTTGTGAGCGATAACAGGATCAGCAGCTTTTATACTTATAAAATTGAAGCGGGTTAGCCTGCTGCTGCTATAGTATGTTGCCTAAAGATAAGCAGAGAAGTATGGCAGGGCAAATCAAACTCAGATGAAGGCAGCAGTTGATTCAAGTTTACAGTTGGAGTAAAGACAGACTTATACTTCCACCTTTATACTTAAAAGCACTGTTAAATAATTAACTATAACGAAAGGGTGGCAAAGCTATTCCTGTTTGAGTGCATCTTTAAAAATTTAGCCTTAAATATTAACAAAGCATTATCTTTATCATTGTTATACATCAAAAATTACAAGAAGCCTTTTCCAGCCCTTTATTATGAGAATAAAATCAATTTTTAGCCTTTTACTTTTGAGTGCATTGTTCAGTTGTGATAAAGAAAACACTCCAGAGCCACAAGAGCCAGAGCCTGTTGAGGAATTCAATTTTACATTCAGAAATGATACTTATCCGAAAGAAGTTGAAACCTATGAACTGATCTTGTCGCAGAAGGACGGTAAGGTTATCCTGGATACGTTGGTAGCAGCCAATAGCAACCATTCTTTTAAAGTAATGACAAACGATACTAAATTCAACGTATCAACTATAGCACATGACCCTGTTACCGATAAGTACAGAATTAAAACTTATGTGCAGGTTAATCCGGATAAGTGGCACATCACCGAGATCTCCCCTTTAGCTGATAAAAAACTAACCTCCAGATCAACAATAACTTTTGATAATATTACCTACGACGGGCTTTTTTTCTTCCAGACAACTCAGATCAATAATATGAATTATGGTTGGTCAAACAGTAAAGTAACATTTACTTATGACAGAGTACTACCTACCGATATAGGTTACTTTTTGAACCCGAATGAAGAGAAATACATGTTTGTAGATATTAATTCTGCAGAAACAACTGCAGATTTTACTAACGCAAGCAATGCTCTCAGACACACGTTTAACGTGCCTGCAGGTATAACTAAATTTTCGACAAGTTTGTATGGTTACCCGGCTGCAGGCGCCTACGACCAGAGTATTACCCTGTTTCTTTCATACCTCCTTCCCAACAGACCTTACGACTTTTATTATCCGAATTCAGTAATAGAAGAGTTCACATTAAAGAATTCTTATACTGATGCAGGAGGTGCTCACCACTCTTACAGCAATAATGGAACAACAATCCCTTTAGATTTTGAATTTGCCCCTAAAGCTGATTTTACTGTAACTAATAAAACATTAGATGGTTTTCAGGTAACATTTGAAGACGATAAGCCAAGTACTTACACATCAGGCTGGAGTTCAACTGATACCGATCTGGATGCAAGTTGGCACGTATCAATATCCCCGGATGAAACTAATTTCAAGTATAGCGATTACCTGCATAAAATAAACAGCAAGTTATTGGCTGGCAAAAACTTAAGTGCTTTCCAGTTAAAACTCATTAACTCTCAAAAAGTGAAAGACTATACACACCAGGATGTTCTGGATTATAAGGCAGATCCAAACTTATACTTTAACTCAAAATTAAAACAGAGCAGATTTATTCAAAAGTCATACTGATATAAAAGTATAACTGAAAGCACAGAAGTTAGAAATCAATGATACATACTTCATTATTTAAGTAGACCCAACCTTATACTTGTATAAAAAACCAGCCGCTACCTGATGGCAGCGGCTGGTTTTTTTTTATGTATGCCAGATTATAGTCTGCTATAATCGTTGTCTCCCCTGTTGGATCTGCGTGACGAAATACTACGGTCGGATCGGTCTCTGTTTCCATAATAGTCGCTGTCTCCGGAGTCGGAACCACTATAGTTACCAAACATTCGGCCTCGCTGGCCACTTTCGTAGTCTGAGCCGCTGTTATAGTTACGGTCTCTGTAAGTGCGGTTTAAGTCGCTCCCATAGTCGTCTGCAAAGCTGCTGGTGCCATAGTTAGGCACGCCTCTGTCAGAGTGAAGGTAGCTGTCATCCTGGTTGCCGCTGCTGTAGTTACCAGTACTGTAAGTGTTCCCGGAATTATAGTAGCTGCCACGGTCGGTATCATATCTGTCGTCGTTGCGGTTCAGTGTATTGTAACGATCAGAGGTGCCTTCGTAATCGGATATGCCATAGCCCCGTCTTACATCGCCGCGTGTATTGCGGTCGTCGCTAAAGCGGTTGCTTCTGTCATTATCCTGGAAGCTTCTGTAGTCGTCCTGGTAGTTGCTGTACCGGTCGCGCTGGCGGTTAGAGTTTTCAGGGTACCTGCTTTGCTGATTTCTGCGATCTGTATCGTAATCAGCATTCCCTCCCCTGTTTCTTTCACGGCTTAAGCGCTCGTACGCATCACCCATGTCGCCTTCGTGGTAGCTTCGCTGTTGGTTATACGGTCTGCTATCGTTGCCACGCTCACGGCGGTATTCCTGTTCAAATTCGTCGGTCAGGTTCCTGGCGCTGTGGTAATGCGAATCGCCACGGTAATCATCGTATGCTCCGTAACCTGATCTGTTGTCGTACTGATCTCTTTCTCGTCTGTCCATAGTTTTTAATTAGGTTTTAAAAGAATAAACTAACCTTTATTAACGAGGTAGCGGCCTTACGGTTTAGATGCAAGTATAAAACCACAGGTGCAACTATACTTACACTGCCCGGAATTTATACTTCCTGAGCCTGCATAACAGCAGGGTTATACTTACAATTTGCTTTATTTGTAAGAGTTTGTTTTTAAGCCATTGCCCATGAACCGCTTTTTGCCTGAGTTACCTGCCAAGCACTTGTTCCGTACCATACAAATGCTAAACCTTAAGAGCGAGTACGATGCCGAAAAACACCGGTTAACCTTGTTCGATGAAGCAAGGCAAGAAGCTTTATACTTTCGCTTGCCTATAACTGTAGCAGCCCCCAATTCAGGAACTGAAACTATAAATTATGTTATCATGCTGATACAGGCAGGCAACTGCGCGATGGGCTATTTTGAGCAGGGCCATAACCGCGACCACAAAGTATGGCGCTCGTATATGGTGCGCAAAAAGCAAGGCAAAAGCCAGGTAAAATACCTGAAGACAAAAGGCAAATCGAGGGCAGGCTCCCGGGTGCGGCTCGGCGAAACTATGGAGTTTTTTGAGAATATAAACGGCCGTCTGCAGGAGTATTTCGATGACCACGAGGTGCATCGCATCGCCATTAGTTGTTCTAAAACCTTACTTCCTTATTTGTATACTTCTAAGGTAGCCACGCCATTTACTAAAACCGATCCGCGCCTGTTCAAAATCCCGAAACACATCCATACGCCTGTCTATGAGGTATTACTTGATGCGAATCGTTTTCTGCTGCGCGGCGAATTGATTTTTGAACCAGAACAACAGGCCTTTGCTGACGAGCTCCTGGCAAAAGCAGGCATCACAGAAAGTGACACTGAACCTGCTGATGACTTTACAGAAGACAATGATGAACTGCTTTATGCAGATGACGATTATTTTGAGGATGAAGAGGACGAAGATATAGAATGGTAATAGCCAGCTAAACTATAACCGGGGTTAAACTATAATTTAGATGAGCCGGTTTACAGGGCTCTCCTTTCATCTCATAGAAAAATAAAAGGGCGATGATTATCTCGCCCCGTCGTCTTTGATTTTTGTTTTGATCTTTTCCGCCATCTCAGGGGTTACATCTACTCCGTGCACGGACTTGGCGTGTTGGCTTGCCTGGCTTAATACTTCCTGTTCTGTTTGTGCTTTTACTTCGGCGTTGCAATCAAATCCTACATCACGGCATTTTAAAGTTTTCATAGTTCGTTTATTTACAGGTTAATGATGCTTAGTTATAGGTTGGCTTATCTTATAAGTATACCCGCCTTGCTTAAATTAGTTATACTTTTTATTCGATTATACTTATAGTTGTAAGTTTATAGTATAGTTCTAAAAACAAAAAAGGCAGCTGTTGTAGCAGCTGCCTTTCATGATCTTATAGTTAAATCTAGTACTCGTAATCGTACTCGTCGTCGTCATCTTTGCGGGTAAGCAGTACCAGGGCTGTTGTTGTAACAGCTGCAAGTATAGCCATGCGCGTCAGCAGCCCGGTTTTGTTGTGCTTCCATTCGGCCACGTAGCCTTTTTCGGCAAATATATTTGGTACTTTCCCTGTCGAGAAGTCTTCGATTATACCTTCCACTACGTTTACACGGTCAGCAAGTATTAGCGGTAACCAGTGCAGGTAGCTGTTTTCGCTGTGCTTAAAAGCATAACGACGTATTACTCCACTCAGGCCCGAAGGCGGCGCAGCTGTACCAAAAACAGCTGTTACATTAGGCCGCTCAATAGAGTGCAGCACTTCGATGTTAATGGGCTGCTGGGTAGGACGCTCCCAGGTATAGCCTTTATGCTCTTCGTTGGTCCGGTGTTTCATCGGATAGGTCGGATCGTTCTTCGGATCGGCATCAATCCCCCACCCTTTTATATGCTTATATTTTTCTTCTAAGTTTTCCATGATAGTTTGCTTTACACGTTGGCTTTCGGTGGAATGAGAACAGGTTTTATGCAGTTATCGAGCTTGTTGGAGAACATACGGTAGCCATCAGCCACCTCTTCCAGCGGAATGCGGTGCGTTATCAGTCCTTTCGGGTTGATGACACCATTCTGTACGTGCTCGATAAGGCGGGGAAGCAGGCGCTTAACTGAAGCCTGGTTAGCTCGTATCGTGATACCTTTATTTACCACATTGCCTATCGGCACCAGGTTATCAGTTGGGCCATAAACACCCACTATCGAAACGATACCACCTTTTTTAACTGAGTTTATCGCCCAGTGCAGCGCTGTAGCCGAACCTGCCTGTATCAGCAGTTTACGACCCGTTATAGTTTGCATTACGTTACCGGCTGCCTCAGCACCTACGGCATCTATACAAACGTCAGCGCCCATCCAGTCGGTGTTCTTTTTCACCCAAACTACCGGGTCATCCATTTCCTCGAAGTTGTAAGCCTCGCAGTCAGAATAATTACGGGCAAACTCCAGTCGGTATTCTTCTTTATCAATTACAATTACACGCCCGGCACCAAAAAGCCACGAACACTTTGCAGCCATGATACCGATCGGTCCGGCACCAAAAATAACGACTGTATCACCTTTCTGAATACCTGCCATCTCAGCAGCCTGGTATCCGGTCGGAACCACGTCTGTCAGCAGTACTGCATCATCAGGGTCCATGCCTTCCGGTATAACAGTCGGGCCAACGTTAGCATAAGGCACACGCACATATTCTGCCTGGCCACCATTATAGCCACCGGCAGTATGCGAGTAACCAAAAATGCCGCCTACAGCTGTTGCCTGCGAGTTTGCTTCGTGGCAGTTGCCGTAAAGCTCCTGCTTACAAAAAGCGCACTGTCCGCACGAAATATTAAACGGAACCAGTATGTGGTCGCCTACTTTCAGTTTGGTAACTTCAGAGCCGATTTCTTCTACTATACCTGTAAATTCGTGTCCGAATGTGGAGCCTACCCTGGTATCGGGTACGTTGCCATTATATAAGTGTAGGTCTGAGCCGCAGATACAAGAGCGTGTCACTCTTACGATCGCGTCCTGGGGGTGCAGTATTTCGGGTATCGGCTTTTCATCGATACGGACCCGTTTAGGCCCCCGGTAGTTCATTGCCAGCATAAGTTTGTTTTCAGTTATATGGAACATAAGCGCAACCTGACTTCTCTACTTAAGTTGTCCAAATTGCGTTTAAATAAATACTATTCTGGCAGATCAATGTTTCAATTATCCTAAAATAAGCGTTTATAGTTGCCTTTCACTCACAGGTATAAACCAAAGATCGCTGCCAGATCAAGTAATCCAGCAGCGATCTATAGGTGTTTTAAACCCGCAGGTTTATACTTCAGTTGTTATTCCATTATTTAGGAGACTGCTTCAGGTTGTTCAATTCCTGCATATCTTCTTCTGCTAACGTAATGCTTGCTGCTTTATAGTTTTCCTCGAGGTGTTTTACTTTAGAAGTGCCCGGTATCAGCAGGATGTTAGGGGAATGTTGCAGCAGCCAGGCCAGCGCTATCTGGTGCCCGTTCGCGTCGTATTTCTCACCTATACGCTGCAGTGTTTCCTGCGCGCCAACGTTACCGGCATTTATCGGGTTCCAGGGTATAAAACCCATATCCTGCTCTTGACAATACTTCAGTTCGTCCTCCCACTTCTCTCTAAAGTCCACGCTATACTTGTTCTGCACCGATACTACTTTAAAGTATTCCTGTGCTTTCTTTATCTCATCAACGGTTACTTCCGAAAGGCCAATATGCTTTACCAGTCCTTCTTCCTGTACGCGTTGCAAAAACTCCAGCGTTTTCTCGTAAGGCACATTCGGGTCGATGCGGTGCAATTGATACAGGTCAATGCGGTCCTGCTTCAAACGTTTCAGGCTGCCTTCAAGTGCACGTTGCAAATAGTCCGGGTCGGCATTAACAGGCCATACATTCGGGTCGGTGCGCGTCAGGCCACCTTTCGTAGCGATCACGAGGTCCTTCGGGTAAGGGTATAAGGCTTCTGCTATCAGCTCTTCCGATACATTCGGGCCATAACTGTCGGCTGTATCAATAAAGTTGATGCCTAACTCTACCGAACGCTGCAAAACTTTTATAGCTTCCGCTTTATCTTTCGGTGGTCCCCAGATGCCTTCGCCGGTAATGCGCATGGCGCCATAGCCCATCCGGTTTACCGTAAGGTCGTTGCCAATAGTAAAGGTTTTGTTTATCTCTTTCGTATTTGCCATAATTATTAGTTGTTATCTCTTTAGATTTAAAGATGTACGGCCCGGGCACATAACTGTGTTACAACAGCAAGGTACCGGCACCAGGTAAGAACAACTATAAGGCAGGCAAAAAGTTTGGGATTTATAAACGTGTATCGGTATGGGCAACCCTGGTTCCGTGCCGTGCACCATCTATACTCCAGATGCCCGAGCCACGTGCAGCCATGTATAAAAACAGGAATGCGTAAAGTACAGCCAGTTCGCCCTGGTTCTCGATGGGCCAGCCACCCTGCGGAGCGTGTGCCATAAAGTAAGCCACAGCCATCTCGCCACTCGCAATAAATGCCGCCCAGCTCGTCAGAAAACCAAAAGCGATCATCAGGCCGCCAACCAGCTCAATAATTCCGGCCAGTCCCATCATCGATGCGAGTTCTACGGTGCTACCATCACCGGGCCAACCAAACAGTTTCTGAGTGCCATGCATGGCAAAAAGTAAACCTGCCACAATCCGAAGCAAAGCATACAGGTGAGGCGCGTAATTTCCTAAAAGTCTGTCCATATCCGTTTTATTTTAGTTTAAAAGACAAGCGACTAAATTGTACTAATCATAAACGAATATGCATCCTGTAAAGTTAGAATCGGAAAAATAAGGGCATACTTATACTTTCTGTTTATATAAAGAAGAATCCTTCTATTTAGGCGGTCTGCTTAAAATCCTTCTTTAAAATTAAGTTTAACCTAAGCCTGCTGTTCCTGCGTAAAACAAAGCACTGCATTTAACTGATGCAGGTAAATTATATCTTAAACCCAAACGAAAACAAACCATGAGTAGCAATAACAGAAACATTTCAGAAGACGAGAATTCAAGAAAAGGCGAAGGCGTGAGCGGATTAGGTAAAGGCTCCGAAACAAGAGGTGTAGCCGGTGGTGCCGATAATACCCGTGGCGAAAATAAGCCAGGCAGCCAGGGCAGCAGCGGTGGCGCCAAACAAGGCCGGGAAGACCAGAACCAGCAACGCCATAACAATGCACCTGCTGGTAACTATCAGGAAAAAGGCGATAGCCCGCAAGGGTCGAATGCCAACCCAACCACCACAAGCCGTGGCGCTGATAGCACCGATAAGGAGTTCAGAAATAACCAGCCAAATGCCAGCACGCTGAAAGGCATGAAAAACAGCGCTCAGGACGAAGACAAGTAAGTATAAGCTTACATAACAAGAAAGCCCGGTTGATCCGGGCTTTTTTTGTTTTAAGGGGATTACTCTTTATAAAAACGGATTAGCTTATAGTTGTTACCTTTGTAGCTGCAAAACTGACCACATAAAGCTGGCAAACAAAAATAAATGAGACTTAAAGGCGATATTCAGCAGATAAAAAACAAGCGTGACGATAAAAACAGTGCTATTGAGCTGTACCTGGACCGCATTGAATACGTGACCCATAAAAAAGATGGCAGGTATTATCAGCCATTTGAGCTGATCGAAGAACTGGAGACGCCGCTTGTACTTACAGGCGACTGCCTGGCCCGGGTTACTAATAAACACCTGGAGGAAGGCGAATACGAGTTTCAGGTGTATGATAAGACGGAAGAAGGCTACGAGTTAAACTCTGACAAAGAACTTGCCCTAACTATAACCTACGACTTCGATACCGACCTGACCATACTTACAGAAGTATACTACACCGTTACTGTTACAAACGAAGAGTTTAAAGAACTGAAAAGCAAGCTGGCCAGGAACAAAAAAGGAAAAGGCCGGAAATAAAAAAAGTACCGGTTTTGGGCCGGTACTCTGCGTGTAGCTTATAGTTATACTTTAGCTTTCTTGTCTGCCCAGGTAAATAGCGTAGCCAATTAAGCCTGCTGCTGCTGCAAACATGATATACTGCTTTTCTTTAACCGAAAGCCCGTTGTAAAAATCAAGACCATGCTTACCCGGATCTTTCATGATATCAGCCAGCTGCGATGGATTCTGGATCAGGCTTTGTAAAGATGTTTGCTGAGAATTATTTTCCATAGTTATATAGCTTTTTATAGTTTCTGTATAGGTTACGTCAGGTATATGTATTAAGATACCTCTTTTCCGTATCCTGCTATACTTTAAACAGGTTTGTAAAGTTATACTGCACTTGATCAGTCGCGTCAAACGACAGGTCGTAAAGTCAACTTTTAGCGTTTACTAACTGTTATACTTCAAACAGGCTGCTAAGCAGCCATCTCAATCTAAACCTTACGATATGAAGCCGCTTAGTGCAGCCAACTATAAAAACGAATTTACCGAAAACTTTCCCGGCGACGATTCCGGCGACCTGACACCCCGCCAAACCCCGGGCAAACTGTACAGCAAGGCCATACCTACCCCAGTTGAGAAAGTTACTTTGCTTGCCTGGTCTAATGAGCTGGCAAAAGAATTAGGCATACAAAAACCTGATTCGGAACAGGACCTGAACATACTGGGTGGTAATTATGTGGCAGATGCTATGAAGCCTTATGCTGCCTGCTATGCCGGTCACCAGTTTGGTAACTGGGCCGGTCAGCTCGGCGATGGTCGTGCCATAACTTTAGGCGAGTGGCAAACACCGGCAGGCAATACCTGGGAGTTACAGTTAAAAGGGGCCGGACCTACAGCCTATTCACGCCGTGCCGATGGCCGTGCCGTATTGCGTTCGTCAGTTAGAGAATACCTGATGAGCGAAGCAATGCATTACCTGGGTGTACCTACTACGCGTGCCTTAAGCCTGGTAACTACCGGCGACCCTGTATTGCGTGATATGTTCTACAACGGAAATGCAGCCTACGAAGCCGGGGCTATTGTTATGCGAACTGCACCCAGTTTCCTGCGCTTTGGTAATTTTGAACTGCTGAATGCCCGAAAAGAACACGACCTGCTCCGCCAGTTAGTAACCTGGACTATAGACCGTTATTACCCACACCTGCAAGGTGAGAACCGAATACTTGATTGGTTTAAGGAAGTAGTGGAAAGAACCGCTACCCTGATGGTGGAATGGCAGCGCGTAGGCTTTGTGCATGGCGTTATGAATACGGATAACATGTCGGTGCTTGGCTTAACTATAGACTATGGTCCCTACTCTTTTGTAGACAACTACGACCCCGACTTTACTCCCAACACCACCGACCTGCCCGGTCGCCGTTATGCTTTTGGCAAACAACCAGGTATAGCTTACTGGAATTTGGGTTGCCTGGCTGCAGCGCTTTTGCCATTGGCTGAGAAAGACAAACTGCTGGCTGTGCTGGAAACTTACAAAGAGGTTTACTGGAAAAAATATTACCAGATGATGGGGAATAAACTTGGCCTGGATGTGGTGACCAACCTCGATACGGACCTGATCACGCAGTTTGAGCAAACCCTTGCCAAATTGCAGCCAGACATGACCATTTTCTTCCAGTTACTGATAGAGGTGCCGCTTTACATGCGCGATGAAAAGCAAGTAGCCGATCATTTTAAAGAAAGCTTTTACAAGGAGCTAGCAGAAGAAGAAAGCCAGCAACTTTATACTTTGATATCAAACTACCTCGAGCGCCTGAACAGGAACACGATAAAAAGAGAAGTATCTCAGCAACTGATGCGTAATGCAAATCCACGGTTTATACTTCGGAATTACCTGTTGCACCAGGCTATTGAAGAACTGGAACGCGGCGAGAATACCTTGTTCACTAAATTACAGGAAGCTATAAAAGAACCGTATACTAGTAACTATGATGAGTTCTTTATGAAACGGCCGGAATGGGCAACTCAAAAAGCAGGCTGCTCTATGCTTTCATGTAGTTCCTAAGTATACATTTAATTTTGAGTCCCTGAAGACCACATAGCCCCGGCTGCGTGGTCTTTTTATTTATGCCCTTCTAACTCCTCTTTAACCTCTTTGGCTTACTGTCTGATTTCGTACGGTGTAGCGTCTGAATTCAGACAGTAAACAGCTCATCATCAGCCTTATAACATTTTAAATACAAATATAAATAACTGTAATACAGCTACTTACACAAATGGCACATCTATTGGTATGGCGGTTTTCATACAGATCGATCTTATATCACTAATAAACCAATTTACGAACCAGCACTACCACTATGAAAAAGTTATTACTGTTACCACTGTTGTTCTTTACCTGCACTGTGCTGTTTGCCCAGCAGGCTAGTATACAAGGACTGCTTTTAGACGATGCCCGGAATCCGGTTGCTTATGCCAACGTGCTCCTGCTACACGCTGCTGACTCATCTCTTGTAAAGGGCGCCCTCACCGAAGAGAATGGCTTATTTCGTTTTGATGGACTTGCTGCAGGCAAGTATAAAGTGACTGCCAGCATGGTAGGCTATACCCGCACCATGACTCCGATCATAACCATAACCGAAGCATCCGGAACTATAGAACTGGAACCCCTCCTGTTGCAGCAAACTGCTACCAACCTAAGTGAGGTAGTAGTAGAAGGGCAGCGGCCCCTGATAGAGCAGCAGTTAGATAAAACGGTAATGAACGTGGAGAACAGCATCATCTCGACAGGAGGTACTGCACTGGAGGTTTTAGAAAAAGCACCCGGCGTTATAGTGGATCAGAATGATAATATCAGTATGCGGGGACGTGCCGGTGTAATCGTGATGATAGACGGAAAACAGGTGCCGATGTCGGGTACAGAGCTGGCCAACATGCTCCGTGGCTTGCCGTCTGATGCTGTGTCCAGGATAGAGCTGATCACAAACCCATCTTCTAAATACGATGCGGCAGGCAACTCCGGTATCATCGATATCAAACTGAAGCGCGATAAAAGCCAGGGCACGAATGGTTCTGTTAACTCATCTTTAGGTCACGGCCGGGAAATAAAGACTTCGCATGGGTTGCAGCTAAACCATAGGGCCGGCAAGGTGGCTCTTTTCGGAAGCTACAACTACCGCCATAACAAAGACTATACAAATCTGGATATTTACCGTCAGTTCCTGGAAGGCAACACTGTAACAGGCATCTACGACCAACAGAACCGTTTTAAATTCCAGATAAACAGCCACAACGCCCGTGTGGGTGCTGACATAACGCTTTCGCCGAAAACAACGGTCGGGGTAGTTGCCGGCGGATACCTCGTTGACTTTAACCGCACTAACAATAACCGTTCAAACGGACTGAACAATATGGGCCAGATCGATTCTTCTTTTGTAACCGATGCCATCGTTGGTCACGACCGAAGCAACCAATCCATCAACCTGAATATAAAGCACAACCTCGATACTACAGGCCGCAACATTACCGCCGACCTGGATTACATCAGGTATAAAAATGGCGACTTACAGGATTTTACGACCAACTACTATACAGCAAGCGGCGAACTGTTACGACCTCCTTACCTGCTCCATGGTATACTGGATGGCAACCTGACGATCCGGTCAGCAAAGGCAGACTATGCCCAGCCGCTGAAAAGTATAAATGGTAACCTGGAAGCCGGCCTTAAAAGCAGCCTGGTAAGTGCCGATAACGACCTGGATTTTTATGACCGCAGCGAAGGAGGCAATGTATACGACACCGGCAAAAGTAACCATTTTTTATATGATGAACACATAAACGCCGCTTACCTGAACACCTCCAGGGAGTGGAAAAAACTAAGCCTGCAGCTCGGACTGCGCCTCGAGAACACAATTGCCAAAGGTAAGCAGCTTAGTGATGGCCAGAAGTTTAACCGCAACTATACACAACTGTTTCCGAGTACTTTCCTGAACTATACTATATCGGAGCGACATGGACTGGGCGTATCAGTGAGTCGTCGTATCAACAGGCCATCTTATAACCAGCTAAACCCGTTCAAAAACTTCCTGGACCCAAGCACCTATACGGCAGGCAATCCTTTCCTGAAGCCGGAGCTTTCCTATGCCTTTGAGGTAACGCATACCTATAAGCAGCAGTTTATTACGAAGTTTAACTATAGCCGAACAACCAATATTATGGTACAAGTACTTGCCCCAGACCCAAAAGTTGAAAAGCTGGTAGCACAAACTTTTGAGAACCTGGCAGAATACCACTATTACGGTATGTCGCTCTCCTTGCCGGTTTCGGTAGGCAACTGGTTCAGCAGTTTGAACAATGCTACGCTATACTATGGTCTGTATAAAGGCAACCTGGCTAATACTGCCCTCAGCAATGGTCGTCCAACCTATAACCTGAATAGCAATAATACCTTTAAACTTCCAAACGACTGGTCAACAGAACTAAATGCCACATACCGGGCACGCGAAGTATACGGCTTCCTGGAAATAGACCCGCTCTGGTTCTTATCGGTGGGTGTGCAGAAACAGTTCTGGGATAAAAAAGGCAGCCTGAAACTGAATGTAAGTGATGTGTTCTTCTCGAACAAAGTGCGGGGCGTAACACAAGTAACCGGCTATACCGAAACCTTTAACCAGAGCCGCGACTCGCAGGTAGCAACCCTAAGTTTCAGTTACAGATTCGGAAAAGGCCAGGCCAGCCCATCAACCAAAAGAAGCAGCGGCGCTGAAGAAGAAAAGAGCCGTGCAGGAGGCAACTAATTATAGCTGTTGATTTTAACCTATAAAACAGGCAGCTCTAAAGTATAAAAGTCACTTGCCCGGTAAGGCAAGTGACTTTTACTTTTGAGTCAAAGAATAACTATAGAACCAGATCGCTGAACAGGCGCTGTAGTGTTTCGCTGGCATTGTAGCATAAACCCGGGTGAACTGGTGAGGTCTGTACGATCGTACTTCTAGCAGCTGTCAGCCACCTGAACCGCTCTGCCAAACCCAACTCCCCTATCCTGCCGCCTTCGCGTCTTCCGGCACATATCTTCTCAAAAGCTAAAAGCCTTGCTTCCACTTCAGCCAGGTCCAGGTCGGGTGCAAAAGCTTTCAGACGGGCTTCATCGAGGGTAAAAATTGTTTGCAGAAAGCCCTGTGGCCGGCAGTAAAGTATAACCCCTACATTTACAAACTCCTCGCGCTCCACCCTCGGCACCACCCGTATTATGGCGTACTCAAATAAGTGCTTGTCTTGCATGCTGTGCTGCTTTTGTAAAGGTTTCGGAATGAGCTAATCTGGTGTTCAGGAAGTGGGCGTATGCCTGCCGGTGCTCTTGTATGGTCTCAAAAGGCGATTCTATACTTTCCAGCCATTCGTCGGGTATCAGCTCAACTATAGTTTGGATATGCTCAGGAGTAAGTATAGTTTTAAACTCCTGGTTTATAGTTTCGAGTTCGGTAGCCTGGGGCAGCAGCACATGGTCTTTTACCTGCGCAAACGGTCGCACAGCCTGTTCTTCCCAATTTTGCCAGGCATGATGAAAGTATAAAGAGGCACCATGGTCTATCAGCCACAGTTCTTTGTTCCACATCAGCATGTTGGTGTTACGCGGGGTACGGTCCACGTTAGTTACCAGGCAATCGAGCCATACTACTTTAGAGGCCAGCACCGGGTCGATGGTGGTAACCAGGGCATCAAATGTTATAGCTCCGGACAGGTAATGCAGGCCCAGGTTTAAGCCTTCGCTGGCACGCAGCAGGTCCTGAATCTCTTCGTCGGGCTCGGTGCGGCCAAAAGCTTCATCCAGTTCTATAAATACTATCTCAGGCACTTTAAAACCAAGCAACCTGGCTATCTCCCCTGATATCAGTTCGGCTATCAGTGCTTTTATACCTTGACCTGCTCCCCTGAACTTGAGCACATACATAAAATCATCGTCGGCCTCCACAATAGCCGGCAACGAACCGCCTTCGCGCAGGGGCGTTACGTAGCGCATTACCTGCACGGTTCGCAGCTGTGGTTTATAGTTTGTCATGCGGTTTTAGTAGTAAGCACAGGTATACGTCAGTTAAATAAAACTATCGGATGTTTGTAACCGTGTCATTCAATTCTTCGAGCGCACTTATTCGCCACGGGCTCCCCACTATCCAGATGATATCGTTTGGCTGAAAAACCAAATTAGCCTCCGGGTTAAGCAGGCGCTCACCATGTCGTTCAACCCCAACAATAAGACCTTTGGTTCGCTCCCGAATACCGGAGCCTTTTATACTTACATTAACAAGAGGCGAGCCTTTAGAAACAACCAATTGCTGCAATCGCACTTCGTCTGCTTTGTCGCGCTCTGGTTGCAGATCCGCTTCCGTTTCAATGAATTTCCTGAAATATTCGATCTGCTCATCAGAGCCAAACACATAGATCTTGTCACCAGGGAAAATAAGCTCGTGGCTTGCCGGGGCCATTATCGTACGATCACCGCGCTCGATCACCGCTATATTTACGCCATATTTTTCCCGCACTTTTAAGTCGATCAGGCTTTTGCCAACCGCCGCCGATTCATGCTTAATTTCAAAGCTGGTCATGTGCACATCCCAAGGCGTTAGTGTATGGTGCATTTTGCGTGCCTCACTTAGCTCGCGGGCATTAAGGTTAAGCATAAACCGCTGCTCTATCCGGATATAAAATTGCTGTATCCTCTTAGAGAATATGGCAAGTAAAAGTACGATCAGCAAGCCAACTATAATAGATACCAGCACCGGGAAGAACTGGTTAAGCAACAAGCCGATGAACAAAATGGATATGCCGATACGTACGAACTCGATCACTATCAGCATGCTACGGTAGTTCCTGTTAGCCCACAAGCGCCCCAGCGACTCTTTTTCAGGGTGATACACAGCAAATGCCCATAAGAATGGAGACATAAAAACTAATGTGATAGCTGTTGTCACTACATCGCCTAACAAGCCATTCAGGAAATGCTCTGAAATAAACGGATTAAGGTAACGAGCCGAAAGCAATACGATCGCAATCAATATAACGGAATAGAGTACCAGGTTAATGGCATAAGAACGGATCACTATTTTCCAGTCGCTGGTTGTGTTGATATTCTGCGCACCGGAACTGTACTCGTTCAGTGCGCTTAGCCACTTTTTAGGTAGTATTCGTTCCAGCGTCTGGTATAGCGGCGTAGACAGCCTGATCATATAAGGTGTGGTAAATGTTGTAATAGCCGATACAGCCACAGCCACCGGGTACAGGAAGTCGCTGGTCACATTCAGGGTAAGGCCCAGGGTTGCAATAATGAAAGAGAACTCCCCTATCTGCGATACGCTCATACCAGACTGCACCGAAGTTTTAAGGCCCTGTCCCGCAATTAATCCGCCCCCGGTTATACTTACCATCTTGCCCAGCAAAGTCACCACCGTAATGATCGCAATTGGCCCGGCATAGGTCAGTATCATTTCGGGGTTGATGAGAATACCAACCGATACAAAGAAGATAGCTCCGAACAGGTCTTTTACAGATGAGATCAGGTGCTCGATCTTTTCGGCTTTAGTAGTTTCCGCAAGTATAGAACCCATGATAAAGGCGCCCAGTGCCGGCGAAAAACCAACCTGCGCAGCGAGTATCACCATCAACAAACAAAGCGCTAACGACACGATGAGTAGCGTCTCGTCGTTCATCAGCTTACTAGCTTTTTTAAGGAAAGTAGGGATTATAAAGATACCAGCCAGGAACCATACCACCAGGAAGAAACCCAGCTTTAGTACAGCAGACAGCATTTCGGAGCCGGCAAACTGCTGGCTCACAGCGAGCGTTGAAAGCAGTACCATCAGCAAAATAGCAACCAGGTCTTCTACTATAAGCACCCCAAAAACAAGCCCGGCAAAGCGTTGTGTTTTTACGCCAAGTTCATCAAACGCCCTGATAATAATGGTAGTAGAAGAAATAGAAAGTATACCACCCAGGAAAACACTATCCATAGTCGACCAGTCCAGCAATTTACCAGTCAGGTAGCCCAGCATCAGCATCACCACCACTTCTACAAGCGCCATCACCGACGATGCGCCGCCTACCTTAACCAACTTCTTAAAACTGAACTCCAGGCCAAGACTGAACAACAGGAAAATAACCCCGATCTCAGCCCAGATAGTAATGTTCTCGGTTTCAGTTATAGTAGGGAAAAGCCCTATGTGCGGGCCCACCAACAGACCGGCAATAATATAGCCCAGTACGAGGGGTTGCTTGAGTTTTTTAAAGATCAGGGTAATGATACCTGCTGCCCCCAAAATAAGGGCGAGGTCAGTTATCAGGTGAGGTAAGTGCATTCGTTTATTTTAGAACTGAATTAAGGTTGCTTCGAATATAGTAAATTGTAAGGTAGTTTGCCGAAACTTAGCGCATTTACCAGTTAAACTATTACGCTTAACCTTGACCTTAAGATCATTAATAACTGGTTAAATTCAGCTGATTTTATACTTTGGAAGAGAAAAAGACAGGTGCTTTTATGCTACCTCATAGCCCAATACCTGGTTAACAAGTTTTAATTCCTCGTCGTTGTCGGTCATTACAAACAGCACATCCCCTGCTTCCAGTACGGTAGCACCGTTAGGCGTCACGAATTTTTTGTTCCTGTTTATAAGTACAATTAACGTTCCTTTCGGGAAGTGCAGGTCAACCAACGATTTTCCGACAGCTAAGCTATCGGGTAATACCATTATTTCGGTCAGTTCGTTTTTGATATCGTACTCCATCTCAAGTTCGAACTGGTGCTTTTTAGGTTTATTGTCCTTTTCGCCCAGGTTAAGCCAGTTAGCCACTACGGATAATGTGGTTCCCTGCAACATCACCGATGTCAATACAATAAAGAATACAATATTGAAGATCACGCCTGATTGCTCTACTCCGGCAAGCAAGGGGTAAGTAGCAAACACAATAGGCACGGCGCCGCGCAAACCAACCCACGATACATATAACTTGTCCTGTAAAGTAGTTTTAAAGAAGGCCATACTGATAAAAACACTCAGCGGACGTGCCACGAATATCAGGAAGAGCGAAACAAGAATGCCTATACCTATAACGGGTAGCATCCGAGACGGAAACACAAGCAGGCCCAGTGTAAGGAACATCAGGATCTGCATCAGCCAGGCCAGGCCATCGTAAAAGCGTGTAAGGCTGCGTTTATGTATAAAGTTACGGTTACCAAGTATAACTGCAGCTATGTACACAGCCAGGAAGCCATTACCATTTATCAGGTTAGTAAAAGCAAACGTAAAGATGACCATAGCCAGCGTAAGTGCGGGGTATAAGCCTTCCTGCTCGAGCTTGATCCTGTTTATAACCCAGGTCATCACTCGCCCCATAACTACACCCGATACTGCTCCTATACTCATCTGCATAAAGAACATGGGCACCAGCTCCCAGATACTGGCATCATCGTTAATGATAAGAAAAGTAAAGCTTACAGTCAGGAAATAAGCCATCGGGTCGTTACTTCCCGACTCAAACTCCAGGGTTGGGCGCAGGTTATTTTTAAGGCCGATGTTCTTGGAACGAAGTATAGAGAAAACAGCCGCCGCATCTGTAGATGAAACGATAGAGCCTAGCAGCAGACTTTCTAACAAGGTCAGATCTGTTACAAAATAAGCAAAAGCACCTAACAGGAAAGCTGTGATAAAAACACCAACTGTTGCCAGGGTAACACCACGCCAAAGTACAGGTCTTATACTTTGCCAGCGTGTATCCAAACCACCGGAAAAGAGAATGATAGTTAAGGCAACTGTACCTAAGGATTGGGCACTTTGTGCATCGTCGAAGTGAATATTACCAAAGCCATCGGAGCCTGCCAGCATACCAACCCCTAAAAAGAGCAGTAGCGCCGGTACACCAAAACGTCCTAAACTTTTACTTATCAGAATACTGATAAAGAGTAAGATGGCTCCTCCCAGTAATATGTTTTCAAAATCCATATATAAAAGTATAGACCAGGTAACTGTGCTTACACCAATACCGTGTTAGATTAACTTGTCTACTAAATAGCCACTTAAACAGTTACTTCAACAGGCAGGGTAATTAGCTTATTTAAATATCAGGTTCGGGTTTTATACAGATAATACTCCATAAAAGCCATTCAAACCATTTTTGAGCATCATGCCTCACCTGATACTAAATCGTAGTGGCAAGTATAAATCAGCTTGTGGTGTGAGATCGAACTTAGAAATGCTTATTGTTTAACAGAGTATCATACTTCACGGTCTCAAAAATAAGCATTATTCTATACTTTATAAAACTGAGTTCAATTCAGTTCTGAAACAAGTATGTTATACTTTATACTTTAAGTATTCTCTCTCCTTAATCAATCCAACAAATTGTACTTTATACTTTCGTACTCAAGTCTGATTAATTGAAAAGTGCATCTTTACTGCATCATTTTCGTACAAAAACTTAAACAGCAGCTCGTTATTATCAAAACAAGTAACCGGAGCAGCTGATTTATGAAATTTAAATATGATAACTATGAAAAAGTTAATGATAGCAGGTGGTTTATTAGTTGGTACAGTCGGTTTGTTTTCGTGCGAAACACGCGACAACAATACAACAGCCAATGAAGGCGAAAGCAGCGTGGTTGTTGACCGTGACTCAGTAGCCACCGAATACGAAGTAACAGAAACAGTTGTTGATTATGACACAACTACCCGTACTAAGACCGTTGATGCTGAAAAAGACGAAGATATAAACATCGAATAATTACAACACATAATTGATATAAAAGCACAAAAGCACTGCTAAAATTTAGCAGTGCTTTTGTGCTTTTATAAGAATACTTGCAAACTATAGATCTAACTAACTGCAGTTCGCTCTATCTCACGAAGGTTCTCCATTTTCTTATTTCGCAGGAAGCCATTAATATCTTCAAAGTGCTCGCGTATACGTTTGTTGCCAAACTCAAATACCTTGTTAGCCAATCCATCCAGGAAATCGCGGTCGTGCGACACTAGTATAAGCGTACCATCAAAAGCCTTTAGGGCATCTTTCAGAATATCCTTTGTCTTAATATCCAGGTGGTTTGTAGGCTCATCCAGTATCAGGAGGTTTACTGGCTGCAACAACAGTTTAATCATTGCCAGACGCGTCTTCTCCCCTCCCGATAACACTTTTACCTTCTTCTCTATCGAATCACCACTGAACATAAAGGCACCCAACAGGTCCTTTACACGCGTACGCGAATCACCAACAGCAATCTCATCTATCGTCTGGAAAATCGTCAGATCTTCGTCGAGCAAAGAGGCCTGGTTCTGGGCAAAATAGCCGATCATGCAATTATGGCCTAGTTGTAATTTGCCATCAAAATCGATCTCGCCCATAATGGCTTTTACCAATGTCGACTTACCTTCACCGTTCTTACCTACAAAAGCGATCTTCTCACCTCGCTCTATAGTTAGCGACGCATCTTTAAACACCACATGGTCACCATACTTTTTAGTGAGGTTCTCTGCTATAACCGGATAGTTGCCAGAGCGTGGTGCAGGCGGAAACTTCAGGTTCAGTGACGAAGTATCCACTTCATCTACTTCAATGATCTCCATCTTCTCCAGCATCTTCACCCGCGACTGCACCTGCAGTGTTTTAGAGTAAGTACCTTTAAAGCGATCTATAAATCCCTGAATATCGGCAATCTCTTTCTGCTGGTCGTCGAACTGCTTTTGCTGCTGCTCACGGCGTTCTTTACGCAGTTGCAGGTATTGGCTATAGTTTACTTTATAGTCGTAAATACGGCCCATTGTCACCTCTATCGTACGGTTCGTAATATTATCTACAAAGGTCTTATCGTGGGAGATAACAATAACTGCCTTCGCATTATTTACCAGGAACTCCTCCAGCCACTGTATCGATTCAATATCGAGGTGGTTAGTTGGCTCATCCAGCAGTATAAGATCAGGTTTCTGCAATAAAATTTTAGCTAGTTCGATACGCATGCGCCAGCCACCGCTAAACTCATTTGTAGGTCGCGTAAAATCCTCACGGCTGAAGCCCAGTCCCTTCAGAGTCTTCTCTACTTCCGCATCAAAATTTATCTCTTCAATAGAGTAGTACTTCTCCCCCAGTTCCGATACCTGCTCGATCAGTTTATAGTAGTCATCAGAATCATAGTCAGTTCGTATCTCAAGTTGCCTGTTCAGTTCATCCATCTGTGCCTTCATATCCAGCACTTTGCCGAATGCCTTCGAAGCCTCTTCAAATACGGTACAGTTATCTTCCGTCAGCAAATGTTGTGGCAAGTACGCTATAACCGCCTCTTTCGGAGCAGACACTTTACCTTTTGTAGGTTTACTAACTCCGGCAATGATTTTTAAAAGAGTAGATTTACCCGCACCGTTCTTACCCATCAGGGCAATCCGGTCATTATCGTTGATATTAAAAGAAACGTTACTGAAAAGTGTAGAGCCGCTAAACTCCACCGCTACCGCGTCAACTGAGATCATAAGTATAAATTTTGAAATGCAAAGGTAAGCAAGTGCCCCGCAAAAACTATAAGCCTGTATAATTGAAAAAGGAAATTATATGCCTTAAAAACAAAATTGCCAGACTTAGAAAGTATAAGTCTGGCAATTGGTATTAAGTTCCGAAGTCGAGTTAGCTATTTGCAACATCCAATTCCTCATACCTGGAATTTTTACTTAAGAATTCCGGAACGATCACTTTCATTTTTCTTACGGCTGCCAGTTCCTCGCTATCTTTGCACAGGCTTAACAGTTCATTAACCTCAGCCTGTACATCCGCATACTGGTATTCCCTTACCTTCGATATCTTGATCTTATGGTGGTGCGTAGGAATAGTCGTTTCTTCTTCGTTCAGTAGCTCTTCGTAAAGCTTTTCTCCCGGACGTAGACCAGTATAAACTATATCTATATCTATACCAGGCGTAAGACCGGCAAGCTTAATCATTTTATTAGCCAGGTTCACGATCTTCACCGGCTCACCCATATCAAATATAAAGATCTCACCACCTTTACCCATCGACCCCGCTTCCAGCACCAACTGTACTGCTTCCGGAATCGTCATAAAGTAGCGGGTAATATCAGGGTGCGTAACTGTAATTGGTCCGCCTTTCTGAATTTGAGATCTGAAACGTGGAATAACCGAACCATTAGAACCTAACACATTACCAAAACGGGTAGTTATAAAGCGTGTACGCTTCTGGCTCTCTCCAGCTCCATCTTTGCCAACAGCATTCAAAGACTGCGTATAGATCTCAGCAATACGTTTAGTTGCCCCCATAATGTTGGTTGGGTTCACAGCCTTATCAGTAGAGACCATTACAAACTTCTCCACATCAAAAGCTACGGCTAGGTCAGCCAGGTTCTTAGTACCCATCACGTTGGTCAGTATTGCCTCAGAAGGGTTGTTTTCCATCATAGGCACATGCTTGTATGCAGCGGCATGATACACCACATGCGGGTTATACTCTTTAAACAGGGTGTACATCCTGTTAAAGTTTTGTATATCAGCAATACAAAGCTTCATGTTACAGCCAGGGTAAGCCTCTTCCATTTCCAGTTGCAACTCATGCAGCGGCGATTCTGCCTGGTCGCAGATGATCACCATTTCAGGATCATGACTTAGTACCTGGCGAACCACTTCAGAACCGATAGAGCCGGCTCCACCAGTAATTAACACACGTTTATTCCTAAGGTCACGGGCTACTTTCTTATTCTCGATTACAATAGGAGGACGCTGCAAAAGGTCTTCAATCTTCAGGTCCTGGATCTGGTTCAGGCGCAGATGTCCCGATACCCACTCAGCAGTTGGAGGCACTGTCAGCACTTTAATGCCAAGTTCCACACACTTCTCAATGGTTTTCTTCTTGGCATCGGTCTTAAGGTCCTCACTCATCACGATCAGTTTATCGATCTGCATGTTGCGATGAAGCTTCTTAATATCCTTGCCACGGTATACTCGAACCTGTTGTATCGTCTTATCAACTTTGCTTGGGTTATCATCTATGAAGCCGGCAATCACATATCGCCCCATGCCACTCGTTTCCAAGGCTTGCTTTACTAGAAGTGCATATCCATTAGCACCATAGATCAATACGCGTTCACGTTTACCTGAAGTACTACGTTTAATATAATAGAAGACTCCTTTAGCTCCCAGGCGCAGCATTATTAGCAGCGAAGAAGATATAAAGAAGTTGACCAGCAAGACGACAAAAATATTAACCGACCGAAGCGAGAACATTGGTCCTACAAACAATGCAACAGCAGCGCCATATACCACACTGGATATCAGTACAGCACTAAAAATGCGGTAAATATCCTGTGTTCCAGAATACCGGATCAAACCGGTATGGATACGCATGGAATAAGAAGTAATGAGAAATACCAGGCAGTATAAGCCTACATATATGGTAAAATGACCTCTTAAAAGGTCAGTAAACTCAAACTGGCGTATTAAGAGAAAAGAAAAGACAAATGCCCAACTGGTAATAACCTGATCAAGTAACAGGATGATCCATTTAGGTATAGATTTATTCAATAAGTATAGTTTCATAACTGGGTGATCGCTATTGTATAGCTGGTATAGAACGGCAATTTACACAATTTCTTGCATTTTGTTGACGTCAATGTTCAAACTATTAACGCGCAATACAGGTTCAATTTTTATGTTATTTATAGATAATGCCCCATCTCAGTTTAATAAAAAAAAGGACTATAATAGTTATAGTCCTTTAAAAGTCTTTTGTAGGAATTTTAAATTGCATTTTCTTTGTTAAAACAACTCCTGAATAGCGACTTTACTTTTTGTGATTCTTCTTTAGTCAAATTAGAACCTGATGGCAAACACAAGCCATTTTCAAACAGACTCTCGCTAGTTCCATCCCCATAAAAAGGTGCATCAGCAAATACAGGCTGCAAATGCATTGGCTTCCATAAAGGCCGCGATTCAATATTCTCGTTTTCAAGCGCCTGGCGAATATCCTCACGTGTAACACCCGAATTTGAATCTACTAAAATAGTACTTAACCAACGGTTTGAGTAAAAGTCTTCAGAAGGTTCATCAGGGAAAGAGACCGCATCTAAATCAGCAAAAGTTTCTTTATAGAAACTATAGTTGGCCCTGCGACTGGCAACCCTCTTCTCCAGTACCTCCATCTGCCCACGACCAATACCAGCACAGATGTTACTCATGCGGTAGTTATAGCCAATGTGCGAGTGCTGATAGTGCGGTGCATTATCGCGTGCCTGTGTAGCTAGGAAACGTGCCTTCTTTATCCATTCTTCATTGGTTGAAACAAGCGCCCCTCCACCAGAAGTAGTGATGATCTTGTTACCATTGAATGACAAAATACTCATGGCCCCAAACGTGCCCAGTTTCCAGCCCTTATAGCTCGATCCCAAAGCCTCTGCAGCATCTTCTACTACTGGAATCTCATACCTGTCAGCAACCTCCATGATAAGGTCCATCTCAGCCGGCATGCCGTACAGGTGCACCACGATGATGGCCTTTGGTTTTTTGCCTTTGCTGATCCTGTCTTTAATGGCTTCCTCCAGATACTTGGGAGACATGTTCCAGGTAAGAGCCTCGCTATCCACAAAAACAGGCGTTGCTCCCTGGTAAGCGATCGGGTTGGCAGACGCAGAGAAAGTCATTGACTGGCAGATCACCTCGTCTCCGGCTTTTACACCAAGTATGATTAGGGCAAGATGTAAGGCAGCTGTACCAGAACTTAGTGCCGCTACATGCACATCATTTCCTAAATAGGTTGAAAGATCCTTCTCAAAGCCATCTACATTCGGGCCTAGCGGCGCGATCCAGTTGGTATCAAAAGCTTCTTTAACATATTGCTCTTCCGTACCTCCCATGTGCGGTGAAGAGAGCCAAATTTTATTGTTCATATTTTAGTCGTGAAACTTTATAGGTTTGGCAGGGATGCCAACAGCTGTACAATTTGCTGGAAGTGTTTTTGAAACAACAGCACCAGCACCAACTATTGTATTCTCACCAATTTCTAATTGATTAATTATTTTAGCTCCTGTACCTACATACACACATTCACCTATTTCTACCTCTCCAGAAATATTAACCGATGGCATAAAAGAGCAGTAGTCTGCAATGTTCGTATCATGGCCAACAGTACATGCTAGATTTAAAATAACATGAGACCCAATATTAATATTAACTGTAAGTATATTACCCGCTGTAATGATGCTACCCTCACCTATAATAACGTCTTTATCTCCCATCAGAACACTTGGATGTATTAGCGCAGGATAACACAATTTTGTATTATCTATTTTAGAAATAACACTCTTCTTAATCTTCGGGTCTCCCAATGCAAAGACTACAAACAACTCCTCCGAATAATCATTCAATTGCTGAACACCACCTAGTACTTTATAGCCATAAAGTTCTTCGCCTACAGTAACACCATCATCGTAGAATCCAGCAATATTCCAAATCTTTTGTTTCTGGTTAATTTGCTCTATAAGCATGGCTACTTCGCGGCCAAAACCTCCAGCCCCAAAAATGGCAATTTGTTTCATCGTTTTTTTAATTTTGTGCTTCCAGTAAATCTTTCCATAGTAGCTGCAGTTGCAGAATTAATACCTTCTGATTTGAACACCTTCTGGATTGTAAGAAAAATAATTTTAAGGTCAAGCAGAAACGAGACATTATCTACATACCATACATCATACTTAAACTTATCCTCCCAGCTGATCGCATTTCTGCCATTAACCTGTGCCCATCCAGTTATTCCGGGTTTGACCTTATGCCTTCTTTTTTGAACCTCATTGTAAAGAGGAAGGTATTCTACCAGTAAAGGACGCGGACCAATTAAACTCATATCACCTTTAATTACATTCAGCAGTTGTGGTATCTCATCTAAAGATGTTTTGCGCACAAATTTACCAATTGAAGTCAGTCTTTTACTGTCTGATAATAATTCTCCATTAGAACCTGTCATGTCATTCATCGTTTTAAACTTCATAACATGAAAAATCTTACCGTCCTTTCCAGGCCGTGGTTGTAGAAATAAAGATTTCCCTTTATTAGCTACTTTTAAAAGGATAAAGACAATCACGAAAACAGGCAGTAGTACGAGTAAAGCCACTGAAGCTATTAACCTATCCAAAATAGATTTAAAGAATGCACTATACATTATTGCAACTATATTTAACTATTAACAGGTAACTGAGCTTTACCAGCTACTGTAGTGCCCAAAATTTGATTATAAATTACAAAAACTTCTTTACCTGTTTTATTTACATCCATAATTGATCTTACCTTTTCTCCGCCAGCTACTGCCATGCTTTTAATCTTAGCATAATCAGCAAAAGACTTTTTAATGGATTCTGCTATTTCATCAGGAGCTCCCGGGTTTATTAAATAGCCTGTTTCATTATCTACAACTATATCCGGGAAACCACCTACATTAGTAGCTATGGTTGGCACTTCAAGTAACAAGGATTCTGCAGCACCGCCCAAGTTCTCGCTATAGGATGGATGCACTACTAGATCAATATCTGCATAAAGCTCGGGGACATCATTTCTGGAACCCAGAAAGTAGATGTTGGCTCCACATAACTCTCTGCCCATATTAATGAGTTTCTGTTCATACTCTATAGCTCCATTCCAAGCTCCGCCTACAACAATAGCTTTGATCTTACTATTTGCCTTTATGCATTCAGATACGCCAATAAAGAAATCTTCATGCCCTTTTATCCCGTTTTTTTGACCTATATAAGGCTTGGGCGGATACATAAAAGCAACCATCCCAACTATAAAGTCATCATCTCTTAATCCGAGTTCCGATCTTAACTTTCCTTTTTTGTGTTTTTTTACAAAAGTCAGATCTGTTCCGTAGTACGACAGGAAAACTTTGTTTTCAGAAATACCTGTTGAAAGGTATTTATTCTTTGTCCAATTACAAGATGCGACCCAATAGTCATACTTATTGCTTGTTAACAGATCTGCATTTCTAAAAATAAAGTGCTCCAAATGTAAGGGCCCGGGTACCTGGAAAACTACAGGTATACGCAATGTATTAAATAACCTGTAGAGACGGACGAAAAGTGTAGTTATTACAAAGTGGCTATGAATCAGATCTGGTTGAAAATTATTCACTGCTCTTTTGAAATCACTGAATGCAGCTACCTGTTTAACAGGGTTTACTGTATAGTTTAATTCATAAACTTTTACTCCTTCAGCTAAATACTTATCATACATCTTACCCTTAGGCATACAAACAGCCACCTGTACACCTTGCTCAAGAAGCACTTTAATCTGTCTGTATGCCCAGGTAGCACCATCTGCTGTCTTTATTAGTTGAAGTACTCTCATTTAACTGAACAAGTCTATTATCTTGTTTATAAAAAATTATTTATAGCAGAACCTATTGAAGTAGACTTTGATAAAAGCTTAATCGTCTTTTTGTAAGAATTTCTGTAGAATAAGATTTGGACTCTTCCAAATTCTTTGCTGCTTGGCTTCTCATTATTTCTGGATGCTCTATGAGATATCTAACCTTCATATACAACGCTGCAGCGTTATCTTTCGGAACAATCATATCTTCATCTAGCAGTTCAGGTATACCGCCAACATCTGTACCAATACAAGGCAATCCTCTTGCCATTGCTTCGACTAAAGCTCTCGGCAATCCTTCAGTTCTAGAAGCAAGAATAAATATATCGGATTCATCTAAATATTTAAGAACTCCATCTCCAGATAGCACCTTGCCTAGAAATTTCACAGAAGTGCTTATGCCTAACCTTGTAGCTATTTGACTTACTTCCCTTTTGTATTTACCATCTCCTAACCACGTTAGCCTGCATGAAATTCCACTATCCAGTAACATTTTCACTGCCTCTAGCACAATGTCAGGGGCTTTATACATTTGCTCCAACGAGCCTACAGAAATTATTTCAATCGTTTTTCTTCCAGATTTTATTTTTGGTGAGCTTGCAAATGAAGAAGTGTTAAGAATTACATTAGAAGCATATGTATTAAAAGCCGAAGTATTACACGGGTACCTTTTTTGAAGTTGCTCTTTCGTTACAAACAAAGCAGAATGTGCATTTTTAACAATAACCTTAAGTTGCTTAGTAAAATAATGTCTTAGAAAAGGACGTAATGGATGGTTAACAGCACCAGGAGCAAACACATCAAATGGATCACCAACTACCTCTACTCCATATTTTACATTTCTTTTTCTACAAATACTAGCAGCTAATTTACCTAGTATACCAGGTACTTTTAATATGCATACTTTATCTGGTGCGATATAACTCTCTAGTTGATGCTTTATAGAATAGTAATTTTTGATAAATCCTCCTACTCCAAGATAGCCAGTTAATGGCAGAACCTGAACACTAGTACTCTCAACTATCTCCTCATTGTTACCTAAATAATTATCTACACTTGAAACTCGACCAATAACATAGACTTTTTCAAATGTACCTAAATAGCGTTGAAAGTATTTTAATGCATGCGCGCCATCATTTGTAAAAACTTTACCTGATTTATCTTTTATAAAGCGGCCTTCAGTAACGTATATCAGTTCCAAAATACTATTTAAGCTTTTCCATGAATAAACTAAAGCAACTATGGGCAGAATACTTCTCTTTCGCCCAGTCAACGCATGTATACATGCTTCTATTATCACTTTGATAAATATCTAATAGTTTCGAAACAGCACCCTCAACATCATTTGGAGCTACTAACTGTTTTTGTAGACTGCAAGGGACTGTTTCTATGATTGGTCCAATGTTAGATGCCACAAAAGGTACGCCCATTACCATTGCCTCTATAAGAGCATTGGGCTGGCCTTCAGTTAGAGAGGGGAAATAAAATGCGTTTAATGTATTTAATACCTTGTTGACATCAGATCGATATCCTAACAACTTAACTTGATTACCTAGTTTTGACTCCGAAATAATTTCACGTAAATTTTCATCTACCCCTTTCCCACATAAAACAAAGTAAATGTTGGAATCAGAAGTGGAAAGCCTCTTTATAACCTGTATTATAGTTCGATGATTCTTAGCATTATCGAACCTTCCCACATGTCCAATCACAAATGCTTCAGCCGGTATAGAAAGCTCATTTCTCAAGTTAACTGTTTCTTCACAAAATTTGGAGCTATCTATCCCATTTGAAATTACTTGATACCTTTTATCTTCGGCTGATCTATTATGAAAGAAAAAATCCAGCGCAGATTGGGAGTTTGATAATATATAATTTGAATTTCTTTCCACTAGCTTTTTTACTATACTATTATAGCATAGCCTGATTTTGTCTTCCTTGAAGCGATTAGTTGCTCCCCTGTAAAATGCTATTCTTTTTTCTATCCCTGCAAACTTTGCAATAAATAGAGGTATTCCAGCAAAGTTACCGGTAAAATCACATATCGCATGTATTTTGTCAGAGCTAAGTAATTTATATATACTTATGAATTGCTTTAAACTAAAGAAACCATCTCCTACTTTCAAAAGTTTAATATTCTTTATTTGCTGGTAATCCCCTAATAGGTCCCCATATTGGTTGCTTTTACAAACTACTATAGGTGATATTTCACCCTCAGAGTACTTTAAAAAACGTAGTAAATAGTTCTCTATTCCACCAGCATTTAAGGACGTCACAAAAAATGCTATCTTTTTCATTTAAATAACCTGCTTAAAAAGTATTTATTAACAACAAGTAATATGACCGTCCAAATTACTAACTTCATATTAAACAGGTAGGATGATCTAGCTATATAGATAGCATAACTCATATATATCACAAGAAAAGCATTAGAAAACAAGCCCGGCAGCTTTCCAGAATACATAGAAATCTCTGCGTATCTCATAGAGTACCCAAATAGAAACATACCAAGAATGACCCCTGGTAGTCCGAAATCAAAATAAAAATCTGCAATACAGGTGGTCCCATCGCCAGACCTCCAGTAATCGCCTTGGTTAATCCAGGTTACAAACGAAGCAGACCCCTTGTATTTGAAGTCATTGTTATCAAAAATCAATGTATTGAATGCACTGACAAAAGGTACAACAATTGTCAGTTGCTGAAACTGAAAACGACCGAAGAGGAAATCATGATTCGAAGGAATGTAGCTGACAGTCGTATGTAGGGTCCTGACAGAACCGGCAAGCTCTTGTGTCTGTGGTAAATAAGACTGCTCTGAATACTTACTTTCACTTTTGACACCCTCTACGATTCTGGACTGGAAGTCTAGCTCTTTGTCTAAGCTCCTTGCAATTCCCAAAACAGACATCAGTGAAGCCCCGGCTAGAGCAATTAGAACAGCATACTTAAACTTTAATTTCACCTTAGTAACAAAGAAGTAGCCCGTACCCATGCTTAGCCCAATTGTCATAATAGGTCCTCTGTCTCCACTTACCACTACTGATACCAAGTAAACACCAATTAGAAATAGAAAGAAGTAACCCTGGTGAAGCAGATAGCTACTAAAGCTTTGGGGTTTGACTTTGTTCAATATTATATTTCTACTATTCTGAATAATAATCGCAAATACACAGATGGTAAATATTAATATAGCATACGTAGCACCAGCCCCCATCTCCTCGCTACCATAGTATCCTAATAGGTACCGAGGATTAACAGTGTAGAAATAAATTACCAAAGCAACAAAAGCCAAAAAGGTTAAAGCTTTCGTACTTTTTGGTTTCTCTGGTATTGATATAACATTTGCTACAGATCTCTGATACAAGGAATAACCTAGCAAGAAACTTAATAGCCCAATAACAGATAGTACAAATGCTTTTAAAACGACATTCTTATTAACCCATATGAAAACATTGTTTTCTGTAACATTTCCAAATGCAAAATCCAAGTAATACTGGAAATGGACTATAGTAAAGCCTACAAGTACAAGGGTAGAATGCTTTAGAATTTGGCCTTTTAAGGGTTTGAATTTCTCCTTTCGGAGAGCGTGTATTGTCAAAACAACTAACACAAGTATCAGCAACAGAACCATTACTTCTTTGTCCATTGTTTCGGGAACAAAAAAGTAATACATAGACAATAGTATTAAAAGAATAAGATATGATACCCTTTGCAACATAAATGAATCTACTTCTTTACAAATCTAGTATCATCTAAGCTTAAGAGGAAACCTTTCTTTTGATTAGTATCCATTCCGTAAGTAGGCACACTTATATTTTGTATTTTTGATATAAAATCTGAGGTTCTTCCAACTATTCTTGCTGGATTTCCTGCTACTATTAACCCGCCTTCTACGCTTTTTGTCACAACGGATCCCGCACCAACTATTACATCGTCACCTAAGGTAACACCAGCCATTATGTATGCGCCCTCCCCTATATAAGAATAATTTCCTATTTTTATTTTCCCAAAATAGTCTAAATTATTATATTTCTTCCTTTGCGACCAAAGCCCTCCATGAGTAAAGAAAGACACATTCTTCGCTACCCTTACATGATCTCCAATCTCTATAAGATATGGTTCAGAAGGAAAATTCTTTGTCGAAATCAAACAGCCTTTGCCAATTTTAACCCCGATGTATCTTGCATACCTTTCAGGTGCCCAGAATTTATATCTGTATTTATTTAATATTTTACCAATCATACAGGTTGTTTTTTAATAAGATTAAAAAGGGACTTATATTCACTTTTCAAATCAGCGACTCCTACAATTTGTGTTAGAGCCAAGTATAATCCCACACTAATTGGAAGCAAAGCTATAGAGTTGATACCTGTTAGGCCCAATACATTCTTCGCATGTATAGATAGTGCACTTATTGCAAGAGATACTAAAATTACTTTTAAGGTGATTAACATCTCACGCAACGCTATACCATTTAGAACCTTTTTAGAGTAATGTAGATTAATTAAATAGCTTAAAATACTTGTTATAACGAAGCCGTTTAATAGAATTCCCAGGTCGAGGTAATATACTCCCACAATGATACTTATTGATTGTATTCCTTTCTTCACTATTTCGAGGAAGAGGATTTTATGAGTTTGGTTATAAACTTTAAAAATGACTCTATTAAACATTTCCTGCATGTAGAAGAAAGAAGCGATTGCGAGCAACTGAATATAGACTGCTGCCTCACTCCAACTCTTACCATATAATAGCAGAATTAGGCTCTCACTGTATGTATATAATATAGAAGTAATTAAGCCCATCACGATGGTAAATAGTAAAACTATCTTTGTGTATGTCTTGCGAAGCAATTCGGTGTCGTCCTGGATTTTAGACAAAGATGAAAACACAACACCTAAGGTTGTTGATTTAACAATGCCTACTGGAACTTCCTGCAATTTTTTTGCCTGAAAAAATAGTCCTACTTGACCAATTGAAAAGTACCTACCTAAGATCAATTGGTAAATATTATCAAAAGCTGTATTTAGGATGGATGCTAAGGTTGTATTCATACCAAATGAGTACAGCCTTTTGAATGATTCTTTTTTGAAAGTTATAGAAAAGAACATCCCCTCAAATCTCCAAAGAATAATTGTAGTGAATAAAGCTGTAGCTAACTGCATGATGACCAATGCCCATACACCCATTCCCAACATTGCAGACAATATTCCAATTACTGAGCCAATACAAACTGCAACAAATCGGTATTTTGATTTTTGCTTAAACATCAGCTCCCGCATTAAACGGGCGTTCTGCGTAATTTGAAAAGCATTGACAATTAAAATGAGAGATGAAACTTGCAAAATTTTCTGAAGAGAGCTATCATTATAATAGCTAGAAATAAAACCTGAAGAGATACCCAATATCAAGAAACAGAGTAAGCTTATACACAAATTGAACACGAAAACTGTTGAGTAATCATCTTGTGATACCTCTTTTTGTCTTACCAAAGCACCTGCTAATCCACTTTCAGTAAGTACATTTGCAAGCACAATAAAAAACATTATAACACCTACTTGCCCGAATTCATATGGTGTTAAAATGCGTGCAAGTATAATATTAGACAACAACGCAATAAACATTGTCCCAAATTGGCCGGCCATTGACCATATTGTTCCATGAAGAATTGCCTTATTAAGCTGGCTCATAGAATCCTTAACTAGTTGCTTATACTATCTCTTCCCTCTTAAATTAATTTCACTTATCAATTGGATAATTCTTTATACCAATTTGTAGCAATACATAATCCTTCTAAAACAGACAATAGTGGTTTATAATTTATAAGTTTATTAGCCTTGTCAATATCAGCCAAACTATGCCTTACATCTCCTCTTCTCTCATCTCGATATTGAGCAGGTATATCTGCTCCTACAATTTCGCTAATCCTTCCCCACAATTGATTTAGAGTAGTTCGTTCCCCGAAAGCAATATTAACTACTTCATGTTGTGTTATATCCTTGGCTAACATAGCTTTCACATTAGCCTGAACTGCATTCTCCACAAAAGTAAAGTCACGGCTGGTTTCACCATCACCATTTATAAAAGGAGCTTCACCTTTTAAGGCTGACTCTATAAACAGAGGAATAACTGCGGCATAAGGTCCTTTAGGGTTCTGCTTCGGGCCAAACACATTAAAGTAGCGCAGTCCTATTGAATGGAAGTTGTAGGTTCTAGAGAACACATCGCCATACAACTCATTTACATATTTTGTGATGGCATAAGGAGAGAGTGGTTTCCCAATCTTATCCTCTACTTTTGGCAAACCAGGATGATCACCATAGGTACTGGAACTGGCAGCATACACCATGCGCTTAACACCTGCATCGCGTGCTGCGACCAATATATTCAGGAAGCCGCTCACGTTTACATCGTTGCTGGTAATAGGATCATTGATGGAACGTGGCACTGAACCCAGCGCTGCCTGGTGGCTAACATAATCTATACCTTCTAGTGCTCTTCTGCATGTTTCCAAATCACGGATATCACCTTCAATTAATTCAAAAGCAGGATTAATTTTGAACTCTTCAATGTTAGCATGTGAGCCGGTTGCGAAGTTATCCAACACTCTAACCTTACCTGCATAATATTTTAACAGATATTCTACAATATTGGAACCTATAAAGCCGGCACCGCCGGTTACTAAAAAGCTGTATTGGCTAAGGTCTTCGGTATGGTATGGGGTTTCGTACACTTCTTAGGAGAATTATGACTAATGAATTAGAAATTATGAGTGGGTGGTCAATCAATCGAACCACCCTTAACCCCTCCTTATCTAAGGCGGGGAGCTTTTAATTTTATGTCATTTCAAGCAGCTCGATAAATCTGAGCATTTTACAGACTCACAATTTCCCAGATTTCTCGCTTTGCTCTTAATGACATTTATGGTTTTGTAATTTAAGCTTACAGTCTCGCGTCAACTAGTGCTTTGGGAAGTACACCTTTAACGTCATAGATCACGGCATTCTCTTTGCATAGTTTGCTTAGATCTAAATCTTTGAATTCATCGTGGGAAACGGCTAGTATAACAGCGTCGCAGTTGCTGGTGCCATTTAATTCTTTTACAGAATCCCAGCCGTACTCATGCTTTACTTCTGCTGGCTCAGCCCATGGGTCGTAGATCGTGATGTTAGTATCGTAATCTTTCAGGGTTTGCAAGATGTCTACTACTTTTGTGTTGCGTACATCCGGGCAGTTTTCTTTGAAGGTAACACCTAATAACAGTATGTTTGCTCCTTTTACTGGGATATCCTTCTTCACCATGAGTTTGATCACTTCATGCGCCACGTACTCCCCCATGCCATCGTTCAGTCTGCGGCCGGCCAGGATGATCTCAGGGTGGTAGCCTACTTCCTGAGCTTTCTGTGCCAGGTAGTAAGGATCAACACCAATACAGTGGCCACCAACCAAGCCTGGTTTAAACTTCAAGAAGTTCCACTTCGTACCAGCTGCCTGTAGTACCTCGTCTGTATCAATATCCAGTCGGTTAAATATTTTAGCCAACTCGTTTACAAAAGCAATGTTTATGTCACGCTGCGCATTCTCTATTACTTTAGCCGCTTCTGCTACTTTTATAGTGGTTGCTTTATGCGTGCCCGCAACAATAACAGATTTGTATAGTTGGTCTACTTTCTCTGCAGCCTCTGGCGTAGAGCCCGAAGTGATCTTTAAGATCTTGGCAACGGTATGCTCTTTATCGCCCGGATTAATACGCTCCGGGGAGTAGCCTGCAAAGAAGTCAACATTGAACTTCAGGCCTGATACACGCTCCAGCACGGGCACGCACTCATCTTCGGTTACACCGGGGTATACCGTAGACTCATACACTACAATATCACCCGGTTTCAATACCTTACCAACCGTTTCACTTGCTTTGTATAGAGGAGTGAGCACTGGCCGGTTATACTTGTCTACAGGTGTAGGTACTGTAATAATATAGTAGTTACAATCCTCGATCTTTGTAAGATCGTTTGTACATATTAATCCTTTAGGTGAAGAGCAACTATCTGTTAACACAGCCTTTAATTTGCCATCTTCCACTTCTAGGGTGGCATCATGCCCCTGATTCAGTTCATTAATTCGCGTTTCATTAATGTCGAAACCAATCGTTTTATACTGTTTTGCAAATTCTACAGCCAGTGGCAGGCCAACATAGCCAAGTCCAATAACGGCTATTTTCACATCTGTTCTTTCTGTATTACCAGACATTTTAAGTGTATTTTCTTAGATGATTAATTTTAATTAATATTTAAACCTCCAACCCGGTGTGCTTTCGCATCTTTTTACTAAATGTGCCGGATGGCTGCTCATTGTAGCCATACCCATAGCCATAGCCGTATCCTTCTTTCATATCGGCATCATTCAGCACGATCATTGGATGGTTTAGCTTCTTATTTTCATAGATATCATTTACAATAGCTACCTGAGATTTAAAGGTATACTTATAACGGATGATAAACATACTGGCATCTGCATAAGGAGCCAAAGTATAAGCATCAGCTACTTGCCCTGCTGGTGAGGTATCCAGGATAATATAATCAAAACGCTCCTTCAGTTCAGCCATTAAATGGCCAACTTTAGCGCTCATCATCAGCTCGGCAGGGTTTGGTGGAATTGGACCAGAGCCTATCGCATACAAGCCATCCACTTCCTGCGATGGAATGATAATATCAGAAAGAGTGAGTTTATCATCGATTAGGTAGTTCGTAACACCTGTATCATTTGGCAAACCCATGTCCTGCATCAGTCGAGGTTTGCGCAGATCAAAGTTCACTAAAACAACCCTTTTTCCTGTAAGGGCAAGACTCGCACCTAAGTTTATGGTAAAGAAGGTTTTGCCTTCCCCACTCATACTGGAGGTTACCAACAGCACTTTATTATCTTTACCCAGCGTAGCAAACTGTAAGTTAGTTCTGATTAGTCGGAATAGCTCAGCAACTGTGCTGCGGCTGTTCTCAGTAACTACCAGCTTCTCAAAGGTATCATTATGGGCAATTTCACCCAGAATAGGTGTATTCGTTACTTTCTTAACATCCTGCTGACTTTGTACGCGGTCATTCAGTAGCTCTTTTACATAAATAAATGCAAACGGAATACCCAAACCAACCAGGAAAGCCAATAGATAAATTAGTTGTTTTTTAGGTTCCACCGGTTTGTCTCCCGAAATAGCGGGGTCTATTACACGCGAATTAGCCACAGTGGCTGCAAGAGATAAGGCTGCCTCTTCACGCTTCTGTAATAAATAAAGATACAAACCTTCCTTGATACTCTGCTGACGTTTTATTTCAATCAGGTCTTTTTCTATACTCGGTACTTCTTTGATACGCGATTCAAATTGGGCAGAACTAGCCTGCAAATTATTACGTGTGATGATCAGTCCATCTTTAATATTGCGCAGGTTCTCCAAGATATTGGCTCGCAGGTTAGCTAATTGCTCTGTAATATTCTGAACCAGTGGGTTACTTGGTTGTGACACGCGCAGCAAACGTTTGCGCTCCAGTTGTAGTTCGTTGAACTTGCCTATCAGCCCGAGTAGTGTGGCGTCTTGAATAGTTAAGGTGCTGGGTACCAACTCGTACTGGCTTTCCTGCTTTAACAGGTAATTTTCGATTGACTCCAGTACATCAATTTGGATAGCCCACTCTGACAGTTGGCGGTTATATTCACTGGCTTTTTCCAAATATAACTTGGCTTCAGAGCTTACATCCGTAACACGGTTATCCTTCTTATAGCTCTCCACATCCTCCTCTACAACTGCCAGTTCAGATGTAAGATATTTTAATCGCTCATCAATGAATTGTATCGTGCTACCGGCTATCAGGTTCTTATCTTCTACCGCTTCCTGGTTGTATACTTCTACCAGTTTGTTCAGAATAGCCACCCCTTTAGCCGGCACCGGGTCTGTTAAACTTAATGAGAGTACACTTGCATTCTTATTTACTGGTGCTACAGTCAGTTTTTGGTTATAATACTCTGCTACCTTCCGGATATCATGAAATTTTACAGTTATCTCCTTTTCTTTAGATTGATTACCAACACCTGCAACTACCGTAAATACAGCATAAGGCTTCTTTACAACCTTGCCAAACTGGTATTCTGATGCCGACACATCATCCTTTAAAGTATATGTGTTGTTATCTTTTGGTTCAATGCTGATCTCTTTATTAAAGGCAGCCGAATCAAGGTTACTGACAATTACTTTCAAAGGCATTCCTGCACCATACATTTCAGTGCGCTTCACACGTCCATCTACATAATAGGAGGTATGCAGTGCTAACTCTTCGAGCACCCGGTTCATCAGGCTTTTGGACTTCAATATCTCGATCTCATTATCGATATTCTTTCCTGTCTGGAAAAGGTCGAGATCATTCAGCACTGCATTATCCCCTAACGATGGCCCCTTCTTATCATCTTTTATAAGGAGTGTGCTGCTGATGCGATACTGAGGCGTAGTGTAACGCAGGTACAAAAAAGCAACAATTCCTGCCAGTACCACACCAATTACAAATAAATACCAATAGCGCAGGTATTTCTGCACTATCTCCTTTATATTGATTTCTTCAGACTCGAACTGAAAAATTTCTTTCTCTGTCATATATTAATGAGGCACTTAAAGTAATCTGGCAATGATAATAGTAGCAAGCGAAACAGATGCTGTAACAATAGCTAAGAAGCGCGTATTGGTACTGGCCTGAACCTGTTTCATTTTATCTGGCTCCACATATACAACATCATTCTGCTGAAGGTAGAAGTAAGGTGAGTTCAGCACATCCTTTTTATTCAGGTCTAAACGCGTCATCGTACGCTTTCCTGCCTCTTCCCGCATCACGATCACATTTTCACGTTTGCCGAAAGGCGTCATATCTCCTGCCATGCCCAAAGCTTCCAGGATAGATATCTTTTCAGCAGGAACAGTAAAAGTAGAAGGTCGGTTCACTTCCCCGATCACGGTAATCTTGAAATTCATGTTTCGGATCTGTACAACAGGATCTTTCAAGTAATCATTTAACTGCGTAGCAAGCGTATCTTTAGCCTCCTGTTTAGTAAGCCCAGCCAGTTTTACACGCCCTACTACCGGGAAGTCGATATATCCTGTTTCATCAACGAGGTAGCCTTCTACTTTATTCTCTGTAGCACCTAGCATACCCCTATTAAACTGCATATCTGACTCCGGGCTTTTACTGCTAACTGTTATATTTAGCAAATCATTCGGTTGAATTTTAGTAACAGTAAGGTTAGTGATCTCTTCTGAATAGGATGTTTGCTCCTTTAAATCGCTGAAGTAGGCCAGATTTCGTGTGGGGCCACAGGAAGTTACCACTAGCAGGGCAACCAGGTAAAGCAGTTTCATTTTCATTTCAGGTATAGGGGTATTGTAACCTGGCTAAGCAAAATTAAGTGGCAAGCCAGTTTTCTTCTATTTACAAGTGCAAACATCAATGCAAGCGCAAATGTAAGCGTTTCGCTTCTGAAAGCATACCATTATCTTAAATATCTTACATTACTCATTACCTAAAATGATCAAGAAACTTTGGGCACCATTATATCATTTCAACTATACCAATTCATCAATCCGGTTAGATTATGAATTTTTCTTCGTATCATTTAGCCCCATCTTTAATTAAATCCTATCCTATAGTAATTCCCGTTTCATTTTAGAAACTATCCCCTTGAGGGGATTACAGGGGTGTTACAAGAACAGATGAAGTTCCAACAATTACCTTTGTTAAATAAGTTATCTAGAAATAAATACCCACCCTTCCCATTCCTTTTATCTAGGACACTTACCCCATGATGGAAATGCCCAATCTTATTGTAATAGAAGGTATATTTTAATAGTTGCAGATGGTTATCCCCTTGTTTTCCCTAAGCATAGCAGGCCTATTTCAATTAAACGAATTCTAAAGGACGTAAAAGAATGGCAGTTCGAAACTAGCGACGATAGGTTAATCGGATATAAAAAACCAAACTCAACAATACCTACAGCAGAAGAATCCCCTCTTCGGAGGGGTAGGTCTATACAATAGCCATCGTTAATACCATATTCAATCCCTTCGGTACCAACTTAGTAAGAAATTTAATAGCTCTCGTAATCTATCAAGCATACATCCAAGATTTAGATTCGGGAAGCCAAACGACAACAGGACTAGAATTTCTCTAAACTAACTCAGATACTATAGAATTGACGGCATTTCCTGGCTCATTTTAACAAATAATTAAATGTCAGAATACAATACCTTCTTTTTATTTGAACTAATAAATCACCAATTCATATTTTAAACTTTATCAATAACCTATTAAGCTATACCAAAAAAGAAGAGGTCCTGCTGTATTAGCAGGACCTCTTCTTTTTTAATGATATAAACTTATTACCTTCTTCTTATTCTGAAAGGACTTCTTCTGTGTGCAGACATATTATATAACACTTTTATTGTTGCACTCAAATAAGCATCATTCGATCCCGTTAATGGACTTACATTACCGTAACTTACATTATCAAGGTAGTCGGAAGTAGTAAAATTCACATTGAGTTCAGGAGCAATAGTTAATTGCTTTGAATACTGAAACTTTAAACCACCCCCAATAGGAGCGACCATTGTAAAATTAGGATAATCTTTTGCTTCTGGCTGCTCTATACCTTGGCTTTCGATAGCTGAACTTGATTTATAAGCTAAAACACCTACACCAACTTTGACATAAGGTACTATAAGGCGTAAGTTACGTGATCTTCTGTATCGTGGACCTACATAGGTGTTTGTTAAATTATAAATTATCGATGCTGTAGCTTCTACACCATGAGTTTTGAAAGTAACATCCGGGAAAGTTTGTTCAACACCGTCCTCATGTCCTTTAGTATTTATATACCCTAATGTACCTTGAACTCCGAAATCATGAGAAAATTGATACAGAACTCCAACGCTTAGTGCCGGTCCCATACCATTATTCTTCAATATACCTACATTATCAAGATATGCACCATCATTCTCACTATTCATCACCACTACCCCCGGCGCTGCAAACACAGACCAGGAAGGTTTGAATTTACGCTTAAAAGATCCGCGGAATTTTGCACCACTACTGCCGCGCTGTGCTTCAGCTGTAAAGGCAGTTGCTAGGCACATAAAAAAGACTGTTGCAAAGAAAGTAAGTCTGAACTTCATCGATCTGGTCAAAATATAGTAATCGGTTTAGCTATTCAATTTTTCACAATTATACATATAAAAATCAATATGTCTTAATTAATTGTCATAAAAGTAATAATTTTCTATCTAAATCAACCACAAGATGCCCTATTTAGGCACTTCTAAATAACTGTTATCTGGTGTTATAAATTGTTTATACGTTTTATTTCTCAGTAAGATAGATACCTAAAAAGTGTACTAAGCTCTATAAATTAGAAGGTTGGTATTAGACTCTACTTAAATAATGTATATACTATTAGTTATAACACCCGAACAGCTAAACGTTATAGCTTAATCTAACTATGGATGCGGCTGATTTATATATCTTATTCAAGTATAACTTCTCGCGACACCATACCAATAATGCTGTGCTCCCGTTCTGTTACCATAAACTTACTGGCGTAATTATTGTACACAGCTTGCCAACTAATCATCAACTAAAAAACTTAATGCAACTTCTGATCAGCCTTAAAGGTAAAGTTGCTAACCTGTAATGCCAGTCAGGCACTACACCCTATATATTACATGAAGCGAGCGCTTTTAAAATTAATCAGACTTATAGTTATAGGTATAATCGAACCACTTGCCCGGTTTATGAAGGTGGAATGGTCTGCTTTTTTCAGGAGCCAGAAACCGAAACTGACCTATACTTACTGGAGAAATAAATGGTCCCGGTTGAGCACGTTTAACTGGCGCCGCGACCGAAGATCAGTTGTCCGGATCGCTTTCCGCGCTGGTTTATACTTGTTACTACTCGGCACTATATTTTACCTGCTGGTGTACATGGGTGCTATGGGGAATATGCCTTCCCGAAACGAATTAAGAGCCATCCAGAATAACACAGCTTCGGAAGTATATGCAACTAATGGAGAGTTGCTTGGACGATATTATATTCAAGACAGAACCAATGTAAAATATAGCAACATTGCTCCTTCTGCCATTCAGGCTTTAGTTGCCACCGAAGATGCCCGATTTTACGATCACCATGGCGTAGATGCTCGCAGCCTGGCCCGTGTTGCTATCAAATCGATCCTGATGCAGGACCAGAGCGCTGGAGGTGGTAGTACATTAAGTCAGCAGTTGGCCAAAAACATTTATCCGCGCCGAAACTACTGGTTCTGGGACATGCCGGTTAACAAGCTGCGCGAGATCATTATAGCCCGAAAGCTGGAAGGCATCTATTCGAAAGAAGAATTGCTGGAGCTATACTTGAATACTGTGCCGATGGGTGGAAACCTGTATGGCATTGAGCGTGCCTCCCGCCGTTTTTTTAACACCTCTGCTGACTCCCTTAAAACGGAACAGGCTGCTGTACTGATCGGGATGCTGAAAGCTACCACTACCTACAACCCACGTTTAAACCCTGACCGCTCGAAGCAAAGACGCAATATTGTGCTGGGCCAAATGGTGAAGTATGGCTACCTCGCGCCTACTAAAGCTGACTCCTTAAAAAAACTGCCTTTAAAACTCAACTATAGAGTAAGTAACCACAACGATGGTATAGCCCCATACTTCAGGGAGCAATTGCGCCTGGAGTTGGTGGAATGGGCTGCTTCTAAAAAGAAACCGAATGGGGACCCTTATAACCTATATACTGACGGACTGAAGATCTATACTACTATAGATGCCGGGATGCAACGACATGCCGAGAGAGCTTTGCGAAGTAGGATGGCAAATCTGCAACGGCAGTTTGATGCGCACTGGAAAGGCCGCAACCCCTGGGGTCGAGATGCTGCTTTTCTGCAGGATGCAATGAAACGGACCGACCGCTATAAAAGAGCCAAAGCTAACGGCAAAACAGACGCTGAAATAATGGAAGTATTCCGGACGAAGCGTAAGATGACCTTATTTGGCTGGGCCGGCAATAAACAGGTTACCTTCTCTCCTATAGATTCGCTGGCTTATTACCAGAAGTTCCTGAATGCCGGTTTATTAGCGATGAATCCTTATTCAGGAGAGATACGAGCCTGGGTGGGTGGAATAAACCATCATGTGTTCAAGTATGACCATGTACGGTCGCGCAGGCAGGTTGGCTCTACCTTTAAACCTATAGTTTACGCAGCTGCTTTAGAACGTGGCGTGGCTCCGTGTACCTGGTTCCCGAACGAGCGTGTTACCTATCCGGAGTATGATGATTGGTCGCCGCGAAATGCCTCTGATACTTATGGCGGTGAATACACGATGCGCGGTGCATTGGCACATTCTGTTAACACCATATCAGCGCAGGTGATGATGAAGACCGGTGTAAACAAAGTTGTAGATGTGGCCCGCAAGCTGGGTATAAAAAACGATATACCTGAAGTTCCTGCACTTGCGCTTGGTGTTGCCGACCTCTCATTATTTGAAATGGTGAATGCTTATGCTACCATAGCCAACCAGGGGTATAAAGTAGATCCTGTATACATCAGTAAAATAACTGACCGCAATGGTAAAGTGTTGCGCGAACATAAACCAGATACACGTTTAAAAGAAGCTATCTCTAAGTCGAATGCGGCGCTGATGCTGCACCTGATGCAGGGCGTGGTAGAAGAAGGCAGTGCTGGTAAGTTACGATCGCAGTTTGGTTTACAGATGGATATAGCCGGAAAAACAGGAACTACCCAGGACCATGCAGATGGCTGGTTTATAGGTATAACTCCAAAGCTGGTAACGGGTGTCTGGGTAGGTGCCGAAAGCCCGAAGGTCAGGTTCAGGACGCTGCAACTGGGTCAGGGCTCAAACACGGCGCTTCCTATCTGGGGCGATTTCAACAGGCGTGTTGCTATCGATCCTGCTTATGTTGGATACTATAGAAGTAAGTTTGCCGCATTATCGCCATACCTTCAAAAGCTGGCAAATTGCGAATCATTCAGGGCAGAGCCGCCACATAAAACTTTCCTCGACAGATTAGTAGATAATGTAACTGATAAAGCCGTGCAGACTTATGAAGACTGGAAAAACAGTTGGAAAAAACGCCGTGAAGAAAGAAGACGTGAGCGAAGAGAACGTAGAAACCAATAGCCTTATCTTTTAGGGCTATACTTTATTTTATAGTTAGATATCAAACCAGATATTTATCTATTGAAGTACAGATGTTATTGTTGGTGAAAACACCAACAATGGCATGGATGGTTTGGAGGGCTCGGAATGATGCAGTATAATTCTGGAATTGGTTATTCAGTAAAGTGAGTATAGGGCTTTACCTTACTCACATTTAATAATGATTTACTGAAGTATAACGCAGAGCAAATGTTCATTATGTCATTATCTATCTTATAGCCCATCCTAAAAAAGCACCTATAAACTCTGTGAGGGCATATTTTGATAGAATTATTAAAAAATTTAGGGCTTTAGTTGAACATTTTTAATTGTGAAGGTGTAGTAGGAATATAATTTAACAACAATATGAACAACGGAACAATCAAATTCTTCAACACCGAAAAAGGTTTTGGCTTTATTAAGGACGACAGCAACGACAAAGAGTACTTTGTGCACGTAACTGGTTTAATAGACGAAGTAAGAGAAAACGACAGAGTAACCTTCGAATTACAGGAAGGTAAGAAAGGCCTGAACGCGGTTAATGTAAAACGCGCTTAATACATAAATAAGTGTAACAACAGAAAAGCCTTACCATATGGTAAGGCTTTTCTGTTTTATAGTTTGTAACAAACGCTATTCTTGTTTCAACCAGTTATAGGCTAACTGTTCGTTCACAAAATTCCTGAATTCGAAATCTATACCTATACGGTTTACGGCTTCATCGGCCACACTGTCCACTACCGATTCCCTGGTGTTATCTAATGTTTGTATTCGTGCCAATTTACGGATACGTGTTGTCTTCAGGTAAACCACTAGATCAACAAGCATATCCTGGTGGTCTTCGGTGCTAACATCTGTCAGCTGGCTCAGGCTCGAATCTATCAGCAGGTTTTTAATATCGTAATGACGAAGGGTATCGATCATTTTTTGAATTGAGTAGTTTATCTCAGGCAGGGTAATACCACTAAGGTCAGGCCATTTTACTTTCAGCACATCCCCCACTACATCATATTCCAACGAAATCAACCCATCTTTATGAAGTTGCATACAGCTTAAAATGTATTTGGATACGATAAAGATACATATTTAAATGCGCTTTATTAAATGAGATCTAAATTAAATAGGCTTATTAAAATTTAACAAGGTTAAAAATAAGATGTTAAAAACAAAAAAGGCAGCCTCTCGGCTGCCTTTTTCTCTACTTTAAACTTAAGCAAACAAACAGTTGATTAGTTGTGTGCAATCGGATCAGCATTGCCATCCGGGTCGTTATTTACAGTTCCATCGTAAGTGATGTTACCCAACAGTAACAAACCTGCTACGTGTGGAGACGCCATAGACGTACCGCTGATAGTGTTATAAGCACCACCTTTCCAGGTAGACTTAATGCTAACACCAGGAGCGCAAACATCTACCGGAGGGTTGCCATAGTTAGAGAACGAAGCAAATCTGTCGTTAATATCCATTGCTGATACCGTATAGATGTTGCTGTGGTTAGCACGCGCCGGAGATGAGTTGTTAGCATGAGTGCTTTCGTTACCGGCAGCCAGTGCAAACTTAACGCCTTTAGAAGCTGCAGCTATAACTGCATCATCAAGTGCCTGCGAAGTTGGTCCGCCTAAGCTCATGTTAGCTACATCACCAGCACCTGCGTTAGCAGCTACATAGTCTACGCCACCAATAACGCCAGAGTAAGAACCGCTACCACGCGAGTCAAGTACTTTAACGGCAACAACTGTGGCACCGTAAGCTACGCCTACTACACCAATACCATTACCTTTAATAGCACCAATAGTACCGGCTACGTGTGTACCGTGGCCATTACCGTCATCAGCGCTACCAGCATCTCTGCCAGAAGTAAACATTGTTACGCTTCTTGCTACGTCTACATTCAGGTCTGGGTGATCCAGGTCGATACCAGAGTCGATAACCCAGGCAGTTTTACCTGCACCGCTGGCTGAACCAACACGGGTAATACCGTAAGGAATTTCTTCGCCAGCAGAACCGCCACCACCTGGCTTGGTTGGTTTGGCAAGAGCTATTACTCTATCCTGCTCAATGTAAGCAATACGCTCATCACCACGAAGTCTTTCAACATCAGCAGGAGTAAGTTTAGCAACTACGCCTACTAATGCTTTACCATAAGCACGCTCTATAGCAACGTCAGAGATATTATTTTCTGCAAAAACATCCACACCAACCTGGCGTGCTCTCTCAACACTCTGCTCATATGTAGCGCCGGCATCCATACGTAGTGTACCCTTATTGAACACTACAATGTACTGTCCGTCTATAAGCGCACCATTCTGAGCATTGCTCTCTACCTGATCCTGGGTAGCTACTGCGTCTACATTTTCAGAGTCGCAGGCTGTAAATGTGCAGGATACTGCCAGAACAGCTGTGCCGAATAGCAGTGAGCGCATTGTGTTGCGGATTTGTAAGGTGTTTTTCATACTAGTTTTAAGGTGTTAAAGTGAAAAAAAAATTAAAGTGTTAAGGTTAGTTTGTGTGTTATTAGGAGCGTTTGAAAATCTAATATATCAATTCCAAAAGTTAATGTCAAGTATAGTTATTAGTATATATGTAGTATCGGGCATACAAAATCGGTTCTTGGAACAGTATAATCTACCTGTACAGCCTCTGACGGCTATAGATGTTAAAACATTAAAAAAAATGATATTTTTTACATCTACAGTGCTTACATTGGCCATTCATATGTAGTTGACTACCAATTAAAAGCGATGTAGAGGCATATACGGCTACTTACCTTTATTTAGTTGTATCAAAATCAACCCATATTAAAAAAATTCAATTAGCTTAACTTTATACTTTAAATTGCATATTCGCTTATTTGGATTAAAATATGTAGCTTAATGCTGCTTAATGTAAACCAGAAACATATCTCTTACTATGAAATTTTCTTTAAAAAGTATAGTACTTTTTTCTGCCCTGGCCATGCAGGCAGCTTGTAACACGCCTGCAGAGGAGCAGGTTACTACCGAAACTGAAGAAGTGGAAACAGAGCCGGGCATGGCGCCTATTACTAATGATAATGTAACTGAGGTACTGACCGCCTATGCCGAAAACAACCCGGATAGTATAGCTGTAATAAGCACACGCCATGGTAATATAAAGGTTAAACTGTATAAAGACACCCCACTCCATCGTGCCAATTTTGTGCGCTTAACCAAAACCGGCTTTTACGACCAGGGCGAATTTTACAGGGTGCTGAAAGGGTTTGCCGTGCAGGGCGGCGATTCCGATAACCGAACTATGAAGCAGACTGCCTACAAAATTCCACAGGAACTGCACCGGAAGTATATACATAAAAAAGGGGCGCTTGCCATGGCCCGCTACGGCGAAGACATTAACCCCGAAAAAGAATCATCATCGCATAACTTTTACATTGTACAAGGCGAGCCTGTACCGTTGCACGAGATCAGGTTGTATGAAGAACAGCATGGCATAAAGTATACACCCGAGGAAATTAAGTTTTACCAGGAAGTTGGCGGAGAACCTTCGCTGGATATGGAGTATACCGTTTTTGGGGAGGTAATAGAAGGCCTTGAGGTTGTAGACAAAATAGCAAATGAGCCTGTGGATGCGAGCAACTGGCCAAGGAAATCAGTAATGCATACTATAAAAGTAGAGTAAGTTTATAGATGTGTAAAAGCATAAAAAAAGGCGCTGCAGTATTTGCAGCGCCTTTTTGTTTACCGTTTTATAGTTACCATATCTTAACACGGTTATTTTCAGCCTGGAACATTTTGTCGCCTTGTTCGCAGCCAAAAGCCTCGTAAAACTGTGGCATGTTTGATACAGGACCATTGGTACGGAACCTACCCGGTGAGTGCGGATCGGTCAGTATCTGCTGGTTTTGAGCTTCGTCGCGCATATTTACACGCCAGATCTGGGCCCAGGCCAGGAAGAAACGCTGCTCTGGCGTAAAGCCAGCTATCTCGCCCGGATGGTTTTTCTCCAACGCTTTTTGCAGTGCAGTATAAGCAATGTTAAGTCCGCCAATGTCAGCTATGTTTTCGCCCATGGTCAGTTTGCCGTTCACGTGCAGGTTATCAAGTACAGTATAGGCGCTGTATTGTTTGTCAACCATCTCGGCACGGGCATTAAACTTCTCTAAGTCTTCTTTTGTCCACCAGTCTTTCAGGTTGCCTTCAAAATCATACTTGGCGCCCTGGTCGTCGAAACCGTGTGTTAGTTCGTGCCCGATCACGGCACCCATTCCGCCATAGTTAACAGCATCATCGGCATTCGGGTCGAAGAAAGGAGGTTGCAGAATACCGGCCGGGAACACTATCTCGTTCATGCTTGGGTTATAGTAGGCATTAACCGTAGGCGGCGACATAAACCATTCGTTACGGTCAACGGGCTGGCCGATCTTGCCAATGTTCTTTCTGAAACTGAACTGGTTCGCCTGCATCACATTCGCAGCAAAAGAATTACGAGATACATCAAGCCCTTTATAGTCTTCCCACTTATCCGGGTAGCCAATTTTTACGGCAAATGCATTTAACTTTTGCAGTGCGCGCTCTTTCGTTTCATCGCTCATCCATTCCAAATCGCGCACGTGTTCTTTAAATGCCTCCTGCAGGTTGTTCACCATTTCCAGTGCTTTCGTTTTAGCCTCCGGCGAGAATGTTTTCTGTACATATAACTGGCCCAGGGCCTCTCCTACTGCACCATCGGTGGCACGCAATACACGTTTCCAACGGGGCTGTATCTCTTTAGCGCCATTCAGTACTTTACCATAAAAGTTGAAGTTCTCATTCACAAAGTTCTCGCTCAGGTAAGGCGACATAGAACGGGCCAGGTGCCATTGGGTATAAGTCTTCCAGTCGTTTAGCGGCACAGACTTAAGCATACCATTCAGTTCTTTAAAGAAAGCCGGCTGACCAACTATGATCTCTTTTGAAGCATCAGCACCCATTGTTTTAAGCAACTGTGTGATCTTCATGTTCGGGTTCTGCTTTGCGAACTCCTGTATACTCACTTTATTATAGTTTGCATACGGGTCGCGCAGTTCTACTCTTGTTCTGGAGGCTTTGGCTAAACGTGTTTCCATATTCAGCACTGTACTCGCTTTCTTCTGAGCGGCTGCAGCATCATCGCCAAGTAACTGGAACATGTTCTGCAGGTGTTTCTGGTATTCCGTCCGGATCGTTTTAGAACGCGCATCATCTTTCAGATAATAATCACGGTCTGGGAGGCCTAAGCCGCCTTGCATGGCCCAGAGCGCATATTGTGTACTGATCTTGTCGTCCTGGGTAACATACATACTATAGTAGCCGCTCATGCCTTTGCTTTTCAGGTCGGCAACTGTATTTAGCAGTTCGTCGGTTGTTTTAACGGCGGCTATTTTATCGAGTGCTGGTTTTATAGGTGTCATCCCTGCCTGGTTCACGGCTACCGAGTCCATGCCCGCAGCATAAAAATCACCTACCAGTTGCCCAGCCGAGCCTTTGGTAGCTGTTGTGTTAGATGATGCCTCGTTCAGCAGTTCCCGTAAAACTTTATTGTTCTTCTCAGCCAGCTCGTTAAAAGAGCCCCAACGACTTTCGGATGCAGGTATAGGGTTGTTCTTAACCCATCCACCATTCGCATACTGGTAAAAATCTTCGCAGGGGTTTACTGTGGTGTCCAGGTTGGCAAGTTCGATACCCTGCCCCATGTTCATTTCGGTGGTAGTAGTAGAGGTGGTTGCTGTGGCTGATGTGTCATCCTGGGTAGTAGAGCTGCTACAACCCGAAAATAATAAGCCAGCCACCGCTGCCGATGAGAGCAATAAATTTCTATTTTTCATATGGTGTTTGTTTGGTGAATCTCCTCTAAGTTGATATTTCCTTTTAAACCAGGTCATCAGGAATAATACTGTATTTATAGTTTATAGTTACTTTTAGGCCTCTCTTGTACTTTAGGTAATCAATTGCACACATAGTGTCAGCTACCGAAAAGTATAGCTTTACCTATTTAGTTTCGGTAAACTATAGTTGTAATGTACCTTTACCAAAAACCTGATTATGCTGCTTCTGTTTCGCCTGATATTTTTAGCCATTTTGATCTGGATGGGTTATTCCAGCAGCGTGCCGATGCCGCTAGTTATACTGGCAGCTGCAGCGTTTTATGTTATTGATCTTTATGTAAAATACAGGATAGATGAGGCAGATAGTTTAAACACGATCGACTTATTACGGACTACACTGCGCCAGCACCCGACACCATACTATCTAAATCTGACGCCAACACAGCGCCTGCAGTTTGAAGAACGTGTGATCCGGTTTATACTTCAGAAAGAGTTTATAGCGCGTGGCGAAGGCATGAAAGTAACCACTGAGATGAAGGTAAAAATAGCTGCCTGTGCCGTACAACTTACCTTTGGTCTAAAGGAACTCTACTTCACTCATTTCAAGAAAATTCTGCTCTACCCCGATCGCTATTATTCTACTATTTACAAACAATACCATTGTGGTGAAGTGAATATGCGTGGGCTGATCGTGCTCTCGTGGCGCGATTTTGAAGCCGGAAACGTAAACAACGAAGATGGCCTTAACCTCGGTTTGCACGAGATGGCTCATGCCCTGCACCTGGAAAATGGCATACAAAACGAAGAGTATGATTTCCTGAACAGGGAATATCTGCGCTGCTGGACACGCTTATCCGAAGCGGAGCTTATGCGCTTTCAGGTTGAGAAGAGCATTTTTAAAAGGCTTTGCGCTGCTCCTGACGAACATGAATTCTTTGCTGTGGCGGTAGAACTGTTTTTCGAATTGCCATTGCTGCTCAAACAACAGCACCCTGAGATCTATAACTCGCTGGCAAACCTATTGAACCAGAGCCCGGCAGACAGTAAGACAATCATCCTATCAAACGAAAGTGCACTCCACCAGATTTCATAGCAAGCCTATAACTATAAATAAAAAACGCCCCTGCTAAAGTATAGCCGGGGCGTTTTGGGTTAGATCAGTTTATACTTACTGTACCTGGCGGTTCTTTACATAAGTATTCAGCCAGGTATCCATTTCCCAGAGCATGTGCAGGATTGATTCTTTCGCTGCATAGCCATGGCTTTCGTGTGGCAGGAAAACCAGGCGGGTAGTTGCGCCATGGCCTTTCAGTGCATTGTAAAAACGCTCGCTTTGTATCGGGAAAGTACCTGAGTTGTTATCGGCCTCCCCGTGAATAAGCAGTATCGGTTCGTTTACTTTATCGGCAAAAGAGAACGGCGACATTCTGAAATATACTTCCGGAGCCTGCCAGTAAGTACGCTCCTCCTGCTGGAAACCAAATGGTGTAAGTGTACGGTTGTAAGCACCGCTACGGGCAATACCGGCAGCAAACAGGTCGGAGTGCGCCAGTAAGTTAGCCGTCATAAAAGCGCCATACGAATGCCCTCCTACTGCAATGCGTTTCGGATCGGCCACACCCATACTTACTACTTTATCGATGGCTGCTTTTGCGCTGGCTACCAATTGCTCGTTATAAGTATCGTTCGGCTGGGCATCACCTTCCCCAACTATAGGCATATCTGTTCTGTCAAGTATAGCATAGCCTTGCGTTACCCAAAACAAAGGAGAACCGGAACTGATGCGTGTAAACTCGTAAGGTGAGCTTTTTACCTGGCCGGCGGTTGCTGCATTCTTAAACTCGCGTGGGTAAGCCCACATCAGCATGGGTAGCGGTCCATCGCTTTTCTTATAGCCTTTTGGCAAGTATAAAACGGCATTAAGTTTCACGCCATCGTTTCGTTCGTACTGCAGCATTTCTTTCTGCACACCTTCCAGTTGCGGTGTTGGATGCGGGAAAGAAGTTACCTGTGTCAGTTTCTTTTTACCCAGGTCGCGCACAAAGTAGTTAGGCGGGTCGTTCTCTGATTCTCTTCTCGTAATGATCTGCTTTTTATCCAGGTCGATGATATCGATCGGGCGTTCGTAGTAAGGAGCCTGGGAACGGAACAGGATAGTTGCCTTTTTCGACTTCAGGTTATACTCGCTCAGGAACGGACGATTGCCTTCCGGAGAACCTCCTTCTGAGATCATGTAAATGTGCTGGCCTTTTTTATCGGTCAACAACACACTGCGGCCATACTTGTTCTTAGTAAATACCGGTGAGCCCGGGTCGTTATAGTTGTCTTCGTAAGAACGCTCTATCAACACAGTTGCCTTGGCTGGCTTGGCCGTATTTACCATCGTTACGCGTTCGGTCCGTGTTTTCCACCAGCGCTCGTTTACCAGGGCGATCTTATCACCCCACTGCACGCCACGGTATCTATACTTTGTTTTTGCAAGCTCGGCAGGCTTTGCAGAGAATGGCGCATCCAAAGTATAAACTATATCGCGTACATCCACTTCCTTGTTTGCATCACCGTCATCCTGCGCCTCGGCCCAGTAAAGGGTAGCCGGTTTATCAGGGCGCCAGTTATAGCTGCGCGGGCCTTTTGCCACGGCATCAAAGGCTATCGGAATGTCTTCAGCCAACGGAAGTTTAGCCAGCTGTTTTACTAATTTACCATCACGGTCCCAAACCTCTACATTATAAGGAAAGTAGTAATGCGGAACCAGGTATGAGTATGGTTTCTGTATAGTTTGCACCAGCAGGTACTCACCATCCGGCGATATTTCCATACTTTTCACGATGCCCGGCTTACCTATAGGTTGCTGTTCGCCATCTATAGTTACCAGTTTAAGCTGGGTTTGCATGTAGTAATCGAAAAGCTGCTCGTCGTTGCGGTTCTTCAGCAGATCCTGGTAGGTGCGTGATGGCTTAACTTTACCGATGTTCTGCTGTATAGTTGGGCCGACCGGAGCAAGACCAGTTTTCGGCTTATCACCGCGCTTCTCGTCGATAAACTTAACTACTAACCCTTTGCTGTCAGATGTCCACTCGAAGGGGCTGCCGCTATAGGCATCGTTTATAGTTGCATTGGTCAGCTTTTTTGCCTGCTTACTGTTAATATCAGCAATCCATAGTTCGATGCCGTTATCTACAGTGTTGGTAAAGGCAATATACTTTTCGTCCGGAGACCAGGTGATATTGCCTAAACGTGCATTTTGCGGAAGCCCGGAGAGCTGGCTTTCCTGGCCGCCGTTAACCTGCTTTAATTTTATGTTGCTGATAAACGACCCGCGACTTCTGCCGTTAGTTGCCGGGTTTATCCGAAGCCCGGCCAACCTGCTTTCGGGTTGTGCCAGTTCATCTATACCTGCGTAACCAGGGCGCTCCAGCAATAACATTAAGTTGCCTTTAGAGTTGATGTTTACCAGTGGTGTAGCTGGTGCATCAATAATGTCGGCGATAGCTTTAGGTGGTCGCTGGTAGGTTAAGCTCAGGTCCTGGTTATCTTGCGCAGAGGCAAAAGGTACAGGCGAACCACCTAACAGCAATAAGCCCAGTAGCGCTATACCTGCTGTTTTGGTTTTGTTAAGGATCATATGAGATAGTTTTGTTTGTAGTGCTTAGATAGTTACCAAGTATAAAAGTTTAATGTAAGATAGCTAAAACTTACCTATAGTTTGGGCTTGATCGGGTGATAACTTCATAGCTCTACCTCTATAAAACCAAACGCACCAGATGATATTTATAGCTGAGCTGATCATTTAAACTATAGATTAGCCTGCTTGTATTAACTTTGTTATTTATCTTTTTACAGCGTATCACTGTATACAGTATCTACACGTATTTATACTTCATGAGCAAAAATTTTGAGACACCCGAAAAGGTGATATATGTATGCACAGGCAGCAAGTGCAAGAAAAAAGGCGGCAAAGAGAATGGCAAAGCCCTGCGCAACCTGATAAAAGAAAGCGGACTGAAAGGTCGTGTGGAAGTGGTGAAAACAGAATGCACCGATCGCTGCGACTTTGCCCCTGTTATGTGCTTTCAGCCGGATAATTACTGGATGCACCACGTAACCGAACATCAGGCTATGCAGGCTTTTAACGAACATATAATCGGAAAACAGAACAAGTAAAAAAGAGAAAGCCTTTGGTTTGGGACCAAAGGCTTTCTCTTTAAGTTATAGGTTATACTTAGTAAGTATCTTCGTATTTGATCTTCGGAACACGCTTATCAATTTCATATAAACCTGTTCCTTCTTCACCGATCACATCAAACAGTTCGAGGGCACGGCGGGCTACATATTCCTCTTCTATCTGCTCTTTCAGGAACCACTGCAGGAACGTGAAAGTAACATAATCTTTCGATTTCTGGCAACGGTCTGCTATGCGGTTAAAAGACTGCGTAACGGCTATTTCCTGCTGCAGCGCCTGCTCAAACACACCTCTCAGTGATTCAAACTCTATCTGTATGTTGGTGATATCCGGCGAAACGGCACGGCCGCCCATGTCGGATACATATTTAAATAAACGTAGCATGTGCTCACGTTCTTCATCAGATTGCTTTTTAAAATAACCGCCGCTAAAATCAAAACCGTTGCGGTCGCACCACGCACTCATGGCAAGGTACATAGCCGAAGCTTCGCCTTCCATTTTGATCTGTTCGTTCAGTACTTTTTCTATCTCCTCGGTAAGCGAGGTTCTTAATCTCAATAAGTCTTTCATAAGGTATGGGCATTTTTTCGGGTTGGAAATCTGAAGACGCTTTGTGTCATAAAGCACCCCTTACTCATACTTAAAAATAGACATTATGTTGTAGAAACAACCCCTGGAGCGGAAATATGGAAGCAGTCTAAATAAAAAAAGCACAGGCTAACCTGTGCTATACTATAGTATAATTATACCTTATGTTAAGCCAACTGGGCGTATAAACGTTCGTGCAGCATGCTGTTCAGTTCCAATACAAAGCGGGCCCCGCCAAGTAATTCTTTAAAATTAAACACCTCCTGCAGCGATAGCACATACAGTTTGTCGCAGCCAAAAACAGTTATCAGTTCAAAGTCGGCGTCGCGGCCGGTGCGGGTTGCCATGCTACCAAGGTCTATACTATCAACGGCCTTTTTAAGGCGCAGAAAAGCATCTACTTTAAGCGTAGTTACTGAACCATCAAAATCAACTATAAGCCGATTGGTTCTGTCGCTCTGGTAAACTGCTCCGTAAACGGTAGTAAAAATTTCCTGCAGGTCTGTGGTAATCTGCATCTTCTCCCCTAACTTCACTTGTGGCTGATTCATAATACTACAAATGTATAGCCTATTTAGACTAAGTCCAAATAAATTTTAATGATCTATATCATCTAAGTATGGAATCGATAGAAAAAGTAAACCTACAGGATAAATTTAAGCAGATACCTGATTTCTGGAATCCGCGGATAGCCGGCGAATTAAACGGGCAGCAGGTAAAACTGGCAAAGTTTAAAGGCGCTTTCGACTGGCACCATCACGAACACGAAGATGAGTTTTTTTTGGTAGTGAGCGGCAGCTTTGAGATGCATTTGCGAGATAAGGTAGTTACCCTGCAACCGGGCGAATTTATAGTTATACCTCGCGGTGTAGAGCACAGGCCTGTTGCCCCAACCGAGGCGGAAGTACTTATGTTTGAGCCGGCATCAACTATAAATACCGGCAACCTGACAGACAGCGAAAAAACCCGCACCAACCTGGACCGGATCTGAAGTATAAACTCATTTAAACTATAAACCTGTAAAAGCAAAGCAGCTCCAACCTTTCGGCCGGAACTGCTTTGTTTGTTTTAAGGTGTAGTTAAGGTGTTGTTGCTTAGTACAGGTAGTCTAAAGCAGTTTTGTCGTTCGCGTTGAACGGACGGTTCTGGCCAGAGCCGATGCAAGCAAGCATCCATGAGTTAGGATCCTGCGTTGTAGGCGTGCCTGGTATGTGAACTGCACCTACTGTAGAAGCACCTTCGTTGGTATAAGAACCACCGCAAGAATAGCTACGATCCATGTAGTCAGTGTGACGGAAACCGATGCAGTGACCGATCTCGTGTGCAAGGATAGTTGCGAACCAGGCCTGGTTAGGGTTAGAACCGATGTAACGGGTAGCTACCTTAATGCTGTTGTATGGGTTACCGTTTGTAGGGAAACCAGCAGAAGCAAGGTACTGAGCGTTTTTAGGAGCAGCAACAATGTGGATGTTACCACCTGAAGATACACGGCTCATAGAAATAGTAAGGCCTTCGGCATTGTAACGGTTGATCGCTTCTTCCAGGGCAGTTACGTAAGTTGACGGTAACTTAGGATCGATAGAGATGGTAATGTTACGGCCCGTTCCTGCATTTACCAGGTTAGTAGTACGGTACTGCTCAGACTCGCCAACGCGAAGCGCCATCGTATTGTGCGCCGAAGTCAGGTCAGACTCAGACAGGAAAATATCACCTTCCACTACATAACCACCATCTACCTTCTCAACGCCTTTGTTGTAAAAACCAAGCTGAGAGATCTGGGTTAATACGCTCTCAGAAACTTCTGCCTGAGATGTAACTTCTTCTTCCTGCTGGCAAGAAGAGAAACCAATAGTTGTAGCAAGGGCTGCTACTGCGAGTAAACGTGTTACTTTCATAAATTTTTTAAGGTGTTAAAGTTAAACATTTGGGTAATGTATACGTCTGTTTTAGCTAATACAAGCATTTAAACCAATATTTTAACGTGTTTTAACATCAATCTTATAACATCAATTTAATTGTATAATTATACCATTAAGCATATAACAAAACCTATCCGATTCGAGTTAAAACATCAATTTTACGGCCCCAAATGCCACTTTATACTTGTTACTCAAACCTATAGCTAACAGCAAAAAAAAAGCCTGCTACAAATAAGTAGCAGGCTCGGATTGTTAACTATAAGTATAGCTTATAATATGTTGTTGATCTGTTCTTTTATTTTCTCCAGTTCTTCCTTCATTTCTACCACGTGGTGCTGTATAGTGGCATCGTTCGCTTTAGAGCCTATCGTGTTTATCTCTCTGCCAATCTCCTGCGAAATAAAGCCCAGTTTTTTACCGGTTGGCTCCGGCAGGTAAACAGTTTCGGTAAAGTAATGCAGGTGGTTCACTAAACGTACTTTTTCTTCAGCAATGTCCAGCTTCTCCATATAGTATATCATCTCCTGCTCAAACCTGTTCTTATCAAAATGCTCGGCTGATGAAAGCTCTGCCATGTGGCCTTTGATACGGGTACGGATCTGCTCCATGCGCACCGGGTCATGCTTTTCTATTTCAGCCAGCAGTATCCGTATCTTATCTATATAAGACATTATCTCGGTTGTCAAGGCTTTGCCTTCGTCGTTACGGAAACTCATAATGTTATCTATGGCTTCCTGAACAAGAGGCTGTACCTGCTCCCAGGCCGCATCATCATCGCTATCTTCCACCTGGTCCTGCAGCAGCACTTCGGGCATGTGCAGCGCTAACCTGAACAGGTCGTTCTTTGAGCCACCTACTGCATCGGCTGCTTCTTCAAGCTCGTGATAATAAGTTTTCAGCAACTCTTTATTTATAGAGCTTTTAGCTTTCTGCGCTTTGTTCTTTACATAATCCACACTAACACTCACCTTACCACGCACCAGCGCTTTCTGCAACATGTTCCTGATCTCATATTCTTTGTCAGATAAAAACCTGGGAAGTCTAACGCTCAGGTCCATACTTTTAGAATTCAGGGATCTGATTTCTACTGAAATGCAGTACTGGTCTGTGTCGAGTCGGGCGCTACCGAACCCGGTCATGGATTGCAACATAAGCTAATTGTATTGGTATGGGGGCAAATTAACTATAAATGTTGGGTTTTACGATAAGATACCGTTAAAAGCTACGGAAAGGCAGGCTTTGCTTTGTTGCTTCTATATATTTTTATTTACCTTTGATGTATGAAATTTGGTGTAGTCGTTTTCCCGGGGTCCAACTGCGACCAAGACCTGGTAGATGCCCTAAGCGTGGGTATGCAGCAGGAAGTTGTAAAACTATGGCACAAAGACCACGACCTGCAGGGTTGTGACTTTATACTGTTGCCAGGCGGATTTTCGTACGGTGATTACCTGCGTTCAGGTGCTATTGCCCGCTTCTCTCCTATTATGCAGGAAGTGGTGCAGCACGCAAACAAAGGTGGCTACGTAATGGGCATTTGCAATGGTTTCCAGATACTGACAGAAGCAGGTTTGTTGCCTGGTGCGCTGTTGCGTAATGTTGGCCAGAAGTTTATCTGCGATAATGTATACATTAAACCGGTAAGCACCAGCTTGCTGCCAACCCGCCACCTCGACGTAAATAAAGCCTACAAAATACCGGTAGCACACGGCGAAGGCCGCTACCACGCCGATAGAGACACGCTGCGCAAACTGGAAGACAACGGCCAGATCATGTTTAAGTATAGCAGCAACGTAGCCGATACACACGAAATGTATAACATAAACGGCAGCTTACTGAACATTGCAGGTGTAGCCAACGAACAGAAAAACGTATTTGGTATGATGCCACACCCGGAACGCGCCGTAGACACTGAGTTGGGCAACACCGATGGCCGTGCTATTTTCGAATCTATACTTGATATGGTGAATGCTTAATAAGCTTATACTATAAATCTATAAAGGCCCGGGAGTTTATACTTCCGGGCCTTTGTAATTATAAGAAGATAGTTCTTTTATTTCGCTGCGATCTGGCGAAGCGTGTCGCGCATTTCGGTAAGCAATACTTCTTCTTTGGTTGGTGCCGGCGGCGTAGATGGCGCAGCGGCTTTTTTACGCATTAAGCGGTTCATTCCTTTTACAAGCATAAAGATTACAAACGCCAGAATAATAAAGCTGATAACCTCCGTCACAAAGTTACCCCAGGCAAAAACAGCACCTATAGCACGGGCTTCTTCCAGTGGCAACCCTTCCGGTATATCATCCGATAGTGGCACATACAGGTTTGTAAAATCGACATCGCCTATAACTTTGCCTATCAGTGGCATAAGCAGGTCATTTACAACGGAGTTTACTATACGTCCGAACGCGGCACCGATGATCACACCAATGGCCAGGTCCATAACATTGCCACGCATGGCAAACTCCTTAAATTCTTTCATCATGCTCATAAATAAGGGCTTTTTTGGTTAAATAAATAGATATAAAACTATAAGATCAATCCTGATAATATTAAGTAAGGTAAATATAGCACTATCTGCCAGTTATCAATGCGTTTAAGTAAAAACTAGCAGGCTATTTATTCTCAAACACCACCACTTTATTGCACTTTATAGTTCTATCTCAACCAGATTCTTCCGGTATCTCCATATTAATGTTTTAATTATTACAGCAATAGTGATATGTGTCATTTTTAATCTGTCTAAATATCAGCAACTTACGCTTTTACCACACTTATTAGCTGCTATGAAAAACTTAGATCAAGCTGTGAACGAAGTATTAGGGCACCAGATAAGCACCTTACAAGCACGAAAGTTCTTTTTTAACCTTTATGAGTATCTGTTACTGAATGACACCGACACCTTTTTAGATACTTTAGATTACAAAATGCACCTGTTAGCAAATGATAATGAAGCTATCAGATACAATGTATTTAAGTATATGATGCAGAATATGGTTGGTAAAAACCGAAAGAAATTAATAGCACTCTGCCCAGGTTGCCCAGCCTGAAAGTATAAGATTATCTCCTAAAGTATAGTTTTAGCAGCCAGATAACTTAATCTTACATAAAGCACTTATAAGTATAGGAGGACAGGCCAAACTATGGCATAGCATTTACGACATTAGGAAAACAATATATAGTTATTCTCAACCCTAATGTTATACCTTATGAAAAAAGCTTTTCTACTCCTGTTACTTATTTGTAGCAGCATTTCAGTAGCCTTTGCTCAACAGCAAACACCCACCGCAACTGTAAGTATAAACCAAAACACCGAATACGTGAGTGTAAGTGTGCGAAGCTTCCTGATTCGTAAAAACTATAGCGCTTACCTTAACTATGGAGATGGCGACTCGCGGAGCGGCAACATTTTAGACGCATCCGGGGAAAAACGTGAGTTCACTAATTCGATGGGTGTTTTAAAATACCTGAGTCAGCAGGGATGGCAATTTGTAGCTTATATTCCGGATGATGAAGGCAAGATATCTGAGGATCGCTTCCTGATGAAAAGAGACATGGCTCAATAATACATTAAATAAAAAACGCCCCCAGCCTAAAGCTGAGGGCGTTTAATAAAACTAACCTAATGTTTTAACTTAGTACAAGTAGTTAAGTGCAGTTCTGTCGTTTGAGTTAAAGTAACGGTTCTGACCAGAGCCGATACAAGCCAGCATCCATGAGTTTGGATCGGCGCCTGTTGGCGTACCCGGTATGTGGATAGCACCTACCGACGAAGAACCTTCGTTATAGTATGAGCCACCGCAAGAGTAGCTACGGTTCATATAATCTGTGTGGCGGAAACCGATGCAGTGACCAATTTCGTGTGCAAGTATAGTAGCCAGGTAGTTAGTGCCCGGGTTAGAACCTAAGTAAGAAGAGTTAACCTGCACTCTGTTATATGGGTTGCCACCTGAAGGGAAACCGGCAGATGCCAGGTAGCTTGAACCGCTTGGCGCTTTCGTGATCAGGATGTTATACCCTGAAGATACGCGTCTGAATTTCATGCGCAGTCCTTCGGCATTGTAACGACGGATAGCCTCGTCTACAGCTGCTACATAAGAGTAAGGAAGGCTTGTAGAAATGGCCACGTTAATAGTACGCGATGAGCCCACATTTACCAGGTTTGATGTACGGTACTGCTCCGATTCCCCAACTCGTAGCGCCTGTACCATTGCCTGCTCACTTAGTTCTTTTTCAGTAAGCAAGATGTCGCCTTCTATCAGGTAACCTTCATCTGTTTTCTGAACGTTGTCGGTGTTAAAGCCCATTTGCGCAATGCGCGACTTTTCCATTTCCGATACTTCGTTCTTAGCGACAGCATTTTCGTCTTTCTGGTCGCAGGCAGTAAAGCACAGCGCCATAGCCAGAGCAGGCAGCAGGAGTAAATTTTTAATTTTCATGTGTTTAGGTGTTAAAGTGAATAATATGTTAAGTGAGAAAATCCGGTTTAAAACACATTCTTATAGTTCAATCTGACTTGCCTGCTCTTGCTGCGCAGCGGTAAACCGGAACCTCTACCCGGCTTACACTACGCTGCAATAATCCCCTTACTATAAGACCTTTACACTACAAACATATTTACATAACTTACCCTTACAAAGGAAGATTTAGAGATGGAAGTAACATGGTAAAATGATGTAACCCAACAAATTAAAATTAAGTAGCGCCTTCGTTTAATCACAATCATATTTTATACTTATAGTACAACCCAACACATCAGCAGCATTTCTAAAACCTGCCTTAAAACGCTGTAAAGCAACTTTAACAGTTAATTGTATATTTCCGGGCATTTTTGCGGTGTTTTGAACCAGATAAAGAGAAGCGAGAAATATTTAGGGAAGAAACAGGGCAAAAAGTAACACTTAAAGCATCAAAAAAGACCTGAAAAACTTATTATTTTACCCCTAAACAGCGAAATATTTTATAGTTGCACTTAATAAAGGGTAACAACTCCCAAAAAAGCAGGGCGTATACCTGTTCATGGAAAAACAGATATTACACGACAAAAAAGAAATGCGCTTTTACGTGCCTTTTGGCGACGAAGAGGCCGAACTTACCTATAACTTCACCGAAGACAACCATATGGACCTGGAGCATACCTTTGTTCCCGAAAGTGCACGGGGCCAGGGTATAGCCCAAAAATTAGCGCGTCACAGCCTAGACTATGCCCGCGAAAACAACCACAAAGCAATTGCCTCATGCCCTGTAGTGGAGACTTTTGTAAAGCGAAACCCCGAGTATAACGACATGATGTTGTGGCCATAGCATTGGCTATACTTAAATTATAAGGTTAGTTGGCCTAAATTTTCGGATATTTGCTTTTAGTATAAGCCCATTAAACCTGTGGCCAACCTTGTATGCTGCAGCTAAAACTACACTATGAACCAAGATATCAGAAACCTGGAGCCAAAAGCGCTCTGGAACCACTTTGCCGACCTTAACGCTGTCCCACGCCCTTCTAAAAAAGAGGAAAGAGTTATTCAGTTTGTAAAAGACTTTGGCAACAACCTGGGCCTCGAAACTTTTGAGGACGAAGTAGGCAATGTGATCATTAAAAAGCCGGCCACTCCCGGTATGGAAAACCGCCAGACCATACTGCTGCAAAGTCACCTGGATATGGTGCACCAGAAAAATGCTGATACCGAATTCGATTTTGATAAGCAGGGAATAGAAATGTTTATTGAAAGTGACTGGGTAAAAGCAAAAGGCACTACACTGGGTGCAGACAACGGTATAGGCGTAGCAACTATAATGGCACTGCTTTCTTCTAAAGACATTCCTCACCCTCCGTTAGAAGCCCTTTTTACAATTGATGAAGAAACCGGGATGACTGGAGCATTAGGCTTAAAAGGTGGCTTGCTTGATGCTACCATTATGCTGAACCTGGATACCGAAGACGACCGTGAACTGACGATTGGCTGCGCAGGCGGCATCGATATTACAGCTACCGGCAACTATACTTCGGAGCAGGTAAAAGGCAATGCAAGTGGTTTCCGGGTGAGCATTAAAGGGCTTACGGGTGGCCACTCCGGTATGGATATTCACCTGGGCCGGGGCAATGCAAATAAACTTATGAACCGCATTTTGCTTGGCGCTACCGAAGAGTTTGGCCTGCAGATAAGTGAAATAGACGGTGGCAGCCTTCGGAATGCTATCCCGCGTGAGTCGTTTGCTGTAGTAGCTGTGCCACAGGAAAGCTCTGAGAAGTTTAAGGCATTTATAAAAGAGCAGAAAGCTATTTTAACGCAGGAATACAGCACAACTGACCCTAACCTGGAAGTGCTTTTAGAAGATGCCTCCACTCCTACTGAGGTATTAAATAAGGAAGATCAGTATAAGATATTGCGTAGCATTTATGCCTGCCCTAATGGTATCTACCGCCTCAGCCCTGATATTGAGAACCTGGTACAAACATCAAATAACGTAGCGCGTGTTCTGGTAAAAGATGGCAAGTATAAAGTGCTGTGCCTTACCCGTAGCTCAGTTGACAGCGAAAAGGACGATATGGCTACCGCTATAAAAAGCACCTTCGAGCTGGCCGGTGCGAATGTATCACTTAGCGGCTCTTACCCCGGCTGGACGCCAAAACCTGGTGCCGGTATTGTAAAACTGATGACCGAACTATACCGCGAGTCTTTTGATGAGGAGCCGGATGTAAATGCCTGCCATGCCGGCCTGGAGTGCGGTATAGTAGGTGCCAACTACCCCGATATGGAAATGATCTCGTTTGGCCCGAACATTCGCGGTGCGCACTCTCCCGACGAAAAAGTGCAGATCAGTTCGGTTCAGAAATACTGGGGATTTTTGCTTGAAACGCTGGAACGTATTCCTGTTAAAGTATAAACTTTTACACCTGATAATTAGTTTTGAAAGCACCTGCTACAACAGGTGCTTTCTTTTTATATTTGCCCCCATGAAAACCTGGATAACGCGTTATAGTTTCTTTTTTGCTGGTCTGTTACTATTCGGCTTTGCCAACGCGATGGCTGTGAAAGTAAAATACCTCGGCCTGCATCCGTGGGAGGTGCTACATGTTTCGCTTTTCCAGAAGTTTGGTTTTAGCATTGGCACCTGGAGCGTACTCGTTGGCCTGGCATTGATCTCAGTTGCCTGGTTCGTGAACCGTAAGTATATTAATATCGGTACTTTCCTGAACACCTTGCTTATCGGCCCATTCATGGATTTTTTCCTGTGGCTCGATATTATACCTGAAGCCACAAACGCCTGGCAGGATTATGCGCAGTTATTCACGGCTATACTTATATCCAGCGTGGCTGGCGGTCTGTATGTGGCAGGTGGCGTGGGCGCTGGTCCGCGCGATGGATTTATGCTTTCCTTATCTGAGCGGACAAGGCTTTCCGTTAGCCAGGCCAGGATCGCAGTGGAATGTGTGGTCTTATTAATAGGTTTTTCACTTGGAGGACCGATAGGCGTTATTACATTCCTGTATACTTTTATTCAGAGCCCGATCTTCCAGGTAACCTTGCGCTGGTTCCAGAAACTACTTATCTACCTGACCGATGAAACAGCTAAGCAAGTACAGGTTAAAGGTTAAGCTGACTTAAGTTCTCGCTTTTATCAACTATAAGAAAACTATAAGTATAGCCTGGTTGTGTAAAGTATAAACTATAGTTTCGGAATTGTCCAGGATGCTTATTTCAGAGCCTCAAAGCTATACCTGGCATCACTCCAGAATTCATCCAGAGCAATGATACGGGGCTTAAAGAAGGAGATAAGTTCGGGCCAGTCGTCCTGGTTAAACACATTTACTTTTGGTAACTCCTTATAGATTCGGCTTACCGTTCTTCCGTCGTCATCCATACTATGCAATTCCCATTCCCACTCCTCTCCTAAGATTTCGTGCAGCAGGGTTTTTAACTCCAAAAACTGCTCAAAGTATAATTCCTGTATATCGGGGTCAGGGTGCGTGAGTTCTATACCTATAGTTGCGGTCTTCTTTTCGGCGCGCATTCTAAAGTACACATGTTTAAAGCCGGTCTTATAGTTCGACCAGTTTGTGCGGTATCCGTCGGCGGAAAGCTGCGGGGCAATATATTGTCCGAAAGCGGTCCAGAAAGCCTGTCTTATCTGGGAAGCCTGTTCACGTGTGTACATACCACAAAATTGGTAATTCCTCCCGACAATCAGAAACGGAGCAGGAAAGTATAGTTTAAAAGTTATGGTTCTCTTTTAATGCCTGTTCGGCTAACTTCGGTTGATTTACTGTTTTAGAATGCAGCACAACAATAGAACGACCGACCACTTCCAGGGATTTGCTCGCACCATACGTTTCACCGTTCTTATCGAAATGCCCGGTGGCTGTATCTATAATTTTGCTCCACCTGGTACCATACTTTTTAGGCGGCAGCTTAAATTTAAGCGAGTCGTAATGGGCATTAAAAATAACATAAAAATCGTCATCAATAATATGCTCCCCTTTTGGCCCGACGCTGCGAAGGCCGTGCCCATTTAAGTAAACGCCCAGCGATTTGGCAAAATCATGGTTCCAGTGTTCATCGTCCATTTCAATACCATCCGGCAAAAACCAGGCTATATCCTCTACACCAACACCTTTAATAGGTTGCCCCTGAAACCAGCGACGACGGCAGAAAACCGGGTGGCTTTTACGGAGCTTAATGAGCTTTCTTGTAAACTTGAGCAGTTCCTTGTCGGCTGCAGCCCAGTTCAACCACGACACTTCGTTATCCTGGCAATAAGCATTGTTGTTACCATTCTGAGTGCGGCTGATCTCGTCCCCGGCAACCATCATGGGCACACCCTGAGACAGGAAAAGTGTGGTCAGGAAGTTTCGTTTTTGCCGTTGCCGCAACTCAAGTATAGATTTGTCGTCGGTTGGCCCTTCTACCCCACAGTTCCAGGACCTGTTGTGGCTTTCACCATCGTTATTGTCTTCGCCGTTCGCCAAATTGTGCTTCTCGTTATAAGAAACCAGGTCGTGCAAGGTAAAACCATCGTGGGCAGTTATAAAATTTATACTTGCTGTGGGGCGGCGGTAGTCGTCCCGGTACAGGTCTGAGCTACCGGTAAAGCGTTCGGCAAATTCAGCTAACATACTATCTGCGCCGCGCCAGTAATCGCGCATACAATCACGGTATTTTCCGTTCCACTCCGTCCAGCCGGCCGGGAAGTTGCCTACCTGGTAGCCGCCTTCGCCCACATCCCAGGGTTCAGCAATAAGCTTTACCTGCGATATAACCGGGTCCTGGTGAATGATATCAAAGAAAGAACCAAGCTTATCGACGCCATGCAGTTCGCGGGCTAAGGCCGAAGCCAGGTCAAAACGGAAGCCATCTACGTGCATTTCCAGTATCCAGTAGCGCAGGCTGTCCATTATTAAACGGAGCACACTTGGCAGGCTTGAATTCAGAGTATTACCGGTTCCGGTATAGTCCATGTAAAACCGCTTGTTATCTTCTGTCAGGCGGTAATACGAGGCGTTGTCTATTCCTTTAAAAGATAGGGTTGGCCCCAAGTGGTTGCCTTCGGAAGTATGGTTATACACCACATCCAGAATTACTTCTATACCTGCTTTATGAAACTCCTTGACCATACTTTTAAACTCAGTGACCTGCTCGCCGAGGTTTCCGCTGCTACTATAGCGCACATCCGGTGCAAAAAATCCTATAGAGTTATATCCCCAGTAATTTGTAAGCCCTTTCTCTATTAAATAACGGTCGGTTACAAAATGGTGGATCGGCATTAGTTCGATGGCAGTTATACCTAATTCCAGCAGGTAGTTTATAGTTACCGGGTGAGCCAGTGCGGCATAGGTTCCTCGGATCTCTTCAGGTATGTCAGGGTGCGTTTGTGTAAAGCCTTTAACATGGGCCTCATAGATAATAGATTTATAGTATGGGATGTTGGGTTTCTTATCTCCCTCCCAATCAAAACTTTCGTCTATAACAACTGCTTTAGGTATAAAAGGAGCGCTGTCCGTTTTACTAAAACTCAGGTCTTCGTTCTTATCACCAACCTCATAACCAAACAGTGAATCGTGCCAGTCTATAGTTCCGGAAATTGCTTTTGCATAAGGGTCGAGCAGTAGTTTATTTGCGTTATACCGATGTCCGTTTTCCGGATCGTAAGTACCATGTACTCGGTAACCGTATAGTTGGCCAGGCTTAATTTTGGGCAGGTATGCATGCCAGATCTGGTGCGTACGCTCTACCAATTTTATCTTTGCAGACTCTTTTTCGCTGTTGGTATCATCAAACAGGCATAGCTCCACACTGGTGGCATTATCAGCATATATTGCAAAATTAACTCCCTCTCCATCCCAGGTGGCACCCAACGGATATGGGCTTCCCGGATATACAGCTACATTCATATAAGTTATCAGGTTTATAAAGGAGCCAGGGATAAATCCAAAACTATAGCTCCACTGCACCTATTATACTTTGTTGCAGGTAAATAGTTAAGCAGCCCAAGCCTTGCTATTGTATTCAGGTTTATAGTTCGGAAACACTTATAGCGTATATATTTTACTTATACTTTCTATAGTTACTTATACTTTTAACAAGTCCCCTCAACTATACTATAATTGCAGTATTTAACTCCTGCATGCAAGGCACCCGGAATGGTATCCGCTCATTCACAATAGATTAAGCATAAAACACAGGCATATAACTATTTCAAACCAAACATAAACAAACTAATATTTTTTTTACCTTTTTAAATTGATACCGTATATAACTTTAATATTCAGATTATTTCATTTACAGAAGGGGGAAGTATGGGAACTGTACGATGCATTCTGCAGAAAAAACAAGGTGATATTATCTCTGTAGATCCGGAAACCACTGTATATAGCGCGCTCGAGAAGATGGAAGAAAACCATGTAGGCTCGCTGGTAGTGTTAGATAATGGTCGTTTTGCCGGTATCATTACTGAACGCGACTATGCCCGAAAAGTGATCCTGAAAGGCAAGGCATCCAAAGAAACCCTTGTAAAAGAGATCATGAGCGAACACCCTGTTATAGTTACCCCCGACACGACCATGGAGCAATGCATGGCTCTCATGACAAGTAAATACATCCGGCACCTGCCCGTTTTTGATAACAAAGAATTGGTTGGCCTTGTCTCTATCGGGGATATTGTAAAATACATGATAGAAGAACAGCAATTTATTATAGAAGAGCTGGAGCATTACATTACCGGCCACCAGGAATAGAAGATACGCAGCTCTTTGCTGCACATAAGTATAAAGTACCCATTATTAATTATTGGAGCTAACCGAAACACTATGGAAGTTTCAGAGGAGCATGTTATGCCATTGTGGCCCCTGCTGGTGTACGGTGCCATTGTGCTGAGCCTGGTCGGAGCTATACTTGGCCTGTCGTTTATACTTGGCCAGCGTGGCAAAGGCCGCGCTATGAACGAGCCTTACGAAGGCGGTATAGTTAGCGAAGGTTCAGCACGTATGCGTTTTTCTTCGCAATTTTATATGGTAGCCATGCTCTTTGTGATATTTGACGTGGAGACAGTATTTATACTTTCATGGGCAATTGCTTTCAGAGAATTAGGTTGGTATGGGTACGCTGGTGTAGCTATGTTTATGGTGATGCTGGTAGTGGTACTGATCTACGAATGGCGAATGGGCGCTCTCGACTTCGGTCCGGACGGAAAGAAGATACTCGCGGCCTACAAACGCATGCAAAAGCCGGCCGTCTGATTTTCTGATAAAATACTATCTGACAAAAGACAACAAGCATACAAATACGCAACCTATAACCCCTACCCTCACCCTGATGCACTGACGATACCATAACTCAAACCTCTACGCCTATGAAATGGTGGCTTAGTAAACCAGACGAACCTGCAAATGCGGTAAAGGGCACAAGCTCTTACGAAGAAACCGTGCAGCAAAGTATAATGCTCACCACCGTGCAGGACCTGGTAGCCTGGGGACGTAAAAATTCCATGTGGCCGTTCCATTTTGGTTTGAGTTGCTGTTTTGTAGAAATGGCCACCTCCATGACACCCAAGTATGATGTGGCCCGTTTTGGTGCTGAAGTTATCCGTGGTACTCCCCGCGAAGCCGATGTAATGATCATTGCCGGTACTGTTTTCATTAAGATGGCACCCATTATAAAGCGTCTGCATGAGCAGATGATGGAACCGAAATGGGTGATATCGATGGGCTCCTGTGCCAACTCCGGCGGCATGTACGACATTTATAGTGTGGTGCAGGGCGTTGATAAGTTTTTACCTGTAGATGTATATGTACCTGGTTGTCCTCCCCGCCCCGATGCCTTTATGGAAGGCCTGATGCTGCTGGCTGAAAGTGTCGGAAAAGAACGTCGCCCACTCAGCTGGACCATAGGCGACCAGGGAGTTGTAAGACCTGAAAAGATAGAAGTGAAAGCACGCAAACGTGAGCGCTGGGATGAAATGACAGAGTTCCGGTCGCCGGATGAAATATAAGAGTCAGAAGTAATGACCTCACAGTATCTTCCAGACCTGTGAGTGTCTCTAACAATAAAGTATAAAGTTATGCCTAAATATGTAATAGAGCGGGAAATTCCGGATGCAGGTAAGTTATCTGCTGAAGAGCTAAAAGGTATTTCACAAGCATCTTGTGGAGTATTAAGCAACATGGGACCAAAAATTCAGTGGGTGCATAGCTATGTTACAGATAACAAGATCTATTGCATTTACAATGCTCCTAACGAAGAAATGGTACGGGAACATGCTAAACAAGGTGGTTTTCCAGCCAATTCAGTGAGTGAAGTAAAGAATATAATAGACCCGGTAACGGCAGAGTAAGCAAAATAACAACAAGCATATTTACCATAATAAAACAACTATAGAATTAGAATGACTTAACATTTACTGGTCCCCTCAACAAAGAACTTGGCCATGGAAAACAACAGCAGCACACTACTACAGCTACAGACACGCTACGGCGAAGACACCTTCACGCAGCAGACAACCAAAGATGAGATGCTCACGCTTTGGGTGCCAATGGATAAAATTGTGGATGTGCTGACCTTCTTAAAGAAAGAAGTTACCGAGCCATTTAAGCTGCTGTTTGACCTGACAGCTATAGATGAACGGACCAAAAACCGTGGTGCCAACCATGTTCCAAAATCCAGTTTTACGCTGGTTTACCACCTTTTCTCTTTCACTCGCAATGAGTTTATCCGCCTAAAAGTAGGGTTGGTTGGTGATTTCCCGACGGCGCCCAGTATAAGCAGCTTGTGGGCCAATGCCAACTGGTACGAGCGTGAAGTATACGATATGTTCGGCATCCGTTTCTCAGGCCATCCGCACATGTCGCGCATACTCATGCCACGCACCTGGGTAGGCCATCCGCTTCGCAAAGAGCATCCTGCCCGCGCCACCGAAATGGGTCCCTTCCAGTTATATGATGATAAAGTAGACCTGGAGCAGGCAGCCCTAAAATTTAACCCCGAAGAGTGGGGACTACAACGCCAGAGCGACGACAGCGACTTCATGTTCCTGAACATTGGTCCTCAGCACCCCGGCACACATGGCGTTCTCCGGATTATACTTCAACTGGATGGTGAAGACATTGTAGATGCCATTCCTGATATTGGTTTCCACCACCGTGGCGCCGAAAAAATGGGTGAACGCCAGTCTTGGCACACTTATATTCCTTACACTGATAGAATCGACTACCTGGGCGGCGTAATGAACAACCTGGCTTATTTGCAGGGCGTCGAAAAACTGGCAGGTATAGAAGTACCGGAACGGGTAAAGTATATCCGTGTCATGCTCTGCGAACTCTTCCGGATTGCCAGCCACCTGGTTTGGTACGGCACCTTTGCACAGGACATTGGGCAGCTCTCCCCTGTTTTCTACATGTTCTCCGACCGCGAAAAGATCTTCGATATTATAGAAGGCATCTGTGGCGGACGTATGCACCCGAACTGGTTTAGAATTGGCGGTGTAGCGCAGGACCTGCCAAAAGGCTGGGAAGCGCTGGTGCAAAGTTTCATCGACTACTTCCCTAAACGACTGAAGGAATACGACAACATGGTGATGAAGAACAGCATCTTCAAAGCCCGCACAGTTGGTATCGGAATTTTTACTCTGGAAGAAGCGATAGAATGGGGCGTAACCGGACCAAACCTGCGCGCCTGTGGCATGGACTGGGATTTCCGTAAGAAGCGACCTTACTCCGGCTACGAAATGTTTGATTTTGAAGTACCAACTGCCAGCAATGGCGACTGCTACGACCGGGCTATAGTTCGCGTAGCCGAGATGCGTCAGAGTTTACGCATTGTGGAGCAGTGCCTGAAGAATATGCCGGATGGTCCGTTCAAATCCGATCATCCGCTTACCACACCGCCAGTAAAGAAGAATACCATGCACGATATTGAAACGCTCATCACACACTTTTTAGGTGTGAGTTGGGGACCAGTTATACCTGCCGGAGAAGCCATGAGCTGCATAGAAGCAACCAAAGGAGCCAACGGCTACTACCTGACCAGCGATGGCAATACATCTCCATACCGGGTACGCATCCGGACTCCATCGTTCCCACACATGCAAATGCTCCCTTACATCAGCAAAGGGTACACCGTAGCCGACCTGCTGTCTATACTTGGAGCAATGGATTACGTGCTGGCAGATATTGATAGGTAAGAGTTAGAGAGTTATAAATGTCATAAGTATAAAACTGTCCCCTTGAGGGGACTATAGGGGTGTTAAGGACGGCTAAAACCCTAACAGCTTTAACTATAAAACAAATCTGCAGGTGTAAACACCCCTGTGGTCCCCTCAAGGGGACAGTTAAAAAACAACAATTTAACCATCAACAATTTAGCAATTAAAGCCATGCTTACTGCTGAAGAGAAACATCAGATAGACCATGAAATAAGCCTGGTGCCGGCACCTAAAAATGCCTGTATCGAAGCGCTTAAAATTGTGCAGCATAACTATGGCTGGGTGTCAGATGAGAGCCTGAAAGATGTAGCCGACTATGTGGGCATGTCTTCAGCAGAGCTCGACAGCGTAGCTACTTTCTACAACCTTATCTTCCGTAGACCGGTTGGCCGGCACGTAATCCTGCTCTGCGACAGCATCAGCTGTTATGTGATGGGCTACGATGGTATAAAAGAAGCACTGCACGAAAAACTAAACATACAGTACGGCCAGACCACAGCAGACGACCGCTTTACTTTGCTACCAAACTGCTGCCTTGGCACCTGCGATTGTGCCCCTGCCCTTATGATTGACAACGATTTGTACCGTAACCTGACGGTGGAACAACTGGATGAGATTCTGAACAAGTATACTTAACCCAAACAAGCGGGCCTATGGAGAAGCCGCTTACCCAACACATTGTACCCGGTCGCGCACCGCTCAGCTTAAAAGAGTATGAGAAGGTGGGCGGTTACCAGTCTGTGCGTAAGATCCTGAAGGAAATGACGCCACAAGAAGTACAGGCACTGGTAAAGGAATCGGACCTGAAAGGCCGTGGCGGAGCTGGTTTTAACACCGGCTTAAAATGGAGCTTTGTACCCATGGGGCCGGATGCTGCCACACCCAAATATCTGGTTGCCAACGCCGACGAAATGGAACCCGGCACCTTTAAAGACCGGGTGTTGCTGGAAGGAAATCCGCACCAGCTGATAGAAGGCATGATCGTGGCCGCTTATGCCATACAGGCAAGTATAAGCTATGTCTTCCTGCGCTGGGCTTATAAAGTTGCTGCCCGCGAAATCACCAAAGCCATACAGGAAGCCTACGACGCGGGTTACTTAGGTCAGAATATATTGGGCTCCGGCTTTAACCTGGACATGCACCTGCACACCGGTGTTGGGCGCTATATGTGCGGCGAAGAAACTGCTTTACTAAATGCCCTGGAAGGCAAACGAGCCAACCCAAGAGCCAAGCCGCCTTTCCCACAGGTAAGCGGTTTGTTTGGTAAGCCAACTATAGTTAACAACGTGGAGACACTTTGCTGCCTGCCCCACATTGTAAACAACGGAGCCGAATGGTTTAAGAAACTGGGTCTAACTGTTGATGCCGGTACCAAGCTTTTTGGAGTGAGTGGAAGAGTTAAAACGCCGGGCTGCTGGGAACTGCCGATGGGCACCACTATACGCGAGATACTGGAAGACTATGCCGGCGGCATGCAGGATGGTTACCTGTTCCGGGGACTTTTACCTGGGGGCGCATCTACAGACTTCTTAGTAGAAGAACACCTGGACTTGCCCATGGACTATCCTTCCATCCAAGCAGCAGGCAGTCGTTTGGGTACAGGCACCATGATCATAATGGATGACCAGACCTGCCCGGTTGGCTTTACTTTAAACCTGATGCATTTCTTTGCACAGGAGTCCTGTGGTTTCTGTACACCTTGCCGCGAAGGCCTGCCTTGGGTAGAGCGAATATTGTTAGCCATAGACAAAGGCGAAGGCAAACCTGAACACCTGCTTACACTCGATTTCCATACCAAATACCTTGGCCCCGGCAACACATTCTGTGCGTTGGCACCCGGCGCCATGGAACCCCTGCAGAGCGCTCTGAAATACTTCAGAGAAGATTTTGAACGGCACATTCACGAACACCACTGTCCCTGGAGCAAAGCAAAAGCATGGCAACCATCTATATAGATAACACCCCCTTCGAAGTACCGACCGGAAAGAACCTATTGGAGACTTGCCTGACGCTGGGCCAGGACCTGCCCTACTTCTGCTGGCACCCGGCCATGGGCTCTATCGGAGCCTGCCGCCAGTGTGCGGTTAAGGTTTATAAAGACGAGAACGACACCAAAGGCAAGCTCTTTATGTCGTGTATGGAGCAGGTGCGCGATGGCATGCGGATATCTATAGTTGACCCGGAAGCGAAAGAATTCAGGGCACATGTAATTGGCTGGCTGATGACCAACCACCCCCACGATTGCGCTGTGTGCGACGAAGGCGGAGCCTGCCACCTGCAGGACATGACCGTGATGACCGGCCACAACTATAGAAACTATACGTTTGACAAACGAACCTATAAAAACCAGTACTTAGGCCCGTTCCTGAACCACGAAATGAACCGCTGCATACAGTGCTACCGCTGCGTGCGCTACTATAAAGATTATGCAGGCGGAAAAGATCTGGATGTGTTTGCAGCCCATAACCATTTATACTTTGGTCGTGCCGAAGATGGCGTTTTGGAAAGTGAGTTCAGCGGAAACCTGGCAGAAGTTTGCCCAACCGGTGTATTTACTGACAAGACTTTAAAGCAACATTATACCCGCAAATGGGATCTGACGATGGCGCCGTCGGTTTGCCATCACTGCAGCCTGGGTTGTAACACTACTGCCGGCGAGCGTTACGGCACCTTGCGCAGCATCACTAACCGGTATAATGGGGAAGTGAACGGCTACTTCCTGTGCGACCGCGGCCGCTTTGGCTATGAACACGTGAACAGTGTGAGCCGCATCCGCAAATCATTAGTGCGCAGCAACCTTCCCGAAGCAACAGACAAGTACACTGCTCTACAGGCTGCCGTACAGGCCATCAGGCAAGGCAGTATTATCGGCATTGGATCGGCACGAGCATCGCTGGAGTCAAACTTTATGCTGAAGACCTTAGTGGGAGAAGATAATTTCCATCATGGGGTATCGGATACAGAACATGACCTGACTGAGCTCTCATTGAAGATTCTGAAGGAAAGCAGTGCCCGGACTCCAAGTATGCAGGAGGTGGAGCAAGCGGATGCTGTATTTATACTTGGCGAAGACCTGACCAACACCGCTCCTATGCTGGCTTTAGCTGTGCGACAAGCAGTACGGCAGGAACCATTACTGGAGCAGGTATCAAAAGCAAACATCCCGGTTTGGCAGGATGCGGCAGTGCGCGAACTGGTGCAAACCGACTCAGGGCCTTTGTTCATTGCCACGCCTACCACTACAAAACTCGACGAACTGGCTACCCAAACATACTTTGCTGATCCGGATGCCATTGCACGATTAGGCTTTGCGGTTGCTAACATCATCTACCCTGAATCTCCGGGTGTAAGTGGGCTGAAAAATGATGACATGCACCTGGCCCAGCAAATAGCAGATGCCTTGATGAAAGCGAAGAACCCGGTAGTGATTTCCGGAACATCCACAGGCAGCGAAGCAATACTTAAGGCAGCAGCCAATATTGCCAACTCACTCATAGCCAAAGAAAAAGCAGCAGGTATAGTTCTTACCTTACCATCAAGTAACAGCATGGGACTTGCCATGCTGGGTGGGCACCGCTTACAATCTGCTTTCGAAGCTATTGAAAATAACTATGCTGATACAGTTATCATATTAGAGAATGACCTGTACCGCCACGCCAGCGAAGGCACTGTCACCAACTTCCTGAAGTCGTGTAAAAAAGTGATCGTACTGGATTACCTGCATAATGCTACTACCGAACAGGCAGATGTGCTTTTAGCAACCGGCGCTTTCTCTGAAGCAGATGGTACACTTGTCAATAATGAAGGCCGAGCGCAACGCTTTTACCAGGTACACCCTACCGAAGAAGACATACAGGAAAGCTGGCGCTGGCTGGGTGAACTCGGAACTATAGTTGCCCACGACCAGATCAGCTGGTGGCATGGATACGATGATATTCTGAGTGCTATAGTTAAAGAACATCCCGAAATGAAAGGGCTGGAGATGGTAACACCACCATCCGATTTCAGAATAGCAGGGCAAAAGATACCACGTGCTCCGCATCGTTTCAGCGGGCGAACTGCTATGCGGGCCAATATTAATGTAAGTGAGCCAAAACCTGCCGAAGATCCTGATTCGCCGCTTTCCTATACTATGGAAGGTTATCGCGGGCAGCCACCTTCGTCTATGATCCCATTTTTCTGGGCTCCGGGCTGGAACTCGAACCAGGCGGTAAACAAATACCAGCAGGAAGTAGGCGGACACCTGAAAGGCGGTGACCCGGGTATCAGATTGATCGAACCAGATCCGGAACATCAGTTTTCGTTCTCGGCGGCTGTTTCTGAAAAGTTTAATCCGATGGATGGGCACCTGTTTATACTTCCGATGCACCACACATTCGGGTCTGAAGAACTGAGTGCACAATCTGCTTCTGTTCAGGAACGCATACCAGAACCTTATATAGCCATTAACACCGACGATGCACTACGCATGAAGCTAGACGAAGGTCAGCTGATGCCATTTGCCATAGAAGGACAGCTCTACCAGTTGCCAGTTAAATTAAGCCCAACTATAGCCAGTGGTACAGCTGGCTTACCTGTTGGCTTGCCTGGAGTACCATTTGCCGAATTACCTGCCTGGGCCATACTTAACCGAGAACTGCAATGGAAGCCGCAGCACCAAACTACTTTCTGATCATCGGTGGTGTATTATTCGTGATGCTGAACGTAGCAGCAGCACTTATCTGGATAGAACGCCGCATGCTCGCACTCTGGCAGGACCGCTATGGTCCTAACCGTGCCGGTCCGTTTGGTCTGCTCATAATTGCCGCCGACTCTCTAAAGCTGTTCTTCAAGCAGGACTGGACCCCGCCATTTGCTGATAAACCGGTTTTTGTGCTGGCTCCGGCTATAGTTGTAGTAAGCGTGCTGCTAAGTTTTGTAGTGATACCATTTGCGCCCGGAATTATAGTTGCTGACCTGAACATTGGGTTACTGTTTTTCCTGGCGATGTCGTCGATGGGTGCTTATAGTATAATCCTGGGTGGTTGGGCATCTAATAACAAGTATAGTTTACTGGGTGCCATGCGCGGTGCGGCACAGATGATTTCTTACGAAGTTTTTATGGGACTTGCACTGATGGGTGTGGTGCTGATGGCCGGCTCTTTCAACCTGCGAGAGATCGTGGAAGCACAAAGTGGTTTATGGTTTTTCATTCCGCAGATCCTGGGCTTTGTCATCTTCTTTATAGCCGGCATCGCCGAAACGCACCGCCTGCCCTTAGATATTCCAGAAGCAGAAAGCGAACTGATCGCCGGTTTCCATTCGGAGTATTCAGGTATGAAATTCGGGATGTTCTTTATCGGGGAATACATGGGCATTACGCTCATTTCCTGTATGGTGGTAACGCTATACTTCGGCGGCTGGCTAGGCCCTGATTTTCTACCGCCTATCGTGTGGTTCATCATAAAAGTAGCAGCTTTCCTGATGATCTTCATCCTGCTCCGCGCATCCATGCCACGGCCAAGATATGACCAGTTAATGGAGTTTGGCTGGAAGATATTATTGCCACTCACGTTGCTGAATCTGATGGTAACTGCAGCAGTGGTTCTGTGGCTGGAAGGGTGAGTTTTGAATATTAATTGAATGAATGAGTGAATAAAAGTAACTGTCATTTCGAGCCTAAGCGAGAAATCTAATACAGCTTATAGTTGAGATAGATCTCTCCTATCGTCGAGATGACAGAAGAATAAAGTAGTAGCAGAGACTGTCCCCTTGAGGGGACTATAGGGGTGTAAAGGACGGCTGAAACCCCAACTGCTTAAACTATAAAACAAATCCGCAGGTGTAAACACCCCTGTGGTCCCCTTAAGGGTACAGTAAAATATAAAGAAAGGAGCAGCTATGTTTAGTTTGATGCGCAGTATGTGGCTCACATTTCTGCATGCATTTCATAAGCGGGACACGATACTGTACCCCGAGCAGAAAGCGATACTTCCGACCCGTTGGCGCGGCCGTATTGTGCTGTCGCGCGACCCCGACGGTGGCGAACGCTGCGTAGCCTGCAATCTATGCGCTGTAGCCTGCCCTGTAGATTGTATCTCGCTGCAGGCAACCGAAGACGAGACGGGCCGCCGCTATCCAGACTTTTTCCGAATCAACTTTTCGCGCTGCATTTTCTGTGGCTACTGCGAAGACGCCTGCCCTACTTACGCCATCCAACTCATACCTGATTTTGAAATGGGTGAATACAACCGCCAGAACCTGGTGTATGAGAAAAAAGACCTGCTGATAAACGGCCAGGGCAAGTACCACGGCTACAACTACTATAAAGTGGCGGGTATGGCCATCGGCGGAAAAGACAAAGGCGAAGCTGAAAATGAGCGACCGCCGGTAGATGTTAAAAGCTTAATCCCTTAAGGCTATGGAACTGACATTTTACATAGCGGCGGCTGTTGCCACACTCGCTACCATCATGACGATAACCCGCTACAACATCATCCATGCGCTGCTATACTTAGTGGTTTCTTTCCTGGCGGTGGCAGTAGTATTCTTCACGCTGGGTGCTCCGTTTATGGCTGCCCTTGAGATCATCATTTACGCCGGAGCTATAGTTGTACTTATCATCTTCGTGATCATGATGCTGAACCTGACGCATGAAGATGTAGAGCATGAAAAAGCATGGCTCACTCCTAAGGTTTGGGTTGGTCCGGCTATACTTTCTGCGGTGCTGCTGGCTGAGCTGGCTTATATCATTCTGTCACCAGACACACTGCCAACGGAAGCCTTAGTAGCCGTAGATGCCAGAGTGGTGGGCCTATCGTTGTACGGGCCTTATATGCTGGGCGTGCAGCTGTGTGGTATACTTTTGATGGCCGGTATAGTTGGCGCTTACCACCTTGGCCGCCAGAAGAAAAAAGTGGTACACCGGTTCTTACAACCAAAAGAAGAAAGGAGCGCTGCCATATGACATCTGCACACATGGAAGCTGCTTTGATGCTGGCCGGTGTACTTTTTATGCTGGGCCTGATCAGCGTGCTCATTCGCCGCAACATCATCTTCATGCTCATTTCTGTGGAGATCATGCTGAACGCTGCCGGACTGGCTTTTATAGTTGCCGGCACCAAATGGGTACAGCCCGACGGACAGGTGATGTTCATTTTTATACTGACCATGGCTGCTGCCGAAGTATCGGTGGGGCTAGCGCTTATACTTCAAATCTATCACCAGCTCAAAACCCTGGACAGTGATGCCGCTAACTTAATGAAAGGATAACCGACTATGGAAAATCTACTCTGGCTTATACCTGCGCTGCCATTTCTGGGAGCACTGCTGCTGATACTTTTTGGTACTCGCTTGTCGCGCACCTTGGTTGCTATACTTGGCGTGGGCAGCGTGGCTGTTTCAGCACTTATCACCATACTTTTAGGTCTGGAATTTCTGAGCAACCGGCCGGAGTTTTACCACCAGGAAGTGTGGCAGTGGTTTAGTGTAGCTGGCTTTACGCCTTCCATCGCTTTCCATATCGATGCACTTTCGATGGTGTTCATTTTCGTCATCACATTTGTAGGGGCGCTCATCCATTTATATGCCACCTCCTACATGGCCGATGACCAGGATTTCTCACGCTTCTTTGCAAGTATGAATTTGTTTGTAGGCTCTATGCTGATGCTGGTAATGGCCGATAACCTGCTGCTGTTATACTTAGGCTGGGAAGGTGTGGGTTTGTGTTCTTACCTGCTCATCGGGTTCTGGTACAAAGAGCCGGCCAACGGCTATGCAGCCCGGAAAGCTTTCATTATCACCCGCGTTGGCGACACAGCCATGGCAATTGGCTTGTTTATGTTGTTCCAGGCTTTCGGTACGCTGCATATACAAACTATACTTACTGAAGCACCTGAAGCCTGGAGTGTAGGCTCACAAATGGCCGTTATAGTTGCGCTGCTGCTGGGTGGTGCGGTAGGCAAATCCGGTCAGTTGCCGCTGCAAACCTGGTTACCCGATGCCATGGCTGGTCCAACGCCGGTTTCTGCGCTGATACACGCGGCTACTATGGTTACGGCCGGTGTGTATTTGATCGCGCGTATGTACGTCATTTTTGAACTGGCTCCGCTGGTTCAAACTATAGTTGCCATAGTTGGCGCTATTACACTGCTCTTGGCTGGCTTCTCTGCCCTTACCCAATACGACCTGAAACGGGTACTCGCCTACTCCACCATCAGCCAGATCGGTTACATGTTCTTAGCTTTAGGAGTTGGAGCCTGGTCGGCTGGTATTTTCCATTTCATGATCCATGGGTTCTTTAAGGCATTGCTTTTCCTGTGTGCCGGTGCAATTATTATGGCGCTGCATCATGAGCAGGACATGCGTAAAATGGGTGGCCTGCGCCACAAAATGCCCGTCGTGTACTGGACCTTCCTGATAGGCGCTGCATCACTGGCAGCACTTCCCATAATCACTGCAGGCTTCTATAGTAAAGACCAGATCCTGTGGTATGCGCTGGCTGGTGAGTACGGAAATACCTGGCTATACTTAGCTGGTTTGGTGGGTGCTTTTATCACGTCCATTTATACTTTCCGGATGGTATTCATGACCTTTTTCGGGGAGAGTAAAACACACCTGGAGCATCCGCCGGGCAAAGTCATTACTATACCGCTCATCATTTTGGCTATACTTTCTTTGGTAGGTGGTTTTATTGAGTTACCACACAACTTCCCGCACGTTACTTTATTTTCCGACGTAATGGCACCTGTACTTCCGGGTATCTATGCAAATGAAGGACTGGCTGCAAACGAATGGATGTTCCAGTTGGTAGCTGCTATAGTTTCGTTGGGTGGTGTGTTTGTAGCTTACCTATTCTACATCAAAAGTCCGCAGCTACTTACAAGTATAGAACGCTCTGGTTTTGCAATGGCGTTGCACCGTTTCTGGCATTCGGGCTGGGGCTTCGATGCGTTGTACGATGTACTGATTGCGCGGCCATATGTGTTCATCTCCAAACTTAACAAACGCGACTTTATTGACAGTTTTTATACCGGGCTTGCCCGCCTTGCCGAAGGCTTCCATGTGATGTTCTCGGAGACGCAGAATGGTATACTTCGCAACTATGTGGCCGGCATTGTGGTCGGCGCGATCATGATTTTAACTATAAGCCTGTTCCTATGATACTCGTCTGGCTGATTGTGATACTGATGGCTGGCGGACTGCTGGCCTGGCTCTCTAAAAAAGTAAACCCAGAGATTCCGCGCTGGGTTGCTTTGGGTGCTGTGTTACTCGATCTTATACTTATAGTTTATCTCTGGATCAATTCTAAGACAACTGCTGATTCTGCCTGGCTGCTGAGTTATGATGTTCCCTGGATTCCGCAATGGGGCGTGAGCTTTAGCCTGGCTTTGGATGGACTGAGTTTACTGATGCTGGTGCTTACTTTCTTCCTAGGCTTGTTAGCAGTGCTCATCTCCTGGAAAGAGATCAAAAACAAAGTTGGTTTTTTTCATTTTAATTTGCTTTGGGTACTAGCCGGCATTACAGGCGTTTTCCTGACCATGGACCTGTTCCTGTTCTACTTTTTCTGGGAAGTGATGCTGATACCGATGTACTTCTTGATCGGGGTTTGGGGCCACGAAAACCGCACCTACGCTGCTTATAAATTCTTCCTCTTCACTCAGGCAAGCGGACTGCTCATGTTGCTGGCTATACTTGGTTTATACTTCATCCACGGCTCAGGAACAGGTAATTATACTTTTAACTACTTTGAGCTTCTCAACACACCGCTTGCTCCGGATGCCGCACGCTTGCTGATGTTCGGTTTCCTGGCTGCGTTCCTGGTAAAGTTACCTGTAGTGCCATTTCATTCGTGGCTGCCCGATGCGCACTCACAGGCACCAACTGCTGGTAGTCTTATACTTGCCGGACTGCTTCTTAAAACCGGTGCTTATGGTTTGCTGCGTTTTGTACTTCCACTCTTCCCGACTGCCACCGTAGAGTTTGCTCCCTGGGCGATGTTGTTGGGCGTGATCGGCATTATTTACGGGGCTATAGTTGCGTACTCCCAAACCGACCTGAAAAGGTTGGTAGCTTATACTTCGGTGAGCCACATGGGCTTTGTGATATTGGGCGTATTTGCCTTTAACGAATGGGCGCTGCAGGGCGTGGTAATGCAGATGATCGCGCACGGACTGAGTACCGGTGCACTTTTTATACTTGCCGGCTTCCTGTACGAACGCATCCATACCCGAGACATTACGCAAATGGGTGGCTTCTGGGCCAAAGCTCCTAAGATGGGAGTGATTGCCTTGGTATTTGTCATGGCATCACTTGGACTTCCGGGACTAGGTAATTTTATCGCTGAGTTCTTAACCTTAGTAGGATCCTGGCAGGCAGATAACTGGCTTACTGTATTTGCAACTATAGGCTTGGTGCTGGCAACTGCTTACTCGCTGCGCATCATGCAGAAAGTGTTTTACGAGCCCGGCCCACAACGCGAATCCTTCCGCGACCTGAGCTTCCGGGAAATGCTGATAGCCGTTCCACTCGTGCTTGGCCTGTTATTCCTCGGCCTGTACCCTCAACCGGTATTGGACATGGCGCAACCAGCTATCAAAGAGCAATTACAAGCTTATACATCGCCGGAGCCAACTATAGCCGAGCCCAAAACTGCGGTTGTACAGCAACCTAAGGCAACTATAAATGCAAACCAAATAGCTTTAAATCAGCGTGCATTTTCAAATCTCCAGATCTTCAAATCTCCAAATTAAAAAGATATGAGCCAGACTGATTTTTTATACCTGATGCCGCTGCTGATCCTCACATTTGCAGTGCTTGTCTCTATGCTGGTGATTGCTGCATGGCGCAACCATAAGATAATTTATATTATCACTCTGGTGTCTTTTATCGCGGCCTTTGGCTCTTTATTTCAACTACGTACAACCACTGCTTATGTAATTGAGCCCATGTTTGTGATTGATGGTTTTGGCGTGTTCTATATCGGGATGATACTGCTGACTTCGCTGCTCGTGAGTATGCTATCGTATGCCTATTTTGAGCAGCGCGAAGAGCGGAAAGAAGAATACTACCTGCTGCTGGTGCTTGCTACGCTGGGTGCTTGCGTGTTGGTTATAAGTACGCACTTTGCATCGCTGTTCCTGGGCCTGGAAATTCTCAGTATCTCGCTTTACGCACTTATACCTTACCTACGCACCCGTCCCCGCTCCGACGAAGCTGGTATCAAATACCTTATTCTTGCTGCCTTCTCATCTGCCTTTATGTTGTTCGGGATGGCGCTGGTATACTTCAGCACCGGCACGATGGTGTTTTCTGGATTGGCTCAAAGTATAACCGGTATGCAGGAATTACCGCTGCTGTTGCTTACAGGTATAGGTATGATGCTGATCGGTGTTGGCTTTAAGCTTGGCATTGTGCCGTTCCATATGTGGACGCCCGATGTTTATCAAGGCGCACCTGCTCCTGTTACAGCTTTTATTGCCACGGTTTCTAAGGGTGGAGTGCTGGGCTTGCTGATCCGTTTCTTTATGGAAGTAGATGGTTTCCGTTACCCGGTTTTGGTTACGATCTTAACTATAGTTGCCATTGCTTCTATGTTTGCCGGCAACCTGCTGGCGCTTATGCAAAAGAACGTCAAACGTATCCTGGCCTATTCTTCTATCTCGCACTTAGGTTACATTTTAGTGGCCTTTATGGCAGGTAACCAGATGGGCGTAGAAGCTGTGACCTTTTACCTGGTAGCCTATTTTATAACTAGTGTAGGAGCTTTTGGTGTGGTGGCGATGCTCTCAGATAAGAACAGTGATGCTGAGCTACTGGACGATTATAAAGGACTGCTCTGGCGTCGCCCATGGACGGCTGCTGTATTCTCGGCTATGCTTTTGTCTTTGGCAGGTATTCCGCTAACGGCCGGTTTTGTTGGTAAGTTCTACATTATAGCAGCGGGTATAAATGACCAACTATGGCTACTGGTGGCAATGCTGGTACTAAACAGCGTGATAGGCTTATACTACTACATTAAAATCATTGCGGTCATGTTCCAGCAACCGGAAATTGAGCCCGAGCCAAGAGCCAGGTTACGACCATCTATTTATGTAGCCAGTGTCGGTACGTTGGCTGTGTTAGGTTTATTGCTGGTGTATGTTGGTGTATTTCCGTCGGGTTTGGTACAGTTGATACAGAATGTGTTGGTGAGTGTTCCGGAAATAGTTAGTAATTCTCGCTGATTTCCTGGCTATAGTTCTATAGTTGCTGATGGTCATCCCCCTGCCCCCTTCAAAGGGGGACTTTCTGCTATATTTTTATAGTTGACGTATTAACCCACCCCCACCCCTCCCAGGAGGGGAATTTCTGCTGTAGATGCAGATTGCCTGTATTTCTATAATTATAAACCAAGAGTAAGTATCCGAGACCTGTACCTACGGAAAGGTGTTGTAGAGACACAATACTTTGTGTCTTGTTTCGTGTTGTAACTCGAAACAACTATAAGTCAAATAAGATTTCTCGACTAACGCTCGAAATGACAATAGAGGTAACTATAATCAAAGACAAATTTTTCTTGCTGACCGGGATGAAGATTAACTAAAACAAAAAAGACTCCTGAAACAGGAGCCTTTTTATATATTCACCTATACTAAACTCTAAACTTTTTCTTTTTCTAAACTAAACAAGGCTGCTAATCCTTCTACTAATGCCTCCGACTCACCGCGCATACAGGCGGCTTTCAACTCTAAAGCAGGTAGTTTTACAATTTTGTTCAGGATGTTTTTAGTTAACGTTTCTACTACTTCTCTTTCCGCTTCGCCTAAACTTTTAAAGTAGCGGTTCAATTCCTGCTGACGAATTTCTTCAAGCTTGCTCTTAAACTGCTGTAGTGCCGGCGACATGGCCATTTCGCGGGTCCAGGTGCTGAACTCTGCCATAGCATCTGCTATGATCTGCTGCACTTGTGGAATGGCTGCCATGCGAATTTCCAGAGCCTCTGAGGCGCGGTTTTTAATCGTATCAACATTGTATAATTCAACTCCCGGAATCTCCTCTAAAGCGCTATCAATACTGCGCGGCATAGATAGGTCCAGGAAGAATTTCGGGGTATTTATGCCCTGCTTTTCTACTACTTCTTTATAGATGAAGAAACAATCGCCGGGCACAGACGAGATAACCACATCTGCTTTAGCAATTTCTTCCCACACGTTTTCCCAATACACCGCTGTGGCGTTTGTTTTCTCGGCTAAAGCCTGTGCTTTGTGGTGCGTGCGGTTAACAATAACCACGTTATTTATAGTTGATTTCTGGAAGTTATCACACACATTCGCCCCAATCTCTCCTACCCCGATCATCAACACACGTGGATTAACCAGATCAGCGATCAGTTCTTCTACCAACTCTACTGTGGCATACGATACTGAAGCGGCGCCATCGAAAAAGGCAGTCTCGTTAAATACCTGCTTGTTGGTAGCAAAAATGGTGTGCAGCAAACGGTGCAGGAACGGACCAGCCATGTTGGCATCCGCCGACCACTGGTAGGCTTTCTTCACCTGGTTCAGTATCTGCATATCGCCAACTACCTGCGACTCCAGGCCAAGGCCAACATAAAACAAATGCTGCACAGCCTGCGCTGAGTCAGTGATATGCTTAAAGTAGGGAGTTATCTTTTTGGTAGCTACAAAGCCCCTTTCCATCGCAATTAACTTTATAATTGCCTGGTCCAGTTCTTTATCGGAGCTATAGTATACTTCGGTGCGGTTGCAGGTCGAAAGTACCAGCACATCCTGTGCATCTGTAAAATCCTTTATTTTATCTAACAGGTTACGGCAACCGATCTCGTTCAGGGCTACCGCTTCACGCACATTAATAGGCGCATGTTTGTAAGATAATGTGAGGGCTTTAAAGTTGTTTTGCATCTTGGTCTTTCAGATTACCATGCAAAATTGCGAAATGCTACTCAACAGAAACATGACGATAGTCACTTATCGAAAAGATTGATGTCAATTTTAATAAAAAACTATAGCCCAGCCTTCATTTTCAGAAAGCCGGGCTATAGTTTATAGTATAAAGCGAAATCCTATTGTGTTTGCTTCTTGAGTTTAAAATATCGTGATATTATAAATACGTCTAGAGTAATAGCTATAGCAACTATAAAATCCTAGAAAATAAGACCTTCAGTACCTAAGTTTTTAAATTGGGGCCGTACAATCTTTTTATATAACAATCCGAAGTAACCAATAATCATAACTATACTTACTCCTAAATAGATAGATACTATTACTTTCTTCATACCTGTTGCTATACAGTTCAATTCCGCATTTTGGCCAGCTTCGCAGAATCAAGTATAAAGATACGGCTGCCCTGGCTATCGATCAGCTTTTCGTCTTTAAAGTCGGCTAAAGTTCGGATAACGGTCTCTTTGGAAGCACCAACTATACTGGCCAGGTCTTCGCGGGTAATGCTGATCTGGGTTTTGTCGCCGGCCTGTTGCTGGTATTGTTTCTCTACTAGAAGCAAAGCCTCAGCCACACGTTTGCGCACCGAGTTATAAGCCAGTTTCAGCAAGCGTTCTTCGCGGTCGGCCAGGTTATCCGAAAGTATCTTGATGAATTTGTTAGCGATATCGCGGTTATGGTTCAGCAGCGAGAAAAAGTCTTCTTTAGGTATAATGTATACTTCCGAATCTTCGAGCGAAACAGCCGACTCGCGGTATGGTTGCTCTTCCAGTAGATCCAGGTAACCTATAAAGTCGCCGTCTTTGTAAAGGTTGGTAATGTACTCGCGGCCTTCTTCGTTTGCCTTAAAAGTTTTGATCTTTCCTTTGTTCAGGAAGTATAATGCAGTTGGTCGGTAACCTTCCATAAACAGGTGCTGCTTTTTCTTAAACACCGTAACTTTCCGCTTATCCGACAGCAGTTTATTCAGGTCTTCGAAGCCGCGTGCTTCCTGTATAAAGTTGTCGATGCCCTCTACGTTCTTAGTGAATTCTGCTTTCAGAATATCGTTCTTTTTCAAACGCATTTCCACTGCATCCAACAGTTCCAGGTCGTCGAAAGGTTTGGTCAGGTAATCATCGGCACCCAGGTTCATACCTTTTCTAAAATCTTCTTTTTCAGATTTGGCTGTCAGGAAAATGAACGGAATACTGGATGTTGAAGGATTTTTACTGAGCATGTGCAGCACACCATAGCCATCGAGCTGAGGCATCATAATGTCGCAAATTATCAGGTCTGGATGCTCGTTTTTGGCCAGCTCAACGCCTACTTTTCCGTTCTCAGCTTCCAGTACGTTATAGTTTGCCAGCGTCAGTATTTCGGCAGTATTTTCTCTGATCTCCTGATTGTCTTCTATCAGCAATATTTTTTTCATGGTTATGCTGTTGTTGGGTGTTTAGGGAATGTTATCCGGAATGTAGTTCCTTCGTTTAGTTCACTTTCGTAAGTTAAGGTGCCGCCCATAATATCTACGTAGCGGTTTACTATGTTTAGCCCCAGTCCGGTACCCTGTATGTTGGTTACGTTCTGGGCCCTGAAAAACGGTGTAAATAAGTGCACTTTATCTGCATCCGGAATGCCAATACCCTGGTCTTTCACAGTTAGTTTTATACCTGAATTTACTTCAGTATTAATAAATATCTGCTTGCCTTCGCCCGAATATTTGCTTGCATTAGATAACAGGTTCAGCAGGATATTTTTCATCAGTTGTTTATCCAGCGTAACTTCTGTTTCTGGTCCGGTGTGGGTATAGTTTATCTTCTGTCCCAGCTTTACGAGCCCCTGCATTTCATCTACCACTTCAGCAGTAAATTCATTCAGATCGAAAGTAGTAGGTACATTGTAAATCTTACCTTCCTCAATTCGGCTTATCGACAAGAAATCATTCAGGATGGTAGTAAGGTGACTTACTGCATTTTTGATACGTTCTACATGCTTCTGCCGCTTTTCGTCGTCGTCGGTAGTTTTATACTTGCTGATGAGCGAAGCCGACGACAGCACTGTACTGAGCGGCGTACGGAATTCATGTGAAGCTATAGTTACAAACCTCGACTTCAGTTCGTGTAGTTCTTTCTCTTTCTGTAAAGCCTTGCGTATCTCTACTTGTGCATCGTACAGGCTTCGGTTGGTTTCTTCCAGCTTTTTAACAGCTTCGCCCAGTTCGCGGGTACGGGCATCTACGCGCTGCTCCAGTTCGGAATTCAGCTTTTGAATCTCGGCCAGGTTTTTGGCGTGCTCTATACTATAACGTATGGCTCGCTCCAGGCTAAACGGATCAAAAGTACCTTTTACCAAATAATCCGAAGCACCAACGCGCATGGCTTTTTCGTCTGTTTCGCGGTCACTCTGGCCGGTTAAAAGTATAAACGGAGCCATACTTCCACCTTCTACGGCCTGGGTTATCAGTTCAAGGCCATCGTGCGCACCCAACCTGAAATCGACAAGGTAAATATCGTGCTTTCCCTCCTTTATCAGATCCAGTGCTTCGCTGAAAGAGGAAGACCAGTCCAGCAGGAAGTTACGCCCCGGGATATCTTCTATCGTATCGCGGGTAATGATAAAGTCATCTTCATCATCGTCTATCAGCAGTACACGTATCTTATCAGGCAAAGCTTATGTTAGTTTAAAGTCGGGAGTTAAAAAGTTCTGAAGTACAAACTATGGATTGCAATAAACGAACTATGGCTTTGGCAATTCTACTATCTCGAACCAGTATTTGCTCAGGGTCTTCATCACATCAACCAGCGAACCAAAGGTTACCGGTTTGGTTATGAAGGAGCTTACACCCAGGTCGTAGGTGCGCAGAATATCTTCTTCCGCTTTTGATGTGGTCAGCACCACTACCGGTATCATACGTAGTTGGTCCTGCGATTTTATTTCCTTCAGGGCTTCACGACCATCTTTTTTAGGCATGTTCAGATCCAGAAGTATAAGCCCGGGAGTCGGATACTTATCTTTGTCGTTAAACTTGCCTCTGTTGTTCAGGTAGTCCATCAGTTCTTCCCCGTTCTCAACAAACTCGATGTGGTTATTCAGGCGGCTTTCTTCCAGCGCGTCTTTCACCAGCATGCGGTCTTCGGCATCATCGTCGGCAATAAGTATAATAATCGATCTTTTGTTCGGATTCATCATTCTGTATTTAATCCTGTAGGTGTTTTTTTGCTAAGGTAATAATAAATCGGGTGCCTTCCCCGGGTTTGCTTTTGGCTGTAATATCGCCGCCATGGCGCACAGCTATTTTACGGCAAACTGCCAGTCCTATGCCCGATCCTTCGTACTTCTGCCCTTCCAGGCGCTGGAAAATGTTAAAGATTCGGTCCAGATACTTTTCATCGAAACCAATGCCATTATCTTCTATACATATCTCCACCATTTCGTCGCCGGGCGTTGAGGTAAGGTGCGCGTGCCGTTGCACTCCTCTGGAGGAAATAGACACGACAGGAGCTACACCTTCCTTATGAAACTTAATGGCATTGCTGATCAGGTTCTGGAATAACTGCCGCATCTGGGTAGGCTCGCCTTCAATAACCGGCAACGGCGACCTCACGATCTGTGCACTGGTTTGCTCTATCGTAACTTCCAGGTCTGAAAGCACTTCGGTCAGAATTTTATCGAGGTTTACTTTTACAAAAGCCTTCGATTTACTTGTCACCCTCGAGAAATCAAGCAGGTCATTTATCAGGTTCTGCATACGCGCAGCAGCGTTTAACATCCTGTCGATGTAGTCTTTGCCCTGGTCACTCAGCTTGTCATATTCTTTGGTTTTCAGGCGGTCGCCGAAGGCCTGTATCTTGCGCAACGGTTCCTGCAGATCATGCGACGACACGTAGGCAAAATCCTGTAGTTCGCGGTTACTACGTTCCAGTTCGGCAGCATAACGGCGCAGGCGTTCTTCACTTACTTTCTGGCTTGTAATATCATGCACAAAACCGGTGTATACTTTCCGGTCGGCCAGCTGCACTTCGCTTATACTTAAAAAGAAAGGGAAAACTGTTCCATCCTTGCGCAAGCCCGATACTTCGCGGCCAATACCAATGATATGCGCTTCGCCGGTTTCGTGGTAGCGTTGCATGTAGGCATCGTGCAGGCTGCTGTCGGGTTCAGGCATCAGCATACTTATATTGCGCCCCATTAACTCACTTTCGTGGTAGCCAAACAGCTTTTGTGCCGATGGGTTTATCATTTCCATAATACCGCGTGTGCTGATGGTAATAATACCGTCAACTGCCGTCTTTATAATGGAGTTGAACTTGTTCTCGCTTTCGCGTAAGGCGGCTTCGGTCTTTTTAAGCTCGGTGATGTCGTGAACAATGCCTGTAAATATCTGCTTGTCCTTCAGCCTTACCTCGCTTATACTTAGCAGGAAAGGAAAAATAGTACCGTCTTTCTTTTTGCCAAGCACTTCGCGGCCAATACCAATTATCTGGCCTATACCTGTGTCGTGATAGTTTTGGATGTATACATCGTGCAGGCTCTTGTCCGGCTCGGGCATCAGCATTTTTATATTCTGCCCGATCACCTCCTCCGGTTCGAAGCCAAAAATATGAGCAGCTGCGGGGTTCATGGTTTCTACCCTCCCCCGGTTATCGATCGTGATGATACCATCGATAGCCGTATCGATGATCGCTTTCAGGCGGGCCTGGCTGTCGAGGCTATAGATGTTGTCCTGGTTCTCTTCCAATGCAAACTTATTTTACTAAATATAACTACTCTGCATCAAATGGCAAAGCAGGCACTTAGTTACTAAACTTATAACAATTGCCTGAAATTACGCTTTTTGGCGCTTCGGGGCTATTATTCAACTATAAATCATGTCAGCAGATATGAAAAAATAACTATATACACAAGAACATAAGTCAGTTTTAGTATTGATGCTGCTCATAGGTGGTTGGTTTGTACTTCTATAGCTTGCGCCTCAAATCTCCGGCTCCAGCCATAAATTTTATACTTTATAAAAGTCACACCATGTCTCTTAAAACGCCGCACAACTTTCATTTGCCTGTTATGGGCCTTGCCTTTTCCATCGACTCGCCACTTAAGGTAGCGCGTTTCGGAATATCGTCAGTCGTATCGCTTAGCGACGATAGCCTGCTGGAACATACCCGTTCTCACTACGCTAACCTGTACAACAAGCCTTACCAACCTATAACAGACAAAGAAGAAGACTACCGCGCCAACCGTACAACAGCTTTCCTGAACCTGCTGCACGAGATAGTGGAAGAGCAAATGGCGGCGCTTAAATTGCAGGACTTTACACCAGACGCAGAGCTCAGCAAATATTTTACTTTACTTCCGGAAGATGCTCCACTAAAACTGAAGTATAACAAGATGCTGCAAACTTCGGATGAAGCACTGCGTCAGCAACTACAAACCGAACTGCGCAATAGCCTGGTGGCCGGTAAAATTGATGTAAACATCATGACCAAACTGGACAAGACCAACTATGACAAGTCCGGTGCGCCATTACCAGCAGAATTTAGCGATGCCCTGGCAGCACTGCGTGGTTTTACAAATAGTAAAGTACAGGCATCAGTAGTATTTTCGGCTGGTATGAACATGAGACTTTTCGCTTACCTGGAGCAGTTTCCGTGCTTTTTACCTAATGCCAAAGGCGACTACGACAAGTCTGTCATCATAAAAGTAAGTGATTACCGCTCGGCTATGGTTCAGGGTAAGATCCTGGCAAAAAAAGGCATCTGGGTTTCAGAATACCGCATTGAGTCGGGCTTAAACTGTGGCGGACATGCTTTTGCTACCGATGGCTACCTGATAGGCCCGATCCTGCAGGAATTTAAAGAGAACAGGGAAGCGCTGCGATCAGAACTTTATAGTTTATACAGCTCTGCGCTGGCAAGTAAAGGCATACACGTACCGGGCGAGATTCCGGGGCAGCGTATTACCATGCAAGGTGGTATTGGCACAGCCGACGAGCACAACTTCCTGCTTCGTTATTATGGCCTGGACGCTACTGGCTGGGGCACTCCTTTCCTGCTTGTGCCGGAAGCTACCACGGTTGACGAACCAACTTTACAACAGTTATCTGATGCCAGAGGGGAGGATTTATACCTGAGCCCTATATCGCCGTTGGGTGTTCCGTTTAATGCCCTGCGTGGTACCAGCAGCGAGCAGCTAAAACAAATGCGCATCGATAAAGGGAAGCCAGGCAGCCCATGTGTTAAAAAGCACCTTGTATCGAACACCGAATTCACGACAGAGCCTATCTGCACAGCTTCACGCAAATACCAGCGCCGTAAGCTGGAGCAACTACAAGAGCAGCTCGATACGCTGGCTATAACTCCCGAAAACTATAAAGCCGAAGAAATAGCCGTACTGGCAAAAGAATGCTTATGCGAAGGACTTGCCAACTCAGCCTTACAGATATTTAACATTGGTAAAAAGGCAGCCAACACAGCCGTAACTATTTGCCCGGGGCCAAACTTGGCTTACTTTTCCGGTATATTTAAATTACATGAAATGGTTGGCCACATTTATGGCCGGTTTAACGCCCTAAATAAGAGCTACCGCCCGCACATGTTCGTGAACGAGCTTAAAATGTACATCGATTACTGGAAGAACAAGAAAGCGGAGCAACTGGAAACCATGACTGATAAGCAGGAAAAATACCTGCAGAACTTCTGGCAGAATATGCAGGAAGGTATAAGTTACTATAAAACAATAGTGCCCGAATTATTCAGAGAGCAGCTTGAGCGACAGGTAATTTTATTTGATGAGCTACTTGAAGCAGAAGATTTTTTACAGCAGATCAGCTTAAAACGAGCACAGGTACTGGCCTAAACCAACCTATGGATTACATCAGATTAACGCGCCAGTTTACGTTTGAGACTGCGCACGCTTTGCTTAACTATAATGGCCCGTGCAAAAACGTGCACGGGCATTCTTACAGGTTGCAGGTAACTATACTTGGCCAGCCCAATACAACTATAACCGACCCAACCTATGGCATGGTACTGGACTTCGGGGATCTGAAAAGACTGGTACAGGAAATTATAGTTGCTCCGTTCGACCACGCCCTTATACTTAGGCAAGATACGGACGCCGAGCTTTTGAACGTACTGCAGAAGCTAAACCACAAACTGGTACTTACCGCCTACCAGCCAACCTGCGAAAACATGTTGATCGATTTTAAAAATAAACTGATCGGCAAACTACCTGAAAGTATAAAGCTTCACAGCCTGCGCCTCTGGGAAACCGAGAACTCCTTTGCTGAATGGTACGCATCGGACAACGGTTGAGTATAACGTTTTACAGGATAAGTTCTAATATCAATTTTCATCATTATACTATAGAATATTGGTTTTAAGCATCATTTAAGCAGCTTTCGCAACTAAACAAAACTTTAATCGTTGCAGGTAAATATAGGTTTTCAAAGATTTAACTATCTAAACTGAAAGCTTTTATACTTAAAATATGTAGCAATGAAAAAGTTATCGATAACGTGTTTAGTTACCGGCATATTCATGCTCTTTAACTCCTGCTCTACCAACCCGGTAACAGGTAAAAAAGAGGTCATGCTGATGTCGGAAGAGCAGGAACTGGCAATGGGCCAGCAAGCAGACCCCCAGATCGTAGCCCAGTTCGGGATGTACGAAAACCCAACTTTGCAGCGGTTTATAGATGAGAAAGGCCAGCAAATGGCTGCTGTTTCGCATCGCAGCAATATCAAATACGATTTTAAAATAGTAGACTCTCCTGTTATAAATGCCTTTGCTGTACCTGGTGGCTATGTATACTTTACGCGCGGTATAATGGCACACTTTAACAATGAGGCACAGTTTGCCGGTGTACTTGGTCACGAAATTGGCCACGTTGCTGCACGCCATTCGGCGCAACAACAAAGTAAATCGGTGCTGAGCCAGGTTGGTTTAATTGCCGGTATGATCATGGTGCCGGAACTTGCCCAGTTTGGTAACGAAGCCATGCAGGGACTTGGACTTCTCTTCTTAAAATTCGGCCGTGACGATGAACGCGAATCTGACCGTTTAGGTGTTGAATACTCAACTAAAATTGGCTATGATGCTGATGAAATGGCCGACTTCTTTTTAACCTTACAGCGTAAGCAGCAGGAAAGTGGCCAGGCTATACCTACTTTTATGAGCACCCACCCCGACCCGGGCGATCGCTATAATACGGTGCAGGAGTTAGCAACCCAGTGGAAGAAAAAAGAGAATGCTACAAACCTGGAAGTAGGCCGTAACTCGTACCTGCGCATGATCGATGGAATGGTATATGGCGAAGACCCTAAGCAAGGCTTTGTTGAGAACCAGATCTTCTATCATCCGGAGCTTAAGTTCCAGTTCCCGATACCAAATGGCTGGAAATACATGAACTCGCCACAGGTTTTCCAGATGAGCCCGGAAGATGGAAAGGCCCTTATGAACCTGACACTGGCACCTGGTTCTTCGCTGGAAGATGCCGCCCGCCAGACCTTAGAAGCTTACAAACTGACTGCAGTTGAATCGAAGAACGTATCTGTGAACGGCAATAACGCCCTGGCTTTAGTTGCCGATCAGGTGCAGGAACAAGGTACTATCCGGACGCTAACTTATTTTATACAATATGGTGGCAACATTTATAGTATTATGGGTATTACAACGGCCAACGATTTCAACAACTATTTTAATACCTTCTCAAACACGATGACCAACTTTAAGCAGCTCACAGATTCAGAGAAGATAAACCGTCAACCTGAGCGTATTCGTATCAAAACTGTAGCTCAAAATACTACGCTGCAACAAGCGCTTCAGTCGTTTGGTATGAAAAATGACCGATTGGAAGAAATAGCAGTACTTAACGGCATGCAACTAAGCGACCGATTAGATAAAGGCATGCTTATAAAAGTAGTCTCTAAATAAATATATTGATCCTCATAAAAATGGCCGGCTATAGTTTTATAGCCGGCCATTTTGTTTTATAGGTTTGATACCATTATGGGGTGTTGTAACTTCTTAAAAGCACTTTAAGGATTTGTAATCCGATTTTATACTTTGCCAGTTCTAATGTCGAACCTAAAAGCCGGATTTTAATTCTGATAGTAAGTGCTTCGGGATTACAAATACCGAAGAGCAGTAAAATACAATTATCCTATCTGGCTTTCCAAGTCCTCTACTACCAGCATTTGTTCTTCCCAGGCGGCGTTGGTCTTTTCGAGTTCTTTCTGAACGGCTTCAAACTTAAGCGAAGCTTCCTGCAGCAGATCCGGGTTACCATAAACATTTGGGTCTGCTAATTCAGCTTCGCATTTGGCGCGTTCCTCTTCGAGTTGTTGTACTTGCTTCTCTACTTCGGCTAGTTTTTTATTTGCCTGTTTTAGCTGATTATTTAACTGGTTTGTTTCGTTATTGCTGCGGGCTTGTTTTGTCTCCTGCTTTTTAGGAGCCGGTGCTGCTGCGGCTGCCTGTAACTTGGCTGCTTTTTCGCGCTTCTCCTGAAAAGCTTCGTACTCGTGGTAAGTCCCAGGGTATTCCTTTAACTGGTAATCCTCGATGTACCAGATCTTGGTAGCCACATTTTCCACAAAGTAACGGTCGTGCGATATGACTACAAATGTACCTTCGTACTGTTCCAGGGCTTGTATCAGTATGTTAACAGACTGCATATCAAGGTGGTTCGTAGGTTCATCTAGCATCAGGAAATTGGCTTCTGAGATAAGCGTTTTAGCCAACGCTACCCTACTCTTCTCACCACCTGACAGTACTTTTATCTTCTTGAAAACCTCATCGCCAGTGAAAAGGAAAGAACCAAGCAGCGTTCGCAATTCCATTTCGGTTTTGCCCGAGCCTGCCTGCTGTAATTCCTGCAACATTTCGTTGTCTACATTCAGAGCTTCCAGCTGGTGCTGCGCATAAAACGACATGATAACATTGTGACCCAGTTCGCGCTTGCCTTTTATAGGTTCGGTGCCGGCTATAATGCGCAACAACGTAGATTTACCTTTACCATTCGCACCGATCAGGGCTATTTTATCGCCGCGCTCGATGTGCACATTCGTATCCCGGAAAATAACTTTATCGCCGTAGGCTTTGCTCATATGCTCCAGGCGCAGAATATGGCGACCGGGCTGCACATTAAACCGGAAACTGAAATTTACTTTTGCCGCATCTGGTGCAACTTCTTCAATAAGCTCCATACGTTCGAGCTGCTTCATGCGGCTTTGTGCCTGCTTGGCCTTGGTAGCTTTTGCTTTAAAGCGTTCAATAAAACGCTCTGTCTGCCTGATATGGGCTTGTTGGTTCTCGTAAGCGCCTTTTTGTATCTCGTTGCGCATAGCTTTTTCTTCTACATAAAAGCTATAGTTGCCCGGGTAGTAGTTAAGCTTTGCGCCAGAAACCTCCACCGTTACATTGGTAGTGCGGTCCAGAAACTCGCGGTCGTGCGATACGATCACAACGGCTCCTTCGAAACGCTCCAGGTAAGATTCCAGCCACTTGATGGATGGTAAGTCGAGGTGGTTGGTAGGTTCGTCGAGCAGCAACAGCGATGGTTTTTGCAAAAGTATTTTAGCCAGCATTACACGCATGCGCCACCCACCCGAAAACGATGAAAGTGACTGCTGTAACTCTTCGGTACTAAAACCTAGTCCTTCCAGTATCGCCTCGGCCTCGGCCTGCATACTATAGCCACCCAGTGCTTCAAAGCGTTCCTGCATGTCGGCCAGTTTCTGCACCAGGTTATCATGGAAGTTGTGCTCAAATTCAATAAGTATCTTATCAATTTCAGTCTGCAGACTGATCGCTTCCTCAAATGCCTGCATCGCTACCGAAAGTATACTTTCGTGCGTTTCGTAGCTAAGCAAATCCTGGTTCAGGAAACCGATCGTGGTCTCCTTACTCATATGTATGCTGCCACCATCCGGCTTATACTCGCCAACTAAAATGCGCAGCAACGTCGATTTACCGGTACCGTTCAGGCCTATCAGTCCGATCTTATCTTTCGGGCGGATGTGCAGGTTGGCATCCTGGTACATAGGGCGGCTGCCGAAATGGAAATTGAGGTTGTTTATTGATACCATGGTGTAATTTTCTGCTTCGGAAGTGCAAAGGTACTTATTTTAAAGCATTTTGCCGTGCGGCAGTATTTACTTACAACCGGATATGCCCGGGCAAGCTAAACAAATAAGCCGCTGCACCGTTTTACCTGTGGTATGTATACTCTTTTGTTAAGATGAACAGAAGAAGTATGATCCTCAATTTTAGCTGATAATATGATCGCGATCACTTCGCTTTTAGATAAGACACATTCTGAACGTGTAACAGAACTGCAGGAGCACCTTGACCGTCGCTTTGGCCTGAATGGCGTAAAAGTTACCCCCTACCCGCACCTGACACTGTTAACGGCTGAAATACCTGACATGGAAGAGCTGAAAGAATACCTGGAGCAGACTTGCCTCGAGATAAACTCCTTCAGCATTCGTACAACCGGTCTGGGCATCTTCCCGGGAGATACGCCTGTTATTTATATTCCGGTTTTGCGCACGCCGCCACTAAACCAGTTACACGGCAAACTGCACCGCGATGTATCAGAAATGAGCAGCGAAATGGGCTTATACTATAACCCGAATATGTGGCTGCCTCACATCTCGCTGGCCCTCGGCGATACCTCCCGTGAAATGTTGGGTCCGGTACTGTCTTTCCTGTGCAACTATAACTTTAACTGGGAGATCAATATAGACAACATTACCCTGCTCGAGAAGTGCGGCGATTACTTTTTAAAGAAGGATGAGTATAAGCTAGGCCGCCACGAACTCATAGAATAAAGCTTTTCTTATATTATTTACAACTCCGAAACCCTTAGAAGGCCGCAATTTATCTTCTAAACAAAGTTCTATTCCCTTAAACACACCAGTTTATACTTTACTGTATAATTTAGGTGCTGCCTTTCTGTTTTTATACTTTCCGCACTTTTAAATAAATGCTCTCACAGCCTATCTACTAAGTATAAACCAATTTTAATATAATTTTAATGTAGTGTAATACAATTTTTACCAACCCCGGTTTTTATAGTACCGTACCTTACTAAAGGTTAACTGTTTCTGAAGCTCATTTTGACCAGTTATCTCCTTTTCAAGCGAACATTCTAATTGTATTATCAACTATAAAAACTATGGAAGAGCAAAAGCCAAACAAATCACCTCATTTTGTAAACGAGAACAGCAAAAATAAACAGCTGGAAGACTTCCGGAACGACAATGAAGGGGAGTATATGACCACCGACCAGGGCATTGGTGTAAGCCACACCGATGATTCTTTAAAAACTGGCTCCCGCGGACCAACTATTATGGAAGATTTCCACTTCCGCGAGAAAATGACCCACTTCGACCACGAGCGTATACCTGAGCGTGTTGTACATGCCCGTGGGGCCGGAGCACACGGTTATTTCCAGCCATACGAGTCGATGGCGGAGTATACAAAAGCCAAGTTCTTATCAGATCCCAACACTAAGACTCCCGTTTTTGCCCGCTTCTCTACCGTGGTAGGTTCCCGTGGTTCTGCTGATACGGTGCGTGATGTGCGTGGCTTTGCTGTTAAGTTTTATACTGAAGAAGGTAACTACGACCTGGTAGGCAACAACATGCCTCCTTTCTTTATACAGGATGCCATTAAATTCCCGGACCTGGTGCACTCTATTAAACCCGATCCGGACAACGACATGCCACAGGCTTCGGCGGCACACGATACCTTCTGGGATTTTGCTTCGCTGATGCCTGAAACGACACACCTGATCATGTGGGTACTCTCGGACAGAGCCATTCCGCGCAGCTTCCGAATGATGGAAGGATTTGGCGTACATACTTTCCGTTTTATAAATGAAGCGGGTAAAGCAAGGTTTGTTAAGTTCCATTGGCGCCCGATGCTGGGCACGCATTCTATGGTGTGGGACGAGGCGCAGAAAGTTGCCGGTAAAGATCCTGATTGGTTACGCCGCGACCTGTGGGAAGCTATAGACATGGGCGAGTATCCTGAATTTGAACTGGCCGTGCAGATTGTAGAAGAAGAAGACGAGTTTAAGTTTGATTTTGACCTGCTGGACGCCACAAAGCTTATACCTGAAGAACTGGTACCGCTAAAACCTATTGGCAAAATGGTACTGAACCGCAACCCGGATAACTTCTTTGCTGAAACCGAACAGGCAGCTTTCCACCCGGGCAACCTGGTGCCGGGCATCGATGTAACGAACGACCCGCTGCTGCAAGGCCGCCTTTTCTCTTACCTCGATACACAGATAAACCGCTTTACCAGCACTAACTTTAGCGAAGTACCTATAAACCGACCTGTTTGCCCGGTGCATAACCACCAGCAGGACGGCTTTATGCGACAGAGAATAAATAAAGGTAAAGCAAACTACTTCCCGAACTCTATTGGCAATGGCTGCCCTATGATGACCCCGGAAAACATGGGCGGTTACATGCATTATATGGAACGCATAGATGGCCAGAAAATACGGGCACGCAGCGAAAGCTTTAACGACCACTTCAGTCAGCCTGCTATGTTCTGGAACTCACTGACCGAACCGGAAAAACAACACATTGTAAGTGCAGCCCATTTTGAGCTTGGTAAAGTAGAGAACAAAGAAATAAGACGCAGACAGCTAGTGCATTTCCACCACGTAAATCCTGATTTTGCAAAACGTGTGGCAGCAGGTATAGGTGTTGAAGTACCAGAAGATAAATCTGTAACGCTGACCGGCAACTACGAAAGCAACAAGGCTTCGGAGAAGATGAAAAAAGGCAAATCTGTTAAAGAATCGCCGGCGGTAAGCATGGAAAAGAACAAAGTTAAAACTGCTAAAAGCCGCAAAGTAGCCATCCTGATAGAAGACGGTTTTGACTGCAACGAACTGATGCAGGTAAAGCAGGCTATAAAAGACGCAGGAGCGCATGCCAAGATCATTTCTAAAACTTTAGGCAAACGCACTTCATCTACAGGCGAACAGGTTGAGGTTGATAAAAACCACGTAACTACGGCCTCTATTATGTTTGATGCTGTTTATGTGCCCGATGGCGAGAAAAGTATAGCTGCCATGATGAAAGAAGGCGATGCGCTACACTTTTTAAGCGAAGCATTTAAGCACTGCAAACCTATAGCCACATCCGGCCATGGTATAGCCTTGCTCGATCGTGCTTTTATTACAGGTATAAATGTAGCCAACAGCAATGCGGGCCAGGTTGTATCTGATAAAGGCGTAGTAACGGCAGGATCGGACGCTGAGGCGGATGAGTTTGCTGTTAAGTTTATAGATGCCATTAAAATGCATCGCTTCTGGGACCGTGAAATGAAGGACACTGTTCCAGCATAAACTATACGTAGTATAAACTAAAAGCGGCTGCAAGTATAAACCTGCAGCCGCTTTTTTTATAGGTATAGTTCAGTTAAACTTACATATCCAGCACTATCGCGAAGATGAGTGGCGCTACTATAGTTGCATCCGATTCAATTACAAACTTAGGCGTTTCCTTACCTAATTTACCCCAGGTAATTTTCTCGTTCGGCACAGCACCTGAGTATGAACCATAGCTGGTCGTAGAGTCAGATATCTGGGCAAAGTAGCCCCAAAGCGGAACGTTGGTACGCTGAAGATCCTGGTGCAGCATCGGTACAACACAGATCGGGAAGTCGCCGGCAATACCGCCACCGATCTGGAAGAAACCTACTGTAGACTCGTCTTTCGCATTGTTTGTATACCAGTCAGCCAGGTAGATCATGTACTGAATACCGGTTTTCATGGTATGCACATTTTTGATGTCGCCGGCTATAACGTGACCTGCATAAATGTTACCTAAGGTTGAGTCTTCCCAGCCCGGGCAGATGATCGGCAGGTTCTTTTTGGCAGCTTCCAGCATCCAGCTGTTCTTCGGATCTATCTGGTAGTACTGCTCCAGGTCGCCTGATAACAGTATCTGGTAAAAGAACTCGTGCGGAAAATACTGCTTGCCTTCCTGGTCGGCTTTCTCCCAGAATTTAAGTACCGTGTGCTCGATACGGCGCATTGCCTCTTCTTCCGGAATACAGGTATCGGTTACGCGGTTCATGTGGCGCTCCAGCAGGGCTTCCTCATCAGCAGCCGACAGCTCGCGGTAATTTGGTACGCGCTCGTAAAAGTCGTGTGCTACCAGGTTAAAGATATCTTCTTCGAGGTTGGCACCGGTACACGAAATAGCATGCACTTTATCCTGGCGGATCATCTCGGCAAGTATAATGCCCAGCTCAGCCGTAGACATAGCGCCTGCCAGCGTTATCATCATTTTGCCACCATTGTTCAGGTGGGTTTTATAACCTTCGGCAGCGTCTATCACAGAGGCCGCGTTAAAGTGCTTGTAGTGTTTCTTTAGAAATTCAGATACATTCATAGTTTGTAGCGTAAAGCCAATACTGCCTTTTATGGCAGTTTGAGGCGGCAATTTAAAACTAATTTCGATATTGGTTTTTAGTTATTCGTTATTCGATTGCATAAGGTTAAAAATGCCTGTATAAAACTCTTTTAACCAGCGTTATCCGAACAGAAGGATCAACTATAAAACCGAAAGATTAAACTACCCTACTCGCCTGGCTTTTCGATGATCAGGTTATGGTTGGTATAGATACAGATATCGGCCGCAATATTCAGGGCTTCGCGCACCATCTCTTCTGCTGATAAATGCGGGGCGTGCTTTTTAAGGGCAAGCGCAGCGGCATGGGCAAACATGCTCCCCGACCCGATGGCAGCGATCTGGTGATCTGGCTCCAGCACATCGCCTGTTCCCGAAATAATCAGAAGCTCTTCGCTATTGGCTACTACCATCATGGCTTCCAGTTTGCGCAGGTACTGGTCTTTTCGCCAGTCTTTGGCCAACTCTATGGCAGCGCGTTTCATGTTTTGCTGGTACGAGTTCAGTTTTTCTTCGAAGCGCTCGAGCAAAGTAAAAGCATCGGCAGTAGAACCGGCAAAACCTGTTACCACTTTCCCGTTAAGCAGCTTGCGTATTTTTTTAACATTGCTTTTGGCTATGTGCTTATCCATGGTGGCCTGGCCGTCGGCGCCAAGCGCGACTTCGCCATTATGATAAATACCTAAAACGGTAGTAGATCTTATTTTGGTCATGTGCTGAGTTTAGATTTATAGTATGTGCAGCTATAGTTTATAAGTAACTACGGCATAATTGTAAAACTACTGCAACTTCAAACAAAAAGCCAACCTAATAGTTTGTGCCAAATTGTCGGTAAGGTTCAGTTAAAGTTTGGCCTGTTTTATGCAATGGCTTATCAGAAGCAAGTATAAATTATTCATGAGAGGACTTTTTCTGTTACTGGCCGGATTGCTGCTGTCGTGGGGCAGCATGGCGCAAACATTTGATGTGCTGGCTTATGAACCCGGTAAAAGACTGAACTGGCAGGATTTTAAGGGCAGGCCTAGCTATACCGACCGCCATAAGGGAGCAGAGATAACAGTAAGCATCTTTTTAAAAATGAGGCCTACGAGTTTCTGGTCTGGGGCAATTACCTACGATGCATATGCCGTTGCTTTCCGCGACGACTCGTGGGTACGCGCCGATTACCGCGACGACTATACTTTAAAACATGAGCAGTTGCATTTTGACATCGCGCACCTGTACGCCGAGTCGCTGGAGATAGAGCTTAATAGCCTTGATAAAAAGGAGATCCGCAAACCCGGTATGGTTGAAGCTTTGCTGACCAAACACATACAACTGATGCAGGAATACCAGGACTATTACGACCGCGACACGCATGGCGGTAACTACGCCCGCAAACAGCGTGAATGGGAAAGACGCATCCGGAATGAGCTCCGCAAAATAAACCTGGAAGTATAGTTACAACTATAAAAATGCTACCACCACCAGGTGTGCTCTGTAAGTATAACAATCTTACAAGCATCCAGCATTTCTACTTAGTCATTCTACTCAATATCAATCACAAAACACATAATAGCATATAGTTGTAGACTTATTCCGGAACCTTTGAGGCTATACTTCCATAAGAGTAAATAGTAAAAAACTATTATGCCGGCGGAAGGTTATAGTTTAAAGTAACTTCAGTTTCCGGCATTATACTTCGTTATGCTCATTCAGATATTACTACTTATACTTGGGCTTGCCCTGCTCATTAAAGGCGCAGACTGGCTTGTGAAAGGCGCTTCGGCACTGGCAAAACGTTATGACGTTTCAGACCTTGCTATCGGGCTTACCATTGTGGCTTTAGGTACCTCTGCCCCCGAAATGGTCGTGAATACGTTTGCCTCCTATCAACAACACCAGGACCTGGTTTTTGGCAATATTATAGGCAGTAACAATTTTAACCTGTTTGTTATACTTGGCATTGTCGGCATTATTGCCCCTCTTACAGTACAATCCAGCACCGTCTGGAAAGAAATACCGCTTTCTTTTGTAGCTATTGTGCTCCTGTTCCTGATGGTGAACAACATCTACACCGATACTTTTATACTTAGCCGGATAGAAGGTTTTGTATTGCTTTTCATGTTTATCATGTTCCTGTGGTATGTATACAAACAGCTACAATCGGAGCCCGAAGACCTGGAAGTTGTTACAGCACCCATGAGTAATTTAAAGATATGGGCATTTATAGGTTTAGGATTGACCGGGCTGGTAATTGGCGGTCGGTTTGTTGTAACCACTGCTGTAGAAATGGCTACTATTTTAGGTGTAAGCGAAAAGATAATTGGCTTAACTATAGTTGCGGCGGGCACTTCATTGCCTGAGTTGGCTACATCGTTGGTGGCTGCCTTCCGCAAAAACAGCGACATTGCGGTGGGCAACATTATCGGGTCTAATATCTTTAACCTCTTCTTTGTTGTGGCGGTAAGCGCTATAATCCGGCCTATTGCTTACGATGCTGCATTCAACACCGACCTATACATACTTGCCGGAGGTACAATTTTCCTGTTCCTGGCCATGTTTACGGGCAAACGCAAAAGGCTCGACCGGTGGGAAGCAGCCTTGTTGTTCCTCGTTTATACTGGCTACACCACCTACCTTGTTGGCCAGGAGATCTAGTCCTTAAATTTTGGTTATTCATTATTAGGCAATAATTAATTACGGCTCTTCCCTATACACAAGCCCCTTCTTATCACTGAAGGGGCTTTTGTTTTTTGTACTTACAATCTGTATTATATAAACTTAAGATCGATATATTTGGCATACATTTACTCCGGTTATCCCATTTACTCCGGTTATCCGCTGTATTTGATAGATAGTAGGAGTAGATATTCCTGTTATACAGTAGTTGGCACCAAAAAGAAAAAACTGAATGGATATAAAAGATTACGTAAAGAAATTCAACTTATCATTTGACAATTTGAAGTCTGAACATGAAGAAGACTTCAACTCTCTTTATGAGCAAGAAAAAGAGTGGCTTGGTAATTTAGAAGACAAAGTTCATTTACTTAAAAATGAAAACAATCAAGCTGAGCTAAATGCAGTAATCAATAAATTAAAATCCGCTGATTCCTTCACTGTAAATGATTCCAAAATACTTTCGACATTTGTAAGCAAGGTTAATACAATTGTTAAAATAGCTAATCGTATCAATAACTTTAGAGAAGGGACTAAATTAGATGATGGCTCAAAATTGGAGTTATACAAATTCTTTAACTCAGTAAAGAAATCTACTGACCTCAATAGTTTCAACTTTCAATTAAACTCTAATCTAAACAACTTCTTACCTCACATTTTTTCAGTAATTAAGCATTGCCAAAATCCCAGTGAATTTCCAATTTATTACAAGTATTGGAAAAATATCGTTCGGGAGGTTCTAACTAAAGATGATGATTACGATTCAATATGTGAATTTTATAGAAGCTTTCCAGAAACAAATCGTCATTTAACTTTCGCCACATACTTGGGTACAATCGGTATTCAAATAGCTAAAAACATTAATTCTAGTGGCATCAGTGTTACGGTCGGTTCAAAGGAATACAAGTATCTGATAAAAGATGTAATCAACATTGAACGCTACAATTCAATTTTGGATGGAAATTTAAATTCAACAAACCAGTATTTTTTGGTTGGGGCTTATTGGGAGGGATCCAATCCATCAGACCAAACAGAACGGTTTTTAAAAAATGGAATCTGGGAAAATGGTTATGATGATAAATTCATCGAAGAAGTCAAAAAAGTTCCTGAAGGCAGTAAAATAGCAATAAAGGTAGCATTTACCAAAGAAAAGACCAAATCCGTTATGGCAATAAAAGCCAGAGGATGTGTTTCTAAGAATTTTGGTGATGGAAAAAAGCTAGAGGTTAAATGGGAACATAATTTTTCTCCTTTTGAAGTTGACTTTTCCAGTGGATACTGGGCGACTATTAAAGAGGTTACAAATAGTGAGCACATCGATCAAATCTTTAATAGCGCACCCAAGAATAATAATACTGGTCTCTTTGAAACAGTAAAAAATAAATTCGACCATTCAGTTTTTAACAAATACATCGATACTCTAAGAAAGCTTATTTCTGAACTTCAGCTAAAGCCATTTGACGAACGTGTCGTTTATAGCATCAGGGACAATAGACTGAATTTTACTGTGGGGCAACGATATAGCCTTAATCTATACTTAAATAATTCCATAGGGGTTTATGGAGTCATTTCGAAAGAAAAGCTTCAAGAAAGTAGTGAACCATATGATGGGACACCTCCGCAACCGTTTTACAATTATTACAATGAATTTAATCCCGATCAAAACGATTGGCTCTCAATAAAAGAGGCAATTACGGATGAACTAAATAGGACAACTAAATCAGGTTATAGAAGATATAATAATTCTGATTTTGAAAGCTACGTATTCGAAATTGAGGCGCCACAAAAAAACATGGAAGAGAAAATGAACTTTCCATTAAACACTATACTATACGGTCCTCCAGGTACTGGCAAAACATATAATACAGTTTTGAGAGCCGCAGAAATCATTGAAAATCGAAAAATCAACTCTTTTGATGAAGCACTAGAGATTTTCAAAGCCAATCTTCATGATCAAATTGAATTTATCACCTTTCATCAAAATTACAGCTATGAAGACTTCATCCAAGGACTCCGACCAGATACAGAAAACGATAAGGCATTAACATTTGAAAGAAAAGATGGGATTTTTAAGGTTATATCAGATAAAGCATTAAAAAATATTATAGCTTCAGAACAACCTCCTGTTGCTAAAAAAACATTCGAAGAAACATTCAACGAATTTGTTAATCCACTAGTCGAAGGTGAAGTTGAAGAGATTGAAATAAAGATGAAGAAAGTATCTTACTTCATAACAGCAATCACTAACAAATCAATCGAATTTAGGAAGACCAGTGGTGGCACTGAACACACATTGAGTATTTCAACATTAAGAAAAATGTATGATGCTGAATCTGTTTTAGATATCCAAGGTCTTTCGTCTTATTACTCTCCTCTTTTGGATGAACTTCTTAAGCTTGGCAAAGACTCATCTGGCAAAAAAGAAATTACTAAAAGAAAAAACTATGTAATCATTATTGACGAAATAAACCGTGCAAATATTTCAAGAGTTTTTGGGGAGCTTATTACTCTTATTGAGCCAGACAAACGATCACATGGTAAAATTCCAATGGAAACTAAGCTGCCTTCAGGAGATACATTTGTCGTTCCTTCAAACTTACACATCATTGGCACAATGAATACCGCTGATAAGTCTATTGCTCTTCTTGATATTGCTTTAAGAAGAAGGTTTGAGTTTATACCAATGTATCCAAAATATTCAGAGGATGGACTTAATGTTAAAAATGAAAATGTTTTAAAATCCATAAACGAATCAATTATTTCTGACAAGGGACATGATTTCCAAATAGGTCACTCCTATTTTATGGATTCAAAAGAAGAACCTTATGATTTCAAAAAAAGAATGAATGTAAAAGTAATTCCTCTTTTATTGGAGTACTTTATGAATGATTCCAAAACAGTTACTCAAATAATTTCCAAAGCATTATTTAACATGCAATTTAGTATTGATAACGAATTTTGGCCTTTAAGAATTACTGAAAAGAATGATTAACCTATTTGAATATCAAAACAAAGCAGATATTCAAGCTTCATTTGATGGCTTGGAAGGATTTCTTGATGAAATCTGGAATAGCCGTGAGAAGAATTCTTTCTATTCAAAAAATGGGAACGACAAAATAGAATCTCAGAGGTTCCTTCAATTCATTCATAAATCAAATGAGATAAAATCTAATAAATATGTTGGCGTAATTCATTATAGAGGAAATAAAATAAACCTTTTACCAAAAATATTTTTCGATTCAAATAATAACTATACTGTTGAATCCCCGAAACTAAATAATGAAGTAAGTCAAATACAAAACCATATTCTTTGGTGGCTAAGCTATTGTCGTAAAATTAAATTCCCCAATTATCAAGCATCTTTAGGTAGTACAAAGAGTAGTTTTTTCGAAGTTTTAATCTACTTATTTTCAAAATATACTCGTGAACTTCTAAATACTTCCATCTATCAGCAGTATGAAGAAGTAAATCGTGAATTGTCATTTATAAAAGGGCGTTTAAACACGAACGAATACATCAATCAAAACTTAAGTACAGGTAAATGGCATAAACTTAATTGTACTTATGATGCATTCGTTTTTGACAATAAATTCAATCGTATAATAAAGTATGTAACTACTCTTTTATTCAATAATTCCTCAGATCACGATAACAAAAAAAATTTAAGAGAAATCCTCTTCATATTAGATGAAGTATCAGATGAAAGAGCAACAGCTGAACAATGTTCTAAAATTTCGTTCAATCCAATGTTTGGTAAGTTTGAAACTGTCCGTGATTATTGCCAGTTATTTCTCACCAATTGTGTTTCGTTTGACTATAAAAATGATTTGAAGCTCTTCGCTTTCTTGTTACCAATGGAATATATTTTTGAAGACTTCATTTTTGGTTTCATAGATAAGGAACTTGAAGGCGTAAAGGCAAAATCTCAAAGAAGTGATACATATTTGGATGAAGACAAAACCTTCAATTTAAAACCTGATTTATGGCTTAAAACTGATTATAAATCTCTGATTGCGGACACTAAATACAAGATTGTATATTCAGATGAGAAGGACCCCAAAAAAGGAATTTCCCAAAACGACCTTTATCAAATGCTCGCTTATGCAGTTAGGTTTGAAGTTGATGAAATCATATTGTTCTATCCTAACACAATTAAACAAAGTCAGGAACAACAAACAGAGTTAACGATAAAGGATGCATTAGCAGCTGGAAAAGAAATATCAATTAAAGCATTTCAACTTCCAATCATTAATCATGAATTACTCGAATCGGGTTTAGAAACCAAATCTGATTTAACTGAGTTATTTGAGTCGACAAAGGATAGATTGAAAAATAAATTAGAAAAAATACTGGTGCCAACAATGTAAAAAGCACATTAAAACGTGCCATATACGAATCCGTTAACTTAAACCCTTCTACAATACAGCTACAGCCGTAAAAAGCCAATATCTCCCTTAATAACAAAAACGCCTCTCCATTGCTGAAGAGGCGTTTTTTATAGGTTATAGGTTATAGGCTGAGTTTTATACCAGAATTCTTACCGGGTTCTCAAGCAGGTTTTTAAACGTTTGCAGGAAGGCAGAACCTACGGCTCCGTCTACTACGCGGTGGTCACAGCTAAGCGTAACTTTCATTACGTTACCGATCTGGATGTTACCGTCACGAACTACAGGCGTTTGCTTGATAGCACCAACTGCCATAATGCAGGCATCAGGCGGGTTGATGATAGCTGTAAATTCTTCGATACCGAACATGCCCAGGTTAGAGATGGTAAAGGTGTTTCCTTCCCAGTCAGATGGCTGTAGTTTTTTGTTCTTCGCCTTACCGCCCAGGTCTTTCACTTCCGCGGCTATAGCTGACAGTGATTTATAGTCTGCGTTGCGCACCACTGGTACCAGCAGGCCTTCTTCTACCGCCACAGCAACACCAATGTTGATGTGCTTGTTGTAACGGATCTTATCGCCCAGCCACGACGAGTTAACGCCAGGGTGCTGACGTAATGCTGCAGCAGCCGCTTTAATTACCAGGTCGTTGAACGATACCTTAACCGGGGATACTTCATTTATACTTACACGCGCATCCATTGCCTTGTCCATGTCAATTTCCATGGTCAGGTAGAAGTGTGGAGCTGAAAACTTGCTTTCAGCCAGGCGACGTGCAATTACTTTACGCATCTGCGACACGTTCACCTCTTCGTAAGAATCGGCTGGCGCGCTTGGTATGGCAGCACCCTGAGGAGCAGCAGCCTGTGCAGGAGCAGCAGCTTTCTGAGGCGCCTCGGCACCTGGTTTAAAGTTCTCGATATCGCGCAGCACAATACGGCCACCTTCGCCGGTACCTTTTACCTGGCTCAGCTTGATGCCTTTATCTTTTGCTACTTTTTTAGCCAGCGGCGAAGCCTTAATACGGCCGCCTTCAGCAGTTTCGCCTTCGGCAGCATCGCCTGTAGCAGGCACGCTCGTTTCTTCTACTTTATCAGATGTAACTTCGTCAACACCTGCTTCAATGGCTTCGTCTGTTTTGGAATTTTCCTGGCGGTCCTGCTTACCCGATGATGCCGAATCCAGCAGGGCCTTATAGTCTGCGCCTTCTTCGCCAATGATCGCGATAATGGCATCGATCGCTACTGAATCGCCTTCGTTTACGCCGGTATAAAGCAGCGTACCATCTTCGTACGACTCCAGTTCCATGGTTGCCTTATCGGTTTCCACTTCGGCCAGCACATCGCCTGATTTTACTTTATCGCCTACTTTTTTCTGCCAGCTTACCAGCACGCCTTCTGTCATGGTATCGCTCATTTTCGGCATCCTGATAACAGATGCTTTAATGTTGCTGGTATCTACAGAAGTTTTAGCAGCCGGAGCTTCCTCTTTGGCAGCAGCAGGTTTTGTCTCTGTTTTCTTTTCTTCTTTAGCAGGCGCTTCTTCTTTCCTGGCCGGGGCTTCAGCTTTTGCTTCTTTGCCGCCATCCTCTTCCAGCAACCCTGAAATATCTTCGCCTTCTTTACCAATTATGGCAATAACGGCATCTATAGGCACAGCTTCGCCTTTTTTAGGACCGATGTAAAGTAATGTCCCATCGTTGTATGATTCCAGCTCCATAGTTGCCTTGTCGGTCTCTACTTCGGCCAGCACATCGCCTGAGCTAATCTTATCTCCAACTTTAACAAGCCATGATGCGATCACCCCTTCAGTCATCGTGTCACTCATCTTAGGCATTCTTATTACTTCAGCCATATTTCTCGTGTAGTTTTATTCGCCCGCGCGGGCAGCTTATAATCCGCCCAAAATTAGATTTAAAAATATTTTATTCAAACTATACTATCCATTTTGTTAGTGAGCGCCCTGCCCTGCTTCGTAAGGGTTGTTTTGCACGTGCAGGTGCGATGTGTCGCAGTATTGCTTTACGTTAAACATAGTGCCTGTATGTTCCAGCCGGTAAAGGCACAGGTTCTGGTGCTCAAACTGGTCCATACAGCGCAGCGGGTAGTTCAGTAACTGGCATAAAAGTATACGCATTGCCCGCCCGTGCATGCATATAAGTATGGTTTCTTCGTGCGGCCTGCCCAGTATGGTTTCCATTACAGGTTGCTGCCGTGCTGCCACCAGCTCGGGGCTTTCGCCGCCTTCAATGCAAACGCCTGTTTCGCCGTCGCACCAGGTTTGCAGTATGTTGTGGTAATAGGCATCTTCCTCGGGTGTGATGCGGGTACCTTCGCGTGTGCCCCAGTTTATCTCGTTCAGGCCTTCGTGCGTTTCGTGAGGTATGCCCAGGTCCAGGAAACCTTGCACTGACTCTATGCTACGCTGCAATGCCGAAGTATAAACCTTATCGAAAGGAATGTGCTTGTACTGCTCGAAAAACATAGCTGCCTGCTGGCGGCCAACATCGTTCAGGTGAGAATCCACACCGCTGCCCTGCACTATACCCTGTATATTGAAATCTGTTTGCCCGTGGCGGATCAGGTATACTTTCTTAATACTCAAAATTCTTCTACTTTTGCTGTTTAGGACCTTTTTCTGACCGCGAAAATAGCCATCGCAGCCCATGGATAAAAATATAAGTACGTTAGAGCGCGTAAAGCAGTGGAATAAAAATACAATGGTGGAACACCTGGGTATTGAAGTGACTGAAGCCGGTGAGGGTTACCTGTGCGGTAAAATGCCTGTAGATTTCCGGACACACCAGCCAATGGGCCTGCTGCATGGCGGTGCCTCGGTAGTGCTGGCCGAAACGCTGGCAAGTATAGGTGCCGCCCTGCAGGTAGACCTATCCACTAAAAACTGTGTTGGCCTCGAGATAAACGCGAACCACATACGTGGCGTAAGCGAAGGCTGGGTATTTGGCAAAGCAACCGTGTTGCACAATGGCCGCCGTACACAGGTATGGGAAACCAGAATTACAGACGAAGCCGGCAACCTGGTATGCATCAGCCGCATGACAGTAGCCGTTATCGATAAGAAACAATAGCATGGCAGACATTGCCCCCGATACTAAAAAGTATAGTTTACAGCAGGTTGTACAGGCAGCATTTGCCTTGGGTTTGCCGGTAGCAGTCTGGCGTTTGCCGTTAGCTGATGCTGCGCAGGCCTGTATTTCGTTTTCTCAAGTTCAAAAGTTAGCTCAACCTGACCTCGAAAAAAGCCCTTTCGGTTTCCTTTTCAGTCCGTTTATAGTTGATGATTCGCAGCCGACACATTTTATTAAAGGTGATATAGTTTATAGTTCTGAAACAGGGCAACTGACTTTCGCTGAGGGTGTATCTGATGCGAACAGACAGGAATTTACGGATGCTCTGGAAAGTCCTCAAACTATAGACTATAACTGGCATCTGCCGCAGGCGCAAACTATACACCATCAAACTGAAACAGGTTTTAAAAATGCCGTAACGGAAGCCATAAAAAGTATAAATGCCGGGCACATGGAGAAGGTGGTTCTGTCGCGCACAGCTACCGAAAACCTGCCAGCCGACTTCAGTTTAGTAGAGGCATTCGAAACGATCTGCCAGCGTTATCCCCGGGCTTTTGCATCACTGGTATCTATTCCGGATGTGGGCACCTGGATCGGCGCTTCTCCTGAGATTTTGGTAAGTATAGAACCGGATAATATTTTCAGGACGGTGGCTTTGGCCGGTACGCAACCTGCTATAGATGGCGAATCAGTGGGGAACGCGATCTGGCGGCAAAAAGAGATAGAGGAACAGGGCATGGTGGAGCGCTACATTTTAAGCTGCTTTAAAAAACTGCGCCTGCGCGAGTATTCCGAAGTCGGACCCAGAACTATAGTTGCCGGTAACCTGATGCACCTGCGCACCGATTTCAGTGTGGACCTGAAAGAAGTTGATTTCCCGACCTTAGGCACGGATATGCTACAATTGCTGCACCCGACATCGGCCGTTTGCGGATTGCCTAAAGAGCCGGCGCTAAACTTTATACTTGCCAACGAAGGTTATAACCGAAGCTACTATAGTGGTTATTTAGGCCCGGTAAACTGCACCGAAGGCACACATTTATACGTAAACCTGCGCTGCATGCAATTGCTCAAAAACCAGGCTATACTTTATGCCGGCGCAGGTATAACCGGTGAGTCGGATGCTGAAAAAGAGTGGCAGGAAACCCGGCACAAAATGCAGACCATGCAACGTATACTTGCTAACTTTGAGTAACTATAAATTGCTAAATTGTAGGATGGTCTGGTATTTTTTGTCATTTCGAGTTTTAGTGAGGAATCTGTTTAGAATTTTAAATAGATCTCTCCTTTCGTCGAGATGACAATAGTATAAACTGCGAGATTTCAACTACAGAGCAATTCAACAATCTAATAATCAACTCAGTGATCATCCAGCCAGTTGTTAATATAGCCGAGATATGTGCCCGCAAAGGGGTGGAAAATGTGGTATTGTCGCCGGGCTCGCGGTGTGCCCCACTAACTATAGCATTTGCCCGCCACCCGAAACTAAAAGTGCGCACCGTAAGCGATGAACGCGCTGCTGCTTTTATAGCATTAGGTATGGCCTTAACAACCGGAAAACCTACTGTACTGGTTTGTACCTCGGGTACAGCTGCTTTAAACTATGCACCTGCCGTTGCCGAAGCTTTTTTTCAGCAGGTGCCTTTGCTTATACTTACAGCCGACCGCCCACCCGAGTGGATCGACCAGCTGGACGGACAAACGATACGGCAGCAAAATGTGTATGGCCAGCACATCAAACAGAGCTATACTTTCCCTTCTGATTTTTCGCACAAAGACAGCATCTGGCACAGCGAACGTATGGTTTCCGAAGCGCTGAATGAAGCTGTAGCCTACCCTGCCGGACCGGTGCATATTAACATCCCGTTGCGCGAACCTTTTTACCCTGCTCCCGGCGAAGAACTGGAATTTAGTACCGATGTTAAAATAATTGAAGAAGAGCCAGCCAACTATACTTTAAGTGCTGCGCAGGTACAGCAGGAGTTCAGCAACTTTAACCGTATACTTATAGTTGCCGGTCAGCAGAACCATACCTTAGAGCTTTTACCTATTATAGAACGGTTTGCTCAAAAAACCAGTGCTGTAGTAGTTGGCGACCTGATCTCGAACCTGCACGAACTCCCGCAAACTATACGTCACCAGGACGCTATACTTGCCTGCCCTGAAACTGAAAAGCTAGGGAAGTTACAACCAGACCTGCTGATCACATTCGGGAAATCCATCATATCAAAAGCCCTGAAATTATACCTGCGCAAGTATAAGCCTGCCGCCCACTGGCACATTCAACCAGCCGGCCATGTGGCAGATACCTACCAGTCGCTTACACGCATTATTCGCAGCACTCCGGAAGCCTTTTTCGAAAGTATAAATGCAGGAAACTCCGACACAAACTATAGCGCTACCTGGTCAGAGATCGAGAACAAAGCCTCCACATTCCTGAGAAATTATACTTCTGAAGCTGAGCTGAGCGAGTTAACCGTTGTTTCCCGGGTTCTTGAAATTTTACCAGAAAAAAGCAACCTGCACCTGGCAAATAGTATGGCGGTTCGGTATGCTAACGTTGTGGGCCTGGATGCAGGAAAGAAAGTTGAAGTTTATGCAAACCGGGGTACCAGCGGCATTGATGGCAGCAACAGTACCACCGTTGGTTGTGCCCTTACGAGTCCGGCAATTACCACGCTACTAACCGGCGACATGGCCTTCTTTTACGACCGCAACGGACTATGGCATAACTACCTCCCACAAAACCTGCGCATCGTTATACTTAACAACCATGCTGGTGGAATTTTCAGGTTGATAGACGGACCAAAACAGCAACCTGAACTCGAAGAATTCTTCGAAACAAAGCAGGCTTTAGATGCTGCTAATACAGCAAAAGATTTTGGTATAAACTATACTGCCTGCCATAGTTTAACAGACTTACAAAAAGCGCTTGCCGCATTTTTTGCTGCAGATGCCGGTGCAGGTATTTTAGAGATTTTTACCGATAGCAAAGCCAATGCCGCCGCTTTCGCAAAGTATAAGCAGCTGTTGTTGAAGGCGTTGTAGATACTGCATTTAGTTTGCTGTCATTGTGCTGGCGCGAGTCTCCTGACTCGTGACTTACTATGGTGTTGAGTCTCCCGACTCAACTGGCCCGGCAGGGACAAACTTGGTAAGTGCTTTGGCTATAGTTTTATAGTTGCTGCGGTCCAACCACCCCTAACCCCTCTCCCGAAGCAAGTTCGGGATCTGCGACTTATCTAAGGCGGGGAATTTTGATATTGACGATTCTTAAGCTGTAGTTTTATAGTTGCTGTTTTTACACCCCTATAGTCCCCTCAAGGGGACAGTTCTGACATTGACAATTCATAAGTTATAGTTTCATAATTGACGGTATTGAGCGGACAGGTCGCGACCTGTCCCTACGGAAGTATAACCACGAAAAAGCGATGTAACTATAGCTTCTCAATCAACCATAATAGCTACTATCGAAAGATATCAGTCTTTGGGTTGAGCGCCTTGTAGATTTCTGGTGCCGCAGGCATTGCGAGGCACGAGCAAAAGAAATGTACACCGCGCGATGCCCGAAGGCGGGGCCTCGCGGCCGTGAGCGCATAAAGCAAACTATAAGACGATAGGTAAGTAGTGCTCCAAGGGTAAAAGATGGCTATGAAAGTATAGCTTGGTTGAAGAAAGTATAGACTTCAACTATAAGCCGAAATAGATTTCTCACCTTGTTCGAAATGACAAAAGAGAAACTATAGGCCACTTAAGATTCCTCACAGCTACGCTGGCTCTTTTCGACTCTCGTCTCAAGAATGCTCGAACTATCGAGTATATAATACCCCTCAACTAACCTTAAAACATCAATAAATAAACTATAGAATTCTGAATTTACTCCACCTCAGACTACAACCTCACAAAACATACAAACCAACCTTAATCCTGCTGTTGAAACTATAACACCCTACAACCTGTCCGAAACCTGGCGAAAACCGTTTAATTAACTGATAACCAAAGTAGTTAACCTAACCTTAACGTCATGAATTTAACACATAATTTTAACCGGATGGAGCATTGGGCAGATACACATCATCCTGCCTGGCTCGATATTGTAAGAATGGGATTAGGTATATTCCTGTTCATTAAAGGCTTTATGTTCATACAAGATACCGGCGCATTGTTCAGTATCATGCAGAAAAGCCAGTTCCCCTGGGTATCAATCGGGTTAGCGCATTATGTAGCCTTTGCGCACCTGGTAGGTGGCTTCCTGATCGCGATCGGTTTAATTACGCGGGTAGCGATCCTGTTTCAGATACCGATACTGTTGGGTGCCGTTTTCTTTATTAACCCAGAGCGTGGTTTCTATTCCGAGAATACAGAGTTATGGTCGTCTATAGTTGTGCTGGTATTGCTTATCGCATTCCTGATCTATGGTTCGGGCCGTTATTCAGTGGACCGCCTCATCCGTAAACCAAAAAGCGACTGGCTGTATTAATGCATAAGGAGTAACCAGCTCAACAAAATTTTATTTATTCAGCATTAATAATTAGTCATTATAACCCATCTTTTTCCCATTTTTGCAGAGATGCGTATGGTACGTAATGTGCTGCATGCAAAGCAAAATATAAAAGAGATGGCTGAAAATTACCTGTTGCTGAACGGAAATAAGTTTTACTATGATGAGATAACGGAATACTCTTTCCGGAATAGTATAGAACTGAATGGCTATGAAGCTAAGACGCTGGAGTTTTGCCGCGACTGGCTGAACGGCGTGCAGGAATTCCCGATACAGACCTCAGGCTCTACAGGTACGCCCAAACTTATTAATCTTACCCGCCAGCAACTGGAGGCAAGTGCACTTAAAACTATAAAACTGCTGGGCCTGTTACCCGGCGACAAAATGCTGATCTGCCTGAATACGGAGTACATTGCCGGTATGATGATGCTGGCACGCGGCTTCCTGGGCGAAATGCAAATGACCATTGTTGAGCCGATCGCAAACCCTTTAAAACTTGTTCCGGACGGAGAACTGTTCGATTTTGCTTCGTTTGTACCTATGCAGATGCAGAAGATATTACAGGATACTCCAGTTCATATACCAATGCTGAACCATATGAAAGGTATTCTTTTGGGTGGAGCTCCTGTTAACTTCACACTTCAGCGTGAGCTACAGCACCTCACGGTGCCTGTTTACCATACTTATGGCATGACGGAAACAGCCTCGCATGTAGCACTGCGTCTGCTTAACGGACCCAATGCCGCCGACTACTACGATGCCCTCGATAACATTAGCCTGAGCCTGGATACGCGTGGCTGCCTGACCATAAATGGCGACGTAACTAACAACGAACTGATCATCACAAACGACCTCGTCGAGTTACTAACCCCTACCCGGTTCCGGTGGATCGGTCGCGTGGATAATACCATAAACTCGGGTGGCGTAAAAGTACAGAGCGAAATAGTAGAAGTAGCCGTAGCCGAAGCAATGGCCGACCGCGAACCGATGCCACGCTTCTTTGTGACCTCCCAGCCTGATGAATTACTTGGCGAGCGGGTTATACTTGTAATGGAAGGCGAACCGTTTTCAGAAGAAGAAGAGAAAGATCTGAAAACGCGCCTGAAAACACTTCTTAAGAAGTTCGAAAGACCTAAAAAGTATTACTACAGCCCTGCTTTTTCCGAAACTGCCACGGGTAAAGTATCGCGCCCGCGCACTATGCGGAAACTGGGCCTGGAGGTACATTAATGGAACAGTTAAGCCCTGGCAGCGTAGTATCGAAGGAAACAACCATATAAGATCATGCGGTTTATACTTCGCTATACTTTTGCGCTTTTTATAGTTGCTGCCCTCCATAGCTGCACCAGCCTGTTTACGGGCAAGGCTCCGGTCGAACTGAAACAGGTTTGGGCATCAGACAACACGCTCCGAACTCCCGAATCGGTAATACACGACACTGACCGGAATGTGCTTTATGTATCGAACATTAACCAGAGCAAAGACCCTAAGGACGGCGATGGCTTTATCTCAAAACTAACGCCGCAAGGGCAAATAGAAGAACTTTACTGGGTAACCGGCCTCAACAACCCCAAAGGCATGGCGCTGCACAATAACGTGCTCTATGTAGCCGACATGGACGAAGTGGTAACGATAGCCGCTGAGACTGGCGCTATTCTGGGCCGTTATAAAGCCGACGACGCTAAATTCCTGAATGATGTAGTTGCTGATAAGGATGGAAGCATTTATGTTTCAGATTCGCAGCAAAACCGTATTTACCAACTCCGCAACGGCCGCATGACCACCTGGCTCGATAAAACAAAACACGACAAACCAAATGGCCTGTACATAGATGGTGACCTGATGCTGGTAGCTTTTATGGGCAACGGAGAGGTACGTTTAGCCGACTTAAATACCAAAGCGCTGATAGGTTTTGCTGATAAAATTCCTTCGGCGGACGGTATTGTTAAGATCAGGGAAGAGAGTTACCTGGTATCGAACTGGAGCGGAGAAGTATACTATATAAACTCAGAAGGTAAGAACTGGAAAGTACTGGATACTAAAGGCGATAATATTAACGCAGCCGACATTGCTTACTCCGACGAAACAAATTTATTGTACGTACCAACTTTCCGGGACAATAGAATAGTAGCTTATTCCGTTAACTTCTAAGAGAGTCTATTTTCATGATGGAGGGCAGCCCGCTTATAGTTGGCTGTCCTTTGTTTTTTTGAGGTAAGCGCTAAAATTTTGGGTTGAACTATAAAATTGGAACAGATTATGCAGTAGGAAGGCTATACTTATACTTTAACATCAGAAAAATTATGAAGACGAACAGAAAGTATGCCTTAGCCCTGGTTGCTGCAGTACCTTTTGCCTTTCAATTACAAGTTGCATACGCCCAGGCTTCAAGCGAACCTGTAACCACCTCACCAAAAGTACATGTATTCTATGCTGATACCTCTGAAACTGTTTTTTCCGAAACATTATCAGGAATACATCTTTCACCGGCTAAAAAAGGCACTTTCGAGCTTAAATTTGACCAGGAACTGAAAGAAAACGCTGTGCTGGAAGTGACTAATACAGCCGGCCAGAAAGTATACCAGAAGCCAGTATCTATAGCCCAGAACAAGAAAAGCTGGAACTATAACGTAGGCAAATTAAAACCCGATACCTACCTTGTAGAAGTAAAAACATCCGACACTACTTACTGGACCAAGTTCAAGATAAGCAAGTAAACAGATCTATACTTACAAAAAGCAGTGGCCTTGCAAAATAATTGCGAGGCCACTGCTTTTATACATTATACTTGTGTAGTTTATACCTGGCTCCATTGCTGCACCACATGGTAAAGCAAGGATGCCCCGAGTTTAGCAGTGCGGTTATCAATGTCTAATTTAGGGTTGAGTTCTACTATATCCAGCGTAAGCATTTTGCCGCTGCTGATTATTTCCTGTAAAAGTATGAGCACAATATCGGGGTGGATACCTAAGGCTGCAGGGGCGCTTACACCAGGCGCGTAGGCCGCAGCAAAAACGTCCATATCTATACTTACATACAGCACATCGGTAAGCTCTATAAACTGCTGTAGCTTCTCGCGAAGTTGCTCATAGTTGTATACCTGCATGGCTGGCGCAAACACATAATCAGTGCCGTAGCTTTCGGCGGTGTTAAACAGCTTCTGGGTATTACCAGACTGCTGTATGCCCAGGCACAGGTAATTAAAATCACGTCCGTCAGCTGCCAGCTCATCGGCTATTTGCAGGAAAGGCGTACCCGAAGAAGTCTGCTTTTCATAGCTACGCAGATCAAAATGTGCATCAAAGTTGATAATTCCCAGATTCTGACCTTCGGGTAAAGCCTGCTTTATACCTAAAAAATGGCCGTAAGCAGTTTCGTGGCCGCCGCCTAAAATTATAGTTTTATAGGTGTTAGAGAGCAGTGTATTTATCTTTTTGCCCAGTTGCTTCTGCGCTTCTTCCAAGTTCTGGTTTGTACAAAATACATCGCCGGCATCAAACAACATCACATCTTCGTCGAGATGCCATGCAAACGAAGCCATTGCCTGGCGCAACGCTCCGGGCCCATCTACAGCGCCTTCGCGGCCCTGGTTACGCTTTACACCTTCGTCGCAACAAAACCCCAGGAAAGCAATTGCCTGCTCAGCAGCAGCCGGTTCAGCAGCTTCTGTCAGGTTGAGCAGTTTTATTCCCTGGTGCCAGCGTTTTCCTTCTTCGCCGTCGTGGGTATCTACTCTTCCTTTCCAGGTGCCAGGTTCTGTTGGTTTATACATATTGATTGCTGAAGGTTAAATTGTTTAATTGTTGATTGGCTGGAAGTTGAAGTATTGTGTGTATAATCCCCCTCCTCGGAGGAGTTAGGGGTGGGTTAATTACGCACCATTAAATTACACCTTTGTTCATCTCCAATGTTACCTATAGTTTTACTTCTTTACCTAGCTTCCAGACTTTGGTTGGCTTTAATTTTCCCTGAAAGTATAGGATCTCTTTATAATTCGATGTCGGGAATGCGATCATGTCGGCTAACTGGCCTTTGGCAAAACAACCTCTGTCAGACAGGTTCAGGGCTTTGGCGGCGCGGGTGGTGATGGCGGCTAAGGTTTCGGCTATAGTTAACTTCTCGGCTGCACCAATTAAAGCTGCTTGCACCAGCAGGTCGCCCATGGGTGCAGAGCCGGGGTTCCAGTCGGTGGCGATGGCTACGCACAGTCCGCCATCCAGAATTTTACGAGCAGGCGCATAATGCATTCCCAACCCCAGCGAAGCGCCAGGCAATACCGTGGCTACTACACCTGCATCGCGTAACAAAGCAATTTCATCTTCACCGCTTGCTTCCAGGTGGTCGGCGCTTACAGCACCAACTTCAGCTGCTACCTTGCTTCCATCTGTGCTAAACTGGTCGGCATGCACGGTTATGTCAAAGCCCATTTCTTTGGCCGCCATCAAATACTCCAGCGACTCTTCTTCTGTAAAAGCAGTGTCTTCAATAAAAATATCAACCCGTTTGGCTAGCTCCTGCTCCATTACATGCGGCAGCAGTTCTGTTAACACCTCCTGAAGGTATAATTTAGAATCCGAAAATTCAGGTGGACGCATGTGGGCTGCCAGGCAGGTTGGAATCAATTCGAGGGGGTGGTGCTTGTTAACCAACTTAATGGCTTCCAGCATTTTCAGCTCTTCTTCGGTAGTCAGGCCGTAGCCACTTTTAACTTCGCAAGTAGTTACGCCTTCATTCAGATGGCGGTCGCAGCGTTTTTTAAGATTATCTACCAGCTCTACTAAGGTAGCTTCGCGGGTTTTGCGTACGCTATCTAATATGCCACCACCATTACGGGCAATCTCCAGGTACGATTTTCCGGCTACGCGCATGGCATAATCGTTGGCGCGTGAGCCTGCAAAACAAATGTGTGTATGAGCGTCTATCAGGCCCGGCATCAGCACCATTGGCTCTGTAATCTTCTCCAGTTTATAGTTCTCTTCCTGGGCAACTTTCAGCAAAATATTATACTTGCCGACTACCTTTATTTTTCCTTCGCATACAATAACACCAGCATCTTCCAGCACTTCCAGTTCTTCATCTGTAATTGACCCGGCCTCCGGCAAATTTGCCATCGTCAGGATCTGGGTGAAAGGACCGATTAAGGTATAGTTTTCGTGGTGTTTCATAGTGTAGAGGGTGTATGTATTATATTTTTGATGTCAGGTTTATTATTATAGTTGAATTACAGAATTTTTCTCTGTCATTTCGAGCGTTAGTCGAGAAATCTTATTTGCCCTATATTTAAAGCTTTTTCCAATATTTACCCAAGCTATACTTCCATAGTTGCCACTTATCCTGGGAGCTCTACATACCTACCGTTTTATAGTTGCTTTATGCGCTCACGGCCGCGAGGCCTCGTCTTCGGGCATCGCGCTGCTGCTTTCTTGCTACCCTCGTATCTCGGGTTGGCTGCGCCACCGCAATAAATCAAAGGCGCTCAACCCAAAGACTGGGAAGCTTCGCATAGCTAAAGATAACTATAGTTGAAACTATAAGCTACGACCTTTCTCATGGTTATGCTTCCGTAGGGACAGGTCGCGACCTGTCCGCTTAATACCGTCAACTATAAACTATAAAGTTATCTATAAGTAATGGCTTAATGCCCCTTCCACTGTTCTTAGGGGAAGGCCGGGATGGGGTAAAACGCGACCTCCAAAACTATAGCCTACTCAAACCCTAAAAAGATTAGGCTGGTGGTAGGTTAAAACTTTCCCCCATCACCAGCCTGATCTTATCATCCTTTAAATCTTAAAAATCTTAGTTATAGCTTCAACCCAAATTTCTCTGAGTTTTCCTGGGCAGTTTCGTAGCCAGCGTCTGCGTGTCGGAAGATACCCATGGCCGGGTCGTTGTGCAGCACGCGGCTCAGGCAACGGTCGGCACGCTCGGTACCATCGGCTAAAATAACCATACCCGCATGCTGTGAATAGCCAATACCAACACCACCACCGTGGTGGAACGACACCCAGGTTGCACCACCCGCCGTGTTCGACATCAGGTTCAGTAATGGCCAGTCCGAAACAGCATCAGAGCCATCCAACATGCCTTCGGTTTCGCGGTAAGGCGATGCCACAGAACCGCAGTCCAGGTGGTCGCGGCCGATCACGATAGGCGCTTTTACTTTGCCATCGCGCACCAGTTGGTTAAACATAAGCCCGGCTTTTTCGCGCTCGCCCATACCCAACCAGCAAATACGGCAAGGCAATCCCTGGAACGCTACTTTCTCTTCCGCTTCATCCAGCCACTTGATCATGTGCGTGTTTTCCGGGAACAGTTCTTTCAGGGCAGCATCAGTTACTTTTATATCTTCGGGGTCGCCGGACAAAGCAGCCCAACGGAACGGGCCTTTGCCTTCGCAGAATAACGGACGCATGTATTCCGGCACAAAGCCTGGTATGTTGAACGCATTTGCTTCACCGCCCTGCATCGCAAACTCGCGCAGGTTATTGCCATAATCAAACGTGCGGCTACCACGGCGCTGTAGTTCTAGCATAAATCCAACGTGGCGGGCCATACTTTTCAGCGAGCGTGCTTTGTATTCCTGCGGATCGCTTTCGCGCAGTGCTTTGGCTTCTTCTAACGTCAGACCATTTGGCACATAACCGTTGATCGGGTCGTGGGCTGAGGTTTGGTCTGTCAATATTTCCGGGGTTATGTTATCCTGTATCAGTCTTTCCAGCACGTCACCAATATCACCTACCAGACCGATCGAGATCGCTTCGCCTTTTTCCTTGGCTTCAAGTGCCCAGCGTTTCGCTTCCTCATAGTCATAGGTCATTTTATCAATGTAGCGGTCTTTCAGGCGCTTTTTAATGCGATCAGGATCAATATCTACACCTAAAAAAGTAGCGCCGGCTATAGTTGCTGCCAGAGGTTGCGCACCTCCCATACCGCCAAGTCCACCAGTTACCAGCAGTTTGTGGCGCAGGTCATCGTTAAAATGTATTCTTCCGCAGGCTGCAAAGGTCTCGTAAGTACCCTGCAAAATACCTTGGGTACCTATATAGATCCAGCTGCCGGCCGTCATCTGCCCATACATCATCAGTCCACGCTCGCGCAGCTCATTAAAATGCTCCCAGGTAGCCCAATGCGGCACCAGGTTAGAGTTGGCAATAAGCACACGCGGCGCTTCGGCATGCGTTCTAACCTTGCCCACCGGCTTACCAGACTGAACCAGCAAACTTTCGTCTTCTTCCAACGTTAGCAGCACCTCAATTATCTTTTGTGCATCAGCAACCGTACGCGCAGCCTGGCCAATACCGCCATACACCACAAGGCGTGAAGGGTCTTCAGCTACTTCGTCGGTAAGGTTATTCAGGAACATGCGCAACGCCGCTTCCGATTGCCAGTTTTTAGCGTTAAGTTCAGGGCCGGTTGGCGGAATGTAAGTCGGGTGGTTAGCGTATTTCTGGATAAACTCACTAACCGAAAGGCCGGAGCGTTTTATAGTTTCTGGTGCAGTGCTGCTATTCATAGTTTGATGATTCGTAAATACTGTTCAATATTCTTAAAAAAAGAGCAAAAAGGATAGAAAAATCATGCTTAATTTAGGCTGTACCCGTTTAGTTATACTTTCGCATTAAACTATAATCACCATGTTCCATATCCCGATCACTTCCCTTAAAGCCCAGTTTGACGATATCGATATTTATCTTTTCGATCAATTATTGAAAGGCCGTATACAGAAAGGCATGAAACTGCTGGATGCCGGTTGCGGCAACGGCCGGAATATAGCTTACCTGATGCAGGCAGGCGTGAAAGTATACGGAGCAGATGCCTCCGAAACAGCTATAGAGAAAGTAAAGCAATTGGCAAAAGAACTGGCTCCTACCCTGCCCTCCCGTAATTTTATAGTTGCTGACCTGGAGAACTTGCCTTTTCCTGACGTTGAATTTGATGTTGTATTATGCAGTGCCGTGCTACATTTTGCCCGTAGCGAGGCGCATTTTAAAGCTATGTTAACAGAACTATGGCGGGTATTAAAACCGGGTGGTATGTTGTTCTGCAGGTTCAGTACAACTATAGGTTTGGAAGGAAAGCTAAAACAAGTTGACGGCAGATTTTACCAGATGACACATGGTCCGGTCTGGTTTTTAGCTGATGATGAAATGCTGGTCGAGTTAGAAAAGCAATTGGGTGCAGAACGCTTAGATCCGCTGAAAACTACTGTGGTTGAACAGGACCGAAGTATGACGACGTGGGTTTTGAGGAAGGTATAGTTTATAGCGCGAGTATCTTCGCCTTATCTTGTCGCATAAATTTTTCAAAATCGGGCTTTCAATGATAAACAGCATCATCAGTATTAAAAGACTATCCCCTTGAGGACAAGTGAGAACGGGAGTTCGAAACTTGCGAGCAAAGCTCATAGGGGTGTTTTACATTTTGAGGTTATCCAGGGAAGGTCTTCTGCTCCGTAGTTTTACGCCCCTGTAGTCCCCTCAAGGGGACAATTCTTCTATTTAAGGGCTTATTCCAGCAAAGTTATGTAACAGGATAAAGCGAGGACGCTCGCGCCATGGTTTATAGTTATTATTTACTCCATCTCTTCATAATCAGCACTGTGGGTGATATGCATAAAGTGATCGGCAAGGTCCTCGGGTAGTGTTGCCAGTTTGCGTTTGAGCACATCTATCCAGGCACCTTCCACAACTATAACGGCTGCTTTCACTCCGTTTTCTTTAAAAATATCGTGGCGTATAGCCCAGCGCGAAGCGTCTTTTTTGGCCTTGATCAGTTCGGTAGTTACAGTAATCGTTTCATTCACGCCAATTTCACGCATGTAGGTTGTTTCTTCCCTGAAAAGTATAGGGCCAATGTGGAGTTTCTGAAAGGTCTTCATATCCAGACCCAATTCATCTAAAATTTCAATGCGGGCCTGTGCACCAAAGTCGGCGTAGGCAGAGTGGCGCATGTGCATGTTGGCATCCAGGTGCGACCACATCACTTTGCCTGTGTAGGTATGGTTCATGGTTAAGGTTATAGTTGGAAAATCATTATAAAAAATTCCCCCTCCTGCTATTGGGAGGGGGTTAGGGGAAGGCTACAAAGTCGCCATATCAATCACGAACCTATACTTCACATCGCTGCGCAGCATGCGTTCGTAGGCTGTGTTAATTTCTGAGATCGGTATAAGCTCGATGTCGGACATGATGTTATGCTCGGCACAAAAATCCAGCATTTCCTGGGTTTCCGGTATGCCGCCTATCATAGAGCCAGCAAGGCGTTTACGACGTGCGATGAGGCTGAAACCGGCAACTGGAGATGGCTCCGGCGGCGCACCCAGCAAGATCATGGTACCATCACGCTTCAACATCGACAAGTATAGATTATAGTCGTGTGGTGCCGAAACGGTATCGATAATAAAGTCGAAGGAATTGCGCAGGCCCTTAAGCGTTTCCGGGTCTTTGGTAACGGCAAAGTTATGCGCTCCCAAATCGCGGGCATCCTGCTCTTTGTTTGGCGATGTGCTCAAAACTGTTACATCCGAGCCCTTGGCAGCGGCAATTTTAACAGCCATGTGGCCAAGTCCGCCTAAGCCAACTATACCTACTCGGTGCCCTTTGCCAATCTTCCATTGCATGATCGGCGAATAAGTAGTGATGCCAGCGCAAAGCAAGGGCGCTGTTCGGGCTAGGTCCAGGTTCTTCGGTACTTTCAACGTATAGTTTTCGTCCACTACAATATGCGACGAATAGCCACCGTAGGTAATGGTTTTGCCATCGCGTTCGTAGCTGCTGTAAGTGCCCACGTTCTGTACTTCACAGTACTGTTCCAGGCCTTCCTTACAGCTATGACACTCGCGGCAGGAGTCTACAAAGCAGCCTACACCAGCCAGGTCGCCTTCTTTAAACTTCTTTACTTTGCTGCCTACTTTGCTTACAACACCTACAATCTCGTGGCCGGGTACGAGCGGGTACATAGCGCCGCCCCATTCGTTGCGCACCTGGTGCAGGTCTGAGTGGCAAACGCCACAGTATTTAATATCAATCAGCACATCGTGCTCTCCTACTTCGCGGCGTTCAAAATCCCAGGGCCCCAGCGGGCTGGTCGGGTCGAAGGCTGCGTATGCTTTAGCTTGACTCATAGTTTATAGTTTAGAATTAGAATGTATACTTAACAGGTTTTACCTATTGTTGTTTTATACCTGTATCAGAAAAAAATCAGGCAACCACGAAGCTGTAATCTCCATAGTTGCCTGTTATTTTTATAGTGCTGTAGCACTTAAAGAGATATTCTTATTTGTTTAATGACAGTACATAACGAGCCATTTCCTGGGCATCTTCTTTGCTCATGCCATCGTGCGGAGGCATTGGTATCTGGCCCCAAACGCCAACACTACCTTTAATGATCTTGCCAGCAAGATAGTCAACGTTCTCATCTGTAAACTCATACTTGGCTGCAACATCTTTATAAGCAGGGCCTACCAGTTTCTGATCATCTTTGTGGCAGGCAAGGCAGTCAGATCCTGCAATAAGTTTTGCACCGGCAGCATATTCACTTTCAGCAGGTGCTTCGGTTGCAGGGGCATCAGCTGCGCCTGTTGCGGCATCAGCGCCTGTTTTTGTCTGGGCAGTAGCAGGTGCATTCGCTACGGCAGCCTCTACAGAGTCGCGGTACGATTGTTCGTAATATTGGTCGTATTCGCCTTTTTTGTCGCTGCCACACGCTGAGAGTAGCGCTACAAAGGCTGCACTGAGGAGTAATTTTTTCATGTTTTTGGTTATGGTTTACTTATGAAACTTTACGGTTTCTGACCTTAGTCTGTTTTAATATTAAATAAAATGTACCAAACTTCCGATTTTTACTTCTGACAAATACAGGACTTTAACTGCCAAGGGTAGGTAAGGGTCATTTAAAATACTCATCCGCAATTACATAAAGCCATATATACTTTTCTCTTTTTTTGATCTTAAAGTATAACCTGGTTATACTCTCTGATAATTACATTCTGTGCCTAATCACCTAAGTTAATTTCAGCCATCTATCTCCTCTACTACCACAGCCTGCAGGTATGGTTCAAAAATCGCAACCTTATTGGCCGAGCTTTTAAAGGTACTAAATACCTGCGCGTGCGCTCCCTGCCATAGTTCTACAAAGGTGTTATTATACTCGTAGAGCGTAACCTGCCAGTTATTATAGTTGCGCCGGGCAAGCAGGTTACCGTCACGGACAATCGCTTCGGCCTGGTTCCGGAATGGCAGCCTTTCAAACAATGAATACTCCAGCATATTTTCCATCTCCTGTGTGTATTAAAGATAAGTATACGTAACGGCATTAAGTTTCAAATATATACATTCAGCAGTTTGCTTATATTCTCGAAAGTTGACCTCAACCAAAACTATAGTTCTGATATATTTATACTTACAGATAAAAAATATAAATCAAACCAAATATTAAGCTTTTACAATTAAACCTTAGTCCGTAACTTCCATCCAACCTATAACTAAACTTAATCTATAACTATGTATAAAAAGATTCAATCGTTCGCGGTGCTACTGCTTGTTTCCGGTAGCATGGCTTATGCACAAGGTCCCAAAGACCCTGTAGTTGAAAGTATTGTAAAAGAAGCCACCGAAAACTCACAACTCGAAACGCTTGCACATGAGCTGTTAGATGGTATCGGACCGCGCCTGGTTGGTACTCCCGAAATGCAGCAGGCACATAACTGGGCTGTAAACAAGTATAAAAGCTGGGGAATTGATGCCCGAAATGAGAAATGGGGCGAATGGCGTGGCTGGCAGCGCGGCACTACGGATATTGCCATGGTGCACCCACGCACCCAGTCGATTGATGGTACGCAGTTAGCCTGGAGCCCGGGCACTAAAAACAAAGGCGTAACAGCCGAGCTTATTATACTGCCGGATGTACAGGATTCTATTGCATTCCAGAAGTGGTTACCGAATGTAAAAGGCAAACTGGTGATGATATCGATGGAGCAGCCAACCGGCCGCCCGGAGTATAACTGGAAAGAGTTTGCTACAGAAGAGTCGCTGAAGAAAATGCAGGAAACACGCAAAACAGAGACGGACGCCTGGAACCAGCGCATCAGAAATACCGGGCATACGTCCCGCACATTACCGGTTGCTTTAGAGAAAGCTGGTGCTGCGGGTGTGGTAACATCTAACTGGTCTGGTGGTTTTGGCGTGAACAAGATATTTGGTGCTTACACTAAAAAGATACCAACTGTAGATATTGAACTGGAGGATTACGGCATGCTGTTCCGCTTAGTAGAGTCGGGCAGAAAACCACAGATCCGCATTCAGGCAGATTCTAAAAACCTGAAGAATGCACCGACATTTAATACTATTGCCGAAATTAAAGGCACTGAAAAGCCGGATGAATACGTGATCCTTTCAGCCCACTTCGACTCATGGGATGGCGGTACCGGCGCAACCGATAACGGTACTGGCACGATCGTGATGATGGAAGCCATGCGCATCCTGAAAAAGATGTACCCTAACCCGAAACGCACGATACTTGCAGGCCATTGGGGCAGCGAAGAACAGGGCCTGAACGGTTCGCGTGCTTTCGTAGCTGACCATCCGGAGATCGTAGCTAAAACGCAGGCGGTATTTAACCAGGATAATGGTACCGGCCGTGTGGCAAACATATCGGGCCAGGGCTTTTTACATGCTTACGATTACCTGGGCCGCTGGCTGAGCGCTGCTCCGCGCGAGATCACAAGCTCTATCGAGACACAGTTTCCAGGCTTCCCGGGTGGTGGTGGCTCCGACCACGCATCGTTTGTAGCAGCTGGTGCTCCTGCCTTTATGCTTAGCTCGCTTAACTGGTCATATGGCAACTATACCTGGCATACTAACCGCGATACGTATGATAAGATCGTGTTTGATGATGTGCGCAGCAATGCCATATTAGTAGCTATACTTGCTTACAAAGCCAGTGAAGAGCCTGAACTGTTTGACCGCGAACGCATTAAGCTACCTATAAACCCACGAACTGGCGAGCCAATGACGTGGCCTGCCCTGCGTGAGCCAACCCGCAAAGGTGGTCTTGACTAAAACTGAAGTATAAAATATACTTTAAAAGGCTGCCCTGTTGGGCAGCCTTTTTTGTTGAATGGCCATTCTAAAATTCACGTTGCGTTTTACGTTCGATTTTTAACAAATTCTCCTCTTTGGAAGGGCAAAATGCACTTCAACCTCCAACACTTCAACACCAGCAAATTCCGGCGACAACACAAATCCCGATCCTTTCGTGTAACTTTACATTTATATTCATAAGGCGCTGTAACCTATACTTTCTGCGCCCACCTGGCCTATGGAACCTATCAGATTAAATAAATTTATAAGTGACTCCGGAGTTTGCTCGCGCCGTGAAGCCGACAAATTAATTGAGCAGGGACGTGTTACGGTAAATGGCAAACAGCCCGAAGTTGGTGCTAAAGTAACTGCAAAAGATAAAGTACGTGTAGATGGCAACCTGCTTCAGGTTGATGCTATTGAGCCCGTATACCTGCTGCTCAATAAACCTGCCGGCATCGAGACCACAACTGATACATCACAGCGCGACAATATCATCCGTTTTGTAAACTACCCGGAACGTATTTTCCCGGTTGGCCGCCTGGATAAAGACTCTGAAGGCCTGATCATACTTACCAACGATGGCGATATAGTTAACAAGATACTCCGGGCCGGCAACAAGCACGAAAAAGAATATATTGTAACGGTAGACAAACCGATAAACCACTCCTTTGTAGACCGTATGAGTAATGGCGTATCTATACTTGGCGTGAACACCAAAAAGTGCTTTGTAGAACAGCTGGGCGCTAACAAGTTCAGGATTATACTTACCCAGGGCATGAACCGCCAGATACGCCGCATGACTGAAGCATTAGGCTACGAAGTGCAAACGCTGCAGCGTACCCGCATTATGCATCTCTCGCTTAACAAGATTCCGCTGGGCCAGTGGCGCGAAATGACGGAACCGGAAATCTCTGAAATGATGCGACTGGTGGCTAGTTCGGTTAAAACAGAAGAAGGTTCATCGACCAAGAAAAGTAACAGCTCAGCAACAGGTAGTTCACCAGCCAAAAGCAATAAACCAAAGCCCCGAGGCGGCGCATCCTTTTCAGGGAAACCATCCCGAACCGGTGGCCCTTCTAAAAGCGGTGCCAAAAGCGCAGCTTCTTCTAAACGCGATAAACCAAAAGCTTCATCAAGTAACCGCGGTTCTCGTGGGGCATCCAAAGGTAACACCGGCGGCAGATCAGGAGGCAGAAGTGGTGCTCCGAAAGGTGGTGGCAAAAGGAGATAACAGACCTGCTACAACTATAAAAACAAAGAGCCCGCTTACCTTAAAGCGGGCTCTTTGTGCGTAAACAATAATGTTCAACGCATTTATACTTCTCTACTTCCTCAGCATAATTTTAATTGCCTTTGAGTCGTTTGCGCTTCTGATGCGGGCTATGTACAGGCCATTTTTAAGGCCGTTACCGTTGAGTTCTACATTAACCAACTCCCCTTTTGTAGCATGTCCTGTTTTCAGTTCCCGAATAAGGTTGCCTTTCAGGTCGTATAGTTCAACAGCATAGTTACCCGGAGTATTCAGCATAAATTCTATGGCGCCTGATCTTTCTATTGGGTTCGGGAAAGCTGTTACATGCGTAATGTTGCTGGTCGGTTCAGTAGGTTGTGCGTTATCATCAACACAGAACTTAATATCGTCGATAGCACCCGAGCCTGCCAGCATACCCGCAGAATTGAGGCCATCCAGTACCACTTTCATCATCATCACACCTTTGGTATTACCTAAGTCCACTTCCTGCTGACTCATGTTGCCCAGGTTCTCGATCTTAGCTTTGTAAAGCTCTTTGCCAGCCCCATCGTACAGGTATACCCAGGAGTTGCCTTCGTACACATCAAAGTCCAGCGCTTTCATCGAGGACATAGTTACAGGGCCTACGGCTGAAAAATCCAATGTCATTTCGCCGCCCCACGGGTTATCGTTTGGTTCCGGATTCATGTCCTGGTTGATGATGAGCACATTTCCCCAGTCTGCTGTCCATAGATCGAGGTCGTCTCCGGTTGGCGATGCCGTGTTAAAAATAGAAGCATGGTTTTCCGGTGCGTAACTGCCATCTGCACGTCGCATTTTGTTCGATATAAAAACGACTCCGGCACCGGTGTTTACAGATGTTACAAAACCGGTCCTGCTGTTTTCAAAGTCGATCGTGTTGCAAGCAGATGGTTCCGGCATTTTGTAAGGTGCAAGCTTTATGATCCAGTAGTCAGCAGACCCGCGAGATGCTTCAGTCTTGTCTCCTCCTATGCCTGAATCTGTATACCCAGCCAGCACGTAGCCACCATCTTCTGTCTGCAATCCATTACCTCCATACTCTGTATCGCGACCACCTACTGTTTTATCCCATAACTTATTCCCTAAAGCATCTAATTTTACTGCCCAGTAATCATATTCGCCTCTTGAAATTTCGGTTTTATCAGCACCTATACCAGAATCAGAAATTCCACTTAATAAAAATCCTCCATCATTTGTTTCCTGTACAGATGATAAACTTTCAGTTTCAAAACCACCATATGTTTTATCCCACTCTAGATTACCGGCGGCATCTAATTTTAAAACCCAGTAGTCAGCTTTACCCAAATTTGGCTCACTTTTTTCTCCACTTATACCTGAATAGGAAATACCACCTACAATAATTCCCCCATCACTTGTGTTTTGCATATCAAACAACCATTCCGTATCACTACCGCCATAGGTCTTATCCCAAACTTTATTTCCGTTCTTATCCAGCTTAACAATCCAGTAATCAGAGGCACCGACTAAGGCTTCACTTCTATCTCCTCCAATAGGTGAAGAAGTTTCACCTCCCAGCATATACCCACCATCTGCTGTTTGTACTATGGCTCTCATAAACTCAACCGAACTCCCACCGAAAGTACGATCCCATTCTTTATTGCCTGAAGCATCTACTTTCACTACCCAATAGTCATCACTACCTCTAGCATTTTCGGTTTTCTCGCCACTAATATTTGAGTAAGAGCTTCCTCCTAAAATATAACCTCCGTCTGTCGTTTGCTTTACAGAGATAAGCCAATCCAAATCAGCTCCCCCAAAAGTTTTATCCCACTCTATATTGCCTGCCTCATCCAGCTTAACGATCCAATAATCTGCATCGCCACGAGATGGTTGTGTTTTATCACCGCTTATCCCTGAGTAAGACATACCTCCAAGAATATATCCTCCATCTGCAGTCTGTTGAACTGAAGTAAGATAATCTGCATAGTTTCCCCCTATTGTTTTATCCCACTCTTTATTGCCCAATGCGTCCAGTTTTATAACCCAGTAATCTAGATCACCATCTGAATCCTCACTCTTTTCGCCACTGATATTTGAATTTGAATATCCCCCAATTATAAGTCCACCATCAGCTGTTTGTTGAATTGATGAAAAGGTTTCATAATTACTTCCACCATACGTTTTATCCCACTCTATTTCCTGGGCGTAGCTCTGCAAGGTTGAAGAGAAAAAGAAAATAAGTATAAAAGTAAAACACTTGCTATGTTGCAGGCTCTGTGTTTTGGAAATAAAAATCTGGTAAATTTTTTTCATAGAGTTGATGTTAAATTTAAGGAGTAGAAATACATTTATTACAATCGTTATTTTGAAGTATAGGCCTAAAAACTTATACTTTGAAAAGAGAATTATAGATCAAATATATCTATATGAATGACGCTTATCTTGGTGAATAGTTACCTGGTGAGGGTGAAAAGTATAAAATAGCAGGTAACCGTAATTTGATGCGGTTATAAAGCAGCTGTACGCTACAGGCCGTATGATTATGATAAATCTTATAACCGTAAAACTGTCGTGTAAGAGAAGAATTGGTCTGAAAGCTGTTATATATAGGTACTAAAGCTCATAATTCTATCCCGAACAGAGAACTATACTTTACCAAATAAATATTAAAGCTACAGCTAAAGTATAGATAGTATGTTTGTTAGGCTCTTTTTTAAAACCCATAGTTAAAGCCATCCTTTTACCTTAATTTTGCAGCTTGTTAAAACTGGCGTGGGCTCAACACAGTACTACTACCAAACGCCAAATGCTACCATGGAACCTAAGAGATTAAATAAATTTATAAGCGACAGCGGTTTTTGCTCCAGAAGAGAGGCAGACAGGCTGATTGAAGAAGAACGTGTAACGGTGAATGGCAAACTTCCGGCTCCGGGCGTTTTGGTAACCCCAAAAGACAAAGTTAGAATAGACGATCAGATCGTGCGGGTACGCGAAGAATTGCCAACTTTCCTGGTGGTAAACAAGCCTTCGGGCATGTCGGCTAAATCGGATCCAAGTATACGCGATAACGTTGTTAAAGCCATAAACCACCCATCCACTTTAGAGCCGGCCGGCTACATGGAGCGCGACCACGAAGGCGTGCTGTTACTGAGCAACGACATTGAACTGGTGCGTAAGATCACCCGCTTCGATAACCGCCTCGAAAAAGAATATATCGTTACGGTAGATAAGATCATCACACCAGAATTTATTGCTAAACTTATAGGAGGCGGTGAGAACGATAAAGGCGAAAAACTACAGAAGACCTTTATTTCAAAAGAAGGTTCTACCCGGTTCAGGATTGTGCTGACGCCGGGTACAAACCATAACTTAAAGATGCTTTGCGAGGAACAGGGCTATAAAGTAGTGCACCTGCAACGCATCCGCATCGAAAACATTACACTTGCAAAGCTGGCTACCGGACACTGGCGCGCGCTAAACCAAACAGAAGTTGAGCACATCAGAAGTATAGTTACCAGCAAAGTTAAACGCGATACTGAATATACTTTCGGAAGAGACAGCAAACGTAGCGATGCAAAACAGCCAGGAGGTTACAACAAGATAAGCAAGGTTGGCAGCACTCCGCGTGTTGGTAAAAGCAAACCTAAAGAAACAGGGCCTAAAAAAGGCGGAGCCGGAAGTGCAAAAGGCTCGCGTGGCAGTAGCCGCACCACAACTTCAAGGCCATCCGGACCAGGCAGAAGCGGTTCTGCTGCGAGTGGTGGACGCAAAGGTTCATCAGGCCCTAAACGTGGTAATTAATAGCATAAAAAAGGTGTGGCTCTAACCACACCTTTTTATTTATACTTATGCTGTTGCTGCTATAGTTCTATCAGCCATTAGCAACTATAAACTTACTTCCATACACCCATTTTACCGAGCTGGTAATCCCGGAAAGCCTGGTGAATCTCTTCTTCAGTGTTCATCACAAAAGGCCCATGCGACACCACCGGCTCATTGAACGGCTGCGCATGACCAAGCAGAATATAACTGTCTTCCTGGGCTTCTACCTTCAGTTCGTCGCCGTCGTTAGCAAACTCTACCAGGTTCAGTTTTTCGGCGGTCTGGCCGTTTACTTTTACAGCGCCACGCACCACGTAAAAAAATATATTCCGCTCTTGGTTTATACTTGTCGTAAGGCTTCCGCCCGCCTGCATTTCTATACTTGCCATGTGTATATCAGATAGTGATGGAATCGGCCCTTCTGTATCTTTCCAGTTACCTGAGATGACATTCACTTTTACCTTGCCACCATCCTCTTCTGCAACAGGTATAGCATCTTTTTGCAGGCCGACGTAATTTGGTTTTACCATTTTATACTTTGCAGGCAGGTTAAACCATAATTGTAATATCTCCAGCGGACCTCCCTCCTGCTTAAATTTATCAGAAGAAACTTCAGCGTGCAGTAAACCAGATCCGGCTGTCATCCATTGTATGCCACCTGCTTCTATCACATCCTCTCCGCCGCCGGTGTCCTGGTGCATAATGTCGCCATCAAGTATAAATGTCAGCGTCTCGAAGCCACGGTGCGGGTGCGGACCAAAAGGTAAACCGCGGTTTCCGGGCTTATAGGTCTGCGGCCCGTGGTGATTCAGGAACAGGAATGGATCGATGTATTCTACCTCTCTGGTTGGCAGCGCCCGGTATGTTACCAGGTCATCCATCGGGGCGTAAATTGCTTTATGTATCTTCTTGATATTTCTCATAGCTACTTTATAGTTCTATATATGTAGGTACATAAAACTAAGCATAATGTTTAAGATCATTACACCTAACTATAAATTGATAACAGCTTACTGAAAAATAAAATATCCCACCAGGCAGTAGTTAGCCCAATGGGATATTTTTACAAGTATAGTTAGAGTATAGATTATACTTTACCTGACACTTTTATTGCCTGATTATTTTACGGTGGTACGTACCTTCGTTTGTTATCAGTTTCAGGAAGTACATGCCTCGCGCCATATCCTGTAGCTCAATTTTACGGTTAAAGGCACCGGTAAAATCTTTATAGTCTTTTTGCAGAATTACTCGACCACGCGCATCAAGCAGCAACAAGGTGATATTGGTGCGGTTAGGCAATTCTACTTCTATAGTTACCCAGCTATCGGTAGGGTTCGGGAATAGTGTGAAAGTATAAGGCGGCTCTTCTTCATCTACTCCGGTCACACATTCTTCAACCGTTATAGTTTGCGTCGCGACTACTGTACATCCGCCTTCACCGGCATAAGTATAACTGATGGTGTGCACCCCTGCGCCCGCTACCACCGGATCAAAAATACCACCTGCTACGCCCGTTCCGCTATAGGTTCCTCCTTCGGGCTGACCACCGGTTAAGGTCAGTTTAGCATCGTCGGTACACATTTTAGCGAAGCTGCTCAAACTAACTTTAGGTGCCTGGTTAAGCGTTACTTTTATACTTTCGCTGAGATGCGAGCAGTCGCCGGACGTTACTTTGCGCCTGAACCAGGTAGTGGCTGTTATAGTTGCCGGTGTATAGTTTTGACCCGCTGCATTTTGGATGGCTGTAAAGTTAGTGCCATCGGTGCTTTGTTCCCACTGGTAAGTATAGCTGCCACTTCCGCCCTTAGGCACCGAAGCTTTGATTTCAGCGGCAGTTGCTCCGCTACAAACCGACTGGTTACCAGTTGTAATGGCATTGCCACTAATAGTAGGGTTAACTGTTACAGCTACTGCAGAAGATGTCTGAGCACAATCTCCGTTCGTGACACGAACAGTATAACTGCCCGAAGTAGTCGCATTATAGGTTGTGCCTGTTGCCCCTGAAATTACCTGGTTATCTCGGAGCCACTGGTAAGTATAGTTGCTGCCTGTGCTGGCATTTAATGTCACATTGCCGCCCTCACAAACCGAAGTATTTCCTGATGTAGTTATTGTTGTCGTTGGTATGGCTGTAACATTTATAGTAAGCGAAGCTGCCTGCGAGGTGCCACAATTATTCTCTGCTTTTACTGTCACTTGTCCGCCTGCTGTGCCTGCTTTTACTTTTATAGTGGCTGTGCCCTGCCCGCTTGTTATGCTAAAGCCAGATGGCACGGTCCAGGTATAGTTGGTGGCGCCAGATACTGCGCTTATACTATACGATACATCAGAAGTACCTGCGCATAAGGTAGTATTTCCAGTTATAGCACCCGGGGTAGCAACCGCCTGCGAAACGCTTATCTTTTTAGTAGCTGTTACTGTGCAGCTGTTCTGGGTAACAGAATATGTTAATGTATGCTGCCCTGCACCAGCTGTTGCCGGGTTAAAAGTACCATCAGCGCTTACGCCTTTACCAGTCCAGGTACCTCCGGCCGGGCTAAACCCTGACAGCGCAAAGGCCTGCGTATTTGTGCAAACCTCCTGCTCAGCACCTGCCGATACAGCAAAAGGTTTATTTACGGTTACTTTTACTGGCGTAGATTCTGCTTCGCAGCCGCCGCTGTTCTTTACTTTAACCGTAAAGCTGCCGCTGTTAAAACTGGTAAAGCTCGCACTGGTAGCCTGGTTGATCGGGTTTCCATCCTTGAACCACTGGTAAGTATAGCCTGTACCCGCACTCGCAGTTAATTTAACCGATCCTCCTTCGCAAAAAGTAGTTTCGCTGCCAGCCGTTATAGTTACCTGCGGCGAAGCTACCACCTTAACAATTATCTGGTCGGTAGCCGAACAGCCTTCGGCATTCGTTACCGTAACCGTATAAGTTGTGGTAGTTGCCGGATTAGCAACCGGGTTGGCAATGTTGGTGGCAGACAAGCCTGTAGCCGGCGACCAGGTATAAGTTGCTCCTCCGGTAGCCTGCAATTGGGCACTTCCGCGAGCACAAATCTCTTTATCAGCACCTGCTGAGGCTGTAGCGGCTGGTGTTACAGTTACTTTTACGCCAGTTGCAGTCGCAGCACATCCGCCGCTGCTTTTAACTATAACCGTATAGTTTCCGCTTTCTCTTGCCGTTAAAGTAGCAGTTGTTGCCTGGTTGATCGGGTTACTGTCTTTTAGCCACTGGTAAGTATAACCTGTACCGGAATTAGCCGTGAGGGTAACAGAACCACCCTGGCAAAAAGAGGTTTCGCCATCTACTGTTATACTTGCCACCGGTTTCGGATTAACTTTTATAGTTACCTCATCCGTATCCGTGCATCCATCGGCGTTGGTAATGGTAACTGTATAGGTGGTGGTTTCGGTTGGAGTAGCTACCGGATTAGCGATATTTGTAGCTGAAAGCCCTGCTGCCGGCGACCATGTATAAGAGGTTCCGCCACTTGCCTGTAGTTGCACATTATCACCGGCACAAATTTCCTTATCAGCTCCAGCGTTGGCTTGTAAACCACTGCAGTCGGTAAACTTCATGGCAACCTGGGCTGCTGCTACTTCTGATGTTTCTGAGCCGGAAGTTTGTCCGGTAAAGTATAAATTTTTGTTATCAATAAAGCGTAAGCCTGCACTGTAGTTTCGCGATGTTGAGTACTCATTCATTACAAGCCGCCAGGTCTCTTTGCCATTTTCTGAGAAGGCAGTCAACATTAATTTGGGGTTTTCTCTATAAACTATTGCAGAAGTCCAACTTGGAGGCTCATTAAACACAGAGTAGCTTCCCGCAATAGCTATTTTACCTTCTCCGTTCACAGAAAGGCCAAATTGGCCGGGTGTAAACTGTCTTATAACAGATTGCCCTTCAACATTTTCATATACATTAAACTTATGGTTCCAAAGCTGATTGCCGCTCTTGTCGAACTTTGTGATAAAATGATCCCAGATGTTGCGGTATCTCGTTTGCCGACACAACATAACCAGATCCTCGTTATCCAGTAAGGTTGCTTCGAAATAATCATTCTCATTTTTATCTCCCACGATTTTAGCCCATTCCAGTTTCCCGGATGCGTCAATCCGGTAAAGCACGATATCAAATACATAGGGCTCGCCACTCGTTTCGGCTACAATATACATTGCGCCAGACGGGGCAATAAACAGATCAACCGGGGCTTCATAATTTTGGGGAGTAGCCTGAAAAGGGTAAGTATATTTTGAGATCTGAGCCCCCGTTTCGGCATTATACTTTATTAACTGTATATCATTTAAATGCCTGGTGTAACTATAGTATATTCTGGTTAATGCATATACATTTCCTTTTCCATCTGCCGCGACTACTGTTCCGGGTTCCGGATAATCTCCTTCTTCATCATATTTAGTGGACCAGACAACATCTCCTTTTGCATTAAGTTTTTGAGTTACCATTTTTGTAACACTGCCTTCTTTTATAACCCCGGTAATAAATGAGGTACCATCTGCATTAGGAAAGAGATCGTTAACTTCTATAACACCGTCTACAGTTCTGTTGAAATTTCTTCCCCATATAAGCTGTCCTTGTGCCGAGAACTTTGCCAGCATATCTTCATAAGTGCCAGCTGTTGTCAGACGCATACCGGATATGTAACTGTTACCGGCATCATCCAGCCAGAGATCATAGGTCCACATGCGGTCGGTGTCGGTACCAGCCTCATACTTTGCTTCCCAGATTAGCTTTCCGGACTGATCATACTTGAACAGTGTCATACCTGAACCTAAAATGATCAGGTTTTTATCTTTGTCTATTTCTTGTTTAGTATTGTCAGTACCGGAGCCAGAACTATGCTTGAAAGGTCCGGTATCCCACACTTCTGTAAGCTGAGCTGTGGCGGAATTTGATAATCCCAGCAGGAAAAGTACCAGCAGTATACATCCGGAAAGTTTGCTTAACCGAAGCCGGTTTTGGTTGGAAATTAATCTATAAATAAGATGAAATAATAGTAGAGTTTGTTTCATATATACTCGATTTAGAGGGTAATTTGGCGGATTTTACATTATGATAAAATTTTGAACACAACCCATGTATAGCTTGTGTTATAGTTAGGTACATTATACTTATACTAAGATTTTGACATTGCGTTCTGTTAAAACAAAAATTACTTGAAAGCAGGTATAACGCTATAGATATCAGGCATAACTGCTCCCATTACATTTTTTCTGAAATACTGCTGCCTACGCCCTGGTTATTCTTAAATTTGTACGATTAAAGTTTTTAGCTTGAGCCAGCCAATCCGTAAGATCATACACGTAGACATGGACGCATTTTTTGCGTCGGTGGAGCAGCGCGATAACCCTGATCTGCGTGGTAAACCGGTGGCAGTTGGTGGTTCCAGGGCACGTGGCGTGGTGGCAGCTGCCAGTTACGAGGCCCGTAAGTTTGGCGTTCATTCGGCTTTAGCTTCTAAAATTGCAGCGCAGCGTTGCCCACACCTCATTTTTGTAAAAGCCCGGTTTGATGTATACAGCGCTGTTTCTCGACAGATAAGAGAGATATTTCACCGGTATACCGACCTGGTTGAACCACTTTCGCTGGATGAGGCTTACCTGGATGTAACCGAAAATAAGATCGGGATGCCGTCTGCCACCATCATTGCAAACGAAATAAGGAAACGTATTTTTGAAGAGACCGGGCTTACAGCTTCTGCGGGGGTATCTTATAATAAATTCCTGGCCAAAATAGCTTCGGACATGAACAAGCCGAACGGTTTTACGCTCATCACCCCGGACAAAGCCGAAGAGTTAGTAGCCAGCCTGGATATCGGTAAATTCCATGGGATAGGCAAAGTAACGGCGGCTAAAATGCAAAGTATGGGCATATTAACAGGTGCCGACCTGCGCGAACGCTCCGAAGAAGAACTGGTGCGAAACTTCGGGAAGACCGGCCGCTACTATTTCCGTATAGCCCGTGCCCAGGACGAGCGCGAAGTACAACCGCACCGCATCCGTAAATCAATAGGTTCGGAACGCACTTTTGAGACCGATCTGGCTGAAGAAGAAACAATGCTGGAACAGCTGGATTACCTGGCCAAAGAAGTAGCCCACGACATGGAACGCCTGAAAGCCAGCGCTAGAACTATAACCCTCAAAATAAAGTACTTCGATTTTACGCTAAACACCCGCAGCAAAACCTTCTTAAGCGAGTTCAGCTCTTCTGATGCTATATTTACAGTAGTCCGCGACCTGCTTCGTACACCACAGTTACCACAATTTCCTGTCCGTTTATTAGGCATCTCAGCCAGCTCACTCCTATACCAGCACGACCGCCTGCAGGAAGGTTACCAGTTCACTATAGATTTCTGAACTGAGATTTAAACCATTGCTGTATTTATCAGTCTTAACAACGGCTGCAGGAAATGTTGCGCTTCGTTTATACTTTGCTATCTTTAGAAGTAATTACAGTTCCTCAACTGCAAACCTAATCAAACTAACCTTTTACCAACACATGAGTAAAAAATTACACTATGCTCCGCTGGTAGCATTGCTGTTGGCAGGTGCAACTATAGCCCCGCCTGCTTTCGCACAGAAGAGCAAGAAAAAGAAAAAAGAGAAGCAGGAAGTAGCTGCTACTCCGGCACAGGCTCCTAAAAAAGACGATGGTCAGCCAAAACCTTATGCCCAGGTAATTACTGACAAAGCAGTTACCGACGATGGCATGTTCAAAGTGCACCGCATCGACGAAAAGTATTTCTACGAGATACCGGACACGTTGCTTGGCCGCGACATGCTGATGGTAAGCCGCATTGCTAAAACAGCCACAAATATTGGATATGGCGGCGAGGAGCTGAACACGCAGATGCTGCGCTGGGAGAAAAAAGGCAACCGCATTTTACTACGTGTTATCTCTTACGAAAACGTAGCTGCCGACTCACTGGAGATCTACCACTCGGTACAAAACTCTAACCTGGCCCCTGTTATACAGGCTTTCGATATAAAAGCTTTCAATACCGGGACTTCGGTAGTAGAGGTAACTGATTTCTTCTCGAAAGATGTGCCGGCCCTTGGCCTGGACCAGCGTAACCGCGAGACCTATAAAGTAAAGCGTCTGGATGATAAGCGCTCTTTCATAGAGAACATCAAAAGCTTCCCGACGAATATTGAGGCACGCTCCCTGATGACGTACGATGCTTCTAACGCTCCATCCAACTCAAGCACAGGTACCATTTCATTGGAGTTGAACCACTCAATGCTATTGTTGCCTAAAACGCCGATGGCATCCCGTGCTTTTGATGAGCGTGTTGGTTATTTCACTATTTCGCAGACTGACTTTGGTACTGAAGAGCAGCGTGCGGCCAAACGCCGTTACATTGTGCGTTGGAAACTGGAGCCAAAAGACAAAGAGGCTTATGCACGTGGCGAACTGGTAGAGCCGGTTAAACCGATCGTTTATTACATTGACCCTGCCACGCCAATGAAGTGGAGAAAATACCTGAAGCAAGGTGTGGAAGACTGGCAGAAAGCATTTGAAGCTGCTGGTTTCAAAAATGCGATCATCGCCAAAGACCCGCCAAGTTTCGAGGAAGACCCTGAGTTCAGCACCGAAGATGCGCGTTATTCTGTTATCCGCTATTTCTCTTCTGAAACGCAGAATGCTTACGGACCAAACGTACACGACCCACGCTCGGGCGAAATTCTGGAGAGCCACATTGGCTGGTACCACAACGTAATGAACCTGCTGCGCAACTGGTATTTTATACAAACAGCTGCCGTTAACCCGGATGCCCGTGGTATACAGTTCTCTGACGAAGTAATGGGCGAGCTTATACGTTTTGTATCGGCTCACGAAGTAGGCCATACGTTAGGTTTACCTCACAACATGGGTTCTAGTGCTGCTTACCCCGTAGAGAAACTACGTGACGCAGAATTCACAAAGAAGATGGGTACTGCCCCAAGTATAATGGACTATGCCCGCTTTAACTATGTGGCACAACCGGAAGACAATGGTGTAGCCCTGATGCCTGGTATTGGTGTTTACGACAAGTATTCGGTTAAGTGGGGTTATTCTTACTTCCCGGAAACGAATGGTTACGACAACAAGGCTAAACTGAATGCGTGGATAAAAGAGCACGAGAACGACCCTATGTACCGTTTTGGTCGTCAGCAGTTTGGTGTAACAGATCCATCTTCGCAAACAGAAGACCTTGGAGATGATGCGATGCTGGCAAGTACCTATGGTATAGCTAACTTAAAGCGCCTGATGCCAAACCTGATCGAATGGACAGGCCAGGAAAACAAGAACTACGAGGACCTGCAGGAAATGTATTTGCAGGTACTTGGCCAATGGAACCGCTATATGGGCCACGTAACGGCTAACGTAGGCGGTGTTTATGAGAACTATAAAACCTACGGCCAGAAAGGAAATATATACAAGCCAGTTGCTAAAGAGAAGCAGCAGCGCGCTATGAAGTTCCTGAACGAGCAAGGCTTATCTACTCCTGAATGGATGCTGGATGAAAATATCCTGCGTAAGATCGAGTCGGCCGGTGCTGTGGAGCGAGTGCGTACTGCACAGGTAGGTATTGTAAACAACCTGCTGGAGCCAGGCCGTATGGCGCGTTTAATAGAGGCTCAGGCAACATTAGGTAACAAAACTTATACTTTACCTGAAATGATGGCTGATCTGCGTAAAGGTGTTTGGTCTGAAGTAGGTACTGGTAAAACCATAGATATTTACCGCAGAAACCTGCAGCGTGGCTACCTGGAGCGCATGGAATTCCTGATGACAGATCAGAAGGAAACACCGGCTACTTCACGTTTTGCAAGAATGGGAACCCAGATCAATGTATCGCAATCGGATATTCGCCCAATGGTACGCGGTGAGCTTAATACACTTCGCAACCAGATAAAAGCATCTATTGCCAAAACGAACGATACCATGACCAAATACCACTTACAGGACTCTCTGGTGCGTATCGAGAATATTTTAAACCCAAAGAGCTAACTATTTACGCATAGTTTTGCGTATTATACCTGACTCTTAAATTTCCGCCCCGACTATTATGGTTGGGGCGGTTTTTTTATGCCTATACTTTGAGCTCCTGAGGGTATTCTTCTCCCTACTTCTCTGTAATTTTTTGAATCTATAGTTTAAGATATCTCGCATCAAAGCTAATTTTTTTAGTTTTTCTAACTATATTAGCACAATGAAGCCGGAAGATTTTCTGAAAGGACGTGGGGCGCAGTATAACCCAGCCAATAAATACCTGAAGCAGGCTTATGTTACTGAGCATATCGAGGGTTTAGATGAGCCCTTGTTAACAGATGCTAAAACTGATTTTGTACAGGCGCACCCTAAAACTATAGTTAATAAAATTGATAGCCCGGACCTGGGTAATGGTTACTCGCTTAACCCCTACCAGGGCTGCGAGCATGGTTGTGTTTACTGTTATGCACGCAACTCGCATCAATACTGGGGCTATGGTGCCGGCCTGGACTTTGAACGAAAAATCATTGTTAAAGAAAACGCTCCTGAGCTACTGATAAAACAGCTCGAAAGTAAAAGCTGGCAGGTTATGCCCATCATGCTTTCCGGAAACACTGACTGCTACCAACCCATTGAAGCGAAGAAAAAGCTCACGCGCCGTATCCTGGAGATTCTTCTAAAGTATAAACACCCGGTCAGCATTATCACAAAAAACGCACTTATACTCCGCGACTTAGACCTGCTCACCGAGCTAAACAAATTGGACCTGGTGCACGTGAATATCAGCATTACGAGTTTAGATGAAAAGCTGCGCCAGAAACTGGAGCCACGTACAGCTACCGGAGCAAAACGACTGGAGGTAGTGCGGCAACTCAGTGCTGTTGGCGTACCTGTTAACGTGATGGTTGCCCCCATCATACCCGGCCTTAACGATTCTGAAATTCCGCAGATCATAAAACAGGCAGCCGATGCCGGTGCGCAAAATGCAGCTTATACTATAGTTCGGTTAAACGGCGAGGTTGGTCCCATTTTCGAAGACTGGATAACCCAGGCCTTCCCGGACCGTGCTCAGAAAGTACTCAACCAGATAGCAGATTGCCATGGCGGCCAGCTGAACGACAGCCGTTTTGGCACGCGTATGAGCGGTGAAGGTAAATTTGCCGAAACTATAGCCAAGCTTTTTAAAGTGAGCAAGCAAAAGTATATGGCTGGTCGAAGTATAAAACCATACAACTATAGCCACTTCTGCACCACCAAAGGCAAGCAACTGGGCTTGTTTTAAGGTTTACTTCACCCCAATCTTCTCCATTTAAAAAGAAGCCCTACCCCCAGGACAGAAGAGGGAGTTTTTGCTATAATCTGTTCATTTATGCTGGCGCGAGTCTCCAGACTCGTGACTTAGGGTGATGTTGAGTCTCCTGACTCAACTAGCCCGGAGGGACAGGATTGGGAGTAGCCTAGCTATAGTATAAACCCACCCCTGCCCCTCCTGAGAGGGGAATTTCTGTATTTGTTATAGATGGGTTTGTTGCTTTATAGTTAACGTGGTCCAACCACCCCTAACCCCTCTCCCGAATCAAGTCCGGGATCTGCGACTTGTCTAAGGCGGGGAATTCTGTACACTGCTATAGTTGGTTTTATAGTTTTGTAGTTACTATCTACACCCCTATAGTCCCCTCAAGGGGACAGTTCCGTTATAGCTAAAGTCAGCTTTCTAGTTTTATAGTTTAAGATATTGAGTGGACAGGTCGTGACCTGTCCCTATGGAACTATAGCCACGAGAAATGTCGAAGCTTAAAGTATAAATGATGATTAAACTATAGCTATCGAAACTTTCCAGTCTTTGGGTTGAGTGCCTCGAGAGTTTCCGGTGCCGAAGGCATTGCGACATTAGGAGCAAAGGAAGCGAAAGCAGCGCGATGCCCGAAGACGAGGCCTCGCGGCCGTGAGCGAGCCAAACCAACTATAAAACATTAGGTAAATAGAGCTCCCAGGATAAGTTGAAACTATGAAAGTAGCCTGGTTCAAGAAAGTATAGACTTCAACTATAATCCTAAATAGATTACTCACAGCTACGCTGGCTCTCTTCGACTCCCGTCTCAAGAGTATTCGAAATGACAAATAAAAATGTAGCTAGGCTCCTTCCCCTGTTTTTAGGGGAAGGTTGGGAAGGGGTAAATTCACCAACTATAAGACACATCAGATCCCTCACAGCTACGCTGGCTCTTTTAGACGCTCGTTTCAAGAATACTCTGAAACAACGATAGTTTATTTAAAGCTACATTTCCCTTGATCTCTCAATCAAAATTAACAACAATCCCAGCAGTTTACCGGATAATCAAATAAATCCAGTAACTTTGCAGCCCATACAGTTAAACCTAACTTATGGCTACTAAATATATCTTCGTTACCGGTGGCGTAACATCCTCGCTCGGTAAAGGCATCATTTCCGCTTCACTCGCTAAGTTGCTGCAGGCAAGAGGATTCTCTGTAACTATTCAGAAATTCGACCCCTACATTAACATAGATCCGGGTACCCTAAACCCTTATGAACACGGCGAATGCTATGTAACCGAAGACGGTGCTGAGACCGACCTGGACCTGGGCCATTACGAAAGATTTCTGAACGTACCTACTTCGCAGGCGAACAACGTAACAACCGGCCGCATCTACTATAACGTGATCATGCAGGAGCGTGAAGGCGCTTACCTGGGCAAAACCGTACAGGTTATTCCGCATATTACTGATGAGATAAAGCGCCGTATGATGCTGCTTGGCGAAACAGGCGAATATGATATTGTAATTACTGAAATAGGTGGTTGCGTTGGCGATATCGAGTCGTTACCGTTTGTTGAGGCCGTGCGCCAGTTGCGCTGGGAGCTTGGTGTAAACGAGACCTGCGTAATTCACCTGACCCTAGTACCTTACCTGAAAGCAGCCGGAGAACTTAAAACGAAGCCTACGCAACACTCTGTACGCGACCTGTCTGAGGCAGGTGTGCAGCCGGATATATTGGTTTGCCGCTCAGAATACTCGATTCCGATGGACCTGCGCAAGAAAATAGCGCTGTTCTGTAACGTAAAGCAAAACTCGGTTATTGAGTCGTTGGATGCGGAAACCATTTACGATGTGCCTTTACTGATGCGCAAAGAGAAGCTGGACGAGCGCGTGATCAGCAAGCTAAAATTACCTCACAGAGCTGAACCGGAACTGGAAAGCTGGAAAGAATTTTTGGGTCGCCTTAAAAACCCGACGGCCGAAGTAAATATTGGCCTGGTTGGCAAGTATGTAGAGCTGCCGGATGCGTATAAATCTATAGTTGAGGCCTTTATACATGCTGGCGCTGCCAATGAGTGTAAAGTAAACCTGAAGTGGTTTCAGTCGGAGAATATAAACGAGGAAAACGTTGCCTCTGTGTTACAAGGACTTGATGGCATACTGGTAGCACCTGGTTTTGGTGAGCGCGGTTTTAAAGGCAAGCTGGAGTCGATCCGTTTTGCCCGCGAGAGCAAGATACCTTTCTTCGGGATTTGCCTGGGAATGCAGTGTGCTGCTGTTGAGTTTGCCCGCAACGTGCTGGGCCTGGAAGGTGCAGCCTCTACCGAGATGGACCCGGAAACTCCACATCCGATCATCGACCTGATGGAAGGACAGAAACAAATTACACAAAAAGGCGGCACCATGCGTTTGGGCGCTTATGCCTGCGAACTAAAAAAAGGATCTAAAGCTTATTCTATTTACGGCAAGTCTAAGATATCAGAGCGCCACCGCCACCGTTACGAATTTAATAATCAGTATCTTCAGGCTTTTGAAGAGAATGGCATGATGGCAACGGGTAAAAACCCGGAGACCGGCCTGGTGGAAATAATAGAACTGCAGAACCACCCGTGGTTTGTTGCAGCGCAATATCACCCTGAATTAAAGAGCACAGTGCTTAATCCGCATCCGTTATTTACTAAATTTGTAAAAGCGGCCATGAATTATACAAAATCTAAATAACACCTTTAACTATTACACTTTTATTAAATGGATAGAAATCAAGCCATTGGCTTCGGACTGATTGCCCTGCTGCTCTTAGCGTATTCGTTCTTTTTTTCGGGGACGGAAGAGCAGGCAACAACGCCACAGGCAACAGAGCAGGTAGCCAATGTAGAACAAGCCCCACAGGCAGCTGACGTTGAAGATGATTCGGTAGCACAAGCTCAGAGAGCAGCCACGTTGGGCTCATTTGCCACTGCAGCCACTGGCCAGGAGCAAACTATTACCCTCGAGAACCAGAACATCCGCGTTACTTTTAACACAAAAGGCGGCCAGGTAGAGGAAGTATTACTAAAGAACTATAAAACCTACCAGGAAGAGCCGCTTATACTTTTCGATAAAGGAAGCAGCAACACCGATATAGCCTTTACTACCAACGACGGTAAAACTATAAAACTGTCTGACTTATACTTCACTCCTTCTGAAATAACAAAAGGAACGGATAAAGATGTAAGCACGCAGGTTATTACGTTTCGTGCAAATGTTGGCAACAACCAGCACATCGACCAGATCTATACATTGTATGATGAGACGTTCCAGGTTGGTTATAAGCTTGATTTTAAAGGCCTGCAGGGCAAGGTAAGTGGTAAAAACCTGACCTTTACCTGGACAGACCGCATTAAGCAGCTGGAGCGCGACATTCAGCAGAACCGCGCTAAAACAACCGTAAACTTTGCTACCGTAGAGGATGGTTACGACTACGTGTCGATCTCGGAAGACAAAGAAGAAATGATTGTGGAGGAGCCTGTAAAATGGATAGCCAACAAGCAGAACTTCTTTACAGCCGGTATTATTGCAGAAGGTAATTTTGCCAGTGCTATACTTCAAACCGAAACGAACCCAGCCGACACAACTATAGTTAAAACATTGTCGTCGCAGGCGCTTATACCTACGCAGGATGCCCTGAACGGCAATGCGGAGTTTATGTATTACTTCGGCCCGAACGACTATAAGATACTGAAGCACATCGGCGATGATTTTGAGAAGAACCTTGACCTTGGCTGGGGTATCTTTGCCTGGGTAAACAAGTGGCTTATCATCCCGGCATTCGACTTCCTGGAGAATTATATCGGCAACTATGGTATCATCATTATCCTGCTGGTACTATACATTAAAACGCTGTTGCTGCCGCTAACTTATAAGTCGTTCTACTCGATGGCAAAAATGAAGGTGTTGAAGCCGGAAATTGATGCTATTAAAGAGCGTAACGACGGCGACATGCAGAAAACGCAGATGGAGACCATGAAGCTCTACAACGAGATGGGCGTGAACCCGCTGAGCGGTTGTATACCTATGTTGTTGCAGATCCCGATCCTGTTTGCGATGTTCAACTTCTTCCCGAACTCGATCGAGCTGCGCCAGGAGCCATTCCTGTGGGCTAACGACCTTTCTACGTACGATGTATTTGCACGTCTGCCATTCACGATTCCGTTCTATGGCGACCACGTAAGTATGTTTACTTTATTGATGACGGCTTCAACTATACTTTATACCTGGTCTAACAACCAGATGAATGCCCAAATGCAGGGTGCCATGAAGTTCTATAGTTACCTGATGCCTCTTATCTTTATGTTCGTGCTTAACTCGTTCCCGGCAGGCCTTAGCTTCTACTACTTTGTATCGAACATGGTAACGTTTGGCCAGCAGGCTGTTATCCGTAAGTTTGTGGATGAAGGCAAAGTGCGTGCTAAACTGGAAGACAACAAAGAAAAGCGCAAAGACAAGAAAAAGACAAGCGGCCCATCGTTTACAGAACGTATGCAGGAAGCAATGCGTGCAGCCTCCGAAAAAGAGCAGCAGAAGCGTACCCGCAACACTAAAAAGTAAGCTGCTTATAGTTTAAAAATAAACAGAAAGCCTGCCTGGTACACCCGGGCAGGCTTTTTTGTTGGCTATACTTTTGTTGCCTGCGTATGTATGCCTATAAACCCAAAAACCATGTATAAACTACTAAAACACCCGCTCCTGTTGCTTATAAGTATAGTTGCATTTGCCTGTAACTCCGGCTCCGACGAAGATAAGACCATAGCCAGCACCCACCCCAAACTGGAAAAGCAACTCGACCGCGACTCAGTGAATATGCCTGTTACTTCTTCTGAAAATGCCGGCCTATATGAGCGCTACCAGATAACCATGGAAGAATATGAGAACAGCGGCAACTATAGTGCAGGTAATTTATACAGGGGCAAACTGTCGCAGGTAGATGAGAAGAGCCATACTGAAGCCCAAAACTTTAAAACAGCCTTGCGCGAAGGCATGGAGGAAGGTATAAACTTTGCAGGCAAGTATACAGTGGTTACTATTGGCTGCGGCACAAACTGCCAGCGCCATTTTATAGTTGACCGGGAGACAGGTAAAATAACAGACCAGGTGCAAGGCAGTATGGGCGCCAGGTATAGCACAGGTAGCCGCGTTTTTATACTTAACCCACCCGACTCCAGCGCAAACTATAACCAATGCCAGGACTGCAGCCCGAAAGCGTATGAACTGAAAGATGGCAAATTACAGCCTCTTGAAAAGTAAAACCCAGGTATAAAATAAGGCAGCAGCATTTACAATACAGCACTAAAGTATAACCTGATGAACTACACGCTGCTTAACATACAACTCACCTTTAATAGTGTGGTATTGTTTTGCCTAACGGCCGGCCTGTTACTGTCGTGTAGCGCTTCGAGTACATCAGTGCAAACCGATGATGCCACTCCCCTTCTGTTCTTTAAAAAGTCGCGCTGTTATGGTACCTGCCCAGCTTACGAAGCCACTATTTATACTTCGGGACGGGTGCAGTTTGTTGGCAAAGCGTATGTACCTGTTACTGATACTTTATACTTTAACCTTACTGATGCGGAACTTAAGGAGCTATCTCAAAACATCCGGGACCTGAACTATAGCGAGCTTGAGAACCTGTATAAAACAGCTTGGTCCGATATGCCATCTACACATTTATACTTTTATGAATCGGGCAAAGAGGCAAAGCAGGTAAAACACCAGGAAGGCGGGCCCGTTAAATTAACCCGGTTTATAGATGCTACAAATGAATTGCTCCAGAAATATTATACCGATACCCACAAATAGGTAATTTAATATTAAAAATTATTTATATCATATATATTTCTATCTTGCGGTATATATAAACCACCGCACTCATGAAGATCAAAGAAAGAATTAATTTAGTATGGATTGCAGCTATTTTATTTACCTGTGTAAGCTGCCTCGACAAAGAGGATGAAGGAAATCCTGATCCTGCTATTACCAGCACAACAACCCAGAACACTGCCAATGCTACTTTTAATACTTTAACTGTAAGCGGAAACGTGGACAACATGGGCAACGACATTACAGCTAGAGGAATTGTTTTGAACACAACAGGCAACCCAACTATAACCGACAGCAAAACAACCGAAGCGAACAACATCTTCACCACTACCCTTTCAGACCTGGACCCAAACACGACATACTATGTTAAGGTGTATGCAACGACTTCTACTAACACTTATTACAGCGAAGAGATAGAGCTTGACACCCGTAGCCTGGCTGGCACAACCTGGGACTTCCTATTTAAGCACACTGAAACAATAACCTGGAATGGCGATGTAACTTTTAATGCCGATGGTACCACAGCATATGATGAGCCGGCTGAACCGGGGGTTTACTACACGGAAGGCATCTGGTCTATGACAGGAAACCAGTTGACTTATATAATGGATTCCTCTAAAGAAAATCCGCAAAGTTATGTATTTACCGCCACCCTGGAGGATGAAACAATGATTGGTACTTATACTTTTGGAGAAAATGACAACAGACCTTTTACTGCCACAGAAAGGTAAAAACATCTATAACAGTACCACTGGCAGCACAACATCATTCATCTGGTGTTGTGCTGTTTGTTTTTACCCTTGCTATAGTTACACCTATTCTTACCTGATTTTCGGATATTATTTATATCTTGTTTAACCTATATAAAAACATCAACAACTGTTTTACTACAGCTATAGTGTCAATAACCGTATGTTCACGCTTTCGAGAAAGTTGTGTGTGATAAAAAAAACAAATGAAAAAGACTAAAGTGTTCATAACCATTTTTATAGCTCTATTATTGATAGTGTCTATATTCTTATTTCTAAACAGAGACAAATTTGCTTACGTTGGTTCTGTTGACTATGTAGAAGTGGACTGCAATAGAAAAAGTCAAATACTCAGTGAAGTCTATACAAGTGACCAAAAAATTAGACGAGAGAATAATCTAATTAAGTACGCAAAAGAAGACCACAGAAATCAAGAATTAGTTATAAGTATAATTGAAAAATGCGGAATGCCGACTTTGAATGAAGTAACGCAGGAACAAATGAATGCAATCTGGATAGGATTGCAACATAATACTGATAATAAATATAGAATAAAATATTTCCCTCTTATTGAAAAAGCTGTAAAAAACGGTGATTTGAGTAAAGAGCAATATGCCCTAATGAAAGATAGAATGTTAATGGATGAGGGTAAACCTCAAATATTTGGAACTCAAATTAAGAACGGTAAATTGTATAACTTGGAGTCTCCAGAAACTGTTAACAAAAGAAGACAAGAGATGGGATTAGAACCAATAGAAGACTATCTAAAAAGATTCGACATCTCCTTCTACGCTAATTAAAATACCACACACAACAAAAGAATAAAGCAAGCTCCCAGCAGCTCTTCAGCCATTGACAATGCCATTGTCTACCTTTACGTGGGCACAGCAAAGGCCGGTGAAGGTCGCCTGCTTTATTCAACGGACGTTATATCCAACATAAACATCACAAGAAGTTTGATTGCTTATGAAAATAGACGATTTTAAAAAAGAATTAAAGAGTTGGAAACTGACCAGATACAAAGTGATCAATTTCGCTGTTGGTATTACGGCTCTGCTCATTTATGAATTTATAGGCCGACCAATATACCGACCATATGTATACTCTAATGATATAAATGACTTTCATTTTGCGGATACATTAGGTAATACTTTTGGTACATTGACAACCATATTTTTTTTAATTGCTATTTTATCAAATGACAGTATAAAAGGTAATTACTTAATCAAACTTGGAACATTTAGTGTTGTGCTATTCGAGCTTGTACATCCTTTATTAGGCAAACCAATAGACATTTGGGATATTATTGCTACTGTTATCACAGGTTTTATCAGCTACTTAATTTATAACTCTATATTTAGAGAAGGAGAGCTTAAAACGGATAATAATTAACTGTTATAAGGCATACTAAAACTTAAATATCAGAATAACAGCACCTTACTATAGATTTGAATTATTGAGCATTTCGATATTTGACTAGTTTAGCTATAAATAGTTTCTTTACTATACCAGACAATTATTCAAATCAAAAGTGTTACGCTACCGTCTATAGCGGAACCAGTCACCCAACTATAAATAAAAAAATACATAATACCATGTCAGACGAAATGAAACCATGCCCGAAATGCAATTCGCCTTATGGCTATGCAATGGGCGAAGACCTATATGCTTGCCCGGAGTGCGGAAATGAGTGGAACCCAAATGAAGCAGCAGAAGATACCGGCCTGAAAGTTATTGATGCGAACGGAAATATACTTCAGGATGGAGATTCGGTGGTTGTAATAAAAGACCTCCCGGTAAAAGGTGCCCCTAAACCTGTAAAGGCCGGCACAAAAGTAAAGAACATCCGCTTAACAGACGGCGATCATAACATCGACTGCAAAATTGATGGCTTCGGCTCTATGGGACTGAAATCAGAATTTGTGCGGAAGGCTTAAACCACCACTGCCCTATTTAGGCTAGTATACTAAAAAGTTCAGCTTAATAAGAGAGTTGCAAAACTATAGTATATAAAACATAAGTATAGCGCTGAGCCTGCTATAGTGCTCGGCGCCTCTGCTTTACGGCCAAATTTAGCCCCTACACGTACTCACAGAAATGGCGCACAACGAAGATAAAGCCCACCAGTTGTTTTCCAGGTTCCAGGACTACCTGGGACAGTTTGTGTACGGCGGCATAGATGGCTGCGTAACCACTTTTGCTGTTGTTTCGGGTGCGGTGGGCGCAAACCTCGATAGCTCCATCATCATTATACTTGGCTTTGCCAACCTGCTCGCCGATGGCTTTTCCATGTCGGTGGGTGCTTACCTTTCAGCTAAATCGGAGCGTGACAATTACGATAAACATAAACGCACCGAGTACTACGAAATAGAAAACTTCCCCGAGATAGAGAAACAGGAAGTACGGGATATTTACCGCGCCAAAGGCTTTGAGGGCGAATTGCTGGAGCAGGTGGTGGCCGTTATTACCAAAGACAAAGACCGCTGGGCCGACGACATGATGGCCAACGAACTGAACCTGATGCAGGATCATAAATCTCCGGTAGCTATCGGGGTAGTTACTTACATCTCTTTTCTTCTGATCGGGCTTATACCGCTTTCTGTTTACCTCTGGGATTTTCTGATCGGCTTCCCGGGCAATGTTTTCCTGTGGGCTTGCCTCCTCACCTTTTCAGGTTTTGCCATTATCGGTTTCCTGAAGAGCTATGTAACAGGTGTTAACCGTTGGCGTGGTGTTTTCGAAACGCTTGTGTTAGGCGCCCTGGCGGCTGGCGTTTCTTATGCCGTAGGCGATATCCTGGAACGCTGGATCAGTGGCTGATGTAACGTTTTTATACTTCCTGCTTCGTAACTATAATACAGCCCCCTGATCTTATCTCTTCTTATTCGCTTCGACTATAAAGTATAGTGCGTGTATATCAGCCTTTCTCCAAAAAAGATAAAAAAATAATCTATCTGTTTTTGCACTATTTTCTAAAAACTATATAGTAACACTACACCATCATATCATACTTTTTCACTAAAAAGTAGCGCTTCTTCACCCTTCTGTTTATAGTTTCAGAAAAGCCCGAGTTGTAACATGTGCCCTGCCTGGCCGTAAATATATATACAGCACACAAGTTCACCCGCCTAAATAAAAGCATATTTTACTATATCATATTATATAAATATGAGCGAAAACTCAAAAAAAGTACAAATATCTGAATTTGAAGAAAAACTCAGAGAGAGCAGCCGTGAGCCAGTTCAGCCAACAGGTGCAACTGATGCCCGGCACGAGCAATTCAAAATCGAGCGGGACGAAAAAATTGCACCGGATGAGAAAGTTATTCCGGTGATAGAAGAGCAGGCGCATATCGAAAAACGCACTGTTGAAACCGGAAAAGTCCGCATCTCTAAAAATGTAAGAGAAGACGAAGTACTGGTGGATGTACCGATAGTGCACGAAGAAGTAGATGTACAACGGGTACCGGTAAATAAGTTTGTAGATCAGGCGCCACCGGCTGTACGCTACGAAGGCGATAAAATGATCATTTCGGTGCTGCGCGAAGAGCTTGTGCTGGTAAAGCGCATTAAACTGGTAGAGGAACTACACATAGTTAACCGCAAAACCGAAGAACACCGGACAGAACCGATCCAGCTCAGAAGAGAAGAGATCAATATAGAACATTTAAAGAACAATAACGCAGGCGAGACATGAAACACTGATACTAATCTTTCAACCAATGTATAACTATAAAACACACATAAAACTATGGCACAAACAGTAATAGGAATTTTCGAGAAGGGTATAGACGCGCAAACTGCTGTGCAGAAATTAGAAAGTAATAAGATACCATCTGACCATATAGACATTTCAAACCAGACCACAAACGAGCAGGTTAGAGGAACCTCTGACAGACGCGAGTCTGATGGCGTAAGTAATTTTTTCAGCTCGTTATTCGGTAGCGACAAAGATGAATCGAGAAAGTATGCTGACGTAGCCCGCAAAGGCTGGGTTGTAACAGTGCATGCCGACTCTAAGCAGGAAGCACAAAGAGCTGCCGAAACACTGGACACCTGCGGTGCAGTGGATGTGGATGAGCGTGCCTCACAGATGCGTAGCGGCGCAAGTACAGCTACTGCAACAGGCACAACTCCTACCGGCGATATGCACGAAAGAAGAGACCTTAAAGATAAAAGAGACATGAATACCAACCAGTCTATTCCGATTATGGAAGAGCGCATGAATGTTGGTAAGCGTGAAGTAGAAACAGGCGGTGTTCGTTTAAGAAGCCGTATTATAGAGCGCCCGGTAGAGGAGCATCTGCGTCTTCGTGAAGAGCATGTAAATGTGCAGCGTAACGCCGTTAACCGTCCGGCAACAGAAAAAGACTTTGCCAACTTTAAAGAAGGCAATATCGAAATGAAAGAGCATGCCGAAGTACCTGTTGTAAATAAAGAGGCACGTGTAGTAGAGGAAGTTCGATTGAACAAAGAACAGACTCAGCGTGACGAGACAGTGCGCGGTACCGTACGTAAAACTGATGTAGAAGTGGATAAAATGAATCCGAAGAACAAGAACATCAGACCTGAAGACGATCCAAGAAGAAACGATCCGAACAGGAACGACCCTACGAAGAGAAATCTATAAGTGAGTTAAAGTATAAATAAGTAAAAAGCCCTGGCTGTTAATTCAGTCAGGGCTTTTTTGTTATAAAGAACCCAAGTACGCATTCCATAAAAGAGTATTTAATATCTTCGTGGCAAATAGTTGTTTAGCTTAAAAAATGTATTCAACTTTTACCAAAGGCATAGCGGCTACTGCAATCGTTTTTCTGTTATTATCCGGTTGTCAACCAGTGGCTAAACTTCAGAATCTATCTAATACATTAATCCCTCTTACTCCATCCACACCCGTTGAGATATTATACATCACTGAATTACCCCCTACTGAAGCACAGTATTTGGGTAAACTCAAAATAAAAGATAGCGGTTTCTCTTTCAATTGTAGCCTGCCGGAAGTAATAGAACTTGCTAAAGAAGAGGCAAGAGCTGCAGGAGGCAATATTTTATTGATTACAAAACACAGAAAACCCGATGGTTTCAGTACCTGCCATCGCATAGAAGCCGAAATTTATAAGCTTGAAAAGCTTACTAATGTAAAAATGCAAGCATCAGCAGGTCAGGACACTACAAATAAGTATACTTATACTGAAGTTCTTCCTCAGTTTCCGGGAGGAGATTATGAATTGCTTAAATTCATAAACAAGAATACGCAATATCCAGCCACTGCCATAAAAGATCGAGTACAGGGTATTGTAGTTGTATCTTTCGTTGTGAGTAAAACAGGAAAGATAAGCGACATAGAAATTAAGAATAGTGTAAGATGGGACCTAGATCAGGAAGCAATCCGCTTGATTACTATAATGCCAGATTGGACACCCGGTTATCAAAATGACAAACCAGTACCTGTACGTTATACAGTTCCTCTTTCTTTTAGTATTAAGCCAGGTTTATTTCAAGGAAAGAATAAAAGAAAAGCATCAAACTAATGTGCTGTATTCATTAAAGCTTTCTTACCTGCTCCAGCTTCAGCATGTTCATAGGGTTTGGCTCCAACCCTTCGATGTTGTTCTGGGTTAGCCTGAGCACTTCGTCGTAGTATAAAACTATAACCGGCACCTCTTCCACCACTATCCTGTCCATAGCTTGGTATAGTTCCCAGCGCTTTTTCACGTCGCGTTCTAGTTTGGCCTGCTCGTATAGTTTATCGAATTCTGCATTAACGAAATGTGTTTTATTCGGCCCGGCAGGCGAGAAATTCTTACTATAGAATAGCGCCAGGTAGTTCTCAGCATCCGGGTAGTCACCCAGCCACGATTTCATAAAAAATGGTGCGCGGCCATTATCTACTGTTTCCTGGTGCGCTGGTCCCTGGTTAATATCTATGGTTACCTGCACACCAATTTCGGCCCATTTCTTTTGCATATACTCTGCGAGCTCTTTATGCTCTGCAACTGTGCTTAGTCGCATGCTCAGTGGGTTCTGGTAAGTATAGCCGGCAGCCGTTAACAGTTCGCGTGCTTTTTTAGGGTTGTAACTATAGCCTGGTACTTTCTCCTGGCTAAACGATGGCAACGATGGCGGTACCATCCCCGAGTGGCCCGGTATTCCAATGTTATTCCTGAAATAGGCGATCATCTCTTTTTTATTGATGGCATAGTTCAGCGCCTGCCTTACACGCTTGTCCTGTACTGCTGGGTTTGGCTCTTTTAAGTTGGTAGGGTCCAGTTGGAAACCGATGTATTCTGTATTTAGATAAGGCTCTTTGCGAACGGTAAATTTGCCTTTAAAATCATCCTGCACCGTTCCGTCGTTGTTCAGAATCAGGTCGCGGGAGCCTTCTCTCACACCTGATAAAAAGTCCAGTTTGCCCTGCATAAAAGTCAGAAACTCCGACTTCCGGTCGGTTATAAACGATATCTGCACCGCATAAAGGTAAGGCAACTGCTCTCCTTTATCATCTTTCTTCCAATAGTTCGGGTTTTTGTGCATAATGATGGCGTTGCCTTCGTCCCACTGTTTGAACATAAAAGGGCCAGTACCCACCGGGTTTGCTCTGAAGTCTTTGCCATACTTCGCTACAGCTTCCTGCGGCACCACAAACGCATACGGCATGGTCAAAATTTCCAGGAAAGCGATGAAAGGTTCGTTCAGGTAAATCTTGAAAGTAGAATCGTTTACAGCCAGGAAAGCCGTATCAGAAATTGCACCGTTTCTGTCAGAAAGCACCTTATCATTAAAGACCCAGGCGCCGGTACTGGCTGTAGCGGGGTCGATAATGCGTTTGAAACTATAAGCTACATCCCGGGCAGTTACTTTGCGGCCTTTGCCTCCTTCAAAAACCTCGTGGTCGTGGAAGTACACATCATCCCGAAGTATAAAAGTATAGGTTCTGCCATCTTCCGACACTTCCCAGCTTTTGGCTATACCTGGGCCTATTTTCAGTTCCTGGTCCAGTTCAACAAGCCCGTTATACAATTGCGTGGTTGCCCAGATATTGGCCTGGTTGCGGGCAAAAGCGGGGTCCAGCGATGATAATGCTTCGGGTTGGTTATACCTGAAAACCGTTTTATCCGTTCCTTTTTCAGTGGAGGTACTGCACGACTGGCACAGCAGCAAAACGGTGGATAACAGGGTAAAAACGGTGGATAAAAAAAGGCGTTGAGTTCTGATTTGCATCCGGTAAAGTGGTCAAAAAAATGTATCTTTGTGCAAGTTAAATATATCTTGCGTAGATAAGTAAGTACTAAAGAGTAAATCATGGAAATAACATACTACGGACAGTCTTGCTTTTTAATTAAGATCGGCAACCATAGCGTTTTGTTCGATCCGTTCATTTCGCCGAACGAGCTGGCAAAGGATATTGATGTAAATAGTATCAGGGCAGATTATATTTTACTGTCGCATGGCCACCAGGACCACGTGCACGATGCCGAGCAAATAGCCAAGAACAGCGATGCAACGCTGATCGCTAATTTCGAGATCGTGGGTTGGTTTACCGAAAAAGGTATCAAAAAATCGCACCCGATGAACACGGGCGGTAAAGTTACCCTGCCTTTCGGAACCGTGAAGATGGTAAATGCCGTGCACTCCAGCTCGATGCCTGACGGCTCGTATGGCGGTGTTGCAGCCGGATTTGTAGTTGAAACAGAAGATAAAGCCTTCTATTTTGCCGGCGATACTGCTTTAACTTACGATATGAAACTGATACCGGAGCAGTTCGACCTTGATTTTGCGATACTGCCGATCGGTGATAACTTTACAATGGATATACACGATGCCCTTGTCGCTGCCGATTTTGTGCAGGTAGATAAGGTTATCGGAATGCATTACGACACGTTTCCATACATTGAAATAGACCACGAAGAGGTGAAGGAAGTAGCGCAGATGGCTGGTAAAGAGTTAATTTTGATGGAGATAGGTCAAACTATAAACCTATAAGTATAGAATGGGAAAAATAATAGCGGTTGCCAATCAAAAAGGGGGCGTAGGTAAAACTACCACAGCCATAAACCTGGCGGCAAGCCTGGCAGCCTTAGAGTTTAAAACACTGCTGGTTGATGCTGACCCGCAGGCCAATGCCACATCTGGTCTTGGCTTCGACCCGGCCAGCATAACGTCCAGCATTTACGAGTGCATGGTAGAAGACCTGAACCCGGAAGATATCATCCTGGCTTCTCCTAACATCGAATTCCTTGACCTGATCCCATCGCACATCGACCTTGTTGGGGCTGAGGTGGAGATGATAAACCTGGATAACCGTGAAGAGAAAATGCGTGAGGCCCTTAAGCCACTGCGCCAGAAGTATGATTTCATTATCATCGACTGTTCTCCTTCACTGGGTCTGATTACGGTCAACTCCCTTACAGCTGCCGATTCGGTGGTTATTCCGGTACAGTGCGAGTATTTTGCATTGGAAGGTCTGGGCAAATTGCTGAACACGATCAAGATTATACAGTCGCGCCTGAACACCGAACTGGCTATAGAAGGTATACTTTTAACCATGTACGATGTGCGCCTGCGTTTAAGCAACCAGGTGGTGGAAGAAGTGAAAACACACTTCCAGCAAATGGTTTTTGATACCATCATACCAAGAAATGTGAAGTTGAGTGAGTCGCCAAGCTTTGGTTTACCGGCTATACTTCATGACGCTGAAAGTAAGGGAGCGCTAAGCTACCTGAACCTGGCACGTGAGATTGCTGAGAAAAACAGCGTGGCACTGGAGAAATAACCCTACCCTTACATGTCTGATAACAACAATAAAACACCTAAACGCACAGGCGGTCTCGGAAGAGGCCTTGGCTCTCTTCTGGAGGGTAACAAGTACACAGGTAAAATTGATTCGAACACCATTAATGAAGTCAATACTATCGCAGATATAGCCATAGACCAGATCCAGACGAACCCATACCAGCCGCGTACCCACTTCGATCAGGGCGCACTGGAAGAATTGGCGGAGTCTATCAGAATACAAGGCATCATTCAGCCTATTACCGTTCGCCAGCTCGACCAGAAAAGCTACCAGCTGATATCAGGTGAGCGCCGTTACCAAGCGGCAAAAATGGCCGGCCTGACAACTATACCGGCGTACATCCGCAAGGCTGATGACCAGCAAATGCTGGAAATGGCCCTGATCGAGAACATTCAGCGTGAAAACCTGAACGCCATTGAGATCGCCCTCTCCTACCAGCGACTTTTATCAGAGTGTAGCTTGAAGCAGGAAGAACTGGGCGACCGTGTAGGTAAAAAGCGTACGACTGTTACAAACTACCTGCGCCTGCTTAAATTGCCGCCGGATATCCAGATCGCCCTGCGCGATAATGTGATCTCGATGGGCCACGCGCGTGCTTTGATCAACATCGATACCATTGAGAACCAGTTAGAGGTTTTCAAAAAAGTGGTGAATGACGAGCTTTCGGTGCGTAAGGTAGAGGAACTGGTACGTAACCTGCAGAACGCCAACAAAAAGCCTGACCCACAGCAGAAACTACAGTTCAATAAATACGACGAAGAGATAAAGTCCGTGGAGACTCGCTTGTCTTCTCAATTCGGCACCAAGATACAGGTAAAGGCGAATAATGATGGTAAAGGCGAAATAAAAATACCATTTGTATCTGTGGATGAACTCAACCGTATCTTAGAAATACTGAACTACTAAACCGGCTTAAATGAGGCTATCCGTTGCTATTGCTTTTATACTAAGCTTTATCTTTTTAGCTGCACCTGCAAAGGCGCAGTTAGTAATGGTTGGCCCCGACTCAGCTATAGTTGCCACACCCGATACTGCCGACGATAAACGTTTCTTCCTGAGTAAATGGGACAAGCCGGCCAAAGCTGCTCTCTTTTCGGCAATTGTGCCCGGCATGGGGCAGGCTTATAACAAAGCGTACTGGAAAATGCCGATTGTATATGCTACAGGCGGTGTACTTGGCTATTTCCTTATCAGCCACCATAGAAACTACCAGGATTATCGCGAAGCCCTTAACATAAGGGTTGATGGTGATGAAACGACAGTAGACAAGTTCGCAAACAGCAATATTTTCGGTGAGCAACGACCCAATGGGGAAGAGAACCTGCGTCGTGCCCGCGATTTTTACCGCCGTAACCGCGACCTGACTATATTATTATCTATAGGTGCGTATGGTCTGCAGGTAGCCGAGGCTTATGTACATGCGCACATGAAAGAATTTGACATCAGCGATGAGCTAGCCCTTAAAGTACAGCCTAATTTAATACAGGTGCCGGCCCAGGCAACTGTAACTCCGGGACTTAGCTTAACTTTATACACCAGATCTAAATGAGAATACTACTGATCGGCTATGGCAAAATGGGTAAGACCATTGAGCAGATGGCCCTGGCAAAAGGCCACCAGATAGCCGGAACTATTGACCACACCAACACCGAAACCCTTCGCAACTATACAGCAGAGAACGTAGATGTAGCCATCGAATTTACACACCCGGAGGCTGCATTTGGCAATATTTCTTACTGCCTAGAACACAATATACCGGTTGTAGTTGGCTCTACGGGCTGGCTTGATAAGCTTGAGGATGCAAAACAGCTGTGTGCCGATAACAATGGCGCCTTCTTTTATGCCTCTAACTTTAGTGTAGGGGTTAATTTATTTTTCCACTTTAACGAGTATATTGCAGCTAAAATGCAGGAATACAAGGAGTATAACGTAGGCATACGTGAAATACACCACCTGCAGAAAGTAGATAAACCAAGCGGCACCGGCATTACAACTGCCGAAGGTATACTTCCGCATTACTCTAACCTGAGCGGTTGGGTGGCTGATGAAGAAAGAGAAGGCAAACTGAATATTATTTCGGAGCGTGAGCCTGATGTGGTAGGTACTCACATTGTAACCTATAGCTCAGAAATAGATAAGATTGAGCTTGCGCATGTGGCCCACAGCCGTGCTGGTTTTGCCGAAGGTGCCCTGATGGCTGCCGAATGGCTAAAAGACAAAAAAGGCGTTTATGGCATGAAAGACATGCTGAACCTGTAAAAAATCATAGCTACCCTGCATGAAAGTTAAGTTCTGGGAGAAGAAACCAGTTACCAAAGAGCCTAAAAAGAAGAAAAGCTTTGCCCGCGAATGGGGCGATGCCATATTGTTTGCTGTTGTAGCAGCCAGTTTGATTCGTTGGGCTACATTTGAAGCGTATACTATCCCTACTCCATCCATGGAAAAATCGCTGCTTGTCGGCGACTTCCTGTTTGTAAGTAAACTCCATTATGGTCCGCGCACGCCTATTACCCCATTACAGATACCTTTAACGCACCAGACTATCTGGGGAACCACCATCCCCTCTTACTCCGATGCTATTCAGCTGAAGTCTTACCGCTTGCCGGGCTTTTCGGAAGTACAGCGTGGTGATGTAGTGGTATTTAACTTTCCGCCGGAAGAGCAGCACCCCGCCGACCTGCGCACCAACTATATCAAGCGTTGCATAGCTGTAGCCGGTGATAGCATTGAGGTGCGCGATATGCAGGTATACATTAACGGAGAACCTGTTGAAAACCCAGAAAACCTGCAGTATGGTTATTTTATGGCTACCAGCCAGGTACTAAATCCGCAGTTCTTCTTAGACCGTGGCATTTCAGAGTCATACCCTGGCGAAGGAGGTTACCTGATCTATACGACAGCAGAATCGGCAGCAGAACTTAAAAAGCTTGATTTTGTGCTGAATGTGATGCTGATAAAGCGCTCTCAGGGAGAAGAAGATACCCAGGCTTTCCCGCATGCACCAAGCAAGTATAAATGGAATGCCGACTTCTTTGGCCCATTGTATGTGCCAGCTGAGGGCGAAACGGTAGCCATAACTGCCGAAACCCTGCCACTTTATGAGCGCGTGATCCTGGAATACGAGCACAACGAAAATGCCGAGATACGCGATGACGGTAAACTATACATTGATGGTAAAGTAGCTACCCAGTATACTTTTAAGCAGGATTACTACTTTATGATGGGTGACAACCGCCATAACTCCCTTGATTCGCGCTTCTGGGGCTTCGTGCCAGCCGACCATATCGTAGGAAAAGCTGTAATGATCTGGATGTCGACTGACCCGAATGGAAGCTTCCTGGATAAAATTCGCTGGAGCCGTCTGTTCGATATAATTGAGTAACAAACTATACTATAAAATAAGGAAACCGGGCCCAGTGTCCGGTTTTTTTGTTTGAGAACTATAAGCCATTGTGGTAAAATGCTTAATTTAAGCCCTTATACTATAAAATAGCCCTGATGATCGCTGCCCTTATTGAACTTGGAGGTTCTCACGACGAATGCCTGTACTCCCAGGTCAGGTTCCTGAAAGAAAGTGGCTACACTGTCCACCTGATCTGCACAGCTAACCTAAAAAAGCAGGTGGAATGCTTCGGGGAGGTCGATTCGTTTCTGTTTGTCAATTTTGAAGGAGCCAGTTCTTTACAGACCATGGCAAACCTCCTCCGGATCCGCAAGCACATCATCCGGAATAACATAACACAGGTAATTTTTAATACTGCGGAAGGCAACCTGGTACGTAATCTTACGCTTATACCTTTCCCAAAGCAGGTTCAATTCTCAGGCATCATTCACAACAGCTATAAGCTTTTAAAAAGTAGTAGCCAGCGCATCATCAGCCGTAAAATAAAGAAGTATTTTGTTCTTAACGATTACATTCTGCAACATGTACGTAGCAACCACGAAGTAGCTGTAGAAGCGTTTTATCCTATCTTTTTTCCCAAATTTGAATCGGTAGCCCTCCCAAAGCAAGCCGGCGAAATATGGGTATGTATACCTGGCCAGGTAGATTTTAAGCGCCGCGATTACGAAGGATTTTTAAATGCCCTGGCTAAACACCCGCCTATAGCAAGTATAAAGTATATCGTATTAGGCCGTGAGAACGACCCTAACAGGAACTTTTCGGATATGGTAAAAGCCGCAGGTTTACAGGACCATTTTATACTTTTCGATAAGTTTATCCCGAACGAGGTTTTCCATAGTTACCTAAAGCAGTCTGATGTAATATTGCCGCTGCTGCACCCCGCTTTACCTAAGTTTGAGCAGTACAAAAAGTATAAAATAACCGGGGCACTCAACCTTGCCTTTGGATATAAAAAGCCCCTGCTCGCTAAAGATCATTTTAACCACGTACCCGACCTGCAGGAAAATGCTCTGTTTTATGACCTGGAGCAGTTGGGAGAAGTACTTAACAGTCTGCCGGAGCTATTGCCAACTATACAGCCGCAACTATACCAGGACCCTAAATGGGCTTTTGAGCACCAGAAACAACGCTATATGCATTTTATTGAGGGGTAAACTTATAGTTTATACTTTACCGAATTCCGCAACTCCAACCTTACCTATAAAACTATGATGAAAAAGAAAAAACTACTGACAGGCCTCTTGGCTTATGCTTCGGTCATGCTCATGTCCTGCTCGGGCAGTAAAATACCAGAGAAGAGTACTTTACACGATGGGAAAGCTGTGATAGAAACTATGTACCAACGCTGGGAAGGCAAATGGTACCCCAACTTCGCATTCGAGCAGAAAGCCATTTTTTATAAAGACGGTGACATTACAAAAGAGGAAGTATGGCAGGAGATCTATAGCCAGACAGGTAACCTGCATATTCGGTTTGATGGTTTTGAGAGTGGCAATGGCGTAGTTTTCAGAGCTGATTCGGTTTATAGTTTTGTAAACAATGAGCTAAAAGCTAAGCAACACACCATTCACCCACTCGTATTGCTGTTGTTTGATGTATACTTCTACTCCCCTGACACAACCATAGCCAAGCTGAATGAACTGAATTTCGACCTGACCAAGATGACGGAAGCCAAATGGCAAGGCCGAGATGCTTACCTAATAGGCACTACAAACCCCGAAGATAATAGCACGAGCCAGTTTTGGGTAGATAAGGAGCGGTTGTATGTGTTGCGTATACTTACTAATACCAATGATGTTGTCCGCGATGTGGAAATGAACAACTACATACAAATGGAGAACTACTGGGTAGCTACCGAAATACTTTTTAAAACAGCCGGGGAACTTACATTACGTGAAGAATACTTCAATATGTCATTCCCGGAGCAGGTAGATATGAGCATCTATAACCCCGAGAACTTTAAAACCGCACGCTGGTAAGAAGCCCGTACATGTATAAAGAGCCGGTGCAAATTATACTTTGCACCGGCTCTTTGCTTTTGGCAAGTATAAATGTCTACCAGTTTATAGGTTCTTTACCGTGCTGCTGTAAATAGGCGTTTGCCTTACTAAAATGGCGGTTCCCGAAAAAACCACGATCGGCGGCAAATGGCGATGGATGCGCTGACTGCAGTACACAATGCTTGTTTGTATCTATAAAAGCTCCTTTCTTCTGAGCATAAGCGCCCCAAAGCATAAATACTACATTCTCTTTCAGGTCATTCACTTTTTGAACAACAGCATCTGTAAACTCTTCCCAGCCTTTTTTCTGGTGTGAGCCGGCCTGGCTTGCCCTGACAGTCAGGGTGGCATTCAATAAAAGTACGCCCTGCTGCGCCCAACGCTCCAGGTTGCCGGATGACGGCAAGTCTTTTCCCAGGTCGCTTTTTATCTCTTTAAATATGTTTAGTAAGGAGGGTGGAGTCCGCATGCCATCGCTCACCGAAAAAGATAGCCCATTGGCCTGGTTTGGTCCATGATACGGGTCCTGGCCAAGTATAACAACCTTTACCTCGTCGAAAGGGCACATCTTAAATGCGTTAAATATCTGGTTACCCGGCGGATAAACTTTTTGAGAGTTGTATTCGTCTTTAACAAAAGCTACAAGGTTTTTGAAATATGGTTTTTCAAATTCATCTTGCAGCACATTTTGCCAGCTTTCTTCTATCTTTACGTTCATAAAACGAGGATGAGGGAGTGTAAAAATTACCTGAAACTTAGCTAAAGTAAGCAACTCTTTTGCACTTCAGCAGTTTTAATATACAACAATCTCTGTAACATGGATACAAAAACAACAGAAGGCGTAAAAGTTACGGTTACGACCAACTACCTTCCAGATTATTCCAGTCCGGTACAGCAGCACTATGTATTTGCCTATAAGATTACAATAGAAAATAAAAGTGAATTCACGGTTAAGCTTTTAAGACGCCACTGGCACATACACGACTCTACGGGTACGGTGCGCGAGGTGGAAGGCGAAGGCGTAGTAGGACAGCAACCAACCCTGGAGCCAGGCGAATCGCATGAGTACGTGTCGGGTTGCAACCTGAAAACCGGGATGGGAAAAATGCGCGGAACTTACCTGATGGAGCGACTGGTAGATGGCAAGCAGTTTTATGTGACCATACCCGAATTTACATTGGTAGTGCCCTATAAGCTTAACTAATGGTTAAATGATTGAATTGTTAGATGGTTAATTCTATAAAGACGCCTTCAGCAATTCAACTTTCACCCATTTCACAGTTTAATCTCCAGCCTTCTACACACAACTTTTAGCCCTTGTCTGTCATTCAACAAGTTGTAGATTATTTACTTTACCGCGCCAAAGCCTTAAAGCTGCATGGGGTGCATTCCCCTTTTGTGTTTGAACTGTACCACCAGGTTATTCAGCATGATGGCGATTTCTATGCATACCCGAGAGTGGAAGCAGTTCGCCAGGATTTACTCAATAAAGATAAAACGATTCAGGTAACCGATCTGGGGGCTGGATCTAAAAGTATAAACTATAAAACCCGTAAGATCAGTGCTATTGCGAAGACATCGTTAAAACCAGCTAAGTACGGGCAGTTATTGTTCAGGCTTGTAAATCATTTTCAGCCGAAGTATGTGTTTGAGTTGGGTACATCGTTGGGTATAACTACTGCTTATTTAGCCGAAGCCAGCCGTAAAGCCCAAATCTATACTTTCGAGGGTTGCCCTAACATTGCTGCCATAGCCAGGCAAAACTTCGATTACCTGCACCTGCATAACATAACCCAGGTGACAGGCAATTTAGACCAAACCCTGCCATTGCAACTTGACCAAGTTCCACAGCTCGATTTCGCTTTTTTTGACGGAAACCACCGCTACGAACCAACTATAAAGTACTTCGAGCAATGCCTTACCAAAGCCCACGAAGGCAGCGTATTCGTGATGGATGATATTTACTGGTCCAGGGAAATGGAACGTGCTTGGAACGAAATAAAGAAACATCCGCAGGTAATGCAAACTATAGATCTATACTTTGTTGGACTGGTCTTCTTCCGAACTACCCAACCCAAAGAGCATTTCACGCTTAGTTTTTAGACATAGGTGTCTCGATTAGCTGTTTTTAGAGAAGGACTGTATGATAAAAGACAAATGAGCAGTTTTAGTTTGTTTGTAGCCTGTTGATTTCTTTCCAATTATATAGTCAAGTTACTTTTTTACATTTTGGAATAGAATACCCACCCCTACCCCTCCGAGGAGGGGATCTTCAGCTGTAGTTATAGTTGAAAGTATAGTTTTATAGTTGGTGTTCGTCATTCCCCTGCCCCCTTCAAAGGGGGACATTTCTGCTACTGCCAATTCACTAGCTATAGTTCTATAGTTAAGGCTAAAAAGCGGGCAGTTCGCAACTTGTATTCATTGATAGATATGTAGAGACGCAATACTTTGCGTCTTGTTTACAGTTGCAAGAGCCTCACCAATAAAAACAAAAAGGACAAAAAACCGAAGTCTTTTGTCCTTTGTCAATAAGTCTTTAGTTAAGCTCTACAGTAGAACTATAGAATCGCCTGGCGGATACGGATAAGCTTCTGCATCAAACCTTCCAGCTGGTCAAGTGGCAGCATGTTGGCTCCATCTGATTTAGCTATACTTGGTTGCGGATGCGTTTCGATGAACAGACCATCGGCGCCAACGGCAATAGCTGCTTTGGCTATAGTTTCGATAAGCGCTGGTTTACCACCTGTTACGCCCGAGCTCTGGTTTGGCTGCTGCAACGAATGAGTTACGTCCATTACCACAGGTGCCCCAGTCGACTGCATTTCAGGTAAGTTGCGGAAATCCACTACCATATCAGAGTAGCCAAAGCTGTTGCCACGGTCGGTAAGTATAACCTTCTCATTTCCCGATTCGCGCACTTTGTCCACTGCAAAACGCATGGCCTCACCAGACAAAAACTGTCCTTTTTTAATGTTCACTACTTTTCCGGTATTGGCAGCAGCAACCAGCAGGTCGGTTTGGCGGCACAGGAAAGCCGGTATCTGCAATACATCTACATATTCGGCAGCCATGGCCGCTTCGTGGCTCTCATGTATATCGGTAACAGTGGGCACATCAAACTCCTGGCTAACTTTCTGAAGTATACGCAATGCTTTCTCGTCGCCGATGCCTGTAAAAGAATCAAGGCGCGAACGGTTTGCTTTGCGGTAAGACCCTTTAAAAATCAGCGGTATCTGCAGCCTGTCGGTTATTGTTTTTAAGCGTTCAGCAATTTGCATGGCCATCTCTTCGCCTTCAATAGCGCATGGGCCGGCCATCAGGAAAAAGTTACCGCTTTGTGTATGTTTCAGTTTCGGAATTTCGAACATAGTATCTCTTGTTTTAACTATAACACAAAAGTACGTATTTAGTGCTTATTTCTTTTTCAGATTGATAAAAAGCTCGCTGCCCTGCCTTGGAGGTATAGAATTATAGGCCTGCTCAAAATGCACAAACTCAAAGTATGGCTCAAAATAAGTTTTATACTCAGTAGCCGAGCCCCCAAACGGAGGGCCATCGTGCTCAAAATTTGTATCGAACAATAGCCCTACTACCCTACCACCTTGTTTCAACAGTTCGGCACACTTACGCGCATAGGCTTTCCTAAGGTCTGGGGAGATGGCGCAGAAAAAGGTCTGTTCTATTATCAGGTCGTAAGGGCCTTCCAGGTCAAAAAAGTTTTGTAACAGTAGTTGTTCCTTCGGGAAATGAGGAGCCCGCTTTGCAAAATTCTCTAAAGGTGCCGGTGCAACATCAGCTACAAACACATTTTTAAAACCATTATCGTACAAATACTCGGCTTCGTAGGCATTTCCGCAGCCAGGTATAAGTATGCGCAGGCTTTTATCGGGTAGTTGGTCGATATATGTTTTTAGCGGTGTGGTAATGCCGCCGGTGTCCCAGCCCGTTTGGTTGCACTGGTATCGGTTTTGCCAGTAGGCTGCATTAAATTCTTGTTTCATCTGGTTGAGATATATAATGCAAAAGTCTTATATTTGATACCTATAGAAAGCCTAAACTATACATATCGGCTTTAAAACAAAAATAAACTATACGTATGTCGACGAACGCACCCGAGAACAAAGGCAACAAAAAGCTCTTGATAGTAGGTTTTATCGTGATACTGACCAGTATAAATGGTATCCTGCTATACATGAACTACCAGAAAAAGGAGAAAGCAGAAGAGCAGGAAGAGGTAATCCGGGTTAAGAACACCGAACTGGAGAACCAGATAAAAGTTTACGAAGCCCTGAAAGCTGATTTCGAGCGCCAAAGCCAGGAACTTCAGGCAATGGGTCTGGAGAACGACTCCCTGGAATCGAAGATACAAGCCATAACCGCAGACCTGGACCAGCTTCGCGGTTTCAGAAAAAGCAGCTATAGCCTGGCCGATCAGCGTAAATTCCGTGACAGAGCCAGTGCTTTCGAGAAACAACTGATTGAAAAAGACCAGGAGATCGCAAAACTGAAAGAAGACAACGAGGTTCTTTTTACAGAGAACACCACCCTGAAAACGACTCAGAACAAGCTTTCTGATAGCTTAACTACCATGAAGTCCACGAACCAGAACCTGAATGAAAAAGTTAAACTGGCATCGCGACTGGAGGCACAAGGCATTAGCGTGAACATTGTGAACCAGCGTGGTAAAGAGAAAGACGACAGCGATAACGAGTTCAGAGCAAAGCGCGTTGACAAGATCAAAATAGCGTTTAAACTGGGCCAGAACGATGTGGCTACAAAAGAGCCAAAAACCATTTACATGCGTTTAATTGAACCGGATGGCGCTGCACTTTATAACCTGAGCATGGGTTCGGGCACTTTCCAGATTGAAGGTGAAGACATGTACTACACTGCTAAACGCGACATTGTTTTTGATAACACACAGCAGCAGGTTAGTTATGTTTATGATAAAAATGCCGAGTATAAGAAGGGCCAGCATACGATTGAGCTTTACGCTGATGGTTTCCTGATCGGCAGAACTTCTTTTGTACTGAAATAACATTCTGCTTTATACTTAGAAAAAGCCTCTGCTACCCTGCAGGGGCTTTTTTTATTGTCATTCCGAGTGGGCTAGACCTAGCAGTGTGCGCAGCTCCTGCTAGTCGAAGATCCCGAACTTGTTTTGGACGTCTGATGTTCCATAGTTGAAGTCTACTGCAACTCGAACCAAGCTATACTTTCATAGCTATCTCTTATCCTGGGAGCTTAACTTACCTACAGTTTTATAGTTTCCTCGGCTCGCTCATGGCCGCGAGGCCTCGTCTTCGGGCATCGCGCGGTGTACATTTCTTTTGCTCGTGCCTCGCAATGCCTTCGGCACCAGAAATCTACAAGGCGCTCAACCCAAAGACTGGAAAATCTCTCATAGCTACAGTTAGTTTATCCTTCTCAACTATAAGCTTCGACCTTTTCTCATGGCTATACTTCCGTAGGGACAGGTCGCGACCTGTCCGCTCGACAGCCTGTAACTATAAAACTATACTTGATGAATTGTCAACGACAGAAACTGTCCCCTTGAGGGGACTATAGGGGTGTTAATACCCCAACTATAAAACATCCCCCTACCCCCTTCAAAGAGGACTTTGTTCAGGTCTAGTTGCCCGCCTTAGACAAGTCGCAGATCCCGGACTTGATTCGGGAGAGGGGTTAGGGGGCGTTGGACCACGCCAACTAAGAAACACCTCCCTACCATCCTCAAGGAGGAAATTTGATCCAAGTATAGAAAAGCTCCCTACCTTTGTTAAGTTGCTATACTTGGACTTGCTCTGAGGGATTAAGGCCAGTTTGACCACATCAACCATAATCCTAACCATAACATCCATCACCAAACTATAACCCATAAAAAAAGCCCCTTCCTCGGGAAGGGGGCCTTAGTCCATCGTTCACAATTTAATAGCTCTATATTAAGTCAGAGTTATTCTACTAACATTTTACGGTCCTGAATCACTTTAAAGTGTTCGACCATCTTCACCGCCTCGTCTATATCTTCTGTAAAAATAGCTATAAACGAATCTGGTTCTGCCTTTTCTAAGGCATACGCAATTGCGCGCATTTCTTCCGGAATTACTTCGATCTTCATATTGGGATTCGCATCTTCTATACCATGCAATAATGGTCCGGTAATTTCTTCTGCGGTTTTTCCACGAAGGTCGCTATCCAGGCGCACGATCACTTCATCAAATATCTGCCCGGCCGCTAAGCCGATGTCGTAAAAATCCTCTGTTCTGCGGTCGCCAACGCCGGCTATAATGCCAACCTTATGCGATGCATCTACTGCATTCATAAACTCTCCTATCGCTTTCAGGCCACCCACGTTATGGGCATAATCCACGAGCACCTCAAAGTTCGGAAACTTAAACAGGTTCATGCGGCCCGGGGTTTTAGCCGGCGAAGGTATAAAAGTGCGCAACGAGGTCTTGATATCTTCAATATCGAAGTGTGAGATATAACCAGCCAGCGTAGCAGCCAGAATATTCTCGATATTAAACCTAGCCCGGCCACCAAATGTTAAAGGCACATCCGCTACCCTATCGATGCGCAGTTTATAGCTGTTCTTAAAGATCGAGATATACCCATTTTCAAAAACAGCTGCTAATCCGCCTTTTGCGATGTGTTTAAGTATGCGCGGATTATTTTCATCCATACTAAAGAAGGCAATTTTGCAATGCAGTTCCGAGGCCATGGCATACACCAGGTCATCGTCCGCATTTAAAACAGCATAGCCATCTTTACTTACACTTTTAGGTATAACTGCCTTTACCTGGGCAAGTTCTTCCAGTGTATTTATATCGCGCAGGCCCAGGTGGTCTGAGCTTACGTTGGTAACTATACCTATGTCGCACTGCTGGAAACCAAGACCTGAGCGTAAAAGTCCGCCACGGGCGCATTCCAGCACGGCAAAGTTCACGGTTGGGTCCTTCAATACAAACTCTGCACTATAAGAGCCAGTCGTATCGCCTTTCTCAAGCAATTTATCCTGTATGTAAATGCCATCGGTGGTGGTATAACCAACCTGGTAGCCCTTATGTTTTACCATGTGGGCAATCAAGCGGGTAGTTGTAGTTTTACCGTTGGTGCCTGTTACAGCTATTATCGGAATACGCGAAGGTTTCTCTCTCGGGAAAAGCATATCTACCACGGGCTCAGCTACGTTTCGGGGCAAACCAAAGGTAGGGGAAATATGCATTCTGAAGCCTGGAGCAGCATTTACTTCCAGCACAGCGCCACGGGTCTCGTTCAGCGGAATAGCTATATCGGTGGTCATTACGTCGATGCCGCAGATATCAAGGCCTATTATGCCAGCTATACGCTCTGCCATCAGCACATTGTAGGAGTCGATCAGGTCGGTAACATCGGTGGCGGTGCCGCCGGTGCTAATGTTGGCGGTGCTTTTTAAGTATACTTCCTGCCCCGCCGGTACCACTGATTGTGTAGTTAACCCCATTCCTTTAAGCAACGCATTTGTATGCTGATCTATTTTGATCTTGGTCAATACTTTTTCGTGACCGATGCCCCGCCTTGGGTCTTTGTTCTCTTTATCAACGAGTTGCTTTATTGTGGAGGTACCATCGCCTGTAACCATGGCCGGCGTACGTTTGGCTGCCGCTACAAACTTTCCGTTTATTACCAGCAACCTGAAATCGAAACCAGTAATGTATTGCTCTACAATTACCCCTTCCGAGAACTTTAGAGCCTCCTGGAAGCCTTTTTTAGCATCAGCCAGGTTAGTTATGTTTATACTTGCCCCTTTGCCGTGGTTGCCGTCTAATGGCTTCACAACTATCGGGAAGCCAAGCCACGTAATGGCACGGCGCAATTCCTCCTGCGAGTATACCGTAGTTCCTTTTGGCACAGGTATGCCTGCATCGCTCAGCAGGTCTTTGGTAGCGTTTTTATCTCCGGCTATTTCTACAGCAAAGCAGGCAGTGCTGTTGGTCATGGTGGCTTGTATGCGCTTCTGGTGCTTGCCATAACCCAGTTGTATCAGCGAGTGGCGGTTAAGCCGGATGTATGGTATACCGCGGCTTACGGCCTCTGTAACGATGGCATAGGTGCTTGGCCCGAAATACTCGTCTTCCCGGATCTGGTGCAGGCGGTCTATATCATCGTTCAGTTTATACTTTTCGCCGTTGATAAGTGCTTTGGTAACCTTAAGTGCAGTATAGGCGGCATATTCCCCTGCCCGCTCCTCCTGGTACGAGAACACTACGGTAGCCACATTTTCTTCGCGGGTAGGGTAGATACGGCCATAGCCGCTATCCATACCGGCCATAGTTTGTAGCTCCAGGGCAATGTGCTGCACTACATGGGCAAAGGTGGTGCCTTCGTCTACGGTCTTAAAAAAGCCGCCTTCCACGCCCTCCGACGAGCGGTGTGACTGCATGCCCGGAAACATTTTCCGGAGCTTTGTAGAAAAGCCTGGTACCTGGTTGGTTAAGGTGTTGTAATAATCTTCCAGGTCCAGTTTAAGAACTATAATTTTGGGATGTTTAACAGACCAGTAGTTTGGTCCGCGCATCACGCGTAAGTCAACGATTTTCATGTATCTGGTACTCGTAAGCGATTTTAGTTGCGTTTAGCTGTTTCTGTTATCAGGTTATGCTGGCTTAGTGCCCCAACCCCGCTGGTTTCTGTTTAGCTGAGAATGGCTTGTTACGCTTTTGTTTTTATACAATACAAAAATGGGCTGTTGGTAAGATGTGCCGCTAAAGAAACGGTAACCTGATTACGCAAAACCAGGCTAAAAGATTAGACAAAGTATAAATTACAGTATAGTTTTATACTTGAAAAGCACAACTAACAGGCACCGAAGCGGATAAGCGGAAGTATAAATAGGAAAGTATAGAAAAAAACTAAACCCCAACCGCTTTAAAGCAATTGGGGTTTAGCAGGAAGAGGTAACGAGCGGATTCGAACCGCTGTAGCAGCTTTTGCAGAGCTGAGCCTAGCCACTCGGCCACGTTACCGTTATTGGGTGTGCAAATATACAAAGGTGTGTATACTTCTCAAACTATAGAAGGTTTATTTTTTGCGCTAAAAAAGCTGATTTCCGACTTAATCCTTTAAAGAACTGGCAATCGTCAGTAAATCAGGTTTGTACTGTTTCTTGTTTTCGGCCAGCGTCCAGCTAAGTATTTTGTAGAACGAGCTTTTACTCTCCACCATCGTTATCAGCATATACAGGTCCTGGTCATCTTCGGTCCAGGTCAGCTCTACTTGTGCATGGTTGTTACCATTGGCAGTAAAGGTTTTCACCTTACCTAACTTACGGTTCTCGAATTCTGTTTTATAGTCGGCTACAAAATCATTCAGGAAATCTTCGCTGCTCGCAAACTTTATACCCAAGCTCTCCAAATGGTCTTTCGAATCATCTATTACAACAGTATAGATCTCTTTTGGGTTGTTATAGTATTGCAGGGTCGCTACATCGTTCAGTTCATAGGTTCTGGTCATGTAGTCTGGTATGTCCAACGTATAAACATGACCTCCCTGTTTTGTCGAAAATTTTTGTGCAAAGGCTGTTGATGCTGCCAGCAGGCAAAGGGCTAAAAGTAAAACGTGTTTCATATTAAGGTTAAAGTTGAAAGTTATACCCGGCAAAAATAGTTGAATTATAGTATTGAAGTATAACTAATAAGCCTGCTAAGTATAGTTTTGGGATGTTTTTTAATGTGCTGTTGCATGAGGTGAGTAAGGCATAGCCGAAGTTTGGTTTATGTCCAGGGTTAGCGTGTATATTTCTTTCTGTTTTCTTCGCTGAATATAATATCAATATCCCGCCACCCAAAGACTTTTCCAGTATGTGTAAAGACCTTCCAACATGGTACCATTCGTAACACCCTTAATGCTTCTTTTTCGAATTCTTCGTTAACGCTGTGCCGAACTTTTGCCTGCACTATCTTTCCCTCACTGTCCGTTTCAAAATCTATGGACACATCCTCTCTCTTATTCGGTAATTCTTCCCAATTAATATAAGAGTAAATGAAGCTTTCTAATGTATCCCTATTGCTATATGAGCAGTCTTGTGAAGCGTAAAGATTGGTCCTTACCACGGCTCCATTTTCAAACGTGAATTTTATTTCATTTTCAAAGGCATTCCAGTGTCTCTCCCCACTTCCTACCCAATACACTCCGTTAACCCAGTCAGCCTTCATTTTTCCGTCAACGAACTTCTTGTTGATTGTTTTCTCAACTAAAGAGTTGATTTCTTGGCCATCCTTGCAGTTTTTTACTTTTGTTAGGTACAGCTGCTCGCCTTCTATAGCCCATTCTGCCCTAAAATTCCTCCAGCAACCGCTATCCATCCAATCCTTATTAACACTCTGCAACTTCTCTTTAAGTTGGGTAAAAGACTCAAGCGGGGAATCAACTGTGCTGCTATACAGATAATATTTACTCCCTTGGTAATACAAAACGTCAGGGTCTTGGTCGGTTGCCCAAGCATCAACAAAAAGGAAAACCAATAAAATGTTGAAGATGATTTTCATTAATATATATGAACGCTAACGTACTCGTGCTATAATGTTGAAAGTTATACCCGGCAAAAATAACTGGATTCCATAAATAAAGCATAGAATGTCTGCTTTATACTTATTAATGTACCTGGCTATACTTTATTAATTGCTTTACCATCTTTTCTGCTGTGTCTGCATAGTCTTTCTTATACTTTTCCATCAGCTCGTCTCGTGTTGTATTTTTTCCTTTTGCTTGCTTCTCCCAAAGCACAGATAATGTAGAGAATGGTGGAAATACAACTCCTATTGCATTATAAAAATTACTGACATTAGCTATAATATGCTGGGCACCATCCGAATCGCCTGTAATGACAATACCTCCAACTTTTCCTTTTAACCTTGCTGGCTTACCAGCCATAATCTCATCATGCAGCTCGTCCAGGCGTTCAATTACCCGTTGTATCTCCGACGATTGATTGTTCCACCAAATGGGTGTAGCAAAAATTATAATGTCTGAATCCAGTAACTGTTTAAGTATAGCCGGCCATTCATCACCTTCACCCATATCGCTATAGGTTCCGGGCCAAATGCTGTGCTCCACCAGTTTCACTATAGTAGTATTAATGTTCTGCTTTTCGAGAAAGCCCTGTAAAAAATCTGATAGAACTTCGGTGTTAGATAGGCCTTCTTTTTTTAAGGTGCCAAGTAGTATAGTTGCTTTCATAAGTTACCCAAAAGGTTATAGTTTAAACTATAGTTACGGTTTACGACACCAATGTTTTCCAACTATACAACTATAAAATAAAAAAGACCCCGGATCTCTCCGGGGCTTTCTGTTATTAAACAAGCTTAAAACTAAGCGTTGTTCTCTTCTTCAGAAGAAGCTTCTTCGTCAGAACCTTTTGACTTCTTTGCAGCAGCCTCCAGTTTCTTAACACCAGCTTCTTTCTCGTTGTCCATCATCTTCTCTTTCAGAGCAGATAGTGCATCCAGGTCACCTAATGTAGACTTGTCAGCTTCTTTCTGAACTTTAGGAGCTTTCTCTTTCTTCTCGCCTGTTGCAGCTGGCTTCTTAGTTGTTGCTTTTGCTGGTTTTGCCGGCTCAGCAGATTCAGTGTGCGTTGCAGTGTGCGAAAGGATGATCTTACGATCGTCTTTAGAGAATTCAGTTACTTTAAAGTCAAGGCTGTCACCAGCTTCAACCTGCGAACCGTCCTCTTTAGTTAATCCTTTAGGGAAAGAGAAACCTTCGATACCGTATGGTAACTCAAGTACTGCACCACGTTCAGACTTCTCCAGAACTGAAGCTTTGTGTACAGAACCAATGTTAAATACAGACTCGAATGTATCCCAAGGGTTCTCTTCAAGTTGCTTGTGGCCTAATGCAAGTCTTCTGTTCGGAACATCAAGCTCCAGAACAACTACATCAAGGTTTTCACCAACTTTAACGAACTCAGATGGATGCTTGATCTTCTTAGTCCATGAAAGGTCAGAAACGTGTACAAGACCGTCAACACCTTCTTCAAGCTCTAAGAACAGACCGAAGTTAGTCAGGTTACGAACTACGCCAGTGTGCTTGGTGCCTACTGCATATTTCGTTAATACATCTTCTTTTGTCCAAGGATCTTCAGTAAGCTGCTTAATGCCCAGAGACATTTTACGCTCTTCGCGGTCAAGAGTCAATACAACTGCCTCAACCTCGTCGCCTTGCTTAATGAAGTCTTGTGGGTTGCGCAGGTGCTGAGACCATGACATTTCAGAAACGTGGATAAGACCTTCTACACCTGGCATTAACTCCAGGAACGCGCCGTAATCAGCTACGTTAACGATCTTACCTTTAACTCTTGAACCAACTTCAACTTCAGCAGGAAGAGCATCCCACGGATGTGGTGTAAGCTGCTTCATACCAAGAGAGATACGCTTCTTGTCTTCATCAAAGTCAAGAACTACGATCTGTACTTTCTGGTCAAGGTTCAATACTTCTTCCGGGTGGTTGATACGTCCCCATGAAATATCTGTAATGTGAAGCAGGCCGTCTACGCCACCAAGGTCGATGAACACACCGAAGTTTGTCATGTTCTTGATAACACCTTCCAGAACCTGACCTTTTTCAAGGTTGTTCAGGATAGCTGCACGCTGCTGCTCCAGGTCTTTCTCGATAAGTACTTTGTGAGATACAACCACGTTGTCGAAAGCGGCGTTGATTTTCACAACTTTCACTTCCATTTTCTTACCTACAAACACATCGAAGTCGCGGATTGGCTTAACGTCGATCTGAGAACCTGGTAAGAATGCTTCAACACCGTAAAGGTCCATGATAAGACCACCTTTGGTTCTTCTCTTAACAACGCCTTCCAGAATGTTATCATTCTCAAGTGCGTCATAGATTTTAGCCCAGGCAGAAACGATTTTAGCCTTCTTGCGAGACAAGATAAGCTGACCGTTCGGGTCTTCCTGGTCTTCAATAAATACTTCAACTTCGTCGCCAATTTTCAGATCAGGCATATCTCTGAATTCTGAAGTAGCAACCAAGCCGTCAGATTTGAAACCGATGTTCAGGATCACGTCACGATCAGTGATACCAACAACTGTTCCTTTAACAACCTCCTGCTCCTGTACAGTAGTCAGGGTGTCGTCATACATTTTTTCCATTTCAGCGCGGTCTTCTTTGCTGTAGCCGCCACCGAAACCTTGAGACTCAAACTTGTCCCAATCGAAATTTTCTGGAGAATTACTCATATTGTTTTGTTGCTCTGCAGAAGCCACCGGCTTAGAGCAATGGGCCGGTTTGGTTTAGTTTTACATTTCCTGCTGATTTACAGGACCATTCACCTGAATGAGCCGCAAAAGTAATTCTTTTTAAGATTAAAAACCAATGCTGACAAGGGAAAGTATAACCCAAACTGGCAAAGGCAGTTAGAACCTTAGCGAAAGTATAGCCCGAACAGTGAGATTTCGGCTGTTTCAATTAGTGTTTTGGGTTTTCTAAATGAATAAATTTAACCCATCCCTGCCCCTCCCTAGAGGGGAGTTTTACAGGTGCGATAGTAGGATTTCTAATTTTATAGTGGCCATTAGTTGTCATTTCGAATACTATTGAGACGGGAGTCTAAGAGAGCAAGCATAGCTGTGAGAAATCTATTTAACACAAACAGAGGAGAATTCTAGATAGTTTTCTCCTTTCGTCCAGATGACAATTGCTGTTCAGGACAACGTTATTGGTTAGAAACCTGTCTGCTCGTAGCATGTAACTATAGAACTATAACATGTGAGACAGCAAAGGCAAATAGTCCCCCTTCGAAGGGGGCAGGGGGATGACGAACAGTAACTATAGAACTATAAGCTAACTATAGCAACATCAGAATTCCCCGCCTTGGACAAGGAGGGGTTAGGGGTGGTTTGATTATGCCAACTATGAAACACCTCCTTACCCCCTCAAAGAAGGAATTCACCTAAGCAGAAATTCCCCTCCTCGGAGGGGCAGGGGTGGGTTAACAACAGCATCTATACTATAGCTCCAACTACTGCCAAGCCTATCATTATCGGGCCAGTTGAGTCAGGAGACTCAACACCATTTCAAGTCACAAGTCAGGAGTTTCGCGCAAGGGGCCCTATGTCAAATCCAACTCTACTCAAAAACCACCAGTTCAAACCACACACTTATAGTTATACTTCATTATAAGCAACTATAACCTCTGATTACTTATACTTTATATAAACAAAACTAAATATATTAGCATCGTTATAGTGCTACTATTCTTTCACTCCAAGGAACATTCCCCAGTCCTGGTTGGTGGGTGTGAGCTGCATTTTAAGGAAGTATTGGAGGGATGGCTTGATAGGTTTCTGGATGAGCTTAAGACCGGCTTCTTCGGGGGTGCGATCGCCTTTGCGGGTGTTGCACCTGGAGCAGGCGGTAACAAGATTCAACCAGTTGGTCTGCCCTCCCCTGCTGCGTGGCATCAGGTGGTCCAGGGTCAGGTTCTTTACATTGCCGCAGTACTGGCAGGTATAGTTATCGCGACGCATTATGTTATGGCGGCTAAGAGCAATACCATGGTAAGGCACATGCACGTAGCGCTGCAACCGGATAACGGAAGGTATCGGATAAGTTGTGGTAACGGTACGAAGAGAACCGATTTCAGACTTCGATACCATCTCCGCTTTTTCCAGATATACAAGCAGGAATGCCTTATAAACCGAGCAGATGGCAATGGCGCTGAAGTCCTGGTTAAGGATGAGAACTTTGTCTTTCATGGCTGCACACAAAACTATACCCTAGGCTTTTACGGAAAAACCTAATTGCTTACTGTATTGGTGCAGAGAAATTTAAAGACTAAGCCTGAAAAATACGCTTTATAATGCGCAGCTTATGAGAATAGCGCTTGCGCTCGGCATTGTAGATGCCATTATGGTCCAGGGTATCGATACGCACTTCGCCGCTGGCATGCATGATCTTCTGATCCTCGAGCATAATGCCTACATGGATGATGCGGCCTTCGTCGTTATCAAAAAAGGCCAGGTCGCCGGGTTGGGTCTGGTTGGCAAAGTGTACTTCGTCGCCGGCTGTTACCTGCTGGTAAGCATCGCGGGGCAGTTGTACACCACAAATACCATATACCTGCTGGGCAAAACCCGAACAATCTATACCAAACACGGATTTGCCTCCCCACAGGTAAGGGGCTTTCATGAAGTTGTGAGCTACTTTAACTAACTGCGTTGTATTAGAGGCAACTTCGGGGTTAGAGGCACGGCCATTATAATGATATACCTGTCCCTCGATGCGCACATTCAGCCCATCAAAGAAAGGCAAATAACAGCCTGTACCAACCGGAATACGCACATCGGCATTACTGATGATCTGCACCAGGTCCATGGCACGCGGGTGCTGGGCCTGTTTCCATTCCTGGCAATATTCCTTAGAGACAGTTGTATGCTGATTCTGATCTATCCAGCCCTGGTAGCCATCGGTTGCGAGTTGTATGCGCAGCCACTTATCCTGGCGACTGATTATCTCGTAGCACTCTCCAAAAAGCACCTGTGTTACCAGTTCTGCCCTGTTAGATGGTTCGGCCCGCATTGGCACCAGGCTCAGCATACTTATTCCGTAGTCCACTTTTTTAATGATTACTGGTTAATACGTAATGAATAATTAGGGTCTTCTTTTAAGCTGTTAATCATTCATCATTACTGATTATTCATTCTTAATATCCGCTTCTGTCCATTTCGCGTTTCACATCCTTTTCTTTGATGTCCTGGCGCTTATCGTATAGTTTTTTACCTCGGGCAAGGGCTATTTCTACTTTGGCAAAACCGCGGTCGCTTACAAAAACACGTATCGGAATTATAGTTACGCCTTGCTCCTCAGCACCTTTTTCCAGTTTGCGGAGCTCTTTCTTATTTAAGAGCAGCTTGCGGGCGCGCATAGGCTCGTGGTTGTAGTGCGTCCCTTCGGTGTAGGTAGCTATGTGCATATTATGCAGCCACAATTCATCTTTCTGGAACACACAATAGCCGTCCTGCATATTCACTTTGCCTTCTCGTATCGATTTAATCTCAGTACCCATCAGCATTATACCTGCCGTATACTTATCCAGGAACTGGTATTCGAAGGAAGCCTTGCGGTTAACGATGTTTACGTGTTTCTTTATTCTGTCCTTGTCTTTGGCCATTTATGCTGTCTTAGGTGCCAAAACTTTGGCTAATTTTTCTTTTTTCAAAATTTTCTGACCGGTTTCTCCGTCAGCTACCAATCTGTCTCTTACCCGGGCTTCATAACTACAGATTACTTCGTGTCCGTTCACCGCTTTCAGGGTGGCTGTTATAGTTACAGTTTCACTTTCAAAAGCAGGCGATTTATGATTGATAGTCAGAAAGGTACCTATCCCCTCTTCATCCTTTTCTTTCATCTCCAGAACAAATAACCGTCCTGCCCATTCCGCAGCCTGTGCCAGCGAAAACGTAGAGCAAACCGCATGTACCAGGCCATCATCAAAACGCGCAAAGTCCGCAGCAGTTACAAGCTTCTGGTATACTTTGGTATCGCCTATCTGGAAAGGGTTGTTCATAGTTTATAGTTTGTCTGAATCAGGATTAAAAGGATTAAAGATTTACAGGATATCTCAGTTTCTCGCTAGAAGGTTTCTGATGAATACCAACATAGTTGCAACTATAAAGGATATAGCCGCAATGAGTTTAGATGCCTTTAAGGCAGCACAAAGATCATTCCCTGTAACAAGTGAAATACATTCACCAGGGTTTTGAGTTTCATACTTTATACTCACCATCACATTGATAATTGCAAAAGCATTTAACAGTGCTACCGCATATAGAATATAAATCAACAGCTTAACCCATCTTGACTTCATATTTGCTGACCAAAGTAAATAATTCAAAGCCGCACTAATCTATAGTTCAAACCTAATCCTAAAATCTATCAAATCTTAGTTATAGTTTCATTCTCGGGTCAGGGCTGGTGTACTGATCAGCGAAGTCGCCGGCCAGGTACTGGAAGTGGGCAGCCATCGCGATCATACCGGCATTGTCGGTGCAATACTGGAAAGCCGGGATGTACACGTTCCAACCGTAGCGTTTGGCATAATCCTGCAAAGCTGCCCGCAACCCCGAGTTAGCCGACACACCACCTGCAATGGCCACTTCTTTTATACCTAAGTCCTTTGTCGCCTGCACCACCTTCTTCAGTAACGTCTTGATCAACGTATGCTGCACGCTGGCACAAATGTCATTTATGTTCTCCTGTACAAAGTCAGGGTTTTCTTTCGTTCTATCTCTAAGGAAGTATAGCACCGAGGTTTTGATACCGCTGAATGAATAATCGTAGCCCGGCATGTTGCCCACTGGAAACTCGAAGGCTGTCGGATTGCCCTGGGCCGCAGCTTTGTCCAGCATCGGTCCGCCGGGGTAAGGCAAGCCGAGCATTTTAGCAGTTTTATCGAAGGCCTCTCCTACGGCATCGTCGGTGGTCTGCCCGATCACTTCCATGTTCAGGTGGCTTTTTACGAGCACGATCTGGGTATGGCCGCCGCTAACGGTCAGGCACAGGAAAGGAAAATCGGGCTTCGGATCATCTATAAAATGGGCTAAAATATGCGCCTGCATGTGGTTTACATCTATTAGCGGTATATTTAAACCCAATGCAAACGACTTGGCAAACGAGCTACCAACCAGCAGCGCACCTAAAAGGCCCGGGCCGCGGGTAAAAGCTACTGCACTTAACTCATTTTTAGTTACATTTGCTTTGTTTAAGGCTTCCGTTACAACAGGAATTATATTTTGCTGATGTGCCCTGGAAGCAAGCTCTGGTACCACGCCGCCATACTTTTCGTGAACGGCCTGAGTAGCAATTATATTCGAGAGAACTTCGCCACCGCGAATAACGGCTGCCGAGGTTTCATCGCAGGAAGATTCAATAGCTAAAATTGTAGGTTCGGTCATCTTTTGGAAAAAGAACAGTCCATAAATTACTTCAAAGTTATAGGAAAAACGCTACTTCACACAGTTGTAGAGGTTTTCATGTTGCTTTTGCTGCTATTTATAGCTGTTTTCTTCGCTATACGCATACCCGCCGTGCAAACGCATATAGCCCAACGGGCTGCCACCTGGCTCTCCGAAGCTACCAATCACGATGTAAGTATAGGCCGCGTTGATATCGAGTTTTTCAGTAATGTAATTCTGGAGCAGGTGCAGGTGCGCGACTATAAAAAGAACGAGCTGTTTTACGTAGGCCGTCTGGAAGCTGATATTGCCGCTTTCTCTATACTTAAACCAAACTCGCTAAGTATAGCCACCCTGGAGTTGCAGGAACCACGCGCTAACCTTATCTATTACGAAGGCTCGGACTCGCTAAATGCGGGGGAATTTTTCAGTGCTGTCAGCGAGCTGTTTGTAAAGGATACCACCAAAGTATCAAAACCATTCCAGTTTGACCTAGATGAGCTCATTATTAAAAACGGTCGTTTTAATTACGACGACTTTAATAAACCGCTTACCGAGTATGGCATGGACTACGCCCACATGACCGTAGACAGTATCTATGGGCAGTTTGATGAGCTGGTGCTGGCCGATACATTAAAAGTAAGGGTAACGGACCTGAGCGCTGTAGAAACACGATCGAACACAAACCTGCGCAACCTCGATACCCGCATGACCTATGCCGCTACTTTCTGGGAGTGGGCAGACCTCGACCTGCGCGTGCAGGACAGCCACCTTGGCAATTACCTGCGCTTCGACTATAACCGTTTTAAGAATTTTGCAAATTTTAACGATAGCGTAACCCTTACCACCAACCTGTACGATTCCTACGCCAACGCCCGCGACATTTCTAAATTCACAACTTTATTGAAGGGTTACGAGGAAGAAGAAGTACAGGTAAACTCCATCCAGTTCAAGGGGAAGGTATCTAACTTTAAGGCCGACAGTGTGGACCTAGAGTATGGAGAGAATACACATATAGTTGGAAGTATAAGCGCCGATGGTTTACCGAACGTGAAAGAGACATTTGCCAACCTCCGGTTAAAGCCTTCCACACTCGATGCCGACGATATCCGAAAGTTTATTCCGAAGGATGCTTTTGAAGTAGCGGACCGCCTGGGTACCGTAAAACTGGAAGGCCGTTTTCTTGGGTTTTATAACGACTTTGTATCCAACGGTACCTTCGCCACTGCCCTAGGCAATGTGCAGTCCGATATCAACCTGAAGATAGACGATGACAAACGCACCTCCTCTTACAGGGGCTACCTCAGCACCAATAGTTTTAACATAGGCAAACTGATAAACCGCACCGACCTGCTGGGCACTGTTTCGATGAGCGGGCAACTGGAGGGCTCCGGGTTTACCATGCAGGATGCGAACATTGACATGGATGCCACCATTAACCAGGTGTACTTTAAAAACTATAACTACCGCAACATTACCGCCAACGGCAACCTGAACAAACAGAAGTTTACCGGCGAGCTAACTATAAACGACCCGAACCTGGTTGTAAAAGCTGACGGCGAAATTTATCTGAAAGAAGGAGAACAGGCATTTAACCTGGTAGCCGATCTGCAGAAAGTGAACCTGCAGGCAATACAGTTCTCAGAAGAGCCGCTAACTATAAGCGCCAGAACGAATGTCAACTTCCAGGGGCTCAGCCTTGACTCTTTTGTAGGGATAGCCAGTTTTGATAGTGCCACTGTAAACTATAAAGGCAAAGAGCTTGCCCTCGACTCGCTCTATATTAACTCTGTAATTGTAGAAGGCCAGCGCGCCCTGAACCTGGTATCAAGTTACCTGACCCTGCAGGTAGATGGCAACTTTGATTACTCTACTTTAATTGCCGACCTCGACCAGCTGGCCCGGGAGTATAAGCTCAATTTTGAGAGCAACCTCCCGGAAACCCAGGCATACTATCGTCGCAAAGCCGGCCAGCAGGCACAGGAGTATAACCTGACCTACGACCTGTATCTTAAAAATGCAGACCCCTTGCTACAGTTGTTCGTGCCCGAGCTAAGTATAGCCCGCAATACACATCTCGAGGGCTCGTTCCGGCATGGCAATACGATTATTATAGATATGTATGGCCTGATCGATACACTGGCCTACGACAACTATAGCCTTTACCGCAACAGCTTCGAACTGAACTCTTCCAAACTACAACATAGTCCCGACGTGCTGGCAAGTATAATTTATACTTCTGAAGAGCAGCGACTGCCCACCGCAGGCCAAACCCAGGATTTTTATCTGGAAGGCATCTGGAGTGAGCGTAAAATTGATTTTGCTACCAGCGTGCGTCAACCTGAGTATAATAACCGCGCAACTATAACAGGCGACCTCAACTTCCTGGAAAACCAGATACAGCTTGTTTTCGACAGATCGAACATCATTCTGCGCGATATGCCCTGGACCTTTATACCGGGCAACACCGTTTACATTGCCGACGGCGGTAAAACCATCAGCGTAGAGAACTTTGCACTAACCAACCAGGAGCAGCTTATAAGGGCAGCGGGCATTGTATCCGAAGATCCTGACAGCAGGCTTATAGTTGATGTGGAGAATTTTGACCTGCAGAACCTGAATACGCTGATAAGTGAGAAAATTGCAGGAAAGCTTAGCGGCCAGGTTACCGCCCAGGATATTTATGATCGCGCGCTACTTAATATAAATGCAAAAGTCGACTCCTTCCATCTTGATGATTTCCTGATAGGCGACATAACCGGCTCGGCTGACTGGCACAACATACAGAAGCAGATGGTAGTGGATGTAAGCATAGACCGGAGCGGAAAAAAGGTATTATCTGTAACCGGTAACTATAACCCGAATGCCACCGAAGACCAACTGGACCTGCTTGCCGTAATGGACCAGGCGCAGCTTAAACTCGTAGAGCCGCTCATAAAACCTATACTTACCGACCTGGAAGGCGACATGGAAGGACGCGTACGTATACTTGGCCAGCTTACCTCCCCTATTTTAAAAGGCTCTGTAATGGTGACAAACGGCCAGTTCAAGTTCGATTACCTGAATACAACCTATCGCTTCTCGGATCGCATTTACTTAGGGCCTAACAGCATTAGTTTCAGGAATGCGCAGGTGAAGGACATTTATGGCAACTCGGCTACTGTAACAGGCGGCATCGCCCACGACGGCTTCGAGGATATGGTAATTGACCTGAATGCCCGTTACCGCAATTTTATGATACTGAACACGACGGCCGAGCAGAACGAACTATACTATGGCACTGCCTTTGGCACCGGAACGGCCAGCGTGCTGGGCCCTGTAGATAACCTGCGTATAAATGTAGATGCCCGCAGCGAAGAGAACACCCGCATTGTAGTGCCCCTCGACAACCAGGAAAGTATAGCCCGCAAGGATTTTATAAAGTTTGTGACCACCACTGCCGATAGCCTGGCCCTCGCTGCCAAAAACCAGAATGTGGACCTGTCCGGCATCAACATGAACTTTAACCTCGATGTGACCGATGATGCTTACTTCGAGATCATTATTGACCGCACAACCGGCGATGTGATACGAGGCTCGGGAAGCGGCGATATACGCATGACGATTGATACCCGCGGTGACTTTAACATGTTCGGCACTTTTGAGATCACCCGTGGTGCATACAACCTGAACCTATTGGAGGGCCTGATAACCCGCGAGTTTAATGTACAACCGGGCAGCACCATCTCCTGGAACGGCGACCCGCTGGGTGGCATCATGAACATAACGGGTAACTATACGCAGATGGCTTCGCTGCCTGTAACCGAAACCAGCACGTTGCAGGGCCGCTACCCTATTACAGCAGTCATTGACTTGGATGGCCCGCTGCTAACACCGCAAATTGCCCTGGGCCTGAATTTTGACCAGGTACCGCAAACCGCCGAAACCGAAGCGCTGACAAATGCCATCAAAAACGACGAGGCCGAACTGAACCGACAGGTATTCAGCCTGATGGTACTTGGCCGCTTAACCCCGCAGGGAACATTCAGTACGGTAGATGCCGGCTCTACTGCCGTTGGCGGTAGTTTGGGTAGTTTGCTTTCGGGGCAGCTGAGCAGCTTCTTAAATAGTATAGATAGTAACCTCGAGATCGACATTGGTTTAGGTAATATTGACCAGGATGCGCTTTCGTCGTTGCAGGTAAGGTTAAGCTACTCGTTTTTCCAGGGGAGGCTGCGCGTTACCAGCGAGGCCGGTCTGGCTAACAATAACGTGGCCGGCACCGCCCAGGACCGCGGCTACCAGGGCGACTGGACACTGGAATACTATATTACACAAAGCGGTGAGTTACGTGCCCGCCTCGAATACAACACCATTCCGAGAGGGCTTTTAGACAGACGTACCAACAGGCAAAGCTTCAGTTTGCTGCATACCAAACGGTTTGATAACCTGCGCGAATTGTTCAGGAGCAACAGGCGGCAGCGTAAGCTCGAGGAACAGGAACGTGACCAGATCATACTGGACTCAGACCCACGCCTTAATCTACCTTTAGAAGAATAGCATTTTTATTAAAGCACAGCCTTTTTCTTTTAGATTCAGCGGCTTTCCATATTTTTAAAATATATTCCTACTTTTGTAAGGAAGGAGTACCTATGGCAAAACAGAACAAATCAGTTAAGAAGAAGAAGCTCGGTAATTACCCGCATACCATGGTGGTTTTCAGCATATCCATTGCCCTTTTTGTTATCGGGCTGTTTGGTTTGCTGCTTATCCATGCGAGCAGGTTATCCGAAAAGGTGAAGGAAAGTATAGAAATGCAGTTATACTTAGACCGTAACCTGGACAAGGAGCAACTCGCAACTATAAAAAAAGAACTGGCCTCTAAAAACTATGTTGCCATTAATGCCGATACCGCCCAGGTTCGTTTTGTTTCGAAAGAGCAGGGTGCGCAGGAATTTATAGGTAAGACCGGCGAAGACTTTACTTCTTTTTTAGGTGAGAACCCCCTGCGTGACGCCTACGTGCTTAACATCAAAGCCGAAAGCACCACTCCTGCCCAAATGAAAGGTATAAAAAATGACCTGGAAGGCGTGGAAGGAGTTTTTGAGGTACAATATGTAGAACTAAGCTTCATCGAGTCCATCAACAGCAATATCCAGAAGATAAGTATTGTATTGATTGGCTTTGCTGCAATACTTGTGTTGGTGGTTATTATACTTATTAATAATACTATTAAACTGGCCCTTTACTCGCAGCGCTTCCTGATAAGAAGTATGCAGCTGGTAGGTGCTACAGGCTTTTTTATACAGCGTCCGTTCCTTAACCGTGCGGCATGGCAGGGCGTAATGAGTGGTATAATTGCTGCAGGGCTGCTTTTTGCGCTCATGCAATACGCTTATACCCAGATAGAAGAATTAAAAGAGCTCCGAAACGACGAACAAACTTATATCCTGATGGGCTCTCTTGTCGTAATTGGCTGCATCATCGGCTTTTTAAGCTCATTCAGGGCAGTACGCAAGTACCTGCGCCTATCATTAGACGAACTATACTAACCACATGGAAGAGAATAAAGACAGACTTGCCTTTGGCAGGAAAAATTACATCCTGATGCTGGTGGGCATCGCCCTGCTTTTCATCGGTTTCATCATCATGACCATGGACTCAGAGCAATATGGCCTTGGTTTTTTGGGTATAACGTTAGGCCCATTGGTTGTGCTGGCCGGTTTTGTGGTGGAGTTTTTTGCCATACTTGTTAAAGATAAAAACCATAACTAATGAGTGTTTGGCAGGCTATTATTTTAGCCATAGTTGAAGGATTAACCGAATTCTTACCTGTTTCCTCTACCGGGCACATGATCATCGCATCAGCCCTGATGGGAATAAATGAATTACCGATCACCAAGATATTTACCGTTAACATACAGTTCGGGGCCATATTGTCGGTAGTGGTGCTTTACTGGCGTCGTTTTATACAGAGCTTCGACTTCTATAAAAAACTGGCGCTTGCCTTTGTTCCTGCCGCTGTAATAGGTTTTGCGCTGAACGATGTGGTGGATGCCATGCTGGAGAGCGTAATTATTACCGCCGTTATGCTGGTGCTGGGTGGTGTGGTGCTACTTTTTGTAGATAAATGGTTCGCCCACGCAGAAAAAACAAGCATAAACTATAAGAATGCCTTCATGATCGGCCTTGCGCAATGCGTAGCCATGATACCGGGTGTGTCGCGTTCGGCGGCTTCTATAATTGGAGGTATGGCACAGGGCATCGACCGTAAAACGGCAGCTGAGTTCTCGTTCTTTTTGGCGGTGCCTACTATGCTGGCAGCTGGCTCTTACAAATTACTCACCGACCTGCTGAAACTGGAAATATCGGACTTGCTGAAGTTTGACTTGGTTAAGATACAGAACAGTTTCGAAGTGATAACTGCTGATGACCTGCAGCTACTACTCGTTGGTAATTTTGTAGCGTTTATAGTTGCGATGCTGGCCATTAGGTTCTTCATCAACTTTCTTACAAAATACGGGTTTAAATTATTTGGCTACTACCGTATTGCGGTAGGTGTGTTGCTGCTGGCTTTACTGGCCATGGGCGTTGATTTAAAAGTATAACATGACATATAATTTTGAGGCAGGCGAAGTACTGCTGATAGATAAACCGCTTACCTGGACCTCATTTGACGTTGTGAAGAAGGTGCGCAACACCCTGCGCGTTAAAAAGATCGGCCATGCCGGTACCTTAGACCCATTAGCAACCGGCCTGCTTATACTTTGCACTGGCAAGTTCACTAAAAGCATCGACCAGATACAGGCCCAGGAAAAAGAATACACCGGCACCATTATACTTGGCCAGTACACACCGTCTTACGACAAGGAAACCGAGGTAACCGAAACAAAGGACATCAGCCACCTTACCCCGGAAAGTATAAAAGCCGCCGCCGATAGCTTTGTTGAAACCATAGAACAGATACCTCCTATTTACTCGGCTGTGATGGTAGATGGCAAACGCGCCTACGACCTGGCCCGCAAAGGCAAATCTGCTGAGCTGAAACCCAGAACTATAACTATAAAAGCTTTTGATATCACCGCTATTGAAGGTGAAGTAGTAAGCTTTAAAGTTATCTGCACCAAAGGCACTTACATCCGTAGCCTGGCTCACGACCTTGGCGTAAAGCTTGGTGTTGGTGGTCATTTGGGCTCTCTGGTTCGTACCCGCATCGGTGAGTATAAACTGGAGGATGCTTTAACTATAGAAGATATTCAGGAGATAAGAAAAGCACAGCTGGAAGCGAATGGAAGTAATTCGTGATATAGCCGATTTTCCGCAATTAAGTTACCCGGTGGTTACCAGCGGCACCTTCGATGGCGTGCATGTGGGTCACCAGAAAATATTGCAGCGCGTAATCGAGCGTGCCCGCCAAAGCAATGGCCAGAGTGTGGTTATTACCTACTGGCCTCATCCACGACTGGTGCTTTTCCCCGAAGACAACGATCTGAAGCTGCTCTCTACTATTGAAGAGCGCATCGAACAGCTCCGTAGTTTTGGCATCGATTACCTGCTTATCATTCCATTCACCAAAGAGTTCTCTCGCACCAGTTCCCGCAGCTTTGTTACCGATATCCTTGTAAAAGCCCTACGCACCAAAGTGTTGGTTATTGGTTACGACCACCGTTTTGGCAAGAACCGCGAAGGCAGCTTTGAGCACCTAAAGCTGCACAGCAGCAAGTATGGCTTTGAAGTGGAAGAAATCCCGCGGGAAGACGTAGATGATATAGGCGTAAGCTCCACCAAGATCAGGAAAGCCCTCGAAAATGGCGACCTTGACACAGCCACCAGCTATCTTGGTCGCTACTATACGTTGACATCTGTAGTAGAAGAAGGCAAAAAACTTGGCCGCACTATAGGCTATCCTACTGCCAACCTGGCTATACCGTACAAACACAAATTAATACCAGCCAATGGCGTGTATGCCGTCTGGGCAACTATAAATGGTGAACGGTACCCCGGCATGATGAACATCGGCCTGCGCCCCACAGTAGACGGCACCCACCTTACCCTGGAAGTACACCTGCTAAATTTTGAAGGCGACATTTACGGCCAGACTATAACCGTAGCATTTGTAGCTTACCTTCGCGAGGAACAGAAGTTTGACGGACTTGATGCGCTGAAAACACAGTTGGCGAAGGATAAAGAAGCGACGGAGAGAGTTTTGGGATCGTAGTTTGTCTGAATCAGGATTTTCTGGATTAATGGATTAGCAGGATTGATTTTTAGTTTCTAATAAGGTTTTAGATAGCCTTTTAACTCATCCCTGTCCCTCCTCGGAGGGGAATTTCAATTATAGTTATAGGTGGATTTATAGTTTTATAGGTAGCGTTAGTCATCCCCCCTGCCCCCTCCGAAGGGGGACTTCTCTGCTTTAGGTATGATTTAGGTTATAGTTTATAGTTGCTGTTATTATTTCATTTTGCTGGCACGAGTCTCCAGACTCGTGACTTAGGGTGGAGTGTTGAGTCTCCCGACTCAACTGGCCCGACAGGGACAGGATTCGCAATAGCGGTGGCTATATTTTATAGTGGCTGTTTGTCCAACCACCCCTAACCCCTCTCCCGAAGCAAGTCCGGGATCTGCGACTTAACTAAGCCGGGGAGTTATAACTGAACAAAGTAACCCTTTGAAGGGGGTAGGGGGATGTTGACCATGCACGAGTAAACACCCCTATGGTCCCCTCAAGGGGACAGTTTCTGTCATTGCCAATTCATAAGCTCTAGTTCTATAGTTTACGGTATTGAACGGACAGGTCGCGACCTGTCCCTACGGAAATATAGTCACGAGAAAGGTCGAAGCTTATAGTATAAACTATAGTTTAGGGGTGGCTATGAGAAGCTTTCCAGTCTTTGGGTTGAGCGCCTTTGATTTGTTGCGGTGCCGCAAGGCAACCCGAGGAACGAGGGTAGCAAGAAAGCAGCAGCGCGATGCCCGAAGACGAGGCCTCGCGGCCTTGAGCGCATAAAGCCAGCTATAAAACAATAGGTGAATAGAGCTCCCAGGATAAAAGGAAACTATGAAAGTATAGCTTGGTTCAAGTAGTAAAAGACTTTAACTAAAAGCTAAGATAGATTTCTCACGATATTCGAAATGACAAATCAGAAAAGAAAAACACTCCGACTTCACCTCTCCAAAAACCAATTTCACCCAAAAAACTAAAGCCATATTTTTGTATGGCTTTTATTATATATAACTTACCTACGTATAGAATCAAATCTTAAAAACTGCGTTTCGGGTGAACTATAGATTTGCCGGAAACCTCAGCACTTTAAATAACTATGATAAATAAGACTGTTAAAAACGCGCAGGAGGCGTTGCAGGGCGTAGAGAGCGGCATGACCCTGATGCTGGGCGGCTTCGGCCTTTGCGGTATCCCTGAAAACTCGATCCAGGAACTGCTGCGCCTTGGTGTTACTGACCTGACCTGTATCTCTAACAATGCCGGCGTGGATGATTTTGGAATTGGCTTACTGCTTCAGAAGCGTCAGGTAAAAAAGATGATTTCGAGCTATGTTGGCGAGAATGCTGAATTTGAGCGACAACTGCTTAGTGGCGAACTGGAAGTAGAGTTGAACCCTCAGGGAACATTAGCTGAGCGCATTCGTGCTGGCGGTGCCGGTATTCCTGCTTTCTTTACGCCGGCCGGTTATGGCACCGAAGTAGGCGAAGGCAAAGAGAGCAGGGAATTTGATGGTAAAATGTACCTGATGGAAACCTGGCTTAAAGCGGATTTTGCATTTGTAAAAGCCTGGAAAGGCGATACCGCCGGCAACCTGATCTACAAAGGCACTGCCCGCAACTTTAACCCTATGATGGCCACTGCCGGAAAGATAACCGTTGCTGAAGTAGAAGAACTGGTGCCAGCCGGCGAGCTCGACCCGAACATGATCCACACGCCTGGCATTTTTGTGCAGCGCATTTTCCAGGGTGAGAAGTACGAGAAACGCATCGAACAGAGAACGGTTAGACAGGCTTAAATCAGAACAACATGGGACTTGATAAAAATCAGATAGCGAAACGAATCGCACAGGAAGTAAAGAACGGGATGTATGTGAACCTCGGAATCGGGATACCTACGCTGGTGGCCAACTATATTCCGGAAGGTATAGAAGTAGTACTGCAGTCGGAGAACGGCTTGCTGGGCATGGGACCCTTCCCTACCGAAGACAAAGTAGATGCCGACCTGATAAACGCCGGTAAGCAAACTATAACTACATTGCCTGGCTCATCTATTTTCAGTTCGTCAGATAGCTTTGGCATGATACGCGGCGAGCACGTGGACTTAACTATACTTGGCGCCATGGAAGTATCGGAAGAAGGCGACATCGCCAACTGGAAGATTCCGGGTAAAATGGTGAAAGGTATGGGCGGCGCCATGGATTTAGTGGCATCAGCCAAAAACATTATAGTTGCCATGCAGCACACCGCCCGCGATGGTTCTTCTAAACTATTAAAAGAATGTACGCTGCCGATAACCGGACTGAAGTGTGTGAAGAAGATTGTAACGGACCTTTGCGTGATGGAAGTAACCGATAAAGGCTTTAAACTGCTGGAACGTGCACCGGGCGTATCAGTAGAAGATATCCGGAAAGCTACCGAAGGTACACTTATAGTTGAAGGAGAAATTCCGGAGGTGCAACTATAGTTGGGGAATTAAAACCTACCCCTACCCCTCCCAAAAGGGGAATCAAGTAGCTTGTTTGCTGGCGCGAGTCTCCAGACTCGTGACTTAGGGTGTACCGAGTCTCCAGACTCGCTAGGCGGGATGCCCAACTATAGCAAATCACGAGCGAGGACACTCGCGGCAATATAATGCACCAAGTAAACTATAAAGCGTGGCTGACTTAGCTGCGCTTTATTTTTAACTTTATAGTTGCATTTACAGTAAGTGAGCGTAACATTACACATCGAAATAATAACTCCTACACGTATACCTGCTTAAACCGAGCATATAAACTATGAGCGATAAGAACGAAGAAAGTACCGAACAAACCGAACACAAATTATTACTGCGCCAGCTTCAGTTGAAAGACTATAACGAAGTGAAGGCGATCATGGAAACAGTGTACCGCAACATTGACGGTTCCTGGACCAGGAAAGAATTCTCTAACCTACTGAAGAAATTTCCGGAAGGCCAGATATGTATAGAAGATAAAGGAAGAGTGGTAGCCGGAGCCCTCAGCCTTATAGTTGATTACGCACAGTATGGCGACAAACATACCTACGAACAGATAGTGGACCGGGGCACATTTAAATCGCATGATGCCGAGGGCGACACCCTGTATGGTATTGACGTATTTGTTGACCCTGAGTACCGCAACCTGCGCCTGGGCCGCCGCCTTTACGACGCCCGAAAAGAGATGTGCGAAAACCTGAACCTGCGCGGTATTATTGCCGGTGGCCGCATACCAGGTTATAAAGACTACGCCAACAAGCTTACGCCAGCCAAGTATATCGAAATGGTGCGCAATAAAGAGCTCTCCGACCCGGTGCTTTCCTTCCAGCTCAGCAACGAGTTCCATGTGCGCAAGATCATGAAGAACTACCTGCCCGACGACACCGACTCTCGCGCTTACGCTACCTTGCTGGAATGGGTGAACGTGTACTTCGAAGAGAAGGAAAAGCTGATAGGCGGCACAAAGTCTGTAGTGCGCATTGGTATTGTGCAGTGGCAGATGCGATCTGTTAAGTCGTTGGAAGACATGATGCAGCAGATCGAGTTCTTCGTAGACACGGTAAGCTCATACAAGTCTGATATCGTGGTGTTTCCGGAATTCTTTAATGCGCCTCTGATGGCCCTATCGAAGGAAGACACACCTTCAGAAGCGATACGTAACATGGCCGAATATACCGACGAAATACGCGAGCAGATGATACACCTGGCGCTGTCGTATAACATCAATATTATTGCAGGCAGCATGCCCGAGTACTACGACAACAAACTATACAACGTAAGTTACCTGTGCCGCCGCGACGGTACTTACGACAAACAATATAAGCTGCACGTTACGCCCGACGAGTCGCATTACTGGGGTATGCGCGGTGGCCATAAACTGAAGATATTCGATACGGACATTGGTAAGATCGGTATCCTGATCTGCTACGATGTGGAGTTCCCGGAACTGGCGCGTATGCTCTCGGACATGGACATGAAAATACTTTTTGTACCTTACTGGACCGACACCAAAAACGCCTACCTGCGCGTACGCCGTTGCGCCCAGGCACGGGCCATAGAGAACGAGTGTTACGTAGCCATTACCGGTAGTGTAGGTAACCTACCGAAAGTTGAGAACATGGACATCCAGTATTCACAGTCTGCTGTCTTCTCTCCTTCCGACTTCGCGTTCCCGCACGATGCCGTAGTTGCCGAAGCCACTCCAAACACCGAAATGACGCTGATTGCCGACCTTGACCTGGACTTGCTGAAAGACCTGAACACGGCAGGCAGCGTACGAAACCTGAAAGACCGACGCAAGGACCTGTACAACCTGAGCTGGGTACTTCGTAAGGATGACTAATAACTATAGTTTATAGTATAAAAAATGCCTCTCCTATAATTGGGAGAGGCATTTTTCTTTATACTGCTTACTATACTTGTATACTTGAATAATGAACCGGAACTATACTATTCCTGGTTGCAGCACTTGTCTGCATTTCTCTCAAAGCTTTTTATGATCCTGACTTATTAAGAAAACGAGACACCAAATCTTTTCGATAGCAGGCTTTCGAGTTGTTCCAGGTCCGTTATCAGATCCAGGTGGTTTTGGGTTAAGAATGATAGCGCCTTGTTTGATTGATACAGCTTTTTTAACTCGATCATTTTAAAGTAAAATGATTGAGATCTAAGATCGAGCTGCAGTAGCGTCAACTTCTTTTCTATGGCAATCTTTTTTTGTTTAACGACTTGTACTGTTTTTAGAGCCGTATTAAAATCTATTTCTTTTTGTTCGAGAGATTCTAAAAGCCCACACTCGTATTTGGCGCAATGCTTCGGTCTGTCAGGATAAATAGTGCAGCCATCACAATACTTTTTGCAGGGTTGAAGAAAAAAACCTTCCCCGTTTGCATTCTCAACATCCAGCAACTCTCTTAATACAGGCAGCTCTTCACGCCCGACCTGTACAAAACCAATCACAGTTCCGTCGCAACACAACCCACAGGCCAGACATATATTTGTTGAATCAGACAAGCATTTATGAATTAATTACTTCATAAATGTACGCTTTTAAAATTCAGTAAGAGGTAATGTGCTCTATAATGAGGTGGGTTATTTAATTTATAGGTCCGGTTGTAGTAAGGAAATCTTATTTTACCGCTTTCATTACCCAGGCCGATGTTAGTAAAAATATTTTATTCAAACAAACCAAGTTGATTTCCATCTTTTGAGTCTGTATCGTTTTCAATATTTCCTATGAGCCATTTTGATGCTGAGCCTTTTAAGTTTGGAGCTAAATGAATTAAGTTCTTAGCTTGAAGTCTTTGAAAAACACGTTTCATTTCATTTTCTGATTCGATTCCTGTCAATTCTCGTCCGATTCTATTAGTGATTTCACCATGTTTTAAAATATAATTCATGACAATTTCCTCAGGTGACGCAAGATGCTCATGACGAATTGTTACAATAACAGAATTATCTATTTCTTCAATTGTTGGAGGTTTTAATTTTAATCTTTTCAAAGACTCAAAAACTGTATTTAAGCCTTCACCTACATCTTTGTTAGGAGGATTTGGGAATTTATTTATGATTCGTACAATTGAACCATTTCTAGCAAATTGTTCTCTTAGTATGTTCCCAGTTGTTATGTGTCCAGGCAACCTACCTGGACTTTCTATTTCTAATCTATTGTCAAATATTCTTATGTGTATATCTTTTTGAATACTATAATCTCTATGTAAAACAGCATTTGTTACAACTTCATGTATAGCTTCTGTTGGATATATTACTTTCTCAAGTCCTTTATCTGTTAAGATTTTTATATTTTCAATTAGGAGTTTCGTTTGCTGTACTGCATCATAAATTTGAGAATAGATTTCACCTTCAATCGTTATTGGGTCGAAAGCAAGCTTTTCTCGTTTCCCTTCGGATTCCTTAGAAGTATATCTATAAATTTTAATAGCGCTTTGTTTAGGTAATGCAGCTTGTGGTATATCACTAAACAATAAAATCGATGCAGCAGTCGGATTATTATTAATGATTAATAATTGTTTTTTTAGCCATTCGAGTGGAGTGGAATTAGGAATAACTGTATTTATAAATCTATTTGAAACTTCTGATTCTGTAACAATTTCTAAAGGCAAATTAATTGTTTGTTTTTCAAAAGTGGTTATCCCTTTATCGAATTCTAATCTCCTTAATGCTTCAGCATTATCAACAGGAATATTCTGTGCAGATTTTCTTACATAGGCTTTTGAGTCACTTGCTTTAACGATATCATTATTCTTATTAATATTAATATGAAGTACAAATCCATTTTCTTCCTCTGTTTCTATAAACTCATAAATAAAATAAGAATTATTTAAAGGAAATAATTCAGTTAAGGCTTGAATGTGACCATTTGCATCTTCAATTGTTGTAAAACCATTCCATATCCTTGAAACTACTACATATGAATCATTTTTTATTTCGTCAATTCCGATATATAAATCACCACCATCTGCATTTGCAAAAGCAGAAATGGTCTTAGTTAATTTTCTTGGAGCAATGTTTTTTGATTTTAAATCATAAAAATGATTCTCAGAAAGGTTAACTATTCTATCTTTCTGTTCATCAGATATTTTTTTACTTTCAATCATAGAAGAGTTTTAGTAAATATTTCTGCTAACTATTTTATAACAGGGATATCTACTCCTGTTATCTGCACTATGTATGGGGTTATTTTAGCTAAAACATGCTTTGATTTTAAATAATGTATGTTTTTAAACTCCACATTTAAAGATATAGATTACATCTGAATTTCTCTATTTATACATGCTTGATACTGCACGCCTAAAATAACATAAAAGCATGTAGTAAATCAGCTTTTCAGATAGCTGATATGACTCCTGAATAACTAGTTCTGATGTAAAAAGGCCTTTTCTGTATACTCTATAATACGTGTTTATTATCTAGTAAATCACGGCTAAACCTTTCAGACAAACTATAAACCGCATTTCTCTAATATCCCGTGTCTTTTGTGAGCATAACTTAGTAACTTCGCCGGCAAAGTTTTTAGCATGAGCAAAGAGAAACCAAGTATACCGAAAGGAACCCGCGATTTTGGCCCGGCTGTGGTCGTAAAGCGTAACTATATTTTCAGCATTATCCGTAGCACCTTCCAGAAGTTCGGCTACCTGCCCCTCGAAACCCCTGCCATGGAACAGCTGTCTGTGCTAACCGGCAAGTATGGCGACGAAGGCGACCAGCTGATCTTCAAGATCCTGAACTCCGGCGATTACCTGGGCAAAACCACACCTGCCGATATCGAACAGGGCTCCAAGCACCTGATCCGTAAGATTTCTGAAAAAGCGCTGCGTTACGACCTGACCGTGCCATTTGCCCGTTTCGTGGTGATGAACCGCAACGAGATCACTTTCCCGTTCAAGCGTTACCAGATACAACCGGTTTGGCGTGCCGACCGTCCGCAGAAAGGCCGTTACCGCGAGTTTTACCAGTGCGATGCCGACGTGGTAGGCACTAACTCGCTGCTTTGCGAAGCCGAAATTGTGCAGATGATCGACGAAGTGCTGACAACCCTTGGCCTTACCGACTTTACGATAAAAATAAACCATCGTGGTGTGCTGGCAGGTATAGCCGAGGCCATTGGTGAGAAAGGCCGTGAAGGCGACATTTGCGTGGCTATAGATAAGCTGGATAAGATTGGCAAGGAAGGCGTGCGCAAAGAGCTGCTGGAGCGTGGCATTTCGGAAGATGCAGTAAGTAAACTGGAGCCACTTTATACCCTGGAAGGCAACAACCAGGAACTGCTGCAGCAATTGCAAACTATACTGGGCAATACCGAAGAAGGCCAGCGCGGCCTGAAAGATTTGAACGATGTTTGGTCATACCTTGATAACCTGAGTAGCAATGCTTTAACTACGGCAAACCCATCTGGTAATCCGCGCCTGCAACTGGATGTAACACTGGCCCGTGGCCTCTCCTACTACACCGGCTGCATTTTCGAAGTGAAGGTGAACAACGTGAGCATGGGCAGTATCAGTGGTGGCGGCCGTTACGATAACCTGACAGGCATGTTCGGTTTGCCGGGCGTATCGGGTGTTGGCTTCTCGTTTGGCGTAGATCGCATTTACGATGTACTGGAAGAACTGGACCTTTTCCCGGTAAGCGCGCAGCTAAGTACCAAGGTGCTCATAGTTCAGTTCGATAAGGAGTCGGAACTATACGCGCTGCCATTGCTGCAGAAGCTTCGCGATGCCGGCATCTCCTCGGAACTATACCCGGAAGCGGCCAAACTGAAAAAACAGATGGGCTACGCCGATCAGAAAAATATACCGTTCGTGTTGCTGGTGGGCTCCGAAGAAATGGAGAGCGGCAAAGTAAAGCTCCGCGACATGCAGACCGGCGAACAGGACGAACTATACATTGACGACATCATTGCCCAGCTGAAAGACATAGCCTAACATGAGCAACGTACACCACATCTCCGGCGAGCACCTGAGCCTGGAGCGCATACAGGAGATCATTTCCGGCAACTATAGCCTGGCCTTATCTGCAGATGCCGAGCAGCGCATACAAAAGTGCTACGACTACCTGCACGATAAAATGAAGCAGAACGAGCGCAGCATTTACGGCATCAACACCGGTTTTGGCTCGCTGTATAAAAACAAAATCTCGAACCAGGACCTGGAGCAGCTGCAGCGTAACCTGATGATGTCGCATGCGTGCGGCACCGGACAGGAAGTACCGCAGGAAGTGGTGAAGCTGATGTTGCTGTTAAAAGTGCAGTCGCTGGCGTACGGGCATAGTGGTGTGCAGGTGCAAACCGTAAAAAGGCTTATTGATTTTTATAACCGCGACATTTACCCTATAGTTTACCAACAAGGCTCCCTGGGTGCCAGCGGCGACCTTGCCCCTTTGGCGCACCTTTGCCTGCCATTGATTGGTTTAGGCGAAGTACATTACCAGGGCTACAAATTAGAAAGCAAGCACGTACTGGAGATGTTCAGTTGGGAACCGATCGCGCTGAAAGCGAAAGAAGGATTAGCCCTGCTGAACGGCACCCAGTTTATGAGCGCTTACGGCGTTTACAACCTACTGCAAGCTCGCAGATTATCTGCCCAGGCTGACTTGATCGGTGCACTTTCTTTAGATGGTTTTGATGGTAGAATTGAGCCTTTTAATGAGCTGATACACAAGGTTCGTCCGCACAAAGGGCAACTGCAGACCGCAGAGACGTTCAGAAACCTACTGGAAGGCAGCGAGCTTATAGTTCAGGATAAAGTGCATGTGCAGGACCCATATTCGTTCCGATGTATCCCGCAGGTGCATGGTGCCAGCAAGGATGCACTACGCTACGCTGAAGACGTTTTCCTGACCGAGATCAATTCCGTAACCGATAACCCAAACATCTTCCCAGACGAAGATGAGATCATTTCAGGCGGTAACTTCCACGGGCAGCCACTGGCGCTGGCGTTAGATTTTATGGCAATCGCGATGGCAGAGTTGGGAAGCATCTCCGAGCGCCGCAGCTACCTGCTTATCTCCGGTAACCGTGGCTTGCCTGATTTTTTGGTAGCTGAGCCGGGTCTGAACTCTGGTTTCATGATCACACAGTACACAGCCGCATCTATAGTTAGCCAGAACAAACAGCTTTGTACACCGGCTTCTATTGATACCATTCCATCATCCAACGGACAGGAAGACCATGTGAGTATGGGTGCCAACGCCGCTACCAAACTATACCAGGTGGTGCAGAATGTGGAGCGCATTTTAGCTATTGAGTTGATGCACGCCGCTCAGGCTATTGATTTTAGAAGACCGATGAAGACATCACCTGTGTTGGAAGAGCTTTATAGTTCATTCCGGGAGGCTGTGCCTTTTGTATCTACTGACCGCGTTTTGCACGATGATATTATGAAGAGTATCGATTTCCTTAGAAAGTATTAATTGTCTGAATCAGGATTTACGAGATCAAAGGATTAGCGGAATCTCTCCAAACCTTTTATCGCCCTTGCTGTGTGTTTTCACCAGCAAGTATAGCCTTAGCAGTTTGATTGTTGGTGAAAACACCAACAATGGCCTGGAAAAGCTCATTTCAATATAAAAAAAGCGGCTATACTTTGCAAAAAGTGTAGCCGTTTAGGTTTTATACTTTATAGTTTCATCATTTTAGGTAAATTCGTAAGATCACCGGACAAACTATAGTTACCTTGACCAAGTACATCTTCCTACTTCTTTTAACATTGGTGCTTGGCTTAGCTGCCGAAGCCCAGGAAAGATGTTTCAGGGCGTACGACCGATCGGGCAGGGAATTAACTCGAGCTGACAAAGCTGTAACTACCATTTGCGTTGGCGAGGAGATACTTTTCAGGGCTTGCCAGGGAATTGATGCGGATAAGGAATATTATGACTTTGACCACCGAGATGGTATAAATTTCGAGACAGAAGAAGCAACCAAAAAACGTTATACTTTCACCGAACCTGGTCTGGTAACCGTTACCCAATACAGCAACCTGAACGGAGAATATGGTACGTACGAGTACACTTTTAACGTTGTAGATACGCCTGCTCCCTCCTATACGGTAACTGCCTGCGCCAATAACAAGCTGCTTGTTAACATCACGGACACGCATTACGACTATTATAGTATAAAATACGGAGACGGAGGATCGAGTCCGCCTGTTATTAAAAACCCTGAAGGCGCTACAATAACTTATACTTACCGAAGACCCGGGCCTTACAGCATTTCGGTTACCGGCCGCTACTTAAATGGCTTTTGCACCTCCGCCGAAACAACTATTAAGATAAATGCCTTGCCAGCTTACACTCCTCCGGTAATTGCAGGTATAAAAACACAAACACAGCACAACACGAACGGCACCATCGACTTTACTTTTGCGAATTTAATGCAGGGCTATACTTACAGGCTACAGGCTAAAACCACCGCCGAAACAGAGTTCACAACTATAGCTACACTTAACCCAGGACAGACAGGTTATGCCTTGCAAAATCAAAACTCAGAACAACCTATAGAATTCCGCTTAGTAGCTACCGATGCCTGTGGCAGCATTTTGCCTGCTTCTGGGGTGGTTACCAACATACCCATAACAGTAAACAGCGGCAACGAACAGGCAACTATAAACTGGCAGGGCGGACCTTTTCAGCAATATGAGTTATACCGCAACAACACCTTGCTGCAAACCCTGAATGGCAATGTTAGCACCTTTACCGATACCGGCCTTACTTGCGGGCAACAGTACTGCTATACTATAAAAGGCATCACAGCCAATGGTGAAACTACTTCGCAAAGTATAGCACAATGTATCGTGGGGCAATCTACAGTTACACCCGATGGGCCTACCCTTTTGGCCAGCTTTAACCTGCAGAACGAAGTTATACTTACACTACAACTACCTGACGGCCAGACGCTGCAAACGGCAACTTACCAGCGCAGCCTGAACGGAAACAATTTTACAGACCTGGCAAACGGCACCCAGACAACCCTAACCGACACCCCACCGCTACCGCAACCAGTTTGCTACCGGGCATCTTTTACAAACCCTTGCGACCGAACCTCAGAATGGAGTGCCAGCGCTTGCCCGGTTATACTTTCTGCCACACTTACCGCTACCGAAACAGCACAACTTACCTGGAGCAACTATAGCGGTTTTGCAGATGGCGTAGCTGGTTATACTTTGGAGGTACTCGGTGAGAATGGAGCAGTATTACAAACGATACCGGTGCGTGGCAACGATCATAGTATAAACCTGCAGGATCACCAGGAGCAATTTGTACGCTACCGCATAAAAGCTACATCCAGGTCTGGCATCGAAACTTATTCTAACACCGAAGTTTTAGAACTGACCTATAAGATACTGTTGCCAAATGCATTTACCCCGAATGGTGATGGACTGAATGATGTGTTTGAGGCAAAAGGCAAGCGCTTTACAGGCTTCAGTATGCAGGTTATAAACAGAACCGGGGCTATATTGTATACTTCTGATAACATTGAAACAGGTTGGAACGGCACCTATAAAGGGCAACCGCAGCCAGCCGGGGTTTATACTTACCAGGTAACGGTTACTTTACAGGACGGAACTATAAAACAGCGTACCGGCACCGTAAACCTGCTCCGGTAACAACAAAAAGAGAGCCTGCTAGAGCTCCCTTTTTATAGTTTGTTGAGTTACACCCTTCTTACTTTTCTAAAAGCATTTTTATACTTTGCGAACCTGTTTTGCTCACTAGTCGGGCTACATAAATACCTTTAGGCCACGAGGTGCCATCCAATTCTATACTATAGTTCTGGCCTTCTTTTGCTTGTCCTTGCCATAGTTGCTGCACCAATTTGCCACGCATATCATATACGCCCAAAGTATAATTCCCTGCCTTTTCAGCTGTAAATGTAATGATGGTCTTATCTGTGAACGTGTTCGGATAGTTATAGAGCGTAGCCTGTTGGCTTGCTGTTATGTTAGCTGCATTGATCGGATGTATAATGATCTGACCACGGACAATGCGCGAGGTTGGGTTGGTCATATCATAGATATCGCCGGCTGTTTCGAAGTTGTCATATACAAGGGCATTACCAGCATTTTTGTCCCAGATGCGGATACGTATTTCATCGCCAGCATCGTTTGCGCCGGTGCCCCGGCCATCCCATACCGAAGCCGTAAAGCCATAGTTGCCCTCACCGTTCAAGGTTCCGGTGCCTTGCCACAAGGCTTGATCGCCGCGCACCACCAGCCAGTCTATCGTGTTACTTCTGAATACGCCCTGTTGGCGCAGGTTCAACTGGGTCTGGCCTTGCGGAGCGGTATCTCTATTCTGGTTGTAGCTTACATTAAAACTGAACTGGGCATTTTGTTGCTGGTTCATCCAGGGTAGTGAAGTTTGTAGGGAAAGCAGCTGACCGCCCCCGGTCACAGAGCCTGCCGCAGGGTCATAGATCACCATCCATTGTTTGTAATTTTCATCAGCAGATTCAAGGCAGCTTTCGCTAAAATCTAATCCGACTTTGTAAATACCGGCCTGGGTATAGATATGCTCGCCAGTAACATGCGAATCGCCGGCGGCAAAGTAAGCTATACTTGGCTGGCTCTGATCTCCCCACATCCAGCGTATGTTATGCGCTTCACCCGGCACGTAATCGCCAAAATCGGCTGTAGTGCGTACCTGCTCACCAACGCGCACAGCATGCGGTGGCAAACTCAGCTGTACTGATAATGGAGAAAAGCATGGCAGATCACCCTGCTGGCTATACTTTATAGTCAGGATATCAAGGCCAGTTTCCTGGCTGGAAGTGGTGCCGGTTACAAATATGTTCAGGTCATCGTCTAAAGCCATGGCTGTTGCCCTTACGGTACTTATCTCAGGTTTTACCGACCAAACTTGGCTGCCATCTGTGGCATTGTATTTTACAGTTGTGAAATCCTGGCTGAGTACATATACCCCGCCTAAAGCATCTACTTCTATTTCAAGACCATAGCCTTCGTCCTCATGGTTCAACCATAGTTGCTCTCCGTTTTCAGGATCATATTTTATAGTAACCATTTCGGTACTACTGCCCTCGTTTTCTACAAAACCGGTTACATACACGCCCCCTGGTGCATAAGTAACTGCATTAGCTGAACCTAATCCTAAAGCTGGCAATTGTCCTTCGTATCGGGAGTACCATTGCGCACTATCACTGGCAGCACCATACTTTATAGTTGTAAAAGAATCGTAGCCACCACCAACTACATATATTCCACCTGAATTGTCTGTTACGATGTCGTTTGCAGTTTCAAATAACTGTTCTCTTGTACCGGCACTTGATGCCCACACCACCTGGCCGTCTGCATCATTCAGCTTAACTACCAGAAAATCATCATGCCGCCCTGATCGGGTTCCGGAAATGTACACACCACCTGCCTCGTCTAATGCAATTGCTTTTCCTACATAGTTTATTCGCTCCGGGTAACCTACTATTTCAGGCTGAACCATTCTGGAGCGCCATATTTCTTCGCCAGTAGCACCGCTGTATTTCAGGGTTATAAGCCCGGTAGAAATTCTATCTTGGGATTCGCCGGTGACGTATACTTCTCCGTTACTGTTTGTCGTAATACCAAAAGCTCTGTCTGTTTTATACCTGCCATCATATTTCTTTACCCAGGCTATAGCACCATCTGCCTGGCTTAGCCGCATGGTATAGATGGTATCAGCAGCAAGGCTATGGCCGGTCACAAAAACACTACCTTCCTGATCTAACGCAATAGCAGTTAACTTTCGGTCAGTGATATTTTTTACCCAGGCCAGCTCACCGCTTGCAGTATACTTTAAAATAAGCGCGGTATTGATGATAGAGTTTACGATGCTATTAGCGATTACATAACTGTTGCCATTTTGGTCGGTGGCTATACTTTCGGGCTCGTCATCAGCATATAATCTTCCCTGCCTAACTTTCCACTCCTGGGCACCGTCAGCGGCCTGGTGTTTAGCCACAAACAAAGCTTCCTTCCCTTCGCTATCAGTACTTTGGCCTATAATATAAATCTCTGAACTGCTGACCTTAACATCTGTAATTACATCTCTATAGTTGTCGTCTTCACTTTGAATCTGCCATAACAGGTTTCCCGTTTCGGCATCATACTTAGCCACCAGGTAATCTGATCCTGTCCCAACTTCTGTAGCGTAAAGACTGCCAGCGTTATCCGTTAAGAGCGTGTGTATAGTTCCGGCAAATGGTGCCCGCCACATAATATCTCCGGTTTCGGTATGATACCTGATCAAATAATTACTTCCGCCAACAGTGCCCGAGCTGTATAGCCTTCCAGACATATCAAAAAGCAGGTTGCTTGTTTGAGTCACAGGAACGCCATCAGTAACTATAGTTTTGCTCCAGAGTTTTTCTCCATCAGTTGCAGCGTAATGCACAAGCATTACGCCAGCCTCACCATCCTTATGTCCTGTAATGAAAACACCCTCAGTACTGTTTGCTACAAAACCAGTAATACGGTCAAGCCCGATGCTCGCGTAACTTTGCTCCCAGACCACGGTGCCCTCAGTTCCATCAAATTTTACAAAATAGGTGTCGTTTGTGCCTGTTGGGATATTTTTCTCCCCTGTTATGTACACATCCCCTTTATCATCAAAAGCCAGACCTGAGAAGCTTGCAAAGAATGAACTTGTGGTGAAACTCTTGCCCCATAACGCAGCCCCATCTGCCGTACTGTATTTTGTAAGGGAGGTATAAGAATGAGGGGCAGTTCGCATATCAATTACTCTTTTGTATGCATAAATTCCTCCTACGTTGTCCAGCTGCATGCTGATTGGGTAGGTATGTGTGGCTGAGTTTATCTGTTTTACCCAGATAATTTGTCCTGTTTCACTGTCTATCGTTAGTAACAATAAAGTTGATCTGGACTCAAAGTTTACGCTTTCGCCCATCACAACCACTTCCCCTGCTTTAGAAACGGCTATATCTCTTAGTTCGTCGTGGGTACCTGCACCAAAACTACGAACCCATACCTGCTCTCCTTCAGGCGTGTATTTCACTACAACAATATGTTTCAGGTTGCTGCTGTTAAGGCTGGTTCCAGCAATGTATACATTACCTTCTTCGTCAAACACCGTCCGCAAATTCAGTTCACTGAGGGCCACACTATGGCCATATTGCCGTGCCCACTCCTGTTTTACATCCTGGGCAAAGACTTGGTTAGCAGAAAAAAACGTTAGAAATAAAACAGAAAAGAAATAACGCAGCCAGCAACTGCGTTCAGGATTAAGTAAAAAAGTTTTCATAGGTAATAGAGATAAGTGGTACTAAAAATGGATATGACAATGCGGTATTATTAATTACCGCCTGACACCCTATTAATTATACTATACTATAAAAATATTATCTAAATTTTAGAGACCTATAAAGGTTGGATTAAGTAAACGGCGAATTTTATAGTGTTAAGCGCATATTTGACCGGGCTAAGAGGAAATGAATCTGTACCAGTTATACTTTCCTGCAAATTTTATAACCTGCCAAGTAATCCTGCTACTTTTTCTGCTTTCTGAGAATATGCTTGTATATTTGTTAAACGGACCTGTTGTACAGAACCGCTCCGTATACTTACCCTAAAACGATAAGACTATGTTTGATATGATGGGCATGATGGGCAAAATGAAAGAAGTCCAGGCCAAACTGAAAGAAGCGCAAGAAAACCTGCAACATATAACTGTAACTGCCGAGTCGGGTGCCGGCTTAGTAAAAGCCACTGTAAATGGCCAGCGCAAGCTCCTGAAGATCGAGATAGATGATTCGATACTGAATGCGAACGACCGCGAAATGGTAAACGACCTGGTGGTTGCCGCCGTGAACAATGCCATGCTTACAGCTACTGAGCGCGCCCAGGAAGAAATGAAAAAGAATACTGAAGGCTTACTCCCAAACATACCAGGTTTAGATTTCGGAAACTTTGGCCTATAATACCAGCCGCACGGCTATTGTTATACTTAACTGGAACGGGCAACATTACCTGCAGCAGTTTCTGCCGTCGGTACTGGCAAACAGCCCGGACTGCGACGTTATAGTTGCCGACAATGCTTCTTCGGACGGTTCTATACTTTTCCTGGAAGAGCATTTTCCGGAGGTGCGCATTATCAGGCATTCACAGAACTATGGCTTTTGCGAAGGCTATAACTTAGCACTGCAACAGGTGGAAGCCGACTATTATGTATTGCTGAACTCGGATGTGGAAGTTACGCCGGGTTGGGTAGAGCCTATAGTTGCCTTGCTGGATGCCGACCAAAGTATAGCTGCTTGTCAGCCAAAAATAAACGCACAGCAGCACCCTGACTTTTTAGAACACGCCGGAGCCGCCGGTGGACTGATCGATACGCTGGGTTACCCCTTTTGCCGTGGCCGCCTTTTTGAAACTGTTGAAGAAGACCGCGGACAGTTTAACGATGTACAGGAGATTTTCTGGGCGACGGGCGCCTGTATGTTTGTGCGGGCTAACCTATACCATAAACTGGGCGGATTGGAACCTGCTTTTTTTGCCCACATGGAAGAAATAGACCTTTGCTGGCGTGCTAAAAATGCCGGTTTCAGGATAATGTACAACGGCAACAGCCAGGTTTATCATGTGGGTGGCGGCACACTGCACAAATCGAATCCGCGCAAAACGTACCTGAACTTCCGGAATGGGCTGGCATTGCTTTACAAGAACTTACCTGGCTCAGAACTGATACCAACTATCGTGCTACGCATTTTAATGGATTGGCTGGCAGCTTTCAGGATGTTGGTGGCGGGGCAAACAAAAGATGCACGCGCCGTGCTGGATGCCCATGCTGATGTGCTGCGAAACAGCAGTTACTGGCGCAAACAACGTAAAGCGCAGCAACCTAAAGGCAATTTTACCCGGATGGCTGGCGTTTACAAAGGCAGTATTGTGTGGGAATATTTTGTGCGGCAAAAGCGTACCATGCAGGAATTATAGGTCCCAAACGGTGCTACGCTCGCGACGAAGGCTTTTTTGTACGTTCATCCAGAAGGCCAGCATCAGGTAAAGTATAACCGGCGACCCCATAGTAAGGAAAGAAACATAGATAAAAGACAGGCGAATGCTGCTGCTGGCGATGCCGAGTTTTTCGCCCAGCATCGTACACACGCCAAAGGCCTGAGATTCGATAAAATACTGGATTCGTTTCATGAGCATTCTTTTAAGTCTATAAAATTAAGGTATTTACTAATTTCATCAAAATGCGCCGTGCAATCAGGTTAAAGATAAACGGCAAAAATAGGTTCTGTTGTACTTTTACGAACAAACTTTATAATCAGCTATGCTCTGTTACAAAAAAAAGACGGCCCTTGTCTTAACCTATACCCTGCTTATAGCCTTTTTAGTGGGTAGCTGTACGCTACCAAAAATGGTAAGGCTGGCAAAAAAACAGGAAATAACGGTGCAGCCCAGCCCGCTTGTTGCCAATGGCCAGGATGTGGTCTTCGACCTGAAAGTATCTTTGCCGCCTAACATTATTAAGGATGGTTATAGGTATAAAATGGACGTGTACTACGAGTACGGCGAGCAGCAGCGCGAGCAGATCGGGGCCATTAATTTTGAGTTTGGCGAGTTTTTGTACGAGCGCGGCTGGCCAACTATAAGCAAACAATTCTCTTTTCCATATTCTCCTAAAAAAAATAAAGGCGCTTTGTATGTGCAGGGCATGGCCATAAACAAGGAGAATAAAGATGTAAAGTATAGCGAGCCCGTTCAGATCGCCACCGGCCTGATCACAACGCCCATGCTGATGGTGCGCAACAACGAAATACTTTTCACTCCTGATAACTATGCCAGCGAAGCCGACCAGCCGGCAAAACTTACCTTTTATTTCGGGGAGAATAACGCTACGCTGCGCAGCCACCTGGGCTCGAACCTGACCGTGCTGGACCAGTATATTGCTGATAATGTTGCGAAACAAACGGTAACTATAACGGCTTCCCAATCCCCGGACGAGACAAAGGAAGTAGCTGCCAAACGCCTTGCTGCCGTAGAAAAATATTACCGTGAGCGCCTGGGCGTGCTGGATTACAGCAACAAAAAAGTAACTATAAATACACTGCCTGTTAAAAGCACCTGGGAGCAGCTTATCACAAAAATAAAAGCTTCGGCACTGCCAAAGCCGGTGGTGCAGGAGGTTGTAAGTATAGCCGGCAGCAACCAGACCGATAAGCAGAAACACGAAGCACTGCAGCAAACCGCCGCCCAGGAATACCTGGAACTGTACGTATATCCTGCCCTGCGCTTTTCCGAAGTAACAATAGACTATAAACGCGACAAAAAAGCGGATTACGAGCTATACTTGTTAGCCAGGAAAATAGCGGAGGAAAAAGCGCCTGCCGACATGCTGACCGAAGAGGAACTACAGCATGCAGCAACACTTACACCTTTACTCGCCGAGAAAAAACAGATTTACGAAGCCGCAGTAAAAACCACAAATAAATGGCCTGCCTACCATAACCTGGGCAAAGTATACGTAGAGATGGCCCGCAAAGAATACCGTACAAAAGCGAAACAGGCGCTGCTGGCCAAAGCGATACACAACCTGACCTATGCAGGTTTTCGGAACCCGAGTGCTCCGGTATACTATAGTCTGGCAAGCGCCTACCACGTGCGCGGCGATAAGCTGGAGGCGCTGCAGTACTACGATTATGCTATAAAACTGGGAGGCAACCCGGATGAGCTGCACCGTATCTTTGCCGATAAAGCGGCTCTTGAAATCGAAATTGGCCAGTTTGATGATGCCATAGAAAGCCTGAAATATTCGGGAAACAGCTACCAGACACAGATGAACCTGGGCCTGAGCTACCTCCTGAAGGAAAACTACGAAGGTGCACAGGAATATTACCTGCAAGCCCTTGACCTGAAACCGAACGATGCCCTGGCCAACTATAGCCTGGCCGTGATTGCTGCCCGCACTAAAAACGAGCAAATGCTTACTTCGCACCTGCGCCAGGCCATCCGATCAGACAACAGTTATACTTTAAAAGCCATCGAGGATATGGAGTTTGACGCTTACCGCAACCAACCGGCTTATAAAGATGCTTTCAAGGCAATGTAAGGGCTGCTTTGGTTTGTAAATTGGCAGACTTATCTTAATTTTACCGCCACAACCGAGATTATCATTTTTATATGAGAAGTATACAGTTTAGAGAAGCCCTTCGCGAAGCCATGTCGGAGGAAATGCGCCGCGATGAAAGCGTATTCCTGATGGGCGAAGAAGTGGCTCAATATAATGGAGCTTACAAAGTTAGCCAGGGCATGCTGGACGAGTTTGGTCCGGAGCGTATTATTGATACTCCTATTGCCGAGCTTGGCTTTGCTGGTATTGGTGTAGGCGCATCTATGAACGGCCTGCGCCCTATCATAGAGTTCATGACGTTCAACTTCTCGCTGGTTGCCATCGACCAGGTAATAAACTCAGCCGCTAAAATGATGTCGATGTCAGGTGGCCAGTACTCTTGCCCTATGGTTTTCCGTGGGCCAACTGGTAGCGCCGGCATGCTGTCGTCGCAGCACTCTCAGAACTTCGAGAACTGGTATGCCAACACGCCTGGTTTAAAGGTAGTAGTTCCATCTAACCCTTACGATGCAAAAGGTTTGATGAAGTCTGCGATCCGTGACAACGACCCGGTTATCTTTATGGAATCGGAGCAGATGTATGGCGATAAAGGCGAAGTGCCTGAAGAAGAATACCTGATCCCGATCGGTGTGGCTGATATCAAGCGCGAAGGTTCTGATGTAACTATCGTTTCGTTTGGTAAGATGATGAAAGTGGCACTTGCTGCCGCTGAAGAACTGGCCAAAGATGGTGTGAACGCTGAAGTGATTGACCTTCGCACTGTTCGCCCTATCGACTATAAAACGCTGATAGAGTCTGTTAAAAAGACGAACCGCATGGTGGTGGTAGAAGAAGCATGGCCATTGGCTTCCATCTCAGCAGAACTGGCTTACCATATCCAGAGCAACGCTTTTGATTATATGGATGCTCCTGTAAAGCGTGTTACCTGCCGCGACGTTCCGCTTCCTTATGCGCCCACACTTATCGAGGCTTCGCTTCCTAACGTAGAGCGTACCATTGAAGCCGTAAAACAAGTAATGTATAAAAAAGCATAATCAGCTTTAAACCCTGATACAAAAGGCGGCCTATTCCGGGTCGCCTTTTTCTTTTTCTTTCACTTCTGTTTTGCCTGTTTCCGGGTCCATCTCTACTTCCTGCAACTTTACTTTTACGGCTGTGTCGTCGGGCTGAATGCCCTGGTCGTGCACCCGCGAATATACTTGTGTAAACTCGGCGCCAAACAATAAAATTATCGCTGAATAGTATACCCACACCAATATAAGCACCAGCGAGCCTGCTGCGCCATAGGTATCAGAAAGCGGGTCGTGCTGAAAGTAAATGTTAAGGATATATTTACCCAGCACAAACAGAACCGCTGTTACCAGGGATCCTACCCATACGTTCTTCCAGCGTATTTTGGCATCGGGTAGCACCCGGTAAATGGCGGCAAAAATGACTGTGCTTATAATTATAGAGAACAGCATATTACCTATCGTTATAAAGTAGATCGCGACCCCGGAAAACTGGTTCCGCATAAAATCATAGATAATACTGAGTACCACCTCCACCGAGAGCGAGACTAGCAGCAGGAAACCCATACTTATTACCATCGCCAGCGAAAGCACACGCCCGATCAACAATTTCAGCCAGCCTTTCTCAACTTTTGCCTTCACTTCCCACATGGCATTAAGAGAATCCTGCAGGGCTACAAAAACAGTTGTTGCCGAAAAGATCATAGTAGCCACTCCTACTATAGTACCTATAGTTGAAGCGTCAGAAATGGCGGCATTCTCAATTATACTTTGGAATTGTTCTGCGCTTTTACGGCCAACTATACCTCCTAATTGGTTTACCACTTCGCCTTTCACGGCTTCCTGCCCAAAAGCAGCCCCGGCAATACGAATGGTGATAATAAGTACAGCCGGTAACGAGAATATGGTATAAAAACCGATGATGGCCGCATAATCCAGCGGATTATCATCAATAAATTCTTTAAAAGTCTGTTTGGTTATCTGCCAGGTGGAGGCAATTCGTTTATTCATGTGCTTATACTTAAACCTGATAATAACAGCTATTCATCAGCTGCCGGCAAAACAGGTATAGGTACGGAGATTTATAGTTTGTTGATGTGTTAGAGCGGATTGGGTTGACTTTATAGTTGCTTTTGCTCTATAAACCTTCTTCTACTCTTTCAGATTTGTAATCTGAAAGTATAATAACTGCGGATTTGTAATCCGCTTTGAAACGGCTGAGCTATGATTTAGAAAGCGGATTACAAATCCGAAACAGCGGGAAGAGCAGGAGAACAGCGGAAGATGAACTTTAGGAATTTAGCTTTAACTCCTTTAGGCGGCTCCATTCATCTTGTTTGGACAAGCCTAAAACTTCAACAGTGTGCAAGTAGCTAATTTTATCTTTTAAATAGTATTCTAATATAACTTCTTCTATTTCTCTGAACTCATATTCATCTAACTTCTGGAATCTCGTTTTTATGATTTGTTTGTCTTTTAGGAATAAAACCAACGTGTTGTCAACACCTTGCGAGAAGGAGTCTTCAAATTTTTCACTTAGACCTCTTGTCCAATGTTCATATCCAAGCCAATCTATCCCTTCAAATTCTATGTTCCAGATATCATCTAAAGGGTAAATCTTATCTGCAATTATTATCGCATCATTTCTGAAAACGATATGCCCTTCCAGTTTTCCTTTTAGAGGTTTGTAAGAATTCCTTACTGTCAAACTTAATGCAACCCAATACACAAATGGAAGTATTGGAGCGAATAATAAGGCTTTAAAAGCCGGATGAGACTCTGATACACCAAACAAGAACTTAAGAATTAATACAAGAAGTACAACAGCTAAAATAAAGGCGTAGCTTCTATAAGTTCTGGTCCAGTAAAAGGAATAAGGTTTGTAAATAGAGAACTTCTTCACGAACAAAGTATAAATCTACTCCTGCAAAGTCAATTTGGCCAGGTAATTTCCGTTTTCGCCTTCGTATAGCACTTCCATGGCAAAGCCGTGTTCTTCGGCGTATTGCTCCAGTAAGCTGGCATCAATAAAAAGCCATTTAAACTTGCCGCTTTCGTGGGTTTTGTAGCGCATATTATACTCCACTTCTCCATAATAGCCTGCATTCAGGTCTAAAAGCACCGAGCCATCCTCATCCTCATACATGTATAAAATGTCCGACGATTCTAAAAGTATCTGTCCGCCCGGGTTAAGAATGGTTTTAGCGTGCACCAAAAACTTGTACAAGCCAAACAGGTCGCCTACTATACCAATGCCGTTCATCAGCATCAGCAGGGTATCGTATTTCTGGTTCTGCAATGTGTTCACATCAGCCAGTTGCACATCATTCACGCCACGCTGTTTTAATGCCTCCACAGCCCCCTCCGAAATATCGATAGCGGTAACCTGCTGGCCGCGTTCCTGCAACAGCAAACTATGGCAACCGGCACCGGCACCAACATCAAGTACATGCCCACGGCATTCCTGCAAAGCGATCGTTTCAAGCTCGGGCATTTCCTCCTCCTGCCTGAAAAGGTAATCTACAGGTATAAAATCATCATCAGCCAGGTTACATGCCACAGTTATATTTCCTGTTTTTTTCCCGGCGAGGTAATCAAGCACAGCTGCTCCTATAGGGTCATTCTTAATCATAAGCTTCTATCGCGAATATCAAATGTCGGCAGTTTTTTGATTTTATAAAACACTTTTTTGAACAATACTAATTATAGTTATAACACAATACTATATTACCACACTAACAATCAGTACGTTAACCAAAAATATTTTATAACACATGTTGTATTTAATAAAAAATATGTAGCTTTAGACACGTTCCAACCCTTATTATCCGTATGAGTTCAGCAGTTTTTAGCCACGTACTATTTATGAATCCAAAGCTGGAAGTTAAGTATTTATACCTTGAAAAGTCGCGAAACAAGTTGTTAAACGACCTGCAAAGTATAGATGATGCCTTACTGAACACCTGCCCTGCTGATGGCAAATGGTCTATCGGGCAGATCGTAGCGCACATGCATCAGGTGGAACAATTAACGATTGGCTATATCCGTAAAAAGGTACAACAGGAAGCTGAATTACAGAACTCCGGCTTCAAAAATATAGCAAAGTCGTTGTTACTGAAAGCCGCACTTAACTCAGGCATGAAGTTTAAAGCTCCTGAAATGACTGCATCCGTTCCGGACCAGGTATCGCTGAATAAAGTACGTTTACAATGGGACGATACCCGTTTTAAAATGGAGGACCTCCTGACAGAACTTCCTCCTGCCCTGCTGGATAAATGTATATTCAGGCACCCTTATGCCGGCATGCTGACGGCTTCGCAAACACTTACTTTTCTGCAGGACCACTTTAACCATCATTTGCAGCAGATCAGGCAAATAAAGCAACAGCTTGTGAAGTAAACTATCTTCGGGACAGTGCAGTACATAGTAGCTATACTTAACCTATAGCCTATGGTTACTCAAAACTTTCCTGCCTTTATGGGCGTGGATTATGGTTCGAAACTGGCTGGAACAACTGCCGCCGCTATGCTCCTTAACGGGCAGATACACATCTGGCAGAGTGCAAACGGTGAGGATGCAGATGTGTTCCTATTAAACCTGGTAACAACCTATAAGCCGGCTTCTGTTTTTATAGATGCCCCGCTCACATTGCCTAAAGTATACAGCCAGCTGCCTTATACTTCCGATTCCGACTTTTTTTACCGTGCCTGCGACCGTGAGGTGCAAGCCATGTCGCCGATGTTTATAGGTGGGCTAACAGCAAGAGCCATAAAACTGCGCACAACCCTGGCCGAACAAGGTATTGCCCTCCTGGAAACCTACCCTTCTCAACTTGCCAAACTACTTTTTGCCCATCAGAAAGGGTATAAAAAAGACCTTGCTGTGTTACCAAATATGGCAGAACAGTTGCAAGGCCTTTTAAACTATAAGGTAGTGCAAACTCCTGCCAATTGGCACCAGTTTGATGCATTGCTTGCCTGGTTTAGTGGTTACAGGCACCTACTCGGCGATGCGGAACTATACGGCGATGCCAACGAAGGCCGCATCATCGTTTAGTTATTGCCACCTAAGTCGCCGGCTGTTTCAAGTGTGCGGAACTCCATTTGCAGGGCTCTTATCTTCACCTCGTCATCCGTTGGCAGGTCATCGTCAATCTCATCCTTGCGGTCGTTTAGTGATTTAAGTACCAGCTTAGCCATTTCCCAGTCTTCGTTGGTCCAGGTGCCGTGCAGGTTGCGCACATTCTCTAATAGCGTAATATATACCTGCCGTACGTTGCTTTGCGCTATCGTAGATTTATCGGCATAAGTGCCCAGCAGTTTTTGTTCCCATTCGGCAAGGCGGGCCGCACGCAGGTTACGTTCATACTCATCTCCGGCGGTTTTAAATTCATCTTTCAGCGCGCTGTACTCTTGCTTTAGCTCATCCGAGAAGTTTTCCTGCTTTGCATCCAGTTCTTCTGTCCGGTTCTCAAAATCTGTTTTGGCGCGCTTCCAGTCTTCTTCGGTGCGGTCGGCTATATTAGCTGTTGTCTGGCCTACCCAGTTCCTGAAATCGCTTAGCTCGTCTTCCACCTCCCGCTCTTTGGAAGTGGTGCAACTCCCCAGCCACATGGTGGTCATCAAAATAAGGGTTAGAGTTTTTATGAAGTATAGTTTCATGGTAGTGTGTCTGTTAGTTTTATCCTCTTTATTACGAATCCTTATATTGAAAGATATACCTGAAACACGGCTATAGTTAAAAGCTAAATATTTAACAATCAGCAACTTTAATAAACCATACCAAATCAGGAACGTAAATAACTACAAGCCCTCTAACAAGAATAGTATTACAATAAGCGCGCTATTAGCGCCCCTCTAACTGTAAAGCACCCTTTTGCCTACACAGGTAATAAGACCGTAATAGCCTGTACTACGAGTATGCGCGTTTAATTATGCACAAGTGTAGTATGGGCTATGGTTTTATAGTAGCAGCATAAAAAAAGCGACTCCCGCCATGAAAAGGAGCCGCTTTTTATAGTTTAAAGGCTTTATGCCTGTTTACATCTTTTTGATCTTGTCCAGTAATTCTTCGGTGCCACTAACATCCTCTCCCATTTTTTTACCGGCTGCAATGGCCTTCACGGCTTGTTCCTGTGCTTTCTCTTTCTGGCCGAGCTTATAAAGCAGGGCCGCATGCGTATCGAGGTTATGGAAGCCCGGCTCTAAGCTCACTGACTTTGCGGCCCACTTCTCAGCCTGCTGCAGCATTGTTTTATCTTCTATAGTTTCATAGTAACGCCACGCAATAGAGTTAAGTGCTGATGAGTTATCCATCATATACTTGTCGACGAACTTGCTTGTAGCCTCATGGAACTTGGGCATATCCTGCTGGCGCTCGTAATACACCATGTCCGCTTGCAACAAGGTCTTTTCGCCGGATTTTAGGTTTAGCGCTTTGAATTCCGACTTCAGTTTATTTAGCTGCGCATCGTCGCCTTGTGCTGCTGCACGCATTATTTGCTGGCCATACACGTTGCTTATTTTGTTCTCCACTGAGTCAAGGGTATACTTCTGGGCATAAGCATCGCGGTTCTTAACAAAGTTTACGAACACCGGCGACTGCAGGCTGTTAATATTTTCGTAGATCAGGTTCCAGTTGCCGCGCTCCTGTAACTGTGCCGGTTTCAGACTGGCAAAATACTTTTCTGCTACTTCTTCGCCATTCAGGGCAGATTCGTTCAGCACTTTTAGGTAGCTCATCATAAACTCCGGCGAGCGGTCGCCACCGTCATATTTTTTCTGATACGAGGCAAAGTTTTTAGCCGGGTCTTTAGCAACAGCTGCTACCTCCAAAAACATTTCGGCTGGCCTTGCCCCAACCGTGCGGTGCATTACGCTACCATCGGCATTTAAAAAAAGGAAGCTTGGGTAAGCCTGCACCTGGTATTTTGTGGCCATTTCAACACCCTCTCCTTTTTCCATGTCCAGTTTATAGCTTACATAGTTAGTGTTGAAATAGTCAGCTACCGCATCATTTACAAACACATTTTTGTCCATCCACTTGCAGGGGCCACACCACACAGCGTATGCATCAATAAAGACAGGTTTATTCTCGGCCTTGGCCTGCGCCATTATCTCGGCAACAGTGCCTTTCCTGAAATTGATCTCTTTAGTTTGTGCCCAGGCTGCACCACTAAGCAGCACTACCAGCAGCAGGAGAAACGATTTTTTCATATGGTTTAATGGATTAAAGGATTGACTCCTATGTCGGAGCTTCTATTGCAAACTAACTATATAGCTTAAACGAAAACTATACTTTAAATTATACTTTTTTACGGAAAAATTAGCAGATAACTACTACTTTTTATCTTAACAGGACAAATGTACCTATTAAACCGTAGGATAAGCAGATGAATAAGGTCTTAACGCGCTTATAGAACATAGATATTTATGACAAAACAGGAAGAATTTATGATGGAGGCTATTAAGCTATCTGTTGAGAAAATGGAAGCAGGCTTTGGTGGGCCATTCGGGGCGGTAGTTGTTTGTGGTGGGCAGATCATTGCGCGCGGCTATAACAATGTGCTCTCTTCGAATGACCCAACTGCCCACGCTGAAGTAGATGCTATCCGGAAAGCCTGCCAGGCCTTAGGCACTTACCAATTAGATAACTGCGAACTATATACCAGCTGCGAGCCCTGCCCTATGTGCCTGGGTGCTATCTACTGGGCTCGTCCTAAAAAAGTATACTATGGCAATACTAAAGCAGACGCAGCCCACATCGGTTTCGACGATCAGTTTATTTACGATGAAATAGACAAACCTCTAACTGACCGCGCTATACCAATGGAACAACTTCTCCCCGACCAGGCCAAAGAAGCCTTCAACCGTTGGGCTGATAAGATGGACAAGAAACTGTACTAATCTAGTGGACTGTAGGTCTGACTCTTCAGAATTTAATTTCGGTTACCCAGATCAACTATAACTTCATCAGACACATAGTGGTTTAAAGAAACTGGGAGGTCAGTTTAATTTTTATAATTACCGTCTTACTTCCTTTTCATTAATCAAAAAAAGAGACGCAAAGTATTGCGTCTCTTTAATGTTAATCTTCTTCCTATAAATTCAATAGATCTCCATTGACCGAAGACCAGACAAAACTATAACCTGTTCGTCTCTGCTTTGTCCCTTCTTTGCAGGTCCAGCAGGGTGCCGTTTTCAGGCAGGGCCAGCATAGGTACTTTCAGGTTCTGGAGCAATCGTGATGTGACGCTGCTGTGCATGATCTTATCCAAGAAAATGCGGTTAAGTATTGTAAAAGCTACCAGGTTGGCCCCGTTCTCGTGCACATACTTAGAGATACCATCGGCTATACTTTTCTCTTCAATTTCTACAAAAGATATCTCCGCACCCGGAAACTGCTTTACCAATTCCTCTTTAATGTAGTCGTTATCGATATAGTTTTGCTGGCTGCCGCTTTTTATATGCAGGAAAGTAAGCGATGCGTTCATCAGTTCTTTAAGCTGCAACAACTGCATGGCCGTTACCTGGTCGCCGTTCTCGAAATCTGCGGCATATACAATATGCTCTATCGGTTTTATCTCAGCGCCTTCAGGTATAGCCAGCACAGGGCAAAGGCCCCGTTTCGCAATCGATTCGGTTGTAGTGCCAAACATCTTCTTGGTAAAGTTTTTCGCACCACCAGTACCCATTACCACCAGTGTTACGCCTAATTGTTCAACTGCTTTACTGATTTCATTTGTAGCGCTTCCTTCTCTTATAATATAGCGAACCGTTACATTCTCAGTTTTAACACGAGCCAGCAACGTATCTAATTTCGCTTCAACCTCTTCTATATTTCTACTGTTATCCAGGCCGGGCAAAACGTTCGTTCTTTCGAGGGTATGCAGCACTACCACCTCTGCATCAGTTCGGGTTGCAAGATCTACGGCATACTCCAGGGCGCGTAATGCATTTTCAGAAAAATCAACAGGTACAAGAAGTGTCTTCATGGTTTTACTTTTTAATTTAATAATTCAGGCAACTGTCTGTCACCATATTTTATCATATTCAAATTTACCTGGCTTGTCTTTAATAAAGTATAACTACTATCATCATTCCTATTGATAATGGTCATCAAAAGTTGGCGAAGTTCACGGGTAATTTTGAGAGGCCCCGGAATTATGAAGTTGTTATCAATACAACCAGCCCTGAAAGCAGCCACGGATGGCACTGCCACGTAAATGGAATCCTGCAACATTTACTTACTATAAGTATACAGCCAAAAGTCCTTTTTGTTCAGATAACAGTCTTTTGGTAACCTTAACCTAAGGTTTAACTAAGCATAAGAATTATAACAGGTTATGGCTTGCTTCGTAGCTTTAAACAAACCTATTCCGTAAAAAATCAGGCACCATTACCTGCACCTATAAACTATGCCTACTTTAGAAAAAACTATACCTGACCAGCCTCTGACATTAGACAAGGCACACCCCTGGCATAGCCTTAAACCAGGCGAAGTACTGGAGCTACTGCAGGTATCTGCTGATGCAGGTTTAAGTGATGAGCAGGTTGCACAGCGCCGGGAGCAGTTTGGCCAAAATATCATGACACCCAAAGCACAGCAGAGTGCGCTGATCCGGTTCCTGTTACAATTTCATCAACCGCTAATTTACATTTTACTCGCCTCCACCGTCATCTCTATTCTGTTGCAGGAGTACATCGATGCCATTGTGATATTTGCTGTGGTTATAGTTAACGCTATTATAGGTTATATACAGGAGTCTAAAGCGCTGGAAGCGATAGATGCGCTGGCCAAAAGCATGACTGCCAGGGCGCAGGTTATCCGGAATGGCAGAAAACAGAATTTAGATGCGCAGGAACTGGTGCCCGGTGATATAGTACTGATACAATCCGGCGATAAGTTTCCGGCTGATGTGCGGCTGGTACATGAACGCGACCTTAAAGTAGATGAATCGGCACTTACCGGGGAGTCTGTGCCTGTAGAGAAAGATCTAGCGCCAGTAGCAGCCGACGATGTGCTAGGCGACCGTCTTGGTATGGGGTTTTCGTCTACAGTTGTAACATTTGGGCAAGGCAAAGGAGTAGTAACCTCCACCGGAGACCACACTGAAGTAGGTAAAATCCAGCGGTCTATTGCCGGGGCCCAGAACCTGGAAACACCACTGACTATAAAGATTAAGGAATTCAGCAATTTGCTGCTTTGGGTTATACTTGCTCTTTCTGCGGCAGTTATTATAGTTGAAACCTTTAGAGGAGAACCATTTGCTGAATCGTTTATGATAGCTGTAGCGCTTGCTGTCGGCGCTATCCCCGAAGGTTTACCTGTGGCGGTTACTATAATGCTGGCCCTGGGTGTATCTAAAATGGCAAAACGGCAGGCTATTATCCGTAAGCTGGTGGCCGTAGAAACCTTGGGCAGCACCAACGTTATCTGTTCCGATAAAACCGGTACGCTTACCGAAAACCAGATGACCGTGCAGGAAATTATAGCCGGAGATAAGAATTATGCCGTTTCCGGTTTGGGCTATCGACCTGATGGACAGATACTGGACGGAGATAAAAAGGCAGACCTGGATACAAATAAAGCACTTGAACTCTGCCTTATAGCTGGCGCACTTTGCAACGACAGCACAGTAAAGGAAAAAGATGGCCAGTTTTATATTGAAGGAGACCCAACCGAAGGCGCACTGGTTGTAGCAGCACAAAAGGCAGTTCTGGCAACCCACAACCTGGAGCGCGACATGCCCCGCAAAGATGCTATTCCTTTCGAGTCGGATTACCAATACATGGCTACTTTGCATGGCGGTAATAAGCCCGTTATTTTCCTGAAAGGCTCTTTAGAAGCTATACTGGAGCGCAGCGATAAGGCTATGCAGCCAGATGGCAGCTTATCAGATATAAATAAAGAAAAGATAAGCCACCAGGTAGAGAAAATGGCGGCAGATGGGTTGCGTGTACTTGCTTTTGCTATGGCAGATGCTCCGTCAGATATGCAGCATATTCATCATCAGCATACCAGTTCGGGACTTGTGTTTTTAGGAATGCAGGGCATGATGGACCCACCACGCAAAGAAGCAGTAGAAGCCGTAAAGTTGTGCCAGCAGGCAGGTATAGAGGTAAAAATGATCACCGGAGACCATGCTGCCACTGCTGCAGCCATTGCCAGCCAGATAGGCCTGAAAGGATTACATGAAAATGGTAAACTGGTAGCCATAACCGGTAAAGAACTGAATAACATTGATGATGTTACCCTGCAGGATGTAGCCGAGAAAATTGCTGTGTTCGCGCGCGTGGCACCTGAGCAGAAACTACGGCTGGTAAAAGCCTTACAAACCCGCAACCACATAGTTGCCATGACGGGTGATGGCGTAAACGACGGCCCTGCTTTAAAACAAGCCAATATTGGCATAGCAATGGGTATAACTGGCACCGATGTAGCCAAAGATGCAGCCGATATGGTACTGACCGACGACAACTTTTCGTCGATAGAAGGCGCTGTGGAAGAAGGCCGTGGCGTGTTTGATAACCTCACAAAATTTATAGTTTGGACACTGCCAACGAACTTGGGCGAAGGGTTAGTTATATTAACAGCCGTTACACTTGGCTCACAATTACCAATGCAACCGGTTCAGCTGCTCTGGATAAACATGACTACATCGGTGCTGCTTGGGCTAACACTTGCCTTTGAGCCAAAGGAACCTGGCATTATGGATCGACCTCCACGCCCGGCAAATAAACCTATACTGAGCTTCGACCTGATGATGCGTACCTTACTGGTTGGTGTGATTTTGCTGATTGTGGCCTATGGTTTATACATGTACGAAATAGCACAGGGTGCTACCAGAGCCGAGGCCATGACGGTTACAACCACGGTTTTCGTAGTACTCGAATCGTTTTATTTACTGAATTGCCGCTCGTTGGTGCGACCACTTAAACACATCGGTTTCTTTACTAATATGTGGGTGTATTATGGTATAGCTATCATGTTCTTTTTCCAGGCCCTGTTCATCTACACCCCTTTCATGAACACGCTGTTTAACTCCAGTCCGTTAGATGCCATGCAATTGCTGCGCATTTTCGGGGCCGGCCTGGTGTTGCTGGTTATAGTTATGATAGAAAAATCGATCCGGTTTGGAGTAGAAAAGAGAAAGCGGAGGAAGTAAAAAAGGCTGAACACGTTACATGCTCAGCCTTCCTTATGTATAGTTTATAGTACCGGTTACCGGCGACCCATCATCTTGGCAAGGTTTCCTAAACCGCCTTTTGTTCCGGCCATCTTGTTCATCGACTTCATCATTTTGCGCATGTCGTTGAACTGTTTCATCAGGTTATTTACCTGCGTAATGTCGGTGCCAGAGCCTTTCGCGATACGGGCACGGCGGCTACCGTTAATCATATCCGGGTTCTCACGCTCAGCTGGTGTCATCGATTTAATAATGGCTTCAATAGGCTTGAAGGCGTTGTCGTCGATCTCTACATCTTTCAGGGCTTTGCCAACACCCGGTATCATACCAACCAGGTCTTTGATATCACCCATTTTCTTTATCTGCTCCAGCTGTGTCAGGAAGTCATCGAAGTTGAACTGGTTCTTGCGTATTTTCTTGTTGATACGCTTCGCCTCGTCCTCATCAAATGCCTGCTGCGCACGCTCCACCAGGGAAATAACGTCACCCATGCCCAGGATACGCTGCGCCATACGATCCGGGTAGAACAGGTCAAGCGCTTCCATTTTCTCACCAGTCGAGATAAACTTAATCGGCTTCTCAACAACAGCACGGATAGAAAGGGCCGCACCACCACGGGAGTCACCGTCTAACTTGGTAAGAACAACACCATCAAAGTTGATGCGGTCGTTGAAAGCCTTAGCTGTGTTCACCGCATCCTGACCCGTCATGGAATCCACCACGAAGAGTGTTTCAGTTGGCTTAACAGCAGCTTTGATCTCGGCTATTTCTTTCATCATCGCCTCGTCCACGGCCAAACGACCGGCGGTATCGATGATAACTACTTTCTTATTTGTCTTTTTAGCGTGCTCAACAGCATTTAAAGCGATCTGAACAGGATTTTTGTTCTCAAGTTCAGTGTAGGCCTCTACGCCAACCTGCTCGGCCAAAACCTGCAGCTGGTTTATCGCAGCCGGACGGTACACGTCGCAAGCAGCTACCAACACCGATTTGCCCTGCTTCTTAAGATAGTTTGACAGCTTACCGGTAAAGGTTGTTTTACCAGAACCCTGCAGACCTGCAATAAGAATGATAGCCGGGTTGCCCGTAATGTTGATATCCTGCTTTTCGCCGCCCATTAACTCGGTCAGCTCTTCGTGCACGATCTTGATCATTAACTGGCCCGGAGACACGGAGATAAGTACATCCCGGCCCATGGCTTCGTCTTTGATCTTGTCGGTTACAGTTTTGGCAACTTTATAGTTTACGTCGGCATCTACGAGTGCGCGGCGCACCTCTTTTATAGTTGCTGCAACGTTGATCTCGGTAATGCTACCCTGGCCTTTAAGGGTTTTAAAGGCGCGGTCTAGTTTGTTACTTAAATTATCAAACATCTCTTTCTTCTGGATTTACCTACAAAAATAAACAAATTTTACTTGTCAGGGCCAGTGATTAAAAATGATTTATGCGATTTGTATGATTTTATACCTGGCTTAAACTATAAAAGTATAGATCATGAAATCGGACTGTTCTTATCCTGACAAATCTCTTTCAACTAACCAATCCTTTTAATCACTGGTTCAGACAATCCGTAAAGCCATATTTAGTTTATATATTTCTTATATTTGAACGAACAGCTAAGCAACTTGTAGCTTTGATGAACAACGACACAACAAACTTACTATACATCTCTTATTACTGGCCTCCTTCGGGTGGGCCGGGGGTGCAGCGTGGCTTAAAATTCTGTAAATACCTGCCCCAGTATGGCGTGCAGCCGGGTATACTTACCGTAGACGAAAACCAGGCATCTTACGCACTGAAAGACCCTACCTTTGAGAGAGAAATACCGGAAGGCCTCGAAGTTTACCGAACCGATACCTCGGAGCCTTTTGAGTACTATAAAAAGCTTTCCGGTAAAAAAGAGATACCCTACAGCGGCTTTGCCAACCAGAAAACCAAAGACACTTTATTAGATAAGGTGTTCAAGTTTGTGCGCGGCAATTTATTTATACCTGATGCCCGGGTTGGCTGGAACAAGCATGCCCTCAAAAAAGCAGAAGAACTTATAGCTGCCGGCAAGTATAATGCTATACTTACAACCAGTCCGCCCCACTCTACGCAGCTGATCGGGCTTAAGTTAAAGCAGAAGTATAAACTGCCCTGGGTAGCTGATCTGCGTGATCCCTGGACGAACATCCATTATTACGACCAATTGCTGCACACGCCCATTGCCAAACGCTTAGATGAAAAGTATGAACGCCAGGTGTTGGAGCAGGCCGATGCTATTATAGTTACCAGCGAAGATACCAAACGCCTTTTCCTTAATAAGCCGGCCAACATACATGCTGATAAGATACATGTAATACCGAACGGTTACGACGAAGACGACTTTATTTTCGAGAGCAAGCCACCGGAAGACATATTCCTGATAACCTATACCGGCACCATTACAGAGCAGTATAACATTGATGTTTTCCTGAAGGTAATAGCCAACATGCAATCCACGCACAGCGAGATAAACTATAAGCTTCGGTTTGTAGGCAAGGTATCGGAGGGTGTAAAGCAGCGCATTTCGAAAGCCGGACTGGAAGGGATTACTGAATACATTAGCTACGTACCGCACCAGGAAGCTATAAAATACATGATGGAAAGTACGGTGCTGTTGCTTTCCATAGCAGAAGTAGACAGTGTGTACGCCAATGTTCCGGGTAAGCTGTTTGAGTACCTGGCTTCCAACAAACCTATAGTTGCACTTGGCCCGGTACACTCCGCCATGGACCAGATCATAGACGAATGCGGCGCAGGACGACTGTTCCATTACACCGCTTACGACCTGATGCTGGACCACATGACACAAATGAGCAAAGCCTGGAAGATCAATCCGAATTTAGACCTGCCTTACATCAACCACGCCCGCTTCTCGAGAGGTGCTTTAACAAAAGAACTGGCGAAAGTGGTGAAGAAAGTGATGAAGTAGGTTTTTGTATTAGGCCGGGGCTATGGTTTTATAGTTGGTTTTTAACCCACCCCTACCCCTCCCGAGAGGGGAATTTCTGTATTTGCTATAGTTGGCTTTAAAGTTCTATAGTTGGCGTAATCCAACCACCCCTATCCCTCCTTATCCAAGGAGGGGAGTTTTTACCTAGTTTTTTCGAACAGCATAATTTATAGTTTCAGTAAATAGCTTTAACTATAGAGCCTAAACCTCTTAAAAAGGTACAGCAGGCTCCCCTCCTTGGATAAGGAGGGGCAGGGGTGGTTGGACTTCAGTAACTATGAAACTATAGCAAGCTCAATACATTCTCCGGTGGGCGACCTATAACAGCTTTATCACCTTTCACTACAATTGGTCTTTCGATCAGCACCGGGTTTTCTACCATCGCCTGAATCCATTCATCATCAGACAAACTTTTCCCGGCAAACTGTTCTTTATAAACGGCCTCTCCTTTACGGATCAGTTGTTCAGGTTTCATACCTAATTTCTGCAGCACATCTTTCAGTTCGGCAGCTGTAGGAGTTTCTTTCAGGTACTCTATTACTTCTATTTCCTGGTTATTATTCTGCAACAGCTCTAAGGTCTGGCGGCTTTTGCTGCAGCGGTTATTATGGTAAATCCTGATCATAGCGTATGTTTTAATTCTGTAAAAGTATAAATTTATCTTATCTTACGTACAGCATTACCATTATACACAACCTCACTTACGATAGTTAAAACGTATTAAAATATGATAGAACCCGGCTCCGATATTACAGTTAACTCCTGGATAGAATTGCAGGCCGCCTTGTTTGACCATAGCTGGGACCCGCATATCGAACGTTTCAGGTCTAGCTATGTTTACCGCGGGAGCTGGAGCAAAACCTACGACCTTAGCACAAGTATAACCCGCCTCGGCCCACAATACGAAAAGCTGGAGCCGCACATTCTACGCAATTTCCGGAAGTATGCTTATGGGAAAGCGCCCCAGAACGACACGATCTGGAACTGGCTGGCAATGGCACAGCATCATGGCCTGCCCAGCCGCCTCCTCGACTGGACCTACTCCCCTTATGTGGCCCTGCATTTTGCTACCGACCAGTTAGATAAATACGACGAAGATGGGGCAGTCTGGTGCATCGATTATGTTAAATCGAAGCAATATTTACCGCATGCCCTTCGTGCCGCTGTTGATAATGAGGGTGCCAGTGTGTTTACTCCAGAAATATTATCGCCTGTATGTCCTTCGTTCAATGCGCTGGGAAGTTTCCAGAGCGATGATTATGTTCTGTTCCTGGAGCCACCTTCGCTGGATGCCCGCATTGTGCAGCAATATGCTTTGTTCTCGATGATGTCGGATGTAAAATCGGAATTGAGTTTATGGTTGCAGCAACACCCTGAACTATACTTTAGAGTTATCATACCGGCCAAGCTGAAATGGGAGATCCGTGATAAACTTGACCAGGCCAACATTACCGAACGGGTACTTTTCCCGGGGCTGGCCGGCCTTAGCCAATGGCTGAAACGACATTACACTCACAACTTGCCAGAAAAAGATTTTAACTAAATTTATACTTCGGGTTGTAGGCAGGTAATCATAAAAATGTTTAATTTATGAGATAATTATACCCTTACATTTTTTTTATGCTTACCCGCCTTCTTTTAGCCTCCACTTTACCCAAAATCTGTTATACAGCTCTACTTTGTTCAACCACTTTGCTGGCTACCAGCTGCATGCAGGAGCGTGAAGCCCAGCAAGCTATACAAGCCAGTGAACCAACTCCTGAGCAAAGTATAATTTTGGAAGATACTATAACACAAACTTCTACAGACAGCACCGAAACTATAGCGCCAACTATAAGCGAAGCTACATCAAAGGATACCTCCTGGGTATATCCGGGTCCGGAACCACTGCCTGGCGCCTTGTTACCACAAAAGCGTATACTCGCCTTCTACGGTAATCCTTTGTCTAAACGAATGGGAATTTTAGGTGAGCTGCCACCCGACGAAATGCTGAAGAAACTGGACGAGGAAGTAGCTAACTGGCAGGCAGCAGACCCAACTACCACTGTACAACCAGCCCTGCATGTAATAGTAGTAACTGCCCAGGGCCACCCAAGCGCCGGAGGCAAGTACAGGCTGCGTATGCGCCACAAAATGATCGACGATGTACTGGAAATAGCACAAAAACGCAACGCCATCGTTTTCCTGGATGTGCAGGTAGGGCACAGCACCTTACAGGAGGAATTGCCTGAACTGGAAGATTACCTGAAATTACCAAATGTGCACTTAGGTATAGATGCCGAATTTGCGATGAAGGACGGAAGTATACCGGGACGCAAGATAGGTTCTTTTAATGCGGAGGACATTAACTATGCGACCGGCTATCTTGCTGAAATGGTAACAAAATACGAGGTTCCGCCTAAAATGCTGATCGTACACCGCTTTACACAAGGCATGATCAAGAACAGCCAGGATATAAAACTGGACCCACGCTACCAGGTGGTAATGCACATGGATGGCTGGGGTGGCCCGGCTCTCAAAAAAGATACTTACCGGCGCTATATTAAAAACGAGCCGGTGCAGTTTACAGGCTTTAAGCTGTTCTATAAGAACGACACCAAAAACGGGCACCGCCTGATGACTCCCGAAGAGATATTGGCGCTAAAGCCGACTCCAATGTATATTCAATACCAGTAAGCGCTTTATACTTTGCCAAAAATAAAAGCTGGTCCCAGCCTGTTATTCAGGTTGGGGACGGCTTTTATCTTTATACTTCAAATGCTTTATCTCAAGCTATCCGAAATATAGTAAAATCTATATATTTTAACCCTGAAGCCCCTTTCTCATACTATAGTATAATTTTACTGCGTTTTACTAAAAAGCTTTTTTTTATAGATTATATTCCCGAACTTAATATCATAAAGGCCGCTCACCTTAACTCTTTAAAAATATATTGTACACTTAGGGAGCAAAAAGGCCCGGAATTTGCGTTAGGATAATAGAGGAATAAGATAAAAGTGCAGCCCTGTACTTTTTATGCAACAACTTTTAGCGAGAGGGGAAATATGGCGCAGTTACTACTACCTAAATCGGCACTCAAGTTTGCCTTACGGTTCATCCAGATCATTATTGTATTTCCGATGGCCGTGTTATTAAGCTTTTATGTACCGCCTTACAAGTCTATGGACTACGAGCTGCACTTTTTGCTGTGGCTTATGATATCAGCAGCTCTATCGGTTATAGTTACCCGCATCAGCCCCAAGCTTACAGTATTCTCATTCTTCACTATTATGGGAGTGTTCTTTTATAACAGCACTTTCCCTGGTCATACTTTCGGAGATATTTATTCAGATTATAATGCGGCGTTGGTTAACATGACCAGCAATCCGCATAAGGTATCTTACTTTAAGCCGGTAAAAGGTACCTATTTTCAGGAAGAACGTGTGAAGAATGCAATGCAGCCAACACACCCGAAACTGCGCAACTTTGCCGTGGAGAGCTCTACCCGCTATTTCCATGATGAATATTACCGCAAGTATGGCAAACTGGTTCGTTACTTCTCGGTGTTTAAATATGTGCGCAGCAACTGGAAATATGTAAACGACCCGGTAAACATGGACTACTACTCTCCTCCTATAGAAAGTATGGAACTGCTTGCCGGCGACTGCGACGATTATGCTATCCTGATGGCTTCGTCTATAATGGCTGTTGGCGGCGAGGCGCGTGTCGTTATCTCTCCAACACACATGTATACCGAAGTTAAAGTAGGCAAAACTGAGAACCTGGATGAAGTGAGCCATGTGGTTCGCGCCCTCTTCCCGGATGAAGTAAGCGGCGGTAAGATCCATTTCCATGAAACGAATGGCGAACTATGGATCAACTTCGACTATACAGCCCACCACCCGGGCGGTTATTTCCTGGAGCCTGAACTATACAGTGTTATCGCGTTTAATAAATAAGCTTATACTATAAGCGCAGCTAAATCGGTTTTTATAACGTACAAGTGCAGCAGCCACCCTTGCCGGTGGCTGTTTTATTTTTTAATTTAGCCTGATAACATAAACTGATTCTACCTATGCCCAAAATTCTGATTATAGATGATGAGCGGGCCATCCGTAGTACCCTGAAGGAAATTCTGGAGTTTGAGAATTATACCGTTGACGAAGCCGAAGACGGTGAAAAGGGACTGCAGCTCCTGAGCAAAGTAAAGTACGATGTTGCACTCTGCGACATTAAAATGCCCGGCATGGACGGCCTGGAAGTGCTGGAAAAAGCCATGGAGCTAAGCCCGGATACTCCGTTCATTATGATATCGGCACACGGCACGATAGATACCGCCGTGGATGCTACTAAAAAAGGCGCCTACGATTTCCTGCAGAAACCACCAGACCTGAACCGTTTGCTGGTAACTGTTCGCAATGCCCTGGATAAAGCCACGCTGGTAACCGAGACCAAAATCCTTAAAAAGAAAATACTGAAGACCTATGAAATGGTGGGCACTTCGGAGGCTTTGGGTCGCGTAAAGCAGGCTATTGATAAAGTAGCTCCAACCGATGCCCGCGTATTAATTACAGGTCCTAACGGATCGGGTAAGGAACTGGTAGCTAGATCTATACATGAACACAGCAACCGCGCAAACGGACCTTTAATTGAAGTTAACTGCGCCGCCATACCAAGCGAACTGATCGAAAGTGAATTGTTTGGCCACGAAAAAGGCTCGTTCACATCGGCAGTTAAGCAACGCATTGGCAAGTTTGAGCAGGCACATGGTGGCACTTTGTTCCTGGATGAGGTAGGCGATATGAGCCTATCGGCTCAGGCCAAAGTACTGCGTGCCTTGCAGGAGCATAAAATTACCCGTGTTGGCGGCGACAAAGATATTCAGGTGGATGTACGTGTGCTGGCAGCTACAAATAAGAACTTGCTAGAGGAGATAGAGGCAAAAACTTTCCGGGAAGACTTGTATCACCGTTTAGGCGTTATATTGATACATGTGCCACCGCTAAACGAACGCCGTGAAGACATTCCGGACCTGGTAAGCAAGTTCCTGAACGATATTGCCAACGATTACGGCAATAAGCCTAAAACCATAAAGCCTGACGCCATGGAATACCTCCAGGGTCTGGATTGGCGTGGTAATGTGCGTGAACTGCGCAACGTGGTGGAGCGCCTGGTAATTATGAGCGGGAATGAGATCACGCTGGAAGACGCAAAGGCTTTTGCCCGCCCCGCAGTAGCATAACTATAGGTATAACTATAAACTATAAACCGCCGGCCCGAAGTATAGAACTTTGGACCGGCGGTTTTCTTTATGCGGCTACTTTTTTTCCTAAACAGCAATTTTTATACTTTTCTCCGCTACCACAAGGGCAAGGCTCGTTGCGGCCCACCTTTTTACCATAAGGGTTCAGCAGCTCTCTGAAATTGATCCGGAACCGTTGCTTAGGGCTCTGCTGAAATACTTTTGTCAGTAATTTATAGAGTTGCGGGTGCTTTTCGGCCAGTTGTTCCGGTTTCTCGAAAAAGTATTCTGTAACTACAGCAAAAAATTCAGCTTCGCTGGTACCACCATAGTCGTCGATATCAGATTTTCCTTTCCGGATAAGGCTTATTTTACGGTACATCAGCTCCTGCCACGGCTGTATCAGTTCATCAGGTAAATAAGCTTCCGGTGTTCCGTCTATCTCTCCATCGGCCTGGTCCAGCATGTGGGCAAACTCATGTATACCTACATTTTTCCGGTCAGCCATGTCATTAAAACCACGCTCCAGCGCAGGCTTAGATAAGGTAACATAATGGTCGTTCTGGAACGGGTTTACCCGCCCCAGTATCTCCGAAACCGCTTCACTATCTTTATCCTTATACTTCTGGATACTCCCCGGAAATACAAATACTTCGCCCAGGTTTGGGTATTCCCAGTCTCTGAAGCCAAAAATAGGAATGATCGCACTCGACGCGACAAGCACTTTCGTCAGGTCATCAACTATAACATCTATACCTGTAATGCGCTTTTCAGACAAAAAAAGCTGCACCATCTTTTCAAAGCGCTGCTTCTCCTCGTCTGATTTTAATGTATGGTAAAACCCAACCCTGTCAGTCAGTATCTTGCGCCACTCGGCCGGGAACCCGGTCTGCATTACCTTACGCCTATGGCGCGATTTGCGGGTGGCCCACCAGTAAAAAAGCGCGCAGGCAGCAACTATAAAAAGTATAAATACGAGGTATCCCATGGCAAACTATAACGCAGGAAAGCGAGGAAGGATATTATACTACCATCAGGTTACAACCCCTGATATCCGAGTTATCGAAACGACCGAGCACTTCGAAAGCATTATCCGGGTGAATTTTGCCGATATCTTTGGTCTCTATAAAAGCGCAGGAATCTATGTTGGCCAGGTCAATAACATTAATACCGCCGCTTCGGTGGTGGCTGCCGATGTCAAAAGGGTCGTTTAAGTCACGGAGCAGGATGCGCATGGTTTGGCCCGGGTAAAAGATGCCGTCGCCTTTTGAGTAGCCCTGCGAAAGTAATTCCGTCATACCATACTCCGAGTGAATCGCATCAACACCAAAACCCTTTTTCAGGTAACTGTGTAGCTCTTCGCGCACCATCTCCCGGTGGCGGCCTTTCATACCACCGGTTTCCATAATAGTTACGCCGCTAAAATCATACTTGCCTTTTAACTCTTCAGCCCAATCCAGCAAAGCATAGCTCACTCCTATCAGCAGCACTTTTTTACCGCGCGCCTTAGCCGATTTTATACTTTGTAAAAGCTGGCTGTGATTGTTCAGGTAAAAGCCTTCCTCCTGCTGCCCGGTCTCCTTGATAAAAAAATCAACCATAGCAACCAGGCTCGAGCCACCCTGCTCTAAATAAGATGGCAATAAGGCAAGAACTACAAACTGATCTAAGGAACCATAAAAGTTCTCGAATATGTGTTTGGTAACAGCATTGTACCAGCCAAGGTCAGCCACATAATGTTTGCTCCGGGCCTGCTGTGTAGTACCACTGCTCAGGAAAGTTACTTCAGGCTCGAACCCACCGGTTGCAACCATCTGCTGTTTAAAGAACTCTATAGGTAAGAAAGGGATCTGTTCTAAGTTGTTTATTTTATCTGGATCAACGTTAAGATGCTGCAGGTAAGAACTATAAACCGGGTTATGTATAGCCTGGTAACGAAAAAGCGACAGCGCCATCTGAGTAAAATCGGTGGGTTGGTTGAGTAACTGCTGTTTAAACTGCGCCTTAAAATCCATCAAATAAACTTATAACAAATCCTATATCTAACCGTTTGATTTAGTAAATTTAGCTTCATTTTCTGAATTTCGTGTATGAACCATATGCTAAAGTATAGCCTGGCCTGCTTGCTGCTGGTACTTGCCCTTGCCTCATGCCGCAAAGAGCCAAGTTACCCCGACGAGCCCCAGATCTCCTTTAAAAGAGTAGAGCAGTACGACTTTGATGACCAGGGCTTGCAAATAGACAGTATTTTCCTGGTGGTTGGTTTTCAGGATGGAGACGGCAACCTGGGCCTGTCGAACGATACGACCTCTTCCGACACCAAACCACCCTTTAATACAGGCTCGCCTTATGAGAACAACTTTATAATAAGGTTGCTTAAGTGGCAGGAAAACCCAAATAACCCGGGACAATTCGAGTTCAGGGAATTCGAGTTTCCGGTGGCAGGTTTCGATCTGAGTGGACGTTTCCCGCGCATCAGCCAGGACGACCGTGAAGAGCCGCTGGAAGGTGAAATACGGTTTGGAATGCAGTTTACTAACGAAATTGAGGAATATTTTGCACCCGGCGATGTGATAAAGTTCGAGGTATTTATTTACGACCGCGATACACCTGTACCGAACAAAAGCAATGTTATCGTCTCAGAACCGATCACACTTTTTGAGCAATAAAACTCCGGTAATAAAGTATAAAAAAGCCCCGCAACTGTAGCAGTTGCGGGGCTTTTCTTTTATAGTATACCCTGTTTAGTAAATAGCAGGATATGCTTTAGGGTCAGCTTCGTTCATTATTTCATAAACTGCTTCAAATACGTCTTCGGTATTCGGTTTAGAGAAGTAATCGCCATCTGAACCATAAGGAGGACGGTGGGCCTGCGCTGATAAGCACTGCGGCTTGGAATCCAGCCATCTCCAGGCACCCTGCTCGTCTACCACCTGCTGCATCATAAAAGCTGTTGCACCACCCGGCACATCCTCATCAGCAAACAGCACACGATTTGTCTTCTTTATCGAATCTGTAATTACATGTTCAATATCGAATGGTAACAACGACTGCACGTCAATAACTTCAGCTGAAATGCCAAAGTCTTCCAGTTGTCGGGCTGCCTCCATTACGATGCGGCACATCGAGCCATAGGTAACTATAGTTACATCAGAACCTTCTTTCAGTATCTCCGGCTTGCCAAGTGGCACAGTAAACTCAGCAATGTTGTTCGGAATGCGCTCTTTTAACCTATAACCGTTCAGGCACTCAATAATAATAGCCGGCTCATCCGATTTCAACATAGTGTTATAGAAACCTGCTGCCTGTGTCATGTCGCGTGGCACCAACACGTGCATACCTCTTATACTATGCAGGATCATGCCGATCGGGGAACCTGAATGCCAGATACCTTCCAGGCGGTGACCACGGGTACGAACTATAAGCGGTGCTTTCTGCCCACCTTTGGTACGGTACTGCAGACAAGCTACATCGTCAGACAGGATCTGGATAGCATATAGCAGGTAATCTAAGTACTGTATCTCCGTTATCGGGCGAAGTCCGCGTAAAGCAGCACCTATACCCTGGCCAATAATAGTACACTCCCTAATACCGGTATCAGTAACGCGTATCTCGCCGTGTTTTTCCTGCAAGCCGGCAAATGCCTGGTTTACGTCGCCAATTTTACCAACGTCTTCGCCTATAGCAAATACACGTGGGTCGCGTTCAAGAATAGCATCAAAGCAAGCCTGTAATACTTCACGGCCATCAACTACCGGTGAATTATCATCAAACTCAGCCTTTACTTCTTCAACCAACAAAGCCGATTCCTCAGACTGGCTATACAGATAAGAGTTATAGCGATCAGCATTCTCACCTATAGTTTGTTCTAACCAGCCTACCAGTTCACGCTTCGCCTGGTTATTTTCGTTGCGTACATAACGTAACGCTTTACGCACAGCCCTAACAGCATCGCTGCGTATAGGCACTGTAACTTTGCGAAGCTCTTCAGTTATAGTTGCGATCTCAGTGATGTGCTCGCTGGCAGTGGCCATGTTATCCATTAAGCGTAGCGCTTCGGCATGGTCTTCTTTTATACCTGCATCAAATGCAGCCCAGGCATCGGTACGGGCAATTTTAACGGCCTCTTTTGCTTCGTTCTCAATCTGGTTAAGCTGCTCTTCCGTTGAGATCTCGTTTGCTAAGATCCATTCGCGCATCTTTAAAAGACAATCGAAATCAGCTTCCCACTCCAGGCGATCCTTCGATTTGTAGCGCTCATGCGAGCCTGATGTTGAATGGCCTTGTGGCTGCGTAAGCTCTTCGACGTGTACCAGTACAGGCACATGTTGCTCGCGGCAAACACGTACTGCTGCTTCGTAGGTTTCGCAAAGGGCGGCGTAGTCCCAGCCTTTTACTTTAAATACTTCGTAGCCCTGTTCCCCTTCTGCGTTGCGCTGGAAACCGGCTAATATTTCAGATATGCTACCCTTTGTGGTCTGGTACTCAGCTGGTACCGAAATACCATAGCCATCGTCCCAAACCGAAACCAGCATTGGCACCTGTAATACACCACCAGCGTTTATAGCCTCGAAGAACATGCCTTCTGATGTTGATGCATTACCTATTGTTCCGAAAGCCACCTCGTTACCATTTACTGAAAACTGCTGCAAATGCTGCAGCGCAGGGTTCTGGCGGTATAGTTTGGATGCATAAGCCAGGCCAACAAGGCGCGGCATTTGCGATGCGGTAGGCGAAATATCAGAGCTGGAGTTTTTCTGCTCCATAATATTTTTCCAGTTGCCTTCTTCGTCCAGCAAGCGCGTCCCGAAGTGCCCGTTCATGGCACGGCCGGCCGTAGATGGCTCGGCCTCTACATCGGTGTGAGCATAAAGTTGCGCGAAATATTGCTGCAGGGTAAGTTCGCCAATGGCAAACATAAAGGTCTGGTCGCGGTAGTAGCCAGAGCGGAAATCGCCGTTCTGGAAGAATTTGGCCATAGCAAGCTGTGCTACTTCTTTGCCATCGCCGAAAATACCGAACTTGGCCTTGCCCATAAATACTTCCTTACGACCAGCAAGACTTGCTTGCCGGCTCTCCCAGGCTATCCGGTAGTCCTGAAGTATTTCTTCAGCTGTTAATTTTTGAGTTATAGATACTTCAGCAGTTTGCATGTTATATCAGGTATATACTATAAGGTATAAATTCAATCAAAAGTACAGAACATTAGCCTAAACTTCAAATTGGCCAGTCCTTCACTAAATTTGGCACGATAGTAGAATCTGTTTACTAAAAGATTTCTTATCTTTGTTTTGCTTTGAAAATAAATAGCTCGTTTTTTACGTTTATTTGCTTCTCTTTTTTGTAATGAGAAAAAACTTATTTTTATTTTTAGGCCTGATGCTACTAAGCATTGCGGCCAGTGCGCAGGGCGAACTCTCTTTTGAGACCCAGACGCATGACTTTGGTACTATAGCAGAAGGCACGCAGGCTACTTACGAGTTCAGGGTAAAGAACGTGGGAAATCAACCGGTGGTTATTGCCAATGTGCAGCCATCGTGCGGGTGCACCGCACCAGATTGGACAAAAGAGCCGATCATGCCCGGGAAAACAGGTATTATTAAAGCAGTTTATAACAGTACAGGCCGGCCGGGCCCTTTTCATAAATCTATTTCGGTAACCAGCAATGCCAAAGAAACCAATGCGGTCATCTACATAAAAGGCATGGTCGGACCAAAAGATTTAAAAACTAGTTATACTCAGGAACAAAAAATGATGTCGCCGCGTTTGGCAATTGGAAGCACAAACTATAGCTTTGGAAAACTTGAAAAAGGACAAAAAGCAGTAGCCAAATACATCATCAAAAACACAGGTCGGCAGGACCTTGTAGTGCAGGGGGTACAAAGCAATTGCAAGTGCGTGAGCTATAAAGTATCGAAGCCTGCCATTAAGCCCGGCGAACAGGCAGTTTTGGAACTTACATACATTCCTTTGATGTTAAAAGAGCAAAACGAGCAGGTTACCATTTTATCAAACGATATAGTAATGCCAAATCTCAGACTAACGCTTAAAGCAAATGTGGTTGAGAGCCTGGCTAACAGAAATATGTTAAGGGAAGGCGAATAGCCGGAACCTTTCAGATAGTTTTTTTCATAGTTTTATTTTGTACTAACGGCAGTGATCTTATCGCTGCCTTTTTTCATTTACAGGGTTTTACAACTCCTTCCCTTCCTAAAAACACAGTACAATTTGCTCCTGTATCTGCTGTATAAAAAGCTTCCGGGTTTTGTTAGTTTAATTGACCGAACTTATTGATATTTGCGCAGCTTTTAAATAATAAGATTCAACGTCATGATAATTGGTGTTCCAAAGGAAATCAAGAATAACGAAAACCGTGTAGGTGTAACGCCAGCGGGTGTTATTGAACTTGTGCGCAATGGCCACACGGTATATGTACAGGCTACTGCTGGCGAAGGCAGCGGTTTTGCTGATGAAGACTATACCAAAGCAGGTGCTAACATTCTGCCAACTATAGAAGATGTATATGGCACGGCAGAAATGATCATTAAGGTTAAAGAGCCGATCGAATCGGAGTATAACCTGATCAGAAAAGGCCAGTTGCTGTTTACTTATTTCCACTTTGCTTCTTACGAGCCGCTTACACACGCCATGCTGGAGCGCGGTGCTACCTGCCTTGCCTACGAAACTGTAGAAAGAGCCGACAGAAGCCTTCCGCTTTTGGTACCTATGTCAGAAGTTGCCGGCCGTATGTCTATTCAGGAAGGTGCTAAATACTTAGAGAAACCGCTGAAAGGCCGTGGTATACTTTTAGGTGGCGTACCAGGTGTTCGTCCTGCTAAAGTTATGATTTTAGGTGGTGGTATAGTTGGTACAAATGCTGCTAAAATGGCTGCCGGTATGGGTGCTGATGTAACTATACTCGACACAAACCTTGCCCGTCTGCGTTACCTGGATGATATTATGCCAGCCAACGTAAACACGTTCATGTCGAACGAATACAACATCCGCGAACTACTTCCTACTCACGATCTGATCATTGGTGCGGTATTGATACCAGGTGCCAAGGCACCACACCTGATCACGAGAGAAATGCTGAAAGAAATGCGTCCGGGTACTGTACTTGTAGACGTAGCTGTGGACCAGGGTGGTTGCATCGAAACATGTAAGCCGACTACACACGAGAACCCGACCTTCATTATTGATGATATCGTGCATTACTGTGTAGCTAACATGCCAGGTGCTGTACCTTATACTTCAACGCTTGCACTTACTAACGCTACCTTGCCTTACGCTTTACAGATCGCTAACAAAGGCTGGAAAAAAGCCTGCGCTGATAGCGAAGAGTTGAAGAAAGGCCTGAACGTTGTAGATGGCAAAGTAGTGTACAAAGGTGTTGCTGAGGCCTTTAACTTAGAATACACTCCGGTAGACTCTATTCTATAGTCTATTTAAGTATAGATTTAAAAAACGCCTTTTGTGGTTTCCGCAAAAGGCGTTTTTGTTTTACCTCACCCCTGCCCTCTCCTTTTGAAGAGGCCCCCTACCCCCAAAACAGGAGAGGGAGTTTAATAGTAGAGTTATAGTTCGGTTTATTGTTTAGTCTTATCACTTTACGCTGGTGCCAGTCTCCAGACTGGTGACTTGGAATGGTATTTAGTCTCTTGACTCAACTGGCCTGCCAGAGACAAGCACCGTAGTTGCTTTGGCTATAATTCTATAGTTGGTGTTATCCAACCACCCCCAACCCCTCTCCCGAAACAAGTCCGGGATCTGCGACTTGTCTAAGGCGAGGTGTTAGAACTGAATAAAGTCCCCCTTTAAAGGGGGTAGGGGGAAGTTTGCTCTGGCAGACAAACACCCCTATAGTCCCCTCAAGGGGACAGTTTCTGTCATTGCTATAGTTGGCGTTTATAGTTCTATAGTTACAGTCCAAGAGCGGACAGGTCGTGACCTGTCCCTACGGAACTATAGCCACGAGAAAAAGTCGGAGCTTAACTGTTCAAGCTATAAAAAGCGGTTGCAATGAGAAAGATATCAGTCTTTGGGTTGAGCGCCTTTGATTTGTTGCGGTGCCGTGAGGCAATCCGAGGTACGAGGATAGTAAGAAAGCAGCAGCGCGATGCCCGAAGACGAGGCCTCGCGGCCGTGAGCGAGCCAAGCAAACTATAATACAATAGGTAAGTAAAGCTCCCAGGATAAGAAGTGGCTATGAAAGTATAGCTTGGTTAAAGGCGATAACTACTTGAACTATAGAACAACAGACGCTAGCAGGAGCTGCGCACACTGCTAGGTCTAATAACTATAGGACAATTAAGATTTCTCAGCTGCGCTCGAAATGACAATAACTAATTATAGAACACTTAAGAACCTTAGTCTTCGCTCGGGATGACGCGGTCTTACTATACTTTGCTATAAACAGGAATCTCCTGCAACGGCTGAAACTTTCTTGTTTTAAAATCAACCTGCCAGCAATAATGCGCTAAACCATTGGTGATAACCACAAACTTTGCTTTTATAGTTTGGTTATAAACCGATACCTGCTTCACCACATCCTGGGATATAGGAACATAAGAAGCCTTACATTCTATCAACATAAAAGGAGCACCGGAATTATCGAAAACACAAAGATCAGTGCGTTTTTGAAGCTTGTTGTAGTTGGTGCCGCGTTCTATACTTATCAGGCTTTTGGGATACTGCAGCGTGTTGATCAGGTAATGAAGAAAATGCTGTCTAACCCATTCTTCGGGGGTTAAAACAATATTCTTCCGACGCAGTATATCAAAAATGAGATAATTCGCCCCGGATTTTGTAATTTTGTGTTCGAATGGTGGCAGATTAAGAGCATCCATGCTGCAATTTAGCCATTTTCTCACGCTCCGCCCCAGTAGCATCTACTACCAAGGCGGATTTTTTATATCTATTTGAGTATATTTAATTTATGAAGACTAAAGAAGAGATCGTAAGCGATTGGTTACCCCGCTACACGGGCGTACCATTAGAAGAGTTTGGAGAATATATCCTGCTTACCAATTTTATAAACTACGTGCGCATGTTTGCCGACCGCTTTGAAGTGGAGATAAACGGCCTGGACAAACCTATGCAAACAGCTACAGCCAACAACATTACCATTATCAACTTTGGTATGGGTAGTGCTATGGCAGCAACCGTAATGGACTTGCTATCTGCTATTAAACCTAAAGCTGCTTTGTTTTTAGGTAAGTGTGGCGGCTTAAAGCGCAAAACCCAGATCGGCGACCTTATACTTCCGATTGCGGCTATCCGAGGTGAAGGTACTTCGGATGACTACCTGCCACCTGAAATTCCAGCTCTACCATCGTTCCGTTTGCAGCGTGCAGTTTCATCTATGATCAAAAAGCATGAGATGGATTACTGGACTGGTACCGTTTACACCACCAACCGCCGCGTATGGGAGCACGACGAAGATTTTAAAGATTATTTGCGCCAGATTCGTGCAATGGGTATTGATATGGAAACAGCTACCATATTTGTCGTTGGCTTTATTAATGAGATACCTCACGGTGCGCTGCTACTCGTATCGGATAACCCGATGATACCTGAAGGTGTGAAAACATCTGCCAGCGATAAACTGGTAACTACTTCTTATGTTGAAAAGCATTTAAGTATAGGTATAGATTCACTAATAGAGCTCCAGAACTCTGGTGAGTCTGTAAAACACATGCGCTTCGAATAAAAAACTTTCATGAAAAAAACGCTACGCACCTTTGCTGCGGCTATTCTGTTGGGCTTTACCCTGCTCAGCAGCTGCACCAGCACTCAAACTGCCACCGAAACCGCTGACCTTATAGTTTATAACGGCACGGTTTATACGGTAAACGATAACTTCGAAAAAGCTGAAGCTTTTGCTGTAAAAGACGGCAAAATATTGGCTGTAGGAACCTCAGAAGAGATACGACAGAAGTATAAAGCTACCGAAGAATTAGACGCGCAGGGCAAAGCCATTTACCCGGGGTTTAACGATGCACATGCGCATTTCTACCGCTATGGTTTATCGCTGCAGTCGGCTGACCTGGTAGGTACAGAGTCGTTTAAGGAAGTGGTGCAGAAGGTAACTGAGCAGCGCGAAAAGTACCCGGATACAGATTGGATCACGGGACGTGGCTGGGACCAGAATGACTGGACTATAAAGGAATTCCCTACTAAGGATACGCTGGATGCCCTTTTTCCAAATACCCCGATCATTCTTACCCGTGTGGATGGCCATGCGGCTATAGTTAACCAGAAAGCGCTGGATCTGGCAGGTATAAGACCAACTACTAAAATGGTAGGTGGCCTGGTTGAAGTGGAAAACGGTAAAATGACCGGTATCCTGATTGATAACGCCATAGATCTGGTGACAGCTAAAATACCAGAAGCTACTGAAGAAGAACAGCGTCAGGCCTTAATAAGTGCTCAGGAAAATTGTTTTGCAGTAGGTATAACTTCGCTGGCTGATGCCGGACTGGATAAAAGTACAGCCGACCTGATGGATGCCATGCACAAAAGCGGCGACCTGCAGATGCGCGTGTACGTGATGCTGAACCCTACTAAGCCAAACTTGGATCACTATCTGAAAAACGGCATTTACAAGACCGACAGGCTGAATGTGCGCTCGTTCAAAATCTATGGTGATGGTGCGCTTGGTTCTCGTGGTGCTGCCTTACTGAAGCCTTACGAAGATAAAGCTGGCCATTATGGTTTCCTGCTAGCTACTGAAAAGGAGTTCAGAGATATTGCAGCACAACTGGCCAAGTCTGATTTCCAGATGAACACACACGCCATTGGTGACTCTACGAATCGACTTTTACTAGACATTTACGGTGAAGTATTGGGTAGCAAAAACGATAAGCGCTGGAGAATTGAGCATTCCCAGATCGTAAACCCCGAGGATATTGCAAAGTATGGCAAGTATAGCATTGTGCCATCGGTGCAGCCTACGCATGCAACTTCGGATATGTACTGGGCCGGCGACAGGTTAGGCAAAGAGCGAATTGCGCACGCTTACCCTTTTAAAGAACTAATGCAGCAAAATGGTTGGCTACCACTGGGCAGCGATTTCCCGGTTGAGCACATTAATCCAATCTATACTTTCCATGCGGCCGTAGCGCGCCAGGATGCCAAGAACTGGCCTGATGCTGGTTTCCAGATGGAGAATGCGTTAACACGTGAAGATGCATTGCGTGGCATGACGACATGGGCAGCGAAAGCAGCTTTTGAAGAGAATGAAAAAGGAAGTATAGAAACCGGCAAATTTGCTGATTTCGTTATTCTGGAAGACGACCTGATGACGGTTGCTCCGGATAAAATGCGAAACCTGCAGGTGTTGTATACTTACCTGAATGGTGAACAGGTTTACAAGAAGTAAAAGCAACTATAAATTTTCAAAAAAGGCCGTTACAAATTCTGTAGCGGCCTTTTTTTATAGATTATGGTTTAGATTCCGTTACGAAACTATAGTTGCTTTCATTTCCTGCTGCGTAGCCATGGCTCGTTTCCAACGCACCATCGACAGGAAGATCAGCCCAAGAACGAAGAAAATGATTAGTGCCAGAATACTGTTTCGCATAGAGCCAGTTAGCTGTGCAACCAACCCATAAGCCAGCGTACCCAGTACTATAGAAACCTTCTCAGTTACATCATAAAAGCTGAAGAACGACGCATGATCTATAGTATGGGCCGGTATCAGTTTGGAATAGGTTGAACGCGAAAGCGACTGCACACCACCCATAACAGTACCAACTACAGCTGCCAGCACATAAAAATCAAACTCCCCTCTAATAAAATAAGCACCAATACAAATGCCAATCCAGATAATAACGGCAACTATAAGCGCCCTGATGTTGCCATACTTGCCAGATAAAACCGCAAAAGCATAAGCCCCGGCAATAGCCACTAATTGTATGATCAGGATGGTAAGTATAAGTGCGCTATCTTCCAAATGCAGTTCTTCAATTCCAAAAATAGTAGCTACATACATTACCGTTTGCACACCCATGTTATAAAAGAAAAAGGCCAGGAGGAAACGTTTGAGCATAGTCAACTGCTGTACCTGACTCCATACTTTCTTAAGCTCTTTAAGGCCATTCAATATCCAGCTGCCTTGAGGTTTGCGGTTATACACATTACTTGGCAAGTGGTAAAAAGAGTATTGCGCAAAGCCGAACCACCAGATACCGGTCGTTAGAAAAGCTATGCGCGGCGGAAGACTTTTGTTATCTGCAGCTATACCAAACCACTCCGGCTTCATGATCATGGCCAGGTTAAAGATCAGCAGAATTACACTTCCCACATATCCCATCGAAAAACCGCGTGCACTTAGTTTATCAAACTGGTCTTCGGTAGCAATTTCGGGCAGGTAAGCATTGTAGAAAACGATACTCCCGCTAAAGCCAATAGATGCCAGCACAAAAAGTATAACCGATAAAGTAAAGGTGTCGCGGGTGAAAAAGAACAAACCGATACAGGACAAGGAACCGAGGTAACAAAACAATTGCACGAACAACTTTTTACGGCCGCTATAGTCTGCAATAGAAGTTAAGAACGGGCTAAGCATCGCAATGATTAGGAAAGAACCCGACACTGCGTAAGAGAACAGCACCGAGCTCTCCAGGTTAAAACCCAGGAAGTTAACTATAGTTGACTGTGTTTCGGGATTAGTAGCAACGGCGCTATAGTATATCGGGAAAATAGTAGAGGTAATAACCAGCGAGTAAACCGAATTGGCCCAGTCGTAAAAGCACCAGGCATTGGTTATTTTAGGGTTGTTCTTTTGCATGTGTCAAGATATTAAAAATCTGACATATGCATGTAAAGCCTATACTATAAAGTATAAATACAGACTACTTAGGTAATTCGAGCCGTTGTAATATTATTTCGAGCAGGCTTTCGTAAGGCACAATCTCAGTTTCTGCAAAGGCTATACCTGGTGCAGGCGTCTGCTTTAATTTTTTAAACATGTAAGCACACTTCTTACGACAAACCTTAGCGTCATCCAGCTCCTTGCCAATAATCAAAAGCAGCTTAAGAAATATCTTTGTCCGGGCATCTTCTTTACTCTTAAGATACTTGGACATGAACTTACGGACACGGTCCTTTTCCCGCGTCAGCAACTCAGGCTTATCTTGTTGAAGCGCAACTATAAAATCCAGGATCAGGCTCCAAACATTGTATCCTTTTTTATCCTGAGAAACAAACTTCATCTTTCGGGAAGAAAAACCAGCCATGGAGAACCCCGAGATATAGCCCATATACTTGTAGAATAGTAGCCAACGCTCCTGTGCAAACGAAGTCAGATCTTTCAAATATTTATTTGTAAGAACTTCTGTTAAGATCTCTTCTGCCTTTTTATAGTTCCTGGAGTGAACGGCGAGCATAAAGTAATTTTCCAGGTTTGCGAACCAGTTGCTTGTGCCCTCCTGCAGTATTCCTTTTAAAACCTCAGCTTCTTTAAAACCTTGTTTATACTTTTTAGCCCTCAGATAAGCAAAAACTAAGAGGAAATTGTTTAAATTTTCTGAAAAGTAAAGTTTATTAATCTTACCCTTTTTAAACAGCAAATGGGATTTATTCAGATAGTCAATATGTCCTTCTGCATCACCGACATATTCATAGTAGAGCATCTTTACTCTGTATAAAAGCATAAAGACGATACTCGAACCAGAAGCTCTCCAATACTGGTCCATTTCGTTCAAAACTTTTGTAAAGCTCTCCAATAACTTATAGTTTGACTGGACGCCTAGCTTTACATGAAAACGGACATCATAATATAATAATTTTGTCTTCCTTTCATACTCGTAAATTTCATAAAGTTTATGGAGCTTGAAAGTAACTTCCTCAAAGTATTGGACTTTAAATTTCCTTTCTGCAACTAGAATCAGGTATTTCTCTAAGGCATCTATAGCATACTTAGTAAGCTCAGCACTTTCAGTTATAGTAAGTACTTTTTTAAACTGCTGTTCAGCCAGTTCTATTTCTCCTAAACTTCTAAGAACTTCAGCAAAATATAACAATTTCCGACATTTAAGCTCAAGTGAAGTCACTTTGCCTATAATTTGATTTTTATCAATATCCAGAAAAAAAAGCTGGTTGTAAAGCTTACGCTTAACCCTGGACTTCAGCATTTTATAGGCGTCTTCTTTATCTTTATTATTATAAAGTCTATCTAGCAGTATTTCTTCATCAAGGGTTTTATCCTCTTTAACTGCATGGTATAAGCGCGATTCAAGATTATGATCATCATGTATATTAAGTAAAGCAGCAGAAGAGGATTTGCCCTTACGTTCCAATACATCAATCAACTTTTTTATTTCTTCCATTCCAGCGACTTACTTAGGCATTGTTTCAAGTATAATTTCCCAAAGGTGCTCATAAGGCACGATCTCAATTTCAGCATAAGCGTCACCTGGGGTGGGGGTATCTACAAGCTTTTGATAATGTTTTGCACCTTTAAGCCGACATAATTCAGCATCATAATCCTCAGTTACTGTAAGCATGAGCAATTTAAGGAACAGCTTACTACGCAAACTAAAGGTATCTTTCAGGTGAGTAAGTATGTATTTTTTAAGGCTCTCGATACGGTATAGCAAGCCTTCGGTATCTCCTTTTTTAAGGAAGAACATAAACTGCAACACAAGTATGGCTACGTTAAAACCTTGTTTATCCTTACTGTATTCGTTTACAGAGTTAATAAAATTCTGGTAGTTAAAGCCCTCTAAAACCGGAGAGTTTGGTTCTATAAAGTATAAGTAAGCAGTATAAAGTTGCCATCTCTCTTTTGCATCATTGCTGATAATCGCAAAACTGGAGTTGTTACGAACCCGATGTAACAATATTCCTGCTAGTTCATACTTTTTAGCATGAAGTGCTAACAGGAAGTAGTTTTCCATGTATGCAAACCAGTTCTTTGTAGCAGGATCAAAAAGATAATTAAACTCGTTTGCGTAATCTAGTCCTTTACTATACTCCTTTGTTCGAAAGTGAGCATATATTAAAGTATAAGCATTATATCTGATATCGAATCGTAATTTGTTTATATCCCCTTCCTCAACTTTTGTTACCGCCTCTTTTGTAATATTTATTATCTCTCTGAAGTTACCTATAAGCTCATAATAATGGATTGATGTTTTATAGTAGGAAAAGAAAACTTCAAATGTATTCGCTTCTTGAAGGATATTCTTTAATCGTTCTATGATGGAAGGAAGCTCTAGAAGCAGTTCTTTTCTGACCTTTACAGTGCTTTTAAGATGTGTCTTAACAAGCTGATTCAAACCGATTGCTTCCTTCTCCATATTCACACTATACAGCAATTCATTATAAGCCTTTCTTTTCTCATTAAAAGCTTTTAATGATCCATAGTTAGTTAAAGCCGCAAGCTCAATTTCATATGCATTAAGTAGTAAACTATTAAACTCGTATTCCTTTGCAATTGAAGATGCTTTATTACATAAATTAATAGATAGCTGGTACTCAGTTTGTTTGAATAGGAGTTTTGCTATGCTTATTAACCTACCACACTCCATTTCTTTTTGAAAAGCTATACGATTATTACTTAACTCTAATGTTAAAAGGGAGTTATACAACTTCTTCTTGAGCCTGTGTTTCAGCATTTTATAGCGTACATCGCTTTGGTCGGTGCCATATAATTTAGATGCCGCATCTGCATCACAAGAAAACTTCTCTTGCATGATGCCACTTAAGAAAGCACCCTCTAGGCTTTTAGACTTATTCATACCTGTTGCTGATATTCCTTTTAAAGATATCTTCTCTATTACATTTAATATTTGCTGAATTTCCTGCATTTACACTTAGTAGTATATCTTATAAAAAAATACTATTATTATAACCGAATAAAAAGATCTGATTAGTTATAGCCTTGGAATATTTAATTTTTCAAACAACAAATTTAACTTATCAGGTTTAACAATTTGTTTTAATGTTACTTTTAGAGGTTATCATTAAACTAAACACCAGCTTTAATATAAGTATAAATAACTCATACCCATTCAAAACATAAATATATATATTTTTTGATTATTTACTACAAGTTACTTTTTATAAAAAATATTCCTTTGACAAACAATGTTAAAAATGAATATTTGTTACGTAAAACACCTAACCTTCTAAAGCCATGCTGGAAATTATAATTGCAATAATTCTACAATTAACAATTGTACTGAATAGCGGAACACCTGCTGAAAAAGCGAAAGCTGAAAAGGAGTTAAAAGCTCTAAATGAAAAGAAAGCTAAAGCAGAGCAAGCTGCTGACGGCGGAACTGGTAACTGGAATGATGATTAATAGTTAAAGCAATTTTCCTTATCTTGCTATTGTATACTTTTAGCCAAAGGACATTGCCTGATGAGGAATCGTTACCTATTTTTAATAAGCTTTTTTCTATTTTTTTCTTTTTGCTCTCAACCGCACAGGCAACCTGATGAGGTTAGAGTAAGGTTAGAAACTGAACCGCAGACACTGAACCCGGTAAACTATACCGATCAGGCTGCTAACCAGATACTAAACCTGCTCTTCCAGAGTTTACTCTCTGCTGACCTGGCCGATGACCAACTGAAGCCTGTGTTAGCTAAAGAACTGCCCCTGATAGAGCAGAAAGATACGGTAACGCTAATTACCTACGAGATACGGGAAGAAGCAAAGTGGGCAGATGGCTCACCGGTAACTGCAACTGATGTGGCTTTTACACTTAAGGTACTTAAAGCACCATTACTGCAGAACGAACAAATTAAACCACAGGTAGCATTTATACATGATCTGAAGCCAGACCCGAAGAATAAGCGCAGATTCACGTTGATATGTGAGGAGTTTACTCCGGAAATGGAATTACTTTCCGGCGACTTCTTTATACTTCCTGCTTACTTATTCGACCCTGAAAACCTGTTACAACCTATACCATTAGCCGCATTTACCAATAGCCTTTCCAAGCTACAAAACAATAATAATTTAAAGGCTTTTGCGGCACGCTTTAACATCCCAGAATATAGTAACAACGGCGCTGTACTACAAGGCAGCGCCGGTTACACCTTAGAAAAATGGGTGCCCGGCCAATATATTACCCTTAACCAAAAGCAAAACTGGTGGGGCAATAACACAGGAGCAACCAACCTGACAGCTAACCCAGAGCGGATTATACTTCAGGTTATCCCGGACAACAATACAGCACTTCTTGCCCTTAAAAACCGCCAACTAGATGTACTGGAGGACATACCAGCCACCGAGTTCAACCAACTGAAGACAAATAAAGATTTTATTGAAGACTATAACCTGTATACCCCGCAGGCATATAGCGCCGTGTATACTGGTATAAACAGCCGCTTGCCTAAGTTTAAAGACAAAGCAACGCGCCAGGCAATTGCCTACCTGATGGATGTGGCAAACTTTATAAAGGTCACGCAGCTGGATTACGCTACCCCTACGGTTGGCATTGTCCCCCCTAATCTGAAGAAATACTATAACAATAAACTACAGCCTTATACTTTAAACCCTACAAAAGCCACCAACTTACTAAAGTCTTCGGGTTGGGTGCAGCGTAACGATGGCTGGTACCGGAAAGAGAATGGGAAAGAACAAAAATTAACAATAACGGTAAGTTATAAAGCCGGAGATAATGTAATAGAATCTACAGCGCTTATATTTCAGCAGAGCGCTGCCAAGTTAAATATACCAGTGCAGTTACAGGCTGAAGAGGGGAGCATGTTTACAAAAAATATGCGTAACCAGGCATTCGAGTTGTTTTTCCGTACTTTAAATGGAAATCCGTTTGCATTTAACTTCTCGCCGCTTTTACATACTTCTTATGCTGAAATGGGCGGTACCAACTATACAGGTTTTGGCAACACCGACACCGATGCCCTGCTCAACAACATAAACAAAGCCACAACAACCGACGAGAAAGCAATACACCTTAAGGAATTGCAGCGCGTGATGCTGGATGAAGCCACTTTCCTGGTGCTTTACTACCAAAAAGAGCGACTGGCGATCCATAACCGCTTTGATAATGTAAAGGTATCCGGGTTGAGCCCCAACTATGATGTAAGTGCGTTTACATTAAGCAAGTAGTAAGTTATGGTGCTTCACCAGCTCTTTAAACGCCTGCTTTATGCCATACCTACGCTGTGGATCATGGTGTCGCTTATTTTTTTACTGAGTCGAGTATTACCGGGAGCTTTTGGCGAGCAACAGTTGCTAATGGCAGATGAAAGCTTTTACGGAAAAGGGTCTGCTCAGCAACGAACAGCAGCATATGAACAACTCCTAAACCGTACTAACCAGCAACTCCCGCTCTTCTATATAAGTATAGCCCCTATTTTACCATCTGCTACAGCTGATTATAGTTACCTTTTACCTGATTTCGAGTGGCATGGCAGCCAGAACCAGTATCACCTGTGGGCATCGCAGCTTCTTAAAGGCAGCCTTGGAGTTTCATTCGCCAGCAACAGGGCTGTAGCTGATAGTATACTTGAAGCCGCCGGAAATACGATCTGGATATTACTGGCGAGTATGGTAGCTGCAATTGCCTTAGCTTTGGTTTTAAGTATAAGCATGGTGCAGCATAACAGAACGCATTGGCGAAGGTTTATACTTTCATTTTTGATCGTGCTGGATAGCTTGCCGCTTTTTGTGCTCAGTTTACTTTTGCTGTTACTGTTAGCAAACCCCGATGCACTACAGATCTTCCCTGCTTTTGGCTTGAGTTATGGAGAGAGTGCTGGCCTTACGGGTTTTCAGAAAATAGCTTACGATTTGCCTTACTTTATACTTCCTATACTTACCCTGGTGCTGGCGGAGATACCTTACCTAACCAACCAGCTGTACAATGCATTAAACACAAGTCTGCAGTCCGATTATATCAGAACAGCCAGAGCCAAAGGTTTATCCGAGCGCACGATCATCCTGAAACATGCCTTGCGGAATGCTTTATTACCTGTTATAACTGTGTTGTCTGACCTGCTTCCGGTGCTTGTTGCCGGTACCATCATCATCGAAACCATATTTGCCATACCAGGTGTGGGACGCTTATTAGTAAGCAGCGTGCTTGCCCGCGATTTTCCGGTTATTGTTGGCATTGTGGTAGTTATTGCACTTGTAAAAATGCTCTCGCATATACTGGCTGATGTGTTGTATACCATAGCAGACCCACGTATAAAACATAAGGCTGCATGAGGAAGTTGTTACAGGATATTACCTATTTGTGGCAGTATAAGTGGAGCTTTAAACTGGCTCTTACCTACCTGGGCGTTTTGCTGTTAGCTATACTTGCATTGCCATTCCTCCCCTTCTCTTTCGGGCCAAACGAGTTACATTTAAGTAAGGTATACCTAAAGCCATTTTCAGACGCTACGCATTTATTTGGCACCGACCAGTTAGGCCGCGATGTGTTGGTAAACAGCTTATATGGTGCCCGAAATGGTTTATTTCTGGCTATACCTGTTATGCTGATCGCATCGTTTTTTGGGACGGGGATTGGCGTTATAGCCGGTTACTTTGGCAATAATACCTTTCAAGTCCGGTTAAAATCATTGCTGTGGTTTATACTTACTTTAGCCGTAGTTAGCTACTACGTCGTTTACTTGCCCATACAATTAAATGAGCTTGACCAACCTGTAAAACACATTTATACTTCCTGGGCAGTGGGCATAGCCATAAGTGCAATTTTATGGTTTATACTTCGGATGGCAGCCTACTGGTGGCCTTTGTTACAGAAACCGATTCTTATTCCGCTCGATGGATCTATACTTCGGGTTATTGAGCTGATCACAAGTCTGCCTAAACTGCTTGTACTTATTGCAGTAGCCGCGTTTGCCCCGCCTTCGGTAGTGTTACTTTCGGCCATTTTTGTTTTTACTTACTGGACAGGTACGGCCAGGCTGGCTCGCGCCGAGATGTTACGCATCAGGCAATTGCCTTACCTCGAAGCTGCTATTAGCACAGGCATGCCAACGCATCGTATCTTATTTAAAGAAGCTGTTCCTAACCTCCTGACACCGGTTATAGTTGCTTTTGTGTTCGGCATTGGCGGTTTGCTTACCATAGAATCTACCTTATCTTTTTTAGGAATTGGCTTACCCGCAGATTTTCCGAGTTGGGGACGAACTATAAGTGGCATCCGCTCCAACCTCTCGGCATGGTGGCTGGTTACTTTCCCGGGCGGTTTTCTGGCCATAACGGTATTAGCACTTCAAATCTGTAGTTATCACATAGTACGATTAAACCAGTTTAAGGCATAATGTTACTTTTAGCCATTTTTTAACTTCATCCTGCTTTCAAGGCTTCATCAATCCTCAATTCCAGCCGGATTAACCAGATCATTATTAGGCCAATCTGCAAAATACCAGCAACCCGTTGCTTCGCACTACAGCACTATATTAGAAAAATACAAGTTAAATAACCGCCTTATATTTCCTGTCAGCTAATATTTGGTTTAGTTAATATTGTTTAATCAAACTAAAAGACAAGCTGTATGAAAATAACTTATAGCATCCTGAAAGAATCTGACTGCATCAGCCAATCAGTTTTGCCTTCATCTTTTATATCCGCCGAAGACCTGATAGAGTTTGCAACTATAGATGGCGGAGTAGTTGATTATTATGCCTGCGAACAGGCTGTAAGTTCCGGGGCCGGAATTTTTATTGGAGGATATTTTGTGGGAGGTACTGAGGCGTCGCAATGCTATAGCCAGCAATCGCTTATGCGCTATTAAATTAAAGAGAGCTTCTGCTCCCGAAATAAAAGTTAGTAGTTGGTTGTTTGTGTAAACAATTAGCCCTGCGGCGCGAGCTGCGGGGCTTTTGTTTTAATTATAGATCCACTCCAGTGCTTTCTCGCGGTCTGTGAACGATTGCATACTATAGCCACACATATCTTCGTAAGGCATTGCGTTTAGTAAACTCTCCAGTATTGCCTGTGTAAATACATCAGGTTCAACTATTCGGGCAAACTTTGTAACAGAGGATGTGCTTAGAGATGGGATGAAGATATCGCTGATCCATTTCTGGCCTTCACAGCCAGGCGCGTTAAGCTTTCGGGTATCAGCCAATAAATATTGTGGTTGTTTTTCCTCAATTACCTGAAGTAAATGAGCAAGCATTGCCTGCAGATCAGAAAGAGCAGCCGGACCATTGCTTGTAACTTCTACCAGGCCCAGTGGCTCGCTGTAGCGTATAGCATAAACTGACAGATCGGTAGAAACCGTTTCGGATAATAACGCGCGTTGTGGATACATAAAGAGGTAATACGCAACAGTTGCACCAAATACTTGAACTATAGCACTATTATATACTAATTATTAAAGTATTTTATAGTTTTTGATAGGTATGGCTTTTTATATATTTGCACAAATACATCTTTTAATTGGACAACCGAAATGCAAAAAGCCCGGTACAAACAGTGTTACCGGGCCTTTTTATGCAGAGAGTGAGGGATTCGAACCCTCGATACCCTTGTGAGGTATACACACTTTCCAGGCGTGCTCCTTCGACCACTCGGACAACTCTCTAATTGCCTGCAAAGATACACTATTAATATCTATACTTCCAACTATAGATATTGCTCTTTCAGGGGGTAATTTCGCCGCGTAGGTTCTCCGAAAGCAGTTTTATAGTTTGCTCTCTCGGTAATCCTAACCCCAGCACAAACATCATTTTAGTTATAGCTGCTTCAGTTGTAATATCGGCTCCCCCGATAACACCCATGTTTAGCAGGTATTTACTTGTTTCATAACGGCCTTGGTCTACGCGGCCTTCGTCGCACTGGCTTACATTCAGGATATATACGCCACGCGCAATGGCTTCTTTCAACAGATCGAGGAACCAGGCCGATGTAGGCGCATTACCCGAACCAAAAGTTTCCATCACTACTCCCTTAACATCAGGTGCCTGCAAAATGCTTTTCACTACCTGCTCGGTTATCCCCGGGAACAGCTTAAGTATAACTACACCGGGCTCGAGTTGGTGATGCACTTTTAATGGTTGCAGCGGGCAAGGTAATATATTCTCATCGTAAAAATCGATGTCGATGCCGGCTTCTGCCAGAGGTGGGTAGTTCTCCGATTTAAATGCATCAAAATGGCTACTTTCTACTTTTTTAGCCCGGTTACCACGCAGCAGCAGGTTATGGAAATAGATACATACCTCTGGCACACGGCAACGCAGGTGCGCTTTTGTTCCGGCAATCTGTAATGCTGTAATAAGGTTTTCGCGGGCATCTGTTCGTATCAAACCGATCGGAACCTGCGCACCCGTAAAAATGACAGGCTTCTCCAGGTTTTCCAGCAAATAACTTAACGCAGATGCACTATAGCCCATGGTATCGGTACCATGCAACACCACAAAACCATCGTAATCGTTATAGTTCTCCTCAATTAACTGTGCCAGCATCAGCCAGTCGTTTATAGTTATATCCGACGAATCGATAACAGGTTCGATGCTGATAACCGTGATCAGGTAATTGAACTGCTTTAATTCAGGTACTTTATCGAGTATCTGGCTGAAGTTGAATGGAACCAGATGCTGTGCTTCTTCATCGAACACCATACCCACGGTACCACCTGTGTAGATGATCAGAATGGTTGCATCCGGATCTTCGGGAGCTGCTGTATCGATGTGTACTTTTACCGTTTGCATGGTTATAGTTTAAACAGGTTCAGGGCGTTTTTAGTAGTAGCATCCGCTACTTCCTCTTCGGATTTTTGGGTCAGCTCGGCCACTCTTTTTAATACCAGCGGAATGTAGGCGGGTTCGTTGCGCTTGCCACGGTGCGGCACTGGTGCCAGGTAGGGGCAATCTGTTTCCAGAACCAGGTCATCGAGGGCTACATGAGGCAATACTTTGTCCAGGCCGCCATTTTTAAAGGTCGCTACGCCACCAATTCCCATCAAAAAGTTAAGCTCCTTTACTTTAGCCGCCTGCTCCTGCGTACCCGAAAAGCAATGGAAAATACCACGTAGTGTTCCGTCCTGTGCAGCAGCTACCAGCTCATAAGTCTCATCGAACGAGTCGCGGGTATGGAGCACGATGGGCAGCTTATGTTTTTTAGCGAGTTCAAGCTGTACTTTCAGGGCTTCCTGTTGCTGCGGGAGAAACGTTTTATCCCAGTACAGATCAATGCCGCACTCCCCTACTGCAGCAAAAGGCCGCTTGCTTAGCCATTCTTCTACCAAATATAGCTCACGCTCAAAATCTTTAGTAACAGAAGTTGGGTGAAGTCCCATCATGGCAATACACTGCCCCGGAAAAGCGGCTTCTGTTTCCAGCATCGCATCAATGGAGGTGTGGTCGATGTTGGGCATGTATATTTTATCTACGCCAGCTTCAGCAGCTTTAGCTACAGCTTCTGTCTGGTCGTCTTTAAACTTCTCAGAATAAATATGTGCGTGCGAATCAACTAATCTCATATCAGCAGTATCTATACCTGTTCGGGTTATACTTGTAAAAACCGCAAGTTCGGATTAAGATATGTAAGATTAAAGGATTTACCCGGCGAAAACATAATCGAACAGTATAAACAACTACTCTACAGTCGTCAAATCCATATCAAACAGCATCAAAATTTAAGCTTATACTTAATATTTACGGCCTTTCCAGGTGGTTTTAACGGGCAAGAAAAAGTAGATGACCAGGATAATGGTAGAAAGCACCAGGTATAGTTCGAAAAGCAGGTAGTAGTGCAAAGGAACAGTCAGCCTTAACCGGAGCAGGCAGTTGTACAAAAATATACTTTGAAAAATAAGCTTGAGCGCAAAAATACCTCCCATAGCAGCCACCGAAGTATAGAGAAAGAACGGTATCAGGACAGGGTAATAGGCTGAATGAATGATAAAGATGACCGCCATATAAACGGGCAGGTGCATTGACCCGCTCATCCAGCGTTTGCGTTGGTTTATGTATTGGTCTAAGGTGCGTGCCGGCAACGACAAGGCCAAGGTGCTCCGGGTGTAAATGTTCCGGAAATCCCAGCCTTTGCGCAGTATCTCGTTAAAAATAGCAATGTCTTCGGTAATGGAGAATTTTATACTTTCAAAGCCTCCTACGTCTTCGTAAGCCTGCCGGCGCAGCAGCATGTTGTTGCCCATAGTAGTAACAGGCAATCCAATATCGGCCACTACCTGCACCAGCCCAAGCGCATACAGCCAGTCCAGGGCCTGCATTTTATCAAAGAAGCGGTTGCCGGTTATAGTTGTAATGCCTGTCACCACCCCGACTTTTTCGGTTAAAGCGCCCAGCATAGCCTGAATCCAGTTCTCGGGAACGGCAATATCAGCATCCGTGTAAAAGTAATAATCGGTGGTTGCCAGTTTAGCCAGGTGCGCCAGTACATTGGCTTTGCCACGCGCTTCGCCCATGTATTCGCTAATGGTAACGCAGGTATAGTTTGGTTTATCTTTAATATAAGCATCAACCACAGCCCGGGTATTATCTGTAGAGGCATCGTCCCCTATCAGTACTTCAATCTTGTCTTTGGGGTAATTAAGAGATTCTATGGCTTTAAAGCATCGAAGTATGGTATGCTCTTCGTTTCGGGCGGCTATTAAAATACTGATGCGGGGCTGCTCGGAAAGTGGTGAAGTATAACGTTTGCGGTTTAGCAGTTGCAAACCCAGCAGCACCAGGAAAACAAAAAAGAAAACTATAAAATAGATGACCGATACGATCATAAGGTTTCGAAAGTATAGCCCTGCTCCGTAAAATGCTCGAGGTACCGTGGCAGCACATGGCGCAGGTTCCGTTCAGCTTTCAGGCTATCATGGAAAACGATGATACTGCCGCTTTGGGTTTTATTTATACTTTGTTTCAGGCAAGCTTCTGGCAAGAGCGAATTATCATAGTCGTTGGTAAGCACATCCCACATAATCAGTTCGTAGTTCGGCCGGAGCGCTGCTGCCTGTTTTGAAGTAATGCGTCCGTAAGGTGGCCGGAAAAGCTTTTTGCCTTCGACTTCTGGAGTTATTTTATCCAACGTATCCTGGCATTGCTGTACGTTTTGCAGGTAATCCCCGAAAGAAGTTTGCCAGCCTTTCAGGTGGTTATAGGTATGGTTTGCCAATGTATGGCCTTCTTTTAAAACCTGCTGCGCTATATCCGAATGCTTTACCAGGTTATCGCCAACACAGAAAAACGTTGCCTTTGCTTTATACCTGGCAAGTTGATCCAGCACGAATGGTGTCACTTCCGGAATTGGCCCGTCATCGAATGTAAGGTATAGTTTTTTGCCCGCTACGTCCCGGTGCCAGGTATAGCCTGGCAGCAGTTTCTTCATCAGGTACGGGGTTTTAAAGAGGCGAAACAAGGCTAAACTGTTTGATTGTTGAACTGTTAATTGTTGAATCTACTATAGTAGCTCTTAATGACCACGAAACAATTTAACAATGTAGCCATTTAACCATTAGTCTATTTAAACCTGCACGAAAGTAAGGTAATGTCGTCGTTAAGCGTGGCCTCTTCGTTGTACAGGTTTATTTCGCGGAGCAGTTGCAGGTGCAGCATTTTAGAGCTCAGGAAGCGGTGTGTTTGCAGGAACTGAATAGTGCGCTCAATACCAAACTCCGATTCGTCTTCGTCAAACACTTCCGTAAGGCCATCGGTGTAGCACAACAGCATAGAGTTTTCGGGCACAGTTATGCGCGTTACCGACATAAAAGGCAGTACATCAAAAGCGCCCAGCATGGTGCAGCCTTCGTTCAGGAGTTGGTGCGAGTTATTTTCGAATAGTAGTATAGGCGAATTGTGGCCGGCATTTACATAATTCAGCTCGCGGGTTTTACGGTTATAAAGACCCATAAACGATGTGATGAACTTCTCGGCGATCGCGTTGCGGTAGATCAGGTTATTCAGTTCAGCTACTACGGTGTTCAGGTCTGAGGTCTGGCGAAGTATAGTTCTAAGTCCGGCCTGGAAGTTCGACATCAGCAAAGAAGCCGGTACGCCCTTACCCGACACGTCTGCCACACAAAAAAGGAACTGGTCCTGGTCTATCTCAATAAAATCGTAATAGTCGCCGCCAATAGAGGAGTGCGGAATGTAGCTGGCATGTATAACTATATCTTTATCATTAGGCAACGATTTCGGAAACAACATAGACTGTACTTCACGCGCAATCTCGATCTCGCGCCTGATGGATTCCTGAGCCAGTCGTTGGCGTGCCATTTTATGGTTCTCGATGGCCACCAGCATAATATTACTGATGGTTTGTACAAAGTTAAGCGCCTCGAGGTTTGAATAGTAAGGTTGTATCTTGCCTATCAAAATAAAAGCCAGCACTTTACCATTGTGCAGGATCGGGATGACGATCTCAAAAGCTCGCCACTTCTTATCAACTTTTAACTTTGAGATAAAGGTTATCTCTTTAAGAGAGGTGATAGTTTCAGAAAGTTCCTGCTTTTTAAATTCCTGCGGCCCCCCAAACTCGGCTTTGCACTCCCACTCCTCATCGTGTACATACAATACTAGGCGGCTGATCTGAAGCTGGGCAAGCAGTGTAAAACGGTAGATCTTATACAGGGCAGCTTCGGGCAGGTTTTCATTAATAGCCTGCGTGATCTCCAGCAATGCTGTAAGCTCCAGCTTTTTAAGGTTCAGTTCCTGTTGTATATTTGGTATGCTACTTTCAGCCATGTGATAACGGAATTTTTGGGTCGTATGCGTCGCGCAGGCCATTACCCAACAGGTTAAAAGCCAACACCAGTACGCTAATACATAAACTTGGTAATAGTACTAAGTATAATCCGGCCTTAGCCCCTATCAGCTGAAAGCCCTCGTTCACCATCATGCCCCAACTTGGCGCAGGCGGTTGTACGCCGAGCCCTAAGAAGCTCAGGCCCGCTTCTATAAGTATAGCCGAGGCAAAGTTTGCTGTGGCAATAACGATTAAGGGGCCTATCATGTTTGGAAGCAGATGTTTGAAGATAATCATATTTTGCGGAACTCCCAGAACCTGAGCCGCTTCGATATAGGTCTTTTCTTTTAAGCCGAGTATCTGCCCGCGCACAACACGCGCTACTTCTACCCACATGGTTAAACCAACCGCCACAAAAGCTACCCACACCCCTTTGCTATCCAGGGCCAGGCTAATGGCAATAACCAGCATAATACCCGGCACCGACCAGACCACTGTCATAATGAAGGTCATCAGCTTATCTACCCAACCTCCAAAATAGCCACCTGAAGCACCAACTACAATACCAACAAATACTGAAATCAGCACCGCTACAAATCCGATGCCCAGCGAAATACGCGTACCCAATATAAGCCTGCTCAGCACATCGCGGCCGGCTTTATCGGTGCCCAGCCAAAAGGTTTTGCTTCGGATGTAGTCATCTTCAATTTTTTGCTGCATTTCGGCGGATGAACTATAGCTCTGAGGGTCGGCTACGATCTCATTCAACCCAAAAGTACGGGGCTGGTCGGCCATGGCGTTGTTGCTGCGTAGTGGCTGCACCTGCATACTGTCGCCTTTAAAAGTATAGCTCTCGATCGGGATCTCGCTATAATCTTCGGGGGCACCGGAAAGTATAAATGTAACAGGGTTTACGTCAGCGCGGGGGTTAATTTTGGCCATGCGCAATACCTGAGTCGAAAAGCCGGGTGTCTTTTTCTGGATCTGAACCAAGCCGTTGTTGGCATTTGGCGTGCTGTCGGGCATGATGGCATAACCAAGTATAGCTACCACTATAGCCAGCACAATAATACCCAAGCCAACCATAGCCGGCTTATTTTGCAACAGGCGCTGCCTGATGTAATAGGAAGGTGGCCGGCTCGCAGCGTTGTTCTGTTGTAGCACAGCCATTTAAATTGAGTTATGTACTACTAAGCCAGCCTTGGTGGCAAGGTAAAAATAGTCCTGACAATGCTGCCCGAACTCTTCGGGTCTAAACTCATACTCAGTGTCCTGGTTAGGGTACATAATACGGACATAGCCTTGCTGTAGCAGCGACTGCAGGCCCTGGCAAAGCTCTTCATCAGATAAGGAAAGCGTGCTGCGCAGGTCCGGGTAAGACGCTACAAAGTATAGTTCGTCGAGTATATCAAATTCTACTTCAGTCATCGGTTTTTATGGTTCTTCCTTTCCATTGGTAGCGCCCGGCAAGGCCCAAAACCGCAGTCAGGACGACGTATGGTATGTACACAATTTGCAGCGGCAGCATATACCAGATGTACTTCCTGCGGCCTAAAAAATCAAGTATACGAGTTAAAAATAAGAAATCTACAGCGAACTTGGCAACTATAGCCCCAATAAATACTGACAGAGACAAAACTCCGCCTAACATCATAAAGAAAGCTACAAAAAGTAACAGATTAACTATAAACACGATAAGCGCCAACAACTTTACATACCACTGCTGGTAGGCCCGCCATTTGCTCGCCCAACGTATGCGCTGGCTAAAAAAACTGCTGATGGTTTTGCGGGCTTCGGTGTATACTATGGCCTGTTTGTTCTTCAGGAAAAATACCTTCTCCGGATACTTTTGGCTGATCTTGTGCAGCAGAAATTCATCGTCGCCGCTGGCTATGGTCTCATTGCCGCCGAAGCCGTTTACTTCTTCGAAAACCTGTTTGGTATAAGCCAGGTTAGCGCCATTGCACATGTTTGGTTTGCCCAGACCAATCGAGGCTCCACCTATCCCGATAAGGCTGGCAAATTCCACGAGCTGCATCCGCTCCAGTAAACTGTCTGTATTTATAAAACTAACTGGTCCGCTTATAAATTTGGGCTGATGGGTTTGGTAAGTATAACTATAGAGTTGCAGCCAATCGGTTTGCACCCGGCAATCGCCATCCGTAAATACCATTAACTCCCCTTCTGCCAATTCTATTCCTTTTTGTACAGAAGCTTTTTTACCTTTGTACTTAACATAAGTATTCAACCCGATACATTTTATAGTTATAGTAGCTGTTTGGGCAAATTGCCGAACTACGGTTGCAGTCCCATCTTCCGAATGATCATCAACAACTATAACCTCGAAAAGGCCGGCAGGGTAATTTTGTTTTTGCAGATCCTGGAGCAAGTATAAAATATTGGCAGCTTCGTTACGGACAGGAATGATAACGGAAAGTTTTGTGGTTGCCGACCAGCCGGCAGGTATAGTTGGTTCTGGTAATTTTGCCCAGGCCAGCCACCTTCGAAGTATAACCCAACTATAGCTTATTAGCGCGAATGTAAGTAAAAGTATAAAAGGCCACATCATGCTGGGGTTCCTTTCCTGAACAGGCGCAGGCGCAGCACAAAGTATAAACCTACCACACTTGGCACTGCAATATTCAGTAACCATAAACTCAGGCTGGCACTCAGCACTTGCAAGCTATCCTGGCCCAGCAAACCAAACAGGTACATAGCCGATAATTCGCGCGCACCCAAATCCGAGAGCAGGCTAACAGACGGAACTATAGACTTGATATAAAAGGTACCGGCCACGCCACATATATACTGCAGGGCGCTCAGGCGTACATCAAAAAGTATGAGCAACAAAACAAACTGCAACAAAAAAACCGAGTAGCGCCCAAGCGAAAGTATAAGTAACCTGGATACCTCTGCAGAACTATAGCGCTGCATAATTGCCACATACTTTACGAGGCTGCGGATCGGTTTTATAGTTGAGATGAGGGCAACAAGTGCCTGCGCATTATACAAGAGCAACAAAACACCCGCACAAACAACCAATAGCAGGAAGACCAACCCAAGAGACACACCCGGATATTCGGCCCAATAAAAGCGTACTATAAAGTATAGCAAACCTACCGAGCCAATTATAACTGTAGCCACCAATTGGCAAAACCTGCCTATAAAAATCGCCCCGATGGCATCAAGGCGTTGCTTGCTTTTAAGTTCCAGCACACGACCGGCATAATCTCCTAAGCGGTTTGGTGTAATAAAGCCTAACGTTAAGCCAACCATAACCGCCCGGTAAGCCCGCAGGTAAGAGATCGGTTCAAGCTTTTGGCCCAGTAGCTGCCACTTTTTCGCCTCGAATCCCCAGTTTACAGGTATAAGTATAGCTGTAACTATAAACAGCCAGCGCAATGGACTATCTACAGCATTTTGGAAAATATTTCGCCAGTTCAGGAGGGTATCGGATGTGGTAAAAATAGCCTGATAGAGCAGGTACAGCGTGAGCACTACCACCAGCGCTTTTCCGGAGAGCAAAAGGAACCTTCTGTTAGCAGCAATGTTCAAGATATTGTCTTATTTTTGTAGCCTTATGGTTTACTCTTCTGCGCTTCCGCCTAATAAATTAATTCTTGGCATCGACCCCGGCACCCAGGTTATGGGCTATGGTCTTATCGAGGTTACCGGTTCCAAGGTTAAGGTTGTGCAGTATGGCGTTATCCACCTCAAAAGCTACAGCAACCACGCCATCAAGTTAAAGAAAATTTTTGACCGCATGATACAGCTCATCGACGAATACCTTCCCGATGAACTGGCTATTGAGTCTCCGTTCTTTGGCGTGAACGTGCAAAGTATGCTTAAATTAGGTAGAGCTCAGGGAGTTGCCATTGCCGCAGCCCTCTCCCGCGACATTCCTTATGTAGAATATGCTCCTAAAAAAGTAAAGCAATCGGTTACCGGTAATGGTAATGCCTCGAAAGAACAGGTTGCAGCTATGCTGGTGCAGATCTTGAAGATTGAGCCAGACCCGAAGATGTTTGATGCCACCGATGCTCTGTCTGTTGCCCTGTGCCACCATTACCAGAAAGGTAATAACGCCAAGCAAGGGGGCAGCTCCTGGAAGAGCTTCGTTACGGATAACCCTGATCGTTTAGCTTCGAAGTAATTGGTAATAATACAACCCACCCCTACCCCTCCCAAGAGGGGAATTTCTGCTTTTGTAATTGTTGTAGGTATAGTTTTATAGTTGCTGTAGTCCAACCACCCCTAGCCCCTCTCCCGAATCAAATCCGGGATCTGCAACTTGTCCAAGGCGGGGAATTCTGAAGTTGCTTTAGTTAAGCTTATAGTTTTATAGTTGCAGCCTAAACACCCCTATGAGCTTTGCTCGCAAGTTTCGAACTCCCGTTCTCACTTGTCCTCAAGGGGACAGTTTTGCTACTGCTAACAGTTGGTTTAGAGTTTTATAGTTTACAGTATTGAGCGGACAGGTCGCGACCTGTCCCTACGAAATGAGATTGTAGAGACGCAATACTTTGCGTCTTGTTTCCAATTACTACAAACCTCCCCCATAAAACACATAAGATTTCTCGGCTAATGCTCGAAATGACGTGTGGGATTAACTATAAGATAACTCAGATAAAGTGCTTAAAGCTAAACTGCACTTTCCAACGTGCTCTTACCCAACACTTTTCAGAATGACTACACAACAGGCTAACATATTAGCAATAGCAACTATAACAAAGACTTGCTAATCCAATCACCCAAGTTTAAAACTATAAAACCTGAAGGTAACTATAACCTAAAACAAGCTGTAGTGTAAAAGCACTGTAGAAAGTTATACTTTCAATTTTCCTAAAAACATATATTAATATAAAGTCGGATTAGGTTTAAAAAAGAGATAAAGGTTACCTTTGCTTTTTAATCGTCCTGAGGTTCGGGCTGCACGTATGATGTTTTAAGTCTATCGAACATTCGTCCCGATTTAGGATTATATAGTAAACTTGCGCAAAATTACGGCCTCAGCAATTAGCCAATGGATCAAAGTAACAGAGAAAAAACCAACGTACGTCGCCGCAAAAGCTTTCTTACCAAAAGATTGGACCGTTTTTTCCTGGAGCTGTACCACATCTATGCGTTCGTATCCCGTTTTTTCCGAGAAGTCTTTTTCCCTCCCTACGAATGGAGAGAGATCATTAAACAATGCTACGAAGTTGGTGTTAAATCACTGCCGCTAATATCTATTACTGCTTTTATTATAGGTATCGTTTTCACGAATCAGTCCCGTCCTTCGCTTGCCGAGTTTGGTGCTACCTCGTGGTTACCTGCCTTAATTTCGGTGGCAATTGTGCGGGCCATGGGTCCGCTGGTGACTGCTATTATCGCTTCCGGTAAGATCGGGTCCAGCATTGGGGCCGAATTGGGCTCTATGCGCGTTACAGAGCAGATCGATGCCATGGAAGTTTCTGCTACCAACCCGTACAAGTTTTTAGTAGTTAGCCGTGTGCTGGCCACCACCCTAATGATTCCGGCGCTCACCATGTACACTACCCTGGTGGCGTTGCTTGGGGGGTACCTGAACGTACATCAGAACGAACTTACTACGTTGATCACCTTTTTTACTCAGGTTTTTGATGCCATCACTTTTCTTGATATTATCGCTTCAACTGTAAAATCGGTGTTGTTTGGCTTCACGATCGGGATGGTAGGCTGCTATAAAGGATATCACTCTTCTAAAGGAACTGAGGGCGTAGGTAAAGCTGCCAACTCATCTGTGGTTACGGCCATGTTCCTGATCTTTATCGAAGAACTGCTCATCATGCAGGTCATAAATGCGATCAGGATAATGTAATCTCTGTTATTGATGAAGAAACCAAACTCAAAAATAGACTATACCCAAAAGGTAATCAGCATTAAAGGCCTTACAAAAGCCTTTGATGACTTTGAAGTGCTGAAAGGTGTCGACCTGGATCTTTTCCGGGGCGAAAACCTGGTTGTGCTTGGTCGATCGGGCACTGGTAAGTCTGTTCTCATCAAAATAATTTCGGGGTTATTACGCCCTGATAAAGGGATGGTGAATGTATTAGGCCAGGAAGTAGCGCACCTTACGCCAAAACAGCTGGACGCTTTACGCCTGAAGATCGGTTTCTCGTTCCAGAACAGTGCCCTGTATGATAGTATGACGGTAAAGGAAAACCTTGAATTCCCGTTGATACGCCATGCAAAAGAAATGACTGCCCGCGACCGCGACCGTATTATTGATATTGTATTGGAAGCGGTAGGACTGGGCCAGACTATAAACCAGATGCCCTCCGAGCTTTCGGGTGGACAGCGCAAGCGTATAGGTATAGCCCGCACCCTTATCCTGAAGCCCGAAATTATGCTTTACGATGAGCCAACTGCAGGCCTGGACCCGATTACGAGCCAGGACATTAACCAACTGATAAACGAAGTACAACGACGCTTTAATACGTCTTCGATCATTATTACCCACGACCTTACCTGCGCTAAAGCAGTAGGCGATCGCGTTGTAATGTTACTTGATGGGCAGTTTCAGCGGCAGGGTACTTTTGAAGAAGTGTTTGCAACCGACGATGAACGCGTAAAAGCTTTTTATAACTACAACTTTACTGAATAATGAATACGGCAGATAATAAACGTTCTATTATAGTAGGCATTTTTGTGCTGCTTGCCCTGGTTATACTTATAGCAGCCATTTTTACGCTGGGCGGTAACCAGAAACGCTTTATATCTACTATACAGGTACGCGCGCTTTTTGATGATGTGGCCGGACTGAAGACCGGTAACAACGTTTGGTTCTCAGGTGTGAAGATCGGCACTATAAAATCCATCAGTTTGCACGGCGACTCGCAGGTAGAGGTTACCATGAACATCGAGGAAAGCGCCCAGGAATATATCCGGAAAGATGCTATTGCCCGAATTAGCTCCGAGAGTTTTATAGGTAACAAAAACATTATTATTGAGAGTGGCACGCAGCAGGCCGGTATTATACAGGACGGAGACCGCATTACAGCAGTGAATCCGCTTAATACCGATGACCTGATGGAAACCCTGCAGCAGAACAATAAGAACCTGGTAGCTATAACCGGCGACTTTAAACAACTGTCGTCTAAATTAGTGAACGGGGAAGGTACAGTAGGTGCGATGCTAACAGATACTGCCATGGCAGATAATTTCAGGACGATTGTAGCGAACCTGCAGCGCGTTACACAAAACACCATGCGGGCCTCAAACGACCTGAATCGTTTTACATCCCAACTGAACAACCCGGGCAGCCTGGCCAACGAACTGATCACAGATACCACTGTTTTCAACCAACTTCAATCGTCTATGGCTCAGTTAAAAGAAGCTTCTACCTCGGCGGCGGCATTAACACAGAATTTGCAGCAGGCTACATCCAACATCAACAGCCAGAACAGCGCTATGGGTGTACTTTTGAACGACAAAGAGTTCGCGCGTAACCTGCAAAGCACCATGCAAAACCTGGAAACAAGCACAGAGAAATTCGACCAGAACATGGAGGCGCTCCAGAACAACTTCCTGCTTCGCGGCTTTTTCAGGAAACAAGCCAAGGAACAGGAAAAGCTAAAGCAACAACAGCAAAGTCAACCGCAGGATACAACAGTTACGAATTAGATATAACTACCATAAAGAAAGCGCAGCAGGTTTATACTTGCTGCGCTTTTTTGTTATGGTTACCCGGCAATTATAAAACAAAACCGCCGGAACAAAGCTATACTTCATTCCGGCGGTTGCCTTTGTTTATACTTGTAAACTACCCGTTATAGGCAGCTTTTATTTTCTCAAGGGTATCTTCAAACTCCTCTTTCGTAAACTGCTTTTTATTAGCAAAATTCATATCCTGCATGTTGTTCAGCGGAATCAGGTGCACGTGGGCATGCGGTACTTCCAAGCCAACAACGGCTACGCCAATGCGTTTGCAGGGCACAGCTTTCTCTACGGCAGCGGCTACATTTTTTGCAAAAGCCATCAGGCCAATGTATAGCTCATCTTCCAGGTCGAAAATGTAATCTACCTGTTGCTTCGGTATTACCAGCGTATGCCCTTTTGTGGTCGGGAACACATCTAAAAAGGCGAGGTAACGGTCATCTTCTGCTATTTTATAGGCAGGTATCTCACCATTCACAATCTTTGTAAAAATCGAAGCTTCCATAGTTTATCGGCTAATTTCCAACACTTCAAACTGCAGTTTACCGGCCGGCACTGTTATCTCAGCAATCTCCCCTACCGATTTGCCTAGTAAACCTTTACCGATCGGCGACTTAACAGAGATCTTACCTGAAGCCAGGTCAGCTTCTTCCTCCGCTACCAAAGTATAATCTAGCACCATATTGTTCTTCAGGTTTTTGATCTTTACCTTAGACAGGATCAGTGCCTTGCTCATATCCAGAACTGACTCATCGATCAGGCGGGCGTTGCCCACTACCTCTTCCAGTTTGGCAATTTTAAGTTCCAGGTGGCCTTGCGCATCTTTAGCTGCATCATATTCGGCATTCTCACTCAGATCGCCTTTATCACGGGCTTCTGCTAACTGACGGGCTACTTCTGAGCGGCCTTTTGTCTTTAGCTCATGCAGATCTTCCTTTAGTTTCTGTAAACCTTCGGCAGTGTAATACGATAATTTGCTCATACTCTTATTCTCTTGTTTTAAACACAAAAACAAAGAGAACGGTTATGCCGATCATAACCGTTCTCTTTGCCTATAATGTAAATCTTTAGTAACTCTTATCTTAAGGCAGTGCCACCTGTAGCGATACTACCGCGTTATACCATAAGCTGGTAATTTTCTTTAGCGCCTTTTTTAGTAGCGGTATAAGGCAAATATAAAAATTTTTAATTACAAATACGTCAATCCGCCATTTTTAAGATTTATACTTGCCGCACCTCTAAAAAGGTTTGCTTAAACAGGTATAAAGCCTCATTTTATACTTGTTCTGGCTGAAATACTTAGTATAATGAAGTATAGATCTGCCCAGATTATGAGCTAAGGGAGGGTTTCTGACCTGGCAATAGTTTCTATACTTTATGCTGAAGTATAGCGTTAATCTTCTGTACCAGCACTTCGTTTATTTTGATGTACGACTCGTGGGTCCAGCCACCTATATGCGGGGTGAGCACTACATTAGGTGCCTGAGCCAGGTAGTTATAGTTGGCCTGCTGCTTTTCGGTAAGGGTTTGTAGCTTTTCGTTTTCCAGCACATCCAGGGCAGCGCCTTTTACAGTTCCTCTTTTAAGATGTTCCACCAGCGCATCCTGGTCCGCAACTTCGCCACGCGAGGTATTCAGGAACCAGACTGGCTTCTTAAAACCGCTAAAGAAGGCATCATCTGCAAAGTTAAAGTTCTCCGGAATATAAGGGATGTGCAAGCTGATCACATCGGCTTCGGCTTGTATCACCTCCATAGGCACCTGCTCGGCCGGAACCGATACTTTTTCAGGGGCAAACTTATCGTAGGCTAAAATACGGCAACCGAAACTCTGCAGCACACGGGCAAAGCTCTGCCCCATATTGCCATAGCCAAATATACCGATGGTCTTGCCACCTATCTCTTCGCCACGGTTCTCTTCGCGCAGCCATACTTTGTTGCGCACTTCACGGTCGCCGCGGGCAATGTTGCGGGTAAGCGATAGCAGCAAACCAAGTGTAAACTCCCCTACTGCCTGCCTGTTACCTTCATTAGCCGAGAGCAAAGCTATTCCACGTTCTTCCAGGGCTTCAGCATCTATATTATCAACTCCGGCACCTGCTCTTGCTACAAATTTAAGTTTGCGGGCATGATTTATAGTTTCGGAGGTGATGCGCATCTTACTGCGAACTATAAGTCCGTCAAAATCAGCCAGTGCTTCGCACACATCTGCCGGTTTTATAGTTGGCCTGTAGTCTGCTTCCAATCCTATACTTTCCAGCATCGGGAAAATACTTGGGTGCATCTCGTCTATGATTAGGACCTTGGCTAATGTGGCAGGCATAATTTATTCGGTACTTTTAAACAACTATAATTAAGGAATGGATACGTTGATATGCTAACCCTTGGTTTAGTGTAATGTTTATACTTTAGTTCTTTTAACCGATCTTGTCTGATGATAACCAGCTATAGTTCTACAAGTTATAAAGCATATGCGCTACGCCAAAATAAATGGCCAGGCCAAGCAAGTCGTTTGCTGTGGTTATAAACGGACCGGCGGCTACAGCAGGGTTTACGCCAACTTTATCTAATAACATTGGCGTTAATGTTCCCATCATCGAGGCCAGCATTACAACCGAGAACAGCGCTACCGACACTACCAGAGCCAGCGTAAAATCATTCCAAAAAAGAAAAGTGAACAGGAAAACCAGGCTGGATATGATAAGCGCATTTAGCAATGCTACCATAAGCAGCTTAAAGATACGTTGGGCAAAATTATCGAACATCACTGCGTTAGATGCAAGGGTCTGGATAATGATGGAAGAGGACTGAATGCCTACATTACCGCCTGTTGCCGTAATAAGCGGCACAAAAAGGGCCAGCGCCGGAAGTATAGCTATGTCGTTCTCGAAAAAACCCATAAACTTCGCTGCCATTAAACCGCCCACCATGCCTATCAGCAGCCACGGAATGCGCGAACGCGAGATACGGAACACGCTGTCATCTTCTTCCACGTTCTCGGTAATACCGGTCATGAGCTGACGGCTGAGTTCGGCCTGTTCCTGCATTACGTCTACCACGTCATCGATCGTGATGCGGCCCAGCAAACGGCCCTGTATATTAATAACAGGTATAGCTTCCAGGTCATATTTCTGCATAACGGTCACTACTTCCCCTTCATCCCTGAACGACTCTATCGAGATAACATCTTCACTATAGATATCCTTTACCAACTTGTCGTCTCGGGAGAGCAGCAGCGCTTTCACACTTACACGGCCAACCAGAATATCCTTGTTATCAACCACATACACTGTATAGATACGCTCTACATCCTCGGCCTGCCTTCTGATCTCTTCAATACATTGTCTTACGCGCCAGTTCAGGTTTACTTTTATAAGCTCTTTCGCCATCAGACCACCGGCACAATCCTCTTCGTAGTGCAGCAGGTCCAGTATGTCTTTTGCTTTTTCCTCGTTCTCTATTAAGGCAATTACCTCTTCGCGCGTCTGCACCGATTGCTCGTTGAGTATATCCACGGCATCATCGGAGTGCATCAGGTTTATGTAGCGGGCAATCTCGGGAGATGTAAAATATTGTAGAAAATCGGTACGGATATCGTAATCCAGGTCGCCAAGTATCTCCGCTCCCACCTCGGGCGGTAGCAGGTCCATCACGTACTTCGATTCGTTCGCATCCAGTTCGTAGAGCACCGTGGTAATATCGGCCGGGTACATGTCGGCCATCGTACTCAGAATAAACTCCGAGTCTTTACGTTCAATGGCTTCTTCTACCTGGTCAATATACTCTCTTGTGATCTCTACCTGCATACGCTTATTTGTTCTGCTCTACCAGTTGGGTTAATGCTATAAAATCCTGCACCGACAATTGCTCGGCACGCTTATCAAAAACGGGCTGCGCCTGTATTTCGGGCGGCAAGTTATAACTTTTGAGACAGTTACGCAGTGTTTTGCGACGTGTTCCGAAACTCTGTTTTACCACTTCAAAAAATAGCTTCTCATCGCAGGCCAGTTCTTTTACCTCATTCCGTATCAGGCTGATGACCCCGGACTTTACTTTTGGCGGCGGATGGAACACATGCTCGTGCACCGTAAAGTTGTACTCTATACTATAAAATGCCTGCAACAGCACACTCAGTATGCCATAGGTTTTTGAGCCCGGAGGCGCCGCAATACGCTCAGCCACTTCTTTTTGTATCATACAAACCACTTCCGGTACCACATCGCGGTGCTTTAACACGGCAAAGAATATCTGGCTCGATATGTTGTATGGAAAGTTACCGATGATGGCAAATTTACCGGGGAACAACTTGCTCAAATCCGTCTTCAGAAAGTCTGCAGAAATGATGCGGTCTTCGAGTTGCGGAAAGTGCTCTTTTAAATAAGCAATGGATTCACGGTCGATGTCTACAACCGTGGTCCGATACTCTTTATGCTGCAACAGGTACTGCGTGAGCACGCCCATACCCGGGCCAATTTCCAGCACATCCTCAACGCCTTCGGGCATGGTCAGTTGCTCCACTATCTTCTGGGCTATATTCTGGTCGACCAGGAAGTGCTGGCCTAAATGCTTTTTCGGACTTACTTTGCTCACGGTGTATACGTTATAGTTTGCGGCGCAGCATTATACTTTTGGCCGTAAACCCGTTATAAGTTAATTGTGCGATAAATGGCTGTGGCTGCACTTTTTCGCATTACGTTTTATAGTTACTATATTGCAGCCATCAAAGATACGAACGACAGATGCCAACACAACTTAAATACGATACAAGCTTAGCTAAAAATACCGATCTGGCTGTTATTATATCTGCCGATAAGGTAAAAGAGCTCACCGAACTACAGCCGGAAGAACAAAACTATGTACAGCAGCAGTTAGATCAGGAAGCGAAATTTATCTACCTGAACCGCTACTCGCACCGCATTTACATGGTGGTAACGCCCGACTGCAAAACCGAAGACCTGAAGAACGAAGCACTTCGCCAGGCCGGCCATAGTTTGCTAAAGCAACTTAAAACAGATAGATCAGAAAGTATAACTATACTTGATAAGACCGGCAGCAACGCCAGCTTATACTTAGCCGAAGGCTTATACCTGAGCAACTACCAGTATTTTAAGCATAAGACCAAAGACACAAAGGAAACCAAGCTTAAAACTATAACTATAGCTGACGAAGGTATAAATTCTGATCAAGTAAACGAGCTGGCAAACCTGCTCGAAGCTGTTTACAAGACCCGTAGCCTGATAAATGAGCCGCATAGCCACCAGTCTGCACCGCAATTCAGCGAGCAGTTAGTAGAACTGGCTTCCGAAGCTGGTTTCAGTATTGATGTGCTGGACGAGATAAAGATACAAAGCCTGAAGATGGGTGGTTTACTTGCCGTAAACCAGGGAAGCGAAGAACCTGCTACCTTTAATATATTAGAGTGGAAACCTGAGAACGCTAAAAACAGCAAACCTTACGTGTTGGTTGGTAAAGGCGTGGTATACGATACTGGTGGTCTTAGCTTAAAGCCAACTCCAATGTCGATGGACTTTATGAAGTCGGATATGGCGGGAGCTGCTGCGGTTACAGGCGTATTATATGCGGCTGCAAAAAACAACCTGCCCCTGCATATTATTGGCTTAATACCGGCAACCGATAACAGACCAGGCGGAAGAGCCGTTGCCCCGGGCGACGTAATTACAATGCACAACGGTATGACCGTAGAAGTGCTGAACACCGACGCAGAAGGCCGACTTATACTTGCCGATGCCCTGAGCTTTGCTAAAAAGTATAACCCTGAACTGGTAATTGACCTGGCTACTTTGACAGGTTCAGCGATGCGTGCGTTAGGTAAAGAAGCCCTGGCAGCCATGGGCACCGCTGGCGACGAAGTTATAGCTGAACTGAAACAAGTAGGCAATAAAGTGCATGAGCGTATAGTTGAGTTCCCGCTATATGATGAGTATAAAAAGCAACTGGAGTCTGATATCGCTGACCTGAAAAACCTGGGTGGTGCAGATGCCGGACACATTACCGCTGGCAAGTTCCTGGAAGCATTTACCGATTACCCTTGGGTACATTTTGATATTGCCGGCACAGCTTATTTACATGCAGAAGACTCGTACCGCGGCAAACTGGCAACCGGCACAGGCGTTCGATTAGTGTATAACTTCCTTAGCGCTAAGGCAAAATAAAAAACATGGACAATAGATTTAAAGCCAGGTTAGGCTTAACTATAGGCGACACAAACGGCATTGGTCTCGAAGTGATCGTTAAAACCTTATCAGACCAGCGTATACTTAACTTTTGTACGCCAGTTATTTACGCATCGGCCAATGTGCTCAACAAAGTGCGTAAAGCGCTCAGCTCCGAGCATTTCCATTACCAGCAGGTACCAGGCGCTAACGCGCTTGTGCCTCGCAAAGTAAATTTAATTACCTGCCTCGACGAAAACCTGGAAGTAAACCTGGGCAACCCGACACCGGAATCAGGAAAGGCATCTCTGGATTCGCTGACAACTGCCTGCAAAGACCTGAAAGCCGGCTTACTGGATGGTATAGTAACAGCACCGATCGATAAAGAGAACATCCAGACGGACGAGTTCCGTTTCCCGGGCCACACCGAGTTCCTGACCTCTTACTTTGATGCGCCTGAGAGCCTGATGCTGCTCGTTAGCGGCGACCTACGCGTGGCAACTATAACCGGGCACATGCCTGTTAAAGATGTAGCCGATAAGATCACCTTCGACCTGATAATCCGGAAAGTAACCATACTGCTGGAGTCGCTTAAAAAGGATTTTGGTATTTTGAAACCGCGCATCGCTATACTTGGCCTTAACCCTCATGCCGGCGAAAATGGCTTACTGGGCACCGAAGAACAAGAGATCATTCGCCCGGCGGTGCTGCATTTAAAAGAGAAAGGTCATTTAGTATTTGGCCCGTACCCTGCCGATGGCTTTTTTGGAATGCAGCAATACAAGCAGGTCGATGCCGTTGTTTCGATGTATCACGACCAGGGGCTTATACCATTTAAAACGCTGGCATTTGAGAGTGGCGTTAACTTTACGGCCGGTTTACCGGTTGTGCGCACCTCCCCCGACCACGGCACAGCTTACGATATTGCAGGCAAACAGGTAGCAAGTGAAACCTCTTTCAGAGAAGCTTTGTTTCTGGCCTGCGATATAATAAAGAAAAGAACTGCAGAACAAATGCCTGTTGTTTAAGGCGCAGGTGTTTTATTTCTCAGATTATTATTCTAATTTTGCGTCTTGCAATAAAAACAGGTGGTGAAAAAGTTAAAAGAATACGAGATCAACATTGCCAAACTCAGCAATAAAACGCACCAGTACGAGTTTGACATGGATGATTCATTTTTCGACCTTTTCAGCGGAGAGATCATACAGGGTGGTAAATTGCACGCTGATGTTGAGTTAGAGAAGACAGAAACCCTGTTAACACTGCATTTTGACATTAAAGGTACCGTACGCCTTACCTGCGACCGAAGCCTGGAAGAGTTTGATGAACCGGTTGACGTTCAGGAAACTTTCCGGATGAAATTTGGCCCGGAGGATAAGGAACTGAACGAGGACCTATGGCAGATAGCGACAGAAACGCAGCAGATTAACGTAGCACAGCACCTATACGATTTTATAGGTCTTTCGCTGCCGATGAAGAAGCTGCATCCACGCTTCCGCACCGACGAAGATGATGAGAATGAGGATGATATCCTGATCTATTCGTCGAAAACTGAAGGCGATAACAGCAACGATGATGATGACGATAACGACGACATCGACCCGCGCTGGGATGCCCTGAAAAACCTGAATTAGTAGCTTAACGAATCATAAACACAGTAAATAAATTATTTAACTAAAAAATGGCACATCCTAAACGTAAGATTTCGAAGACCAGAAGAGATAAGAGAAGAACTCATTATAAACTTTCTGAGAAAGCCATTGCGATCTGCCCAACTACAGATACTCCGCACCTATTACACCACGCTTATGTAGTAGAAGGCGACCTGTACCATAAAGGCAAACTGGCAATCAAAAATTATACAACTAACGCCCAGTAAGCATTAGCTGCACTTAGTTTTAGTTCTGTATAATTTAACATCAACCACTACATGAGGATCGCCTTAGACGCAATGGGTGGCGATTATGCACCAGAGGCAATTGTTAAAGGTGCTATACTTGCCGAGAAACAGCTTCCTGAACAATATGAGATCTTGCTGATTGGCAAAGAAGATATTGTGCAGCAGTTGTTACAAGAATATGGGTATACCGGAGCAGGCATTAAAGTGGTTAATGCCACCCAGGTAATTGAAATGGGTGAACACCCAACCAAAGCCCTTACCCAAAAACCAGACTCCAGCATAGCTGTTGGTTACGGACTTCTGAAAGCCGGAAAAGCAGATGCTTTTTGCAGCGCAGGAAACACCGGGGCCATGTTGGTTGGAGCTATGTTTAGCGTTAAAGCTATAGAAGGTATTTTAAGGCCATCTATAGCCGGGCTCGTTCCGAAATTAAATGGTAACTACGGCATTATGCTGGATGTTGGCGCAAACGCTGACTGTAAGCCGGAAGTACTGGAGCAGTTTGCTGAACTTGGCTCTATTTATGCCAGGTACGTGCTCGACATTAAAAACCCGAAGGTTGGATTGATGAACCTGGGCGAAGAGGAAGGCAAAGGTACTGTGAACACACAGGCCGCCCACCAGCGCTTAAAAGTAAATCAGTCTATCAACTTTATAGGTAACATAGAAGGACGCGACGTTTTCAATGATAAGGCAGATGTTATAGTTTGCGATGGTTATACCGGTAACATTATCCTGAAAATGGCAGAATCCATCTACGACATCTTAAACGAGAAGAACATGCACGATCCGTTCTTCGATAAGTTTAACTATGAAGCTGAGGGTGGAAGCCCTATTTTGGGTATAAACGGCAATGCAGTAATTGGTCATGGGGTATCTACTCCTAAAGCCATCTGTAACATGGTATTGCAGGCCCAGAAAATGGTAGCCACAAACCTGTCGGAGCGTTTCAGAAAGAACTATAGCGAATAACACAGGTAGCGCAACCGCCGCCTTTTAAGCTTGGCATAAACTACTTCAGTTATCTTTTTAAGGAACTGGGAGTTTGTGCCAAGTTTTTTTTTGTAACTTGCCCGACTTAACTAACAACCTAATACCTTTTTTAGAAATGAGTAAAATTACTGCCGCGATAACAGGTGTAGCAGGCTACGTACCCGAATACGTCCTGACCAACAAGGAGCTCGAGACCATGGTGGAGACCAATGATGAATGGATCACTTCCCGTACCGGCATTAAGGAAAGGCGCATTTTAAAAGGTGAAGGCAAAGGCACATCGCATATTGCAGTGCCGGCAGTGTTAGAGCTGTTAAAGAAAACAAATACAAAACCCGAAGAAGTAGAGTTGCTGATATGCGCTACTACTACTCCGGACATGGTATTCCCGGCTACGGCCAACCTGATAACCGCTGAAGTAGGCGCTGTAAACGCTTTCGGATACGACCTACAGGCTGCTTGCTCGGGTTTCCTGTATGCGCTGGCAACGGCATCTAAATTCATAGAGTCTGGCCAGTATAAAAAAGTAATTGTGGTGGGTGCCGATAAAATGTCGTCTATAATAGACTACACTGACAGAGCAACCTGTATTATATTCGGAGATGGTGGTGGTGCTGTTATGCTGGAGCCAAATACCGAAGGATATGGTATCATCGATTCAGTTTTAAAGTCGGACGGAAACGGGGCACAGTACCTGCACATGAAAGCCGGTGGTAGCCGCAAACCTGCCACTATAGAAACAGTACAGGCCCGCGAACATTATGCTTTCCAGGAAGGCCAGCAGGTATTTAAGTTTGCTGTTAAAGGCATGGCAGACGTGTCGGCTGAAGTAATGGAGCGCAATAACCTGACAGGTGATGATGTGGCGTGGCTGGTTCCGCACCAGGCTAATAAACGTATTATTGAGGCTACAGCCAACCGTATGGGCCTGAGCAACGAGAAAGTAATGCTGAACATACACAAGTATGGCAACACAACTAGCGGCACTATTCCGCTTTGCTTATGGGAGTATGAAAGCCAGCTTAAGAAAGGCGACAATATTGTGTTAGCTGCTTTTGGCGGAGGCTTTACCTGGGGTGCTATTTACATTAAATGGGCCTACGATCCGAAATAAGACCTTATAAATTATAACAAAAGAGCGGCCTACAAGCCGCTTTTTTTATACTTCGGGTTTATACTATCTACCTGCAACAACTTATACTTTGCCTCTTAATGGTAATCTGGCAAATAACCTGGACATGTTGCAAAGTATAGGTGCGAGGCTTTACTATAGACAAATGCGGTTGCTTTTCAGATTGAAAGCGATGAACTAAGGCTTTCAGGTATAAAGATTTTCAACCTGTATGCCTGCATCAGACTTAACAAATAATGTTGCGCATGCATACTAAATTGGAATAAATTGATAATAATAATGCGAAATCGTACTCAAATTAGGGGCATTTTTAAGGTTATTGACTAACTTTGTTTGCAGAACATAGTTTTGCGCTATACTTTTATCGTTTCATTTAAGTACAACACGACTCAAGATACTCTATGGCAACCACAGCTGATATAAAAAACGGCGTTGTGATTGAATACAACAACGACCTTTACCAGGTAATAGATTTCCAGCACGTAAAGCCAGGCAAGGGCCCTGCCTTTGTTAGAACTAAACTAAGAAATATCAGAAGTGGTAAAGTATTGGATAACACTTTCTCTGCAGGACATAAGATTACAACTGCTCGTGTAGAGCAGCGCCCTCACCAGTACATCTTTAAAGATGATATGGGCTATAACTTTATGGACATGAACACTTTTGAGCAGGTAACACTGCCAGAGGAAATGGTTCCGTTCGCAGACCTTATGAAAGAAGGACAGGAAGTAACTATCCTTTTCCATGCTGAAACCGAAAGCCCGCTTACCTGTGAGATACCTCCTTTTGTGGAGTTAACTATAACTTACACAGAGCCGGGCCTTAAAGGTGATACCGCAACCAACGCATCTAAACCAGCCATCGTAGAAACAGGGGCAACCATACAAGTGCCGTTGTTTATTGGCCAGGACGAAAAAATAAAAGTAGACACTCGTACTTATTCTTACGCAGAAAGAGTAAAATAACACATGAAAGCTAAAGAAATCCAGGATCTAATTGACTTCATCGCCAAATCCGGTCTGAACAAAGTCAACATCGAAACAGAAGAGTTTAAAATTTCGGTACAGCGCGAGCCAAACCAGAAGGTGAAGTATGTAAGTGAGCCAGTTCAACATGCTCCTGCTGCTCCTGCCCCTGTTGCAGCTCCGCAGTCTGCTCCGGCACCAGCTCCTGCTGCTGCTCCGGCCGCTGCACCTGCTGCTTCCGACGACAGCAAGTATGTTGCTATTAAAGCACCGATGATCGGTACATTCTACCGTGCAGCAAGCCCTGAAGCTCCTATTTTCGTGAATGTAGGCGACGAAGTAAAAAAAGGCCAGGTGATATGTATCATCGAAGCAATGAAGCTGTTCAACGAGATCGAATCTGAAGTATCAGGTAAGATCGTGAAGGTGCTGGTTGATAATGCCACACCAGTTGAGTACGATCAGCCATTGTTCCTGGTAGACCCAAGCTAATTCATTGATTTGAAAATTTGAAAATGTGAAGATCGAAAAATGGAGATGGGACTTACCTTCTCCATTTTTATATCGTTTTCACTTTACATCTCTACATTTCCAGATCTCCAGATCTCCAAATCAGACATTATGTTTAAAAAGATATTAATTGCAAACAGGGGCGAAATTGCACTGCGTATTATTCGTACGTGTAAAGAGATGGGCGTAAAAACGGTAGCAGTTTACTCTACTGCCGACAAAGAAAGCCTGCACGTGCGTTTTGCTGATGAAGCTGTTTGTATAGGACCTCCGCCAAGCGCGCAGTCTTACCTTAACATTCCGCACATAATTGCTGCTGCCGAAATAACTAACGCCGATGCTATTCATCCGGGTTACGGTTTCCTTTCTGAGAACGCTGAGTTCTCGCGCATCTGTGCTGAGAACGGCATTAAATTTATAGGTGCATCGCCTGAGATGATCAATCAGATGGGTGATAAGGCCTCGGCTAAAGACACCATGAAAAAAGCCGGCGTACCAACTATACCAGGTTCTGAGGGGCTCCTTAAGAATGTGGAAGAAGGTATAAAACTGGCTAAAAAGATCAAATATCCGGTTATTATTAAAGCAACTGCCGGTGGTGGTGGCCGTGGTATGCGTATCATTAAGCGTGAAGAGGATTTTGAAAAAGCATGGAACGATGCCCGTACAGAGTCTAAAGCTGCGTTCGGTAACGATGGTATTTACCTGGAAAAGTTTATTGAAGAGCCTCGCCACATTGAGATCCAGCTTATAGGTGACCAGCATGGTAACGTAGCTCACCTTTCGGAGCGTGATTGCTCTATCCAGCGTCGCCACCAGAAATTGGTTGAAGAAACACCTTCTCCGTTTATTACCGACGATCTTCGTGAGCGTATGGGCCAGGCAGCTATTGCCGGTGCCAAAGCCATTAATTACGAAGGTGTTGGAACCATCGAGTTCCTGGTAGATAAAAACCGCGACTTCTACTTTATGGAGATGAACACGCGTATCCAGGTGGAGCACCCGATCACGGAAGAAGTTATTGATTACGACCTGATAAAAGAACAGATCAAGGTAGCTGCCGGCGAGAAGATCTCTGGTAAGAATTACTACCCTAAAATGCATGCTATCGAGTGCCGTATAAATGCTGAAGACCCTAAGAACGGTTTCCGCCCTAGCCCGGGTAAAATAACCAACCTGCATGTGCCAGGCGGCCACGGTGTTCGTGTAGACTCTCACGTTTATTCTGGCTATACTATTCCCCCGAACTACGACTCTATGATCGCGAAGCTGATCGTGAGTGCGCAGACACGTGAGGAGGCTCTGGTTAAAATGAAACGTGCCCTGAGCGAGTTTGTAATTGAAGGTATCAAAACCACAGTACCTTTCCACCTGAAGCTGATGGACGACCCAGGCTTTAAAGAAGGTAACTTTACAACTGCTTATTTAGAGAATTTCGATTTTAAAGCGCTTGATTAAGTAGCTTGAACTATAAATAAAAAAGCCGGTGTATTTGTACCGGCTTTTTTTGTTGCGCATACTCATACTTAACATATTAAATAAACTACAAATTTATACTATATACTATAAAAAAAGCGGGAAGCAGCTTTTAACTACCTCCCGCTTTTTAATTTATGAACTATAGTTTGATTATACTTTCTCCGGTTCTGCTTCCATCAACTCTGTCAGCTCATTGTACCAATCTTCGCCATACTTACGAATAAGCGGCTCTTTCAGGAACTGGTAAACTCTTACACCAAGATCTTTCCCGAAATTACAGGCAGATGCGCAAATACTCCAACGGTCGTAGTTAAGAGCTTCGAAACCATCATACTTTGTAACCCTGATCGGGTAAAGGTGGCATGATATCGGTTTTTTCCAGCTGATCTTACCATCGTAATACGCCTGCTCAATAGCACATTTCAGAATGCCTTGCTCATCGTATAAAGCATAAGCGCATTCGCGGTTATCTATAGTTGGTGTAGAGTAATCGCCTTCAAAATCCTGCACATAGAGTCCCTGCTCTTCCACTGCCAGCTTGCCGGCGCCTGTCATATAGGGTTTTATATGCTCGTAACTTTCGGCAAGTATAGCCAGTTCATCGTCAGCGAGTGGCGCACCCAGGTCCCCCTCCACGCAACAGTCACCTTTGCATTTCTCGAGGTTACAAACAAAAAAGTTATCGCGGATATCGTCGCTGATCACGGTATTCTGAAGAACTATCATATCGGTATTGGCAAAAAGCGCTTTATGCACTTTGTAAAGAGACAAAGGTAAGGAGAAAATAGTTTAGTAGCGGGGAGGAGATTTACGTATAGTTTTATAGTTTCAATTTGTCATTCTAAGTATTAGCCGATATAGCTTATTTATCCCCTATGTTCTCTTTTGTCATTTCGAACGTTCTTGAGACGAGAGTCGAAAAGAGCCAGCGTAGCTGTGAGAAATCTATTTGGGTTTATAGTTTAAGTTTATACTTGTTTGACCCAAGCTATACTTTCAAACCACATCATATCCCGGAAGCTCTACTTGCCTATTGTATTATAGTTTCCTTGGCTCGCTCACGGCCGCGAGGCCTCGCCTTCGGGCATCGCGCGGTGTACATTTCTTTTGCTCGTTCCTCACAATGCCTGACGGCACCAGAAATCTACAAGGCGCTCAACCCAAAGACTGATATCTTTCTCATATCTACCGCTTAACTATATTTGGAAACTATAAGCTTCGACCTTTTCTCGTGACTATATTCCCGTAGGGACAGGTCGTGACCTGTCCGTTCATGGACTGTAACTATAGAACTAAAACTTCAACTATAGCAACTGCAGAAATTCCCCTCTCGGGAGGGGGAGGGGTGGGTTAAGACTCAGCTAAAAGTATAGCCGAAGCTACTACTATTATTGTCCCTGCCGGGCCAGTTAAGTCAAGAGACTCAACACCATTGTAAGTCACGAGTCTGGAGACTCGCGCCAGCATTACGAGCTTTAAAGCTATGGACTAATAAACTCACTATAGAAAAGCCAAAAACTCTCATCACTAAAAACAAAAAGGTGACCATCTTATCGATAGTCACCTTTCTAACTTATAAATAAACCCTAAACTTCTATTTCTGTTTTGGAGGAGAACCAGCTGCCATAAGCATATTCGCAACATTTTCTCTGCTGGTATAGTCTATTGCAGCTTTATCAGCCTGGTCGCGCAGTTTAGGGTCAGCACCAGCCTGGATCAGGGCCAAAATGATCTCGAAATTAGCGTTAAGTTCGCAGGCCAATATTAGTGGTGTTTTCCCTTCCAAGTTCTGCATGTTCGGGTTAGCGCCCGACGATAACAGTTTTTCCATTTCCATGATACCCAGATGTTGGCCACTGGTAGACTGAAGCGCGGCCGTAAGGGCCGTATTGCCCTCGTTATCTTTTATGTTGGGATCGGCTTTATACTTTATCAGGGTATCTAAAAGTTGTACCTGTTCCTGCTCAAATAACTGTGAATTGCTGATGCGGGCACCGGCTACGGTATAATGTAAGGCAGTACGGCCATCCTGGTCCTGGGCATTTACGTCGGCACCATTCTGAAGCAGCTTACCAGCCATTACAGGCCGAACTTCAGGCTGGTATATTACGCCATAATCTTCCAGTAGCATTGGCACATATAAGGTATGCATTAAAGGTGTGCGGTTCCGGAGGTCAGTATCGTAATCGTCAGGTATAGCGGTAGTATTTACATCTGCTTTATTTTTCAGGGCACGCTCCAGCATATCCGGGTTGCGGGTGATAGATGCGATAACCAGTTTCTGGTCAGCAGTCTGGTTCATGTAACGTAGCTGCTCGTAAGCACTTACACTTCCCTTCGAAATAGCCTGGCGGTACAGGTCGCGGGCAGTTTCCAGGTTAGCCTCTCCTACTGTACCTTCTTCGTAAAGCAAGCCTAAGGTATAAAGTGCTTCCCGGTCGCCGGCCTCTACGCCTTTCTTCAACCAGAAAATTGCTTTTTCTTTATTGGGCTCCACTCCTTCTCCATCTAAGTATAAATTAGCCAGAAAAGTATAAGCCACTACATCGCCTTTGTTAGCCGCACGGTTCAGGTAGTTAAAAGCATAGCCCAGGTCCTTCATTTCGCCATAGCCGGTATAATACATACTACCCAATATACGGTTACTAAAAGCGTCCCCTTCCACTGCTTTCTCCCGGATCACGACAGCCGCAGCTCGCATTTTCTGCAGAAAGTTCTGCTTGTCCTCTTCCGATCTTAAGACCATCAGTTCAGCCATACCTAAGTGGCCCAGCGGACTATTTTCCTGCAAAGCCAGTTCGTAATAATAGCGGGCCGAATCGGCATTGGCCGAGAAGAAGCGGGTGCGGTTCTGTATTTCCGCCAAGGTATCTATCTGTACCGTATCATACTTCAGTTCGCGGTAATGATACATGCGCCCTATAAAGTATAAAGCGTCACTTTCTCCCTGTGCGGCAGCTTCCCTGAACTTGTCGTGTGCCTGCTTGTATTGCTGCGAAGTATAAAAAGTCATGGCTTCCTGCATAGCGGGTGTCTGCCAGATAAGCTTGGCCGGGGCTTTCTCAACCGGTTTAGGAACAGCAGTAGTATCTTTAGCCTGAGCCGGTTTTTTTACTGAGGTAGCTTCTTTAGCAGGAACCGTTTTCTTTGCAGGGGCTTTGCCTGTTTTGCTTTGGGCCGGGCTCAGTTGAGCTGATAAAATAAACAGTGCCAGTAGCAGCAGTCTTTTCATGTTACCGGGAGTCGTACGAATGGTTTTATATATCATTTTAAGGAGTTCATCTTATGCTCGAGACACAGATTACAGCAAAAATAGCCATAACCAGCTTCTAATTCAAAAACAGAAAGTATAAGCCATGTTATACCTGCAATTTACGGGCCCAATTTAAAGGCCCGCTATAAAACGCTTTTGCAGAAGTTATTGTTCATAACACGACGCCTGCACCAATTTGCAAAGGCGGTTCAGAAAACGGATTAGTATTCGTAAATTGCGAAGATTATTAGCACGCCAGGAGAACAAATGGATTATATTAGTTTATTGAACGAGTCGCAACGCAAGGCGGTATTACACACCGATGGCCCGGCCATGATCATTGCGGGTGCCGGCTCAGGCAAAACAAGAGTACTTACTTACCGGATCGCCCACCTTATTAGTTTAGGGGTAGATCCGTTTAACATATTGGCCCTTACCTTTACGAATAAGGCGGCCAAAGAAATGCGTAACCGTATTGTGAAAGTGATCGGTGCCGAAGCCAAAAATGTATGGATGGGCACGTTCCACTCTGTTTTCTCGCGTATACTTCGCGCTGAAGCAGACAAGATAGGTTACCCGAAGAGCTTTACCATTTACGATACCGACGACTCCAAAACGCTCATTCGCAATATTGTGAAGGAGATGAACCTGGACGACAAACTATACAAAGCAAACGTAGTACTGGGCCGCATCTCATCCGCCAAAAACAAACTCATCTCGCACAAGCAGTACCTCAGCGACCCGGTGATACAAGCCGATGACGAAGCTGCCATGCGCCCTAAAATTGGCAAGATTTACGAGCAATACCAGAACCGTTGCTTCAAGGCTGGCGCCATGGATTTTGACGACCTGCTGTTCCAGACCAACGTACTTTTCCGCGACCACCCGGATGCGCTGAACAAATACCAGAACATCTTTAAATTCGTGATGGTGGATGAGTACCAGGATACGAACTACTCGCAATACCTGATCACGCGCAAACTAGCTGCTCAGAACCGTAATATAGTTGTGGTGGGTGATGATGCGCAGTCTATTTACGCTTTCCGTGGTGCTGATATCCAGAACATCCTGAATTTTGAGCGCGACTACCCGGAACTGGAAGTGTTTAAACTGGAGCAGAACTATAGATCGACAAACAACATTGTACAGGCGGCCAACTCGGTTATCAAAAACAACTCGGCACAGCTCAAAAAAGATGTTTATACCGATAACGAGCAGGGCCCGCTGATTGAAGTAATAAAAGCCAACTCCGATAATGAAGAAGGCAAACTGGTGGCTACGTCCATTTTCGAAGAGAAGATGAATAACCACCTCTCCTACGACGACTTCGCTATACTTTACCGCACCAACGCGCAGTCGAGGGCTATGGAAGAAGCCCTGCGCCGCATGAACATCAAGTATAAAATTGTGGGCGGCCTGTCGTTCTATCAGCGTAAAGAAATAAAGGACCTGATTGCCTACCTGCGCCTGACGGTAAACCCGAATGATGAGCAGGCTTTGCGCCGCGTGATAAACTACCCGAAGCGTGGTATCGGCGACACAACCGAATCGAAGATATTTGTAACGGCCGATGAAACAAACCATAGCGTTTGGGAAATAGTACAGAATGCCGGCGAGTTTTTAGGAAACCGTGTTGGAACCGCTATCGAGAACTTTTCGCTGATGATACGCGAGTTTGCGATAATGGCCGAGCAGAACGATGCTTTTGAAGTTGCCAAGCACGTCGCCAAGCGCTCCGGTATAGTGGATGACCTGTACCAGGATAAGACCGTGGAAGGCCTTGCTCGCTACGAGAACATTCAGGAATTGCTGAATGGTATTAAGGAGTATGTCGACGACCCGGAAAAGGAAGATAAAAGCCTTTCGGCGTTCCTGCAGGATATTGCCCTTATTACAGATGCCGATACGAAGGCTGACCTGGAAGGCGAGTTTGTTACCCTCATGACGATACACTCTGCCAAAGGCCTCGAGTTTAAGAACGTATTTATAGTTGGCATGGAAGAAAACCTCTTCCCGAGCCAGATGATGCTGAACTCCCGCGCTGACCTGGAAGAAGAACGTCGCCTGTTTTATGTAGCTATTACACGTGCCGAAAAGAAACTATACTTAACTTACGCCACCAGTCGCTACCAGTGGGGCAACCTGCGTGCCTGCGAAAAAAGCCGTTTCCTGGATGAGATAGACCCGAAATACCTGAACTTTAAGTATGGCGACACGGGCAATACAGCCACCAACAGTGTATTTGAAAGAGTGCTGCAGCGCAAGAGCAGTGTAAGTAGCCTGGTGCAGCCACCAGCTCGCAAACAGGCGGCCACAACCTATACTGCCCCGGCCGATTTTAAGCCAAGCGATACCAGTAATTTGCAGGAAGGTATGAAGGTAGAACATCAAAAGTTCGGATTTGGCGTAGTAACCAACATGGACACCCAGGGCAACAGTGTAAAAGCAACTATAAATTTCGAAGAAGTAGGCGAAAAGACCCTTCTGCTGAGCTTTGCCAAATTACGCATACACGAGTAATTACGAATAGTTAATGCCTTATTACGAACAGTGAATGCTTTATACATTCATTTATAACTATAATTCGTAATTCTAAATATTTAATTCGTAATTAGTAATTCTTTATTCTAAACCGATATAATGGAAGCAAGTACCTCCTTTAAACAAGACCTGTTGTTGCGCGAATATGGCCGTAATGTGCAGGATCTTGTAAATCACATATTAAAAATAGAAGACAGGGGCGAACGCACACGCCTTGCACAATTGCTTATTAACCTGATGGCGAAGCTGAACCCACAACTTCGTGATACCCAGGACTACCAGCAGAAACTCTGGAACCACTTATATGTAATGTCAGGTTCCCAGCTGGATGTGGATGCACCTTACCCGCTTAGCGCCATGGAATACCTGAACGATAAGCCACAGCCATTGAGCTACCCACTGTCTACGCCAAAGTATAAGCACTACGGCCAGAATGTAGAACTACTGATAAAGCGTGCTACCGAACTGGAAGACGAAAAAGAGCGCGAAGCAGCTATCGTTTCTATAGGTAAACTGATGAAAACGCTTTACCGCTCATATAACAAAGACAGCATAACCGACGACGTGATCCTGAGCGATATCAAACAGCTATCGAACGGCAAACTGAGTATGGACCTTGCTTATATTGAGAGCAATAACCTGTTTGAGTCTAATGTGCGCGGGCAGCAGGATGGCGGCGGACGTCAGCAGCAAAGCCGCGACAACAGAGGTGGCGACCGTAACCGCAAAAATTCACGATCATCTTCCAATCAAAGAAATAAATAGTACATGGCTTCATTTGAAGTAAAAGGAGGCAACAAGCTTAAAGGCGAAATAATACCACAGGGTGCCAAAAACGAAGCTTTACAGATACTTTGTGCTGTACTGCTTACGTCGGAGCCTGTTACCATCTCTAATATCCCTGATATACGGGATGTAAACAAACTGATCGAGCTGCTTATAGACCTGGGCGTAAAAACAGAGCGTTTAGCGCAGGACACCTATAGGTTTCAGGCAGATAATGTGAACCTCGATTACCTGAACTCAGAGAAATTTGTGGAACAGGGCCGCGCCATACGTGGTTCGGTTATGATCGTGGGGCCAATGCTTTCGCGTTTCGGTATCTCTAAAATGCCAAAACCGGGTGGCGATAAAATTGGCCGCCGCCGACTGGACACACACTTCGAAGGGTTTGAAAAGCTGGGAGCAAAGTTTGAATACGATGCTGCAGACAACTTTTTCAGTGTAACCGCCGACCAGCTGAAAGGTGCTTACATGCTCCTGGACGAGGCATCGGTAACAGGTACGGCTAACATTTTGATGGCTGCTGTGCTGGCACAAGGCACTACTACTATTTACAATGCTGCCTGCGAGCCATACATTCAGCAGCTTTGCCGCATGCTTAACCGCATGGGTGCTAAAATAAGCGGTATCGGCTCTAACCTGCTGGTAATTGATGGAGTAGAAAGACTAGGTGGCACAGAGCACCGCATGCTCCCTGATATGATTGAGATCGGTTCGTTTATAGGCCTTGCTGCCATGACGGGCTCTGAGATAACTATAAAAGACTGCCAGATTCCGGAGCTAGGCCTTATACCAGACACATTCCGTCGTTTGGGCATTAAAATGGAATTCCGTGGCGATGATATCTATATTCCGGCTCAGGACCATTACGAGATCGACACCTATATTGACGGTAGTATACTTAACATATCGGACCATACCTGGCCGGGCTTAACGCCTGACCTGCTGAGCGTGGCGTTGGTAGTGGCTACACAGGCAAAAGGTACGGCGCTTATCCATCAGAAAATGTTTGAAAGCCGCCTGTTCTTTGTAGATAAACTGATAGACATGGGTGCCCAGATCATACTTTGCGACCCGCACCGCGCTACCGTAATTGGCCACAACAACCATATTCCGTTACGCGGCATCCGTATGACCTCCCCGGATATTCGTGCCGGTGTGGCCCTGTTAATTGCAGCACTTTCAGCGGAAGGTACCAGCATTATAGATAACGTTGAGCAGATCGACCGTGGTTACCAGGACATTGACGGCCGACTGAATGCAATTGGCGCGCAGATAAGAAGGATCTAAAAAACTATAGTTTCCAACAGAAAAGGAGCATTCAGAGATGGGTGCTCCTTTTTTGTGGCACGTCCTTTAGCTGATGTTATTGGGAAACCATATAGAATATTATATATTTAGCAAAATTATTCCAATCATCCCAACCTTCATTCATGAAATACAGACTTCTACTCTTGTCCTTACTTCTCGTGTTTTCCATTTCAGCTTTTGCCCAGATACAGTCTGAGCAGGGTAAGGTTGTGCTTACAGATGGCCAGGTTATTGAAGGCAGGATCACTTACTTTCATGACAACCCGATAGCTATTAAAGTGTATGACACCGCAAACAACAAACAAACATTTGAGCCCGGGGATGTAGATAAAATAACGCTTGATAACGGAAGACGCTTTGTAGCAAAGAAGTATAGATCCTCTTCTGAAACTAATATCCTGATCTTCCAGGAGTTAGTAGTATCTGATTACATGAGCTTATACAAACGTGAGATGCCCTACCGGAAATTTTATGTATATACAGATAATGAGGTTATAGAACTTGAGAACAACGAGACTACTATAGAGGGTAATAATGGAAAGCGCTATAGTAAAATGGATCATAAATATGTAGGTACTCTCATGATACTGATGCAGAACCGAACAGACCTGATAGAAAAGATCCAGAAAACAAAATTTAACGAAAAAAGCCTGGCTTCTATAGTTACAGCTTATACTAATGGCAATGTATCATATTATTTTGCCGATGCCGTTAAGGAGGATAAGAAACCATACTTCCAGGTGTATGCGCATTACACAAATCATGCTGGATACTATGGCGTGTCAACAACCGGATCAACTGGTTTCCAGGTAGGTGTGCAGTATTATTTTTCAAGCGAAACACGACACTCCATAAGGTTAGGTCTTGATATCTCAAATTACGAGGTCAACGATACGTTTTATGGTAACAATTACAGCCACACCCAAAGTGTATTCAAATACAAAACGCTCTCTTTCAAGTATCAATATGATTTTGTTAAAGAGGAAAAATTAAGATCCTATTTGCTGGTACATATTTTAGATGTAGGACATATGCAGCGTGATGTTCAGGAACTTGTTTACAACCCTATCCCAAAAACAGATACCAGAGCTGTTTACGATCTCAGGTTTAGTCCTGGCGTCGGTTTTGAGCTTTATGCTACTCAAAAGGTATCTCTGTTTGCTGAAGTAAATCACTTATTCCACTTTCAGCATCTTCCTAAAAACGTAAGTATAGGCATCAAGTATTCTTACCGAAAACTATAACACGTTATAAACTATAGTTAAAAAGAGCACCCTGGGTGGGGTGCTCTTTATTTTGCTGCGTGTTTATCCCTCGCTCGCCTCTGGCGAGTGTGAGGTATTGGGTGGCGTCCCGCCACGAGTTTTGCCAGATATAGTCAAAGCGGCCAGAAGCCGAAAGATAGCACACATCCCGAAAGCGTTCGGGACGTGCGCTTTTAGTAGTTCTATCCCTTTAAACTATAAGCTGTAGTTACTCTTCTATCGCATCTATCTTGGCAGCAACTATAAAATCGTTTTCAGAGAGGCCGTCGATAGCGTGCGTCCAGAGCTCAACTATAACTTTACCGTACGAGATGTGCAGGTCCGGATGGTGGGCTTCTTCCTCTGCGATATCCCCCACCTTATTTGCAAACCCCATGGCTGCGACAAAATCAGGGAATAGGAATTCTTTCCGGATCATTTTCTCGTCTACTACATCCCAGTTTGTTTTGAGCTGGCAGCTGTAGTTCTCAATATCATCGCCTTTAATTACAGGAACACCTCCTTCGCAGGGCACGCATTTTTTATTTTCTAATTCCATGGGTTTATAGTTTAGATAAGTTCTAATTGTGCCAGTTTTGCATTCAGTTTTGCTTTAATTGCATCTACCGAATCGAGTAACTGGTCAAAGGAGTCAATTACAAAGTACCTGTCCTGGAAAGTATCTTTACGGTAAGGTGTATCCAGGATCTGATCGACGTTGTAAGCGAAGTGCTGCGGCTCGTCGCTCAGGCTATACTTTGTTTCGCCCACAGAACTTAAAATACCGGCACCGTAAATACGCAGCTCATCATCCTCTCTTATCAGGCCAAACTCAATTGTAAACCAGTAAATGCGCGATAACAGATCAACTGCGACTGGGTTATCTGCATATTCGTGTCCGATCTGGCTGAGTACCTGCAAAAATTCAGTAACCTTCTTATTTGTAAGTAACGGTACGTGTCCAAAAACATCATGAAACATATCCGGCTCTTCCAGGTAATCGAGTTCGCTTAATTTTCGCAGCCAGGTTGTTGCCGGAAACTTCTGGTTAGCCATCAGCTCAAAAAATAAGGCATCATCCACAATACCTTCTACAGCCACTAACTGCCAGCCGGTTATAGGTTTAAGTATAGCATTTACGGGTACAAAATCAGGTATCTCCTCCTGTTTAAAATCAACTTCTTTCAACCCTTTCAAAAATTCCTTTGTAGCGGCACTAGGCAGGTTATGTATCTGTCTTTCATATAAAAGTTGCCAAACCTGCTGGTCCTCGTCGGTATAGTTGTTATACACCTGCTGCATATCTTTCAGGGTCGGAATGTGTCTTTTCGTTTCAGGCATTGTCGTTTTACTTTCCATTTTGATCTATAATTTGAGGTTTGGGCATAAAAAAAGCCTGGTCCGTTTTGGAACCAGGCTTTTATATGCTATAGGTATAAATTACATACTTAAGAACACACGCATCCTACTCCAAAACGGCGGCTTTGGTGATAGTAGTAATAATAATATGCGTTGTTCATCAAATTCATGGCTGCTAAATACGATATTATAGTATTTAAAAACCAACTTTTCGTATTTTTTTATTTTATAAGTTTGATCAAATCCCTCTAAACCAGCCTGATAAACTAAATCAGAATGATGGTATAATTCTGAAATCATACTTAGACACAAGAAAACCATTTGAGCCAAACTATAGAATAAGTTACCTTTGAGTGTAAATATGTAAGATATGAGCAAAGCAAATTGGAAAACCGTTAAGGAATACGAAGATATAACCTATAAAAAAGCTGACGGCGTGGCCCGTATTGCTTTTAACCGCCCGAATGTGCGCAATGCGTTCCGTCCTAAAACTGTATTCGAACTTTTCGATGCGTTCCTGGATGCCCGTGAAGACACAAGTATAGGCGTGGTACTTTTATCAGCTGAAGGGCCGTCTACTAAAGATGGCGTTTATAGTTTCTGTAGCGGCGGCGACCAGAATGCCCGTGGTTTCCAGGGATATGTAGATGAAGGCGGGATTCCGCGTTTGAACATACTGGAAGTACAGCGCCTGATCCGTTTTATGCCGAAAGTGGTAATTGCTGTAGTTCCGGGTTGGGCAGTAGGCGGCGGCCATAGTTTGCACGTAGTCTGCGACCTGACACTTGCCAGCAAAGAGCATGCGATCTTTAAACAAACCGATGCCGATGTGACCAGCTTCGATGGTGGTTATGGTTCGGCATACCTGGCTAAAATGGTAGGCCAGAAACGTGCCCGCGAGATCTTCTTTTTAGGTCGCAACTACTCTGCCCAGGAGGCTTATGATATGGGCATGGTAAACGCCGTTATCCCGCACGACGAACTGGAAGGTACTGCTTACGACTGGGCTCAGGAAATACTGGCTAAGTCGCCTACATCAATTAAAATGCTGAAGTTTGCCTTTAATGCAACTGACGATGGCATGGTAGGTCAGCAGGTTTTTGCCGGCGAAGCCACCCGCTTAGCTTACATGACCGAAGAAGCCAAAGAAGGCAGAAACGCGTTCCTCGAGAAACGTAAGCCGAACTTCAAGAATATTCCGTGGATATCGTAATATAACCTGACTCTTCGGAGGATAGCGTTTGTTATAAATAGAAAAGCCTGTTACCTGATGGTGGCAGGCTTTTGTTTTATAGTTGGTTATAACATCTTGTTTTAATTATCAGCTGTCTCGTGATTTAAGGTGGTGTTGAGTTTCCTGACTTAACTGGCCCGGCAGGGACAGGAATTGCATTAGCGGTGTCTATAGTATAAACCCACCCCTACCCCTCCCGAGAGGGGAATTCCGGCTGTAGTTTCAGTTTTATAGTTAACGTGGTCCAACCACCCCTAACCCCTCCTTGTCTAAGGCGGGGAATTTTCTGCTACTGCCAAGTCATAAGCTATAGTTTTATAGTTACAGTCTAAACACCCCTATGAGCTTTGCTCGCAAGTTTCGAACTCCCGTTCTCACTTGTCCTCATGGGGACAGTCCTGCCAAAACTAGCTCACCATTTATAGTTCTATAGTTGACGGTATTGGGCGGACAGGTCGCGACCTGTCCCTACGGAAATACAACCATAGGAAAGGTCGAAGCTTATAGTATAAATTATAGTTAAGTGGTGGCTATGAGAAATTTATCAGTCTTTGGGTTGAGCGCCTTTGATTTGTTGCGGTGCCGCAGGCAACCCGAGGTACGAGGGTAGCAAGAAAGCAGCAGCGCGATGCCCGAAGGCGAGGCCTCGCGGCCGTGAGCGAGCCAAGGAAACTATAAAACAATAGGTGAATAGAGCTCCCAGGATGAGAAGCGACTATGAAAGAAACTGCTTGGTTCAAATTGAAATCTGCTTGAGCTATAGAACATCATAGACGCTAGCAGGAGCTGCGCACACTGCTAGGTCCTACAACTAACTATAGGACACATAAGATTTCTCGACTGACGCTCGAAATGACAAAAAAAGAAACTATAAAACAAAAACCTCACAGGTTTTAAAAACACTGTGAGGTTTAGAATCTTATTATACTTATACTTTTTTACTTCTCTTCCTCTCTCCTGCTACCACTGTACAACTCATACTTAAGCAGGCGGCAATCGATGGCGCCGTTGTAAAGCGGGGTGCGGCGTGAGGCGCGCAGGCCTATACTTTTAGCTGCATCCAGGTTACCGGTGAAAACAAAAGCATCATAGCCCTGGTAATTTTGTTTTAAGGTATCGCCAATGTTCTTGTATAGTTCGAAAATATCGTCCGATAAAATACGCTCGTTATAAGGCGGGTTCATGACTAAAACACCTTGCTCGGTTGGGGCATTGGTTTTAAAGAAATCGGCTTCTTCTACTTTAATAACATATTCCAGTCCGGCATTGGCAATGTTGGTGCGGGCAGCTTCCACGTAATCCGGGTCAATGTCGTAGCCGATTATCTCAGCTTGTGGTTCTTTCTTTTCTTTGGCTTCGGCAGTGCGCCATACCATTTCAAACAGCTCTTTGTTATAATCTTTCCAGTTCTCGAAACCGAACGGGTCGCGGCGGAAAAGGCCGGGTGCGATGTTCTGCGCCATCATAGCCGCTTCTATCAGGAAAGTACCGGAACCAGCCATCGGGTCTATAAAGGTCGACTTCTTATCCCAACCGGAAAGCGAAATGATACCGGCAGCCAAAACTTCATTCAGCGGGGCCACGTTGGTTTGCAAGCGGTACCCACGGCGGTGAAGCGAATCTCCTGACGAATCGAGGGAAAGGGTGACCATGTTTTCGTGCATGTGCAGGTTCAGGCGCACATCCGGGCGAATACGATCTACAGAAGGGCGTTCGCCGGTCTTTTTACGGAACTGGTCAACTATAGCATCTTTGGTAAGCTGAGCCACAAAAAGCGAGTGCTCAAAAGTAGAATGGCTAACTACAGCATCAATGGCAAAGGTCTGGTCGAGGTCGAAATATTCACTCCAGTTCGTTTTTTGCACCTGCTCGTACAGGTCGTCTTCGTTACGGGCTTTAAAATTACGGATCGGCTTAAGTATACGAATAGCAGTACGACACCATAAGTTAGCTTCGTACAATTGCCGCTGGTTACCCGAACAGGACACCACACGATTTCCGACTTTAATATAATCCATATCGAGCGCACGCAGCTCTTCTGCCAGCACCTCTTCCAGGCCTGCCAGCGTTGTAACGCTTATATTAAAGTTTTCGGTTGCTTTCTGCTTTTGCTTCGGTTTCGGTTTTGCCATGATCTATAGTTCGTAATACTGCAAAGATACTGCTTAATTGTTGAATTGATGATTGTCGTTTGAATCTATAAACAGGCCTGAATTATTTATCCAAAGTTTATTTCAATTCCAGAATTTATATGCTGATCAGATACTATAGTTTTATAGTTGCTTCTATAATTCAGGCAGCTACCAATTGTTCTATAGTAGAGACGCAAGGTATTGCGTCTCTACTGACCCATATCTTTGTTTTGTGACTGTATTAACAATTCAACAATTCAACAATCAACAATTTAAATTTATCTTTGCTGTAAATACGAGCCTATGAAATTGCAGACCGATTTTCCACTGAAGCCCTACAATACATTCGGGATTGATGTAAAAGCCAAACTATTTGCCAGCTTCGAGAGTGTGCAGGAACTACAGCACCTGTTGCAAATGCCTGAGTTGAAACAAGAGCAAAAACTTATACTTGGCGGCGGCAGTAACCTGCTTTTTACAAAAGACTTCGACGGTGTGGTGCTGCAAAACAGTATAAAAGGCATCGAGATTTTACAGGAAGACGAGAACTATACTTTCGTAAAAGCCGGTGGTGGAGAAGTATGGCACGAGTTTGTACTTTTTACCCTGCAACATAGCCTGGGCGGCGTTGAAAACCTCTCGCTTATACCTGGCACAGTTGGCGCTGCCCCTCTGCAAAACATTGGTGCCTATGGCGTTGAGCTGAAAGATGTGTTTTATGAGCTGGAAGCAGTTGAAATGGAAACCGGGCAATTAAAGAAATTCGATAATGCAGATTGTAAGTTTGGCTACCGCGAAAGTGTGTTCAAGAACGAACTGAAAGGCCGGTTTATAGTTACTTCGGTTACCTTCAGGCTGCACAGAAACCATAAACTGAATACCTCTTATGGCGCTATTACAACCACACTCGAGGAGATGCACATACAGCAGCCAACTATACAGGACGTAAGCGCAGCCGTTTGCCACATCCGCCAGAGCAAGTTACCAGACCCAAAGCAGATAGGTAATGCAGGCAGCTTCTTCAAAAATCCCGAAATACCGGTTACCTTATTCGATATCCTGAAAGAGCAATACCCGAACATGCCGGCTTACCCTGTATCTGAAACAACCGTGAAAGTACCTGCCGGCTGGCTGATAGAACAATGCGGCTGGAAAGGGAAAGTGATCGAAAATTATGGTGTGCACAAAAACCAGGCGCTGGTACTCGTAAACTATGGCGGCGCATCCGGCGAAAAAGTAAAACAACTTGCCCACGATATCATTCAGTCGGTAGAAAAACGGTTTGGTATTAAGCTTAACCCTGAAGTAAATATTATGTAATCTGATATTTAACGATCAACTATAAACCAGCTTTACACTGCTTTAAACAGTAGTGTAAAGCTGGTTTTCGTTTTTAATACGCACCTGCCCGGTTAAACAATTACGTTACACACTGCGTACTTCGCTTGTTGGTGGTTTATACTTTGCCGGCAATTGCTCCATTTAAAACAACTAATCAGGCCTGTTAAAAAAAGGCCGTCAGCTCAGTTCTTCCAAACTTAATTATTAACCAAAACAGAAAAAACGATGAAAAAACTTCAATTCTTAAGCTATTTGTTCGCTGCCTTATTTATGGTAACTATGGTTAGCTGCGACGATGATGATGACGATAATGTAGATCCGACTGCATCAAACACCGAATTACTAACTGCCGGCGTTTGGACAGGAAATAAGGTATTCTTCAATGGAAATGATGTTACTGAGCTGGCAAAAGACCAGATTGATGTTTCGACTACAACTGTCAAGTTTGAGACAAACGGAACGTACACAGGTACTATTCCTGGCAGGACTGAGGCATCCGGTACGTGGGAGTTTACAAATGATGAAAGCCAGGTTATTATGGATTCCGGTACTGATAATGAGTTGACTGTAGATATTAATATGCTTTCTGCTACAGAATTGTGGGCTGAAGGTGAATTTTTAGGTGAAAACCAGGGAGTATACGAAGTACGTTTTGTACGCTAACCCTTTTCACATAATACCATAAAAAGGCTCCCTGATGCAGGGAGCCTTTTTTATAGGTTATAGTTTATACTTCGTTATTTCAGCACAGCTAATGTAGCACCATCGCCGCCACGCTCTTCTGCTTCGTTGCCCAGGCTGGCTACTTCCGGCACCGAGTATAAATAATCGCGCACCACCTGCCGAAGTATACCGTTGCCGCGCCCATGTATGATCTTTATTTCCGGGATGCCCAGCATTATAGCCTCGTCGGTAAAGTTCATTATTTTGGTCAGCGCGTCTTCTGCATATTCGCCTCTTATGTCGAGGGTGCTTCCGAAATCGGCCATGCGTTGCGTAATGTTCATGCCCCGGGTATAACCCTGTTCGGCTTTGGCAACTGCTTTTTTCTGCTTTACCGTTTGCGCATCTACCCGCTCCAGGTTATCAACTTTAACTATAGTTTTCAGTCCGCCAAAAAGCACCTCAGCCGTTTTGCCTTTTATACTTATGATCTGCCCAACTGAGTCCTGCCCTATCAGCGAAACATGGTCTCCTTCTGCTAATGGTCCTTTGTTTACTGACCGTCTGTGAGCCGGACGCTGTTCTTCTTTGCGAACCTGTTCGTTGGCAAATGTTTCCAGGTCGCGGCGTGCTTCTTTCGTTTTTTCCTTCTCGGCCTGGCTCTGCTTTATCTGCTGTATAGTTGCTTCTATTTTCTGGTTCGCATCCTTAAGCAATAACTTGGCTTTGCCTTTTGCTTCGCGCATTACGTCCTGCTTGCTCTCCTCCAGGAAGTTCTTCAGGTCATGATATTCTTTTACGTTGCGCTTCAGTTTCAGCTCCAGCTTGGTTGCTTCGGCTAGCTTCTTTTCCAGTTCCTGCTTTTCGGTTTCAAGTTCTTCCAGCAGGCGGTCGTACCGTATTTTGTCTTTACCTACCAGGCTGCTGGCTTTATCAACTATAGCTTTTGGCAAACCAATTTTACGGGCAATCTCAATCGCAAACGACGAGCCCGGCTTCCCTATCTCGAGTTGGTATAGCGGCTGCAGGTGTTTATGGTCGTAGCGCATGGCTCCGTTCACAATACCCGGTGTTTTCTCGGCAAAGTTTTTCAGGTTGGTATAGTGTGTGGTTATCACGCCGTATACTTTGCTGTTGTTGAGCGTTTGTAAAACAGCTTCGGCAATAGCGCCACCCAGCACAGGCTCTGTACCTGTACCAAACTCATCTATCAGCACCAGGCTTTTATTGTCGGCAACCGTCACAAATTTCTTCATGTTGGTCAGGTGCGAACTATAGGTACTCAGGTCGTTCTCAATCGACTGCTCATCACCAATATCAATAAAAATATCATGGAAGATACCTGCTTCCGAACCATCTTCTACCGGAATAAGCATACCAGTCTGCAGCATGTATTGCACCAGTCCTACTGTTTTTAAGCTCACCGATTTACCACCGGCGTTAGGCCCCGAAATAAGCAGCATGCGCTGCTCGCGGGTAAGCTCCAGGTCCATGGGCACGGTTGGTTTGCCCAATTGGCGATGCGACAAGTATAAAAGCGGGTGTACAGCTTGTTTCCAGGCGATGTGCGGATACTTGTGCAGCGTTGGCATAGTTGCTTCTACGCGGCGCGCAAAGGCAGCCTTGGCTCTTATAAAGTCAAGTAAACCCAAATACTGGTAAGCTTTGCGCAACTCCGGAATATGGTGGCGCAACGTATTTGTTAAAGCGGTCAGGATGCGGATAAGCTCACGATGATAAGCATTCTCCAGATCCTTGATATCGTTGTTCAGCCCGAAAATAGACTCTGGCTCGATGTATACCGTCTGGCCCGTATTTGACTCGTCGTGTATAAGACCTTTCACCCTGCGTTTGTGCTCGGCAATAACCGGTATAACCAAACGGCCACCACGTATAGTTGGCTCTACGTCGTCGGGTGTCCAGCCTTCGTTTTTTGCGTGGCGGATAATGGAGCTGATTGTTTTGCGAAGTATAGCCTGTTGCGCGATCAGGTCGCGGCGATAGCGCTGCAGATCGGGGCTGGCATCGTCGCGCACAGTGGCGTTATCGTCTACTACTTTATCTAAAGCCGCAATCAGCGTACGCTCTACCGTCACGTCAGCGCCAAGCGCTTTCAGGGCTTCAAACTTTCCTTCTTCTGTTCCGGATATAAAACGTTGCGAGTCGCGGATAGTACGCAACGACATTTTGATCTCGTAGAACTGCACCACATCCAGAAATGTGCCCGGTATAGCGGCTCTGTCCAGCGAATTGGATACGTCAAAATAATGGCTGAGCGGAATTTCGGCATCCGCCTCCAGTAATTGTTTAAATTCGTTTGTTTGCTGCAACAGGCGCTGCACCAGGTCGTGGCGCGTAATAAAAGCCATACGGTTTACGAAGTGCCTGCCCAGCGGGCTTAGGCACAGTTCCGATAGCATTTCGCGCACTTGCGCAAACCCGATCTTTATTTCAAAATTTTCAGGATAGATCAATGGATATCTCTTAATTTAAGGCAAATTTAGCATTTTATAACAAGTATAAACGGGTGTTTCGTTCGATGTACGTACACTTTAGTAAATGAATTTTTTAACTTTTGTTTTTGACAAAAGACCGTTAGATAAAAGACAATAGAATTTAAGTCGATCTTTTTAATAAAAGCCTTTCGTCCTTTGTCATATAATCGAATAATCAACTATAAACTACCGCCATGGTTTTAGATAAACTCTCCAACGCTGACCGCTACGTTTGTATGCACCCGCTTTTTGCACAAGCCTTTAAATTCCTGACCGAAACGGACTTAAAAAGTATAGCAACCGGTGTGCACGAAATAGAAGAAAAGAACCTTTTTGCGATCGTATCGGATGGGCCCGGTATAAGCAAGGACAACTATAAACTGGAAGTACACCGCAAGTACATCGATATCCAATACATCATTTCGGGCACTGACCTTATGGCCTGGAAAGACTTTGCTCTTTGCGACGAACCTAACGACCCATATACCGATGAACGTGACGCTGCCTTCTTCCCCGACAGAACCGATAACTGGTTTGAAGTACCGGCCGGCTCCTTCACCATCTTCTACCCCGACGATGCCCACGCCGCTATGGTAACCGGTGAAAATGTGGTCCGGAAAGTGGTGTTGAAGATTGCGATGAAAGGTTAATTATACTTTGTAGATAGTGCAGATAAGCATATGTTTACTGTTATACAGTAGTTATGCAGTAGCTTAATCAAGAACCAAAGCATTGAAAACAAAAAACTACATACTTGTAATCCTAATCCTAATTACTTCAGTAAGCAAGGCTTTTGCTACCGCACAGATTCCTGACATTCTTATTTACAACGGAGATACACTTTCAATCTTCGCAAACCCGCTTGAACAGCTTCATAATATTGATACCTTAAGACCAAAACTGTTTGGAAATAAAAAGGGGTGTGAGACAACAGCTTGTTGGAGAGGATATCAGGCTGAATGGACTATAATTGAAAACCAGCTATTCTTAAAGGGCATCTATAGTTGTTGCTACCATAAAGACAAGATACAAGCAGACCTTAAAAAACTGTTTGGCAATAAGCTAATTGATGGAAAAGTAAAAGCTGATTGGGTGACAGCAGATATACTTTCACCGCAGGGGAAAGAGCTATACTATGTCCATATGGGTTATGAGTCGCTTTATGAGAAGGAAGTAATATTCCAGATAGAGAAGGGCAAGCTTGTTAGAACGAAGGTATTTGATAATTCAAAATCAAGGCAGTCGGTTTACAGCCAGGACAGCGAAAAACTTCTCAAACATATATACAGCAACATCAATTGGGAGGAGTTGCCAACACAGGAAAAGACAGTAAAAGTGTTTGTTCAGTTTTCAGCAAACGAACATGGTGCTGTTGACACGGTACAAGTCCTGAGAGGATTTAATGAAGTGTTTGACCGAGAAGCCATAAGAGTTGTGAAAACTATTCCAGAGTGGGACGTTTATTACAGGCTTGGGAAACACGAAAGACGCGTCTGGAATTTGCCAGTCATTTTCAGCGAGGAAAACAGAGACAAGTATAAAAAGTAACCAAACAGAAAGAACATAAAAAGCCATTGCATAACAAGAGCTAAAATTCATCGCTGCCCTTTGGGACAGCAACGCTTTTTAGCCTAACCGTTGCAACTAAAGAATCTTAATGTGAACTGCAGAAGAACACTTATACTTATCCTTTCACTTTTTACCTTATCCGGTTGCGTATTCGACAGCGACTCAGATAATATTATAGGTGATTATGAAACTAGCTGGATTGACATTCCTCAAACACGAAATATAAGTAAGGGAGAGCAAATCATCCCTGAATATGTTTCGGAAATAGGCCACAATTCAAAGTATATAATCGCCAAGCAACATCCTATCAAACCGGGAAACATCGTTACTGTACATACAGATACGACTAATTATTATATCATCGAAATCACTGCTAATTCTTTTCAAGACAAGCCTGTTTATGGGCCATTGGATCAGAAGGAATTTGACAGTTTAAGACACCAATTGAACCTGACAGCCATACAGTTCGACATGCACTATCCGGAGTACTAAAAGAACAACCTATTTGATCGAGATAACATAACGACCAGACTAGATTTATTTACCTATAATATTAAAAGGTAAGGAAGGATCTCAACAAGTGTAATGAAAGAGGACTTTTATGCCTAGGCCAGCTCTAAGCTTGTACGCAGCATAGAGTTTTCAAATCTCAAACGACCCACACATACTATAGACTCTACCTGGTACAAAATTACAGTACGCTTAAATAGGCTATCAGCTGATGGTAAGCATATAAATGGAAATGCAAAACTGTTCTAGTAGTATTGTGTAAACTTTCTGCTGTACAAGGCCGTTAAAAACGCTTTAAACAACTACCCCAGGCTTTGCAGGCACAGATTCCTCCTGCATAGTAACTATAGATTTTCTATTTCTCAGCAACAGGTATAGAATCGGAAAGAGCAGCGCTGTAACAAGTATACTTACCCACTCATACAGTGGGCCATCTTTTACCTGCCCGAGTTGCCAGATACCTTGCCCATCAAATCCGGCCATTGCCCGGAACATCATATTGCTGCCCCAGTGTATACCTATAGCCATCCAGATTGAGCCGGTCTTAACAACAGTATAAGCCAGAGACAAACCCAGCACAGCCGAAAAAACAAGGTTGATCCAAGTTATCCCCTCGTTCCAGGAATCATCTAAAGCATACAGTATAGTTGTTACCAGAATATAGAAAAGCATTAAATTGTTTTTCCGGAAGTATGGCAGCCAGTAGCCACGAATCAGCACATCGTTTATAGCCGAAACAAGTAGCATGGCCAGCAATGCCTGTGCCAGCATACCTGCAATATAACTGCTGTCCATTATACCTGTTACCTCAAATTTGCCCATCTGGTAAAACACCAGATACTTTAATGCCCAGATACTTAACCCAAGTATAAAGCCAGTCAGCAGCAGTTTCAGCCAGCCATTATGCCGTTGCAACCCAAAACCCGATAAGCCCTTTAACTTCAGCGCATACGTTGCGAAAAGGTGCGCTATTACAAAGAAGCCTATAGTATAGACAAGCCAGGGCAACACATCTAAAGTAAAGAGTTTCGGAATGCCGTTAAAGTATAGATCCAGCAGCAGAAAGCCAGCTATCCAGAGCAGGAGGTTGGTTTTATTTTTCATAGTTTGGGGAGCTTTTTAAAGCAAATGTAGCAGATTTTAAACAAGCTCCAAGCAGCAGCACCTTCAGAATTTCAGGCATAAAAAAACCCTTCCCGGTACTATAACCAGGAAGGGTTTTTATACTTTACAGATGGCTATAGTTTACTCTACAGAGCTTACCTCAGCATTACGGTCGATCTTTTTAACCAAGCCCTGCAATACTTTGCCCGGGCCACACTCTACAAAATGCGTAGCGCCATCAGCTATCATCTGCTGCACCGATTGTGTCCAGCGAACAGGTGCGGTTAATTGCTTCACCAGGTTTTCTTTTATCTCGGTCGGGTCGGTGTGCGGCAAGGCATCCACGTTCTGGTACACCGGGCAAATGCCCTTGCTGAACGTAGTTTCGTTTATAGCTTTAGCGAGTTCTTCTTCAGCCGGCTTCATCAGCGGGGAGTGGAACGCGCCACCTACCGGAAGTGGCAAGGCGCGCTTTGCTCCTGCTTCTTTCATTTTCTCGCAGGCAATCTCTATACCTTTGTTCGAACCTGAAATTACCAACTGGCCCGGGCAGTTATAGTTAGCCGCTACCACCACTTCATCAATAGAGGCGCAAACTTCTTCTACCTTCTCATCTTCCAGGCCAAGTATAGCAGCCATTGTAGATGGGTTTGCTTCGCAGGCAGCCTGCATCGCCAATGCTCTTTTCGATACCAGTCGCAGGCCATCTTCAAAGCTCAAAACCTTGCTTGCCACCAGCGCCGAAAACTCACCCAGCGAGTGACCAGCCACCATATCCGGAGCAAAATCTTTAGCCACAGCTGCCTGTGCCACCGAGTGCAGGAAAATAGCCGGTTGCGTAACTTTGGTTTGCTTCAGCTCCTCGTCGGTGCCGTTAAACATGATCTCGGTAATGTTAAAGCCCAGTATCTCGTTTGCCTTATCAAACAGCTTTTTTGCTTCGTCGTGCTGCTCGTACAGGTCTTTGCCCATACCTACAAACTGAGAACCCTGGCCCGGGAAAACGTATGCTTTCTTCATTCTTATTATTGATTGATAATTGCTGATTTTTATAGGTTAAATTGTTGGATGGCTTAATGGCTAAAGGGTTATATTCGTCAGGAGATCAACAACTCTACCATGTAACATTCAACAACCAAAAATCTATAAACCTGGCGCGTTGATGTGGCTCCGGAAGCATACATGCCTCCTGTTTGCCAGCTATTTTATACCTGTGCCGGGCTATAAAACTATAGATTTTATCGCGGAAAGATAGCGGAATAAACCTGAAATAAGAAAACACCTGCCACGGAAAATTAAGATAACGGGCAATCCGAAGAGCTGCTTCTGAAGCGGAATAGAGTTTGCCTTGTTCGTAAAATAGCACCGCATCGGGCACTGGGTCTGGTAATTGGGAAGGTGGCACCACCTGCTCTAAAACACCGCTCTGCAGTGGTGCGAAGTATAAATCCTGCTTATGGTTATACTTTAAAATGAACTGTACGCTGGCCTGGCAAAAGCCACAGGTGCCATCATAAAATACGATAGACTTGTCCTGCAGCTTTTGTCGGTCAGTAGTTATCATCTTACTATCTCTACCCAGCCTTTATACTTTTTAAAGGCATTCGCCGGATCAATGGTAAAGAACTCTACCTGTGCCTCGTAGTAGTATACGCCATCAGTCAGGCGGTTGCCTTTGGAGTCGATGCCCGGCCAGTTAATGTTCGGATCATTGCCTTCAAACACCTTATTTCCCCAACGGTTAAACACTGTGAATTTGATAGACTTGATGAACTGCGAGCGCTCATCCGGCGTGAAAATATCGTTCAGGTTATCGCCATTCGGGGTGATGATGTTCGGCAGCATAAAGAACAGGCAGTTGTCCTTGCATTCTTCGTTACTGTATGCGCTTTCCACATCGTTCATGTCGGTGGCTGTAACCACATAGCAACCCGCAAACGACTCCAATCCGGTATGCGTGTAAGTGTTGATATTGCCTGGCACCTGCGCTATCTCAGTATAATCTGTCTGGCCCGGGCCTTTGAAGTATACCGTAAAGTGTTTTATCTCATCGGTACAATCTCCGGTTACCTGTGGCTCCCAGTTCAGCACATTCTCGTATGGCGGGTCCGTAGGGTCAGCTAAAAACTCTTCGCAATTCAGTTCGTCCAGCATTAAAATTGGTGGACAAACCAGTTTCGGCAATTCAGCACACACCTGCTGGCTATTGTTCAGCAATGGCTCATCTATACCGGACAACTGGTAGGTACCACTGGCCTGCACATAATAGCAGTATACTTTGCCACGCTCCAATGGTGCACTTTCGGTTCCGGTATCGGTAAATGTTCCGCTGGTTGGGCCGGCATTCACTTCCGCAATGGCTGTAAATGTTCCGGATGTACCCTCGCGCCTGTAAATGGTATGCGGCAGTATCTCGTTCTTCCAGGGCACATTGTAGTTCCAGGTAAGCACCACATTTTTAGTCTCAGTAGCAGATGGTTGCACTGTTAAGTATACACTGGAAGCCGAGGTAGTATCGCGCAGCACAGTAGGCGGCCCTGCTGTTGTAGCAGACTGGTAGAACTCTAGTTTATACCTGTAAGCATTATCTACTGTGTTCAGGCCGGTATCTGTAAAAGTAGTATCAGCCAGGTTTCTTGTTCTTGCTGCTGTTATTTCTACATAGCCTGTTGTAGCATCTTCCTGACCTACTTTACGATACAGGCGATACTCAAACGGAGGGGTCAGTTTATCGATCTTGCTTGGCTGTGTCCACTTAACTACAATGGTGCCGTTGGTAGTGCTTGTATTAGTTACGCTTACATTGGTGATGTACGGGATGTCCTGGTCCACCATGATGCATACCTCGCGACTGGCTATACTTTTACCACGGCCCGGCGACGGAAACTCAGCATAAATAATGTAGCAGTATTGCACGCCTGCCTGCAGGCCCTGGCCATTGTTGTCATCGGTATAGGTTGTCGGCCAGTTTCCATTACTATCCTTTCCTACTTCATCTATAAACACATAGCCTGTACTTGCCGGTACTCCGGTTTCGCACCTGTCCGGCATATAGCCCGAAGGCCCTTCGCGGCGGTAAATGCGCATGGTCACAGCATTCTGGCAGATGTATCTATCCCAGTTCAGTACCACAGACCTGTCTCCTCCTTCGGCACGCAGGTTTTGTGGCGGCGGACCAACCACACGTATGTTCCATGGCTGCAGGTCGGCAAGTTTATTCGGAGAGTTCGGTTCTTTGTCTTCTGCTTTAAAGATTACCTGGTAAGGTCGCTCGCGCACATCGGAGCATTCGGTTGCCCAGGTAAAGCGGCCGGTAGCAAGCCCCGGAGAATTGGTTAGTTGCGTAAAGCTGGCACGCGGCGCTGTGCCGCCCAAACCCGGCTGTAAAATACCGCTAAATGCTGTTAACCTGATCTGGTCATTATCGGCATCCGTAGCCCGAACTATACCTGTAAAGGTTTCGCCTGCAATAATACAGGTATCCAAAGGCTCTAGCACTGGTGGTTCGTTCGGAATATCTTTTACCAGAATCTGCATATCGCGTACCACCTCGCCGAGTTTAATACGACCTCCGCTGCTGGTAACACGCCATTCTTCTACTACAAAAGCTACGTTGTATTCACCGGTTCGGCAGGGTGCATCCCATACCATTTGCCCGGTTAAAATATCGAGTGTAAATGTTGCGGTACCTGTACCTGCCGAGTTCTGGCAGTTAAATGTGCGGTCGGGCAAAGTATAGCCTGGCACCGAAGTAATATTTCCGGCCAGGTCGGTGCGCTGTGGCACGCGCAGTTTAAAGGCAAGGCTGTCACCGTCTACGTCGTAAGCGCCAGGGTTATGCACAAATTTCTCACCCACATTGGCCTGGTCAATAGGTGGCACGGTAAGCACCGGAGTACTGTTTATACGCAGTGCACTTATAGTTAAAGTAGTGCTGATCAGGAACGATACCTGTTCAGAAGGCGGCGAAATGTTCAGGATGCCGGGGTTACGGTTTATACCATCCCAGGAAACCACATAGCGGCCATCGCTCCGGTAAGTATATTCCCATTTATAAACGTTGCGGTCGGTCTGGTTGCCTATACTGGGTCCCCGGTTTACACCGGTTTCGCGGTTAACGGTAACCGTGTTACCATCTCCCATTTTAATATCAACGGTAGGGTGGTCGGCAGTAGAGCCTTCATCCATGTAAATGATCATGGTGAAGAAGTAACGACGGGCCTGCGGGTTTGGAGTCGTATCACGTTTAGCGGTGATGTCTCCGGCCCTTATGTGTGTCGCCTGTGCCTCAGTAAGTGTTCCCAACAGCAATATCAACAACCACAACAAACTACCTGGCAACAGGCACCGTAAGCGTAGACTTTTTGGCATATAGGTAGGATTAGGCAGTAAACAAAGGTATAACTTTAACTTAATTTTCCATTTTTTGTTACTTAATAAGTCATAATTGCACGCATTTAGGCGCTTAAACGGAGCACATATATCGCACAATTTAGATTTATTCAAAATATGAGCTTAAAATTGTTTTGTACAAGGTGCTCATGTACCTTTGAGAATTAAAAAAAGCTTATTTATTCAACCTTTAACAAATACAGATGAATTGGTTTACTAAAACGTTTTCCAGTACACTCGGACGTAAGTACATCATGGCGATCACGGGGCTGTTCCTCTGCTCTTTCCTGGTGGTGCACCTTGTGGGTAACCTCACGCTTTTTTACAAGGATGGCGGCGAGGCCTTTAACATTTACTCTCATTTCATGGCTAACAACATTGTTATACGTGTAATGGAGGTAGTATTGGTGTTAGGTTTCCTGTTTCATATTTATGATGCGCTCGTACTGACGCGGCGCAACAAGGCAGCCCGTCCTGTAGGTTACGCAGAAAGCCGTCCGCAGGAAAACAGCACCTGGTCTTCCCGTAACATGGGCCTGCTTGGTACCGTTATCCTGGTGTTCCTGCTGGTGCACCTGTGGAACTTCTTCGTACCTGCCCGCTTCGGCGATCTGGAAGGCGTTCCTAACAAAGAATACCTGAACCTGTACAGCGAAGTTGCTCTTGCCTTTAAAAACCCAATTTACGTGGCGCTTTACGTGATCTCTATGGTTGCGCTGGCTTACCACCTGATCCACGGTTTCCAGAGTGCATTCCAGTCGCTGGGCCTTACGCATAAAAAGTATACGCCATTTATCCAGAAGTTTGGTTACGCCTTCTCTGTGATCATCTGCCTTGGCTTCGCAGCTATACCGCTATACTTCTTCTTCTTCATCGAGTTATAATTAAGCTGATATAGTTTACTATGATATTAGATTCAAAGATCCCGGAAGGCCCATTAGCCGAAAAGTGGGACAAACATAAATTTAATGTGAAGCTGGTAAACCCGGCTAACAAACGTAAATACGAGATTATAGTAGTAGGTACCGGTCTTGCCGGTGCGTCTGCTGCTGCAACCCTTGGCGAACTTGGCTATAACGTAAAAGCTTTCTGCTTCCAGGACTCTCCGCGCCGTGCACACTCTATTGCGGCACAGGGTGGTATTAACGCTGCTAAAAACTACCAGAACGATGGCGACTCAGTTTTCCGTCTGTTCTACGATACCATTAAAGGTGGTGACTACCGTGCACGTGAGGCAAACGTTTACCGTCTTGCACAGGTATCTGTCAACATCATCGACCAGTGCGTGGCGCAGGGTGTTCCTTTTGCGCGCGAATATGGCGGTCTGCTGGCTAACCGTTCGTTCGGTGGCGCGCAGGTATCGCGTACGTTCTACGCTCGTGGCCAAACCGGACAGCAGCTGTTACTGGGTGCATACTCAGCGCTTAACCGCCAGATAGCTTACGGCAAAGTAAAGATGTACCCGCGCACCGAAATGCTTGACCTGGTAATGGTTGATGGCAAAGCGCGTGGTATCGTGGTTCGTAACCTGATCACAGGTAAGATCGAATCGCATAGTGCACATGCGGTGGTATTGGCAACAGGTGGCTACGGTAACGTATTCTTCCTGTCAACCAACGCGATGGGTTCTAACGCTACGGCAGCCTGGAGAGCACACAAAAAAGGTGCTTTGTTCGCTAACCCTTGCTTTACTCAAATTCACCCGACCTGTATCCCGGTATCGGGCGGTTACCAGTCTAAGCTTACGCTGATGTCGGAGTCGCTTCGTAACGATGGTCGTGTTTGGGTACCTAAAACAGTTGAGATAGCGCAGCAATTAAGAAGCGGCCAGATAACGGTTAACGATATCAAAGAAGAAGACCGAGATTACTACCTGGAGCGTAAATACCCTGCCTTCGGTAACCTGGTACCACGCGACGTGGCATCACGTAACGCGAAGCTTGTTTGCGACGAAGGACGTGGTGTAGGTTCATCCGGCCTAGCCGTATACCTTGACTTTGCCGATGCGATCAGACGCGAAGGTCAGCCTGCTATTGCAGCAAAGTATGGTAACCTGTTCGAGATGTATGCGAAGATCACGGACGAAAACCCGTACGAAAGACCAATGCGCATTTACCCGGCAGTACATTATACTATGGGTGGCCTTTGGGTAGACTATAACCTGATGACCAACATCCCGGGCTTATACGCTACCGGTGAGGCAAACTTCTCTGACCACGGTGCTAACCGCTTAGGTGCTTCTGCCCTGATGCAAGGTCTGGCGGATGGTTACTTCGTGATCCCTTATACTATCGGTGATTACCTGGCACAAACTCCTTACGACAAAGTAAGTATTGACCACCCGGCATTTAAAGAAGCTGAACAGGCTGTAATAGCTAAAAACAACCAGCTGCTTTCTATCAACGGTACCCGTACTGTCGACGATTTCCATAAGGCACTTGGCCAGATCATGTGGGACCATTGCGGTATGGCACGTAACGCCGAAGGCCTTCAGTTTGCTAAGCAGGAGATCCGTAAGCTGCGCGATGAGTTCTGGAGAGATGTTAAAGTTGTTGGTGTAAACGAAGAACTGAACATCACACTGGAAAAAGCGAACCGTGTTGCTGACTTCCTGGAGCTTGGTGAGCTGATGGTAGATGACGCCCTGAACAGAAATGAGTCTTGTGGTGGTCACTTCCGTGAGGAATACCAGACGCCTGAGAACGAAGCCCTGCGCGATGACGAAAACTATACTTATGTAGCTGCCTGGGAGTTTACAGGTGTAGGCAACGAGCCGGTACTGCATAAGGAAGAACTCGAATTCGAGAACGTGAAGCTAACACAGCGTAGCTATAAGTAATGATTAATTAATAATTAGGAATGAATAATGGGTCTGAAACAGACGATTTTAAATTCTTAATTCGTAATTCTTAATTCGTAATCAATAAAAAGATGGCTGGAAGTAATCCAAATGCTAAACCAATGGACCTGACACTAAAGGTTTGGCGCCAAAAAGATAAAAACTCAGCAGGTGCTATGGTAACATACCCTGTTAAAGGTATCTCCCCGGACATGTCGTTCCTGGAAATGCTGGATGTACTGAATGAGGACATTCTGCGCAGAGGCGAAGATCCTATCGCATTCGACCACGATTGCCGTGAAGGTATCTGCGGTATGTGTAGCTTATACATCAACGGCCGTCCGCACGGTCCGGAGCGCGGTACTACTACGTGCCAGCTGCACATGCGCCACTTCAACGATGGCGATACGATAACGATAGAGCCATGGAGAGCAGCTGCTTTCCCGGTACATAAAGACTTGGTAGTGGATCGTTCGGCTTTCGATCGTATTCAGCAGGCTGGTGGTTATGTATCTATCAACACAGGTGGTGTACCGGATGCCAACGCTATTCCTATCGGCAAATCTATCGCTGATAAGGCTTTTGATGCTGCGACCTGTATCGGTTGCGGAGCTTGTGTAGCGGCTTGTAAAAATGCTTCGGCTATGCTGTTCGTGTCTGCTAAAGTATCTCAGATGGCTATGCTGCCACAAGGTAAAGTAGAAGCTAAAACACGTGTAGAGAACATGGTTGCCCAGATGGATGTGGAAGGCTTTGGAGCCTGTTCTAACACAGGTGCCTGCGCCGCTGAATGCCCGGTTGGTATATCGCTGGAGAACATTGCCATAATGAACAGGGAATACCTGTCAGCTAAGGCAACATCAGAGAACGTATTAGCTTAATTTAGCTATACTTTAAACTATAAAAGGCGGTAGCAGCAATGCTATCGCTTTTTGTTTTATAGGCCTTTATACTTTATTATTGCACTTAAATTATAGGTTATAGCTGTTTATACTTTACTTACAGGCTGCCTCAGCCTCTTTATAAATTCGCTACAACTATAACTTTGCTACCATAATCCGGTTTATAGTAGTATACAAACCACAGCGTATGATCACATTAATTTCAGGTACCAACAGACCTGAATCTAACAGTATAGCTATAGTCAATCTGTATGCTGAACTACTGAGAAAGCATAACGAGCCTTACCAGATACTTGACCTGGCAGAGCTTCCTCCTGATTTTATAGTTTCTGCACTTTATAGTAATACAGGTAAAAATGAGCAGTTCAATAAGCTGGCTTCTATGGTCGCCAATTCTGATAAGTTCGTGTTTGTAGTACCTGAGTATAATTCCTCTTATCCTGGCGTGTTGAAAGCCTTTATTGATGGCCTCTCCTACCCTAATACTTTTAAAGATAAGAAAGGGGCTCTGATCGGGCTATCATCGGGCATGCAGGGCAGTGGGCTTGCGTTAAGCCACCTGACCGACGTGTTGCATTACCTGGGCATGCATGTAATGGCTATGCGCCTTAAACTGGCTCATATCGAAAAGAACTTTAATGGCGAGCAGCTCACGAACCAACTATACCAGGAATTACTGGAGCAGCATATCGAGCAACTGATCAGGTTTTAGCAACAACTATAGTTTAGTCTATACCTATAAAAACAGAAGAGCCGGCTGATCAGCCGGCTCTTCTGTTTTTATCTTAAGTAAAGCTTAGTCTACATTATCGTGCAGGAAGCTGTTATTACCTAATATTTCGTTATCGTCGTTCAGGTTGAAGCGGGAAATATTGCGCTCAGATGAATGAGCCACTGACTCGAACGCTACATTGCGACGCAGGTAAGCCGGCACTTCCAGTTTTTCTTTCAGGGCTTCTGAAGAGAACTCTGTGCTGCTCATTTCACGAAGCTTTCTGCGACGCTCTTCTGCTCTGCGCAACATCATTTCTTTTTCTTCCTGCTCACGCGCAGCCAGTTCATCTACCTTTGGGGCCGGGAAGCTGTTTTCAGGAGCTTCGCCTGCACCAAGCTCAAACACGATACGTGTGGCCGGCTGCTGCTGCGGCTGCTCCGGTCTGCGAACAGACTCAGTGTGCTGTTGCTGCTGAGGCATTGGAGCCGGTGCCGGAGCCGGCTGTACTGGTGCCGGGGCAACTACCTGCTTCGGTACAAATGTATTTACTTCTACTATTTCAGGTTTAGCATTCTCATTAACGATAGGCTTCTGGCTCTCCAGGTCGAACACTGTTTTTTTAGGCTCCATCAGGTTATCAGAATTGCTGGCAAAACCTGTAGCAATAACTGTTACCCTGATGCTCTGGCCAAGCGACGAATCGATACCGTGACCGAAGATAACTTCAGCGTCCTGGCCTGCTTTCTCCTGAATGTATTCAGTGATCTCAGTCAGTTCGTCCATTTCCAGTTCAGCCTGCTCACCAGACATGATGGACAGAAGAATTTTCTGGGCACCATGTATATCGGTGTTGTTAAGCAATGGAGATGAAAGAGACTCTTCTGCAGCACGTAGTGCACGGCCTTCTCCTTCTGTTATCGCAGAACCCATCACTGCGGCACCAGAATCTTTCATTACCGTTTTAACGTCTTCAAAGTCAACGTTCACTTCAGCTGTTACTGTAATAATTTCAGCTATAGATTTAGCTGCTGTAGTTAACACGTTGTCAGCTTTAGCAAATGCCTCACGTATCGTCAGGTTACCGAACATCTCGCGTAGCTTGTCGTTCAGGATTACCAGGATCGTATCGCAGTTTTCGCTCAGTTCTTTAACACCGTCTTCGGCAGCCTGCTTCTTTTTGCGGCCTTCGAAACCGAAAGGAGCTGTAACGATGCCTACAGTAAGTATACCAAGTTCTTTAGCTACTTTGGCAATTACCGGTGCAGCACCTGTACCGGTTCCACCACCCATACCAGCTGTAATAAACACCATTTTAGTATCGGTGCTTAACATCTCACGGATCTCTTCCTTACTTTCCAGAGCTGCATGGCGACCTTTTTCAGGGTTTGCACCTGCACCAAGTCCTTCGGTCAGGTTCTGGCCGATAGCAAGTTTGGTTGGTACGCTGCTACTTTTTAAGGCTTGCGCATCGGTGTTGCATATGATAAACTCTACATCTTTGATGCCCTGGCTATACATATGGTTCACAGCGTTGCTTCCACCGCCCCCGACACCAATCACCTTTATTATAGACTTACTGCTTGACGGTAAGTCGAAAGTGTACATGCTCATACTTATTTCTCCTGCTCTGTTATGGGTTAGTAACTTTGTTTGTTATTATCTATGTCATCAGACAGAAGGCTCTTTATCTTATCCATAAAGCTGCTGCCTCCTTCTTTAGGGCTCTGTTTCTGAGCCGCTTTGGTATACTCTTTTACTTGCGGAACATCTGTCAGCTGTTCGCCGCGCTGGTCAATCGACTCGTAACCTGCCAGCACCAAACCTACGCTGGTTGCGTACATCGGGCTCTTCACGGCATCTACTTTCGATTTACCTAGGTGCTCATTCGGATAGCCAATGCGGGTATCCATACCGGTGTTATACTCTACCAGTTGTACCAGATTCTGCAGTTGCGAACCACCGCCAGTTATTACAATACCGGCAGCCAGGCTGTTGCCATATCCCGAACGAACGATCTCAGCCAGTACTAACTCCACGATCTCTTCCATTCTGGCTTCGATGATGTAAGCAAGGTTTTTAAGAGAAATCTCCTTCGGAGTACGGTCTCTCAGGCCTGGTATTGATACGATCTCGTTTTCAGAGGCTTCGTGTGCAATGGCTTTGCCAAACTTAACTTTTAGCTGTTCCGCCTGGTTCTGCATTACCATACAGCCCTGCTTAATATCGGACGTAATGATATTGCCTCCGAAAGGAAGAACTGCTGTATGACGGATTATATTGTCTTTAAATATCGCAATGTCCGTTGTGCCACCACCAATATCTACTAAAGCAACACCTGCTTCACGCTCTTCATCACTCAACACCGACATACACGAAGCCAACGGCTCCAGTATAAGCTGATCTATAGTTAAGCCGGCACGGGCAACGCATTTTTTAATGTTGTTGATAGCGTTGGTCTGTGCTGTAATTACATGGAAGTTACCTTCCAGGCGCACGCCAGACATACCAACCGGGTCAGTTATACCTTCTTCGTAATCAACTTTATACTCCTGTGGCATCACGTGTATGATCTCGCTGCCCGGAGGTGTAACCAAACGGTACATATCATCCTTCAGGCGCTTCACATCATCAACCGTAATTTCGTTATCGGTTACGGCACGTGTAATGCTGCCATTGTGCTGCAAACTCTTAATATGCTGTCCGGCAATACCCACGTTTACAAGTCCAATGTTAATATCAGCCTGTGCTTCAGCCTGGGTTACCGCTTTTCTGATAGCTTCTACCGTTTTATCGATGTTGCTAACTACGCCACGTACCACACCTTCCGATGCAGCTTTGCCCATACCAAGGATCTCCAGTTTACCGTACTCATTTCTCCGACCTACAAGTGCGCAAACTTTGGTTGTGCCAATGTCCAAGCCTACTACTATTTTGTCGTTCTGCATATCTGTATATTTATTCGCAAATTATCTGATCTCTGTACTCTACATTCACTCTCTTATATTTGTCCCACCCCATCAGCGGCAGCACTTCTTTATAAAAGATCATTAGTTTCTTAAACTTCTGTTCGCTGTTCACCGGCTTACCAAACTCTATGGTATGGTCACCGACCTGCGGCAGAAACGAAACTTTACCCTTGCCATCTATATGCATCTGGGCTAACTGGGCCTTCCAGAACTGGTCGCTCTCAATGAACTGCAGCAATGAAAGATAGGCCTGTCCGGCGGAGTCCTGAAAGAACTCCTGGTTAAGAGGCTTTAAAAGCGCCGACTTAGTTATGGGGATTACACGGGCGGTGTATCTTTCTGATAAAGGCAATATCTGCCCTTTAACATCTAAGTATACATCCTGGTCTGATCGTATAATTCTCGCAATAGGCCTGTTTTGTTTTACTTGTACATGTATGTTACCATCCAAGCCCCGGTATACTTCTGCATCTTCTACAAACTTGTTTGCTTCAATGCGTTTTTCAAGGTTCTTCAGGTCAATAGTTTTATTAGGTAAGCCTTCCAGATTTCGCTCGCCCTCACGGGTAAGCAAGCCTTCTACTTCGGTATCCCCAATAAAGTAATTATTGTACTCATTATCAATTTTTATTGCCACTTTCTGACAAACTTTTTCATTTTGTCGGGATTCGGCAAAGTTTGCAAGTGCACCAATCGTAACGAGGCTACAACCTGCAAAAATTAAAGATTTTATTTTACTATTCAAGCCCATGCTACACTTTTTCTAAAATATTTTTGATAGGCTTCACTAAGGTATCAATATCCCCTGCTCCAACGGTTGCCAGTACGTCAAAATCAAGGTTTAGGGCCAAATTATCCATAATTTCAGCCTTGGTTTTCAACGATTTTTCGGGGCAATCAATCAGCTCCAAAAGCATTTCTGAGGTCACTCCTGGTATCGGTTTTTCGCGTGCCGGATAAATATCGAGTAAAACCACTTCATCAGCCTTGCTCAGGCACTCTGCAAACTCATTTGCGAAGTCGCGGGTACGTGTAAACAGGTGTGGCTGAAATATAACTTTTATTCTTTTGTTCGGGTAAAGCGCTCGCAACGATCGCATGAAGGCATCGATCTCTTTTGGGTGGTGGGCATAGTCGTCGATGTATACTTTGCCATTGCCTTCGTACACAAACTCAAAGCGACGTTTTACCCCGCTATAGCTTTCAACACCTCTACGTATCTCATCCTCAGGCACCTGCAGTATCTGGCCTACAAGTATAGCCGCCAGCATGTTTTCGGTATTGTGAAAACCGGGCACCCCGAGCTTCAGAGAACCTATGTTATGAAACGGGCTTTCTATATCAAAATTAAACCAGCGCCCTTCTATCTTAATACCTTGAGTATGAGCATCTCCGGATTCCAAACTATAGGTAATAACGTTAACTTCCGGCTGTATCTGGGTCGTTAAACGAGGGTCAGTATTTTGGTTAAGTAGCAAGTAGCCGCCGGGTTTTATCTGGCTAATGAACCGCTGGAAAGTACGTATCAGTTCCTCACTGTCACCATAAATATCCAAATGGTCTGGGTCTGCGGAAGTTACAATTGCAATTTCCGGGAACAGCGTCAGGAATGAGCGATCAAACTCGTCAGCTTCCACTACTACCAGCTCTTTTTCACGGCTGCCTTTGCTGATCAGTAAGTTCGAGTTAAGGTTAGTAGCTATACCTCCCAGAAAAGCTGAAACATCTACTCCAGCATGGTGCAACAGGTGCGCTACCATAGAGGAAGTAGTTGTTTTGCCATGTGTGCCGGCTACTGCTACCGTATAAGCATCAGCAGTTATAATGCCGAGCACTTCAGAGCGTTTTTTGATCGTATAGCCCTGCTCTTTCAGGTAATTCCATTCGCTGTGCTCGGCAGGTATAGCCGGTGTAAGTATAACCAGCGTGTTGGCCTTATCTTCCAGAATTTCCTTAGGAAGGTTTTCTATCGCATCATCATAATGAATATGTATACCTTCCTGCTCCAGTTTTTCGGTGAGAGCGGTACGGGTTTTATCGTAGCCCCAAACCGGAAAACCTTTGGCATGGAACCAGCGGGCAATAGCGCTCATGCCAATGCCTCCGATCCCTAAAAAGTAGATATACCTGTAGTTTTCCAGTTTCACTTTATCAACTTTACTAATTCGTTAACTATCTCTGCGGCCGCATTTGGGCGAGCCATTTTCTTAATGTTTGTTGCCAGGCTTTGCTGTTGTGCTTCGTTTTGTAACAACGCAAGGGCTGCCGGTACTAATTGTTGCACGGCGTCGGCATCCCGAACAAGTATAGCAGCATCCTGCTTTACCAGGGCCATTGCATTTTTTGTCTGGTGGTCTTCGGCCACGTTAGGCGACGGCACCAGTATACAAGGTTTAGCTGCCAGGCATAGCTCTGAAATAGAAAGTGCGCCTGCCCTCGAAACTACCACATCGGCAGCAGCATAAGCCAGGTCCATGCGCTTTATAAAATCAAATGCGCGTACGCCCTTATCCGTATAAGTTTTCTCCAGGTCTTGTGCTTCGCTAAAAAAGCCTTTACCGGTTTGCCAGATAAGTTGATATCCCGCACCGGCAATTTGCTCTAAACCTGCAGCTATACTTTGGTTTATAGTTCTGGCACCCAGGCTTCCGCCAATTACCAGTATCGTTTTCTTTTCAGATGTCAGGCCAAAATGCAACAGGGCTTCTCTTCTCTTCTCACTTACATCCAAGAGGTCCTGGCGAACAGGATTGCCAGTTACCACCAGCTTATCTGCCGGGAAGAACTTTTCCATGTTATCGTAAGCCACACAAACTTTGCCTACCCTTTTGGCCAGCAGTTTATTTGTGATGCCTGCGTATGAATTCTGCTCCTGTATAAGTGCCGGTATACCTTGTGCCGTTGCCGCATACAGCAAAGGACCACTGGCATAACCGCCCACACCTACCACAGCATCAGGCTTAAACTCTTTTATAATTTTATGCGATGCCCGCACACTTGAAAGCACCTTAAGCGGGAAAGACAGGTTATCTAAAGTAAGACGGCGCTGCAACCCACTGATCCAAAGACCAACTATTTTATAACCAGCTTCCGGTACACGGGTCATCTCCATGCGGCCTTTAGCTCCCACAAACAATATTTCCGAGTCCGGGCTGATAGCCTTTATCTGGTTTGCAATTGCCACAGCAGGATATATATGCCCACCAGTGCCACCACCGCTAACTATAATGCGATATGGTTTTGCTGGCTTATGCATGAGCTTTAACCGGAGTTGGTGTCACAAGTTTATCGGTCATGTCCTTATCGGTACGGCTAACGCTAAGTATAATACCCAGCGACAAACCGGTAAATAACAATGAAGTACCACCCATACTTAACAGTGGCAATGGCAGACCAGTAACCGGGCCAAGACCAACGGCAACACCCATGTTCACCATGCCTTGTATAACCAAACTAAAGCTTAGCCCCGCTGACAATAAACCGCCAAAAGCGCCTGTACTATTCAGCACCGTTACAAGCCCCCGGTAGAGCAGCGCGAGGTATAAGAAAACCACCACTATTCCGCCCCAAAGGCCATATTCTTCTATAATGATCGCAAATATAAAGTCTGAATAAGGGTGTGGCAGAATATCACGCTGGTCGCTGTTACCAGGGCCTTTGCCCATAACACCACCATTTGCAATAGCTATGTAAGACTGTTCCAACTGGAACTGAGGTTCGTCATTCCAGAATGCCTCTACCCTGCTCACGGCCGTTCCGAGTCGCTGACCTGCTGCCAGGCCTATACTTCCCATGATCATGAAACCGACGATAACGCCTAACAAATATTTTGTAGACACTCGACCGATAAACATCAGCAACAGGCAGGTAAGGAAAAGCATAACTGCCGTTGAAGTATTCGACATCACGATAAGCGCGCAAATACCGATGGTCCATGAAAAGATCGGAAGCAGGATCTCTTTAAAATCGTGCTTAAAGTCGTTCTTGTTCTTCATCTTCTGCTGTTTTTTAGACAGCATACTGGCCAGGTAAGAGATAAGCGCCAGTTTGGCAAGGTCGGAAGGCTGAAAAGTCTGGTTGATAACCGGAATAGTAAGCCAGCGCGACGCCTCGTTAATATTTGAACCCCAGAAATAAGTATAAAGCAACAGCGGAACCGAAGCTATCAGGGCAAAAAATGACAATTTGGAATAGTAACGGTAATCGATTTTATGGGCTGCCCACATAGCAGCAAGGCCAAGCAGAATAAGCGATGAATGCTTAATAAGGAAATACTCCGTATTACCCTCCATTTTTTTATAGGCAAGCGTACCTGTGGCAGAATAAACCACCGCAACACTGATCAGGGAGAACATCAGTACGATGGCCCATAATACGGGGTCTCCCTTCAGGTTTTTCTGCAACCACTGCTTTACCATAACTTTTGGCTAAAAATTGTTATGCTTACTTCTTTAAAACTATCTTCTCTACTGCCTCTTTAAAGCGCTGGCCCCGATGCTCGTAGTTATTGAACAGATCGAAACTGGCACAAGCCGGCGAAAGCAGCACTACATCGCCAGGTACGGCCAGCAATTTGCCCATGCGCACAGCATACTCTATCGAATCGGTTTCGGCTATAACCGGGACTACTTTATTAAAAGCACGTTCCAGCTTTTTATTATCCTTACCCAGACAGATCAGCACTTTTACTTTCTCACGGGCAAGATCCTGCAGCACACTGTAATCATTCCCTTTATCAACGCCACCGGCTATCCAGATGATCGGTTGTTTTATACCTTCCAGCGCATACCATACTGCTTCCACATTGGTCGCTTTCGAGTCGTTAATGTAGCTCACATCCTTTGCCACACCCACCAGTTGTAACCGGTGATCAGCATTCTGGAAAGTTTCTAATGACTTAGCTATACTTTCATCATCTACCTGCAGCAACTTGGCTACTGCTACGGCAGCCATGGTATTGTACTGGTTATGCTTTCCGATCAGGCTCGACTCTGATGTATCTATCTTACCCTCGTAAAATTTAACATCTACCTTTATACTTGAGCCTTCGCACGTAACTTTTGCCCCTTCCGTATTTTCCAGCGAGAACGGTATAGTTGTTCCACCGAATGCAGCCGAGTCAAATGCCTGCTGTATATTCTGATCGTCAGCGTTATATATAAAAAAGTCGCTCCCGATCATGTTCCGGGTAACGCGCAGCTTAGAGGCTGCATACTTCTCCATGCTATACTCATAGCGATCGAGGTGGTCGGGCGTAATGTTTAGCAACACACTGATATGCGCCTTGAACTGGTACATATTATCCAGTTGAAAACTGCTCAGTTCTACCACATAGTAATCGTGCTTGTTATCGATCACTTTTTCGGCAAGGCTTTCACCTATGTTGCCGGCCAAGCCTACATTTAACCCTGCGCTTTTAAGCAGGTGATAGGTTAGCAGTGTGGTGGTCGTTTTGCCGTTTGTACCGGTAATGCAGATAAATTTTGCATCGGTATAACGCCCGGCAAACTCAATTTCAGAGATTACAGGTATCTGTTTCGCTGTTGCTTGCTGTATAACTGGAGCTTTATCAGGAATGCCAGGACTTTTAATGATCTCATGAGCTTCTAATATTTGGGTGAGTGTATGTGTTCCTTCTTCAAATGGTATAGCTGCTGTTGCCAGCTTAGCTTTGTACTGCTCCTTTATCTGGCCCATATCCGAAACGAACACGTCAAGCCCTTTGGCTTTTGCCAGTAAAGCAGCTCCAACACCACTCTCTCCCGCTCCTAGTACAGCTATTTTTTTCATTTGTATGCTTTAGCGTAATTTCAAGGTTGCCAGTGTTAAAATGGCTAGCATAATGCCCACGATCCAGAAACGGCCCACTATTTTAGACTCGTGATAACCTAACTTCTGGTAATGGTGGTGCAACGGTGACATTTTAAAGATGCGGCGACCTTCGCCATATTTCTTCTTCGTGTATTTAAAGTAGCTTACCTGCAGCATCACCGACAGATTCTCTATCAGGAAAACGCCGCAAAGAATAGGTATAAGCAGTTCTTTACGAACAATAAGTGCCAGAACAGCAATTATACCGCCTATAGCCAAGCTGCCTGTATCGCCCATAAAAACCTGCGCCGGGTAGGTGTTATACCATAAAAAACCAACACAGGCACCCACAAAGGCAAGCGAGAAAATGGCCAGCTCACCCGAGTTAGGAATAAACATGATATCCAGGTAATCTGCGAAAATAGTGTTACCGGAAACCCAGGCAAAAATGGCCAGTGTAACCCCAATAATAGCCGACGTACCTGCTGCCAGACCATCGATACCATCTGTAATGTTAGCACCATTCGATACGGCGGTGATAACCAGGATAACGAATGGGATATACAGGTAGCAGGACCAGTTCTGGAAAAGCGGCCCGGCAAAAGAAAACAGGTTACAGTAGTCCAGTTCGTTGTTTTTGCGGAACGGTATAGTTGTGATCATACTATGCACATCCACATACTGTCTGCTGGCGTTTACTGCCGAGGTACTGCCATCGGAAAAGATGTACTGGCGTACCACCACATCATCGTTAAAGTATAAAGTAAGGCCAACTATAAGCCCTAAACCTACCTGCCCCAATATTTTAAATCTACCAGCAAGTCCTTCCTTGTTCTTCTTGAAAACCTTGATGTAGTCATCTAAAAAGCCAATAGCGCCTAACCAAACCGTTGACACCAGCATCAGGATAATGTAGATGTTATCGAGGCGTGCAAACAAAAGCGTAGGCACCAGGATAGCCAGCAGAATGATGAGGCCACCCATAGTAGGCGTACCTTTTTTCTCCATCTGCCCTTCCAGGCCCAGGTCGCGAATGCTCTCGCCAACCTGCTTGCGCTGCAACATTTTTATAAGCTTACCGCCAAATATCATGGCGATCAGCAACGATACCAACACGGCCATACCTGCCCTGAACGAGATATACTGGAACACGCCGGCTCCTGCTAAGTCGTACTCACGATCGAGATATGTAAAGAGGTAGTATAGCATCTAATTCTTAAGTTCTGATTCTGTTGTTATGCCGGTTTATTTGCCCAGCTGCTGAAAAATTTCCTTTAAAATAAGTTTGTCGTCGAAAGGGTATTTTACTCCCTTAACTTCCTGGTATGTTTCGTGGCCTTTACCGGCAACAAGTATAATATCGTTCGTTTCTGCCAGCATGCAGGCTGTTTTAATAGCTTCTTTCCTGTCCAGCACCGAAAGTGTTTTCTTATAATCCAGTGGTTTTACGCCCTTCTGCATATCCTCAAGTATAGCCTGTGGCTCCTCGAAGCGCGGATTATCGGAAGTAAGTATAACTTTATCGCTTAGCCGGCAGGCAATATCAGCCATAACCGGGCGCTTGCCGGCATCGCGGTTGCCTCCGCATCCAACTATAGTTATCACCTTCTGTAACGGTGTGCGGATCTGCTGTATCGTGTTCAGTACATTTTCGAGGGCATCCGGGGTGTGGGCATAATCCACTATACCTGTTACCTGCGTATCCGAAACTATATAATCAAAACGGCCGGCAGCGGAGTCTAAAGCGGAAAGTATCGTCAAGGTTTCAGTAGCGTCCTCGTCTAAAAGTACGGCCACTGCATAAGCGCCTAACAGGTTATAAGCGTTAAAAGCACCGATCAGTTTGCACCATATCTCGTTACCATCTACGTCCAAATGCAGGCCTTGTATGGTATTATCGATGATGCGGGCTTTAAACTCGGTAGCTTTGCGCAACGAAAACTCGTGTATACTTGCTTTCGTGTTCTGCACCATTACTGCCCCACGCTTGTCATCGGCATTTACCAGTGCAAAAGCGCCTTTAGGCAGCATATCGAAGAAGGATTTCTTGGCTTTTATATACTCATCAAAGCTGCCATGGTAATCCAGGTGGTCGTGGGTAATGTTAGTGAACACACCTCCGGCAAAAGTTAACCCGGCAACACGGTGCTGTACCATGGCATGCGAGCTCACTTCCATAAAGCAATGCGTGCATCCGGCTTTCACCATCTTCGCCAGCAGCTCATTTAAGCTAACCGCTTCCGGAGTGGTGTGTGTAGAAGGCATAACCTCCTCGTCTATCATATTCTGCACCGTAGACAGCATCCCTACATGGTAGCCCAGTTCACGGAAAAGCTTATGTAATAAGGTTACGGAGGTTGTTTTACCGTTTGTACCGGTTACACCTACCAGCTTTAATTTTGAGGATGGGTTTCCATAAAAGGTAGATGCCATCTGCCCAAGCGCTTCTGCCGAGTTCTTTACGGTTACGTAGATTACTCCCGACTTCTGAACTACAGGTAACTCTTCGCAAACGATAGCTACTGCACCAGCTTCGGCAGCCTTCTCTATATAAGCATGGCCATCGTTCTGTACACCGCGCACCGCTACAAATAACACACCCTGCCCCACCTTGCGCGAGTCGAAAGTTATACTTTCAACAGCCACTTCAAGGGAGCCAAGTGTGTTTAACACTTCTACTTTATGTAACAATGTCTGCAGCGCCTGCATTAGCTTAATTCTATAGTTATCTGTCCGACTTTATTTATAGGTTGTCCTGCTTTCAATGATTGTCTGAGCACGCGTTTACCGATTCCCTGCACTTGTACTTTCAGGTTCTGGTTGCCAAGTATAAACAGGGCATCGCGCAGGGTTAAACCCGTCACATCCGGTACCAATCCATCCTGAACCGGGTTAGGCAACAGATCGAGTGAGTGCTTGTTTGTTTTTACTTTAACCCACTCTTCTTCACTATTCTTCGGGTGGTTGCTTATTCCCAGCCTGTTAAATATTGTAGACAAGTCCTCAGCGGCTCCGGCCTTTACAAGCGGAAGGTCTTTTTTAGGTGTTACACGCTCTTTAAGTGGCTTGTGCATTTCCAGGTCCAGCGCATAAGCTTTGTCGGCCAGTTCTTTAAACACCGGGGCAGCTACATCAGAGCCATACACATTTACACCTTTCGGGCTATCGATAATAACGATGCAGCTATACTTCGGATTATCAGCGGGGAAGTAACCGGCAAAAGATGTAGAATACTCGCGCACGTATTTGCCGCCAACTACTTTACGAGCCGTGCCTGTTTTACCAGCCACTTTATAATCAGAGCTTTTAATGTTTCTGGCAGTACCATTCTCTACTACACCTTCCAGCATGGCACGTACTTTTGCCAATGTCTCATCCGAGCAGATCTTGTCTACCAGCACACGGGTCTTGAACTGTTGGGTTATTTTTTCCGGATTGTCGGCACTGCGTATCTCTTTTACTATAATAGGCTGAATTTTAGTGCCGTTGTTAGCCACTGCGTTATAGAATGCAAGTGTCTGCAGAGGCGAAAGCTTGGTTTCGTAGCCGATCGCCATAGATGTAAGCGTAGTTCCGTACCAGTTTCTGTCGCTAGGGTGCTTTATGTAAGGGCGGGCTTCACCTTCCATCTGGAAGCCAAGCGTATTGCCTAAACCAAACTTATCGAGGTACTCTACATAGGCCAGCTGGTTGTTGCTAAAGTGCTCTTCCATCAACTTGGCAACACCAATATTCGACGACTTTTCGAATACTTCCTGCACCGTAATTTTACCGTAACCACCCAGCTTGGCGTCTGTCATGTAGGTATTTTTGATCTTATACCTTCCTTTGCCGGTATCAACAGAGTCGGTCAGGTTTACTTCAGGAGACTGCTCGAACAGGGCCATCATAGAGGCAAGCTTGAAAGTTGAGCCTGGCTCTGTGCGTCCCTGTGAACCAACTGCATAGTTATAGTCCTCAATGTAACCGCCCTTGGTCTTACCCAGGTTAGCCATAGCTTTTATCTCGCCGGTCTTTACCTCCATCAAAATAACGGTACCATACTCGGCATCCGTTTTTTCAAGAGCTTTATAAAGCGCATTTTCGGCAACGTCCTGCAGGTTTACATCTATAGTTGTTTTGATGTCGAAGCCGTGTTGTGGTTTTACTTCCGTTCCGTCAGATAAAGGCTTGCTGCCACCAGCGATACGCTCAAATAGCGCCTCCCCATCCTGGCCAGCCAAGTGGCCGTTAAAACTGTATTCCAGGCCGGCGCCCAGGTTGTCTTCATTTATAAAACCTATAGTTCGCTCGGCAAGCAACCCGAAAGGCTTAAATCGTTTCTCAACTTTCTCGAAAATAACGCCGCCTTTGTTCTTACCATCTCTGAAAATAGGCCATTTGGCCATCTTCTTTTTATCCTGGTAGTTTATCTGGCGACTGTTCAGGCGAATGTACTGGCGGCCTGCATGACGTGCATTTTTGATCTTGCGTCTGTACTGCTCTTCCGACTTATCACCATAAAAACGGGATAATAGTAGTGCAAGCGAATCTATACCCTCGTTAAATGCCTGTGCATCGGCTATAGTTGGGTCGAAAGCTACGCGGTAGAATGGAAGCGAGGTAGCCAGAATACTTTCGTCGTCGGCGTAAATGTTACCCCGGGTTGCAAATACAGGCTTGTAAAAGATACGCCGCTCTTCAGAAACTGCTCTCCACTTATCTCCATCCACAAACTGGATCACCCCTATTTTATACACAATAGCGCACGCAAAAAGGCAGATAGCCAAAAAGGCTAACCGCACACGTATCACTATGGATTTCTTAATATTCATCAGCCGGAACTACAACTTGATATGGTGGAGTAGAACTTTCCTCAAGGCCAAGCGGAGCAACATTTCGGGCAACTTCCGATTGCTTGCTGGCACTCATATAATCTGACTTTAAGGTAGTGTAGTCGGCACGAAGGTCCTCTGTGTCTGTTTTTACCTTCTCAATTTTGCGGACTGTTTTTTCGGCGTAGTGTGTGTTACCGATATAGAATAGCGTAAGCAGTGTAAGGAACAGGATACGCGGCAGATACTTTAATGGAACACCCTCCTCGAAGAGCGCATTAACGTTTGTATACTTCTCAAGCAACCCAAAAATACTGAAGCCGTTGCGCTTCTTACGTTTGGTGCCTTTTTCTTCTGGCTTCAAACGCACCGAATTACTTCGTTTCGCGCTTGCTGTCTTAGTCATAAGGTTAGAAGCCATAGTTACTGTTTTATAATGTAGCCTTTCAGGCCGTGTATTTAATCATTCAGATCTCGTTTCTCTGCTATTCTTAGCTTTGCGCTGCGCGAGCGGCTGTTCATCAGCAATTCTTCTTCAGTGGGCACTATCGGTTTCCGGTTAACTGCATCCAGGGGTTTTATCTCATTTCCAAACAGGTCTTTTTCAACCTCTCCAAAAAATTTACCCTTTGCTATAAAGTTCTTTACCAACCGGTCTTCCAGTGAGTGGTAAGAGATAACTGATAATCGGCCACCGGGACTGAGCAACTCAGTTGCCTGAACCAGCATCTCTTCCAGCGCTTTCATCTCGTCGTTCACTTCGATGCGGAGTGCCTGAAAAACTTGTGCCAGGTATTTATTTTCTTTGCCTTTAGGCGTACAAGCTCGTATGGCCTGTTTAAAATCGCTTATTGTTTCTATTGGCTTGCGTGCCCGTTGTTCAACTATAGTTCTTGCAAGCGTTTTAGCATTTTTCACTTCGCCATAAATGCCGAATATGCGGTGCAACTGCTCTTCGCTGTAATCTTCCACCACATCCTTAGCCGAGTCGCCGTGCTCGTAGTTCATGCGCATATCCAGCGGACCATCGAAGCGGGTGGAAAAGCCACGGCTTCCTTCGTTAAACTGGTGCGATGAAACACCTAAGTCTGCCAGGATACCATCTACTTTGTTTACACGGTAAAGGCGCAGGTACTTTTTCAGATCACGGAAGTTGGCTCTTACAAACTGAAAGTTTGGTCCTTCCAGTTTTTCAGACTGCTCTTCAGCGTCGCGGTCCTGGTCAAAACTATAAAGCTTACCGGTTGTTAGCTTGCTAAGTATAAGTGCTGAGTGTCCGCCACCACCAAAGGTCACATCCACATAAACTCCGTCGGGTTTTATAGCCAAAGCCTCAACCGACTCTTCCAACATTACGGGACGATGATATTCCATCAGATCAACGGTGCTGTTTCTTCTTTATCTCCTAAGAACTTCTGGGCCAGTTGCGAGAAGTTTTGCTGGTCTTTGATCAGGAACTCTTCATACTTGTCCGGATTCCAGATCTCGACGCGGTTACCAAGACCAACCACAATTGCCTCTTTCTCCAGTTCGGCAAAGCGCGCCATCGTTCTCGGAACTATAAAACGACCAGTACCATCCAGCTCTATCTCAGTGTTGCCACGGAAGAAGTTACGCTGAAAGTGACGGTACTCCTCGTTGAACTCGTTAAGGCCGGCTACCTTATCGTAGATCACTTTCCACTCTGCCTTCGGGTATAACACCAGGCAAGGCTCGAAACCACGCATCAGCACCACATGATTGCCCGACGCCTCCGGCAGATTGGCTTTTATCTTTGCAGGTAAAACCAACCTCCCCTTAGGATCTATCTTGCATTCAAATTCGCCTGACAGGAAGTTCATAATTTCTTTAGGTACATCCGCGTGGTTTTCGGAGTATACAAATGTAACGATTCAACAAAACTCCACAACCACAATCTCCCACTTTTTACCACTTTGTGGATAAATTATGGTAATCCACACCACTTATCCACATTATCCACATACGTATCAACTCCATTTGGGCATAACTATATTTGAATATTTGAATGTAATCCACTATTATACGAGGCCAACAAAGTATAAAACTCTGAAAATCAATAAATTAAAGACAGTGCCTGTAGAGAGCCTCTGACGGCGTGTACTTTTAGATGAAAAGTGGAGCAAAGTGGGAGATGTGGGACAAAGTGGAAGACTTTGCCCGGTTTGTGGAGCTAACTGACTTGCCAAACTATAAAATCTGGGAGAAAACCAGACTGCTGTAAAACAAAAAAAGAGGCTACCAGCGCCTCTTTTATACTTATGAAAATGTGGGAGTTAAAACCGGAAACCTACATGCAAACCAAGCGCAAAAATAGGTGTGCCTTTGGTATAGTAAAAATACTCTACACGGCCGCCAACTATACCGCTTCTTAAAAAGGTAAAATCGTTTTCGAGGTAGCCGTTAAAACCAATATCGGAAGTACGGATGTGTGCTACCGAACCGTCTACTGTTCCTTCTTCAGCATCGGAATCTATTTCGGAACGGTGCCTGGCCGAGCCACCAGCTCCTAAGCGCAGACTAACAGTTTCTTTCTGGATCAGGTCAAAGCTTGCTTCGAGCGTGCCCATGTAAAAAGTGTTTTTAATAGAGAATATCTCTTTACCCGAATCGTAGCGCGATGCTGTAAGTAAGCCTACGTTTACCCCCAGGGCAGCGCGTTCGCCCAGGTAACGGCTGTAACGGTTACTAAACATCAATCCCTGGCTATCATACTCCGAAAGCCACACAAAGCTGGCTCCCGATTTATAAGCATTGGGATCTTTGCCAGCATAACTATAAGAGCTACCAAGCAGGCAGAAGCTTAGAAATAAAACTACGGAGAAAAAAGTTGGGCGCATAACGCAGTTAGAATAAGGGTGGCACCTGCAGAAAGTACAGGCAAAGTAAATTTGCTACTCTTACGCAGCCCGGGCAGCTACTGTTACACCTGTTAATATGAAAAGATTTAAATATTTATATTTTTATAGTTAACCTTCAGCCTCACTTATACTTTGGCTTTATATAGTTGCCACCAGGGCAGGTAAGGTTTATCGTGGTGTTCGTAGTGGTAACCAAAAAAGTAGCAGCTTATAAAAGCCCAAATATGGTTCTTGCTTTGTGTACCTGATTTATGGGGATTGCTCTCGGGATGCTCGCCCCGATGTGGCAGGTACGTACCAAAATAGAACAACTGAAACGTAGCAATTATAGCCGGCAACATCCAGAACAGCACTACATTATCAACCGGAAAGAAAAACCGGAGCACATTAAAGGTAATGGCCATTAGAAGGATCTGCCACCAGGTAATGTATTGCTTTAGAAAGCTGGCATACCAGGGCCAGAAAGAGCCATAATGATAGTCAGGATCCTGGTCTGTGGCGACGTGCCGGTGGTGCTGGTGATGGCGGGGCAGCAACCGTGAATACCAATTGTAGGCAAATAAAAAAGCAGTTAAAGTACCAATTACCTTGTTCAATTTTGGCCGGCCAGGAGCTGCCACACCGTGCATGGCATCGTGTGCAGTTATAAACAGGCCAGTATACAAGTGGGTTTGCAGCAGTATAAACAGGTAAGTTAATGGAGAGCTATAGCCGACAGTATAAGACCCGAGCAGGTATGCCAAAAGCCCAATCCATAGACTTATTACTACAGCCGCAATCACCACTCCCCTGACATCTCGTTTTATAGTTGCCATAATTTATACCTGATGTAAAGTAGATCTATAGTTGCAGCAAAGCATTGCGCACTTCTTCCATCAGCCACATAGGCGTTGAGGTAGCTCCGCAAATTCCTACTGATTCGTTGTTAGCGAACCAGTCGGGCTGCAACTCTTTTGTGCTTGATACAAAGAAGGTGGCTGGGTTAGTACTTTTACAGACCTCGTACAACACTTTGCCGTTACTAGATTTTTTGCCCGATACAAATACTATTTTGTCGTATTGAGTAGCAAATTTACGAAGTTCCTTGTCCCGGTTTGATACCTGCCGGCAAATAGTGTCGTTTGCAACAACATCCAGGCCGCGGTTCTCGAGCTGCTTCTTTATGTTGTAAAAACTGTCGGTGCTTTTAGTTGTCTGGCTGTATAGTGTTATTTTTTGGGGTAGCTCGTGCTGCAACAGCTCCTCCATATTCTCAAACACAACAGCTTTGTTATTTGTCTGGCCGAGCAAGCCCAATACTTCGGCGTGCCCATGTTTGCCATAAATGTAGATGGGCTCCTGCTTGTCGTAAGACGATTTTATACGATTCTGTAGCTTCAACACAACCGGGCAAGATGCATCTATTAAAGTTAAATTATTGGCTAAGGCCAGCTGGTAGGTTTCAGGAGGTTCGCCATGAGCCCTGATAAGGACGGCTTCGTTTCGTAGCTCTTTCAGCTGGGCATGGTCGATGATGCGAAGGCCTTGCTGTTGAAGGCGCTGAATCTCTTCGTCGTTGTGCACGATATCACCTAGGCAATATAAATAGCCTTTTTCTTCGAGTATATCCTCTGCCATCTGGATGGCATAGACTACTCCAAAGCAAAAACCGGATCCCGGATCGATGACGACGTTAAGCTGCATACCTTTTATACAATAATAGGCTGATATTGTTTTACTACTTTTCGTTGACGCAAACCTTCATATACTGAGATAGTTAGCAAAAGCATCAACATGGAATACATAGTATCCTCCACAGGTATGGATATTAGCCGCAAACCCAGATTATAGTTATCGTTGTACCAAACGATTGGCAGATACGTGAGCACCCCATTCACGAGTAAAAAAGGCACCAGGTGCACCAGGTAAGCCAGGTAAAAACGCCCCAGGTAACGGGTTCCGAAAAGCTTCAGATGGAGTAAATGCATCAGGGCCAGGCCCACAAACGTGATGGAAGTATACCAGTGCTGCATGTTAAACACCGCAATTAGTGGCAGAACCAGCATCAGGAATAGCGCTATTACTTTAGCATAAGGCTGCAGCAGGTCGCGGGTAATGTAGGCGTTAAGCACATCGTAAATGAATACGCAGGCATAAGGCACTGTAATAAAGAACAGCACCTCTTCAAGTGGCAGATTGAACAGGTAAACACCCGTCAGATATTCTTCGTTAAAGCCCCATACGCCCTGCTCTGTAAACAGTATATCCCAAACTATAAACAACACTCCGTTCACAACTATAGCCGGCAGCAAAGCCGACCAGTTACGATAGAAAGCCACCTTCTTATCAAAAGACAAGAGCAGCGGAAACAGGATCGTGAAAATGTTTAGGTATAGGTAGATGTACACGCTTAGTTAATTATCAATTACTAATGATCAGTGAATAATAACTTTATGTTTATCACTCATTCGTCATTAGATAGTATACATTAAAAATTAATGCTTTCAAGCAGCTGTTTTTCCGCTTCGTTGCAGCGGTCTTTTCGGAGCATGTAATCACGCATGGTTTCAGCCAGAGCCGGATTTATACCTGATCTAGGGTGCTTTGCCAGACTGTTTATGACTATAGCCTTGTCCTCGACCAGGTTAGGGCTCATATCCAGGTAATCAGGTATATGGCCTTCTACTATAAACCGCAGAAAACGGATCTCAGGATTCTGTTTATCCAGTGCTACGGCTTCCTCAAAAATGGCAGCAGCCTTTTTAAGATGCCTGATCTTAGTATAAGGATTCCAGGCATATTTCGCCATTACAGCCTCAGAAGCGGCTTTATATCCCAGTACAACAGGCTCCTTGCCCTCGTACTTTTCCATTTTGTCGTAAAAAAGGTCAGCAGCTTCCTCGCTCTTACTCGCAGCAAGGTAGCTGTTGCGCAGCTCCGACAATTCGTAACGGTTATAGGCTGATGCAGTGCTTACCTGCACACATAACATCAGCAGAAAGCTAAGTATAAGTTTTATCATTAAATCGCGTTTAGCCTGAACCTGAGGTAAGAACCAACCAGCAAAGCTAACTTGGTGTTATCAGGTACTCTTACGCGTTGGCTCATGATATGGGTTGCCGTAAGGTTCTGCATTTTGCGAAACAGCTTCATATAATATTTGTAAGCAAGGTATACACCGAGGCGGGCAGAGCGCGGCAATTCCATTATTCCCTGGTAGGCATCTTCAAAATCTTTACAGATATCAGCTTCAATTTCCGCCTTGCTCAGGTTATCGAATTGGCTGAACTCTATTTTAGGAAAGTATACCCGGCCACGCTCCACAAAATCGCTTTGCATATCGCGCAGGAAATTTACTTTCTGGAAAGCAGCCCCTAAACTACAGGCCGGCTTTTTTAACCTGTCAAACATTTCCTGGTCTCCTTCGCAAAAAACTTTCAGGCACATGAGCCCTACTACTTCTGCCGAGCCATAAATGTACTCACCGTATAGTTGATGGTCGTACTGCTGCTCGTCGAGGTCCATTTCCATACTTTTCAGGAAAGCTTCTATAAACTCCTTATCGATGTTATACTCGTTAACCACACATTGGAAAGCATGCAGCACCGGGTTAAGGCTTATCCCTGTATCAATGGCTTTATAGGTATGTTCTTTAAACTCCTGCAGTAGCTGGCGCTTATCATGCTCATGAAAAGTATCTACTATCTCGTCGGCGCAGCGCACGAAACCATAAATAGCATAAATAGGTGCATGAAACTTCTGGTGAAGCGTTTTTATACCCAGCGTGAAGGAGGTACTGTAAGCTTCGGTAATTACTTTGCTACACTTTAAGCAGGTCTGTTTAAATAAATCCATAAGCAGTGTGGTTAAATACAAACTAAACTGTAACTGGCAAAGCAAACTCTTTGGCTACCTCTTTTGCTACTACCTGCCCCGATATAAGTGAGGGTGGTACTCCCGGGCCGGGAACAGTAAGCTGGCCGGTATAAAACAGGTTATTTATCTTTTTGCTTTTAAGGCTTGGCTTTAGCAGTGCTGTTTGCAGCAGTGTATTGGCCAAACCGTAGGCGTTGCCCTTAAAGGCATTATAATCTTGTATAAAGTCGTTGTGAGCGTAGCTACGTTTATAAATTACGTGTTCCCGCACAGTTTGGCCGGTTAATTTCTCAAGCCGGTCCATTACCAGGTTATAGTATTTCTCGCGTACTTCTTCCGTATCCTGCAAACCGGGCGCTACCGGCACAAGTATAAAAAGGTTCTCACAGCCCTCTGGAGCGACACTCGGATCAGTTACCGATGGCGCAGACACGTAAAACAAAGGTTTTGCCGGCCACTTAGGGTCCGTGTAGATCTCGTGGGCATGCGGCCCGAAATCTTCATCAAAAAACAGGTTGTGGTGGCGTAAGTTGTTCAGGCGTTTGTTAATACCCAGGTAAAATATAAGCGATGATGGGGCCATTACACGCGTATCCCAGTAACTATCTGAGTAGCTCTGGTAACTGGCAGGCAACAGGTTTTTCTCTACATGATGGTAATCGGCACTAGCAACTATAACTTCTGCTTCAAAAACATCGGTGGCAGTAACTATAGTTGTAGCAACTCCCTGGTTCACTTTAATTTCCTGCACATCCTGATCATACTTTATAGTTACGCCCTTTTCTTCGGCAAGAAGCACCATGCCTTCTATAATTTTGTGCATGCCACCCATCGGGTACCAGGTGCCCAGGTATATATCAGCATAATTCATTAAACTATAAAGTGCAGGTGTATTCTCCGGCAGAGCTCCCAGGAAAAGTATCGGGAACTCCATCAGCTTAATAATCTTGGGATGGGAGAAAAAACGACGGATATGTTTATGAAAAGACTGGAAGACATCCATCCGGATAACATCCAGTAACAAGCGCAGATTTATGAACTCTGAAACAGACCTGCCAGGCTTGTAAACCAATTGGTTTATACCTACCTCATACTTATAAGCAGCCTGCTCCAGAAAGTTATGAAGCTGATGCGCACTGCCTGGCTCCCACTTTTCGAAAAGAGCCTTAAGTTCATCCAGCGAGGCCGGAACATCTACAAAATCATTTTCTCCGAAAACAACGGTATAAGATGGGTCGAGGCGTTTAAGGTTGTAGTAATCGGCAGGGGTTTTACCAAATTTATTAAAATAGCTTTCGAACACGTCGGGCATCCAGTACCAGCTGGGGCCCATATCAAAAGTAAAGCCTTGTGCATTAAAACTGCGGGCACGGCCTCCAGGGGTGCTGTTTTTTTCGAGCACCGTTACCTGGTAGCCCATATCCGCCAGGCTGGTAGCAGCCGACAACCCCGAGAACCCGGACCCAATTACAATGACATTTTTACTTTCCATGTTATAGTTGCCCGAGGCCGCTTGCCAGCTTTAATCCTGACGATATACTTTAAGCGACTTTTTAAGTTCTTTGCGTGCTATGTGGATCCTGTTTTTAACTGTACCGATAGGTATACTCAACTTTTCGGCTATCTCGGTATACTTATACCCGATATAGTACATCATAAAAGGTGCGCGATGCTCCTCGCTAAGGCCGGCTATGGCTTTTTCAATATCATTCATGACGAAAGTTGCCGTTCCTTTGTTTTGCGTAATGTAGTTTTCGTCGGTATTAAAGAACTGCAGATACTCCGTGCTATCGATGTGGCTGCTGCGCTTGGTTATCTTGTTATAGTTGTTGATAAACGTATTACGCATGATGGTGTAAAGCCAGGCCTTCAGGTTTGTACCCGACTTAAACTTTTCCTGATTCATGAGTGCTTTCAACATGGTTTCCTGCACAAGATCCTTCGCATCGTCAGTGTCACGAGTAAGGTTAAAGGCAACAGGTCGTAACGACTGGGTTACACGCTGTATAAGGTTACTAAATTCTATCGCTGTCATAACTTTGTTTATACTTTTACCAAAAACTATAAACAAATATACGCAAGTTTTGAAAAATAAAAACACTTTTGTTTAATTAATTTATACTTTTAGTTAAACAAAGTGGTTAATAACCTATAAATCAAGGTAATAGAGCTGCTCAGCTAAGGCAAGGGTAAAAAGCACAAAGCCTGCCCCGGTTATATTTCACGACCAGGGCAGGCTTAAGAGTGTATTAAACTGAAAGAATTAGTTAAAAGAGCTTGGCAAACTCGTGGAGGCAGTCTAACCTCTGCACGTTTTCAGGAAACTGCAAATGCTCCTGCTGCAAAAGCATACCATACATGTAAATGGTAGCCTCCGGGAAGCTGGTTGATAATTTAGTAACGTATTTCTGAACATGGTCCCGGTCTGGCACCGAAGTAAGCACTGTACAGATGTAATCAGGTTTTATTTGATTGTAGGTAAGCTCCAGGTCGCAAAACGGCAGATTCTGCCCCATATAAATTACTGGCAAGTTGTGGCTCCGCACAAGGTAATTCATATAAAGCAGGGCCAGTTCATGCAGCTCGCCTTCAGGCAGGTATAATAAATAAGTTGGTGCGCCGGGTGCTTTACGAACATTTTGCCCGTCTATGGCAACTATAAGTTTCTGTCGGATCAGGTTGCTTACAAAGTGCTCGTGGGCTGGCGTTATATTACCTGTTTGCCAAAGTATACCTATTTTATGCAGAAACGGATAGATCAGCCTGCTCATGACCTCACCAAAACCCGATTGCAGGGCTACTGTTGAAATTGCTTTCTCAAAGGCCACTTCGTCCAGGTCCAGCATCGCCGACATCAGGGTATTGATATACTGCGAACACTCCCCTGGCACCTCGCACAATAGCTGCACTTCCTTTATAAGCTGCTCTGGCTGCATCTGGGCTATTTTAGATATCTTATAGCCTTTTTCGTTCAGCAGCGACACATTCAGCAGCGTCTTCAGGTCTTTATCGTCGTAGTAGCGGATGTTTGTTTCAGTCCGTTTAGGGCACAGAATATTATAGCGCTGTTCCCATATCCGGATGGTATGAGCTTTTATACCTGAAAGGTGTTCGAGTTCTTTAATGGTGTATTGCGCCACGGCTTTTCTGTTCTTTTTTACTTACTACTTCACTTGCTGCTTTGAAATACTTAGGCGCTACCCACAACATACCAAACGACTCAGAGCCATATTTACCTGCTACCTTGTGGTGCACCTTGTGCGCCATGTTTAACCCTTTAAGGTAAACATTAGACGTACGCCCAAACATCTTTATGCGCCTGTGTATAAACACATCATGGATAATAAAATAGGCAACACCATACAGCGTTATACCTGCCCCAATCCAGAACCTGTAATCTATCGGGTCGCTGCCGAAAACAAAAAATAACATTGCCAGCGTACCATAATAGGCAAAAAACAGGTCGTTAAGCTCAAAAGCATGCTTGTGCCGGGTGTGATGCGACTTGTGCAGGAACCATAAAAAACCATGTAGCACATATTTGTGCATGGCCCATGCCACGACTTCCATAACTACAAAGGTCAAGAGCATGATTCCGATTCCTGTCAGCATACCCAACAAACAACAAGTTTAAGAAATAGTTTTAAAAGTTAAACAGAATAATTTACCAGTTGATAGGTTCTTTATTAAGGAAAGCTGCAATACCGCGCTGGCAATCTTCGGAGCCTCGGGCAACAGCATTCATTTCAGCAGCATATTGCAATCCATCTTCCAGGCTCATTTCCTGTACGCGGGCAATCATCTCCTTGGTTACTTCCATACTTTGGCGCGAGTTCTCAACACACAGCTTCTGAGCAAAAGAGAACACGCGTTCTTCTAATTGGTCGGCAGGCACTACATAGTTTACCAGACCATAGTTCTCCGCCTCAGTAGCCGAGATCAGGTCGCCGGTTAGCAGCAGTTGCTTAGCTCTGGACTCCCCTATTTTACGCAGCAGGAATACCTTAACTATAGCAGGTATAAATCCGATCTTTACTTCGGTGTAGCCAAACTTAGCTTCCGGCACCGTAAACCCGAAATCGCAGATAGCAGCCAGCCCGCAGCCACCTGCAATGGCGTGGCCGTGCACCTGGGCGATCACTACTTTCTTTAAGGTATAGATCATCCGGAAAAGCTCCATCAGATGCGTTGAGTCCAGCAGGTTTTCGTGGTAATCATTTTCCTGTAATTTCTGGATGTATTCCAGGTCGGCGCCGGCACAGAACACTTTTCCTTCGGCACGCAGCACAATTATCTTACAGGCTTCGTCCTCTTCCGCAGCAGCAAAAGCGCGCTTCAGTTCCGATACTACTTCGTAGTTCAGGGCGTTTCTTTTTTCTGCTCTAGCCAGGGTGACATAACCTACTCGGTCCTGCACATCATAATGCACAAAGTCCATTTTCAGTTTTTCAGCAGATGTGACAGTATCGTTCATATAGGTAGTGATTTATGGTTCTGTATTGTAAAAAAGGCTGGAGTTCAAATATACGTAAGAGTTGATGTAATGCTCCGTTGTTTATTAATAAAGTAATGTTAACTGGTTTTTGTTTGAATAGATTGCTTATCTTTTAGATTGTTAGTAAGGGATTCTTGAAGTTGTTTATAGTTTTTCTTTTGTCATCCCGAGCGCAGCCGAGGAATCTTATGTATCCTAAAGCTGCAAGACCTAACAGTGCACGCATCTCCTGCTAGTGTCTGATGTTCTATAATTTCTCAACTGTCATTCCGAGCGAAGTCGAGGAATCTTATGTGCCTTATAGTTCAAGCTGCTTTCTACTTTAACCAAGCTATAGTTCTATAGTTACTACTTATCCTGGGAGCTCTACATACCTATTGTTTTATAGTTTGCTTTATGCGCTCACGGCCGCGAGGCCCCGCCTTTGGGCATCGCGCTGCTGCTTTCTTGCTATCCTCGTACCTCGGATTGCCTGCGGCATCGCAACAAATCAAAGGCGCTCAACCCAAAGACTGGAAAGTTTCTCATAGCTACAGCTTAGCTATAGTTTAAACTATAAGCGTCGACCTTTTCTCGTGGCTATACTTCCTTAGGGACAGGTCGCGACCTGTCCGCTCTTGGTCTGTAACTACAAACTCAACTATACTTTTAGCGGAACTGTCCCATTGAGGACAAGTGAGAACGGGAGTTTGAAACTTGCGAGCAGAGCTCATAGGGGTGTTTTAGCTGCAACTATAAAACTAAAATTTCAATTATAGCAATATCAGAATTCCCCGCCTTAGATAAGTAGGGGCTGGGGTGGTTGGACGAACAGCAACTATAGAACTATAAACCCAACTTTAGCTACAACTTCCTCTCCTGTTTTTAGGAGAGGATTGGGGTGAGGTAAAAACCACCCACCACAATTCCACGTTGAAAAAGTTTGCTAACGAACGTTAGGTTGTTTATATTTGTTAGTTATATATGGAAGCAACTTTGAGCAGAAAAGAACAAATAGAATTAACCGCAACAGCACTCTTTAAAAAAAGAGGCTTTTCGGCTACCTCTATGCGTGACCTGGCGAATGAACTTGGTATCGAAGCTGCCAGTATTTACTCCCATATCCGCTCAAAGGAAGAGATCTTGCAGCGTGTATGTTTCCGGATGGCAAATGAGTTTTTTGCAGCTATCGATAAGGCAGACATCCGCGATACTTCTGCATCAGAAAGATTAATAGCTATTATAACTGCCCATGTGCAGGTACTGACTAAAAACACCGAAGCATCGGCCGTTTTCCTGCATGAATGGCGCCATTTGAGCGAACCATATCATGCCGAGTTCCTGGCGTTGCGAGACCGATATGAAGGACATTTCCGGGAAATAATTCGCGAAGGCATTAAGGCCGGCGAGTTTAAAGTACCCGACGAGAAATTTGCAGTACTAACTATACTTTCGGGGCTGAACTGGATACACACCTGGTACAAGCCCGAAGGAAAAATGAATGCTAAAGAAATTGCCACTAACCTGGCAACTATGCTACTTAACGGACTGAAACAAACTTAATACACGCCCAAACACAAACTAACTAATCGCCGGGCCGCCACCTTCGGCCCGGCACTTTTACTGAACCTTTAAACTATAAATATTATGTACGGAGGAGGAAACGTTTTTGAAGCGACTAAATTCGATGATGTGCAGACAGAAGATCCTGCAAAATTAGAAGAATTTGAAGCGCGCATCGCACGCGGCGAGAAGATCGAACCAACCGATTGGATGCCCGAACTATACCGCAAGCAGCTGATCCGCATGATCGAACAGCATGCGCATTCCGAAATTATTGGCGCATTGCCGGAAGGTACCTGGATCACGCGTGCTCCGGGTTTCCGTCGTAAAATGGCGCAGATGGCAAAAGTGCAGGACGAAGTTGGCCACGCACAGTTGCTATACTCTGCCGCTGAAACATTGGGCAAGTCGCGTGAACAAATGCTGACTGACCTGATCAGCGGAAAATCAAAATACTCAAACGTATTCAATTACCCTGCCTTTACCTGGGCAGATTCTAATATCATCTCATGGCTAATTGATGCGGGTGCTATTGTAAACCAGATGGCAAATGCCAAAGGTTCTTATGGTCCTTACTCACGTGCTTTAGAGCGTATCTGCGCTGAAGAGGCTTTCCACCTGAAGTATGGCCACGATGCTGTAGTGCATATGGCAACAGGTACTCCAAAGCAGCGCGAAATGATACAGGCTGCGCTTAACCGCTGGTGGCCACCTATCATGACCTTCTTCGGACCATCTGACAAAATGAGTACGCACACTGAAACACTGATGCGCTGGAAAGTGAAGATGGCCTCTAACGACGAGTGCCGTCAGCAGTTCCTGGATATGTATGTACCGAAGATCTGGGAGCTTGGCCTGACTGTTCCGGATCCAAATCTGAAGAAGAATATGGAAACCGGACAGTGGGAATTTACCGAGCCGGATTGGGATGAGTTTAAGCGCGTGATCAATGGCGATGGCCCTTGCAACGCAGAACGCCTTGCCGTACGCCGTACTGCCGAAGAGCGTGGCGCATGGGTTCGTAGAGCCCTGCTCAACCCAAAAGCAAAATATGTAAAGCCATTAGCCTAACCTAAAACTATGAGCTTAAAGTCACTTGACCCGAGAGTAACGAGATTGAACCTGCCGGAAGGTGAAGTTCCTGCGATGGAGCCAAAACCGGAACTGGATCAGTTTGAAACATACGAGGCTTTCCATCAGAAGAAAGAAGGTGCTGCCTATACTTATGTCGGCCCTGTTCACGCACCGAACGAAGATGTAGCTTTCCTGTTTGCAAAAGAGCAGTATAGCCGCCGCTTTGCCTGCACTGGCCTTTGGATTGTGCGCACTGAAAATGTACAGGTAACGCCCTATGGTAATGATAACGAGAACCTGTATGATAGTTTACAGTTCGAAGTACCAACCCAAAGCAGCGATATACCGGAGCCTTACGAGATCTTCCACCTGAAAAAGCGTGGAAAAGCGCATACTCATGCTGGACGCGTAATGGCAACATCTTACGAGGAAGCATTGCAGGAAGCTAAACAAGCTTTTGGCGAAAAAGGCCCTATCGTGAATGTGTGGGTGGTGAGATCGAAAGATGTGCTGCAGTCTGCGGAAGAAGACAAGGATATGTGGACCACCATTCCGGAGAAAAAGTACCGCGAAGCCATTGCCTACAAAGTAATGGACAAGATCACGAAGTATAAAGAAGAGAATAAACCTACAACTGCCCAATAATGAACGAGCAAGCGATAAAAGACCTGTTATACAAACTGGCAGACGACCAGCTTATACTTGGCCACCGCAACTCTGAGTGGACCGGTTTCGGCCCGATACTGGAAGAGGACATTGCTTTTTCGTCGATGGCGCAGGATAAGATTGGCCATAGTTTAGCATTTTACACGTTGCTGCAAGAGCTTGGCGAAGCTGAACCGGACACGGTTGCCTTTACCCGCAACGCCAATCAATTTCACAATAGCCAGCTGGTAGAACTGCCAAATGGCGAATACGACTTCAGTTTGATTCGCCACTTTTTGTACGATAACGCTGAGATCATTCGCTTTGAGATGCTTAGCCAGTCGAGCTACGAGCCAATTGCTAAAGTTGCTACTAAACTGAAAGGCGAAGTAAAATACCACGTGCTACATGCCAACACCTGGATCAAGAACCTGGGATCTTCTACTGAAGAGGCTATACTTCGTTTACAATCGTCGCTTAATGAGGCTATGCCTTATGCACTGGGTATGTTCGAGAAATCGAAGTTTGAGCAGGAACTGATCGATGCCGGTGTTTATGCCGGTGAAGAAGCGGTGAAAGCAGAATGGCTGAAGCGCATTACGGCAGTGATCGAGAAAACAGACCTAAAGCTTCCTGACCTGGCAACTATAGAACCTAAGTTTGGAGGACGCTACGGAGAGCACACAGAGCACCTGCAGCCGCTGCTGGATGAAATGGCCGAAGTGTTTAAGATTGACCCGACTGCTGAGTGGTAGTTCTTTTTTGACATAGGACTGTTTGACAAAGGACAAAAGATTGTAATTACACATTAAAACTCCTTTGTCTAACTATAATAACATGAGCTTAACCAAGGAAAATATATTAACCCTGCTGGAGGAGGTAAAAGACCCTGAGATACCGGTGTTGTCGCTGGTGGATCTGGGGGTGATCACGGGTGTGGAAATATCGGAAGATGACCACGTAACTGTGAACATGACGCCTACCTTTGCCGGTTGCCCTGCCATGGACTACATGAAAAAAGATGTAGAACGTACGTTGGAGAAACACGGCATCAGCAACTATAAAGTTAATATGACCTTCGATAAGCCATGGGATAGTAATAAGCTCACAGAGAAAGGCCGTAAGCAGCTAAAAGAGTTTGGTTTGGCACCACCGCCAAAGTATGATCTGATACTTGATCTGGACATTCTGGAACATGTAAAGTGCCCGTATTGCGATAGCGATAACACGGATATGAGAACTCCTTTCGGACCTACGCTTTGCCGCTCAATGCACTATTGCAACAATTGCAAGCAGATGTTTGAGCAGTTTAAACCGCTTTAAGTAGCCCAACATAAAACAGAAAGGCCAGCTATAGTTTAGCTGGCCTTTCTGTTTATAATTCTCTCTAGTTATTCCTTTTCGGGAGTAGTATTTAAGTATAAACCGCAACCATTAAACTCTATACCTTTGGCTGTAACCCGCACAGTATAAGGTGAGACTTTCCCTGACATATTATCTTCGCAGGGTTGTTCAGTTAACTCTACTATCAGTTCTTCCCCGTCTTTAGTGCTATAATATGTGGTGGTTTTTCCTTTTACCTGCGGCTGGAGTACATCCGTATCAATAGCTATAGTTTCAGAAGGCAGCGTTTTAAAGTAAATGCCTTTTTCAAGATCAATTTCCAGTGCCCAGCCGGGCTCGTTTCCGGTAGCCACAAAGTCTATCCCTAACTTTCTTCTTTCATTCCATAGTGTGGTATTATCTTCGGCCGTCAGGTTATCCTTATACAGTTTATACCTGTCAGCAAGGTTAGTCGTAATCCTTTTGCCTTGCTGGTCCAGCATGTATAATTCGCCTGCCGTCGATAAGTCGAATCGTGTATGTACTGTATCTGAGCCAGACAGCTCTAACATGCCGTTGTAAATGCGCCAGCTACCAGACCGTGTAAATGGGGCGGCATCGCGGTCCTGGTACACCATGGTTTCCTCAAAGGTATTGTTCTCGTTCAGGCTCAGGTTATAGTTTATTCCAGGGCAATCCGCACAAGGTATAACGCCACGCCAGGTCCCAATAACACTTAAAGGCAACCTGCTCTCCCCTACGGCCACATCTACCGGCTCTGTGGTAAGCTCGCTGGTAGTACAGGCTGTACATATGGTGGTAAAACAGGCAATTATCAGTAAAGATACTTTTCTCATACTTTAATAGTACGGCTTGCAGAGAAGGGCCGTTTTTATACTTTATTTAAACAGAGAGCCCCGCTACAGGTAGCAGGGCTCATACTTATAGTTGATATGCCTATAGTTGCTCCATCTCGTGCTTCACGAAATCTACCAGGCTTTTAATGTATGCTGTGCTAAAATCGAATTTAATACCGGCTGCTTCGTAAACTTCACCAATCGAGACAGTATAGCCCAGGCTAAGCGCGCGTTTGTAAGCGGCTAGTCCTTCGGCAGGGTTTTCTTTATAGTTCTTCCAGACGGCAATAGCACCCAATTGTGCCATGGCATACTCCACGTAATAAAAAGGCACCTCGTAAATGTGCAACTGCTTCTGCCACATATAGGGCTTGTATTGCTCGAGTCCATCCCAGCTAACTAACTGGTGGTTAAACTGATCGAAAATAGATAACCAGGCTTGTTTACGATCTTCAGAGGTCTGCTCCGGATGCTCGTAAATCCAATGCTGAAATTTATCGACAGTAGCTACCCACGGAAATGTTTCGAGCACACTTTCCAGGTGCGTCTTTTTAGCTCTGCGAAGTTCATCTTCATCCTCAAATAACGTATCCCAGTAATCCATCGAGATCAGCTCCATCGACATAGATGCCAGCTCTGCTACTTCAGACGGTGGGTGTTTGAAAGAATTAAGCGTAAGTTCGCGCGTCAGGAAAGAATGTACTGCATGTCCGCCTTCGTGCAGCATGGTAATTACATCGCGCAGGCTTGATGTGGCATTCATAAAAATGAACGGTACTCCTATCTCATCCAACGGGTAGTTATACCCGCCCGGCGCTTTTCCTTTTCTCGATTCCAGGTCCAGGTGCCCCATGGTGCGCATAGTAGCAAGGCAGTCACCAAGGTAAGTATCCAGTTTATAAAATACCTGTACCGTTTTCTCTAACAGCTCTTCCCCGGAAGTAAATGGCTCCAGTGGTTTTTTGCCTGTTGGGTCAACATCCAGGTCCCAGGGTCTCAGCTCCTCAACTCCCAGCTTTTGCTTGCGCTCTTCATCCAGCGTGGTCAGTAACGGAACTATAGTTTCTTGTATGGAAGTATGGAAATCAAAGCAATCCTGCGGGGTATAATCAAAGCGGCCCATGGCAGCGAACATGTAGTCGCGGAAGTTATCGAAGCCGGCGTTTTTGGCTACCTGGGTGCGTAGGTTCAGCAGTTCGTTAAACAGTTCGTCCAGTTTATCTTTATCCTGAACGCGTCGCTCCTGTATAGCTTTCCAGGCATCTTCGCGCACTGTACGGTCTGTTTGCTTCATGCGGTCTGCAGCGCGTTGCAGCGTCACTTCCTCTCCGTCCAGGGTCACGGTCATGGCACCGGTAATAGCGGCATAGTGCTGTTGCTTTGTGCTGATCTCGGTATTAATCGGGATGTTCTCCTCTCTGAAGATCTCGAGGGCACGCTCTACTCCGCGCAGGTATATTCTATACTTTTCCTTATCCAGCGCAGTCACGTAAGGCGAGTGCATCAGTTTCTGGTTCAGCTCGTGGTCGTAAGGTGCTATTTTAGGGTCTATTTCAGATACAAAGAACTGGAAAGCTTTTGTACTGTTCTCGTTCTGTGTATCGCAGGTCATGCGTATGTAGCGCCAGCCCATATCTTCCGATAGCATACTTTCCAGTTCGCTGCGGTCGGCCATCCACTTTTCCAGGTCGTTAACGCTGCTTATAGGGCGCGATTTCAGTTCTTCGAAGTATGGCTGAAGCGCTTCCCAGCTTTCTACCTTAAAATCTTCGGGCAGGTAGGTGCGCGGTTTTCGTTTAGGTATAATTAAGTTTGCAGATGCTTTCGTCATAGTGCTTCATATATCATAAAGAGGTAATATAAGTACTTCATTTGAAAGTACAAAAAAAGCCACACGCAAACTGTATGGCTCTTTTAGTATACGCGAAAAATCTTTACCCGATCTCTATTACCACGTCGCTTGTAAGCGGGTGTCCAACACAGTTCAGTACATAGCCTTCGTCCAGTTCGGCATCCGAAAGACCTTCTCTTTCGTCGAGGTGCACTTTACCGCTCAGGCATTTACCACGGCAGGCCGTACATAAACCAGCCTGGCAAGAGTATGGCAGATCCACATCCTGCTCTAAAGCTGCTTCCAGTATAGTCTGGTCCGGAGTTACTTCCACGCTATACTCAGCGCCTTCGTAAATTATAGTTACTGTTTGGGTGGTTATCTCGTCGTCGTCGGCTGCGCTCACATCGCCATGCTTGTCGTTGTCAGGCTCGCCGGTTAATTTGTTGCTCACAAAACTTTCACGGAAAACACGGTCTGCCGGAACATGCAATACTTGCAGGGCTTTACGTGCTTCATCCATCATGCCTTCCGGGCCACACATAAAGTATACACCGTCATTTATCTTTGTAAGCTGCAGGCGCTCCAGAATTTTAATGATGACACTCTGGTTCATGCGGCCACGGTAATCGCAGGCCTGCTTTGGCTGGCTGTAGATATAAATTATCTGTAATCTGTCCGGGTTTTCGGCACGCAGCTGCTCCAGTTGCGCTTTAAAAATAACAGAATTCTCGTCGCGGTTACCATACAGTAACGTTACTTTGCTGGCAGGCTCCTCGTGCAACACCCCTTTCAGTATCGACATAAGCGGCGTAATGCCACTTCCTGCCCCTAAAAGTATAACGTTGCGGGTTTGTGCTGCATCGCAGGTGATACAGAAGTTGCCAAGCGGCTCCATTACCTCCATCTCCTGCCCTACCCGGGCATTATCTATAAGATAATTAGACACTTTGCCACCGGCTACACGCTTTATAGTTACGGCCAGCCTCGGCGACTCATGCGGTGTGCTGCTGAGCGAATAGGAGCGGCGTTCTTTTTTGCCTTCTATCGGGATGATGAGTGTTAAGAACTGACCTGGTTTATAGTTTATACTTTGCTTTTCAGGGTGTTCAAAATGAAGGGTAACAGCGTCTGAGGTCTCGTGGGTGATGTCCACAATCTTCAGCGTATGGTAAGAGTTACTCATTATAGTAGTTGTTTATATGCTTCTTAAAGGCCTAAAAACCGTTTTTGAACCGGAAAGTTACAATATTTCTTGTTTCCATCGAGAAAGTTTTGCTAAAACACAACGCTTTCCTATAAAGTATACGTACAAGAGCAAATCTGAAAATGTGCTGTTTTAAAGATTGAGAAAAAAACTGCAACTTTGTGTCGTTGAGCTGTTTTCAGATATAAAACCTGGGAAATTGACCCCGCTCAATTACTGTTCTAACACCTTACTACAATAAAACTGTGATGCTTTATAAACTCACGCTAAAAAACTGTGAAAAGACCGTAGTGGTAGATGACCACACTTACGAGTACATTCAAAAAAACACTTATCTGCAGCAGATCGAATTTCTGAAGCACTTGCGTATTCACTCCAACGGTTATGCCTTCTTTCAGAAGAACTGGCCTTTGAAAAATGGCAAGTACCGGAACGAGACGATCTACCTGCATAAGCTTATCGGGGAACAGCTCCTGGAGAAGCCTGAAAGCAACATTAAGCTGTATGTACACTTCAAGAACGGCAATAAATTAGACTGTCGTCGCGAGAACCTGGAGTGGGCTCCGCTTTGCAAGATTGTGCGCAACACCACCAAAACCGAGAATAAACTTGGCGTACGCGGCGTGCACAAAGAGGCACAAAAGTACAGAGCTATCATACACCATAACAAGCAACGTATTAACCTGGGCACTTTCGAAACATTGCAGGAAGCCGCTATGGCCTACAGCAAGAAATCGGAGGAGCTGTTTGGTAAAACTAAAAGCTTAAAAACTCTCTCTAAGTACGTGGAGGAAGTAAATTAAAGCTTATACTTGTGCCTGCAGATATAAATCACGCTGCACCTAAAGTATAATGACCTCGAAGACTAAACTTAGCGAAATTCTAAGTCGGCACACTTCTGACTTTGCCCCGGTTATTGCACCCGGGTTGCGAGGCAGCCAGGTGTGCCGTCTTGATTTTACGGCTGCCAACACACTGCTGCAGCAAACCGACCTCAAGAACACGGAAGCCTTTAACGAAGCAGTGAACCAGATGCTGCAGGAACGACATGCAACTATAGGTGTAGGCGGTTATTTTGAAGATAGATTTATTTACCGGCGTAGCCAGCATTTTGATGTAGCCGCAGAAAGCCGGAACCTGCATTTAGGTATAGATGTATGGACGGAAGCAGAGACACCGGTTTGCACGCCGCTGGATGCTGTCGTCCATAGCTTCCAGGATAATGATAACTTTGGTGATTACGGCCCTACCATCATCCTTCAACACGAACTTGAGGGCGTTACATTTTATACGTTGTATGGCCACCTGAGCCGTGCATCATTAGAGGAATTAGAAGTTGGCAAGGAATTCAGGAAGGGCGACAGGATAGCATGGATCGGTAATTACCCCGAAAATGGCAACTGGCCACCTCACCTCCATTTCCAGGTAATGACGACAATGGAAGGCCGCTCAGGAGATTTTCCGGGAGTAGCTGCAGCATCAGACCGTGCACATTACGAACAGATCTGCCCGAACCCAAATCTTATACTTCAGTGTCCGCTATTACCGATGTAGGTTTCAGACGCTAGCAGGAGCTCCGCACACTGCTAGGTCTTAAAAACAGAAAAAGCCATACTTGAGGGTATGGCTTTTCTGTTTTATAGTTTTGATTTCTACTAAGACATTAAATGGAAGTACCAATCAAAGTCTGGAAAGAAGATTTCTAAAACCGCAATTAGAACCAGAATCAAAGCGAATAACATCAGGAATCCAATTGAAGAGTTAAGGTTCTTATCTTCATTTAAAATTTGCCCTAAACTTCTTGTCTTATCGCTTGCAACATATCTGATGAATGCTCCAGGATAGCTGAAAAACTTTACAAAAAATACAATTAGCAAAAGCTTAACAATAATCCACATGCTCACTAGGCTTTAATCAAACTTAATAGCTTTTACAGGTTTAATGCGGGCTACCATGGCGGCAGGTATAAGTATAGCCAGCATCGTCATGGCAAGTGTAATTACGTTCAGCACTACTATAACTCCAAAATTCCAGCTGATCGGAACGGTTTCCATGTAGTAATTTTCAGGGTCAAGAGGAATGATCTCGAAGTAGTATTGTATCGCACAAAAACCTATACCTATAATATTTCCCCAGAGCATGCCGCGCAGTGTTAAGTGCAGGCCACGGAAGTAAAATACTTTCCGGATCTGAGCATCTGTGGCACCAACCGCTTTCAGTACCCCGATCATATTTATGCGCTCAATAATCATGATGAACACTGTGGAAACCATGTTAAAAGTAGCCACAAATATGATGAGCACCAGGAAGATAATTACATTCTTACGCAGCAATTGCAGCCAGTCGAATAGTTGAGCGTGGCGGTCAGTAATCTTTTCCAGTTGCAGGTCGTAGTGCATTTTTTCAAATACATTATCCGCGATCTGGTCTATCTTTTCAAAATCATTTATCATGATCTCCATGCCACCGGCAATGGAATCGGGCCAATTGTTAAGCTCCCGTATCAGTTGCAGGTCCCCTATCACAAAAACCTCGTCAAACTCTTCCAGGCCCGTATTAAAAATGCCGGCCACTTTCAGTTTTCGGGCACGGGGCGGTGTTTGTATAAAGTAGAAGATCGCTTCGTCGCCAACTTTCAGCCTCAGTTTTTCGGCCACACGCCGGCTCAGCATTACCTCTTTCGATGAAGCGGAATCGCTATAACTAAGTAGTTTACCATCATCCAGGTTACGCTTCATGGCGCCCAGGTCATAGTCTTTGCCAACTCCTTTCAGCACCACGCCCAGTACTTCTTCCTCCGACTTTACAATAGCTGTTTTGCGGGCAAAAGCCTGTATCTGGCTTACGCCTGGTATAGAGTCAGCTTCAGAAACGCCAATATTACTGCTGATCGGGGCACCTTCGTACGAGTTGTTCGTATCGTATCTGCTGACCTGCAGGTGGGCCCCAAAACTAAATATCTTGTCACGTATCTCGTTACGGAAGCCTTCCAGTATCGCAAACGACACAATCATGATGGCAATGCCGGCAGCTATACTTATAATTGCTATTTTTGTAACCGATGCCGTAAACGAACCGGATTTAACCTGGGAGATCTTCTCGGATATGTACCTGGATATGTTCACTCGCTGAAATTGATAAACTGCCTTAAAGATAGGTATGAAATTTGACTTCTTTGTAATTATGATGATACAGCCACTCTTTATACTTTATACTTCGCTGGTACTGGCCATGGGCAGTTGCGCCCAGAAACAAACGCCAACCCAGCCGGAGCAGCAACCAACTATAACTGAAACCACTCCCGAAGCAAAGCCGCTAAAGACCGGTGCCGAGCAAACCGAACTATACCTGAAGCACTTACAGGGCAAACGCGTAGGCATGGTTGTAAACCAGACCTCTATAGTTGGCAACACGCATTTGGTAGATACCCTACTGAGCAGTGGCGTAAAGATCACAACTATTTTTGCTCCTGAGCATGGTTTCCGGGGCGAGGCCGATGCAGGCGCTTACGTAAAAGATGCCAGAGACACGAAGACCGGCCTTCCGATCATTTCGCTTTATGGTAAAAATAAAAAGCCATTACCCGAGCAGTTAACCAATGTTGATGTGCTGGTTTTTGATATTCAGGATGTAGGCACGCGTTTTTATACCTACATCAGCACCATGCATTACATAATGGAAGCTGCCGCTGAACAGAACAAAGAAGTACTGATACTGGACCGCCCAAACCCGAACGGACATTACGTGGATGGCCCTGTGATGGAGCCTGCGCATACTTCGTTTGTAGGTCTGCACCCCATTCCAATCGTTCATGGGCTTACGGTTGGCGAGCTGGCTAACATGATAAACGGCGAGAAATGGCTGGAAGGCAAACGCGAAGCTAAAACTATAGTTATACCCGTAGCCAACTATACACACCAGACCGCCTATACTTTACCAGTAAAGCCATCGCCAAATTTACCAAACCAGCAGGCTATTATACTTTACCCGTCGCTTTGTTTGTTTGAGGGCACTAATGTAAGTGTAGGCCGCGGCACGCCAGCGCCATTCCAGGTTATCGGCAGCCCAAACTATAAATTAAAAGACTTTTCGTTTACACCGGTAAGTACACCCGGAGCAACAGACCCGCCGCATAAAGGCGTAGTTTGCTACGGCAAAGACCTGACTGGTCCAAGTACAGCTCAGCCTTTTACATTGGCTTACCTTATCGATTTCTACAAGAACTCCACCCAGCAGGATAAATTTTTCAATAACTTTTTCGAGAAACTGGCCGGTACTTCTGAGCTCAGAAAACAGATCATTACCGGAAAATCAGAAGCTGAGATTCGCGCCAGCTGGGAGCCTGCTTTATCAAACTATAAAACTATACGCAAAAAATACCTGCTTTATCCCGACGCAGAATAACACTATGCCACAAAACCTTCGCATTATATTTATGGGTACACCCGATTTTGCGGTGCCCACTTTACAGATTTTGGTTGAGCACAACTATAACGTGGTTGCCGTAATTACCGCCCCCGACAAACCAGCTGGTCGCGGCCAGAAAATACAACAGTCTCCTGTTAAAGAGTATGCCGTATCGCAAAATATTCCGGTGCTGCAGCCTACTAACTTAAAATCGGAAGCTTTCCTGGAAGAACTGCGCAGCTATAAGGCCGATCTGCAGATTATAGTTGCGTTCCGTATGCTGCCGGAGGTTGTCTGGGATATGCCGCCACTGGGTTCTTTTAACATACATGGGTCGTTGTTGCCTCAATACCGTGGCGCTGCGCCTATAAACTGGGCTATCATTAATGGCGAAAAAGAGACAGGCGTTACGTCGTTCTTCCTTAAGCATGAGATTGACACCGGTGACCTGTTGCTGCAAACCCGCGTGCCGATTTTAGAAGAAGACAACTTTGGCACGATGTACGAAAAGCTGAAGCACGAAGGCGCTAAGCTAGCTTTAAAAACCGTACAGGCTATAGAACAGGACAACGTAAAACCTATGCCGCAACCAGCATCTGGCGAGCTGAAACATGCCCCGAAGATATTCAAGGAAACCTGCGAGATAAACTGGAACCAACCAGCAGAGCAGGCACGTAATTTTGTGCGCGGTCTATCCCCTTACCCAACTGCGTGGACCCGACTCGGCGATAAAACTTTTAAAGTATTTCAGGTGGAGGTGCTGGAAAATACAGCATATGAGGGCGAACCCGGAACTATAGTTACCGATAACAAGACCTTCGTGCACTTAAAAACTGCTGACGGTGCCGTAGCTATAGTTGACCTTCAGATGGAAGGCAAAAAGCGCATGCCGCTGGCTGATCTGTTACGAGGTTATAGTTTTAACGTATAGTTTTAACCTGCCCCTCCGAGGAGGGGATCTGGACTTCGGTTTTAGATAAAGAAACAGTTCTATAGTTAATGTTAGTCATAACTACAGAATTTAATAAAGTACCTACCTTTAAGAAATTCCCCTCCTCGGAGGGGTTAGGGGTGGGTTTCTGCATTACCAAATTAACTAATTAGCACCTTAAAACTATGATAGCTATAGTTGTAGCCGCCTCCGAAAATAACGTGATCGGGAAAGATAATCAGCTCATTTGGCACTTACCTGCCGACCTGCGTTATTTTAAAAACCTGACTATGGGCCACCCGATTCTGATGGGGCGCAAAACCTATGAGTCGATTGGAAAACCACTGCCGGGCCGCACTACGGTTATTATTACACGCCAGCACGACCTCCAGATGCCAGGCTGTATCGTTACCAACTCCCTCGACGAAGCTATTGCAGAAGCCCAGAAACTGGACCAGGACGTTTACATTATAGGTGGTGCCGAGATCTACAGGCAAGCGATCTCCAAAGCCGACACCATTTACCTGACACGGTTGCATCATCATTTTGACGGCGATGCTTACTTTTCGGAATTAGCTGAAGGGGATTGGGAAACTATAAACACCGATAAGCACGAACCAGATGAGAAAAATAAGTATAGCTATAGTTTCATAACTATGAAGCGGAAAGTATAAAAACAAAAAAGGAGCAACTATAAAGTTGCTCCTTTTTTGTTTTTATACCTGGCTATACTTAGCGCAGAATATAGATCTTGCCATAGCCGTTCTTAAAGGCCTTGTCGCCGAACTTTTGTTTGTGCAGCATAGGTTCGGTTCCCTGGCTGATAACAACACGATACAGGTAAACGCCATTTGCCAGCTTGTCACCATACATATCGCTACCATCCCAGGCATACTCGGTTTTGTTATTACCGATGCGCAGCGGCCCAAGTTCTTCCTTCATTATCTCTTTTACCACTTTACCGGTTATAGTTAATATCTGGATCTTGATGTGGTCAGGTATAGTAGTACCGGTTAGTGTAAATACAAAATGTGTTTTGGTAGAGAACGGATTCGGGAACGGATAGAAATTTGTGATCGAAGCTTTATCGTCCACCTCAAAATTAATGCGGTACGGCGAGATACCTGATTGTTTTCCGGCCACATCACGTCCTCGTACCTCCATCGTATAGCGGCCAGCCTCAAACTTCTTCGGCTTAAATTCTACCCTGAAATCGCTGTTCTCGGTAGCCGGGTGAAACTCAATATGCTCTACATCTCCAGATTCAGTTTCAAGTGATATTACTTTTTCCTGCTTTCCTTCATTAACAAGCACAACCGACATACCAGAAGCATCCTGCAAGTGCGCATAGCGGTTCTCATCTTTCATGGTTATACTTATCAGCGGTGTAGGCGATATCAGTTCCCCATCTAGTATATGTATACCATCAAAAGCTACATCCATAGTTGGGTGTAACCTAGGTTTAACCCTGAAAGGAACTACATAAATGTTATTGAAGTAATGCTGCTCCGGCTGCAGGCGCGGGTTTACATAGATACTTAGCTTGTAAGTACCCTCAAGTGCCAGCGTATTAAACTCATCCGTAAAGTTAACAGACGAATTAGCAGCTAACGGTGCCAGCTTCATCAGTTTTTTCTGTTCTTCTATACCATCGCCAGTCAGGGTAACTTCCACTACCAGCGAGTCTTTAAAAGCAACCGGTGTAATGTTCTGGAAGATCATAGGCACCTGCAGCATCCCTTTATTTGCCTGTTCTGTTACCAGCTGCTCGGTTACTTCTGCCAGATCTGGCCTGATGATGCCCTCCGGAACAGGTTCGTAAAGTACCGTCCAGTTTTCTAGCTGAGGTGCCGATCTATCCGCTACATCAGACATAGCAGCCTGTAATTTTAACAACGGATATTGTGCGGTGCTGATATCAGACAGGTTAAAGTTCTTGGTTGTTACATCTTCCGCAAGTACGGTTGTATTTCCTTCAGAACTTACTCCTATCAGGCTTAATGTATAGTTATCGTTGCCTGCTCTGTACTTTTCAATATTATGGTGTAGAGAGCCCCAACTTAATGCAGGCCCGATCAGGGTAGAAGTAATTACGCCATTATCCTGTGGAGCCAGTACTCTATGCTTTAGTGTAATGTATTGCGAGTTAGCCGGTACACCATTATCTAAAATGGCTGTCATTTCTTTCGCGCTGCCTGGGGCTGTTCCTTTCTGGCCAACTATAGCAAACGGATACCCTGTTGCCATGTCCTGTATGAGTTTAGACCCTATTTTGCCAAAAGCAGCTTTCTGCGAAGTAGTGAAGTCTGAATAAGGGACATTATTTATACCTATAGCTACTACATAAAAGCTATCTGGTACTGCATTAATAAAGGTCTCTATTTTGGCGCGGTTACTGGCAGTCGCAAGACTTCCGAAATCATACATAAATGGTTCCGAGCCACATGCGTATGCAGGCACTAAATTTTCAACAGGCTTTAATGTTTTATTATTGAGCACCACCATAATAATGCGGGAGGCGCTACTACCTGCTGGGTTACTGCAACCCATGTGTATCATTGGCCGCCCGTTTATGATCAGGTTATGGTCTGGTGTGCTGAATCGTGAAGCGCCGCCAATCGTCCTGATCTCAATATCAGACTTCAGGGGAGCAAACTCAATCCGGTGCTGTTCCTCATTTACCTGGATCTTATCCAGTTCATCCGTTTTATACTGCCCAATATGCCCTTGGGACCAGCCAGTGCCGCTATTTTTAATATGCCTGAACGATCCTGCAGCATATAGCGTATCTTCCCCTTCTTCGTACTGCTGAAAGCGTGCTCTCCAGAAATAAACGGTACTATCGGGATGTGTGTCCGGCAGGTTTATTTCCCAGTTTTGGAGGTAGCTTTCGTTGGATGTAAAGGTCTTTTTATAGTTACTGTTAAAGTTATGCGTAGTGTCAACCTCAAAGTATACCGCCTGGTTTTCGGTTAGTACAGCAGTGGGCTGCACCACCAGGTTTACTTTAGAATCAGATACTATACTGTTCGGTAAAGGAGCCATTGCAACAAGCCCACTTGCCGGAAAGTAATGCCGGAAACTACCAATATTATTACCTTCATCCAGTTCGCTTATCTTATCCGGATGATCCATTATTACCTCAAACCTGTTCATACCTAAGGCTTTCACATCGAGGTTAGAAAGCTTCAGGTTCAAGGTCTTTTCGTAATAAACTGGTCCAACTTTAATAGAGTCAGTTAGCACCTCGGTATTATCTGGCAGGGTGCGTTTTACAGCTACATAAACAGAGTCAGTAATAGCTTTGCCCCAGTTGCCAACGTTAACCTTAAGTATAAACTCAGGTGTAATAGCTGTCAATGGGCTGGAATCTAAAGAACTAAAGCTATAGTTATTAGGTAATACATGGTAATCGGGTTTTGCAGGAGAATATATTCTTATGGCCGGATCACCTTGCAGCAACATTTCCAGCATAAGCGCAATGGCAACCGGGCTTCTTGTCTCAGCATTTAATCGCTTTATTGCTTCCTGGTGTATCTGCCCTATAGTTCTGCCATAAAACTGCTCATCCTGAAAGGCCGTTGTATAAAAGTTCCGGCTGTAGCGGTGCAATGTAGTTAAGTCGCCGGCACCTATATGAGCAATGTAAGCTATTGCACCTCTGTTAGGTGTCTTTATCCAGTCCTCGCCAAACGACACATGGTTGGGGTTAAACGCAGATCCGGTACCGCAACCATTCATCAGCAGCACAGGGTACTTTCCTTTATTGTTATACCCGTTGATCGGGCTTGAGGCATAACCTATATCGAGGTCGGTAGTTTCAGAAGAACTATGCCCAAAAAAAGTAACAAGTGATAAACCGGCATTTACTTCATCTGATACATTGATCGTTTCCACTACCTCGCTTACATTTTTACGGTAGTGCTCCTTTACATTTGCCCCAAGAAATGGGCCTTCACCAATGCGTTTGTAAGACTGTAAGTGGTTTGTAATACTTGTTATTTCTTCCAGGGAAGTACCTCCCCCCAACTGTAGTATATTTTTCCGCCAGGGCTGGCCGGGGTCTGCAGCTTCATACTCTTTCACCTTGTTCAGGTAGCTTATAATCTCTTCGGGAGTTGTTACAGATACCCGACCTGTTGGCACTGCAGCCACATAAGATCCGTTCCTGAAATCAGCAGAAAAAATATTATCAGAGCCTGGCGAGCCACCGGCAAGCACCAGATCCTGTTTTCGTTGCGCCGCGTTACGATAGTTTATCCTATCAATCTCAATGCCTTTACCTAAAATAAGCAGGTGCTTTGCATTAGGAGCTTTGCGCATGTAACTCAAAAAATTACGGACAGCCCCAGTAGACACTTCTCCATAATGAAACTGGTTTACAATATCATCTATATAAACAAGCAGGGTATCGTACTTACCCCCACTTAACGAAGCTCTGTAAGCAGCATATTCTTTTGGGGCAGGCAAAGCAGAGCCGGCAGCAGTTGCCATCAGTTGCTTATTTGTAAGTATAAGGTAGTTGTGCGCTGCCGGGTTTATATTTCTGAATTTAATTTTTTCGGCTGGCACCGGTCGTAACGGATTAGCAACATCAGATAGCAGCACTTTGCGCGACTTAGTGTTATCAGCGTTAATAACATAGCCTTTTTTGCTACCAGCCATGTTTCCCTGTACTCTTACAATGTTGTTAGGGTCTGTTACATCGAAAGCTATAGTTGTAGCACTGGCACCACTAAACTCAAAGTATGGATTTATACTTCTGGTAGAATCGGTGTAGAAGTGCATATGGTTACCGGCAACTAAACTTTGCTGCTGAAATGCAACCGACGCCAAAACCATACCTATTTGGTTAGAAGGAACATCTATTGTAGACAAAGACCCTACAGTTACAGTACCAGATGTGCTTATATCTGAAAACTCGATGTTTAATTTGTTCTTAACAAAACCGAAGCCATAAAAGCTATGCTTTGCCACCTCCCTAGCCTTACCTGAGCCATCTGTAACTCTAATAATAAACTCATGCTCAGCGTTATTCATAGCATAAGCTATGTAAGTTAATTCAGGTTTTTGGCCTGCATTATAAACATTCTTTATATTTAAAGCCTTATAATCTCTAGGGTTTTTGGCGGAGCTAGTACTCATATACCCTTCGACTAATCCCATCCAAGGCATTTGAGATCCGCTTTCATCTTTACCTCTGTAATAAAAGTCTGTAGCAACTACAGTAGAGCGCTGCAAATGGTAAGGTTCCGGTGTTTTGCCTTGTGCTGACAGGTTTGAGGACTGCATACGTTTACCCGGTGTTGGAGCAACGGTCAGGAAGTAGGCTGCTGTATCGGTGTACAAACTATAAAGCTTATGCATCTGGTGTGCCGGGTCCTTATATAAGGCCTGGTCCAGGACGCCATCGTTCCGTTCACCGTAAAACTCTACATAATCCTGCTGATCCAGTTTGCCGTCGGCTTCGCCTGCCACATGAATAGCTACTTCCTTGCCCCTTCTGAAAAGCTGCAGGTTTTGCGGATTTACGCCGGCAAGCCCAAGCTGATTCAGATAGTCATGGTTAAGCTGATATAATCCGGTTTGGGTTATCTTTATTTTATAGTAGGTCTGGTCGTGCTTTATCCAGTCGTTGCCATAGGTTGTTTGGGCTGTAGCAGCGCCACTCAGCAATTGAAGTACAACTGTAAAATAAAGCCGATATAGAGAGAAAGGTATACGCATACTCATTTACCTTATTTAAAAGAATATCCCATCGAAACAATTACAGACGAAACACTGGCATTTGTGATGCTATTGGTCTCACGGTCACTCATCCGGGAAAGAGCCAGGTCCAAAGAGAAACCATTTGACACAAAACCAACCCCAAAATTAGGCTGTACCTGCGATGCCTTGCTGCCATCGAAGCGGGTTGTTTGCTGGTAATTACTAAGTCCGCCACGTATAAACACCGAATTAGCATATGCCACTTCCACTCCCAAATGCGGGTCCACCGAAACCAGGTCCGATCCTAAGAGCACATTACGTTTTCCATCAAACGTAAGATCTATATCCGAAGACACAAGCGCTGTAAATTTTTCGTTTATTTTAAAGCTCCGGGCTGCACCAAGTATAATCCGTGGCAGCGTAAGCTCAGCAGAGTTCTCTGGCAGGTCATTACCGGTCTGGGCATAAGCATCTTCCAGTTCTTCTACGTTATGGCTCCAGGCAGTAAATGTGGTGGTTATGTCTTTCGCCATTACACCAAACCGCCAGTCGCGGTGTTCCAACTGCGCTCCTGCATCAATACCAAAACCCCACGCATTGGCAAAATCACCTACGTTACGGTAAATAATTTTAGCACTGGCTCCCAGCTGCAGACCCTGTATCAGGTTGCTGCGACGTGCATACGATAGTAATACAGCATAATCGGCTACCGAGAAAAAACGGACACTATCATATTGTATATACCCGAACTCATTCTGTAACCGGCGGGTATCAGCAATATCATCTACACCTAATCTTATTACCGATACCGCCAAAGCACTGCTACTGTCCAAAGGCATGGCAAAAGCACCGAAATCGTTCTTGGCTATACCTGCAAACAGCTCGGAGTGCATAAGTGCTATGTTATACTTGTCAGGTAAAAGCAGCAGGCCGGCGGGGTTCCAATAACCGGAGGTAGCATCGGAAGTGATGGCTACCTGCACATTGCCCATACCTAAAGCGCGCGCACCTACTCCTACATTCAGGAACTCGTTGCTATACTTTGGAGCACTTACCTGGCCTTGGGCATTAACCGAAAACGCCAGCAAAAATACTGTTAGCAGACTGTAAAGGGTAAATTTATACATAGGCTAAGACTCGGGTAGCTATAGTTGGCTAAAGCAGATTTTGTACTGCATACACTTCTCCTGTAAACAGATTTCAACCTCTAACATTACTTTGACTGAAATAGTTGTGTTCAGCCAAAATATATTTTAAAGACAAAAATACACTATAAAAATATAAATTTTCCTGTCTTTTTAACCCTTTTTAAAAACTTTCGTAATTAAATTTAAACAGTACCTTGTTTTACATAGTACCTTACATTATATTTGCTTCAACATTATAACCGAACGAAATCATCATGAAAGTAGAAAACACACAAGTGCAGATGCGGAAGGGAATTCTGGAATTCTGCATACTGGAGATTATCTCTCGTGGTGAGGTGTATGCGTCAGATATGCTCGAGGAGCTTACAGCTGCTAAAATGATCGTGGTGGAAGGCACTTTATACCCGCTGCTAACCCGTCTTAAAAATGCCGGTCTGCTCGACTATAGCTGGGTGGAGTCTACTTCGGGGCCGCCACGCAAATACTACACTCTCACCGAATCCGGAAAGGATTTTCTGGAACAACTCCGCGCTACCTGGCACGAACTGGTAGATTCCACTGAATTCATCATTCAAAACAAGAAAGCTCAATAGTCATGAAAAAGAACATAAGCATCAACTTACAAGGCATCATCTTTTATATAGAAGAGGATGGCTATGAGCAGCTTAGCCGCTACCTGGCTTCAATACGCACGTACTTTTCGAACTACGAAGGGCACGAAGAGATTGTAGCCGATATCGAGCTGCGTATTGCTGAGATCTTTTCAGCAAGGCTTTCTCCGGGCAAACAGGTTATTACTTTAGAGGATGTACAATACCTGATAGCCAGAATGGGACACGTTACTGAATTTGAAGTTAACGAGCCTGAAGAGGAGGAAGCACCAAACTATAGAACAGGCGCTAACGCAGCCGGAGCTGCATCAGGCACTTATACTTCACCTGGCAGCAAACAGCTTTTCCGCGATATTAACCGCAAGGTAGTAAGTGGCGTTTGCGCAGGACTGGCCAACTATCTTAACATAGATGTGGTCTGGATCCGCCTGTTCTTTATACTTTTTGTAGTGCTTGGTATCCTTTCTGCCGGCATCTCAGCTATGGCTGCGGTTATACTTTATGTTGTGCTGTGGGTGGCCATGCCAGAGAGTACTGATTTACCTGACACAAACGTAAAAAAACTGTTCCGCGACCCTGAAGACAAAAAACTGGGTGGTGTAGCCAGCGGAATTGCGAAATACTTTGGAGTTGATGTAGCCGTTGTGCGCATTCTGTTCCTGGTTTCGATATTCCTGGGCGGCTTCGGGATACTGTTATACATAGTTTTATGGATAGCGGTACCCGAAGCGGTAACGCTTACTGAGCGCATGCAAATGCAGGGAAACCCTGTAACACTGGCCGGCATTGAGCAAACCCTTAAAGATAACCTTAATATGAAGGACCAGGACGGTAACGAAAGCGTGTTGGCCAAGATCATACTGTTACCTATCAGGCTTATTTCGCAGGTTATAAACTGGATGGGCAAGGCACTTGGGCCTATACTTACATTTTTGATTGCTCTTATAAGAGTAGCCGCAGGTATATTTCTACTTATCGTTTCAGTGGGTTTAACTGTTGGCCTTGTCGGTATGTTCTTCCATTCTATGGGCTGGGTCGAGGACTCTAATTTTGTGCAGATGGGACCTTTCTCCTCTTCTGTATGGTTTGGCGGCTTTCCCAGGCTCGGACTGGTTGCAGGTTTGGTTACCGGTCTGATTCCTTTATTCTTTCTTATACTTTTAGCAGTAGGTTTACTGGCGAAGCGCTTTTATATGAAAGCTGCTATAGGTTGGTCGATGTTTGGTGTGTGGGTGGTAGCACTTGGTATACTTATCGCATCTATAGCTAATTACATGGGCAACTTCCAGCGCTCAGGCGAAATAGCGATAACGAAATCTATACCAGCCGAAAATGTTAGTGTGCTTGATGCATACGACGTGAACACTGAATTTAACAACCTATATGTAGATGTGCGGGAGCATAATGGCAACGACATCCAGGTAATTCAACAGATTAGGGCCAAAGGCCGCAACGAAGAGGACGCGAAGCTAAACGCCAACATGATCACGTATCGTGTAGTGCAGCAAGACTCAACCTTGCGTTTCGATAATAGCTACGAGTTTAAGCAGGGAGGTATCTTCCGTGACCAGGACCTGACAATTATGCTGAAACTACCGAAGGGTAAGCCATTCCGTTTAACCCGTGAATTTGTGCATCTGTTACCAGGCGCTACTTTCGACAAGAACTATAGCTACGAAAAAATTGAACGCAACACCTGGAAAGCAAAAGGTGATATGCTGGAATGCATTACCTGCGCTACCGATACCCTGGATACAGAAGAGCCGGAAATGCTGATGAACGAAGCCGGATTTGACTTTAATTCAGATGAAATGGGTGAAGGTGGCAGTGTATTGCTTAGAGAAACTGAATATGGCACCAATAGTCGTTCTTTTAATGTATCAGAGTTTAGCAAAGTATCGGTAGCCGGTCCTTACCATGTGCGCCTTACACAAGGCAGCCGCCATCAGGTAAATGTTATAGGTCCTGAAAAAGAGATCAGAAGAATGGACATAAATGTGCGTGGCGATGAACTGGTAATAGAGTACGAAGATAAAGTGATCAACCTGTTCGATGACCATGAACCAGTCCTGATACAGATCTCTGTACCAAACCTGAATAGCCTTGTGCTGGCCGGAGCTATAAAAGCAGATGTTTCGTTGCCTAATGCCGATGTACTTGACCTGGAACTTGCCGGTGCTACCAAAGCTTTGATAGATGTTAGAGCCCGAACTATACGGGCAGATATTGCAGGCGCATCTAACACACAATTTGTAGGCACTACAAACCGCTTTGAGCTGGATGCTACCGGTGCTTGCAAAATAAACGCAAGTAACCTGCGTGCAAACGATGTGATAGTTGAGGCGACTGGTGCAACAAAAGCAAATGTATACGCTACCTCCAGCATAACAGCAGAAGCTGCAGGTGCAAGCCGCATTACTTATAAAGGCAACCCGGCAAGTACTCAGATCGATGCCAGCGGAGCAAGCAAGGTAAGCCGTGACTAAATATATACTATAAAAGCGGGTTTTGGCCAAATCCTTAGGCTCAGCCCGCTTACCTGCCACACTGTTAGTACAAAATAAAACGCATACTTTTGAGCTTACTTTTTCCGTTAAGTTTATAAGCCCTTGTTTAGTTGTTTGATGAATGCTTCAGCCCCTCCTGCCCTGGAGGGGTTCAGGCACCTTCCAAACTATAGTTTGTTGTTAACTACCTGCAGCCCCTTGCTCTCCCCTATCTGCATCAGGTAACTATAGGCTTCTTCAAACTCATTTTTCACTTTACCTTCCAGTATAGCCTCGGTTAGCACTTCTTTTAGTTCTCCAACTATTTTAGATGGTTTCAGGTCGAATGTTTCCATAATGACCTCGCCGGTAATTACTGGTTGGAAATTACGCATTTTGTCACTTTCCTCTACTTCAACCAGGCGCTTCTCAACCTTATCAAAGTTCTGGAGATAACGCTTCACCTTCGTATCGTTCTTCGAGGTAATATCAGCCCGGCATAGCACCATCAGGGCATCAATATCGTCACCGGTCTCAAACAAAAGCCTCCGCAACGCAGAGTCGGTAACGGTATCTTTCACCAGGGCTATAGGCCGCAAATGTAGCTTTACCAGTTTCTGCACAAAACGCATGTGCTCGTTAAGCGGTAATTTCAGGTCTTTAAACAACTTGGGCACCATACGTGCGCCTCTGTCTTCGTGCCCATGAAAGGTCCAGCCGGCTTTTGGGGAATACCGTTTTGTATCTGGCTTGGCAATGTCGTGAAGTATAGCTGACCAGCGCAACCATAAATCGTCTGATACCTGTGCTACATTATCAAGCACCTGCAGTGTGTGGTAAAAATTATCTTTATGCGAGTTGCCATTCTTGGTTTCTACGCCATGCAGCTCCACCATTTTCGGGAAGATAAGATGCAGCAGCCCCGTAGTGAACAACAGCTTAAACCCATAACTCGGCTCCGGCGAAAGTATGATCTTGTTCAGTTCATCTGTGATACGTTCCTGCGAAACTATTTTAATGCGCTCCTTATTATCGGCAATGGCATCAAAGGTATCCGGGTCAATATCAAAACCAAGTTGAGAGGCAAAACGGATGGCACGCATCATGCGCAGGGGGTCATCGGAGAAAGTTATACCTGGCTCCAGTGGTGTCCGTATTATCTTGCGTTTAATATCTTTCAGGCCATCAAAGGCATCTATTACCTGGCCATAGTTCGCTTTGTTAAGGCTGATTCCCAGGGCATTGATGGTAAAATCGCGGCGTTTCAGGTCATCTTCCAGGCTACCCTGCTCTACTTCCGGCTTGCGTGAGTGTGAGGCATACGACTCTTTGCGGGCGCCAACAAACTCCACTTCCCATTCATCGGCTCGCAGCATGGCTGTTCCAAAATTTTTAAAAACAGAAACTTTGGGCTTATAGGGCAGCTTCTCGGAAACACGGTGGGCCAAGGCTATTCCATCTCCGATACAAACTACGTCAATGTCTTTGGATGGCCGCTTCAGCACCAGGTCGCGCACAAAGCCACCTATCACGTAAGCATCCATCTCCAGTTCAGCAGCTGCGCTGGCTACCAGTTCAAAAATCGGGTTATCGGGTAGTTGTATCGTATTCATTTAAATGTAAGGCCCCGGCCTATTTAACCGGGCCGGGGCGCAAAAATAAAGTTTTATACTGAAAGCACCTTGTCGTTAGCCAAAAGACGATAAGAATAAGGCCCGAACAAATGACTCTTAGATAAAAGACAAAGAAGTTTTGAGACTCAGGCCAACTTATAGTTCTTATTATAAAAGAGAAGTAGTAACCTATACTTGTAAACAAGAATCTACACTTTACACCCTTCGTAAAACCGCTTTTACAGGCAATTTACTCTCTGATTATCTCAGTTTTACCGTCGGCTTCTATTTTAACAATGCGAGATGGCTGTGCTTTAGAGGTTTCGTCCTGGCGCAGGTTCACTACATAATCAACCCGCTTTTTTACTTCCTCATCAATTTCAGTAAAAGAGGCCGGCGACTTGCCACCACTTAGGTTAGCTGACGTGGATACCAACGGACGATCGATCTGGCGAATAAGCTTGTGGCAAAAATCATCATTCACAATGCGAATAGCTATACTTCCATCTTCTCCAACCAATGAATCAGGCAGGTTCTTAGACTGGGAGAATATATAAGTTGTTGGTCGCTCCTGCTCCGTTACTAATTTCTCAAAGTTATCAGGCACCTCTTCCACATAATTTGCCAGCATATCAGCATCAGCTACCAATATGATCATGGCTTTGGAAGTATCGCGTTCCTTTATCTTAAATATCTTTTCCACTGCCTTCCTGTCGGTAGCATCGCAGCCAATTCCCCAAACCGTATCGGTCGGGTACAGGATCACGTTGCCTATCAATAGCTCCTCCTCGGCTGCCTGCACTTCTCTTATCAGCTCTTTCATAGTTTTATAGGTTAATTGTTAAATAGCTTTATTGTTAAACTGTTTTTTGCTGATTATCACTTCGATCAACCATTTAACAATTCAACCATCATTTTATCTCCTGGGTAAGTTCTACGAGCACGCCGGTGGCACTTTTAGGATGCACAAAGCAAACCAGTTTGTTGTCAGCGCCTTTTTTAGGCTGCTCGTTCAGTAGTGTAAATCCTTCTTTCTTAAGTCGTTCCATTTCGGCAAAAATGTCTTCTACCTCAAATGCGATATGGTGTATGCCTTCGCCGCGCTTTTCTATGAACTTGGCAATAGCGCTATCAGGGTTTGTAGCCTCCAACAGTTCTATTTTTGAATCACCTACTCTAAAAAACGAAGTATTTACACCTTCCGACTCTACGTATTCTGTTTTATACGGCTCAGCGCCAAGCAGTTTATAGTATAGGCCATTTGCTTCGCTAAAATTTTTAACAGCTATACCTATATGTTCTACCTTCTTCATTTTTAATTTGTAATTAGTCTAAGTAACCTTTTTTTAGTAATTTTGTGAGCGAATCAAAACTAATCATTTCTACAGACTGTTTATTAAACAGAGCTAAAAAGAGATAAATAAAGTGCTATGCTAAAGTTTCCTATATATTTAGATAATAACGCCACCACCAAGCTTGACCCGCGCGTGCTGGAGGCAATGATGCCCTACCTGACTGAAACATTTGGTAACGCGGCATCGCGTAACCATGCTTTTGGCTGGCAGGCAGAAGAGGCAGTTGATTATGCCCGTGAGCAGATAGCTTCTCTTATAAACTGCTCTCCAAAAGAGATCATCTTTACGTCTGGTGCAACCGAATCGGATAACCTGGCCATTAAAGGTGTATTCGAGATGTATGCCTCAAAGGGTAACCATATTATTACCTTAACTACCGAGCACAAAGCCGTGCTGGACCCATGCAAGCACATCGAGAAAATGGGCGGCAAGGTTACTTATCTGCAGGTAAACTCAGAAGGCCTTATCGACCTGAAACAACTTGAAGAAGCTATTACTGATAAAACGATACTGATATCAGTAATGTATGCGAACAACGAAATTGGTGTGATACAGCCTATCCGTGAAATATCGGCGATCGCCAGAAAGCACGGTGTATTGTTCTTTACAGATGCTACACAAGCCGTAGGTAAAATACCTGTTGATGTGGAAGCAGACGGAATTGACCTGATGGCTTTCTCTGGTCACAAAATGTATGGCCCTAAGGGTGTTGGTGCGCTTTATGTGCGTCGTAAGAACCCACGTGTTAAAGTTACTGCCCAGATGGACGGTGGCGGACACGAGCGTGGCATGCGTTCCGGTACTTTGAACGTGCCTGGTATAGTTGGCCTTGGTAAAGCAGCCGAAGTAGCGAAGCAGGACATGGAAAAAGATACTGCACGCATTATAGCCATGCGCGACCGTTTAGAGAAAGAATTGCTGACTATAGAAGAGTCGTATGTAAACGGTTCTGTAGAGCATCGTCTACCGCACGTATCTAACATTTCGTTTAAATATGTAGAAGGCGAAGGCCTGATGATGGGTGTGAAAGACATTGCAGTTTCTTCTGGATCTGCCTGTACTTCAGCATCTTTAGAACCATCTTACGTATTAAAAGCGTTAGGTTTAAGTGACGACCTGGCACACTCTTCGTTACGATTTGGCTTTAGCCGCTTTACTACCGAAGAGGAAGTAGACTACGCTATTGGCCACGTAAAAGAGGCTGTTGCCAAACTTCGCGAAATGTCTCCGCTTTGGGAGATGTTTAAAGAAGGCATTGACCTTAACTCTATTGAGTGGGCAGACCATTAAGATTTTAATTAATAATGGGTAATGACTAATTTTCCATTTTCCATTATTATTCATAAATAATTCATCATTAATAATTAATAAAAGCTATGGCTTATTCAGATAAAGTAATCGATCATTATAACAACCCACGTAACGTTGGTACGCTTGATAAGGCAAAGACCAGCGTTGGTACAGGCCTTGTGGGTGCACCTGAGTGTGGTGACGTAATGCGCCTCCAGATTGAAGTAGATGAGAACCAGATCATCACCGATGCTAAGTTCAAGACATTCGGTTGTGGTTCGGCTATCGCTTCTTCATCGCTTGCAACAGAGTGGTTAAAAGGCAAGTCTGTAGACGAAGCGCTTACTATTGATAACATGGACATTGTAGAAGAACTGGCATTACCTCCGGTTAAAATACACTGTTCTGTATTAGCGGAAGACGCTATCAAATCTGCTATCAACGACTACAGAGTAAAGAACGGTCTTCCAGCTTTGGAAATGCCGAAGTCTCACCACTAAAATACGGACTCAATGGAGTCAAAAACAGATGTGCATGTTGAAAGTGCACGAATTCAGAAGCAGATTGAGAACCACTTAGGAATAAGCGGCAGCAGTCTGCTTTTTGAATTCCGGCAGATCGACAACCAAACGCGCCTCGACCTGATCACGGTTAACCCAAGGCACAGCCAGTCGTTCCTTTTCCATACCGAAACGGGCTACGACCGCTTAGATACTTTGCGCAAAATGCTGAGCTATGTGCAGAACTACCGCGATATGGAAAGTTCGTTTACGGTGCAGTGGATGGCTCGCGGCGATAAGGAGTTGAACACATCTTATTTCCGGGCCCGTAATATGTATGAGGCGTTAGATAAGTTATACTTTGGCCGCGACATGAACACTATTACTGTTTTTAGTGTTGTAATGAACCCGGTATCTTAAAGAACTATAGTTATGATTACAGTATCAGATAAAGCAAAAGAGAAAGTTATAAAGCTGAAGCATGATGCGCAGCTGGATGATAGCTTCCGTTTGCGTGCTTCTGTTGCAGGCGGTGGTTGCTCTGGCTTGTCCTATAACCTTGACTTTGATGATGAAGTAAAGCCTATGGACCAGGAGTTTGAGGATAAAGGTATTAAGGTGGTAGTTGATATGAAAAGCTTCCTATACCTGGCCGGCACCGAACTCGATTTTTCAGACGGACTGAATGGTAAGGGCTTTTATTTTAATAACCCGAATGCCAGCCGTACCTGTGGTTGCGGCGACAGCTTCTCTGTATAAGATCCTATACTTTAGATATAAACAAAAAAGGCAGCTTGTGAGCTGCCTTTTTTGTTTATATCTTCTCGAAGCGCATTACCTGCTTACTGCCATCGCTACTTTTTAAAGCCAGCATATAGCTCCCCGCTTTTAGCCTGCTAACATCAAAACTATAATTTGAGGTTTTAGCTGCAATATTATACTTGTGCACCTGCCGCCCGGTCATATCCAGAATTACAAGTTCGGAAGCTACTCCGGTAAGCTCGAGCCTGAGTTGGCCTGAAGTTATAGTAGGGTAAAGTATAGCTTTTGCTGGTTGCTTATTGTTTACATTTATAGTTTTAGAATAAGTATAAGTGCCATCAAAATCGACTTGCTTTAGCCGGTAGTAATTTATGCCGGGCGCAGGATCTTCATCTGTATAAGTATAGACTGACTTAGTAGCTATAGTTCCTTTACCGGCTATAGAGCTGATCTCGTGAAAGGTTTTGCTGTTCTGGCTGCGCTCAACTATAAAATGGCTGTTATCTTTTTCGGAGGCAGTAGCCCAGTTAAGCCGCACCGCCTGGTTAAGTGGAGTTGCTTTAAAGTGAAGCAGCTCTACAGGCATAATAGTATACCTGCTATCAGCCTTCGTTTTCCAGCTAAGCCTGAAGTCATCAATTGCTAAACCATGATCATCAAATAAGTCGTTGAGGTCTTTCCAGCGAAGCATGATAAAATGACCAGGCAACACATGAAGCTCGATCAATGCTGATAAGTAACGACGGTTTTCGGGAGCATTTCCATTTAACGGGCCTGGTGCGGTATAAAACACAGGGCTTGTTATATCCAGTGAAGGCACGCTAGTCCAGCCATTATCCGATTTAGGGTTAAGATTAAAAGCTGCAGCACTCGAAGCACTTGCATACCAGAAGGTAGTACTTTGTTGCGGAGCCGTACTACTCGAACTGCGCCATTGCTCCCCCATGTAACTTACTGTAAGAGAAGTAATGGTATCCATGGTATTGTTCTGCATCATCAGCCCCCATGCAAATTCCCCTACTGTAGAAGAACCGGAACTAACTGCGCCCAATGCTCGGTCAGGACTATCTTTAGCACCAAAACTATAAACACCACCTCCATTTGATGTACCGGTACCAACTCTCAAAATTTTGTATTCGGGTATGGTACGATACAGGAACCAACCCGGAATATAAGAAGCACCGCTCTCCCAAATACTTTCGGTAGAGGCCGGCAACGTATTAAAATCCTGCTGGTATTCGTTGGTATATGGCGTTAAGCTGATCTGGGCTATAGCAGGTGTATAAAACGCCAGAAGTACAGGTATAAGACAATAAGAGATCTTAATGTAACGGGTAAATGCTTTTAGCATACACTAAAGTTAATGGCTGACAAAACACGAGCTACCGCTCGCATAATTTTCACGTTAACTTTCTGTAACTTCTTATAGTTCAACAGTTGCCAAATATTTAAGCGAAAGTAAATTACCTTCGCTTTCCTTAGACCCTGCATGCTAAACAAAACTCTGGATTACAGCTTCCAGATCCTTGTAAAAGACAGAAGCCAACCTGTTTGGCAACAGATTGGCTTCCGGTAAATATGTAATAAAATTAGCTTTTACAGCAGGAAAAACAAGGCATTAATGATATTTAAGCCAAGTAACAGGAAAAAATTTGGTGAATCTTGTATAACCTTTTTCATATTATGTACTTAATGTCTATTCTGATTTAGTGGTAGCATGTGCTACAGTCTGATATTACGCCGGGATATACCAAATGTTACATTGAAATATAATTTTTTATATAAATAGGCTTATCTATAAATATACATATTGTTCTATATTTACAATATCACACTTATAATTCATACCAAAAACCGCCTTAAATCAGCTTTAATACAACTATAAAGCTATAAATATAATTTGCACTATATACTATTTAATACAAATATTTATTTTTATAACACTATATATTTAATATTTAAGCCTTAGTAGCAATCATATAAGTATAGAAATGAGTATAAAATATTATATCTTTACCATACACCTGCTAAACTTAAAAGTGCAGATCATTTCAGTTTAGATAAAAAGTCAAGAACCTTGGATTTCCATTCATTTAATTTACACGAAGATGTTGTCACAGGTATAGAGTCGATGGGTTACAGAAACCCTACGCCTATACAACAACAAGCTATACCGATCATACTTGAACAAAAAGACCTTATTGCCTGCGCCCAGACCGGTACTGGCAAAACGGCTGCTTACCTGCTTCCGCTCATCGACCGGATATCGCATGCCAATATTTCGCATACCAGCACCCTTATACTTGTACCTACCCGCGAACTTGCCAAACAGATTGATGAGCAGGTAGAAGGGTTAGGCTACTTCGCTCCTGTAAGCTCCATAGCTATTTATGGTGGCAACAAAGGTGGCGAATGGGACCAGCAAAAACGCGCCCTTACTAGCGGCGCCGATATTATTATAGCAACTCCTGGCCGCCTTATGTCGCATATGGCACTTGGCTATGTTAAGCTAGACCAGCTGAACTACCTGGTGCTGGATGAGGCCGATAAAATGCTGGACATGGGCTTTATGGATGATATCCTGAAGATCGTGCGTCAGCTGCCTGTCAACCGCCAGACATTGCTGTTTTCGGCTACTATGCCTAAAAAGATACGCGACCTGGCACAGCAGATACTACAAAGCCCACAGGAGATAAACCTTGCTGTATCGAAGCCAGCCGAAAAGATAGATCAGCGCATGTACCTCACGTTCGATAATCAGAAGCTGCCCCTGCTGGAGTATATTCTGAGAGAGTTGGAGGTCCAGAATATGATCATCTTCACATCGCGTAAGTCTAATGTGGCCCAGATCGTAAGGTCGTTGCGTAAGATGGGTTTTGAAGCAGAAGGTATACAGTCTGATATGACTCAGGATGAGCGCGAAGCCGCCCTGCGTGATTTCAAGAACAAAAAGTACCAGGTGCTGGTTGGTACAGATATCCTCTCCCGCGGTATTGACATAGATAACCTCAGCCATGTGCTCAATTTTGATATGCCGCAGGATGCAGAAGATTACGTACACCGTGTAGGTCGTACGGCACGCGCTGCCTCTACTGGTATGGCTATTACTTTTGTTAACGAGAAGGATATGTACCGTGTGCGAAGAGTAGAGCAACTAATAGAGCGTGAAATACCGAAGCTAGCCTTACCGGAAGATTTCGGACCCGGGCCGGTTTATGACCCTAGCAAAAAGCAGGAACGCTCACATGGCGGTAACCGCTCTGGCCAGGGAAACAAAAACCGTTCAGGTGATAGAAACAGAGGTGGCAACCGCGACAGGAATAAGTCAAGAGGGCCGAGACCTGAACAAAAAGCTGCCACCGGCGAAGCAGGTGCAACAGTAGAAAAAACAGGTAACGACAGACCAATAAAGCCTTTTAAGCCTCGCAACAGGAAGAAAGATGACCGGGGTGCTGGTGGCAATACTGCAGCCCCCCAGTCAACCCCTACAGAATAACCAAAACGCCGCTTCCACAAACTGGAGCGGCTTTTTTATTTACACTATAGATGCTTTACTAAAGCGCCTGCTTCCGATACATCGTGAATTTTAATGCCTGTACCTGCAAAGGCTTCTTTTGTTTTCTTTATCAGCCAGGGTTTATAGTTGCCATCAAAAACCAGTGTGTTATAAGTATAGCCTTGTAAAGTTTGCGGTGTAACAGCTGCATTTTGGGTCAGGAGAATAAGGTCTACATGCAGCGGTTGTTTTGTAATGACCTTTAGTGGCTGCCTGATAAGTAAAATAGTTTTCCCCTGCCAGGCCAATAACTGGTTGCCATCCGGTAGCTCTTTCACTGCAACCGGGGACTTAGCCTGACTGAAAGTATAAAATTCTGGCTCAGCTATACCTAACTGCCATAAGTGGGGTTGTACATTAAAGGTATAGTTCTGCCTGTTACTTAACATGGCGCTATCTGTAACTATAACTGCTTTTTGGTTATGTATAAAAGATATGGCTGTTTGCCCTCGTAAACTATAAACTGCCAGCATTTTTAGGTTCTGCTGTGTTATAGTTTCGGTTATCTGCTGCACCGAAAGTATAGCAACTATAGCTGTGGCCACAGTCAGCAGCCAAAGCCGCTTATACATCAGGAACAGTACAAACAGCGCCAGCAAACTATAAAGCAGCCAGGTCTGTAACACCGAAATATCCATCCCGTTCAGTACTGCATAAGGCAGATTACTCAGCACTACATTAAACTCATTCATCAGCCAGATAAGCCCGAAGTGCAGAGCAAAAGCCACATCCGATATCCAAGGCAGCCAGCTAACTGCCAATGCTGCCATACCGGTATAGAGTACAAGCGTAGCGGCCGGAACCACAAAAACATTCGCAATCCAGAAGTATACCGGGAACTGATGGAAATAGTAAATACCTAATGGCAGTGTGATGAGTTGGGCAGCAACTGCAATAGAAATGAGCTCCCAAACCTTATCAGGCAGCCACTTATTTACTTCGAGTAAACTATAAATACCGGGCTGCAAAGCCACAATACCTAATACTGCCAGGAACGAAAGCTGAAAACCTACTTCGAAAAGGTAATATGGGTTTATAAATAACAGTATGGCGGCAGCAATTGCCAGTGTATTATACACATTATGCCTCCTGCTTATTACCAGCGAAACTGTTACCAGGCTAAACATAAGCACTGCCCGCAGCACCGACGGCGACAAGCCTGTTACAAAAGCATACAACCATAACCCACCTAGCACTACCGTGCCATAAAGCCACCTTTGCTTAGGCCCCAGGTTTACCTTATTAAAAAGCAACATGAGCACTGCAAATAAAAGCCCCACATGCAAACCCGATACTGCCAGCACATGCATCGTACCTGTAGCTGCATAACTATCGCGTACAGCATTATCAAGCTCATCCTTAACACCAAGTACCAAAGCCGAGGCGATGCTATACTCCCGTTGCGAAGGCACCCTTTCTTTAAGTACCCTATCCAAATAACGACGCAGTTGGATACTTATGTAAAGTAGTTTATTAGGCGAATCATTACCTGTTTTTGCAAACTGATGCGCACGCAGGCTATGCTGGTGGTAAATACCTTTCTGTTGCAGGTAAGCTTTATAGTTAAACTGGTTCGGGTTAAGAGGATCCGGTACAAGTTTCGGCGCTCCTTTTACCAGCAGCTGATCACCATAGGTAAAGCCATAGTCTTCGGGAGTATCGTGCGGCAACGAGACCTGCACCTGCCCGGTAACTGGCTGCCACGTTCCATTTAGCAGCACTTTGTCTACTTCCAGAACTGTGCGCTGGTAGCCGGGCTTTTGTATAATGTAATCCGCTACGGTGCCGGTATAGTAAGTTGGTGTTGCGGTTAAATTTACGATGTGGCTGGGCTGCAGGTGTGGGGTCCGGAGTTGCGTAACCCAGAAGCCACCGGCAGCAAAACACAACAGGCCGGCTATACCTACTATGGTATTGGCTCCAGCAGATCTATACTTGCGGGAATACAGGTATAAACCCAGAAACAACAGCACAAAAAAAGCGAAGGCCTGAGGTATAAACTCAAAGCCTTCGCCTATGGTTGTGTACAATAAAATGCCCGCTATAAAGCTAAGCGCGATCCTGATGAACGGATATGGCGCCCATTGCAGCATCAGCCAGCCAGTACCATTTTATAATGTTGAATATCACATTCTGTAAACAGGTCGCCTTCGGTTATAAAGCCATTACGTTTATAAAAATTAACGGCCGGCAACTGGGCATGCAGGTATACTTTTTTACCGTTTTCTTCAGCTTTCACATCTCTCAGCACGGCTTTTAACACCTCCGCACCTATCTGCTTGTTCCTGAAGTCCGGAAGTACAGCAAAGCGTTCCAGTTTAATACCGTGCTCAGTTTTACGCCAGCGGGCTGCCCCGCAAGGCGTGCCTTCGCACATAGCCAGGTAATGGTTTGCCGACTCCTCAAAAGCATCATACTCAGCATCGCGGGGCACTTTTTGCTCTTCCACAAAAACCTGCTCGCGTACTTTAAATGCTTTTTTCAGATCCTGTTCCTCTGTAGCCCTGATAACTTCTACCATGTGCCTGTAAGGTTTATACTGTTGTGTTATGTCTTGCGCGCCTGTTGTTTATACCTTGCTTTTCGTCTTCTTCGGCCTGAGCGTCACGTTTGGCACGTTTCTCTTCTTCCAGCTTAGTATAGGCGTTCACAATGTCTTTTACCAGGCGGTGGCGTACCACATCATCAGCAGTCATCTCCACAGAAGCTATACCTTTTACACCACGCAAAATAGTAAGAGCCTCCATTAAGCCAGAGCGCTGGTTACGCGGCAGGTCGATCTGCGACCAGTCACCGTTCACCATTACTTTAGCATTCGGCCCCATACGCGTCAGAAACATCTTCATCTGCGCTGGAGTTGTGTTCTGGGCTTCATCCAACAGCACAAATGCATTATTCAAAGTACGGCCACGCATGTAGGCCAGCGGTGCTATCTCGATGATCTTGTTTTCCTGGTAATACTTAAGTTTTTCAACCGGTATCATATCTTCCAGGGCATCGTAGATCGGGCGCAGATAAGGATCCACCTTCTCTTTCATGTCACCGGGTAAAAAGCCAAGGCTCTCCCCTGCTTCTACAACAGGCCTCGAGATGATGATCTTTTTTACCTCTTTGTTTTTGAGCGCACGTACGGCCATCGCTACCGAAATATACGTTTTACCGGTACCGGCTGGCCCTAACGCAAAAACAAGGTCGTTCTTTTCAACAGCGTCAACCAGTTTTTTCTGGTTTGGTGTTTTAGCTTTAATAATGCCGCCTTTACTTCCATACACTATCACATCAGGAGACGTAACAATTACATCCTCTTCTAAAAAAGGGTCTGGCGAAAGGTACCTGTTTACGCTGTTATGGGTGATCTTCCCGAATTTATGGTAATGGTCGATGAGGGAAGAAAGGATTTCGTGTATCTTCGTGATCTCAGGTGTCTGGCCTTGTATTTTTATCTCATTTCCCCTTGATATTATTTTACTGCTGGGGAAGGCAGCTGCCAGTTGTTTTATATTCTGATTCTCGGTTCCCAGGAAATCAATCAGGGAAATATTTTCGAGTGTTATTACTTTCTCTACCAAATGTTTATGTCTTATATAGAATGTTGGTAATATTTTCTTTAATTTAAAAGAAATTTGGTTTATATAATTACAAATCTATTGAAATTATAGTTCTAAAGATGGCTGTAATTACGTTTCTGTCCGATTTTGGATACTCGGATCATTATGTGGCTGCTGTAAAAGCAAAGCTGCTCGCCCTTTGCCCTGACTGTAAGGTAATTGATATTACACATGGTATAGCTCCTTTTAACATTGCACATGCAGAGTATGTGCTCGATTCCGTGTACCGCGATTTTCCGAAAGGCACGGTGCATTTGGTAGGAGTTGATACACATGGCAGTAAGCACGGCAAGTTTCATGCGGCGCGGCATAACGGCCACTATTTCCTGATACCGGACAACGGACTGCTGTCTTTACTGACAGACGGGCAACCCGACATGGTGGTAGAACTTACGCTGGATGAGCCGCTGATGCCTTTCCCGGTGCGTGATGTACTGGCACCGGCAGCGGTGTACCTGGCCAAGGGCGGCGAACTGGAGGTGCTTGGCGAGCGAACTTACAACATAAGGCAATTACTAAACCGCCAGCTGCGCCTCGGCGACCACTCCATTACAGGCCACGTTATACACGTAGACCGTTACGGCAACCTGATCACGAACATTACCCGCGATAGCGTAGATACGATAGCCCATGGCAGAACTTTTACAGTACATTTTGGCCGCGAAACAATAGGCCGCATCCACCCAAACTATAACCAGGTAAGCGACGGCGATTGCTGCTGCATTTTTAACGCCCAGAACCAGCTTTGTATTGGTATTAACAAGGGTAACGCTGCAGAGTTGTTAGGCCTTGATTTCGACTCGCAGATTGATGTGCGTTTTTACCCTGGGAGTTGATCGCTGATTGTTTAAAATTGGCGGGGCTTGCAGTAATTGTTAATTTTGACACACGGCTTTTGCCTTTTTCTTTGAAAGAGAATAAAAATTTAACAATTAACGATCTAACAATTAAGTCATGCTTATTCGCATTGTCCGGATGACGTTTAAACCGGAGCATACTGAAGACTTCCTGGAGATATTTCGCAATTCTAAAACTAAGATACGCGCTTTTGAGGGTTGCAACCATGTAGAGCTCCTCCAGGACCTGAAACAGCCGAATGTTTACAGCACCTACAGCCTCTGGGATTCTGAAGAACACCTGAACAACTATAGATCGTCCGAGCTATTCGGGCAGGTATGGCCGGCTACCAAAACTTTATTTGCTGATAAACCTGAGGCGTGGTCGTACCGGCAGGTGGAAGTATAAAGTTTGTCTGAATCAGGATTTTCAGGATTAATGGATTAGCAGGATATCTTGACCTAGCAGCGTGCGCAGCTCCTGCTAGCGTCTGGTTGAAGAGCAAATTTGAATAAGAACTCATCAACTTTCCTACTTTTTCAGGCACCTGTAAGAGCTGCGCATACTTCGAGGTCTTGGCCTTTGAATTAAACAAACTATAGCCTTTTGCTGTACCTTTGTAGGGTAAACCCCAATTGCTTTTACTACTACAGGTAACGGCTAACTATAACCTACTATGAACTACTTTGAGCTATATAACCTCCCGGAAACATTTATTCTTGACGATAAGGCTTTAAAAAACACCTACTATAAACTCAGCCGCGAATACCACCCGGATTTTTACGCGAACGAGCCCCAGGAAAAACAACAGGAAATTCTGCAACTGAGCACCCAGAATACAAACGCTTACCGCACCCTCTCCGACCCGGATCTGCGCATGCAGTACATTTTAAAAGAGCATGGCATGCTGGAAGAAGGGGGCAAGAACGAATTACCGGGCGAGTTCCTGATGGAGATGATGGAGATAAACGAGGAGCTGATGGAGCTGGAATTTGACTTTGATGCAGACAAGCTCCACGAGATAGGCGAACAAACCAGCGGATTAGTTGCTCAACTCGATAACGACATACTTCCGGTGCTGCAGCGCTACACTGAGCTACACGGCTTTACGCGCGAAGAGGCGCTGGAGCAGGTTAAAACCTACTATTTAAAGAAAAAATATTTGTTGCGTATTCAGGAAACATTATCTAAGTTTGCAACCCGTTCCTGACAGAGGAACATGCCCAGATGGCGGAATTGGTAGACGCGTTGGTCTCAAACACCAATAACTTCGGTTGTGCCGGTTCGACCCCGGCTCTGGGTACAATTAAACTATAAAAAAGCCTTGCAGATGAAAATTTGCAAGGCTTTTTTGTTTTTAGTTAAGAATAAATTTTAATACAATCTTAATCCAACTATTACAGTAAGCCGAAGATTATTAAAAACTAAAAGTATCCTACTCTACTTAGAAAATGAAAGGCTTCAATGTATAAGTCAACTGCAGGCTTATCATATTCTATATCTATTTCTTCATTAGCTGAATTAAATTTATTTATAATAAAATCTTTTTTAGCTGTATCAAACCCAACAGTGAAAAATTCTTCGCCTAAACTATAAGTCCCTTTCAGATTATTAGCTCCTGATTTATCGCATATTATATCAGTTTCTGGTTTTTCACATATTAATGGTAAGGTACTATATAAGACATTTAAGTAATCTTCCTTTCTCGACCTTAAACCAATCAGGAAGTCTAATTTTTGTTTACAAAGCTCTAGTGCAGATAATACATCATCTTTATGATGAAACATCATAAATAATATATCAAATTCAGTGATAACACTAGGTTTAACATTGTAGATCAATAAATTTCCTGCTTCAATGTATCCTGATGATAATCTCACAGGCTTGTCTACTAATTTAATCAGAGAGCGTAAACTGATAGAACCATTTTTAAGGAACGAACTTAGGATTATGCTTAAATTCGACTTAACTCTTTTAATTATAACTTCATCAATATCAATAGTATCTGTAGAAATTGTTAGTTCTCTCACATATGAACTAACCATCAATTTTAAAGAAGTTATGTTATCAAAATAGAATATTCTGCTACTATAGAATTTATCAATATACCCATTGAATGATAAGCTAGATCCGTAAGAGTGTTTGTACAAATCCCTAATATTAATTAGATCACATACAAAAATAATTTTATCGAAACCAAACTTGTTCTGTAAGTATTCTCTTTCATTCATGTGTGCCCCAAAGATGTTAAAGAGTCTAAATACATGGTTTGGATCTAATCTGTCCAGATCATCTATTATGAGAACCGTTTCAATTTCATCAGGTTTATAGTTTGGAGACTGCTCCCTCCTTTCTTCTCTCTGAATAGCTTCGTCTTTTATTCGTTTAACCAAGTCTATAATTAACCCAGTAATAAAATTCATTTCATATTGTGAGCCCTCTGCTTGGGTAACTTCATTTAGAAACCCCTCTATTTTCTTTAACTCATTAGGGCTTTGCTCAATTTCTGCATATCTATCTTTAAAGTTCATTAATAGATTATAGAGTGGCTGAAACACCCCAGCAGTTTTTGTAACTGATTCATTCACACCCATATCAGAAAGAAAATTTGTCTCTCCAATCTGTCCGAAAAGTGTAAAAAAAGAAGGTAAAAGATTGCTCATTTTATGAGCAATCATGTAAGATGCAATGGTTGAAAAAGAGAAATTAGTACTATTAACTAGATGCGGATAATTCTTCAATATCTGATTTAAGATATCTACTTTGATATACTTGAAAACATCTTCGTTGTTAGATAAACTATAATTTACTGGATAGAGGTGAAATACTTCAAACTGTTTTGTCCCTCTATAAAATCTCCTTTTTACTTCTGATCTAAAAAAATGATTTAAAAATGTTGATTTCCCCGTACCATACATCCCTGAAAAGATGATTCTAGAATTACCTTCAATTTTTAAATGACTCCAGAAATCTTGATTTGGCTTAGTAAAAACTTCGTGAATAAACCTATCAGTTATTTTCATAATAATCTGTTCTAATTTCAAAAGGGAATTTACATTATAACTTTACTATATAATACTAATATAACTCCTTTCACCTTATCAACTTCAAAATCTGTTATATCACGTTCTTTTAGGTTCAAGGTAACTAATCCCCTTTACCAAAACCATAGCAATAACCTGTATCAACCAAAAACCAATTCTTAGCTTCAAGAATACGATTAGCGGAAAAGAAGCGAAAATATAATTTAGAAAGTCTGCAGTTAAGGTTAACTATAAACACAAGAGCCACTGAAATTAAGTGGCTCTTGTGTTTATAGTTTGTTAATTTCTTATAGTTCTAAATTCTTCTTTTATATCAACTATAAACCTATTACAACTCCCTAATTCCTCTTTATAGGCAGCATCAACTCAAATTCTTTCCGCTGCGCTACAATCAAACTATAGTCTTTTATCCAGGGATTGTATAGGCGCAGCGTTTTGTAGTTGGTGCTTTGTTGCAGCGCAAAGGCTGGCAGTTCAGTAATGGTGGATGTAACTTTAACTGTATGTATCGGCAATGACTGGTAACCTTCCCCTGCCGGCATACCAAATCTATACTCTTGTTGGTTACCCAACTCTTCTTTTCCATAGCAACAACTCCCTAAACCAATCCATCACTAAAAAACAGTGGCAAATCATAAGAAGCAGCAATTATTTACATCAGCATAAAGCCACCTCTCCAAACTTTTCTCTCGTACTATAAAACCTTTAATTGCGATCCTGTTTCTTTCGCTTAACTTTAGGATCGTGTATAAAAATGCTATCACTGATTATAGTATAAACAGCAATAGCTAAACTCTAAACTAAAAATAAACTATGGCGACTGGTTTACTCGCTTTATTAGATGATGTGGCTGCACTGGTAAAAGTCAGTGCGGCAAGCCTGGATGATGTTCCGACCCAGGTGGCTAAAACTACAGGTAAAGTTTCCGGTATTGTAATCGACGATACGGCTGTAACACCGAAGTATGTGGTCGGTCTGGACCCGAAGCGGGAGCTTTCCATTATCTTCCAGATAGCTAAGAAATCGCTTATAAATAAAGCTCTTTTTTTAGGACCTGCTGCGTTGGTGCTGGGCTACTTTGCCCCATCTATTATACCATACCTGCTGATGGTGGGTGGCGCTTTTTTGTGCTTCGAAGGGTATGAAAAAGTCCATTCTATGTTCAGTAAGTCTAAGCATGAATCTCAGGATGAGCCTACAAAGGAAATGGAAATCATTACTCCTCAGGAACTGGAGAAACAGCGGGTTGGCAGCGCCGTACGCACCGACTTTATACTTTCTGCTGAAATAATGGCCATTGCCTACGCTACGGTGGCCGAAACTCCCCTGCTAACGCAGATCGTGGTGCTTTTAGTTGTAGCCATCTTCATTACGATACTTGTGTATGGTTTTGTGGGCTTAATAGTTAAAGCTGACGATATAGGGTTGCACATGGCCCAGGACAAATTTCATCCTACTACCCAAAAGATCGGGCGTAGTATTGTTAAATCGATGCCGAAGTTCCTGACTATACTTGGTTATATAGGAACTGCGGCCATGCTGTGGGTTGGGGCAGAAATTATAGCCCATGGTTTACCTTTTATGCATCACCCACTGGAAAGCCTGGAGCATACCTTTGCTGGTGTACCGGCACTTGGCTGGCTTGTAAAGGTTATTTTGCTGGCTTTAGGCGGTGTAATATTGGGAGCTATTATAGCAAAAATAGTAGGGTTGGTGCATAAGCTATTTAAAAAGGACCCTGCTAAAAAAGTTACCCATTAGTAGTTCTGCTATAAAATGTAAAAAGGTCGCCTGGTTATCCCGGCGACCTTTTTATGTTTATGTAGTTAGCTGTAGCTTCTATACTTTGATTCCTACTTTGGTAACTTCAGTTCGAATTCTTTTCCCTGGGCCACTGTTAAAGTATAATCTTTTATCCAGGGGTTGTAAAGTCGAAGTGTTTTATAGTTGGTGCCCTGCTGTAACGCAAAGGCCGGCAGATCAGCTATTGTAGATGTAACCTTTACAGTACGGGTTGGAAGAGGCTGGTAACCGTCTCCTGCGGGCAATTCAAACTTATATTTCTGCGGATTACCTAACACCTCTTTTAAAGCCAGAATACGGAACATGTACCGGGAGGTCTCGTCGTTCAGGTAAAGGTCATAGTAATTGTTTACGCCCTGTTGTTGTAGCGCACGGCCAAGGCCACCCATGCCACGGTTATACGATGCGGCCGCATTCGTCCAGGAGCCAAAACGGCCCTTAGCGCTTTTCAGGTATTTTATGGCGGCAAGCGTAGCTTTCTCAACATGGAAGCGCTCATCCACTTCGCCGTTAACTATAAGCCCATAACCACGCGCTGTGTCGGGCATTAGCTGCCAGAAACCAGCTGCCCCGGCCGGAGAAGTAACCTGCCCAAACAAACTTTCGGCAAGCGCCAGGTAAATAAAATCTTCCGGCAGATCGTGTTCTTTCAGGATGGCTTTTATCTCAGGCTCGTAGCGCTGCATGCGTTTCAGGCCGAGTAAGGTAGTGGCGTGCAGGTAAGAGTTTACTAAAAGTTCGCGGTCCAGGCGTTCTGCCACATCGGGCACCTGGAGCGGCACCGGCTCGCCGGCAAAAGTAAGGGTGTTAGGCACAGCCGGCGACCTGAAAACAGCTGCATTACTATTTATATCTGCTACTGAGGCATTATCCTTGCCACCTGCCGTCATTATCTGCTGGCGGCTAAACAATTGCAGCCCAACCACTAATATTAACGTGATAGCAATGTACTTCCAGTTCCGCTGTGTCATAGTTCCCTCCTTCTCTCTTCAGAATATACTTTTAAAACGCTCTGATTAAATTAGTGAAAAATTCACACCAATCAAACTAAGAACGAACAGAACAGCCTAACATTACATTTATAATTCCGGTTGCATCTCAACGTTATAGTTTTCCCTTTTAGCAGATAAAGATTTTCCTACCCTTGCAGCTTCTCCGTGATCTCATCAACCAGTTCATCGCCCCATTGGGTAGCTATAGTTTCGTACTCTGCAGTTGTCCAGCGTTGCAGGTATTCCTTCTCGAGCCAGGTAGTATTTTTATCAGGGCCTATAGTATAACTGTCGTGCTCCAGTTTAAAAAGCAGGTCTTTTGTGATATCGAATGGCTCTGCACCTGGCCTGTTAAAACCTTCCAAACGCAGCCTGAGTCCCAGGTTCTGTATATTTCCGTTCTCTATTGATACTTCCTTTTCTGAATCTGTGGGGTCTTTTGTCCAGGTATCCAGTAATCGTTCCAGCACAAAATTTTCGAATAACGGAATAACCGGCGCTAAATTTATATGAATGTGTTTTCCGAGTTCAGCCAGCACATCGTTGTATAGTTGCTGAATCCCTTTCTTATCGCGTATCTGCTTTTCTTCCATAGTTGTAAGTTAAATCTTTTATAAGTGTTACCTGATGCCCTTGCTGTGTGTTTTCACCAGCAAGTTAAATAACTGCTGAATGTAGATTGTTGGTGAAAACACCAACAATGGCTTGATGGGGCGCTTTATACTTTATAGTTACTAGAACTGTACTTGCTTTGCTCCTTATGCAGGCTTTCCTTACGGGGACTTGGAAGTCCCCGGCAGATAGCTTTCGGACTCGGAAGTCCGAAAGAGCGTTTAGTTTCAGACCTTGTTCTTCGAAAATGCACTTGGGGCACTAACAGCTTATACTTTTAAAGTTTATACTTTATAGATAACAGAACCTATAACTGATACTTTGCAACCTATAAACGCTCGATAATAATATACCTGGCCGAAAAACCATTGTGCTTATAAAGTTGCTGCAGGGCGGTGATGAATGATTGTGAAGCAGAAAGTCCATTACCCAGGCTTGTCAAAGGTTCCAGGTAATTATAGAAGCCGGTTTCGTGGCTCCGGCCCAGGTATCGGCGTACTTCTCTTTCATTTACATCCTGCAGGTTTTTAGCTAATGCAACCCGTTGCATGTAGGGTACTGCAGCCTGCATACTTCTGTAATCAGAGAAACTATAAAGTCGGTAGCGGGTGCTTAGCTTAATGGAGTTCATGGAAAGCAAAGTTACAAATACTTAACTGCCCTAAAACAGCAGAGGCTGCCAACTATAACGTTAACAGCCTCTGGTATTTTTTAGTAGCGCTAAGCCTATCGTCCGAAATCATCCTGTACTCTTACAATATCATCTTCGTCCGATGGGTGGTTTGCGTCGGTATGTTGCCATATTTCGGCCAGCACGCCCCAGTCGTTTAAACCAACCAGGCGGTGTCGTTCGCCCTGGCTAAGCTTTATCTGGTCGCCGGTCTCTAATGTTTGCAGGCTGCCTTCTTCGTCGGTGTTGCTGGTAATTACGCCAACAGTTCCGCTAATTACTCTCCATATCTCGGCCCGGCGGTAATGGTATTGCCACGATAAGCGTTTATCTGGTGCTACAACCAATATTTTAGGGCTAAGTTTTCCGGATATCTTCAGGTCGTCCACCGAAATTCCGTCAAAATAAGTATCGGCAAAACGCTGGGCCTGGCTTTCATCAATCACAAAAAAGCCACCCCAGGGGCGGTTCTGGTCTTCTTTATCTATCGTAAATCCTTTATTTGTAAGCTCTTGCTCTATCTCACTAAAGAATGTTGACTTTCTCTCTTCTTCAGACACCATGCAGTCTATATAATTATTCTCTTGAGTATCCATAGTTAATAAGTTAGGAATATATAAATACTATGATACTAAAGAAATGTTACTGCAAAATTCTTATAATTAATTTATACGATCACTATCCCGGTCAAACTATAATGTATGGTTTAGTTAGCCTTTGCCAGTGCCGTTTTACCTGACGACTGGTGTACCAACAGCACAGCCACCGAGAACAGCACAACCGCAACTACCTGATGCAACACACCCAACCATACCGGAACAGCCAACACCAACGTAGCAATGCCTAAAACTACCTGCACTAAAACGGTTATTACAAGCCACTGCGTTAACCTTCTGTAACTGCTATCTGCAACAGTTTTACTTTGGTACCAGAAGTATAAAATAACTATAAGCACAACCACAGCGAACCAACGATGTATAAATTGTACGGTCGCGCCATTATCCAGGAAATTTGAAAGAGTAAGTTCACCGGCCAGGTGCGAGGGGAACAATTCGCCGTTCATTAGTGGATAAGTGTTATACGAAAAACCTGCCTTTAGCCCGGCCACAAAAGCCCCAAGTATGATCTGCACCACTATTACACTCAATACAACTTTGGCAAGTATAGCCAGGTTTCCGGAAGTATAACTTGGTTTCGGTTTCAGGATATCAGCAATAGTCCAGAACAGGACACCAACCAGTATCAAAGCCAGCATCAGGTGAGCAGCCAATCTGTAGTGGCTCACATGCGGGTTCTCGCTTAAACCACTTTTCACCATTATCCAGCCCATCAATCCCTGGGCCATACCTAACAACAGCACAACCAGCAGCCTCCTGAAAAGCCATTGCGGGAATTGCTTACGGAAGAGGAAATAAAGGAAAGGAACGATGAACACAAGGCCAATAATGCGCCCCAGCAAACGGTGCAGGTATTCCCACCAGAAAATCCGTTTAAAACCTGCCAGGTCCATACCAAAGTTGAGTTTCTGGTACTCGGGAAACTGTTTATACTTTTCGAACATGATAGCCCAGGCTTGTTCGTTCAGTGGCGGCAACGTCCCCGATATCACATTCCACTCCACTATAGACAGCCCGGAGCCAGTTAGCCGGGTAATGCCCCCGATAACAACCATCGCCAGTATCAGCAGCACGCCGCTCATCAGCCACCAAACTATGGCCGGATTATATTTTGTTTGTTGCATAAGTCAGAAGAAAACAGGCAAAGGTCCTCATTTATTTCCGCTTTTCAGATGATGTATATCATTGCAGAAATATTTAAGGCAAAAGTAGCTGTACAACCGTAAAACTATACTTGTATGCTGTTTTTGAAACAAAGTAGCACGTTTTTTGTAACTTGTGCTGAACAAACGCATCAACTGGTTGATAATTTTTTAGTCACCAATCAAAACTTTATGAAAAACATGATAACAAGAACAGGTGCTGCTACCGGTCTTGCGGCTATACTTGCCCTGACGAGCTGCACCTCTACTACAACTACCCAGTCGCAGCAAACTACCGCTACAACTGATCAGGCACCGGCCATTACCAACCCGCTTCTGAAAGAGTGGACAGGCCCATATAGTGGCGTACCTGCTTTCGATAAAATGAACCTGGCCGACCTGAAGCCGGCGATGGAACAAGGAATGGCCATGAACCTGGCTGAGATAGACGCTATTGCGAATAACCCGCAGCCTGCTACTTTCGAAAACACCATCGAGGCTATGGAAAGAGCCGGTGAGGAACTGGGCCGTGTGTTCACGTACTATGGCATCTGGAGCAGCAACGTTTCTTCGCCGGAGTTCCGCGAGATTCAGGCAGAAATGGCTCCTAAGATATCTGAGTTCAGCTCTAAGATATCGCAGAACGAAAAGCTTTTCCAGCGCATTAAAACCGTTTACGAAAACTCTAAAAAGAACCCGCTGCCAGACGATCAGCAACGCGTGGTGCAACTGGTATATGAGAACTTTGCCATGGAAGGTGCAGACCTGAGCCCGGAAGCAAAGAAGCGTTACGCTGAAATAAACAAAGAGCTTTCGTCGCTTTATACTTCGTTCTCGAACAACGTGCTGGCCGACGAAGAAAAGTATGTGGTATACCTGACCAAAGACCAGTTAGGCGGCTTATCGGAGTCGTTCATTAAGTCGGCGGCCAAGGCTGCTGCAGACCGCGGACAGGAAGGCAAGTATGCTATAACCAACACCCGTTCCAGCATGGACCAGTTCCTGACTTACTCTGATGAGCGTGAACTGCGTGAGAAAGTATGGCGCAATTACTACTCGCGTGCCGACAACGCCGACGAGAACGACAACAATAAGAACATAGCCAAGATACTGGAACTGCGCCGCGAGCGCGTGCAGTTAATGGGCTACGATAACTTTGCCGAGTGGCGCCTGCAGAACCGTATGGCTAAAAACCCGGAAGCTGCCATGGACCTGATGATGGCTGTATGGCCTGCTGCCCTGGCACGCGTAAAAGAAGAAGTAGCCGACATGCAGGCTGTAGCGAACAAAACCAGTAAGAAGAAGATAACCATCGAGCCATGGGATTACCGCTACTACGCTGAGAAAGTACGCCAGGAAAAGTATGACCTGAACTCTGACGAGGTAAAGCAATACCTGGAGCTGGGCAACCTGACACAGGCGATCTTCTACACAGCAGGCGAGCTATTCAACTTTAAGTTTACCCCGGTTGCCGAAGGTACTGTACCTGTTTTCCATGAGGATGTGAAAGTATGGGAAGTAACCGATAAAACATCCGGTGAACATATTGGCTTATGGTACCTTGATCCATTTGCACGCCAGGGCAAGCGCTCTGGTGCATGGGCTACAACTTACCGTGCCCACACTACATTCGATGGCAAGAAAAACGTACTATCGTCTAACAACTCTAACTTCGTGAAGCCTGCTCCGGGCGAGCCGGTACTGGTGTCGTGGGATGATGCGGAGACGTTCTTCCATGAGTTTGGCCATGCGCTGCACTTCCTGGCATCTAACGTAAAATACCCAACTCTGAATAGCGGCGTACGCGATTATACCGAGTTCCAGTCGCAGTTGCTGGAGCGTTGGTTATCTACTGACCAGGTGATAAACAAGTACCTGAAGCACTATAAAACAGGTGAGCCTATGCCGAAAGAACTCGTAGCTAAAATAAAGAAAGCAGCTACCTTTAACCAGGGCTTTGCTACTACCGAGTTCCTTGCTTCTGCTTTAATGGATATGCACTTCCACCTGGCTGACCCAGTTGGCCTGGACCCGGATAAATTTGAAAAAGAGACGTTGGATAAACTGAATATGCCAAAAGAGATCGTGATGCGTCACCGTTCTCCGCACTTCGGGCACGTATTCTCGGGCGAGGGCTATGCTACCGGTTACTACGGTTACCTGTGGGCTGATGTACTTACCTCGGATGCAGCTGAAGCTTTTGCATCTGCACCTGGCGGTTTCTACGATAAGGAAGTGGCTGCCAAATTGGTGAAGTACCTGTTTGCTCCACGCAACTCCATGGACCCGGCTGATGCTTACCGTTTGTTCCGTGGCCGTGATGCCCAAATAGATGCGCTGATGCGTGACCGTGGTTTTCCGGTACCAAAAGAAGGCACTAAGAAGTAAACTATAGTTTAAAGTGCAGGCTTATACCTGAGTCGCATTTTATACTTACAAAAAGCCCTGCAAACATTGTGTTTGCAGGGCTTTTATAGTTTATACTTTCAATAATAAGATTAGAAGAACCTGTTTACCCTGGTCAGTTCTTTACGGTATTGGGTTAGCAGGCGGCTCTTCGAGATAAACCCTTTAAACTTACCTTTCCGCACCACAGGCAACGACCATATTTTATTTGAGTCGAACAGATCGAGTGCAGTGGACGCAGATTCATCTATTTCTATCACAGCTTCGGGCGGATGCATCAGGTCGCGGGCAAGGGTAACATCGTAGTTGGAAATATCGCCGAGGCGTTGCCTGAAATCGCTTAAGCGGATGATACCTTTCAGCATTCCCTCGTCATCAAGTACCTGCAACAACTCCCTGTTCGATTTAGAAAAATTCTCTACCACATCCCGGAAAGTAGACGTTTCGTAAACCGGGCTTTTATCTTTTTCAACAAGTTGCTTAATACTTAACTGGTTTAGCAGGATACGGTCTACACGAAGGGCTTTGCTCTGGCCCTGGGGTTTAACCACGCTACGGCGCAGGTTTTCGAGGTAATATTTAAGGAAATAAGATACGGCACATACCAGCATCAACGGCACAAATAACTGGTAGCTTTGGGTTATTTCGGCTACAAGGAATATGGCGGTTACCGGGGCATTCATGATGCAGGCAAACACGCTGGCCATACCTAAAAATATGTAAGTAGACTGGCTGATCTGGTAAAACGGGAAGATCAATACCACTACTTTGTAAAACAGGAACCCCATCAAACCACCCGTTATCAGGGATGGAGCAAAATAACCACCTTCGCCGCCAGAGTTAACGCAAATACCGGTGCTTATAGGTTTCACCATTGTAACCAGGAAAAAGAAGAACAGGTTGTACCACACTGTGTTAGGTAAACCGGCCAGCGGAGAATTGGTAATAAGGGAGCGTTCCTCGTTATTAAGCAAGGCATTTATACTTACATAGCCTTCGCCGTACATAGGCGGAAACAGGAAAATAATACTGCCAAGTGCAAGCCCACCGGCAATAGCGCGCAGGTAAGCGTTTTTTATCCGGCTCAGGTAAGTAGCACAATAACTATAGGTGCGCAGCAGGTAATTCGACATCAGCCAACCCAGCACACCCAGCAAAATTACCAGCGGAATCTGTTCGTAAGCAAAATCGGTGAGGGGCACGCCGAAGCGCAGATGCTCGCCCATAATAAACTCGAACAGGATCTTTCCGGCAGCGGCGGCAACCAGCAAAGGGATAAGCAGGGTTGGCGTAAACTCCGGAAGTATAGTTTCGAGAGCGAAAATAAAACCACCCATAGGCGCATTATATACAGCAGCTATACCGGCAGCCACACCGCAACCTATAAGCAACGTACGCAGCCTGTAGCCCAGCCCCAGGAAACGCCCAACGTTTGACCCCACAGCCGCACCGCTCGAAATAATAGCTGCCTCCACACCCGAGCTACCGCCAAAGCCTATAGTTAAGCCAGTAGTTACAAACTTGGAATAAACGAGCCTTAGTTTTATGATAGACGAATGGTTCTCGATGGAATCGATAACGTGGCGGGCACCGCTGAAATAAGCTGTTTGCTGAAAAATATTGCGGTTAATGAACGTTACGATCAAAAAGCCTATCAGCGGGAGCAGAAAGTATAAAAGCTTAGGGGCAAAGTATACGGCGTACTGCTCTATATAAAATATTATGGTTTTGATAAGTATAGCCGATAAGCCAACTATAAGCCCGACCACCACACTCAGCACAAAGGGCATAACGCGGTTGTTGCTTTGCCGCCTTCGCCATTTAAAGAATATAAGCTGGTATTTATTTAGTCTGCTCATGTAGGCCTGCTATACGAATATAAGCTCCAAAGTAAGCAATTTTGTAAACGAACCGAAAATACAGCTCACATCTACAAATAAGGTAAGTGAATTTATACTTTAAAAATGAATGATCAGGCGTTTAGCCAGTCCAGGGCTGCCTGATAATCGGTAAAAACTTCATGTTGCGTAACGCCCAGTCGCTCATAGTTGACCTGTGCCCGCTTTGTAAAATCAGAAAGGCTTACTAAAGAACTCCCAAATTCCTCTGGCAGGTAAACTGCTACTTTTCGGATGCCAGCCCGGGCAGCAAGCTCTGGAAATTCATTGATTACCCATTCGCGCTCTTTTGCAGTAATTATAAATATCTCCTCATCGTTAATGAGCCAGTTGGTTATCCTGTTTTCAGCAGAGTATGCAAGAGCCCACAAGAAACCTTCCAGCCGCTGATCATAGTCTATCTGCTGTTCCCATTTAATAGATAGCAGGTTCTCCCCGATCTGGCCAACCGTAACAAAGTCTTTTTTGAGCACAAGTTTATTTTCTACTCCGGGGCTGTGTCTAAAAGGCATAGTTCACATATAACAATGTTCACAACATTGGTACGCAAGTTGGCTAAAAACAATATAATAAAGTGCAATTTTTTTGAAATCTGCTGACAGGTTAGGAAAATTACTGGTCCAGCATCTCAAGAACATCTATCTTAGGAATATAGGACTCCAGCACCCTGTTGCTTTCGAAACCGCGCACCAGCGAAATATACTCCGTTTCAGGGTTATACCATATCTCGGCATAAAAGTGATCGATGTTGTAAAGGGCAATGCGGTACCCTCGCCTACCCCGGTAAGCCAGGAAATTCCCGAGATCCCAGATTATTTCTAGCCTGCCGGCTACCGAATATGTGTTAAATTGGCTAAGGGTCATGTGGAAGTATACGTAAGTCAGGAGTTTTATAGTGTTGTAACCCGCTGGTATTTTAGAAGTTGACGCCAGATTTATACTATTAATTGCCACCGTCGGCCAAAAAACAAGCTTACTATCTTGCCTCAAAAAACTATACTTACACCCTAAAACCGTTTACCTTTGCTTACCAAACTATAGTTTATGGCACTTACCAAAATTTGCAGACACTTTAACGACCTAAGCAACACCCAACTCTACGACCTGCTTCGCCTGCGCAGCGATGTATTTGTAGTAGAGCAGAACTGCGTTTTCCTGGACCCCGACAACCTGGACCAGCAATGCCACCATGTTCTTTTTTATGATGATACCGAAATTGTAGCCTGTTCGCGGCTGGTACCTCCGGGGGGCAGCTATCCCGAAATGTCGATCGGGCGTATTGTAACAAGTATGGCTGTGCGCGGCACCGGCATGGGCAAGCAACTGGTAGAGTTTTCGATAGAAGAATGCCGCAGGCTGTTCGGCGATGGCCCGATCAAGATAGGGGCGCAATTATACGCTAAAAAGTTTTATGAGAGTTTCGGGTTTGTGCAGAGCAGCGATGTGTACGACGAAGACGGCATAGACCACATAAAAATGATACTGGCCGGTGCTTAAACTTTTGTATTGCCGGGCTGTTTCTGCAAGTATAAAACGACAGGTATGGACATAGAAATAATACACGAAGAGAAGTATCAGCAGTTTACCATAACGCTGCAGGACGATGAGGAAGCCGAACTGGCTTACGCCCGGCCATCCGAAGAAGAAATAGACTTTACCCATACCTTTGTACCGGAATCGGCGCGCGGACAGGGCCTGGCTCAGAAGCTGATAGAAGAAGGACTATGTTTTGCCCGCGACAACAATTTTATGGTAATTGCCTCCTGCCCGGCTGTAGCAAAGTATATCAAAAATAACCCGCAGCACCAGGACCTGCTTAAAAAAGAATAGTATATTACATCTGTCTGGCTAACACAACCCTTACAGATGAAAGCAAAGCTACTGCCCTGCCTTATACTGCTGCTGTTTATACTTGGCAGCTGCCACACCAAAACTGATGATTATATCAGCAAATATTGCCCTGGCTCGTGTACTGTAATTAAAGGCAAGCTTACCACCGACGACCGAAGCAAGCCCCTTGCCGGTGTGATGCTGGAGGCCAAATGGGTTGAAAGAGACATGTTGGGATTCAGTAGCACTACCCGCCGCAAAGCCACTGCCCGCACCGATGCAAATGGCAATTATGAGCTCCGCTTCCTCCTCCGCGACGATGAGCTCCCACAAGAGTATAATTATGGGAATATTATAGTAGAAGCCCACCTCGACACAAAAGACTATCTGATCTGCTCCGGCACAAACGAACTGTTTTACTCCAACGATCTCGTCCGCGACACTACAATAGAAGTAAACTATAACCTGCCCAAAAAAGCTACCATTAACCTGCAGGCTACCAACCTGGAAACCATGCAACCAACCGACAACCTATACACAGGTATAAATTCTGATGCCGGGGATGCTACGAAAGAGAATGATTGTGTAGGAGGCATTATCTGGTCAAAATATCAGAGTTATTACAGCTTAGATGTGGCAGCCAACCAGGACCTGACCATACGGGTGGTGAAGAACAAAGCCGGTATCGAAACTGTAACCGAGGAAATTGTGCGGCTGAAGCCAGGTGAAAAACTGCATTACCAGATAACTTTTTAACAGGGCAACTCATGAAAAAAGCGATACTTCTGCTCATCTCCTGCTTCCTGGTAATCGAAGCCTACGCACAGGACTCTACTTCCTACAGATCAAGTATAAAAGTTATGTATGGCTCTGCTGCCCCGACCGGGGAGTTTGGAGAGAACAGATTTGAAAATGATTACCCGCCATTTGCAGCATTTGGTAGTATGCTAAGCCTGAGCTACAGCTATAGTATAAAACCAAAGTTACAGGTAGGTGGTACTGTGGCACTTCGCCGTAATGGTTTCGAAGAAACAGAGTTTGCCAACCCAAACGACAGGATAGTAGGAACGATAGAAAGCGAAGCCTGGCAGTCGGTGTTTACGATGGCGGATGTACAGTATAAATGGTATGCGCGGGATGGCTTCTTTTATGTGAAAGGTGGTGCAGGCTTATCGTTTAACCGAAGTTTGAGCTACAAAGTACAAACGCTTTTCGGCCCTATAAACCGACCAACTGACAACAGCACAGCGCTGGCCTATGGTATAAATACAGGTATGCAGTTCGACATTAAACGCGTAGGGTTAGGTTTTGATGGAGGCTGGCTGGCTACAAGCCCAACTTTTAGCATAACTGATGCCCACGGTAAAACAACAAAGTATAAGCAACCAATGGCTACCATTAACTTAAGTTTTTACCTGGCTTATAGTTTATAAATCAGCTTTTAGTTTTAGTCCGTTCTACTTTATGGCCGCCAAACTCGTTGCGTAACGCCGCTACTACTTTCCCCGAGAACGTATCAGCCTCATAAGACCGGTACCGCATGAGCAACGACATGGCTATAACCGGGGTGGCTACCTGCATATCCAGGGCAGTTTCCAGTGTCCATTTGCCTTCGCCGGAAGAGTGCATAATGCCTTTTATAGCTGACAGGTCCGGGTCTTTACTGAAAGCATTCTCTACGAGTTCCATCAGCCAGCTACGCACCACCGAGCCATGGTTCCAGACGCGCGCCACCTCTTTGTGGTCCAGGTCGAAATCGCTTTTATGCAGCACTTCAAAACCTTCGGCAATGGCCTGCATCATGCCGTATTCTACGCCATTATGTACCATTTTCACAAAGTGCCCGCTGCCTGCTTTGCCCGTATATAAATAGCCTTTTTCTACGGACACATCTTTAAAAATCTCTTCCACATAAGCGAACGCTTCCGGGTCGCCACCTACCATGGTGCAGGCTCCGTTTCGTGCGCCGCTCAATCCGCCGCTGGTACCACAGTCAAGTAAATGTATCTGTTGTTCCTTCAGCTTTTCTGCCCGGTCCACGGATTGCTTATAGTTCGAATTTCCGCCGTCAATTAAAATATCGTTGGGTTGCAGATGTGGCAGCAGTTCCGAAATTACAGCATCCACGGCGTCGCCGGCCGGCACCATTATCCATATCGCCTTGCGGCCAGATAGTTTCTGAGCTACTTCGGGTATAGTATAAGCTGGCGTTATACCTTCGGAGGCAGCCTTACCTGTTACTTCAGGGTCAATATCGAAAGCTACTACTTCGTGCTGGTGGTCGCGGAGGTTAAGAGCCAGGTTGTAACCCATTTTCCCTAACCCGATCAGTCCTATCTGCATGGCGTTATAGTTTATAGTTTAGTTTATGTACTGCTATCGTCTATCTTGGTTCCGAGCGCAGCTGGCTCAGTTCTCCGAAAGTGTTTTTAAGTGCCGGGTATAGTTGCGCAAATACCTTGTAATGCTTTTGATAAATGGCGTGGTTCTCAGGGTTGGGCTTATAGGTTCGTGTTATACTTATTCGTCGGGCACCTTCTTCCAGGTTATGAATTTTACCCAAACTATACCAACCCATAATAGCCGCACCCATAGCCGAACTCTCGCAGGTCTCCGTCAGGTGTATCTCTTTGTTCAGCACATCAGCCAGCAACTGTACCCAAAACCCCGACCTGGCAAAGCCACCATTCGCAAATACATTCTTTAACTGGCCGGTAGCCTGTTCCAGCGCATCCACCACCCCGAAAATATTATAGGTTATACCTTCCAGCACAGCTCTTGCTAAATGTGCGCGCGTATGGTTCAGATGCAAACCTATAAAAGCGCCTTTGGCATCGGCATCCCACACAGGTGCCCTCTCCCCTAACAGGTAAGGTATAAACAGCAATCCGTCAGCCCCCGGCGGTACCGAAGCAGCTTCCTGGCTAAGCAACTCATACATCGCCTGACTGCTCCGCAAGGTTTCTTTTTCAGAAGTATAAAAGGTATCCAGGAACCACTGCAAGATAATTCCGCCATTATTTACCGCGCCTCCCAGCACATATTGTCCCGAACTAAGTACATAACTGAATACCCGCTCCTGTGGGTCGGTAGCCGGTTTGTCAGACATGATACGAACAGCGCCGCTGGTGCCAATGGTTATCACCATATTTCCGGGGGAGAGCGCGTTTGCACCCAGGTTGGCTAAACATCCATCGTTGGCGCCAACTATAAAAGGGGTTTTATCTGGCAGTTGCAGTTGTTGGCTGTAGCTTGGTTTCAGGTTAAAATTGCTGTAGCTGCCCGTTACCGGCTTCGATAATTGTTCTTCTGAGATACCCGCCACGGTAAGCGAATCGGAGTGCCAGCTCAGGTCAAATATATTTAACAAGCCGGTTGCCGAAGCTACCGAATGATCTACAACAAACTCCCCGAAAAGCTTATACCATACGTACTCTTTTATACCTATAATTTTACCTGCTTTTTGCATCAGTTCCGGCTCGTTCTCGCGCAGCCACATCAGCTTCGGCAACGGCGACATCGGGTGAATAGGCGTGCCGGTATTCAGGTAAATACTATGCCCGATCACGCTGTTCTTCAGTCGCTCAGCCTGAGCCTTGCTTCTCACATCGGCCCAAATAATACAGTTGGTCAGTAATTTTCCAGCATCGTCCAGCACAATTAAACTATGCATGGCACTGCTGAAACTTACACCTGCCACCTGGTAAGCTGCCTCCTCGGCTTTGTTGCGCACATGTATTATAGTTTGCAACACCGCTTCCAGTATGTCATCGGGATTTTGTTCTACATAACCGGGCTGCCGGCTGAACATCGGGTAAGTTATGGCATGCTCAAAAAGCAGGTTGCTATCCAGGTCGAATGCCACTGCCTTTGTGCTGGTAGTACCAATATCCACTCCGATCATTACTTCCTGCTGCATGTAGGCTTTGTACGTTTATAGTTGCTATAGTTATACTTTTAAGATGTTCAGCAAAAAAATCAGCCAATTTGCTTTACTTTTTATTTTTATCATCGTAATATTACGATAATAAAGAATCACAAATGGGAATTACTAAAACAGAAGCCTTTACCGAAGCAGATATTACACTTGCTACCTATGCAAAAGCACTGGCGCACCCGGCTCGCGTGGCTATACTTCGCATTTTGCTGGAGCGCAGTTCATGTATCTGTGGTGATATAGTGGAAGAGTTGCCACTGTCGCAGAGTACGGTATCGCAGCATCTAAAAGAGCTGAAAGAAGCTGGCCTGATAAAGGGCGATATTGACGGCAAAAAAGTGTGTTACTGTATTGATGAGAAAGCCTGGAAACATGCCCAGTTGTTGATGCAACAGATGTTCGCCAGTTATACTTCGTGCGGTACCAGTTGCTGCTAAAAAAATTTGATATAATTGATCGTAAAATACCGATAAAACTTAATTTTGAAGACCATGAATAACGCAGAAGAATTAAAGAAAATAGTAAAAGATAAGTACAGCGAAATTGCTTTACAGAGCAAAGAACAGAACGAAACCTCGTGCTGCGGCGCTACTGGTTGCGGCACCGTAGACTACGCCATCTTCGCCGACAACTATACCGAACTGGAAGGCTACAACCCCGATGCTGACCTTGGTTTAGGCTGTGGTGTACCAACCGAGTTTGCCCAGATAAAAAAAGGCGATGTGGTGCTGGACCTTGGCTCAGGTGCAGGCAACGACTGCTTTGTAGCCCGCGCTATAGTTGGCGAAACCGGTAAAGTAATTGGCGTAGACATGACCGACGCCATGATCGCAAAAGCCCGCGACAATGCCGAAAAGCTGAACTTCCATAACGTAGAGTTCCGCCAGGGTGAGATCGAAGATCTGCCCTTAGCTGCCAACCGTGTGGATGTGGTGATTAGTAACTGTGTGCTGAACCTGGTGCCAAATAAAGAAAAAGCCTTTGCCGAAACCTACCGTGTGCTAAAGCCGGGTGGCCATTTCAGTATTTCGGATGTGGTATTGGTTGGTGATTTGCCAGCCGGTCTGGTGAACGATGCCGAGATGTATGCCGGCTGCGTATCAGGCGCTATTCAAAAAGAAGATTACCTGGATATTATTCGCAAAACCGGGTTTACTAACGTGACCGTGCAGAAAGAAAAAGCCATACAGCTGCCTGACGAGATACTGAAAGATTACCTGGACGAAGCCGGCATAAAAGCTTTCCGTGAAAGCAACACTGGTATTTTCAGCATCACCGTTTATGGCGACAAACCAACAGAAGCTGCCTGCTGCCCTCCGGGTGCCGGTTGCTGCTAAAAAACTGTCCCCTTGAGGGGACTACAGGGGTGTTTACACAAGGGGATCGTTTATCGTCTCTGCTATAGTTGCCCTAACCTGATTAACACCCCTATGGTCCCCTCAAGGGGACAGTTTGATACTATAGTGCGAGCTTGTAGTTCTCGCCAGCTAAGTTAGCAGCAAAAAACAAAACTTAAAACACCCAACTATAACACACCTTTACACCCAGCAATGGAACACTGCGCACCTGCCCATAACCGGAAAAAACTGGGCTTTTTAGACCGTTACCTGACACTCTGGATCTTCCTGGCGATGCTCATCGGCGTGGCATTGGGCTACTTCATACCTGACAGCTCCGGCTATATTAATTCGCTTTCCAGCGGTACAACTAACATACCTATTGCTATTGGTTTGATACTGATGATGTACCCGCCGCTGGCAAAGGTAAACTATAGATTGCTGCCCAAAGTATTCGGTAATGTAAAAGTGATCGGTTTGTCGTTGTTGCTGAACTGGGTAATTGGCCCGATGCTGATGTTCGTGCTGGCCATTACTTTCCTGCGCGACTACCCGGAATACATGACTGGACTTATACTTATCGGGCTGGCGCGCTGCATTGCCATGGTTTTGGTGTGGAACGACCTGGCCGAGGGCAGTCGTGAATACGCAGCCGGATTGGTAGCGCTTAACAGTATTTTCCAGGTGTTCCTGTATAGTTTCTATGCGTGGCTTTTTATCACAAAGCTGCCTCCACTTTTCGGTTTTGAGGGTGCTATAGTAGATATCTCTATCGGTGTGATTGCCGAGAGCGTGGCTATTTATCTTGGTATTCCGTTCCTGGCTGGCGTGCTGAGCCGGGTTATTTTGGTGCCAATAAAGGGCCAGGAATGGTATCAGAGCAAATTCTTACCAGCCATCTCCCCTATTACCTTAATTGCGCTGCTGTTTACTATAGTTGTGATGTTCAGTTTAAAAGGTGAGTTGATCGTGACCATACCGTTTGATGTACTGCGCATTGCCGTTCCGCTAGTGATATACTTTGCGGTTATGTTCCTGGTGAGCTTCATAGTTGGCAAAGCAGCAGGCGCAGATTACTCTGAGAATACATCGGTGGCGTTTACAGCAGCAGGCAACAATTTTGAGCTGGCCATTGCTGTAGCCATTGCCGTGTTCGGACTTAACTCCGGTGAAGCGTTTGCTGGGGTTGTGGGTCCGTTGGTGGAAGTGCCGGCACTTATAGCTTTGGTAAATGTGGCGTTTTGGTTGCGACGAAAACTATACAACAAGCAGGCTGTAACAGTTAAGTCGTAAGCGATAGCTATAACGTACTGATCAGTAAACCAAAACTATAGAACATGAGCACGACCGAACTATACTTACAGACATGGCAGGAAGCTCGTACCCGTTTCACAAATTTGCTGGATAATATCAGCGAATCTGACCTGCGTAAAAAACTGGGCTCAGCCCCGAACAGTGCCGGATTCCTGATCAGGCATATGGCGGAAGTAGAGTTGCTGTTCGCTAAAAATGTGTTTGGTGCCGCCGATGTAAAAGTTACCGCTAAAACGGTTATATCAAAATCCGATACCGGCGAATGGACCAACCTGGAGGAGCTGCTGACTTACCAACAACAGGCCGGTGAAACGCTAAAAGCAATCTTACAACAGCAGCGCGACGAAGACTGGCAGGCAACTATAACCACCAAAGAATTCGGCACCAAAACTAAAGCAGAAGCCATTGGCCGGATAATCTCACACACCGCTTACCACGCTGGCCAACTGGCCATGATCTTAAAGTACGGCTCTTAATCAACATAAAAACTATGCCCTTAAACCCTACACTTGCCAAAACTATAGCCCAGCTCACCCAGACTTTTGACCAGATTCCAGCCCAGCGAATAGAACTTCTAGAGCAACTTTCAGCATACATCAAACAAAAGAGAGAAGTCGGGCAAACTATAAACCTGGTATTTATCTGCACACACAACTCGCGTCGCAGCCACATGGCGCAACTATGGACGCAGGCAGCTGCTGCAAACTATACCATAGCCAATGTAAAAACTTACTCGGGTGGTACCGAAGCCACAGCTTTTTACCCGGCAGCGGTGCAGGCCATGCAGGTTCTTGGTTTTGATATAGAGAAAGGCACGGAAACTATAAATCCGAAGTATAAAGTAAGCTATAGCTCTGATGCGCCAACTATAGAAGTATGGTCGAAGAGGTTTGATGATGCGGCTAACCCAACATCAGAATTTTGCGCAATAATGACCTGCTCCGATGCCGACGACAATTGCCCGATTGTGCCGGGGGTGGAAAAACGTATTGCCATTACCTACAACGACCCTAAAGCATCAGACAACACGCCACAACAAACCGAAACCTATAAAGAACGCTCCATGCAGATAGGCCGCGAAATGCTCTTTGCCTTTAGCCAGGTATAAGCGTTGTGCTATAGTTTAATCGAAGTCTTTAATGATGATCTTGCCATCGGGAGTTCGCTGTTCTACATCTTCGGGGTTGCCGGTCTTAAAAGTAGCGATAGCCTGATTACCTTCGTAAAGCGTTAAAATTCTGTCGGCTATACTATAAGCAGTTACGCGCTCCAATACATTCATAAACCTGGATTCCTGTTCCATGTCCGGGCACATCATGCGCGTCGAGCCCAGGTTTGAGAACGAAAGAGAATTTCCGGAAAGGGTGTACTTACCGAAAAAGTTGTTGCAGCCACTAAATCCTTTTATATCGTTTTCGCTTTCCTGTAACCTGAGATAGGCTGTTCGTGTGTTATTAGGCGCCTGCGGACTCTCCCCTTCTATCGAAAGCAGCATCCAGTAAGCATCCAGAATAGTTTCAGTTTCGGTGGCAGTTTGTACAGGGTTTGCTGTTTTGCAGGCAAAAGCCAATGGCAGTAACAGCGCAAAAAGGAGGTATATCTTTTTCATAGGATTATAGTTTAGCGAAAATCAAATATAAGAACGCCCGCTATAGTAAACGGGCGTTCTCAATAATTTATATGATCAGGTACTAAATTCCAAAGGTATCATACCCGTAGCCACTTATCGGCGATGACTTGGAATAGTCAGGCCCGGAGCGTCGGCTGCGGTTTTCGCGGCTGCTGTAGCGGTCTCCGTCACTATCGGAATGGTCACTTACATAAGACCGGTTAGATGCGTACAGGCCTGTCGCATAATTATCTCTGTTGCTGTTGCGATTACCTGTGCTTCTGATCTCGCCACTGTAGCGGAAGTCTTCGTCGTGTTCGCCAAAGCCTCTGTTCCTAACCTGCGGGTTATAGTCGTTCTGAGAGCTGTCGCGTTCCAGCGGGCCACGGTCGTGGTGGATATCGGTTAACTCGTGCCCATAGTTGTACCGTTCATCTTTTCCATGATCTTCGAACCTGCGTCCGCGCCCCTGGCTCTGGTAGCTGTTTTCCTGGCGGGCATACATGCGGTTACCCGTCACATCGTAGTTGCTTCCATACTCGGGGCTATAGTTATAGTTATCCCGTTTGTTAAAGCCTCTGTCCTGGCTATCCTGCTGGCCGCTGTAACCATGGCTTTGTCTGAAATGGTTATCGTCGCCGTAGCGGTAATGGTTATCGCGGTTACGATGCACGTTGTCCTGGTTGCTGCTGTAGTGCTTGTTATAGTTGTTTGCACCATATCCGCCCATTGGTCCCGGGCTAAAGCGTCCGCTGTCACGTCCATCGCGCACACTCACATTATCATACCGATCTTCGTGGTGCGGCATACCGTAGTAATTACCACGGTCGGTGTACCGTTCGTAATTTTCAGGCCGGCTCTCTTCGCGGCGGTTGCTATAGCTTTGGTTATACATTCTGTTCTGATATTGCTCGTTTCTTTCCATAGGTATTTTGTATTGTTTGGTTAAACTCTATTCTATAAACGCACGATAGCCGGCAGTGTTAACCAATAAATAAAAACAGCAGCAAACCGGTTTATACTTTACTGCCCACAAGCAGATAAAAAATTAGCTAAAAAAACCTTACCCTCGCCCCCTAAAGCAACGTAAAAGCCCGAACTGTATATCCCATACAGTGCAAAATACCCTGCCAAATGGAAATAGCCCTTGTGCTTGTGTTGCTGGTGATCGCGGTTGTGCTCTTCGCTACCGAAAAGCTCTCCGTAGAGATCGTGACGTTACTTTTACTTATTGTGCTGGCCAGTGCCCGCATCATTACCCCCGAAGAAGCTTTTGCAGGTTTCAGCAGCGATTTTATTATCATTATAGCTTCTATATTTATCATAAGTGCTGCACTACAGGAAACGGGCATCCTAGATTTTGTAGTTGTGCGGCTGACGCAGCTGGCTAAAAAAAGTAAAGGACTACTACTGTTCACGATCATGTTTGTTACCGGTGTGGTATCTGCTTTCATGAACAACACTACCGTTACAGCCATGTTCATTACCCCGCTGGTTGGCCTGTCTAAAAGAATAAACATCAGCGCTTCCAAGTTATTGATGCCATTGGCCTACGCGGCTATTTTGGGTGGAACGGGCACACTTATCGGCACTTCGACCAACGTGGCTGTGAGCGGCTACATTGCTAAAGCCGGTTTGGAGCCTGTCGGTATCTTCGAGATCACAGGTATAGGAGCTATTCTTTTTATAGTTGGCATTGTGTATATGATGACGATAGGCCAGCGCATGCTCCCCAACAACCAGGACCAGGAACTGACAGAAGAGTATAAGCTGCAGAAATACATGACCGAGATCTTAGTAGCCCCGGATTCGCCACTTGTCAGCCAGCTTGTTTTTTCTTCTGATCTTACGGCACTTCACTTCCGCATTCTCAATGTTATCCGGAACAAAGAAAACTTTCTGCCCGATTTCAGGACCCGCATCAGGGCAAACGATATACTGCTGGTAGAAGGTGATATGGATAACCTTATCAAGGTTAAAGAAACAAAAGGCATCGAGATCATGGCTGATGTGATCCTCGAAAAAGACCTGCAGACAGAAGACATCCGGTTGGCCGAACTGATGATAACGCGCCAATCGAACCTGCTGAATAAATCGGTGAAGGAAGCTAACTTTCTGCAACGCTTCGGGCTGGTAGTAATTGCCATATCGCGCCACGGCGAAACCATACGTAGTAAAATAGGCCATATACGCCTCCAGATCGGGGACTTGCTGCTGGTGCAGGGTGCTGCCGAGCGCCTGGCCCAGTTGCGACATTCAAACAATGTTATTTTGCTCGATGAGTTTGTACCACTGTTGTTCAAGAAAAGGAAAGGCACTTTGGTTATCACCGTTTTCCTATTGGCCATACTGCTTGGTTCCACCGGAATATTACCGCTCTCGATCGCCTTCCTGATGGCGGCATTGGTTTGCATTGTGTTCAGGAGCATTAGTGCCGAGCGCGCCTATAGTGCCATTGACTGGCGTTTGCTTATACTGATAGGCGGCATGACGGCTTTTGGTACGGCCATGGAAAACTCGGGCGCTGCCGACCTGCTTGCCAAAAGTATAGTTGACCTGTTGGGCCCGTTCGGGAAAATGGCAGTGCTGGCAGGTTTTGTTGTGCTTACCGTGTTGCTCACGCAGCCTATGTCTAACGCCGCCGCCGCTCTGGTTATAGTACCGGTTGCTTTGCGCACAGCTGTAGAGCTTGGCTCCGATCCTCGTACTTTCGCTATTGCTATTATGCTGGCTGCCTCGGTGTCGTTGGTCACTCCTTTCGAGCCGGCCTGTATATTAGTGTATAGCCCGGGCAAGTATAAATTCCGCGATTTTATCCGGATCGGTTCTCCGCTTACGTTTATCCTGGTGGCAGTTATACTGCTGCTGGTGCCCGTGTTCTGGCCAATTTAATACGTATACCTGTGTATGATAAGATCTGCACTCCTGTTTATACTTATAGTTACTGCCTGCGGCCCCGAAAACGAGAAGCTGCCCATTACACAGGTGCCTATCACGCAGCCAGCCAAAACCCTGGACACACTTGCTAACCCTGAAAAAGACGGTTTGCAGGCCGAACTACCCGAAACGCTTCTACCATTTACCCCGGAAGTAATTGAACTGCTAAACCAGGCATATCCCGGCTGGCAGCAACCCCACCTCCCAGCCGACACACTAAAGCAAGATGAAGTATCCGGACCGCTTATAGTTAAAGGAGACTTTAACAAGGATAAAGTACAGGATATGGCGCTGCAGCTTGTGGCAAACAACAGGTTAGTTATAGTTGCTCTCCTCTCCGACCAGACTATAAAGAAGCAATTTATACTTCAGGAACTCACCTCTAGTGCACAGCCAGCCGGTGATACAAGCGCTTATGAGTTAGAGTTAATCCAGGAAGGAACAGAGCTTAAGAATGCAGATAATGAGGCAACACATATATTACTTCACGATGCGATTGGCATTAAGAAGGAAGGCAAACTTATGGTTTATTTCTGGGAAGATGGGAAGCTTAAAAGTATAGCCTGGCAACCAGAGTAAGCGCATTAAACTATAGATAGAGGTAATCCGGGAAGCACCTGAACAGGAAAATAAGCGTTGAAAGTCCGCCACCGATAACCACCCCAAGCCAGAAAATAGCTTTACCGGCACGGCGCGCAAGCACTTTATCAGGCTCCTTAAGTAAAAAGTAATGATAACTGAGATGCCCCAGATAAAACACCACCGCTATCATAAGGCTTACAAACCAAAAAACACTGAAACGTATCAGAAATAAAAAGGGAAGCTCATTCTCGAGCAGGTGAGGCAACTTGTGTTCCCGGATCACAAAATAAGAGGCCAGGCAGAGCAATAAACATCCATACACAAACAGGACAACCCTGTTATTCTCCATCAGTTTCCGCATGCAATTCAGGTTAATAGTTCAGAAAAGCCTGGGCTTCGGTTTTAATGTCTTCGCGGGTAAGGCCATCTTTTACGCCAGTCGTAATTTTACGTACCAACACCCCTACCACCGGTTTTTTAAAGCCCAGTTTGGCAGCCATATGTATACAAAACTCCATTTCGTTTTCGTCTACAATGCCATCGGCAAGCATCATCTCCACCATATCATATATCTGGTCGAACCGTTCGGAGTCGTTGCTCGGTAACTGGTGAGCCACCTTGGACGAGTCGGCCAGCAGGCTTTTTACCTCACTTGCCCGCATACCATGTCTTGTACCGATCGCAATTATAAAATCAATTTCCGACGGATCTACGTGGCCATCAATTTTAGCCAGTGCGCCCAGGTTAGTGAGATGGCTTTTTAACTTTTTTGTTTCTTCACTCTCAAAAAAACCGAACATAGGTTGCCTTACTTTATATAAATGTCTTACTTAGCCAGCTATAGCTATTCGTTATACCAAACCTGTTTGTTTAAGCTTGTAAATGGCGATTTTCAGCACGTAGATTAGTTTGCCGCTATTACATACGGTTTTACATATTTTAAAGATAAACATTTTTATTTTTTTTAAAAACCTGCACTTCTGCGTTACTTGTTACTTATAAAACGGGTATAACCCTAAATGCCTTTAAAGGCACCTGAATTACAAAAACACAATACAGTTTAATGAAAAAGATAGCAGTATTCACCTCCGGAGGCGACTCGCCAGGCATGAACGCCTGCGTGCGCGCAGTGGTACGCTCGGCAATATATCATGGCCTGGACATTTACGGCATACGCCGCGGATACAACGGCATGATAAAAGGCGACATTTTCAGAATGGAATCCTCCACAGTAAGCAACATCATACAGCGTGGTGGCACCATTCTTAAATCAGCGAGAAGCAAAGAGTTTAAAACCAAAGAAGGGCGCCAGGAAGCCTATGAGCAGCTAAAGAAACTGGGCATTGAAGGCCTGGTAGCTATTGGCGGCGACGGCACGTTTACAGGTGCAAACCTGTTTTTCCAGGAATATGGCATACCAACTATAGGCGCGCCCGGCACTATAGATAACGACCTGTATGGCACCGATTATACTATAGGTTATGATACAGCAGTTAACACCGCCGTTTACGCTATAGATAAGATCAGAGACACAGCCGACAGCCACGAACGCGTATTTTTTGTGGAAGTAATGGGCCGCGATTCGGGTTATATTGCCATACCGTGCGCCGTGGGCGGCGGTGCCGAGATCGTGATGATACCAGAAACCAAAACAACTATAGATAAAGTCGTGGAGGCTTTACGCACCGGCTGGAGCCGCTCTAAAACATCGTTTATAGTTATAGTTGCCGAAGGCGACGAAGAAGGCAGTGCCGTTGAGATTGCAGCCAAAGTACAAAAAGCAGTGCCCGAAATGGATGCCCGCGTAACGATACTGGGACATGTGCAGCGTGGTGGCGCGCCAAGCGCAGCCGACCGTATGCTGGCCAGCCAGTTAGGTATAGCCTGCGTAGAAGGCCTGTTACAGGGGCGCGTATGCGAAATGGCCGGCCTGATGAACTCTCAGCTGGTGTATACGCCTTTTATTGATACCATTACAAAAGAGAAAGCACTTAACCCTAACTTCAGCCGCATGATCGACATTCTGTCGGTTTAGGCTTAAATAAAAGTAAGAGTTTATAGGTATGCTGATCGCTGACACAGGTTGTTGAGCGGTCAGCATTTTTTACTCCCCAATTAGCTGGTTTTTTCGTCTATAAACGTCACTATCTCGCGGAACTGTTGCGGATGGAACCAGGTGTATTCGTCGGGGTGCTTTGTAAACCAGGTTAGTTGGCGCTTGGCATAACGTCTGCTGTTACGCTTCAATAAACGCACGGCTTCTGCCCAATCATACTTGCCTTCCTTGTAATCGAACAGCTCTTTGTAACCAACGGTTTGCAGGGCATTGTGTGCCCGGTATGGGTATAGTTGCTCTGCTTCTTGCAACAAGCCTTGTTCCAGCATTATATCCATTCGGGCATCAATGCGGTTGTATAGTTCCTGCCTGTCGCGGTTTAAGCCTATTTTTATAATATTGAAAGGCCGTTCGGCAGTTTCATTTTTACGGAACGAGGAATAAGGCTGACCACTCGATAAAATCACCTCCAGGGCACGAACCACCCGCTGCGGGTTGGCTTTATCTACCTGGCTGTAATACACCGGGTCAAGGCGTTGCAGCTGTTCCAGCAACGGAGCTATTCCTTCATTTTCGAGAGTCTGGGTGAGTTGTACTCTTATTTCAGGGTTAGTTTCCGGCATTTCGTCCATGCCCTGGCACAATGCCCTTACATACAACCCAGAGCCACCCGTAACTATAACCAGGTCGTGCTTCTCAAAAAGCTGATCCAGTAGTTTTAGCGCATCCTGCTCATATGCCCCGGCGTTATACTCTTCTGTAATCGAGTGTGAGTCAACAAAATGATGCGGTATACCTTTCTGTTCTTCAGGCAAAGGCTTTGCGGTACCGATGGTCATTTCGCGGTAAAACTGCCTCGAGTCTGCAGATAAAATCTCTGTTTTATAGTGCAAGGCCAGGTTTACGCAAAGGTCGGTTTTACCTACAGCTGTCGGCCCCACCACTACCACCAGGTGCTTCTGCTTTTTCTGATCTGCCTCTTGCTGCATGCCTTATAAATTATGGTTAAAGTTTGTGCCCGAACACCTTATGTTGTTTAAAGGCTCCTCTGTAATGGTAAAGTATAAATCAGGTAGATGTTTGAACAGAAATCGGCAATAGTTCTATTTCTTTTGTAAAATTATCGCTAAAATCGTAAAATTTGCAATGGCGCGCAGATTAGATTAGAATTTGCGTCCTACATTTTATATTAGATTATACGCATGCCCTATATACCTAACAGGCACCTATCAGAACACCTGCCATTACAGGCTAATTCGCTTTTAAAGGTGTTGGTGCAATTTACGGAGCCCACGCATGGCCTTTTGGTAGCTTCCCCGGATGGCAAGGTGCTCGCTGCAAACAGCCGCGCAGCCTTATTTAAGCCCCAGAAAAAAGCATATCAAACGTCCAGGCTCCTCCCCGACCTGTTAGGTATATCAATAGATGTACTTGCAACAAGCACTTTCGGCAACCTGCCTGCTTATAATTATACTATAAAACCGGTAACCTACGAGGAAACACAGTTTATCTGCGTGGAGCTTATACCTGCCGAACAGGACACGAACCGCGTTGAAATAGACGATGACAGTTACCATAATGTGTTCGAGAACAGTACCGAACCGCTATTTATACTTGATGAAGAAGGCACTTTTGTTGATGTAAACAACAAAGCCCTCAGCATAGTGGATAAAGCTAAAAGTGCTTTGGTAGGGCAAACTGTTTATAGTGCCTTTAAGCTTAACCTGTTCGAGCGGGTAGCATTAAAAGGCCAGCTGCAGCTAACCATGGAAGGCGAGCCCCAAAAGTTTGAGTGGTGGATACAAGACAAGACCACCGAACTGCTCCCTATCGAAATATCACTGCGTAAAGGGCTTTTCCGAGGCCATGAAATGATCTTTGGATCGGCCAAAAACCTGTATGAAGTGGTTGGCACCGAGCAGGATGTGCGCTTCCGTAATCACCAGCTTGAATTTGTAAATACGCTCATCACCAATTTATCAGCAACCGACAGCCAGCAGGATGTGCTGAAGTATACACTCGACGAATTGCTTGAAAAAAGCGATATCACTTTCGGGTGCGTTTATACTTATAACCAGGACAAAGAAAAAGCAGAGTTATCTTATTCTGCCGGCAACCTGGATGCTACTCGTCTGTTCCCTGAAATAAACATAAGTAAAGATGTAGCCAAACAGTTTATCGGTACCGAAAAGCGCAAAGCTATTTCCATTCTCACAAAAGAGCTATCCGATAAGTTTGAGAAAGAAATGACCATTGTGCCGGTTACCACCGAAGAAAAGGTGCTGGCATTGATACTGGTATGCCCGGAAGGCGGTTACAACATAACACAGTCATTCCTGTCGCTGCTCGATTTTGTGGGCTCGGCTATAGGTAACTACATCTCGCGGCAGGAACTGATGCAGCAGCTCTCGCACAGCGAGGACAAGTATAAAATGCTGTTTGATGCCTCATACGATGCTATTTTACTGTTTAAGGACGGAAAAGTAGTTGACTGTAACGAAAAGGCCCTTCAGTTTTTCAGATGCCGGCGCGAGGACCTGGTAAGTGCCACACCGCTCAATTTTTCCCCGGAATTTCAGCCGGATGGCAGCAGATCTTCTGAAAAAACGGCACAGCTAATGGAAAAGGTGCTTTCCACCGGCGAGCCCGTTATGTTCGAGTGGCGCAATTTCAGGAAAGACGGAACCGTAGTTGACGCTGAAATAAACCTGAACCGCATACTGATAGACGGGGAATATTATGTGCAGGCCTTTAAGCGTGATATTACCCAACGCAAGCAGGTACAGCAAACCCGCCGCCGCGAAGAAGTAGCCCAAGAATCGATGGCGCAGTTCCGGAACTTCCTGGAAAAAGTAAACATGATTTACTATAGCCTGGATGTGAACGGCAACATTGCTTTCGTTAACGATTACTTCCTGAAATATGTAGAGTATGAGCGGGATGAGCTGATCGGTAAGAACTTTTACAAATTATTAGTACCAGAGCAGGAACAGGAGCAGCGCTTACAAGATTTTAAACAGTCGATAGAGACCCGCCACCTGAATGCTTATTACGAACGCAACCTTATCACAAAGTCAGGCCAGCTGAAGACCATACGCTGGAACTGCATGCTGGAATATGGCGCTGATGGCGAGGTAACAGGCATTACCAGTGTTGGTAAAGACATGACCGACAAGCGTATTGCCATGGAGGCCCTGAAGGATAACAAGATCCGACTGCAGGACCTATTCGACAACGCCCACGACTTAATTCAGAATACCTCCGTCGACAATAAATTTATATTTGTTAACAAAGCCTGGAAAGACCGCCTCGGCTATAACGACGAAGACATTGAGACACTATCCCTGAACGATATTGTGCACCCTTATTACAAAGCCAAGCTGATTTACCAGCTGCGCAATTTGTATAAGGGCGAAAACGTGAACAAGATCGAGACGGTGTTTCTTACCAAGTCTGGCAAGCCGGTTCACCTGATAGGAAGTATAACCTGTAGCTGGCAGGACGACCGCCCGGTTGCAACGCGTGCCATCCTCCACGATATTACCGACCGCATTAAGGCTGAGCGCTTACAGAAAGTATACTATAGTATAGCCAACCTGGCCATAAGCAGTAAAGACTTAAACTCACTTTACAGTGCCATACACCGGGAGCTGAGTAAGATCATCGAGACGCGTAATATCTATATTGCCCTGTGTGACAATAGTTACCGGTACCTGCACTTTGCTTACCTCGTCGATCAGTACATCGATAAAACAGAAAAGACCCAGATAAAGCGGCAGTTTTCGAGAGGCTTATCGGAGTATATTATTGAAACGGGCAAGCCGCTATACATGCAGAAACAGGAACTGCTGGATCTTGCCAAACGTGAAAACCTGAGCATACAAGGCACTATTCCGGAAGTTATACTTTGTTCGCCATTAGCTATCGGCGACCGGATAATTGGTGTAATTACCCTGCAGGATTACCAGAACCCGGATGCCTATGTCCATACTGATATAGAGATCCTCCACTTTATTTCGAACCAGGTGGCACTTGCCATCGAGCGTAAACGAAACGAAGAACAGATAAACAACCAGAACGCTAAGCTAAACGCTATTTTCGAGAGTGGTTCCCACCACATGTGGACACTGAACAGCAATTACGAGCTTACTTCGTTTAACAAGAACTTCGCCTCCACCTTTGAGGGGCGCACCGACAAAAAATTAGAACTATTCGATAACCTGTCCGAAAGTCACCTGATAGGGCATCATGAATTTACTTTCGATTTCTGGAGAGAGAAGTATAAAGCTGCATTTGAGGGACAGGCACAGCACTTTGAAGTTCACCTGGAGTCGCCTGAAGCCTGGCGTGAAGTATTCCTGAACCCGATCTACCTCGAAGATGGCACATTTGAGGAGGTATCGGCCATAGCACTGGATATAACCGAGAAAAAGAATTCGCAGCTGGCACTGGCTCAGAACGAAGAAAAATTCCGTAACATTTTCGAGTCGTTCCAGGATGTGTATTACCGGACTTCGCTAAACGGTCCGCTGGAACTTGTGAGCCCATCGGTAAAGCAGGTATTAGGCTACTCCGAAGAAGAAGTGCTGGGCAAAGACATCACTTTCCTGTATGTATATCCTGAAGAAAGGAAGAACATGCAGCAGTTTGTGAAGGAGCAGAAGATCATCCGGAACTACGAAATACAGATGTACCGTAAAGATGGCTCCCAGATAACTGTACTGGCCGATGCCCGCCTGATGTATAACAAAGAAGGCAACCCTACTGCACTGGAAGGTGTGATAAGGGATGTAACGGAGCTGAAACGAACTCAGATAGAGCTGTTAGAGGCAAAAGAAGAAGCCGAAAACCTGCTGAAAGCCAAAACCCAGTTCCTGGCCAACATGAGCCACGAGCTTCGCACACCGATGAATGGCATTATAGGTATGATAGACCTGCTGAGCCACATCAACACCGATCCGGAGCAAAAGGAATACATCGACACACTGCGTAAATCATCGGATGCACTGCTGGCTATACTTAACGACATACTTGACCTGAGCAAGATACAGGCCGGTAAACTGGTACTGCACGAAAGCAGCGTAGACCTGCAGGATACCCTGGGCAAGATACACTCGCTGTTCGCTAACCGTGCCCAGCAAAAAGACCTTACTTTTACTTATAGCATATCGCCGGAAACGCCACGCTATGTTATGACCGATGAAACGCGTCTGCTCCAGGTTTTATCGAACCTTACATCTAATGCCATTAAGTTTACAAATGCCGGCGATGTAAGTATAACCGTAGATAGCAAACTACTGAATGCAGCGAAAGAGGAATACCAGTTGATGGTGAGAGTAAAAGATTCCGGTATCGGTATCAGCCCGGAAGACCAGAAGCTACTGTTCACCGACTTTACCCAGCTCGACAACTCGTCTACCAAAACATTTGGTGGCACAGGGCTTGGACTGGCCATTTCGAGACAACTGACAGGTATAATGGGTGGCGAGATAGGTGTGGAATCAATTGCGAATGATGGCAGCACGTTCTGGTTTACTATAAAAGTGCGTAAGGCTGGCGAAGCAGCAATAGCCGCCCAGCAAAAGCATATGCAGGAACTCAACGCCGAAGTTGAAATACTGGAGAATAGCCCGTATGTGTTGCTGGTAGACGATAACCAGATAAACCAGAAAGTAGCCCAGAAGCAGCTGGAACGCCTTAATTGCCGCACTGATATTGCATCGAATGGTTTTGAGGCAATCGAACTGGCTACTTCCAATAACTACAACATCATCTTTATGGATATACAAATGCCTGAGATGGATGGTGTAACTGCTACAAAGCACATTAAAGAACAACTGGGAGCTAACTGCCCGCCTATTATTGCTATGACCGCTTACTCCATGAAGGACGATGCCGATAAGTTTATGGGGCAGGGCATGGATGATTATGTATCGAAGCCGGTTAAAAGCAAAGACCTGCTGAACATGATAAGCAAGTGGGAAAAACCGCAATGGTATGGCTTTGACGAGATGCCTGAAAAAACTATAACTGCCACACAGGAAGATGCTGAAGACGAAGACGGACCGCAGATAGTAGACAAAGAGGTAGCAGACCAGTTAAAGCAAATTGGTGGTGAGGAGTTTACTATACAATTGTATGAAGAGTTTGAACAGGAAGCCGCTGAATTGCTCGAGGAAGCCAAAAAAGACCTGCAGGCACAACATTACAAGAGTATTTTAAGTACATTGCATCAATTAAAAGGAACTGGCTTTACGTTAGGTATAAACAGGCTGGCCGAACTGGCAAAACAGCTGGAACACGACATAAAGCAGGAAAACTATAGCAGCGTATCAGAAAACTTTGAGCGACTGCTTGTACAATACGAAAACTATCGAAAAATTTATAAGGAAATTATCATCTAACCTATGGCTGAGACCAAAACAATCTTGATAGCAGAGGACAGCTCTGTAATTCTGAATCTGACAAAAAAGATACTGGAACTGCAGAACTATAAGATCCTGACCGCTAAAAATGGTGGCGAGGTAATTAAAACAGTTGAGAACAACAAGATCGACGCGATCCTGATGGACCTGAACATACCAGTTAAGAGTGGTATGGACTGTACCCGCGAAATCCGCGCAAGCAAGAATAAAGACATTGCCAACATTCCGATAATTGCGGTTACGGGCAACGCCAACAACTATAGCATGGAAGATTTTAAGGAAGCTGGCATTAACGCATACCTGCCTAAGCCGCTTGATTTCGACATGCTGGTGCAAACCGTAAAACAGTACACCAACGAGGCGTAAATGGAACTGAAGTATACGCGGCCATTCTTAAACAAACTGGAGGATATTTTTGCAGAGTCGGACTTTGTGCTGCGTTACGAGAAAGGAAATTTTAAAGCCGGCTACTGTGTGCTGAAGGATATGAAAGTGGCTGTGGTTAACAAATACTATAGCCTGGAGGGCAAGGTAAATTGCCTGCACGATATTCTTCGTACGGTTTCGCTGGATGAGTCTCTTCTGAGCGAAAAGAACCGGCAACTTTACCACGATATCCGAAATCAGGAAGCGAAATAATTGAAAGTAACACTGTTAGGCACGGGCACCTCGCAGGGTGTACCTGTTATTGGGTGCAGCTGCGAGGTGTGTCGTTCTGTAGATTACCGCGATAAACGCCTGCGCGTGTCGGTGCACCTGCAGGTTAATGGCAAAAGCTTTATAATTGACTCAGGGCCCGACTTCCGGCAGCAGGTCCTGCGCGAGCGCATCAATACGCTCGATGCCCTTCTGTTTACCCACGAACACAAAGACCACACCGCCGGCCTCGACGACATCAGGGCCTATAACTTTAGTCAGCATACCGATATGCCGCTTTATGGCGAAGAGCGCGTGCTGGAACAACTGAAACGGGAGTTTGCCTACATCTTTTCAGGGATACAATACCCGGGCATACCGCGTGTGGAGCTCAACTCAATTACTGAAGAGCCTTTCGAAATTGAGGGCGTAGAATTTATACCTATCCGGGTAAAGCATTACAAACTTCCTGTACTTGGTTTCAGAGTAGGCGACTTTACCTACATTACCGACGCCAATTTTATCTCTGAAGATGAACTGGAAAAAGTACGTGGTTCAAAAGTTATCGTATTGGGGGCACTCCGGAAAGAACAGCATATTTCGCACTTTTCGCTGCAGGAAGCTGTGGAGCTGCTAACCGACCTAAAACCGGAAAAGGCTTACCTCACCCACATCAGCCACCTGATGGGCCTGCACCGCGAAGTAGAACAGGAACTACCCGACTTTATACGCCTCGGCTACGACGGACTGCAGATCAACTTATAGTTTATAGATAAAGCTGCAATCATGAAAAGCTGGCAGTCCATCAAAGAAGATATCTACTTTGAAGATGGCTCTTTAAGAGACATCAATATTTATAATACAGATAAAGACGACTGGAAAAAGTGGAGCGAGCTGGTTAATAGGAGATTTGAAGTAGAGTTCACAAATGGGTTTACTCTCAGTACAAGCAATAGAATTGATATTGAAGAAGTTTTCAGATACTGGAAAAATCCAGAAGCTGCTTTAGGTCCATTTATGGCTTCTGTCAAACTTAAAGACTTGAAGGTGAATTGTTACTTCTTTGAAGAAAGTGTATTAGAGAATGATATAGATCCAAGAGAAGTAAAGAATGAAAAAGACCATATTCTTATCTTGGAATACCTTCATGTAGTTGCAGCAGAGCTCAAAAAGAAAATTGTGATGACACTGGAAAACACTGAAGAGCTCATCTTATTAGAGCTATAGTTTATAGGTTGACTTTGTGATAAAAGACTGCATTACAAAGGATTTATACTTTAAACTTGTTTAGGGTTTATAGATACTGGCATATAAAACGTGCCGTTGCTGGTGCTTGCACCAACAACCAACCCAATTAGCTGGTTTTATACTTGCTGGTGAAAACACACAGCAAGGACTAATAACAATGTCAGAAATAACACAGCTTTCATATTTTCTTTCGTCTTTTGTCTAAAATTCCTTCGTCAGGATATCTCATAAGAAAACATGCACCAGAACTACCACTTCTTACAGCATTTAGCAACTGAGCTAGGCCATAAACTGGCTGGCATGGAGGTGGTTACCTGTTTCAGCCAGAACAAGGATGAGCTGGTGATCGGTTTTGCTGATACACAGGAAGAGATTTATATACGGGCAGCACTTACATCGCATTTTTCGGCACTCTCCTTCCCTACCGAGTTTAAGCGGGCGCGCGCCAACAGCGTTAACCTTTTTAAACAGATGATCGGGCAAACGGTGGAAGGCATTGTACAACACCTGAACGAACGAAGCTTTTACCTGCAGCTTTCCAACGATATGGTTCTGCTGTTCAAGCTGTTCGGTAACCGGTCTAACATTGTGCTGTACCAGCATGGCGAGCCACTGCACCTTTTCCATAAAAAATTTGCCGCCGATGCCGATCTCGATCCTTTAGAGATGCACCGGCCATTGGCTCAGAATAAAGCCGCCTTTCTGGAAGCTGAAGGAAATCTGCGGAAACTATACCCTACTTTCGGTGAGCTCCTGCACGATTACCTGGAACAGCAAAGCTATAGTTCGGCCAACCCCGATAGCAAATGGGAAATGGTGCAGCAGTTACTGGAGAAGCTCGAAGATCCGGAGGCTTATTACATTGTCAGGTATAAAGAGAAACTTAGGTTATCGATGGTGCAGCTAGGAGAAGTAGTTTATACTTACCCGGCCCCGATGGAAGCTCTGAACGCTTATGTACGGCTATACTTTTCCGAGACTGGATTTGTGCAGCAGTACGAGCAGACAAAACTGCAACTGAGCAAACGCCTGCGCGGTTCGCAAGCGGTGCTGGCCCAAGCAACGCAGCAGTTGGAGGAGATGCGCCATAACCGCTCTTATAGCCAGACTGCCGATGTTTTGATGGCCAACCTCACCAACATTTCGCCACAGGCTACCGAGGTTATACTTTACGACTTTTATACCGACCAGAACCGCACCTATACTTTAAAACGCAACGAAACACCCCAGAAACAGGCCGAGAAACTATACCGCAAAGCCAAGAACCAGCACCTCGAAATAAAGCAGCTCGAAGAGAAAGCCGAGCGTAAAATGGAAGAGATCATTTTACTGGAAGATGCCTTGCAGGCTTTAACTGAAGTAGAGAACTATAAAGAACTGAAGGTATACCTGCGCGAGCATAACCATTTGCTATCCTCTAAAAAGCAGGCGCAGCAACAATCGCCGTTTAAAATTTTTGAAACCGAGGGTTATAAAATATTGGTAGGCAAAAGCTCGCAGAACAACGACGAACTGACTCAGCGCCATACTTATAAAGAAGATATGTGGCTGCATGCCAAAGATGTTTCGGGTTCGCATGTGGTTATAAAGCACCAGGCCGGCAAAACTATACCTAACACTGTTCTGGAAAAAGCTGCTCAGTTGGCTGCTTATTACTCTAAACGCAAGCAGGATTCGCTTTGCCCGGTTATCTATACCCCTAAAAAATGGGTGCGTAAATCAAAAGGCGCGCCAGCAGGGGCTGTAGTAGTAGAGCGCGAAAAAGTGTTGCTGGTAAAACCGGAAAATCCTTTCGAGAAAAGAAAATAGCCGTAACTCGCTAGAGCTACGGCTATCGTAAAGTGCGCGCGGGGAGATTCGAACTCCCACACCCGAAGGCACCACCCCCTCAAGATGGCGTGTCTACCAGTTTCACCACGTGCGCAGGTAAAAGGTGGATGCAAAAGTAAACAGCTGCCTGCATATATGCAAATCCCATTTTAAGTTAAATCAGATAAGTTTTTGGCCATCCCGTGCCAGGCATTTCTGTATACTCTCAAAAGCTAAAACTATAGTTTAAGTACAATTAAAAGCTAAAAATGGCAGACATAAAAACACCTTTTATAAAGTCGCCACATATAGCGCATCTTTAGAACTATTTTAGCTGATAAAGGTGTTCCCCTTCAAGCAAACAACTTATCGGTGCAGCTGTTTATAGTTTTTGTTAGGACTTTACAAAGCCAACGCGTAACTTTAAAGCAATAACCAGGAAAGTGTTTGCTGATTAGCTCAAAGGTAAAAGTACAAAAGAACATATGAGTATAGCGATAAAAGGATTAACAAAAGCATTTGGCAAAAAGCAAGTGCTCCATGACCTTGACTTAACTATAGAAAGTGGCCAGTGCTATTGTTTATTAGGTAAGAATGGGGTTGGAAAAAGTACTTTTCTGAATGCTATACTTGATCTCATTAACCCGGATAGCGGCCTGATCGAGCTTTATGGCAAAAACTACCAGCAACATTCCCTGGAAGTAAAACAGAACCTGGGTGCCCTGTGCGAAGATAACCCGCTGATAGAAGAATTTACCGGCCTGGAATACCTGAACTTTGTTTCGAAACTATACCAGTTGCCTACTGCCGATGCCGCAGAGCGCATTAAAAGCCTTACAAACTACTTTTTTACCGACCAGGAGTCGCTGCATAAAAACATTGCGGGCTACTCTACCGGCATGAAAAAGAAGATAGGCATTGTGGCAGCTATACTTCATAAACCACAAGTGCTTATACTGGATGAGCCTTTCACGGGCCTTGACCCAATTGCTGCACAATTGTTGGTAAAGCTTATCCGCAACTATGCTACGCCAAACCGTGTGGTGCTTATCTCGTCGCATGACCTGAATTATGTAGAGCGTATTGCCACGCACATTGGCGTACTGAACGATGGGCAGCTAATGTATAACGGATCGCTGCAGGAGTTTACCATGAACGGTGAAAACCTGATAGACCAGGCGCTTTTCCAGTTGCTTACTCCGCACCACCAAACCGCCGAAGCCGACTTCGACTGGATGCTTAGTTAATTAGGAGCTCAAAATAAGCTTTTGACTTAAGACATCTGATTCTAAACCCTTAATTACCATAAATGGATCTAATACTGTTCTCGCTGAATGCGAGGTTAGACGGATTTTTCAGACAGAACAAACTGCAGCGCGTGCTTTTACTCGGTGGCGGTATTGTATTGTCTGGTTTTTACGGCTGGCTTTTCTCGTATTTACTGGAGCAGGCCCGTACTACCGGCGACACAAGCGTTTCCGAAGTTATAGGCTACATTAACCTCTTTGTGCTGGGCATTACTATTATCCGTGGTTTTTTCCCGGCTTATGTACCCAAACTCGATCTTATACCTAAGTTATACCCTATAAAACCATTAAAGCGTTTCTGGGTAGAGCTGCCTGTCGAGTTGTTTTCGCCATTCAATTTTATACTTGTAAACTTCCTGTTCCTGCTTTTTATACTGGCGCCTGAGTATACTTTTATGCACCTGTTGCAAAGTATAATGGTGTTGCTTACAGCCCATGTAACCAAGCGCTCGCTGCAGGTTATGGTGGAGCGTAAAATGCGTTGGCTGCACATCAATTTTCTATCGGCGGTGGTGCTGGGCGCTGCGTTTGTTGCCTTGCAGGTTCGTTTACCTATGTATAACCCGGCCAGCAGTTGGTTCGACCTAGTGGTGCACATGGCTGCTTTGGGCGCTTTCCTGGGAGCAAACTATTTCCTGGAGCTGGCAGCTTTTGAGCCGAAACGAAAGGTAGTGAACTATAGCCACAATAAACACCGCAGCCTGAGCTGGCGACTGTTCAAAAACTCAAAGCAAGCGCGCCAGTTGTTGCTGTTCGGGCTCGGGCTTAAACTGATCATACTTGGTGCTGATGCGGCCGTTTTCACTGCCAAAGGCATCCATATCTACGATAAAAACCTGACGATCTGGATCTTCTTCGGACCGGCCATTATCTATAGTTATGTGTTCAACAACACCTGGGGCTTTTATAAGAACCTATGGTTAACGGTAGAACGAGCCAATGGCAGCGCTAAAGATTTCTTTAAAGCCAGCCTGATACCGTTGCGTGTACCATTGCTGCTGGATGCCGCTATACTTGCTGCTTATGTGGCTTTCTTCAACCACCAGGATGCCGTTTTTATACTTGTGATGTATGTTGCTACCGTGCTGGTGCTTACGCCATTGGGTATACTTGCCTCGTTTGTGAGCCCTAAAGTGGTAAAAGGCAGTATGATGAGCTTCAGCGCGAAAACATCTTACCTGTATAATATGCTGTCGCTGTTACTGGTTGGCTTGTTGCTATTGCCGCTGCTGCACCCGCTACTATACTTACTTTACCCCGTCCTTATACTTATAGCCATCCTGGCGATGGTTGCCGTACTTAAGCAGAACCGGCAATATAAGCACGAGCTTTTTGGCAGGCTTTTTAAAGCTGATGCCTAAACCCGTGATCTGCCGTATACTTAAAGTAACTCACGTAAACTTTATACGTTGAGCAGACTTTTGCCCTATACATGCTTTGCTATAAAGCACTTTATACTTCTCCCTTATGGATTTTGATTATGATGCCTTTTTAGAACGTCTTCAAAAAACTGCCACATCAAAGGATGAGGCAACACAGGAGGTCTATAATGAGATCCGGAAAGCTGAAGGCCAGAAAGTTGGTTTCCTGAATCAGGCAATTGAAAACCCTGACTTTTACAAATACCTTAGCAACCAGGCTGATAGCTATATCACTTACCTGAAAGTGCTGCACAATAAAATAGCCCCGGACAAAAATCTTAATGAGCAGCCTGATGAACAAACTTATAAACAGGATGCTGCCTTTATCGACCGGACTCTTGTGCTGGTAAAGCACCTCGAGGAAATAGAAAGTAAAAGACTGGGCAAGCCTACCGATTACATGCCTAAAGGCAAACTTGGCAACTCCGACGAAGACCTCTAATCTATACATAAAGCCTTACCTGATACCTGAACTCCCGAAGCTTGTTCTTCCTTCCTGAAAATCTTGGTTATCTTTGCAGCTATAGTCAGAGAGAAATCAGATGAAAGATAAAGTTGTATTGATCACCGGTGGTACGTCAGGTATAGGCAAAGCATGTGCTTTTGCGTTTGGTAAGGCAGGCGCTAAAGTAGTTGTATCAGGGCGAAACCAGCAAAACCTTGACCAGACAAGCCATGAACTTAGCGCAGCAGGTATAGCCAATGCATCAGTCAATGCGGATGTGAGCAAAGAAGAAGATTGCAAGCGCATGGTGCAGGAAACTATAGACCGTTTTGGTAAACTTGATGTACTAATAAACAATGCCGGTATTTCGATGCGTGCCCTGTTCCAGGACCTGGACCTTGATGTGATCCGGAAGGTGATGGATATTAACTTTTGGGGAACTGTGTATACGACCAAGTTCGCGTTGCCTTACATCATGCAAACCAAAGGTTCTGTCATCGGGATTTCGTCTATTGCTGGCTATCGTGGGTTGCCTGCCCGTACAGGGTACTCGGCTTCCAAGTTTGCCATGCACGGCTTCCTCGAAACCCTCCGTACCGAAATGCTGCACAAAGGCGTTCACGTTTTAGTGGCTTGCCCTGGATTTACGGCATCGAACATACGCAACACAGCACTGGCTGCTAATGGCCAACAGCAAGGCGAATCGCCGCGCGACGAAGGCAACATGATGACAGCCGAAGAAGTGGCAGACCAGATATTGAAAGCAACTATAAAACGTAAACGCGACCTGGTCATGACCTTCCAGGGGAAATTGACCGTATTCCTGAACAAGTGGTTCCCGGGCCTGACTGATAAGTTAGTATACAACCACATGGCAAAAGAAAAAGACTCGCCGCTTAGCTAATACACTGGTTGCTGCGCAAAGCCGAACTATACTTACTATAACGCTTATCTAAAATATATACGTTGAGATACATCATCCTGAACAAACCGTACGAAGTGCTTACCCAATTTACAGATGAGACCGGGCGCGCTACCCTGAAGGATTTTGTGAACGTACCAGACATTTACCCCGTTGGCCGCCTCGACTACGACAGCGAAGGACTTGTTTTGCTTACAGATGATAAAGCGCTGCAGCACCGTCTCTCCGACCCTAAGTTTAAGATAGAGAAAACTTATTGGGTGCAGGTTGATGGGGCTCCAACCGAAGAAGCCCTGCAGGAATTGCGCCGTGGCGTAACTATAAAAGGAGTAAAAACAGCACCTGCCAAAGCACAGATATTAAACCCGGAACCCGAAGTATGGGAAAGGTCCACCCCAATTCGTTACCGGAAAGAGATACCAACCACCTGGGTCGAAATTAAGATATCGCAGGGCATGAACCGACAGGTGCGCCGCATGACAGCAGCCATAGGTTACCCAACCTTAAGATTGATAAGACCAGCTATCGGCCCATTAACCTTAGGAGAGTTACAACCCGGCGAGTACCGCGACCTGACCGCTGATGAAGTAAGCCAGCTAAAGACCCTGACAGCAGGCAGCAGCACTGTAAAACCATTTAAAAAGAAATCAACCGGAGGCCGCCACTACGACAGCCGGAACAATTCCAGCCGCAGGAAAACCATCCCCCGCAAAGGAAACAACGAAGACCTATAGCCGCTTAAGCTTAGAAGTATAGGTTAGCCTGCAACTATACATTAATAATATGCTGCACAATTTTAACGGCATGTTCGCGGGAATTCTCTATGAACCAGACACGGGTATCCATGCCGCCGCACACTACACCAGCCAGGTAAATACGGGGCATATTGGTTTCCATAGTTTCGGGGTTATGGGTAGGTTGTTTCAGGTCGTCGTTGCTTAGGTTTATACCCAGCTTTTTCAGGAACGTAAAGTTTGGCTGGTAGCCGGTCATGGCCAGTACAAAATCGTTGGCTATAGTTTGTACGCCTTCGGGTGTCTGTATATCCACTTCCTTGTCACGTATTTCCAGCAACGCAGCATTAAAATACGCTTTTATCTCGCCTTCCTTTATACGGTTCTCCAGGTCAGGTTTTACCCAGTATTTTATACTTCCGAGCTCCGGCTGGCGTACTGCTAATGTTACATCGGCACCTCGGCGGTAAGTTTCCAGGGCTACATCGGCAGCAGAATTATTGGCTCCTACAACCAGTACTTTTTGTTTATAGTAATAATGCGGGTCGTGATAATAGTGGCGCACTTTGGGTAGCTCCTCCCCTTTTATACCCAGCAGGTTGGGTATATCGTAAAAGCCGGTGGCAACTATAACATGGCGGGTTTTATACTCCCCTGTGCTGGTGCTTACTTTATACTTTTCCTCTTCATCGGGTACAACGGCCAGCACTTCTTCAAACAGGTTTATATTGAGTTCGGTGTTTTCCGCAACTTTACGGTAATATTCCAGCGCTTCGGGGCGGTTTGGTTTCGGGAGGATGCTCGGGAACGGGTAACCGCCAATTTCCAGCCTGTCTGAAGTAGAGAAGAAGGTCATGTTTAGCGGGTAATGGTACAGCGAATTCACGATGCAGCCTTTCTCCACGATCAGGTAAGTTAAGCCTGCTTTTTTAGCCTCCAGGCCGCATGCCAACCCAATCGGGCCTCCTCCTATTATTAGTACATCGTATGTCTCCAAAGCTTTTCTTTTTTCAACAGCTATACGCAGTTTAGGTTTTGAGTTTATACTTCCGCCTCCCCACCTTTTCTAACTTTTTAACCCACGGAATGACACATTCACTAAATATTATGTAAAGACATTAACACAAAAAGTAAAATAAACTTGATTTTTGTAAAACAAGCTTTACATTTGTAAAGTATTCTTTACATAAGATCATTTCTCATGAAAACACGTTTCCTTTTTCCGTACCGGTATAAAATACTGGGCTGGATACTGCTGGTGCCTTCGGTTATACTTGGCGTGCTGGCTATACTTTCTGATGTGGCTCTTTTTGAGCTCGACACTTCGGTATTTGCATTGTACGATGGCGGCATATTTGATACTGCAAAAGCGTTCAGGCTTATTGAGAACAACATTTTTGATGAAGTGATAGCCATTGCCGCTATAGTTGGTGGTGTGCTGGCAGCCTTCTCCCGCGAAAAGAACGAAGACGAGTACATTGCCCAGATCAGGCTGGAGTCGTTGCTTTGGGCAACTTACATTAACTATGGGTTCCTGCTGTTTTCGGTAGTGTTTATTTATGGCATAGCCTTTTACCAGGTATTGCTACTGAATATGCTTACCGTGCTGCTCATTTTCCTGATCCGGTTCAATTTTATACTTTACTGCTCCACTAAAGCCTCTTATGCATGAAAAACACATTAAAAGTGCAGCGGGCTATACATAATTTTACGCAGGAAGAACTGGCAAAAAGGATAGGCGTAAGCCGCCAGACCATAAACGCGATGGAGCTTAGTAAATATGTGCCCTCCACGGTGCTAGCACTTAAAATTGCCCGCGTTTTTGGGCTCAAAGTAGAAGATATCTTTACCCTGGAAGAAGAAGATTAATGTTTATGCCGGGTTGTCAGTTCAACCCGGCATAAGCTAAATGGAGAATCCTAGAGCTATCGAAAAAGCACGCCCTTTGCCTTCGGCATCATCGCCATTCAGCACCGTGCTAAAGCCATAATGGTACATCAGGTCCAGCGAAATAAACCTGATATCGGCTCCTACTCCGGCATTTAAAGCAAATTGCGCATTCCTGACATTCTTGCGCCTTAAATCCAAGAAATTATCTTTTACGCCAACATTAAAGGTAAAGGCAGGCCCGGCATAGTAGCGCACATACGATATTATTCTGCCATCAAACTCTGACCGGTAACCTATCAACACAGGCACCCGCAGGTAACGGGCCACAAAGGCATCACTTTCGCCGGGGCGAGGTTGCACGGTACGCACAATGTGGGTTTTATAGGTTACAAAATCCACACCTGGCTGCACAAAGAACCGGTCTCCGATCCTGCCGAAAAAGCCAAATTCGGTGCCTAAGCCAACATCACTTTCCTGCAGGCCAGGGTCATCCGAAATGTTAAACAAATTTATACCTGCCTTGGCTCCTATGCGCAGCGTCGGCTCATCGTCCTGGGCCATGGCCGGCACAGTACAAAGCGTAAGTATAAAAGCTGCAATTATGTGTAAATATTTTTTCATAAGTATATGGTTATACAATTAAACAACTGTACTTTTAAAGTAATACAGGTTTATAGTACTTAAACCCGTAAATAGCTATTTAGTTATACTTTGCGCTAACCTATGGCCTCAACCGGACTTCGTATTGAATTACAGGTAGCTGAGAATGTATACCTGCGCAACGCCACCCCCGACGATGCCCAGGCTCTTTTCAAAATCATTGACTCGCAGCGGGAGTACCTGCGCGAGTGGCTCTCGTTTGTTGACCTGACCCGCGAAGTAGACCACACCAGCCTGTACCTGCAAAGTATACTAAACAGCCGCACCGATAAGGTTTTTGTTATTGTAGTGGATGATCAGGTTGCCGGGCTGATCGGGTATAAAGGCACTGAGCAGTATAATGCCAAAACAGAGATCGGTTACTGGCTGAGTGAGAAATGCCAGGGCAAGGGTGTAATGCAGCAGTGCTGCCGGCGTTTGATAAACTATGCTTTCAGGGATATGCGACTGAACCGGGTGCAGCTAAAAATAGCCCCCGGCAACTATAAAAGCCTGAACATTGCCCATAAACTTGGCTTTACACTGGAAGGCACCGAGCGGGAAGGTGAGTTTCTGAACGGGCGTTTCCAGGACCTGGAAGTATACAGCCTGCTGAAAAGTGAATGGGACGACGCTAAGCCTTTTATCTGAGATTACCTGTACCGAGCAGAAGCGAGATAGGCCTCATATTCTCATGCTTATCCGCGATCAGCTTCAGTATAGCCAGGAAAGGAATGAAAAGTATCATGCCGGATGCGCCCCAAAGTATACCACCCGCCACAATGGCCAGCAACGTAAACAGCATATTTACCTGCAACCTGTAACTCACTGCCCACGGAAAAATAATGTTAGCCTCCAGGTACTGCACTACCGAAAACACGATCACCACTCCCACCGGATACCAGATCGAGTCGTAAGTTATCCAGGCGATCGTCATGGGGAGAATGGCACCTATAGTAATACCCACATAAGGTATAAAAGTAAGTACAGAAGCGATAACGCCGAAAAACAAGGCATGCGGCACCCCGATGATAAGCAGGCCAATGGTGTTTAAAGTACCCACAACGGCGTACACAATGGCCATCCCTTTTATAAAGTTATAGTACGTCGTGATGGTCTCCTGCAGTATGGTCCTGATCTTGCGATGTTCGGCTTGAGAAAACAAACTATAGAGTGCCCTGGCAAGCTGTTCGCGGTTGTAAAGTATAAGCGCCACATAAAGCGGTATAAGCACCAGCAACACCACCGACATAACTGAAGTATACAGCACATCCTGCACCATTCCTAATAGGTTTTCCGCAGCATTATTGCCCATACTCTCCAGCCAGTTTGCTTGCCTTGCCACTACTATACCTACGTTTTGCTCCAGGTATAAACTTAGGTCTTGCAGGGCTTTCTCCAGTTTTATTTGCAGGTTAGGCCACTCCGCTACAAGGCGCAGTAACTGGCTGAATAGCAACCAGGCCAGCCCACCTACAATTATCAGCAACACAAACAGGCACAGGAAAATAGCAACCCAGCGTGGCAAGCCTTTTAACTCGAGCCAGCGGCAAACCGGGTACAGCACAAAACTGATCAGCAACGAAAAACTGAGCGGCACAAATAACGACCTACCCACATACAGCACTACTCCCAGCAGCACGGTAAGTTGCAGCAGCTTTAACCAGTTAATTTTTGTGCTAGTATCCATAATTGCATGTATATTCGGGATAGCTTAAGCCTTGTAATAATATGTTACGAGATCTGCCGGCAAGAACTTAAATTCTGCTATCATATTAAATAGCCCCATGAAAAAAAATCTGTTCGTATTATCTGCTTTTGTACTTGCGTATGGTTTTGGCGCACACGCCCAGCAGGTAGAAAGTATAAACCAGCAACACGTTACAAGCCTCGTAAAAACCCTGAGCGCCGACGACATGCAGGGCCGGGCCTCCTTTACACCTTATGCCGATAAAGCCGCTGATTTTATAGCATCAGAGTTTGCAAAGGCCAATGTAACGCCGTTTAAAGGCACGCAAAACTATGAGCAACAGTTTACGGTTTACCGCCTGTCGCCTGCCGAGCTCGAAGTAAAGCTGGGTAAAGAAAAGATCTCCTCAGAAAATGTATTGGTAAGCACCACCTATAAAGAACTGGAGTGGGAGAAACCAGGCCATGTAACTATAAAAACTATAGCGAAAGACGACAACTTCCGGAAGGTATTTTCAGAATTGAGCCAGGCAAAGGAAAACGGCCTAGTGTTGGTGCATCCGAAACATGCCGAAATGTTTGCCAACTATAAACGCTACATGAGCCGTGGCCAGCTGGTACGCCAAACCGAAACAGGCATCAGCAATGTATTTATACTTACCGACCAGACCACGCCTAAAAAGTTTGAAGTTGAAGTAGAAAATAAGATCGAAGAACTGCAGCTGACCAACGTGGTAGCAACCATAGAAGGCAAGCGCAAAGATGAGTTTGTTGTATTTTCGGCACACTACGACCACATTGGCAGCCACAAACCGATCGATGGCGATACGATAGCAAATGGTGCCGACGACAACGCATCCGGTACTTCGGCTATGCTAACACTGGCTGCTTACTATAAAAACCAGCCACAGCCCGAGCGTACGTTGGTGTTTGTAGCTTTTGCTGCTGAAGAGATAGGCGGCTATGGTTCCAGGTATTTTTCGGAGCAGCTTAACCCTGACCAGATCGTGGCTATGTTTAATATAGAGATGGTGGGCAAGCCTTCTAAATTCGGACCGAACAGCGCCTACCTTACCGGCTTCGACAAATCGGACCTGGGCAAGCTGATGCAGAAACGAATGGAAGGCACTGGCTATAATATCCACCCGGACCCTTATCCGAAACAAAACCTGTTCTATCGTTCTGATAATGCCACACTGGCACGTTTAGGTGTTCCGGCTCATACCATCTCATCTGTACAGATAGATAAAGACGAAACATACCATACCGTAGACGATGAATTTGAGATGCTGGATATGGCCCATTTAACAAGTATGATAAAAGGCATTGCCCTTGGCGCGCATGGCGTAGTGTATGGCCAGGAAACTCCTACCCGCGTTGATAAAACCCAGGTACAGTAACTTTATCTAAGCAACTATAAAACAAAAGAGACGCTCGTTTAGGCGTCTCTTTTGTTTTATAGTTCAGTATGCTTGATATCAAATGGAATTAGTTAGCTTCCATCAAAAAGCTGAAATCTTCTTTAGCCGAAAACTCCATTGGCTTCTGGCCCTGCAAAAATATGCGGGCTGTATGCGGGCCTTTTAACGTTACTTTATCATCATTAATGCGCAGCATGCTGCCTTCTCGCAAACCAACTACAGGCTGCCTGTTGTGCCCATGAAATTCCAGAATCCTGGTTTCGCGGGTTTCGCCCATGTGCGTTGAGCCTGGTATCGGGTCGAGGTAGTGCGGGTTTATATTAAAAGGCACCAGTTGCAGGGCATCAAAAGTTTTAGGGTGCACAATAGGCATATCGTTGGTGGTACCTATGGTTTTACCTGCCACATTTGTTCCGGCGCTGGTTCCCATGTAGGGCATCCCCTTCATAGCGCGCTCACGCAACACATCTATCAGTTTATTTGCATATAATTGCTTTAGCAGCAAAAATGTATTGCCGCCACCTATAAATACAGCTTCAGCTTCTTTTACAGCTTTTACCGGGTCAGTGTGCTCGTGTGCTCCTGTCAGGGTTATATCCCATTGCGCAAAGGCTTCGCGGGCTTTCTGGGTATAATCGGCATGCGAAATACCATTAGGGCGTGCATAAGGTATAAACAGGATGCTGCTTTTACCTTGTAACAAGGCTTTTACTTCTTCTGCGGCATGCTCCAGGTAACCGGTGCCGTGGGTAGTTGAGGTGCTGATCAATAATAAATTTCTGCTCATGCTTCAAAAATAAACATTTAGTAGCAGCCATACCTATAGTTGCATGGTTAAATTACAGCATAGCTTACTCCTAATAGCAGACAGGCCGCTTTTATACTTCAGCAGTTCACTCGTCATTCTCTTTATTCGCCTTCAGTTTAAGCTTTATGGTTTCGGCATACGGGTCCAGGTGCTGGTAGGTGGTGAGGGCGCGCACCAGGCCAATTGTTTTAAGGTCGTACATAAACCATAGCTCTACATAAAAATCGTACAGCCAGTACAAATCTATTTTACACCAACCCCTTATGCGGTGGTGCAGATAATGGCCCTGCGTAAGCGCCAGTTCTGCCTGCAGGTGTGGGGGCAAATTATTGAATTCTTTAGGGTTGATCATAAAAACTCCTGATACTACACAAGCCAACAGTAATTAAAAAAGGCTGCACCTGGCAGCCTTTCTCATTAACGTAATTATAACCTGAAAGATTTTAGTTCAGGTGCAAAGTATACAATTCAAAGCGATGTGAAGCAAAGCTCCAGTGCGATGACGAAGGATGAATTTCAACACCATCCTCATCCATCAGGGTAATAGCAAAACCTTCACCCTGGTTCATGGGCTCTGTAAAATGTTTTACAGGGTATACTTTTCCTTCTTCAATCCACTCTTCCGGCTCAAAAGCAGGCATCGAGGCATCTAAACATTTGGCATAAACAGCCATATAGCTCGGAGGTACAAATAAATTAACCATATCTTCTAAACTTCAAATGCTGGCAAATAATTCCGTTGCGCCAGCCAGGCCGGCACAACATGCTATGCTTAAAACTACAAATAACGTGCCTATAAACCTGCCTGCCGCCAAATACCTTAACGCTGCTAAAATGTCTGGCTGTAAGTATAAGCAACGGCTTTTATGGCAGATATACACGTACAGTAGTTGTAATATAAAACTAAAACCGATACCAGGCAAGTGCAACTTCCTTACAGGTGTTCATAAATTTTGCCAGCCAATTTGTGCAAAGGTCCGTAGTTATAAGTCCGCAAGTGTGATAACTATAAAAAACTATGGAAGCAGCAGAAACACAGACCAGTAACACACAAACTTTTATGGTGGCGCCCGGCGTGCGCGGTCTTAAAACTATTTTTGTAAACTTATACTTTATAAATAACGGCAACGGCAAATGGACCCTGGTGGATACCGGCATGTATGGTTCGGCCTCTAAAATAAAGGCCGCCGCCGAAGAATTGTTTGGACCTCACACGCCACCCGAAGCCATTTTGCTAACCCATGGCCATTTCGACCATATTGGTGCTGTTAAAGAGCTGGCCGCTGAGTGGCAGGTGCCTGTTTTCGCGCATCCCCTGGAGTTGCCTTACCTTACCGGGTTGTCAAGCTATCCTCCACCAGACTCGAGTGTTGGCGGAGGCGGCATGGCATACATGTCCTTCATGTACCCTAAAAAGCCGATCGATATTACAGGTATGGTTTCGCCGCTGCCACAGGATGGCTCTGTACCCGGACTACCCGACTGGAAATGGATACACACACCGGGACACACGGCAGGGCATGTTTCATTTTTCAGGGAAAGCGATAAGTTGTTGATAGCAGGAGATGCCTTTATAACCCGCCACGGCGAATCGATGATGGCAGTCATTACGCAGGAGAAACATGTTTACGGCCCGCCAAAATACTATACAACCAACTGGGCAGATGCACACCGCTCTGTAGAGAACCTGGCTGCGCTTGAACCAAGTATAGCTGCAACCGGACACGGTATGCCGATGAGTGGCGAACAGTTACATTACCAATTAGAAGACCTGGTACATAATTTCTGGGCAGTGGCAGTGCCGGAACAAGGTCGCTATGTGAACGAACCCGCTATAACCGATGAGCGAGGTGTAGTTTCGGTGCCGCCTCCTGTAAGCAATGCCGCACCAAAAGTGTTGCTGGCAGCCGGTTTAATAACTATAGCCGGGCTTGCCTTACTACAAACCCGCAGATCAGGAAAAACGAGAGCCAAAAACTATAGATCAACCGAAAGACCGTTCTCGCATAACAGGCCGTTAACAGATTTTCCGCCAACAGTAAACCCCGATTTCGACGACCCAACCGAACACACGAATAATTATCCATAACAAACAAAGGCCGGTAGTTTACGCTACCGGCCTTTGTTTATAGTTCAGGTTATAATTTATGATTTACCGCGTCCGGAGCCGCTTTTCTTGCCGCCGCCCTGCTTGTTCACTGTTGCCCAGGCTCTTTTCTCAGCTTCTTCTTCGCTGACGCCACGCTTTTCGTAGCTGTCCTCTATGTGCTGGGCTTTACGTTTCTGTTTATCTGTGTAAGATGATTTATCTCCTTGTGGTGCCATAACATTAGGTTTAGTTAAACATATTGCATCCAATGGCTAAACTATAGTTTACGAAAACAGGGCACTTTCGGTACAAATACCAAGCACTCAATTTTATATCTTAAAAAAGAGATTAAAGGTTGTGCCTTCGCCTTCTTCACTTTCAACTTCAATACGGTCCTGATTGTTCTGCAGTATTTTCCTGACCATGTATAGCCCAAGGCCCGAGCCTTCTACGTGCGTATGGATACGCTTATACATGTTAAATATCTTCTTCTTCTGGGAAGCATTCAAGCCTAACCCGTTATCTGAGACTGAAAGCTTAAGGAGGTTCTCATTTACCTGTTCGGCTTTGATTTCAACAATAGGCGCACGGTCGGGCGAGGCATATTTCAATGCGTTTGATACCAAGTTAAATAAAATACTACGCAGATTTTTGCGGGCATACCTGGTAAATACATAATCTCCGATATCGGTCTTTACAGTTGCTTTAGCGTCTGTTATGTTTTCCTTCAGCACATCCAGCACCTCTTTTACAAGCGGCTCAAGTGGCACCGATTCAGCTTTTACGCTTTCATCCTGAAGCTTTGCTATTTCGGCCAGATCATCAATTACGGTTTTAAGCCGGCTTATAGAAGTATCGACACGCTTCATAATATCGGCATGGGCACTAGGCCCCATTTCTTCTTTCAGCACATCCACTAAGCCTTCCAGGTTTACAACAGGAGTTTTAAGGTCATGTGAGGCTGTGTAAATAAAGTTATCAAGGTCGGTGTTTATCCGGAGGAGCTCTTTATTTTTATACATAAGCTCTTCGTTTTTCCGGCGTTCCGACAGGTCGCGGGTAATTTTGGAATAGCCCAGGTGTACGCCTTTTTTATTGAAAAGCGCTGTAATAATTACGTTAGCCCATATTTTGCTGCCGTCTTTGCAAACACGCCAGCCCTCGTCTTCAAAGCGACCATCTATGCGGGCTTTACTTAACTCAAACTGCGGGTATTTGCTTTCAACAGCCTCCGGCGGATAAAACACCGAAAAATGCTGTCCGATAATTTCTTCCGCTTTATAGCCTTTTATATTTTCAGCGCCTTTATTCCAGGTAATGATATTGCCATTTATATCAAGCATAAAAATGGCATAATCGCTTACACTCTCTATCAACAGACTAAAAAGATCCTCATTATGCAGGTCAAGCCCTGTTGTTTTACCAGAAGGCTTTCCTGCAAGTTCATTCGGTTTAAGTTTATGCATGGTGCGGTAAATACAAGCCTGTCAGAATAGAGACACATTTTAACTTACAAAACGAGTCACTATAGATCGCAAGCCTTAATAGCTAAAAGTAATATGCCAACTTTGCTATACTTTTTAACTTTTGTTTGGTTGTGTTTTCGATACAATTTAAGGCATTATAGTTTGCATAGCTAATTGCTTACCTTTGTTTCATGATTTCGATGAGGCAATTATTCCTGAAACACCAGGCCCAGACATCAGATTTCCCGCTGATGATAGAAGTGGAAAAAGCTGAAGGTGTATATATGTATGGCGCAAACGGCGAGCGCTACCTCGACCTGATCTCGGGTATTGGGGTAAGCAATGTGGGGCACCGCCATCCGCGTGTTCTTAAAGCCATACAGCAGCAACTCGACAAGTACATGCACTTAATGGTGTATGGCGAATTTGTGCAGGCGCCACAGGCAAAACTTGCCGAAGCCATTTGCCAGACGCTGCCCGAACGCCTTAACAATGTATACCTGCTAAACTCAGGTACCGAGGCTGTGGAGGGCGCCCTGAAGCTGGCGAAGCGCTACACAGGCCGTACCGAGCTTATCTCCTGCCGGAACGCTTACCATGGCTCTACGCAAGGTGCCTTGTCGGTAAATGGCAGTGAAAGTTTTAAGAATGCATTCCGGCCGTTGTTACCCGATGTACGCCACATTACTTACAATGCCATACCTGACCTGCAGGATATTACTACCCGCACTGCTGCCGTTATAGTAGAGACCATACAAGGCGAGGCCGGCCTGCGAACACCACACAACGATTACCTTACTCATTTGCGGAACCGCTGCACCGAAGTAGGCGCCCTGCTTATTTTAGATGAGATACAATGCGGATTTGGCCGTACCGGAACATTCTGGGCTTTTGAGCAATTTGGTATTGAGCCTGATATTCTGCTTTGTGCCAAAGGTATGGGTGGCGGCATGCCGATAGGCGCTTTTATTGCACCGCAGGAGATCATGGCTGTTTTTAAAGACAATCCTATACTTGGGCACCTCACCACATTTGGCGGGCACCCGGTTTCGTGTGCTGCTTCGCTGGCTACCCTGCAAACTATACTTGAAGATAACCTGCTGGAGAGTATTCCCGAAAAAGCGGCCTTATTCAGGAAACTGCTTGTGCACCCGCGCATTAAAGAGATACGAAACTGTGGTTTAATGATGGCCGCAGAGTTTGAGTCGTTTGAGGTATTGAAAGCAGTTATAGATAAGGCTATACTAAATGGTGTGCTTACCGACTGGTTCCTGTTCTGCGACAACTCTATGCGCATTGCTCCTCCTTTAACCATTACCGAAAACCAGATACACGAAGCCTGCGATATTATTCTTCAATCGATTGATGAAACCGTTGGCAGCTAAACTTATACTTTCAGCTACCTTAAAATAGCAACACCATGTTTAAAGATATGTTGGTACTGGAGTTGGCAAGCGTTTTGGCAGGACCAAGTGTGGGCCAGTTTTTCGCTGAACTTGGGGCTGAGGTTATTAAGATAGAAAACACCCAGACCAACGGCGATGTAACCCGGAGCTGGAAACTTGCCTCAGAGCCAGCCGATACCGACACACCCGCCTATTTCTGTGCTGCCAACTGGGGTAAAGCATCGCTACCCTTAAACCTGACTGACCCGACAGAGTTACAGAGACTATATGAACTGGCAGCTAAAGCTGATATCGTAATTGCCAGCTACAAACCCGGCGATGCCGAGAAACTAAAAGTAGACTATAAAACGCTGCAAACTATAAACCCTCGCCTTATTTACGGGCACCTTACCGGTTATGGCCCCGACGACAACAGGGCTGGCTACGATGCTGTGGTACAGGCCGAAAGTGGCTTTATGTACCTGAATGGGGAGCCTGGTAGCAAACCAACCAAAATGCCTGTTGCCCTGATGGATGTGCTGGCAGCGCACCAGTTAAAAGAAGGTTTATTGGTTGCCATGCTGCAACGCGCAAAAACCGGCGAAGGGCAGTATGTGGAAGTGTCTCTGATAAAATCAGCTGTTTCGGCGTTGGCCAACCAGGCAACCAACTGGCTTGTAGCCGGCCATAACCCACAACGCATGGGCTCCGAACACCCTAATATTGTACCTTACGGCACAGTTTATACCACCTTGGATAATAAAGAAGTAGTGCTGGCCATCGGCGACGACCGTCAGTTCTCAAGGCTTTGCCAGGTACTTGGCCACTCCGCTTTAAGTGAAGATCCAAAGTATAAAACAAACTATAACAGGGTGCAGCACCGCCAGGAGTTAAATGCAGCGCTCCGTAAGCTGATAGCAACTATAAACCAGCAGGATCTATTATCACAACTACACCAACTACACGTGCCGGCAGGGGCTATTAACACTGTTGCCGATGTTTTTGAAATGCCCCAGGCACAGCAAATGCTGTTTCAGTATGCCGGTGCAAAGCCAGGTATAAAGCAGGTCGCATTCAGCATTCATAACACCCAACTACCAGCTTTAAGCCCGCCACCAGCTTACGGAAGCGATTAACCAGTAGCAGCTTTATTATACAACTCTTTACCCCTTAAACCTGTAAAATCAATACAAAAAAGAGCAAATAACCAGATATGGCAGTTAAAGACGAAAGACTGAATGATATAATAAATGGCCTTCATCAAAAGTCGGTTACAAAGCAGGCAATATACCGGAACACCAAAGCTACCTTCGACAGGATGAAGGAAATTGCCCAGGACATAGTAAAAAAATTAACTACCAAAATTACAAAGCAGGATGCCGATGTATTGATCGAATACACCAACATAAGTGAATTCGAGTTTCATGTTAAGTTCTCAGGCGACCTCCTGATATTTCTCATGCACACCAACATTATCACCTTCCCGGATGACTACGAGCTGATGCGCAGCGAATATATAGAAGAGGATTTCCGCAGAAGGTTTTTCGGGCATATAATGGCTTATAACTTTATGGCCGATACTGTAAAGTATAACCGCATGGATGACCCTGGTTACCTGGTTGGCCGCATGCTGATAAACATTGACCGCCACTTCGTTATTGAGGGTGTAAAACAAATGGAGCTGCCTTATGACCGGATCGCCCAGAATGTGATCAACAATAAAACGCTGCGCCTGATAATTGAAAGTGCCATGGTAGCCGCCGTTAACAACGACCTGATGGGCCAGGATGTGAGTGATATTGAGCGCATTACCCTGAAGCAGAAACACGAGAATGTGATTTCGCAGCCTCGTAAGGTTGGTTTCCAGGTAAGCTCTACCCTAACACACTAACTTATAGCATAATAGCTGTTGCAGCAGCGTTCAGATATTGTCGGCACTCGTATACTTATAGTATATGGGGCCGGCATTTTTTATAGTATCTTTTAAAAGTATAGCCTATACTTTAAGTCGTTTACAAAGTATAACGATAGCTGCTGCTTTGTGCCTGCTAACTTCCTGCGCTACTGCACCCGGCACAAAAACTCTCGACACAGAGAACGTCATTATAGTTGTGATCGACGGTGTCCGTAATTCTGAAACATGGGCGCATACGCCGGGGCATATACCAAACATGTCGGGTACATTAAAGCGCAAGTGCGTGTTTGTGCCGGGCTTCCGTAACGAAGGCTATACGTACACCAATTCCGGGCACACGGCCATTACAACAGCTGTAAACCAGCCTATAGACAACTATGGAAGCGAGTACCCGGATAGCGCCTCAATATTTCAGTATTGGCTAAAGCAGACCGGAAAGCCAGCCACCTCTGCCTGGATAATAAGCAGCAAAGACAAGCTGAACATACTGGCCAATACAAAAGACTCGACCTGGCAAAACACGTTTATGCCATCGTTAAATGCCGGCAAAGATGGCCCCGGAAGTGGTTACCGTGCTGACTCGCTTACTTTGCTGGAAGTGAAAAAAGTATTGGCTAACGACAAACCCAACCTGGTGCTGGTAAACTTTATGGAACCCGATGGATATGCCCATGCCGGGAACTGGAACAATTACCTGCGTGGCATCACCCGCAACGATCGCTATGTAAAACAGCTCTACGATTACTTGCAGCAGGACCCACACTATAAAAATAAAACCACCCTACTGATAACAACCGACCATGGCCGCCACCTGGATGGCGTTGAAAATGGCTGGATAGAGCATGGAGATGCCTGCGAAGGCTGCCGTGCTATTTTTTTACTTGCACTTGGTCCCGATTTTAAAAAGGGCAGCACGATCGAAAATAACTATACCCTCACAGACATACCTGTTACAGCTGCCTTTTTGTTAGGAATTGAGTTCAGGCCACGCCAGGGCAACCTAATGCTTGAGCTCTTTAAGAAAAAGAAGCTGCGCCGCCTTGGCTTGTAATGCCCTCTGAAGTATAATTTAATACTAACCAGACGATGACCTTTCTAAAGTCTTACCGGCTATTGGTTTTACTCGTTTTTTACCTCCTGTATGTTGGCCAACCAACCGCATTACAGGCGCAGGGGAAAGACGGGCAAACAGATATTTATACTTCAGATAAGGTTCTGGAATTTATACTTTCCGCAGATTACAACACCCTGCTGAAAGACCGCGGAGACGAACGATCGTATCACCCGGCTATACTTAGCTACACCGATACGGATGGACTAGTAACTGTTATAAACCTGAAGGTAATGGTGCGGGGAAACCGCCGCCGGGACCCAACTGTATGCGGCTTCCCTCCTCTTATGCTCAACTTCCCCCGCAAAAGTATAAAGCACACTATTTTTAAAGACATCAATAAAGTAAAACTGGTTACCCATTGCATCAACGAAGATTATGTAATGCGGGAATACCTGGTGTATAAGCTCTACAATGTACTTACCGAAAACAGCTTTAGAGTAAGGCTTTGCCGCATAACTTACCAGGACCTGAACCAGAAACGGAAAACGGAACAGAAACTGGCCTTCCTGATAGAAGATGACAATGATGTAGCAGCCCGCAACAAAGGCAAGAAAGTACCCGACAAACTTATTATTAATATGAGTGAAACCGATGAAGATGCAACCGCTCTGCTCTGCTATTTTCAATACATGATCGGAAACACGGATTGGTCGGTGCCTTACAGGCATAACATTAAACTATATACCACTTCGCTCTCAACACCGCCTATACCGGTGCCCTACGATTTTGATTACTCCGGTATCGTTTCAGCGCCTTATGCACAACCGCCGCCAGAGTTCAACCTTTCTTCGGTGAGGCAACGTCTGTTCCGCGGTTATACTTACCCCGAACTTGTAACTCAAAAAACTATAAATACATTTAATGCCAGGCGCACTTCGCTTTATGGTGTGTACCAGCAAAACGGCCTGCTTAGCCGCAGCTACCAGAAAAGCACTTTTAAATACCTCGATGCTTTTTTTGAAACTATAAACTCACCTAAAAAGCACGAAAGCAGGATACAAAAACAGGCAGCCAAGAACGAGAAACTATACATATCGGTAAAAGGCCTATAAACTATAAAAGCAGCTTTATCAGGCTGCTTTTATAGTTTATATGATCTCGGCTAACTCCAGCCACCTGAATTCTTTTTCTTCCAGGTCATTGTTTATAGTTTCGAGTTCGGTTGCCCAGGCGTTAAGTTGCTCGTGGTCGGTAGTGGTGCCAGCATTCATCAACTCCACTATTTCCGATTTGCGGCTTTCCAGCTTCTCAATTTCCTTTTCGAGCTGCTCGTATTCCTTTTTCTCGTTGTAGGTAGCTTTACGTTTTGTGGTAGTTGGTTCAGTTTTTACTTCAGGAGCTTTGGCCGGAATGGCCTGTTTCGTTTCCTGTTCAGCTTTTTCCTGTTCTTTCTGCCACTCGCGGTAGTCGGTGTAGTTGCCCGGGAAGTTACGTATCTGGCCTTCTCCTTCAAAAACGAACAAGTGTTCTACCAGCCTGTCCATAAAATAACGGTCGTGGCTAACTATAAGCAGGCAGCCGCCAAAGTTCAGCAGGAAATCTTCCAGAATATTCAGGGTAATGATATCCAGGTCGTTGGTAGGCTCATCGAGTATAAGGAAGTTCGGGTTTTTGATGAGCACGCGCAGCAACTGTAAACGGCGTTTTTCACCACCGCTTAGCTTGTTTACCATAGTGTATTGCTGCGCTGGCGGAAACTGGAAATGCTGCAGGAACTGGCTAGCCGTAATTACCTCGCCATTAGCCATTTCCACAACTTCAGCAATATCCTTCGCAATATCGATCACACGCTGGCCTTCCTTAAAGGTAAGCTCATCCTGGGTATAATAGCCAAAAACAGTCGTCTGGCCGGCATCTATAGTTCCCGAGTCGGGTTGCAGTTTGCCTGTCAGCATGTTCAGGAAAGTAGATTTACCCGCACCATTTGGTCCAACTATACCAATGCGGTCCTTTTTCTTGAACACATAACTGAAATTGTCTACAATTTTCTTTTCGCCAAACGATTTCGATATATGATCAACTTCTATGATCTTACCGCCCTGGCGAGTCGTTTTAACAGATAATTCCAGTTGCGGGCCACTTACTTTTTTAGCAGCTTTCTCTTTCAGGTCTTCGAAGGCATCTACTCTATACTTGGCTTTGGTACCGCGGGCTTTGGGTTGCCGCCGTATCCAGTCCAGTTCTTTGCGCATCAGGTTGCGTGCTTTTTCTGTTTCGGCTGCAGCTACTTCTTCTCTCTCTGATTTCTTCTCAACAAAATAGCTATAGTTGCCTTTATAAGTAAATATCTCACCACCGTCAAGCTCTGCTATCTCATTGGCTACTTTATCTAAAAAGTAACGGTCGTGCGTTACCATCAGCAGCGTTGTATTCTGGGTAGATAACAGGTTCTCCAGCCATTCGATCGTGTCCAGGTCCAGGTGGTTGGTAGGCTCATCCAGTATCAGCATATCCGGCTCCTCGATCAGCACGCGGGCCATAGCCACACGCTTCCGCTGCCCCCCCGACAAGTGGCTTATCTTTTTCTCGAGATCGTGAATTCCCAGCTTTGAGAGTATTTGCTTTACTTTCAGCTCATAATCCCAGGCCTGTAATTCATCCATACGCCCCATGAGGTTCTGCATGTGTTCCGGGCTGGTATTAGGGTCAGCTATGGCCGCTTCGTAATCGCGGATAACATCCAGCACTTCGCTTTGACCCGAAAATATGGTTTGCTGTACTGTAAGACTCTCATCAAATTCAGGATTCTGGCCTAAAAAGCCTATACTTACCTCTTTGCGAACGCTCACGCTCCCTTCGTCGGGCAAAATTTTCCCGGACAGCACATTTAGCAATGTAGTTTTTCCGGATCCGTTCACGCCGACCAAAGCTATACGTTGTCCTTGGCTAATGCCAAAGTTCAGGTTTTTAAAGAGCCAGCGGTCGCTGTAGCTTTTCGAGATACTATCTGCTGATAAATAATTCATACAGCAAATTTAGGCAATTTTATGTGGTAAGGCTTAAAATAAAACAGGCCAACCTGGGTGGCTGGCCTGTTTTATAGTTTCTTTCTGTTAAAAGTTTCGGATATGATCGGGGCTGGTATGTTCGGCCCGGTAACTGTGGCTTGGTACACGGTGTGTGGTAAGCGAAGCTAATATCGAGAAAACACCTAAAATAAGATGTGGCAGGTATAAGCGGTCTGCAAAACCAAATAGCCAGGGCGATAAGGCCAGTAATAAACCTAATCCGAAGTCTACCATCAGGTGGCTCTGCATCGGTATACGTTTAACCAGGCCTACCTCAAAATCAGTAAATACAGTTTGCATCAACACGGCTACACCGGCAATTACCATGGTCCAGGTGGCCAAACTATGATCCGAAAAATCAAGCACCCAAGGGCCTACGATCATAAAAATACCTATTATATAGTCCAATACTCCGTGAAAACGGGTAGGGATAAATCTCATAACAATCCTCCTTTCTAAGTTATACTCAAGCTTATGTGTACGCAACCCAGAGAAGAATGTGTCAAATATTATCCAATTTCAGTTACTACGGATTAATCGGTAACAACTACAGTACGTGCTATAAAATCGTGCAACATCTGGCGGCGGCGCGCAGTCAGGATGTTTAAAAAGCCTAAGCCTACCGGCAACAACGACAGCAGTTTGCCAAAGTAGCGAAGGTTAGATTGAAGAATGGTAATACGTTTGCCACGCAGATCGGTAACTTTTAAGCCAAGTGTAAATTTGCCTATTGTTGCCTGCTTTGGCGATGCTTCGAGTAAAGTATAATAAAGCCAGTGGGCTACTATAAAGAAAGGGTTCAGGAACAGGTTTTGTGCCAGCATCCATAACTCATCTATACTAACGCCTTGCTGCAACGTTTTATCCCAGGAACTGATATGCTCAGCATTAGAACCTATCGAGTAAAAAATCATGGTATAAAAGAAGACCAGCATCGACGTATCAGCCAGGAAAGCCACAAACCTATTCGTTAGGCTGCCATACAAGGATGTTCTTTTTAGAGTAGAGGCAGGTATCGTAAGCGTAGTTTGCATAAGAGACTTCTGTCTGTTAAAAAATGGACGATAGTTTAGTGCTGACTGACAGGCACCGTATAGGTGCTTCGTTTACCTTTGGCAGGCTGACAATGCGGCTAACATTGCCAGGTGTGGGATCGGAATTCAGATTAAATATAATGATTTGTTTAAAACCAACAAAATATTTAACTAAAATTATACTACCTGAATAATTATTGCAATATACTTGTTGTAAATGTAACTAAGTTTATAAAACTATAATTCCAAGGGATGTAACTTTTATGTGAACAGCTATATTTTCAGGGTAAACGGTTAAAAAGGCTTATTTTAAGTAAATTCGCATACGATGAGAAAAGAAAAAAGTCAGCTCCCGATCGGGATTTTTGATAGCGGCATTGGAGGACTAACTGTAGCTCAGGCAATTACAACTGTTTTACCGAACGAGCGCCTGATCTATTTCGGAGATACAGCCCACCTTCCGTACGGCGATAAGTCAACGGCGGCCATACAGGCATACGCGGTTAAAATATGTGATCTGCTTTTAAAGCAACAGTGCAAGCTTATACTTATTGCCTGTAATTCGGCTTCGGCAGCTGCATTCGACCTGGTGCGCGAGTATGTAGGCAGCAAGGCAAAGGTTATGAATGTGATAGACCCTACGGTATCGTATGTAGCTAAAACCTACCCGGGCAAAACAGTTGGCCTGATCGGTACAAAACAAACCGTAAACTCGAATGTATACCGTAAAAAAATAGATGAGACCGGACAGGATATTGACCTGAGATCGCATGCCACTCCCCTGCTTGCCGCCATGATAGAGGAAGGCTTTTTTAATGATACAATCTCGGAGAGCGTTATCCATACTTACCTCTCCGACCCCGACCTGGAAGGAATAGAAGCGCTTATACTTGGCTGCACGCATTACCCGCTTATAAAAAAGCAGATCGAGAATTTTTATAAAGGTGCTGTTGATGTGCTGGATGCCAGCCTTATAGTTGCCGAACAGGTGAAAACATATTTAGAAGCGAATAACATGGCCTCAGAAAAGCTCACCGGCGACCATCACTTTTATGTATCCGACTTTACTCGCTCCTTCGAAGAAAGTACCCGGATATTCTTTAAACGGAAAGTAAACCTGGAGCATTACCCGCTTTGGGAGTAATGATCAAACTACCTCCTATATCAAAAATAAAGGCCGCTTCCTGACAGAAGCGGCCTTTATACTTATAGTTTATACTTTTATAACGAAGCTAAACTTTGCTCTATAGCATTAATCTTTGCTTCGGCATCAGCCATTTTCTTACGCTCGTTCGCGATAACCGATTCTGGTGCACCACTTACAAAACGCTCGTTGCTCAGCTTTTTAGTTACGGACACCAGGAAGCCTTTGGTGTACTCCAGCTCCTTCTGCAGGCGCTCGCGTTCTGCTGCTACGTCAATGTTACCTTCCATTGGTATAAAGAACTCATCGCCGGCTTCAACGAAGCTTATCGCACCATCCACATTATCCTGCACAAAACTGATCTCGTTAATGTTGGCCAGCTTACGGATAATGCTCAGGAAAGACTCGTAGCCATCCTGGTTCATTACTTTAATAGACAGGTCAAGTGCTTTTGTCTGCGCAATGTTTTTCGAGTTACGGATGTTTCGGATTGCAGCAACAACCTTCAGCACGCTCTCCATGCGGGCATTCAATTTCTTATCAAACGTATCCTTTTTCGGCCAAGGAGCAACTATAAGGTATTCCTTTTGCTTGCGCTCTTTCAAGTCGTGCCAGATCTCTTCTGTGATGAACGGCATGAACGGATGAAGCACTTTCAATACTTTCTCCAGGAAAGCGGTTGTGGCTTCTATCGTTTGCTTATCGATTGGCTGCTGGTAAGCCGGCTTGATCATCTCCAGGTAGCTCGAGCAGAAATCATCCCATACCAGTTTGTAAACCGTTAGCAACGCATCTGAGATACGGAACTTCTCGAAATGGTCTTCGATCTGAACAAAGGCTTCGTTAAAGCGCGACTCAAACCACTTGATAGCTGTTTCGTTCGGGTTCGGCAGGCTTTCGTCTACTTCCCAACCTTTTATCAACCTGAAGGCATTCCAGATCTTATTGCTGAAGTTACGGCCCTGCTCTACCAGTTTCTCATCGAACAATAAGTCGTTACCAGCAGGTGAGCTGAACAACATACCGGCACGAACACCGTCGGCTCCGTACTGGTCGATCAGGTCCAGCGGATCTGGTGAGTTACCTAACGATTTTGACATTTTACGGCCCTGCGCATCACGAACTATACCAGTCAGGTACACATTCTTGAAAGGCATCTCGTTACGGAACTCGAAACCGGCCATGATCATACGAGCAACCCAGAAGAACAGGATCTCAGGAGCAGTTACAAGGTCGTTGGTCGGGTAATAGTAAAGTATATCCTTGTTATCTGGGTCTTTAAAGCCATCGAACACCGAAATAGGCCATAACCACGAAGAGAACCAGGTATCCAGTACATCTTCGTCTTGACGCAGATCAGTTAGTTGTAGCTCAGCGTTACCGCTTTGCTTGCGGCCAAGTTCCAGCGCTTTTTCAGCAGTAGTTGCTACTACAAAAGAGCCATCCGGCAGGTAATACGCTGGAATCTGCTGGCCCCACCATAGTTGGCGCGATACGCACCAGTCACGCACGTTCTCCATCCACGAACGGTACATGTTCTTGAACTTAGGCGGGTGCAGGCGGATCTGGTCTTCCATGACAGACTCTAGTGCCGGCTTCGCCATCTTATCCATTTTGCACCACCACTGCATCGATAAACGCGGCTCAATTGCAGCACCCGTACGCTCCGATGTCTGTAGCACGCTCGGGTACTCTTCTATCTTCACTAACAGGTCAGCTTCCTGTAAGTCTTTTACAATGTTGCGGCGGGCAGCAAAACGATCCTGGCCAATGTATAGTTGCGATTTCTCGTTCAGTGAGCCATCGTCGTTCAGGATATCTATAGTTGGCAGGTTGTGCTTCTGACCCAGTTCGTAGTCGTTCAGGTCGTGGGCAGGCGTTACTTTTAGCGCACCTGTACCAAACTCTATACTTACGTACTCATCAACTATAACCGGAATCTCTTTGCCCAGCAACGGAATGCGAACAGATTTACCGTGAAAATGCGTGTAGCGTTCATCGTTCGGGTTAACAGCTACAGCCACATCGGCCATAATCGTTTCAGGGCGCGATGTTGCAACCGTGATGTATGATTTTTCAGCGTTGTCAGATACCACTTCATATTTCAGGTGGTACATTTTCGCCATTGTTTCCTTTGGAATTACTTCTTCATCAGAAAGAGCAGTTTTGCCTTGCGGGTCCCAGTTAACCATGCGCACGCCGCGGTAAATCTGGCCTTTGCGGTACAAGTCCACGAATACTTCGATCACAGCCGCCGACAGGTCTTCTTCCATCGTGAAACGGGTGCGGTCCCAGTCACAAGATGCGCCTAGCTTCTTAAGCTGTTCCAGGATGATTCCGCCATACTTTTCTTTCCATTCCCAGGCATACTTTAAGAACTCTTCGCGGGTAATATCTTTTTTCTCGATACCGCGCTCTTTCAGCATAGCCACTACTTTCGCTTCGGTAGCAATAGAAGCATGGTCGGTGCCCGGTACCCAACAAGCCTCTTTGCCCTGCATACGCGCACGACGAATAAGTACATCCTGAATAGTATTGTTGAGCATGTGGCCCATGTGTAGTACCCCCGTTACGTTTGGCGGCGGAATTACAATGGTATAAGGCTCTTTTTTCGGGTTAGGTGTAGAGCGGAAGAAGCCACGCTCCATCCAACTGCTGTACCACTTCTCTTCTACTTCTTTGGGACTATATTTCTTTGCTATCGACATCTTGAACTAAATTTTGGCTGCTTAAAGCGCTAAAAGGCAAAAATAGGGAATTTTTGCTGATTGTTGGTTGTCTAAATCTTTAAATAGGGGTCCTACCTCAAGGATTAACAGGATTTAAGGATGGACAGGATTAGAAATAAAATTTTGATGGCGCGAGTCTCCTGACTCGTGACTTATTATGGTGTTGAGTCTCCTGACTCAACTGGCCCGGCAGGGACAGGCTTCCCAATGGCTTTGGCTATTGTTTAATAGTTCCTGTGGTCCAACCACCCCTACCCCTCCTTATCCAAGGAGGGGAGTTTTCTGCTCCAGTTATAGTTCGGCTATAGTTTTATAGTTGCTGCCCGAACACCCCTATAGTCCCCTTAAGGGGACAATTAGACTTTTGTTATAGCTATTTCTATTGTACTTTAGACAAGGCAACATCCTGCAAATCCTGATTCAGACAAATTCAGACTATTTGCAGGTTATACTTGGTAAGCAGGCCTTGCAAACCGTATTGTGAAAACTTTGCTTTTTTGATGGTGTTAATCTCCGGGTCTATGTCAAAATTATAAGCGGATGATAGATCTGCACTGGTTAGATTAGTATAGTTGAAAACAGCGCGTTCCAGGTCAGTATCTTCAAATAAGGAGCTGGTAAGGTTAGTGTTTGAGAAATCTACACCTTTCAGAGACGACCTGATAAACTTTGTTTTGGCCATCTTCTTTTTAGCGAAAGAAGCATAATCCAGCAGGCAATTCTCGAAAAATACCGTGAACAGGAAATCTTCGCACTCACTGAAATTTATACCTGTAAGCTTACACTCTTTAAACTCCACGTTGTTTATAGTTGCGTGCCCCAGTTTAACCATAGCCAGGTTGCAACCTATAAAAGTGCAGTCGGTGAAGCGCGTGCTGGCAAAATTGCTTTCTGAGAAATCGCAGTTCTTAAAAGTACAGTTCTCGAATTCGCGGTTCTTTACTTCCTTGTTCGGGTAAACAACTTTATCGAAAGTTTTATCGGTGTGTATCTGGCCTTCCATAGGAGCAATTTAGTGTTTTTGTTGCTTTTAGATTACGCCCTTGCTGCGTGTTTTCACCAGCAAGCATATGCGGCCGGATAATTTGATTGTTGGTGATAATACCATCAATGGCTCGTTTCTACTTAATAAACTATAAGCAGTCCATAGTTATCAGGTATCTGAACATAAAAAAACCTGCCCACTCCGGACAGGTTTTTCTGTATAGTTATAGTTTATACTTACGCTTCCTGGTGCAACCAGGCTTTCTTGGAAAGTAGTTCTTCTTCGGTTTCGCGGTAATCCGGGTCGTCAACGCAGCAATCTACCGGGCAAACTGCCGCGCACTGTGGTTCCTCGTGGAAGCCCATGCACTCGGTGCATTTATCAGAAACGATGTAGTAAAACTCATCTGAAATCGGTGTCTGAGCAGCATCGCCAGGTATAACCTCGCCGCCATCTATTTCCACTTCTTTCAGGGCAGTACCGCCACCCCAGGTCCACTCGGCACCGCCTTCGTAAATAGCAGTGTTAGGGCACTCCGGTTCGCAGGCTCCGCAGTTTATACACTCATCGGTTATCATTATAGCCATAGTCGTATCTCCTGTATATTTTTTATACTTTTGTATATCTTATTTCTAAGCCGCAAAATTAGGAACATTAAACATCCCTATCAAATAAATTTTACAGCCATATTACACGCCATGACATTAGAGAACAGGATAGAAGCTTTTGTGGAACTGGGCAGGAAAATAAAAAACCTGACTCCCGAAGACCACCAGGAATGGGCGCGCATGGCGCAGTCGCGTAACCCGTGGTTTGATGAAGAAAACGTATCCAGTGCTCTACATGGCATAACGCAGATGCTGGAGGAACAATACCTCCGTGAATGGCTTTACCCGTATCACCTGAAACAGGTTACAACTAAAAAGGTTGGAGTGGTAATGGCCGGCAATATTCCGATGGTTGGTTTCCACGATTTTTTGTCAGTGCTGATGAGCGGACATTACCTGTTAGCCAAGCTAAGTTCGGATGACCAACCTCTGATGCGCCGCCTCGCTGATATGCTGGTAGGTATAGAACCTGCCTTTGCTAACCAGTTCGAGTTTGTGGAGATGCTGAAAGAAGCAGATGCCATTATTGCTACCGGTTCCGACAACACAGCCCGCTACTTTGAGTATTATTTTGCAAGCCGGCCGCACATTATCCGCAAGAACCGTACAAGTATAGGCGTATTAACCGGCCACGAAGAAGCCGACGACCTGAAAGCTTTAGGCGAAGATTTTTTCCGTTACTATGGCTTAGGCTGCCGTAACGTGTCTAAGGTGTTTGTGCCGGAGGGGTATAAATTCGATAAGTTCTTCGAGGCAAATGAGTTTAGAACCAAAGTACTGGACCACCATAAATATCAGAATAACTACGACTACAACAAATCTATACTGCTGGTAAACCGCGAACATCACTTTGATAACGGGTTTATGCTGGTGCAGAAAAGTGAGAACCTAGTCTCTCCAATTTCGGTGTTGTTTTACGAAACTTTTAGTTCGTTGACAGACCTGCGCGAGAAATTGGGTGCGATAAAAGAAAAGACCCAGGTTATAGTTTCGGCGCACGGCTGGTTGGAAGGAAGTATACCTTTCGGCGAAGCCCAATGCCCGATGGTCTGGGATTATGCCGATGGTGTAGATACCATGGAATTTTTGCAGAAGCTGTAGTTAGTGAAAGTTAAACACATACTTTTAGGCCTCTTAACCATTGTTATATTGGCAGTTGCTGCTTGGGCTATCTATACGAGCTTTTTCAAAACAAATTATAAGTTTACCAAACCTGCACAGGCCGCCTTTGTAATTAGTTTTGATGACCAGTATGTAGCAGATTGGTACGCCCAACGTGAACTATTTAGTAGATATAATGTGCGGGCCACGTTTTTTATTACCAACACTGACTCGCTTACAAGTACCGAAGTAGGCATGTTGAAAACGCTGGCTAACGATGGGCACGAGATTGCCAGCCACGGAGCCAAGCATGTAAACGCAACCAACTATGTTGAAGAGAACGGACTGGATGCATACATCCAGCACGAAGTTGTTTCATCAATAAACACGTTGCAGGAACTAGGTTTTGCACCTGTAACTTTTGCATACCCTTATGGTGCAAACAGCAGAACTATAGATCAGGAACTGCTTAAATACTTTTACCTGCTGAGAGGTGACTCCTGGAAAGTACAAGGGAAAGACATTAACGAACTGGATAAGATATTCTATAGCTACGATGGCAAACGCGTTTTAAATGGCTTGGGCATAGATTATGGCAGCGGAGTAACTATCCAAGACATAGAAAAAGCATTTAGCAGGGCTTCAAAACAAAAAGAAGCTGTTATACTATATGCCCATGCTATAAATAATAATGCTGACACCTACTCAATATCACCAGCCATGCTAGAAGCAATATTTAAGGCTGCACAAAAGCATAAACTTGTATCTCAAAATTTTAAGACAATTGTGTTATAGTATCATTTTTTCTGTCGAAGCTATAGTTAGTTCTACCAGCAACTTTATAGTTTGCAACTAAACCAAACATCTGTATCTTGCTATATAAACAATCTTTAACCAAGAGACTTTCTATATGAAATCAGATAAGTTAGTGAAGTGGTTTTTTATAGCCATTGTGTTTTGTATTGCTGCAGTTACTTCCAGCTTAATCTTTACTCCGGCTGATGTTAAAAAGGAAGCCTCTGAAAAAGCTGAAAAGCAAACCGAGAAAATGCGACTTTAATACCCACTATAACCAAAAAGCCCTCTTCCGTAGCTACAGAAGAGGGCCTTTTTCATTAGATAAAGTTAAATCCTATCCAGTGTTTTCCTGATCAGGCTATCTACAATTTCTTCGGAATTAGTTGCGAATTCGTGGGTAATACGGTTGGCAACTATAGCATTCAGCGACAGCATTTCGTGACCCAACATACGCCCCATGGCATAATAACCGGCGGTTTCCATTTCAAAGTTGGTCATCTTAAAATCGCATACATTAAAGTCCTGGTAAACCTGTAGCAGATTCTGGTTGCGCAAACCTGCGCGCAGCACACGGCCCTGCGGCGCATAAAAGCCAGGACAGGTAAGTGTATTACCAGGTATCATATCAAAAGCGATCTTATCGATCAACTCTTTTGAACCAGGTACGCAATACGGTGTAAAGCCAACTCCTAATTGCTCTTTTAAAGCGCGGGTTATACTTTGTTCATTCTCGTTCTGCTCCAGCGGGTAAAACTCCATCAACGAGTCAAGGCCGACACCATAATGCGAGGCTACATGGCTGCCCAGCGGAATAGAGTCCTGCAACGACCCAGAGGTACCCACACGCACAATTTTCAGCTTTATCTTTTCTTCGTTCGGCTCGCGGCTCTGGAAATCAATGTTTACAAGCGCATCCAACTCATTCATCAGGATGTCGATATTATCGGTGCCCATGCCTGTAGACATAACCGTAAGGCGTTTACCTTTATAGTAGCCGGTGTGCGTAATAAATTCGCGTTTTGTAATTTCTACTTCTATCTCATCAAAATACTTGCTCACCATGGCCACGCGGTCGGGGTCGCCAACGGTAATAATAGTGTCGGAAATGTGCTCCGGTAGAAGGTTAAGGTGATAAACGGTTCCGTTCTTATTTATGATGAGTTCTGATTCCGGTATTGCTGCCATAATTGCTGTCTTTATATTGGAGCATCTGAAAATGCTATCCTAATGTATACTTTATAGTTGCTTTATAGTTGGTGTATGGTAAAAAGCAGATATGGCAAAAGTAGGAAGCTTATCGTACAAAAGCACTGACAGATGTCATTTCTTATTAATTTGACTCTGCGATCTTCAACTATAAGCTATCAACATGCCCTCAAACCCTAAACTACAGGCCTATATTAACGGAAAAATCCAGCCTTACGAAGATGCCTTTCTGCACATTAGCGACCTGGCCATTCAGCGGGGTTATGGTGTATTTGATTTCTTTAAAGTGCAGGATGGCAAACCTGTTTTTATGCAGGATTATCTCGACCGGTTTTATGAGTCGGCCAGGTTGATGGAGCTAACGATACCGCTTTCTGAAACAGAACTTACCGGCATTATTCACCAGCTCATTGAAGGAAACAACCTGCCACTTTCAGGTATAAAAATGATTTTAACAGGCGGATATTCTACCAACGGCTACGACCCTGTCGAACCGAACCTGATCATACAACATCAGCCGCTTCAATTGCCTACACAGGAGATGGTCGAGTATGGCATAAAGGTAATTACCCATAAGCACGTGCGTGAACTACCAAGGGTTAAAACTATAAACTACGCTATGGGTATCAGTTTGATAAAGGAGATAAAAGAAGCCGGTGCCAGTGATGTGCTGTACCAGAAAAATGGTGTAGTTTCGGAGTTTCCGAGATGCAATTTCTTTATCGTGACGCAGGATAATACAATAGTTACTCCAGCCAAAGATGTGCTTCTGGGAGTAACAAGAAAAAACGTGTTGGGGCTTGCCACTCTGAACTATAAAACGGAAGAACGAACTATAACTATAGAAGAAATTGCGCAGGCCAAAGAAGCTTTTTTGACCAGCACCACCAAACGTATTCTGCCAATCGTTCAGGTGGATGATAAGGTAATCGGGAATGGAAAGCCGGGCACAGTAACACTCGGGTTATTGCAGGATCTTATTGTGCTGGAGCAGCAACTTTAGTTATTAAAATGATAGCTCATTCGGACATCCTCGTCCGAATATTTCCTGTAAAGGGACATCCGTGTCCCCATAAACCTGCAACGGGGATATGGACATCCCCAACAGATAACTTCCGGACAAGGATGTCCGATAGAGCAGCGCCATACACGAACTATAACTCAATACTCAAACCCATATAAAATAAGAAAAGCGTGCCCGGTTATGAGCACGCTTTTCTTTGCTTTAGAGAATACTTATACTTGTACGTCGTTTTTCTTCTTGCGGTTAAAACCCTTTAGCGGATTGTAGCCGTTCATCTCTTTCTGGTAGTAGCCAGTGCCGTCGTATGGGCGTTTTTCCGGGTGACCTTTACACTCTGTAGAGCAGGCTCCTTCCAGTTCCCAGCCGCACTTTTCGCAGATGGCCACATGCAGGTTACAAACCGGGTTGGCGCAGTTTACCATGCGATCGTCTTCGGCGCCACACACAAAGCAGGTCGAGATTACTTTCGGGTTTACCGAGTTAACATCCACTGCCACGCGGTTATCGAACACATAGCACTTGCCTTCGAAGTCTTCGCCACCGGCCTCTTTGCCATATTTTATGATACCGCCATGTAGCTGGTATACATCATCAAAACCCTGCTCCAATAAAAACGCACTGGCTTTTTCGCATTTGATACCACCGGTGCAGTAGGTCAGTATTTTCTTGTCTTTATACTTCTCCTTCAGCTCTGCCACCTTCTCCGGAAACTCACGGAAGTTCTCGATATCCAGCGTTACAGCATTCTTGAAGCGGCCAACATTGTACTCGTAATCAGAGCGAACATCAAGCACCACCACATCGTCACGATCTTTCATATCCCTGAACTCTTTCGGCTCCAGGTGCTTTCCAGTGCGTGCATTCGGGTCGATGTGCAACAGGCCGGAGTGTACGATCTCAGATTTAGTGCGCACATGCATCTTAGTGAAAGCATGCGCATCCGACTCATCTACTTTAAAGTCGATCTTGGCGAAGCGTGGGTCAGCATGCATCAGCTCCATGTATTTTTCGCAGTCCTCTTTCAGACCAGAAACAGTTCCATTCAGGCCTTCATTTGAAACGATGATACGGCCGAGCAGATTCAGCTCAAGGCACATCAGGTGGTGTTCTTCACGGAATTCTTCCGGATCTGCTATCGGGGTGTAGCAGTAGTACAGTAAGATGCTGTATGGTTTGTTCATAACGGCTTAGTTTCAGCTAAGTGTTTTTAATTTAAATTGTTTAATTGTTGATGGTTAAATTGTTTAAATACTGCACTGTTAATCATTTTTAACAATTTAACAGTTTAGCAATTTAACCTTTCATGCTACAAAGCTATAGTTTACTTTAAAGCGCTGAAATGACTTTTATCAGTTCAGGTAAATAACAGCAACTATAACTATAAAAGTTTACTTTATGGCAGCTGCCGGGTTACCGAAAACAGTTGCTTTGGCTGGCACATCGGCTACTACAACCGAGCCAGCACCTACCCGTGCATTCTTCCCGATCTTAACACCGCTAACTATAACCGCACCCGAACCTATAAAAGCGCCCTCTTCTATCTTCACTTCGGAGTTGATGATAGCACCCGCACCGATCTGAACGAAATCACCGATTTCGGCATTGGTTTCAACTAAGACTCTGGACTGGATGATGCAGTTGTCGCCGATCTTAGCGTTGTTGTTAACGATTGCACCAGCCGCTACCATGTTACCATGGCCCAGCCAAGCATATTCCGACACAGCGCTGAATTTATGAATAGCGTTTACCGGCACCACTTTGTACTCGTCCTTTAGCATATTGATCAGGCCTTTGCGGGCAGCAGAATCTTCTACAGCCACAAATACATCGCACTTCTTTCCGATCAGTTTCAGGAATTCACCATCTTCCGTGCTGCTCATCACCGACACGTTGTTCACCTCTTCCTGCTGTAATTCCTTTTTGTCGTCCAGGAAGCAGTAAACAACTACACTGTTGCTATTGAAAATATCTAAAGCGGCGGTACCCAGTTGCTGGGCGCCTAATATAATTACAGGATTCTGCATAGCTTATCGTAAATAAGCCGCAAAGGTACGAATAAGTGATTGAGATTGAAACCCCACCTCTTCCCTCCCCTTTTAAAGAGGCCCCCTACCCTAAAAACAGGGAAGGGTGATTAAATTTAATTTGGGCTTTAGCAGATTTCAATCTATGTCATTTCAAGCCGTAGCGAGAAATCTATTTAAAATTCTAGGTAGATCTCTCCTTACGTCGAGATGACAATAAACTATAGTTTATTATGCTGGCGCGGTTTTGTAACCCGTGACTATCTATAACATCGGATTTGTAATCCGACTGGGCCAGAGGCCCAACTATAGTTCGTCAAGAGCGAGGACGCTCGCGCCATCTATAATATATGCTTTATCATCACCCCCTCCTGTTTTTAGGAGGGGGCAGGGGGAGGTCATTTTAACCACCGCTGTACAAACCTATTCTGTAGCAACAGCAGGTACACCAGGAACGGCAAGAAAATGATGCGGTAACGGCTAAGCGTACCAAAGTTAGGCGTGCTGATACCTATAACTATAGCCGATGCAACTATAAAAAGCAATAACACCACATGCCAAAGCTTAATTTGCTGCGTCCATCCTTCTGAAAAAGCTGAAATAATAGCTATAGTTGTAAGCACCACTAACAATAAGTTCTCCAAGCCAAGCAACAGGTACAATGGCTCCGATGACTCACCAATAAAAGGACGGTAAATAGCACTGAAAAATGCCTTTGGGGAATTGGAAACTAAGGATGGTATAGTTGACTCCAGCGAACTATAGCTTAGGTGCGGCCCACCTAGCGACAAAGCTAGCAAACCATCATAAGTTTTCACCAAGTGATGCAGGATAAACTCAATGCTAAAAATGCCACTCATCTGCCAGACTATAACCATAGCTGCAACTATAAACCCAGCCAATGTCAGCAACTGCACTTTTATAGTTTGCAAGGACCTTATAGTGCGTGAGAGCCACAGAATAAGCAAAAAACAACCCAGCAAAAACAGCAGCAAAGCTGCAAAAAAGATCTTGATCTTAACGAACAGGTAGAGTTGTAACGGCAGCAGAAGCCAGGTAACTATAGTTCGTTTATAACCATGCGCCAGTTGCAATACAAAAGCCATTACCCAACACATACTTCCCATCATCACGGCATCTTTCAGCAAACCCGAACTCCAGAACACCACACTTGGAAAGAATAGCAACGCAATTATAGCCGCCTTTTTTGTGTCAGGGTAAACCTGTGAAAGTGTAGCCGCTAGCTTTGCCATTCCCCAGAAACTGAACAGCGAAAAGTATAACCCGATAAGGTAATAACTGCTGTCTGTAAGCAGGTTAAACAGGCTGATGATCTTGAGCAGGAAAAAGGAATTGGAAAAATCGGCGAAGCGGGTAAAAGGTACTGTGGCACGAAAAGCCTCGCCTGGGAATTCGTTATAAAACATCAAACGCCAGTAAGCGCCTGCATCATTATAGGCCAGTTGGGTCAGCTTTTGCGATGCGTTAAAGTAAGTGATGGTGTCGCCTTCACAGTAGTAATGGAAGTATAAAATACCAAGCAACACACCACAAACCAACTTTAAACCCAAGGCAGGTAACAGGTAAGGCTTTAGTGTTTGCGCCCAGCTTTGCTTGTAAAGCAGCCAGCCCAGCCCGAACAACAGCAAGATATTCAGCAAGTATAAAAGCAGCGTCACGAGCGGGAAAGGATGTTTTGTTTGAGAATTTTATTGCCCACCGCGCATTGCAGACAGTTTACCGGCTGACAGTAATTTTTGTATAAACTCAATGCAGCCTGGTTGTCAGCTGCGGTTCTGGCTTTCCATCCCAGCTCTTCATACAAACGCGTAAATTTGTTACTCGCCTCCTTTAATTTCTCCAGTAGTTCAATGGCTTTTTCAAGATGTGTCCGGTCACCGGAAAACTGGGCGTAAGCGGCCAGCAACGGCACGGCTACATTTATGATCAGGTTATGCGCGCTGCCTTTGCCCATCGTTTTAGTTGCTTTGCTTGGCTCAGGGCTAAACGTAAAATGCTCCTGCCAGAACTCCGAAACTTCAGCCATAAACAAAGCTTCGTAGTGTTTTATAGTTTGCGCTTCTAGAATAGCAGTAAAAAAACTTTGCCGGTTTGCCAGCACTGCAGCCAGTTGCGCTAACCGTATAGTTGGAAAATTAGCAGGGCGCATCCGCATAAAATTCCAGTGGTGCCGCTGCATGGCCTTCTCGCCCAAAATATACTTGTGGCTCAGGAAACTATACTCTTTTGCCAACTGCTGCGCATAGTTAGTATCAACATCCACTAAAAAACCAGCCTGACCAAACAGCAACGCTTCCAGTTGATAAAGCTGTCGGTGTTTGCGAACTATAGTTGCAGGCAAAGCCGCAGCCAATCGCTCCATAGGTAGTTGGTTAATCTTAAACCCGAATCCTTTGAACAGTACATGGTAGGCCGTAGCTTCCCAGTCGTGGTTATAGTTGGTGTATAGTTGCAGTACATCCTGGCCTTTCTGCTCCAGCCGTTCTGTTAGCGCACGACCCAGCATCATGGTCTTGGTAATCTCGGGCACGGCCGGCCACACGTTGGCGCAGGGTATAGTGGTGCGGGCTTCATGGAGTTGTTTGTAAGTATAAACCAGCGCAGTATCTACCCTGTCCTTTAGCTCCAGCACCGGAATTACAGTACCGTCGGTACGCAAAACCGGAGTATCAGCTTCCCACACGACATGCAGCGTTACCTGGTCGTATTTCAGGTCGGTTTGGTGGTTATGGCGGCGCCAATCCGATGCCCGTAAATGTATCTCCACACTCCCCGACCACTCCACATCGCCAATTTTAACGATAGCTTCCCTGAAATCCGGGCCGGCATCGGTGTTATAGTAGCCGGTGCGCATTACCTGCACAGGCTCGCCTTCCGTAGTGGCCAGGTCGGTTTTACGGTAGTACTGGTGCTGCCAGATGTAATGCAGGAAATCTTCTTTCATGGATGCGGACGGCCCGGTTCTGAGCAAAGTCCTAAGATAAGCGCAATTCGGCAGATTTAAAAAATGCGGATGAGGGAGGGCACCAGGTAACGTTGTTCGCGCATCTGCTGATGGTGTTTGAATCCTTGCTTTGCATTATCAGCTGCGTCCATAACTGGCCCTTCAAAAATAGATTTATAGTTATAAGGCAGTGAACCAAGTTCGGGAGTCACGGTAGGCTCTTTTGGCAGGTTCAGATTTCTTACTGCAACCTTAAAATCCTGCTCCGTTGCCCATGGCATAACCTGCACTTCGGGAAGTTGTTTTGATAGCTGTTTCAGGCGGATGCTCGTGGTAAAACTTTCCGGAGTATTTGTTTTGGGTATGATGATATACTGCTTCTCGAAGCCCAGCGCCTGGAACACCACGCTATCGCCGGCAAGCACCGGAAGCGTAAAAAAGCCGTCCTGCTTTGATAATGTACCCCGATTTGTGCCCGGCACATACACCGAAATCCCTACTAGCCCAGCCGTGCTATCTGCCGTAACCACCACACCCGAAAGTTGCATTACAGGTGTTTGCCGTTGCGCATTCGCAGGTATCAGACCAACTATAAGTATAGCCGTTAACAGGAAATGTAGGGCAGGATTTTTCAAGCTTCAGATTATTGCCTTACGGTTACATAAGCGGCCTGACGGGCACCATACCCTTTCTTCCATTCGCCCAGGCTAACTTTTCGCATAAAATGGTTGCCGCCAAATGCACCTCCAAAAGTAAAGAGGTATGGTTCTTTATGATTAGGATCGGGCAGGTATTCAAAGCCGATAAAAAAGTCTTTATCAACGGTTATGTTATAATCTTCCAGGTTTATAGTTACCCAGCCTTGTTTCAGAGGCAGACGCTTTATAATGCTCTTCTCTATTATCCGCTGACCCGGCAAACCGTCTACGTTCTCGTAAAAGTTGATGCGCATGGTGGCTGAGTCTATCTTGTAACTACGCAGGTATAAAGTGGCAGAAAGTATATCGGATGGTTTGTCATTCAGGTTGATCAACTTAGCCAGTTCTGAAATATCGTTAGGGTCTCGGGCCTGTGAGGTGCCGTGTATGAGCGGATTTCGTGATGTAGTTCCGAACTTTTTGATCTTGGGTACTTTGCTGTTTACCACCACTTCGCGCAGATTGGTGGTTTTCTCGGTCAGCATAAATTCGGTTAGTCTGCTATCAACTATAGTTTTAACAGGTAAAGCCAGCTCGTTAAACCCGACTGCTGAAAAAGTTAGCGCATCTGTTAGAGATGTGTTTTGTAGTGTTAAAGTAAACCTGCCATCTATAGTTGCTGACGTGCCAATGCCTTTCTTTTTAATGCCGATGTTCACATACGGAATCGGTTCATTGCCCGAAAGCACAGTACCTTTTAAAACTATAGTTTGGCTGTAGGCAGTAAATGATAACAGCAGAAAGGTAGCTGCAAGTATAAGTCTGGTCATAGGTGGCGGTGTGAATTTTGATAATAACGCCTGCCTGCCTTTTTAAGTATAGTTGATCTTGAATATTTATAGTTGAGGCTCGATGGTTGTAGAACTATAGCCAGCGTAATCGTCTTACTTGTCCCTAACGGGCCAGTTGAGTCAGGAGACTCAACACCATCTTTAGTCACGAGTCTGGAGACTCGCGCCAGTGGATTTTGAAAGCGAAATCAAAATATAAAACTATAGAGCCAACTATAGTAAATGCAGATATTCCCCTCTAGGGAGGGGTTGGGGTGGGTTATACTCCTTGCCTGATTTTAGGTGAAGGTTGAGAAGGAGTAACTTATTTCCCCGAATCCGGCCTATACTTCAGCTGCAGGCCGTGCAGGAAATTGCGCAGTATCTGGTCTTTTAGCGGGCGGTAATGCTGGTGGTCGGGCTTCCGGAAAAAGGCGCTGAGCTCTGATTTGCTCAACCGAAATTGCAACAGGTCCAGCACGTCCAAGATGTCTTCGTCTTTATAGTTCAGGGCAATTTTGAGTTTGCGCAGGATAATGTTGTTGTTCAGGCTTTTTTCGGGCTTGGGTTGCTCGCCTTCTTTTTTGCCGCGCTTCTCGTTTATAAAACCGTTCAGGAAAGCCGCCAGGTTAATATCCACCAGCTTCTGGAATTCGGGGTTGTCTTCGGGCTTCATCCAGTCGCTTATCTCGGCGCGGGTTACTTCTTTGCCACCAGACGCGAAAAGGGCCATCATCTTATCGTCGTTCAGGTCAAATGTATAGCGAAGGCGGCGGAGTATATCGTTGTTGTTCATGTTATTCTTAGATCAAATTTTTCTGCATACATATGCTGCTTTCAACGCCTGCATATTGCCCATAGTTTGGTATTACGTTATAGCCGCTGCGCTTGTATAGTGCTATGGCTTCTGATTGCTTTACGCCTGTCTCTAAAATGGCGGAACTATAGTTCAGTTCTTTTGCCCAGTCTTCTAAAGCAGTCAGTATACTTTTAGCTATTCCTTGCCTTCTGAAATCCGGATGCACGAACATGCGCTTTACCTCGGCTATAGTTTGAGTATATGGTTTTATAGCGCCACAACCTGCCGCCACGCCATCTTTATAAGCCACTATCACTTCGTTTATACTATCCACCTTATTGAACTGCGCGAAAAAAGCATGCTCATCGCCATCGTTCTCCTTCAGGTTTTGGTCCAGCAAAACTATAAGGTTTCTGAAATCAGGGTTGTCGGAAGTGGTGCGGGTTAGGGTTAGCATTTGAGGTTTTGGGGCTACTAACTTTTAAAAGAAACTTGTACTCTTAATTTGTCCATTCTGAACAATAATATAATTCATAAACCCAATACGATATTTACCATCAGAAGCTTTTTTCCCATTCTGAAAAACAAAATCATTTTTTGAGGGTTGACTAAATTCCTGTTTATCAACTGTTATTAAACCTTTATCAGTATTATAGTTAGCAGAAATCAGTATTTTACATACTTTACTATCTTTGATTACATATTTTTTATTGGTTTTCGCGAGTTCGAGAAGGCTATCAGGTACTAATTCTCCTTCAATCGTAACTTTACAATCAACCGTAGAATCATCGTTACTTCGTCCCCATTCTCTTGTGAAATTAATTTCTAGGATTTCACCAGATTTTAAATGTTGTATACTTATGTTATTCTTCTTATAGTATAACCGTTTCAAATAGTCACTTACATTTAAATCAGGTAAAAGAATTTCATTAGCGAGAATAAAATTCTCTTCTTTATAACCATCCTTTTTTAGCACCATTACTGCTGGGTCAATAAAATTTTGATTAAGTAGAATCTTATCACTTATTCTATCAATCAATAAACTTTTTGCTCCAGAAATATACTCCCACCTACCTATCGTAACCTGACCATTTAGGGACATAATCAAATCTCCATCCCTTTTAAAAATGTATTTCTGTTGATTTAAGTTTTCATCAATTATTACCCAAGGAATCTCAATAAAAACTTCTTTTCTATCTAAGCTTTCACTGAACTGCTTGATCCGTGGAATAATATTATCAATGTATAGTTTCATTACAGCTAAACTTTAATGCTAACACCTAACTACAAATGCTGCACGTACTGCTCCAGGTATTGCTCCATTTCGCGTTGCACTTCCATGGCTGCTTCGCGAGCTTTCTCGGCGAAATCGCGGCCGGATGATGCGTAGATAATAGCGCGGGAAGAATTGACTAACAGGCCACAACGCTGGTTCATGCCTAAACGGGAGATCTCCTCTAAGCTGCCACCCTGCGCACCAACACCAGGCACCAACAGGAAGTGGTCCGGAACTATAGCTCGAACGCGCTGCACATAGTCGGCTTGCGTGGCACCCACTACATACATCAGCTGGCCGGCTGTGCCCCAGGTAGAGCTTTCGCGCAATACCTGCTCCCACAAGTATTCTTCACTGCCATCGGCCAGGCGCAGCATCTGGAAATCCTGGCTGCCCGGGTTAGAAGTCAAAGCTAAAAGTATAACCCACTTGCCACCCTGCACCAAAAACGGCTTCACCGAATCAGAGCCCATGTAAGGCGCTACGGTAACAGAGTCGAAATTCATGGTCTCGAAGAAGGCGCGGGCGTATAGTTCGGAAGTGTTGCCGATGTCGCCGCGTTTGGCGTCGGCTATCGTAAATATTTCCTGCGGTATGTGGTTTATAGTTCGCTCCAGGCTCACCCACCCTTTTGGCCCCTGTGCTTCGTAAAAAGCGATGTTTGGTTTGTAGGCCACACAAAGGTCGGCAGTGGCATCTATAATCTGGCGGTTAAACTCAAAAACCGGGTCTTCAAAGTCCAGCAAATGTTCCGGCAACTTTTTAGGGTCGGTATCGAGGCCGATGCACAGGTACGATTTTTTTTTCAGGATCTGTTCGAATAGCTTTTCTCTTGTCATAGCGGTAGGTGGGTTAGATCTGTACAAATGTAAGCGTTTAAGCCGTGGTCTGAAAACCGATTTTATAGTTGCTTGACATCGTCTATAGTATCAAACCACCCCTACCCCTCCTTATCCAAGGAGGGGAGTTTGGAGCTTTAGCTGATTTTAATTTCATAGTTCTATAGTTTCCGTTTGTCATCCCCCTGCCCCCTTCAAAGGGGGACTTTTCTGGTATCGCCAATTTTGCAACTATAGTTCTATAGTTATCTCGTTTGATTATACGATCTAAACCTTCACCGATAAGAAACGGAAATTAAAAATAATAATAACAGAAGCTCCCCTCCTTGGATAAGAAGGGGCAGGGGTGGTTGGACCACTTAAGCTATAAAACTAAAAGCCAAACTAAAGCGAAGACTAAATACAAGCCCTCTCCTGTTTTTTTGGGGGGGAGGGTCCTCGATAAAAGGAGAGGGTTGGGGTGAGGTAAAACCATAAAAAAAGGCTGTTCCGTTTCCGGAGCAGCCTTTTTGATCATATCAGGTTATTGGTCTTATCTCAGATCCACCACACTTACACCTTTATACTTGGCTTTGTTAAAGCTAAAAGTATCGGCGGCTAATGTAGGGTTTGCTTCAAATTTTTTGATAGTATAAGTATAGCGGTTACCGTTGTTACGGAACATCTGCCAGCTTTTCAAAGTCTTGTCTTTCTGGTTAATAAAGAGGCGTACTTTAAAAACCGGGTTGCTACGGTCTTCCGGAGAAAGCTCTATCACATGGTAGTTAATGCCATCACGCTTTTCGGATCCGGCTAAAGCATACTTATAGCCTTTTTTATACATCTCGAATATCTTACCCGGCGACATTGCTTCCGCTTCAGCATCCGATTCAGTTATCGTTACTTCGTTCACATCTTTCAGGTAAGTCCACATAAGTTTACCATCGCTGATGATCTCCTGCCCGCTAACAGCTAATCTATACTTTGGCCCACTAACCAGGATATCGCCTTCCACTGTTTCTTTTACTTTTGCAGACGGGCTTTCCATGGTTTGGGCAAAAGTTGCCTTAAACGCTTTCATGGCTTTATACTTCGCGCTCATCTGTTCCAATATCTTGCCAGCCTCCGGGTCTTTCTGGGCATTAGCCAGGTTTATAAACACGAACAGGGCAATAACTAGAGAGAAAATTCTTTTCATTTCAATAGGGTTATAGTAGTTAAGTCAGCACAGTTTCACATCTATAGTTGCAAAACATTTACAGATAGCTGCGCTCTTAACTTATCGTATTCAATAACTGTTCCAAACTGTATTCGTCGGTAACTAAAACTTCGCGGGCCTTGCTTCCCTCAAACGGACCAACTATACCGGCAGCTTCCAACTGGTCAATTAATCGGCCGGCACGGTTGTAGCCTAACTTCAGGCGGCGCTGCAACAACGAGGTACTTCCCTGCTGGTGCTGTACTATAATGCGGGCAGCTTCTTCAAATAAAGGATCTTTGTTGCTTGGGTCAAAATCAGCTTTGTCGGTGCCGCTTTCGTCACCTACAAATTCTGGCAGCAAATAAGCATCGCTGTAGCCCTGCTGTTCGCCAATAAAGTCACAAATTCTGTCTACTTCCGGGGTATCCACAAACGCGCACTGAATACGCACCATATCAGACCCGATAGAGAAGAGCATATCACCCTGACCTATTAGCTGGTCGGCACCACCGGCATCCAGAATAGTGCGGGAGTCTATTTTAGAAGTTACCTTAAAAGAGATACGTGCCGGGAAGTTGGCTTTAATGATACCGGTAATTACGTTAACCGACGGACGCTGTGTGGCTACTACCAGGTGTATACCAATGGCTCGGGCCAGCTGTGCGAGTCGCGCGATCGGGGTTTCCACCTCTTTACCGGCAGTCATCATTAAGTCGGCAAGCTCATCTATAACCAGCACTATAAATGGCATAAACTTGTGCCCCTTTTTCGGGTTAAGCTTACGCTCTACAAATTTGCGGTTATACTCTTTCAGGTTACGGCAGCCGGCGTCCTTTAACAGGTCGTAGCGCATGTCCATTTCCATACAAAGCGAGTTCAGCGTGTTCACTACCTTTTTTGTATCGGTAATGATGGCTTCTTCGCTGTCCGGTAGTTTGGCTAAAAAGTGGCGCTCTATCTTATTGAACAGCGATAATTCCACTTTCTTCGGATCGACGAGAACGAACTTTAGCTGCGATGGATGACGCTTGTAAAGTAACGAGGTAAGGATAGCGTTCAAGCCAACCGATTTACCCTGACCCGTAGCACCTGCCATTAACAAGTGGGGCATTTTGGCAAGGTCAGTAATAAATACTTCGTTGGTGATGGTTTTACCAAAAGCGATCGGCAGGTCCATTTCGCTCTTCATAAATTTCTCGGTAGCAAGTATAGATTTGATCGAAACCATCTCTTTTTTGGTGTTCGGCACTTCTATACCTATGGTACCTTTACCCGGAATTGGCGCAATGATACGGATACCCAGGGCCGCTAAGCTCAGGGCAATATCATCTTCCAGGTTCTTTATTTTAGAGATACGCACACCGGCATCAGGCACAATTTCGTACAGCGTTACAGTCGGGCCTATAGTTGCTTTAATGCTGGCAATACCAATGTTATAGTTGCCGAGTGTCTCTACAATTTTGTCTTTGTTGGCTTCCAGTTCCTCTTTTGTAACCGATATTTTACTGCTGCCATAGTCGTTAAGCAATTCTATGGTTGGGTACTGGTAACGCGCCAGGTCTAAGGTCGGGTCATAGTTCTCGATGCCGTCAATCGCTTCCTCTTCTTCGGGGGTCTGCTCTATTTGCAGGTCCAGTTCCGGTTCGTCTTCTGTGGTATCAAATTCTGCCTCAGCTTCCTGCTGAAGTATAGTTTCGTCTTCAATATCAAGTTCGAGTGGAGGTGCAGTTGGTGCCTCCGGTTTGGCAGGAATCGGCGAGATAGAACGCAGCTCCATTTCCAGGGCCTGGTTTATGGCTTCGTCATCTTCATCAAACAGCACCTCTTCTTCATCTTCCAGCGATGCAGTTGGGTCGGAGTTATGGTTTATGTTGCGGCCGTTCGTGTTCAGTACATCGCTTATACCGGAAGCCTGCACATTAGCTGCAACAAGGCTTGGCTCGGTGTCGGCTGCAGGTTTGCCCCAGCTAAACGTGGTAATATCAAAAAAGAAAACAAGGAACACAATGAACAGGAAACCCAGCACCAAACCTGCTCCCCAACCAATGAGGGAAGTCATCCAGGTGGCTGTTTCGATGCCGATGCCGCCGCCTAAAAATCCCAGCGACTCAACAGAATTCGTAATAAATACAACGTAACCTAGTGTAAGGCTTAGCCATAACATACTGAACGAGCATAGCCCCAGCACATACGATAAGGAAATAGCGGTCTGCCTGAATACAATGCGGATACCTGCAGAAAAGAAGATCGGGATAACAAAGAATGCCCCCATGCCCAGCCATTTATAAATGAACAGGTGCGACATCCAGGCGCCAAATAGTCCAAGCCAGTTTTCAGCTTCCTGCCCGCTTTCTTTCAGCCCCGATCTACCTATAGCTTCTACCACGCTCTGGTCGGATGGCCCGGTAAACAGGTACGACACGAACGCGATAAGCATGCTGAACGATAGCAGCAAAAAGAAAAAGCCAACAAAAAGTTTAAACCTGCGGTCTTTTACAAAGGCCGGAGTTAAATTAAAGTTGATGCTTGGTAAGGAAATACGTGGTATCCAACGTTTTTTAGGCTTAGGTTGCGCCTGCCCCTTAGGTGTGTTAGCGGCATAGCGCGGCTCGTTACGGCCCCGAAACTCGTTCGTTGCCCTGCTCCCGTTCTGCCCTTCGTTTCTGTACGTGTTCTTTGCCATACCCTTCGACTAATTAGAATTCCAAATTTACATTTTTTGGCCGGAATGCGAAGAGCAAATGCAAGGGCTTTTAAAAATTTATCTCGAAAGCAGCCGCTTGTTAATCTGAGCGATGAGAGACGGGCCTTCGTAAATAAAACCGGTATAAAGTTGCACCAGGTCAGCGCCTGCGTCCAATTTCTCGATGGCATCTTCGGCCGTCATAATTCCGCCCACACCAATCAGTTTTATACTTGTCGGCAGGTGCTGGCGCAGGTACCGGATGATCTCGGTAGAACGCTGGGTCAGTGGTTTTCCGCTAAGGCCGCCAGCGCCAATTTCCGCTACTTTTTGGGCAGATGCATGCAGCCCTTCGCGGCTTATAGTTGTGTTGGTGGCAATTATACCGCTTAGTTTTGCTTCCTGGGCTATCTCTATGATGTCGTTAAGCTGGGCCTCGTTCAGGTCGGGGGCAATTTTGAGCAGCAGCGGTTTAGCTACCGGCATTTTATGGTTTTGTTCCTGCAGGGCTAGCAACAATTGTTTAAGAGGTTCTTTTTCCTGCAAAGCACGCAGGTCCGGGGTGTTCGGCGAGCTTACGTTCACCACAAAATAATCCACTACATCATATAGCGCTTTAAAGCAGTATAAATAGTCGTTCAGTGCTTCTTCGTTGGGCGTGATCTTGTTCTTGCCAATGTTGCCGCCAACTATAACGTTGCTTTTGCGGTTGCGCAGGCGCTCTACTGCGGCATCAACGCCCTCGTTATTAAAGCCCATGCGGTTTATAATGGCCTGGTCTTCGGGTAAGCGGAACAAACGTGGCTTCGGGTTTCCCTCCTGTCCTTTCGGGGTTAACGTTCCGATCTCTATAAAGCCAAAACCCAAATTACCTAACTCATCTATCAGCTTGGCATCCTTATCGAAACCAGCGGCTAAACCAACCGGGTTCGGAAATTTAAGGCCAAACAGTTCGCGCTGCAGCTTCGGGTTTTGCACACCAAACATGCTGTTGCTTATGTTTTTGGCTAATGGCAGCTTAAAAACGGTTTGCAGCGCATCTGTGGTCAGGTAGTGTACTTTCTCGGGGTCGAGTTTAAAGAGTAGCGGGCGAAGAAGGCTTTTATACACGGCAGCAGGTTTAGGGTTATAGTTGCTGCCCGCAAATATAGAAAGGTAAACTATAGCATGCTAAGGATTTACACACGTAAGCCTTATCAAAATTAAAAGACCCTCCCAGCAGTTAGGGCCGCCGGGAGGGTCTTTAAGGTATTTAGTCAGCTTTTAATTTTGCCCAGGCTTCTTCCAACTGGGGGTTTGGCACTGGTTTATAGTTGATCTTTTCTATCTGTGCTTCCAATGCTGCAATTCGGTCCGATGTATTGGGATGTGTGCTGATGAACTTAAGGAATTCCGGTGCTGCCACATTCAGTCTCTCCATCAGCCAGACCATGCCATTCGGGTCCAGGTTATTTTGCACCAGCAGTTCCAGCCCGGCTTTGTCGGAATCGGATTCGGCCGTCCGGCTATACTCCAGGTTATACAAGGCAGAGGCATTATCAACTATAACGGCGGCAATACCACTTACATCGCCAAAAAGCACCGACAACAGCATGTAGTACGATAAGCTGCGGGTTAGCGCTTTGGTGGAGTGTCGCATTTGCACGTGCCCTATCTCGTGGCCCAGCAAACCGCCCAGCTCTTCGTGGCTTTCCATCTCATCCAGTATAGCATCGTGCACCACCACAAATCCACCCGGAATTGCAAAAGCATTTACCTGGTCATCTTTTACAACAGTTACATGTATCTGGAAATCTGATTCTATAGTTAGCCCGGCCAGGTATTGCCGCACAGCTTCGGTTTTAGCCGAATCTATAGTATAGCCTTGCATCATCTGGGCATGTAGTTTTTCGCCCAGCGCACGTTCATATTCTTCCGGAAAATGGGCTGCTGCTTTTTCGGCCAGCGACGGTATGCCCCAGAAAAACAAGCCCACGGCCAACCCAAGCAACAGCAGACCACCTATAAGCAAGCCTTTTACACCGGTTCTGGCAAAAGAACTATACGTTGAACTCAGGAATTTTGCTCCGCTATACTTTTGCTGCAGCGTATCTTTAAAATCCTGTTCGTGCACGGCTATACTTTGCCTCGGGAAGTCGCCGTACTCCAGCACGGTAGTAGCATCGTTAAATTCCGTTTTATGGATATCGGTGAGATACCAGATCTCCGTTCCGCTTTCTTCGCCGGCCTGCCAGTTTACCCGAATGTAGTTGTGCTCGAGTGTAATAAAAGCGGGCATACCTTTTGAGGTACGCCCGTTATAAAATTTTCCTTCAAACATAATTATACCATTCCGATGTCCAGCATATCGGCCATGTCTTCGTAGGTTGCGTTTTTATATTCTTCTTCAGTCTGCTCCAGGGCGTCAGGGTTAAAATCACCAATTATCTCGGAGTTATTTATGATAGCCGACATCGTGCGCGTGATTACCCACGAGTAGCCAAGTCCCAGCGTAAATACCATGATCAGCAGGTTGCCAACGGTCAGTTTCAGGTACTGAAAACCTGTAAGCGACGAATCCAGGCGGCTATACTTACCGTCCTGCTCTATCAGGATATTGTTGATGTAAAAATTAACCAGGTCTTTCATGTACCAGAACAGGTAAATACCTAAGGTAAAGATAGAAAGGAAATAACCTTTCAGGTGGATAAGGAGTAGGTCGCTGCCATCGCCAATGTAGCGCAACTTCGCGTTACCGAACCGGATGTTACCGATAACTTCACGGCGCAGGTTGGTTGTGAACCAGAAACCATAGATACCCATCGTGATAATAGTAAGGAACAGGTTTAGGTAAAACACCTTGAACAGATTACTTAACGTGCCACGATAGCCCATGTGTATGCCGCGCCAGCTGGTACGGGAAGTACGGTAGCGCATCATGCCATGTATGGCTACTGGCACCACCACAGATATACCTGCCATAAAGATAAGCAAACAGATAAAATAAGTACCTAGATCAGTCTCGGCTTGCAGCATACCGTAAATTAAGATACCATAAAGCACCGCAATTATACCTATGCCTTTAATAAAACCGATAAACATTTCTTTGCCCGTACCATGGAAATTGAAAGGACTATCGGCCAGCTCGGTTTTGCGGTAAATGTACTGCAGGTTTTTGGCTTTTGCCCATGGGTAATACAAGCCAAGCGTTACCAGCATCAGGGCAATGTTTACGATCTGGATACTGAATAATTCGGAACCCTGCCCTTTAAAAGCAAGGGTTGGTTTTGTTTGAGTTGTTTCCTGTTCTGTAGTAGAAGTTTCCTGCATAAGGTTTGTTTTAGGTTGTTATTAGATAAGTATGAAAACCCTATAGCTGTAAATACTACAGAATATTCTTCCCTAAATATATATAACAACAGCTGTATATTCCAAATACAGGTGAGAGTTTTAAGCGTTAAAGTGAGGAGATAGCGGTTATTTATAGTTTAGGAAGCCGGTTAGTTTGAGCTATTCCTGCGTATCTTCACCAGCACGCGTGAGGAGTTGGAAAGATTATTAATAACACCTTAATCGTCAGACTAAGGAGAAAAATCGCTGTTTCGGACATCTGTGTCCGAAGCTTTGTCTACTGCGGACATTCTTGTCCGCATAAAAGGAAGGCTACACTACTGGGGACTCGGAAGTCCCCAGTAGTGTGCTTTCGGACCTGGAAGCCCGAAAGAGTAAAAGTTGTTGGTGAAAACACCAACAACGGCCTTAATTTCTAAAAACAATGCTTAGCCTGACGACCATACTGAAAACACCAGCCATGGCCCAAAAGCGCCCCTTCCCTGTTTTTAGGGAAGGGCTGGGGTTAGGGTCAATTATCCTCTACGTCTTTCAAGCAGGATCATCATCATCAGGCCAAGTACCATGCGTTCCACTTCTTCGGGCTGCAGCTCACCAAATTTAGATACCTTAAACCGTCTGCCGAAAAACGATTTTTGCTTTTCAAGCCTTGCTACAGGTTCTCCGTTTGTATTGCTGATCAGGTAAGATGGGTTGAAAAAGTAACCTGTAAACATGCCAAGCACAGGAATTTCGCCCAGCAGCCCGTCAGCCACTTTTACCCAACCATTCTCTTCCTGTATCATCAGATCCTGTTGCTTTTGCGCATCAAAGATCTCGTAGCGGGCTTTCCATAACGACGACCAGCCTTTACGCGCAACGCTGCCTACCTGTGCCCCGGTTTGGTTCGTGAAAGTATAAGAAGCCGAAAAGTCGATCCACTTATTTGCGTTAATGGTATACAGTTGCTCTGATCTCGTTTCGTCGCTGAATACGTTTACTTCTTCTATAAACTTGAAAAGCTTCTGCTTCACGTAATTTATAGTTTGCCCACTTGCATCCTGCACTGTGAAGTCGTTCGAGAAAGTAGAGATCTTAAAAGTAAGGGTAAGTGGAAACTGTATATTTTGCATGTGTAAGGTATGGGTGAGTTAGTTTAGTGGTGTATCTGTATATGCGGTAACGGTGCTCGTACAGGCAACGGGTGAGGCATTAGCCGAACATGATGCCTGTGCTGTGTTGGCAGATTTAATTTTTAGTAAGCTTCCAGAAATTCATCCAGCACGTCTTCATCGTCAAAATTCAGGACAGCTTGAGCCACTTTTATTTGTCCTTTTGATGCTGCCAATGCTGATAGAGCCGCTACTGTAAATGCCAAGTCCCAATCTTTGTTTTTACTGTTTTCTATAAGTTCAGGTATAGCCTTTAATGAATTGAGGTAATCTTCTTGATGTTCTTTAGGTATCTGTGGATTCTCCTTATGCCTTTGAACTTCAATGACGGCTATTAGTCCAAGTAAGCTTGAATTAACTATACCTTTCTCTCTAGCTATTCTGACAAGATGCGGCACAGCAAAGTAGGAAGCTAAACCAACATCTCCTTGATGGTACAGTTCGTCCCAAAGCTCAGAAAGTATGTCATCTACTTCTTCTGAACTCTCTACACTTTCTAATTTTCTCAGAGCAATGGAAGCGTCGTAAGGTGTTCTATACCCACCTTCAAACTCTTTCCATTTTGGGTCATTTAACTGAATCATTTTATTAATTCTTATACCTGCCAACTATAGTATAAACGACAACATACGCTTATCTGCACTTTATGCGTAACTGCAATTTATACTCCTAGCGACTATAACACAGTATATACTTCAGCTAATATAGCGTTTTCTTCCTGAACTTATACTTACTGTTCTTCCACTATAGCGCCGGAACCACTGCCCAGTTCCAGCAACACATCGTAGTAGGTACGCGATAGCATTTTCGCTTTCAGCCAGGCATAGAAACTGATGGCTTGTATGTCGGTGCGCTCGAAGGTGGTGTACTCCAGGGTTTCTTCCACGTGCTGTATAAAGGCCGGCCTGGTTACGGCATCGGGGTTATCTACCAGAAATTTTATAAGCGCCAGGTAACGGTTAACGTTACTATAGTTCGGGTCTTGCAGCAGGTCTTTGAAGACACGTTCTATCGAGCGCAGCTTGTTTAGCAGCAGGTCGGTGTTGCCCAGCTCAAATTGTATGATCAGTTCGCCCAGGTTTTTCTTAAGCACCCATTCGCGGCCCATTTTGCCTTCGCACCATTTATCTGAGCGCTTTATACCCATCAGCACGCGGTTGGCTTTGCCGTAAGCCTGCTGTGTAAAATAACTGAAGCTTAGCGCCAGCTTTGCAGTAAGTTCGTCGCGGGTACTTAAGGCTAGGCTGGTTTTTTGCAACAGTTGTTCCATCAGTTTTATAGCTTCGTCGTTACGCCGCAGAAATATCAGGTTTGCCACCCTCAGGAAAACATAACGTGGGTAAAAATAAGCGTAATGCCCCTTGCCTTCTCCTTCCAGGCCAACCTTCAACTGTTCCAGGTAATCCGCGGATGCTGTAAATTTCTTGTTGCGGTACAACACGTGCGCTATCATGTAAAGCAGGCTCAGTTTATAGTATTGGTTGGCTTTTGAGAAACCATACTGCTGCTCTGTTTCTTGGTACTGGCTGATGATATAGGGCTCAAACGAAAGAAAATCTTTGCTGGCAAGTATAGCGCTTCGGGCAATAGACATCAGTTTATAAAGTAAGGCTGGCCGTTTACTCACTGCCTCCGACAAGCCGTATTCTTTTAGCACCTCCTGTATGATGCGGTTAAAGTGCATGTCGCTGCCCTGCCTGCGCACATCCTGCAGCCGTTTATTTATGATGCTGTTTGCTATGTTGGCCCGTTCTTCTTCGTCGGCTGACAGTTTGTTGTGGTTGCGTTTTGTGATGATGTGGTCGAGTTCATCAGCAAATTCATTACCCGCTTTGTCTATCTGCAGGTTATAAATGGTGTTCAGCAGATCGTACTGCTCGTTGGTTTGGGCCAGCTTCTCCGCTTTCCGCAAATAAGCCCAGGCCAGTTTATCCAGCCGCACCTCGAACAGGTACCGGGCCAACGCCAGCATTCCCATTATCGGGGCGGAAGCCGTGGTGTCTTCTTCCATTCGCCGGAGCATAATAAAATCAGCCAGGTGGCGCATCAGCCGTTTGCGGAGGGCATAATACGCTACAGGGTTTGGCTCATTTTTATAAAGTTTGGCGATGATCTGTTCGGAGGTAAGTGGTTTTTGCAGTTGCAACAGCCGCAGCAGTTCCAGGTCTTTGCGATGCTTCTTCTGTTTCTGGCGCTGTATAAAAGCTGCCAGGGCTTGTTTATCCTCCTCGTCCAGTGTGTCCAGCGTGGTCTTCAGGTCATCCATAGTTTGTTATCAACTATAAAAATAAAAACTGCCTGAAGTTATAAATTAAAAGTCTGACAGCAACTATACAATAAACTATAAATTAACTACTTACATGCTATTGCTAAATTTTACAAAAGTCTGATTTTCTGAATCATTGTTTTCTTCCTGATGTACCGGGCTATACTTTTGACTCAACATAACCAAAAAGTATTTCTAAAAATCATAAAACAACAGCATCATGAAAAAGACATTATTTACTCTGCTTGCCTTGGTTACAGTTATAGTTTGCCAGGCACAGGACGTTATCACGAAACGCAACGGCGACGAGCTAAAAGCCAGGGTATTGGAAATAAACCCTTCGGATATAAAGTATAAGCGTTTCGACAACCTGGAAGGCCCTACCATTTCTATACTGAAGTCTGAGGTTTTTATGATCGTGTTTGAGAACGGCACCAAAGAAGTATTAAACACACAAAATGCGCAAACACCAAGTCCGCTGCCTGCCTACCACGAGCCGCAACAGTTAAAATTATCGGGCCCAAGGTTAGGCTTTACCATCATTAGCCAGCGCCTTATAGATAACCTTAAAGAAGAGCACCAGGAAACTATAAGCCCTTTCATAACGCAGTTTGGCTGGCAGTTCGAGACGCGCATTTTTACATTAGAGAACGGCACATCAGGTTTATTTGAGTTCGTGCCATTGGTAGGTGGCCTGGAGCAGGGCAAATTTTTACCGAGCCTTAGTGCATTGGTAGGCATACGCGGCGCTAAAGGCTTTGAGTTTGGCTTTGGCCCTAACTTGTCGGTGGGTGGTGCAGGACTGGTACTTGCGGCAGGCACTAATTTCCAGAGCCAGGGCATCAACTTCCCGGTTAACGTGGCCTTCGCCCCTTCTAAAGATGGCAGCCGTGTAAGCCTGCTCTTCGGCTTCAACTCACGCCGCTACTAAAACCAACAACTATAAAACCTCAACTATAAAATAGGCTGTCATGAAAAAATACTTGCTACTACTATTTACTGTGCTGGGTGCGCAGTTGGTTATGGCCCAGGATGTGATCGTTAAAACTAATGGCGAAGAATTGAAAGCCAGGGTGCTGGAGATAACAACAACCGATATCGCTTACCTGTCTGCTGACACCACGGATGCTGTAAACTATAAAATAGCCAAAGCAGAAGTGTTTATGATACGCTTTGCCAACGGCACCAAAGAAGTTTTCCAGGAAAACCTGCCTGCCAACACTACAGCAACTATAGCCGACCCTGCACTTATGTATCAGAAAGGCCAACAGGATGCCCGATCCCATTACAAAGGCACTGGCGCTTTGCTAGGTTCGGCAGCCTCAGTTCTCATAGCCGGGCCTGTTGTACCTATCATCATCGGTGCTGTAAAACCCAGGGCTCACTATAACAAGGCATTGCCTGCTGCTTCGTTACAAGACCCTAACTATGTAAGAGGCTACGAAAAACAGGCGCACAAGCGCAAAGTAGGAAAAGCAGCTTTGGGCTTTGGAATTGGAACTGGAGTTGGGGTGCTATACTTAATGCTGAGTGTTATGAGCCCGGGGAAGTAAAGAATATAAGTATAGACCCCTAAGTGTTTAAAAGGCTTCGGTATCTATAGTTTATATATTGATGTCAACAAACAAACCCAACATATAAACATAGTTACAATAATCAGTATCAAAAAAACTCCTGAGATCTTATTAAATAGTAAAGTCTTTCTAATGTAACCTCTCAAGACTTCATTGTTAGAGGTATTATAGATTTGTCTCAGTTTCTTGAATGTAATGTTCTTATCTTTTGCCATATCCAAAGCTGAAATCGCCTTATTGAGATAATAGGTGCTAAAAATTTTAGATACAACTGCTAGTACAAAGAGCAATCCTATAAGGGCTTGAATTATTTTCATTAGATGGCCAAAAGGATAAAGGCAAATAACTTATTTATACTAAAAAAAAATTTACCAACCCCTAACTCCTCGGGTGGAAATCCTTGATCACTTGCTTCAGGTAATCTCTGTCCAGGTGAGTATAGATCTCGGTGGTAGTGATGGATTCGTGGCCCAGCATTTCCTGCACAGCGCGCAGGTCGGCGCCGCCTTCAATTAAGTGGGTGGCAAACGAGTGGCGGAACGTGTGCGGACTTACCTGTTTCTGTATGCCGGCTTTGGCTGCCAAGTCTTTAATGATCGTGAAAACCATAACGCGGGTAAGTTTGGCTCCTCGTCGGTTCAGGAACACAAAATCCTCGTGCCCTTTTTTGATCTTGAGGTGGCAGCGTACGCCTTCGCGGTATAGTTTGATGTGCTTCAAGGCATCGCGCCCGATCGGCACTAGGCGTTCCTTGTCTCCTTTACCAGCCACTTTTATAAAGCCCATGTCTTCGTACAGGTTGCTCAGTTTCAGGTCCAGCAATTCAGAAACGCGCAAACCCGAACTATAAAGAGTTTCGAGCATGGCACGGTTACGCGTCCCTTCCGGCGTAGACAGATCGATGGCAGCCAGCAGTTCCTCTATCTCATGAAAATTAAGCGTATCGGGTAGTTTGCGGTCCAGTTTGGGGGCTTCTATCGTTTCAGTCGGGTCAGAAGTCATCATATCCTCCATGATCAGGAACTTGTAAAAAGCCCGGATGCCCGACAAGGTACGCGCCTGCGAGTGCACGGTCATACCCAGTTCGTTCACCCACTCCAGGAGATCGCGAAGTATAGCCGGCGTTATGTGCTCGGGGGCAACCTGCAAACCTTTCAGGTCCAGGAAATCGGTCAGTTTACGCACATCGCGCAGGTATGCTTCTACCGAGTTACCCGACAGCGACTTCTCCAGGCGCAAATATTGTTCGAATTGCTTAACGGTTATATTCCAGGTCATATGGGAAGTTAGAAAATTGAGAAGTTAGAAGTTATCTAACCACCCCTATCCCCTCAGAGCTACGCTCGCTACCTTCGAACTCTCTTCTCGGTAGTCTAAGGCGGGGAATCATTATCTACCATTTAAATATTCATAGTTTCATAATTTAAGTTATTACTTTAAATAACCTATAACTATAAAACCTTAAGTATAAAAAAGTATCAGCAGCTCCCCTCCTTAGACAAGGAGGGGCAGGGGGTGGTTTGACTTCATTCACCATCAAACTATAATATGCGTATCTTTTGTCTTTCGTCAAACATTCTTTTGTCAAAGAATAAAGCAAATATAGTTAATCCTTACCTTTGCAACTTCCGTTTTATGCGGAAATCAAGAAACTCCCGGACACTATGAAAATTCTGATCCTGAACGGCCCTAACCTGAACCTGCTGGGCATCCGCGAAAAAGCTGTATATGGCAGTCGCTCTTTCGAAGATTACTTTGAAGAGCTGAAAGAAGCTTTTCCGGCACTGGAGCTAAGCTATTTCCAGAGCAACACCGAAGGCGCCCTGATAGACAAGCTGCACGAAGTAGGTTTTAATTACAAAGGCATCGTATTTAATGCCGGTGCCTATACGCATACATCTGTTGCCCTTTCGGATGCCGTTAAAGCTATCGAAGCGCCAGTAATTGAAGTACACATCTCCAATATTTATGCGCGGGAAGCGTTCAGGCATAAAAGTATGCTGGCTCCTTACTGCACAGGCAGCATTGTAGGCTTCGGGCTGGAAAGTTACCGCCTGGCCCTGCAATACTTCGAGCGGCTTAAACCAAAAAAGATCGGTTTTGGCGCAAGCAAGTAGACCAGTTAAAACAAAAGTCTTACAGAAGATATAGGTTTAGTACTATACTTTCGTTATATTCCCGAATGATGCTCAATTTTTATCCAGGTCCTTCTAAAGTATATCCTGAGGTGCGCACCTACCTTACCGATGCGTACGATGAAGGCATATTGGGCACCCCACACCGGGGCGAGCAGTTTGTGCAGCTATCCAGGGCTACGGTTGGCCTGCTGAAGCGCAAACTCAACATACCACAGGATTATCTCATATTTTACGCCTCGTCGGCTACCGAGTGCTGGGAGATACTCATCCAAAGCCTGACCACCAAAAAGAGCTTCCATATTTACAATGGTTCTTTTGGCGAGAAATGGATGGAGTATGCACAGAAACTGCGTCCTGCTTCAGAGGGCCATGCTTTTGATGTAAACGAGGCCATGCCGGTCGACCAACTGGAGATCAGCAGCGATACCGAACTTATATGTTTTACCCAGAACGAGACATCTAACGGCACACAGGTTACGCCAACAACTATACTTAACCTACACAACCGTTACCGCGATACATTAATTGCCGTGGATGCTACTTCGTCGATGGCGGGGCTCAACCTGAAACTTATAAAAGCTGACATCTGGTTTGCTTCGGTACAGAAGTGCTTTGGTTTGCCTTCGGGCCTGGCCATAATGTGCTGTTCGCCACGCACTATTTTCAGGGCGAAGCAGATAGCCGAGCTCCAGCATTACAACAGCCTGGTAAGCATGTACGAAAAAATGCTGAACTACCAGACCACCACAACCCCCAATGTGCTGGACATTTACCTGTTGCGCCGCGTACTCGAAGACCGTCCGTTTATTAAATCATTAGAGCAGAGCCTTGTAGACCGCTCACAGGAATTGTATGAGTTTTTCAGCCAGTTCCAGGATATACAGTTGCTGGTAGAGAACGAGGAAGTGCGCTCTAAAACCGTAATTGCCCTGCAAGCCAGCGAGCGCTTAGTAGACGACATCAAGAAACGTGCTTTGCACCACAACATTAAACTCGGCAACGGCTATGGCAACTGGCAGCGCAATACTTTCCGGGTTGCTAACTTCCCGGCTATACTTGATGAGGAATACGAGGAGCTGAAGCGCTTTTTCCTACATTATTATGCCTAAGTTTCTACCTTTGCGCGCAAATATAACTCTAAGCGCCCATGGAAATTTTTAACTTCAAGGAAATCATATCAGTAACCCTGATCCTGTTTGCGATCATTGATATTTTAGGGTCCATTCCGATCATCATTAACCTGCGTAAGCGCGAAGGCGTTATCCAGTCCGAAAAGGCAACCATTATATCGGGCGTTTTGATGATCGCTTTCCTGTTTGTAGGCGATGGGATTCTGCAACTGTTTGGTATCGATTTCCAGTCGTTTGCCATGGCGGGCGCTATCATTATTTTCCTTATCGGTTTGGAGATGATCCTGGGCAAAGACTTTTTCCATAACGATCCGGAAATAAAAAGCGGCTCTATAGTTCCGCTGGCGTTCCCGCTTATAGTTGGCGCCGGCACCATGACCACCCTGCTCTCGTTGCGTGCAGCTTATTCGGTTCCGAACATCCTGGTTGGTATTATACTTAACCTGCTGTTTGTATATGTGGTGCTAAAAGCGTCGGGTTGGATAGAGACGAAATTAGGCAAAGCTGGTGCCGACGTGCTGCGTAAAGTATTCGGGGTTATTCTGCTGGCCATTGCCATTAAACTGTTCAAGAGCAACCTGCCTCTTTAATTTTAATTGTTGATTGTTAATTGCTGATTGCTAACTGGTGCTTCATTCTATTTACGTATGGTCAACAACCATAAAACAAGTTAAACAACTATGCCTTCAACAATTAAAGTCTTCAACAATTAGCAACCAACAATCCGCAATTTATTACCTATGATAGAATTATTTACCGATGGTGCTTCGCGCGGCAACCCGGGTCCGGGAGGCTACGGAACAATACTGCGCTGGAAACATCACGAAAAAGAGATAACGCAGGGCTTCCGCAAAACAACCAACAACCGCATGGAATTGCTGGCAGTTATAGTTGGGCTGGAGGCCATCAGTAAGCCAGGCATTCCTGTTACGGTGTACTCCGACTCTAAATACGTGGTAGATGCCGTTGAAAAACGCTGGGTATTTGGCTGGCAGAAAAAAGGCTTCGCAGGAAAAGCCAACGGCGACCTTTGGGCTCGTTTCTTAAAAGTATATGCCAAACACAATGTAAAATTTGTCTGGATTCGTGGCCACGCCGGTCATCCCGAAAACGAACGTTGCGACGAACTGGCCGTAGCCAGCGCCCTCTCCCCCAACCTGCTAATCGATGAGGGTTTTGAATCTGGGAAGTATAACTCTAAGTAGGACTAAGATTTATAAGATTAAAGGATTTGCATGATTCCGTTGGATGGTTTAGTCGCAGCAGTTTATGTGTCGATTGGTATACTAATACTATCTATAATTATTTATGCAATCGTAGGATTTCTTGTACTAAGAAAAAGGCATTGGATTGTATGTATGATTTATTTCATAGTAAGTCCTTTGTTTATCATTACAGGTTACACATTGACTCATACATTGAATAGTCCCGATTACATTTTAACATCAATGCTGCTTATCATATTATTCAACAGCTTTTTTCTACCAATAACAAAGCGGTTCAGGAAGGCAACCTAAAAATCCTAAAATCCTTTAATCTTATAAATCTTAGTCCCTGTGCGCAATTCTTATTTCCAGTTCAAGCAGTTCCGGGTAGAGCAGGACAAGTGCGCCATGAAGGTATGTACTGATACGTGTTTGTTTGGGGCAACTATAGATGTAGCGCATGCTGAACGAATACTGGACATTGGCACCGGAACCGGGCTACTTTCGCTGATGGTGGCGCAACGAAGCACCGCAACTATAGATGCCGTAGAGATCAACCCCTATGCAGCAGCGCAAGCCAAAGAGAACTTTGCAATAAGCCCATGGAACGAAAGGCTGAACCTGCACCCGGTAAGCTTACAGGAATTTGCAAACTATAACCAACAGCACTACGATATTATCCTCTCTAACCCGCCCTTCTTCTTGGCATCATTAAAATCGGGTAACGCCGCTAAAGACAGCGCCAAACATACCGGCGACCTGTTTTTCGAGGATATCCTCAGCTTCGCACAAAAGCACTTGACACAACAGGGTAAACTATACATTCTGCTTCCGCCTGCAGAAGCCACACACTTTGCAAAACTCGCTCCGGCACATCAACTAAACCTAACCGAAACTATAGAGGTCCTTACTTACATCAACGGCCAGTGCATCCGGCACATCCAGACTTATAGTTTCCAGCCAGTAGATTCGCCAACTATAAAACAAATACATATCCGGGAGGCTGATAAGGTTACTTATACTTCGGAGTTTACTGAACTTTTGAGAGAGTATTATCTGGCTTTTTAAAGTAGTTGTAAAGCAAATAAAAGTAGACCCCAGTACAGCTCGATTTCACAAACTGTCCCCTTGAGGGGACCGCAGGGGTGTAAAGCTACGGAGCAAGTGCTTTATACTGATTGATACCGTTATTGTCAGCTGTAGTAAAACACCCCTATAGTCCCCTCAAGGGGACAGTCTTTTTACATGCCGTAAGTTTAGCGTTAGCGTAACTTGTGGCTTCACATGGGGCCAGTTTTCAACTGGCGTGTTACTCCAAGCTATAGTTTCGCCAGTTACAAACTGGCTTCCATACGCAACCACCAGTTACCGCTGCGCTCAAACTGGCGGTATTTCTTTGAACTATAGCATCCAACCTGGCCAGAGGCCCAACTATAGTTCGACGCGAGCGAGGACGCTCGCGCCTTGCGGGTAGTTCCCCTCCTCTTTAAAAGGAGGGGTTAGGGGAGGTAATTGCGTCCTTCTCCAAAAAATCAACGCCGTAGCTTTTCAGTTCTTTCAGCACGGGCTCGTATAGTTCGAAGTGGATGGGGATAACTACGCCGCGATGTGTGATTTTACCTTGAAGCAGCAGTTTTGCAAGTATGGCTACTGGTAAGCCTACGGTTTTGGCCATGGCCGTTTGTACTTCGTCGTCGCCCTTTACTACCAGCGACGAGGTAAGCTCACGTTTCTCGCCCGACAGTTCATACTCAAACAGATGCTGCATCACTATCATATCCTTGTCGCCGGGCTGTAATTGCCATTTTTCTTTTAGTATCTTTTCGAGTACCTGGGCTGGTGTGGCTGATGGCATGTTTAGCGGAGTTTCCTCAAAAAAGTCGAGCCATGCCAGTTTCTGCATAATTTCGCCAAACTCCTCTATGCCGGTATAGTTTGCCAGCCGTTTTTCTGTGGTTTCGCCGTTGTAAGCTGGTGGCAGAAAAGCTTCGAGGTAACTGCGGTTGGTCATGCTCTCGGAGCCTTCCAGGGTATAGCTGTCGTCAGTGAGGCCGAGTTGCACAAATACATTCCAAGCAGCGCAATAGCCAGGCCGACGAAGCGTGCCGCGCAACATAGTTGGTATAGTTTGTAGGCCGTATGGTTCACGGTAGCTTAGCGAGTCACGGTTGGCATAGCCTTCGAAATGGCCGTAGCCTTCCACATAAAATTCGTCGGTGCGACTAAAAAGTTGATGATAGGGTATGTATTTGTACTCCCCGTTTTTGATGTATTTGGCTGTACCCTGCCCTGCCAGCACGACATTGCGCGGGTTCCAGGTAAACTTATAGTGCCAGGGATTATTATCGGATTCGGGAGCAACCAGGCCGCCGGTGTAGGACTTAAACGACGTAAGCTTGCCGCCCTTTGCCTGGATATGCCGGATAGCCGCCATCGCCGACATATGGTCTATGCCCGGATCGAGGCCCGACTCCATGAGTATGGTTATGTTTTTGGCCTGTGCTTCGGTGTGCAGTTCCTTTATTTCCGGAGATACATACGATGCTGTGATCAGGTGCTTTTCCTGCTTTAAACATTCGCGCGCTACTTCGATGTGGAATATAGCCGGTAACAGCGATATGACGAGGTCGGCCTTTTTTACTTCGGCTTCACGCTGGACGGCGTTGTGCACGTCAAACACTAAAGCTTCGGCGAAGGGCAGGTTGGCTATAGTTGGCTGCAGGTGGCTTACCACAATATCGCCGATGCGGATGTGCCAGTTCTCGGTGGGGGCATTTTGCAACAGGTAAGCGATAAGCGAGGAAGCGGAGCGCCCGGCACCGAGCAGCAGTATATTTTTCATAGGTTTAGCGTTCGGGTTATAGTTTGGCTATAGATTGCGTGAGGGATGGAGCGGTTGTCTGAACTCCTTTTGTGAGGCACGAGCAAAAGAGTGAGCCGCGAGAGCCCGACGGCTTGCCGGCACGCCCAAACTCCCAACTATAAATTCTCCGCCAACTATAGCTTATTCTGGCTTCAAGTTAAGGATTACAGGCAGGAAGGCAAACGGTTTTATTGTATTTCCGGAATATTGCGTTAAATTTATAGCCCTTTTCTAATTTTTGTATTGATACATACCTGAATGGCAAATAAACTGACCATTAACATAGATATTGACGTGCTGGACTCGGCAGCTGAACTGAGTGAGCAGGAGCAGGCTGCCATGGAATTGGCACAACAAGCCGCTGCCGATGCGTATGCCCCATATTCTAACTTTTTAGTAGGCGCTGCCCTGGTCCTGGAAGATGGTACCATGTTTAAGGGTAGCAACCAGGAAAATGCTGCCTACCCGTCGGGTTTGTGTGCCGAACGTACGGCCCTTTTTGCTTTAAGCGCGCACCACCCGAAGGCTAAAATAAAATTACTGGCTGTTACGGCCCGCCGGCGCCACGAGCAGGAATTTTTGCCAGCAATGCCTTGCGGTGCATGTCGCCAGGTAATGGCTGAGTATGAATTTAAACAAAAAGAGTCGATTCCGGTGTTGCTGCAAGCCACTGACGGTAAGTACTATCGCTTTAAATCTGTTGCTGACCTGTTGCCTTTCCAGTTTACTTCTGACCACTTGTAAAAAATAAAAGGTTGGTAGTGCCTGCCTTACTTTTTTATGACTGAACAGCACCTGATAACACAGCGCACAGCCCGCTACTATAGTTTGGGCTCTCACTCGGAGCAGGTTACCGACCTGTTTATAGTTTGCCACGGCTACGGGCAGCTGGCGCGTTATTTTTTGCGGCACTTTGCCCCTTTGGATAATGGCCATACGGTTATAGTTGCTCCTGAGGCCTTGTCTCGTTTTTACCTGGATGGTTTTTCGGGGCGCGTGGGTGGTACCTGGATGACCAAAGAAGACCGCCTGACCGAAATTGAAGACCAGGCCGCTTACCTTAACCTGTTACTAAAAACCCAACTACAGCAACTGCCCGAAAATGTGCGGATTACTATAGTTGGCTTTTCGCAGGGTGGCGCTACGGTTAGCCGCTGGCTGGCCTCGGGTGCTGTGCCTGTTCACCGCCTTATACTTTGGGCTGCCGCCTTCCCCGAAGACATTGATTTTACCTCTGGTAAAGCTGCTTTTGCCAACCTACCTGTAGCCCAGGTCTATGGTTTACAAGACGAATTTATCTCCCCTGAAAGCTTACAGAAACAAGCCCGACTGATGCAGGATATCGGTATAACTCCGCAGGTTTATAGTTTTGATGGAGGCCATAGTATTGATGCTACTACGTTACTTAAGGTACACCAGGCCCTCTAATTCCCTCCCATTAGAAAACTTAAGCTTAGCTTCCAGGCTAAACCATACAACCACCTTGCAATTACGAGCCTGCTGAGCAAAAAGCCCCTGCAGGTATAGTTCGCTAAACCGGCAGAGGCTTTTTGCTTTTGCACAATCAGGTTTACAACTCCCTGCAAACCAATACAATCAACACAATTCAATTAATCCCTTATTTTCTATATAGAAACATCTGCTTATTAAAACATTTATATATTTTATTGCGTAGATACAAAACAAGCTGTTACAAGCTTATACTTGCTCTTTTTTGAAATCTTTCTTTCTGTTCAATAAACCCTCTTATTGTTATGCAAAAGACGTTTTACGCATTCCTGTTTTTATACTTTGTGTCGTCAGCCCTTTTCGCGCAGAGTAAAATAAACATTACAGCCAACCACCCCGATGCTAAATTTTTTGCCCTCCGCGAGACCGACAACACTGAAGTTGCTGAACTGGGCGTAGGTAGTATCGAACTGAAACTCGACAAGCAGTCCCAAAACAGAATTAAAGTGGTGCGCGAAGGTTATGAGCCGTTGATAGTAGAATATCCGCGCAGCATAAAATGGGACAAGCAGCAAAAAGTAGCCCTCGAGAATCGCCTTGTTGATATTAGCGTGGAGCCTTACGATGCCGAGATTTATGTGGATGGCCGTATGATTGGCACCAAGCGCACATACCTGGTTATCGGCAAAGGCAAATTCCTGACCTTAGAGATCAAAAAGAATGGCTATGCTCCGATCTCGAAAGTATACTATAACTCTCCTGACCGCGAAACGCCTCCTGTAAAAGACTTTTTCGAACTGAAAGACCGGCAGGTGCGACTGGAAGTTTCCCCGGCTGATGCTACCGTAGAACTGAATGGTGTAGCAAAAGGCCGTGGCAATACAGATGTGACCGTACCATTTGGAGAGTGTGTAACTGTAAACGTGATCCGTGAGGGATTTGCTGATGTAACCCAGGTATTCTGTAACAAACCCGCCGACCCAACGCCTCCAGCCCGTTTCAGAGCAGCCCTCGAGGACCGTTTGGTTAAAATAACTACTGCACCCGGCGACGCTAACATTGAAGTTGGCGGCAAAGTACTGGGTGTAGGCAAATACGACCTGAAAGTGCCTAAAAATGCTTGTGTAGAAGTTAAAGTAGTAAAAGATGGCTTCCTGAAATACGTGAAAAGCTACTGCAACCAAACCAACATGCAGGAGCCGCCGCTTAACGAGCACGTAGAAATGGAGATCGATGAAGCGTATACTTCCTCTATTTCAACGGATATGGCCAATGTGCGCATTACGGTGCCGGTAAATAAATCGATGTCGCCGGAAAATGCGTGGCGTACCTTAAGCTCTATTATTACCCGCAGCTTTGATGTGCTGGAAACAGTAGATTACAACACCGGTTACCTCACAACAGCCTGGCAGGTACAAAACTTTAAAGGCACTACCATCCGCACCCGCATGATAGTAAGCACCGGTGGCAACTCCGACGAGCAAACGTATGTGGTAAAACTGGTAAGCCAACGCGCCGATGGTGTGGTAAATATAAAAGAAGACCAGCTTTTCTCGAACTGGAGCCGTTTGTTAAAACGCTACGGTGGCATTGTAGAAGAAATTCAGGCGCGCATGCAATAGATATAGTTATAGTTTTAGATAGAACAGGGCCCCGGATTTGTTACCGGGGCTTTGTGTTTTTAAGTATACCGCTACCTCAACTATTACTTACTCCGCTCCCACATGCCTTCCATTACTACTTCCAACAGGTGGTCATCCGGGTCTCTGAAATAGAACGACAAAAACCCACTGCCCCAATCGTACTCTTGTTCTATAGTTATACTGGCCTGCTCAATTTCCGATTTTATAGTTTCATAGTTTGATCTCGATACTTCGAAAGCGAGGTGCAGCTGTCCTGATCCGAAATGTGGCGGCAGCGTTCCGCCTTTGCTGGCTGCTTCGGGGTTAAAACACAATAAAACCGAGCTACCCACCCTGAAAAACACATGCCGGTCTGGCACCTCGCCTATCACTTTAAACTTAAGCAGGTCGATGTAGAAGGCTTTGGTTCGTGCCAGGTCGGCTACATACAGGCAGGTTTCTTTTATTTTGATGATCTCCATACATTACAAAATTTGCGTTTCCGGATCTATATATAGCAAACGTGTGTGCTGCCTGCTACGTTAAGGTTAAACAACCGCCACTAACTACACTACTTTATATATGAAGCTTATGATGAAAATTTTTATTGTATTCATATCCCTGATCGCAATAGGTTTTTACTTTTTACGCGACCAGGATAATCCTACCAAAACAACTGCCTCCGAACCCGGCACTGATAAACTGCAAACCATTGCCACCTTGCCCAAAGCTATAAAAGAGAGCTCCGGAATTGAAGTTATATCAGATAAAGGGCATTACCTCACCCACAACGACGCCAACAATAAGCCAAACCTGTACGAGCTTGATGCCGAAGGAAAACTGGTAGAGACCCATACCTTAAAATTGCCGAATGTAGACTGGGAAGACCTGGCCCGCGACACGGAAGGCAACCTGTATATTGCTGACATCGGCAACAACGACAATGACCGCGAAGAACTGGCCATTTACAAGGTAAGTATGAACGACCTGCAAAACCCACAGCCCATCCGGTTCAAATACGAAGACAACTATGGTAAAAAAAGCGGGAAAAGTTTTGATTGTGAAGCCATTTTCTGGCACGATGGCAACTTATATCTGATCACGAAAGAACGTAAAAGCAAGACCGAAGCTACTGTTTACCAGCTATCGGATGAGCCCGGTAACCAGACTGCCAAAATTATAGGCACCCTTAACGTGAAAGCGCCGGTAACCGGTGCAAGTATAAGCCCTGACGGGAACATGGTGGCCCTGTTGAGCGAAGGCAAGGTGCACATGTTTAAAGACATTGATTCACCTGAAAAATTCTTTGAGCAGGAGCATGAAACTATAATGCTGCCGGGAGCAGGCCAAACAGAAGCCATTACTTTTGAGGATAACAATACTCTTATACTTACCAGTGAAGGCAGCACCTTGTACAAGTATAAACTCTAAGGAGGAACTATAAAAAAGAGGGCTGTGGTTTTAAAACCACAGCCCTCTTTTTTTATTTAGCCGTTTCCGGTAACCTGCCGCCAGGCAAGGCCGGCTTCGGATTTTGCCATACTCTGAACAGCACAATCAAACCTATTAGTATAAGCGGAATACTTAAGAGCTGACCAATATTTAATGTCATTGTTGCCTCCTTTGCTACCTGGTCTTCTTTAAGGAACTCAATAACAAACCTGAAGCTGAAAAGCAATGTTACAAACAAACCAAAAAGCAACCCAAGCGGTAATGCCTCCTTATACTTTTTCCAAAGCCAGTACAGCAACACAAACAAGCCAAAAACCATGATGGATTCATAGAGTTGTGCCGGATGACGTGGGTCTTGTGAAGCGGGCACACCATTTATTAGTTCTGTATTCTGTACAAACTTAAAGGCCCAGGGCACGTCTGTAATCTTACCAATAATCTCGGAGTTCATCAGGTTGCCCAAGCGGATCAAAGCGCCACCCAAAGCCACTACAATTACAATGCGGTCGAGTACCCACATGTAGTTAAAGTTATGGTTGCGGCTGAATAACCACAGTGCAAACAAGATACCGATAGTTGCGCCATGGCTGGCCAGTCCGCCCTTCCAGATCATGAGTATCTCCAGTGGGTTGCTCAGGTAATATTCCGGGTCGTAGAAAAGCGTGTGGCCTAAGCGGGCACCTATTACAGTACCAATGATCATGTATAACGTGATCACATCTACGTCACCTTCTGTGCGGCCTTCGGCTACATATATTTTGGTAAGTATACGCTGGCCAAACACAAAGGCAAGGGCAAAAAACAAACCATACCAACGCACCGAAAGTGGGCCAAGGCTAAATATCTCCGGATCTACGTTCCAGGTTATAAAGTTCAGTAAACTCATCATAAGGTTGAAATCGTGTAAAGCCAAAGTTACAATAAATCAGGCAGCTAAAAAACGAGATATTCAGAAGTGTTAAGCAGGATATTGTGGCTATACTTTAATAAGACTGAACTACAGCCAGATGAGGTTCTCATTCCATTGTATGACTATTAACTCCATTGCCTTCAACGTAAGGGTTTTTATTTCCTATGTTGTCATTCCGAACTTAGTGAGAAACCTATTTAAGAGTATTCTCAATAGATATCTCCTTTGGTCGAGATGACAAATTCGAATTAAATTAACGGCATTGCTATTAACTCCTTCATGTCACAGCATGGCTGATATCTATACTTTAAGTAAAAACTCCTTCCCCTGTCACCAGGAGAAGGAGTACTTCAAACTATAGGCTCTTAATGTAGTTCAGTTCATTCTGAAAGCCGCCACTAAGGATCGGGAAGCGGAGCCAGCTGCGTGGGTCCAAACTATAATCATCGAGGTGAAATGCCGGGGCATAACGTTCCCGTTTCCATTGGTTACGGCTCCATAAAGTATAAAACTTATGTAGCCATACTTTTATAGTTTCAGGGTCGGCTGTGCCTGCATCCAGTAACTTATGGTATACTTCGTGCGGCGAGTATCTATCGTAAAAAGCAAGGCGCTCTATCTGGTTCAGTACCTCGTAAGGCATCAGGTCTTTCTCATCGGTCTGTGCTTCGTGAGCAGGACGCAATTCGGCGCTTGGTTGTAATTTGTTTACATATTGCAGGCCTTCGTAGCCCAGTTCTGTCTGGCACCAAACCAGGAACTGGCGCACAAACGCTTTATCTATACCTGCAATCGGAGAAATACTACCGGCGGTGTCGCCATCCATCGTAGCATAACCCACTGCTGCCTCGCTTCGGTTAGATGTTGCCAGCAGCAAAGCACCTTTAATATTTGCCAGCATCCAGATAGCCGGGGCCCGTACTCTTGCCTGTATGTTCTGCAATGTTACATCGTCTTCAGCCCAGGTAAGCGGCCTGTCGATAGCGCCTTCTATTATAGAAGTATAACCTTGCACCTGCTCATCTATAGTCCAGCTATAAAACACCGCACCTATACTTGCAGCCAGTTCTTTAGCCGATGTGAACGTATCGTTTGATGAGTTCTCTGTACCCTGGTAAGCACAGGTTAGCAACCGGCCTACGAGTTGACGCTCCGCTTCTTCCTTAGACAGTGTTTCAAAATAAGCCGCATCTTTTAGCGGGAACAACTGGGTTTTAGCTACAAAACCCAACACACCTAAACCTGCAATACCCCTACGAACCATTTCTGCTACGGCCACGGCACACAACGACGAATCGGCACCTCCGCTTAACGATAGCACAAAACCACGGCTATGGCTTTTGCGCATATAGTCAAACAAGCCCAGGCTCAGGGCAGCCATCAGTTCCTTGTTCTCATCAATCGGCGGCAGATATTCTATAGTTTCAGCTATCGTTGGGTTCTCACCAAAGCAGACTTCTGCAATTTCCAGGTCTACATTTTTAAAGCACAGCAACTCATTTCTCCGGATCAGCTTCCCGTTCTGGGCTATCAGCACTTCTCCATCAAAAATTACTTTACCCGCTTCGTTGCCCAGCAGGTTAGCATATAAATAAGCGCATTGGTATTTTTTAGATGCCTCTACTACAAGGCGGTGGCGCAGGTCTGTTTTGCTCAGGGCAAAATGGCTGGCACTTGGGTTAAGTATAAGCTCTACCCCTTTCTCCATGTGCCGCTCTGCAGGCCGGTTCGGTCGCCAGGCATCCTCACATATCTCGAAAGCATACTTTATACCTTGCTCTTCATATACCAGGTCGCCAATTTTATACTTCTGGCCCATCATCTCAAACTCACCTACCTGGTGGGCAGGCCATTCCGTAAACCAGCGCGGCTCGTAATGTATGCCGTCTTTGGCCAAGAACTGCTTGGCTGTAAAACCAACTATCTCAGTGTTCTTGATTACGCAGGCGGTATTATATACATTCGTACCCAGCCACACGTGTATGCCCACACAAACTGTAATATCCTGGCACCAGTCTTTTATCTGTAATAACTTCTGGAAAGCAGTTTCGCCAAGCCAGGGGCTCAGGAACATATCTTCGCAACCGTAGCCGGTTATACAAAGCTCAGGCAGCAATAGTATAGCTACCTGGTTATTTTTAGCTTCCTCAATAGCCTCTTTTATATTTTGCAGGTTGTTATCCCAGTCTAATGGGGTTTGGTTAAGAGCAGCACCTGCCAGCTTAAGCCGGGTTTCTTTCATAGTTTGTATTTAACGCAAGTATAAAGTAGCAAGTTAGGTTTAATTGCGGAAATGCTATACTGTAAAATTATGGAAGGCAAAACAGGTGAGTTTGTAGCTCAAAGAATAAAAAACAAGGAAGTAAAAGCTTAAGAAAACTAAGCTGGCATCAGCGCCAGACTACTTTTGGTAAAGTGTTTTGCTATAGTTATTGTTGACTCAACAAAGTATAAAGCTCAGGAGGGATAATCGAACTATGGTTTGGTTTGTTGCAAAACAAAAAAGACGCAAGGTATTGCGTCTCTACTTTAAGAATTTAACTATAGCTTGATCAGCACTTTAACAATCAAGCTATCTTCAATATCTCAAGGGATTTTTCGGCTGCGGCCTGGTCAGCTTTTTTCTTGGATAAACCTACCCCGGTCGCTACTGGTTTGTCGCCGATGTATACTTCGGTAGTAAATTCGGTGGTGTTGCCCTGCTGCTTCTTTTTGATATTCTCAAACCTGATCTCCATGTTCTGGCTTTGCGCCCACTCGATCAGTTTACTTTTAAAGTTTGCAGTTGTATTTACAAGCTGATGCAGGTCAACATGTGGCTTAATCAGTTTGCCAAGTATAAACTGGCGCGTCATGTTGTAGCCTTTATCCAGGTAAATAGCCCCAACAAGTGCTTCCAGCGCATTGCCGTTCACCGATTTGTGCCTGTTAATGCCGGGCTCAACTTTAACCAGCAAATTAAGGCCAATTTTAAGGGCGATATGGTTCAGCGACTCGCGGTTAACAATGCGCGAGCGTATCTCTGTTAAAAAGCCTTCGTCTTCGTACGGAAATTTGCGAAAAAGAACTTCAGCCACAACAGCCCCTAATACTGCATCGCCTAAAAACTCAAGGCGCTCGTTTGTATCGTGCTTATTGTTGCCTACTGTTTGCCGGGCAAAAGAGGTATGCGTAAGGGCAAGCTTGTACAGCCTGACATTATCGGGAGTGCTACCAATAATACCGGCAAGGGCGCGTACTAAATCTCTATCCTTGTTAAAAACTCTGTGGTAGAAGCGCCGAACCGGTTTAATAGGACCAAACACTAGTCTTTCAGTTCTCTGAAAATTACAGATGTGTTATGTCCGCCGAAACCAAACGTATTGCTCAACGCTACTTTTACCTCACGCTCCTGCGCCTTGTTAAACGTAAAGTTTAATTTCGGATTAAAGCTTTCGTCGTCGGTAAAGTGGTTGATGGTAGGCGGCACCAGGTTATTTTTGATGGCCAGTATAGAAGCAATAGCCTCTATAGCTCCGGCAGCACCTAATAAGTGGCCCGTCATTGATTTGGTAGAGCTGATATTCAGTTTGTAGGCATGGTCGCCGAACACGGTCTCTATGGCTTTGGCTTCGCTAACGTCGCCGAGCGGTGTAGATGTACCATGTACGTTGATGTAGTCTACTTCTTCTGGTTTGATGTTGGCATCGCGCAACGCATTTTTCATTACGTTAAGGGCGCCTAATCCTTCCGGGTGTGGTGCGGTAATATGGTAGGCATCAGCAGACATGCCGCCGCCTAGTATTTCGGCATATATCTTTGCGCCACGTGCTTTAGCGTGCTCATACTCTTCCAGTATAATTGCGCCGGCACCTTCGCCAAGAACAAAGCCGTCACGGTCTTTATCAAACGGCCGTGATGCAGTTTCAGGTGAGTCGTTTCGCTCTGAAAGGGCTTTCAGGGCGTTAAAACCACCTATACCAGCCTCTGTAACTGCTGCTTCCGAACCACCTGAAACGATGACATCAGCAATACCCAGACGGATATAGTTGAAAGCATCGAGAATAGCATTCGTAGCAGAAGCACAGGCTGATACTGTTACAAAGTTTGGCCCTCTGAAGCCATACTTAATGGAGATCTGACCAGCACTGATGTCAGCGATCATCTTCGGGATGAAGAACGGGTTGAAGCGTGGGGTACCATCGCCATTGGCAAAGTTAACACACTCTTCCTGGAACGTGCGTAAGCCGCCTATTCCAGATCCCCAGATCACACCAACACGGTCAAGATCTATACTTTCTTCTGTAAGGTTTGCGTCTTGCACAGCCTCTTCGGCCACTACAAGCGCAAACTGCGTAAACAAGTCCATTTTGCGGGCCTCTTTACGATCAAAGTATTTTTCCGGATCGTATCCTTTTATTTCACAGGCGAACTGTGTCTTAAACTTACTCGCATCAAAGCGTGTGATAGGCGCAGCACCACTCACGCCATTAGCCAGGCCGTTCCAGTATTCTGAAACAGTATTTCCAAGTGGCGTGAGTGCGCCAAGCCCAGTAACTACGACTCTCTTAAGCTCCATAAGCTGTTACCAGAGGATAGATAGTAGAAAAAATTCTTATAATAAAAACAGAAGGGTATTATTTAGCGTGCTCTTCCAGGTAGCTTACAGCCTGACCTACAGTAGCAATGTTCTCTGCCTGATCATCTGGAATAGATACGTTAAACTCTTTCTCAAATTCCATGATAAGTTCAACTGTATCCAATGAGTCTGCGCCAAGGTCATTTGTGAAGCTAGCCTCTGGAGTAACCTCTGACTCTTCCACGCCAAGCTTATCGATAATGATAGCCTTTACTTTTTCTGCGATTTCTGACATTTTTCTTATAGTTTATTAAAACACTGTGCAAAGAAATGTAATTAGGCAGACAATGTCAAAAAAAATTACTCTATTCGTGTTTTAGCAAAAGATTTTAGACTTGTCTGTCGTTTTACAAACTTGCTTCTTAAATTGTGCACCAAAGCAAAAGTATGAAAACTTTTTACCTTGATACTGACTTCGAATACGATTTTGACCTGTATGGGTTGGTTGCACCTGGTAAAGATTACACAATGGCCTGGTGGCTGAATAAAATTTTTGACTTACACCTTACCAGGCAAAAAGACTTATGCTATACATTACCCAGCCGCGAAAAAATACTTGTATCAAACTATGAGTTCAGGACCGGGCACAGCATCATCCGGCTGTTCCGCAACAAAGCGCTGGGCACAAATACTGTACGCAAGCCATATTTTTTACCTGACGTGAAAGAGTATGACTTTGTACTGCAGATCAATGGAACGCTTCCCAAACTGTATCCGCAAAATTTTATAAACACACTGCTGCACATACCGTTAGTACAATATGCACGGCAGTTCGACCCCTTAACATTAAGGTTTAAAGAGAATCTGATTTTTTAACTATGAATATTACGTTTAACAAAACTAAAGTACTTGCCACTGTTGGCCCTGCCTCCAACACGTCGGAGCGGCTGCTGTCGCTGGTGCAAGAAGGTGTAGATGCTTTCAGGCTGAATTTTTCGCATGGAGAGCATTCGGAACACTTAGAAGTGATTAACCATGTACGCGAGATCAATAACAAGCACAACATGACCGTGTGCCTGGTACAAGACCTGCAGGGCCCGAAAATTAGAGTGGGCGAAGTACAGAATGGCGGCGTTGAGATAAAAGAAGGCGAAGAGATTCTTTTGCGTTGCGATGGCTCGCTGAGTGTACCCGGCGTACTGGCAACCAATTACACTCACCTTGCACAAGATGTTAAGGTTGGCGATGCTATCCTGATAGATGATGGTAAACTGGAGCTGAAAGTACTGCACACCGACCACGACCAGCAAGTGCGCTGCAAAGTAATTTATGGTGGCGTTGTAAAGCCCCGCAAAGGTATAAACCTGCCTGATACCAGCGTATCTGCCCCATCGCTTACCGAAAAAGACCTTCGCGACCTGCATTTTGGTCTGGATAACGATGTAGAGTGGGTTGCCCTATCGTTTGTAAGATCAGTAAGAGATATAAACGAAATTAAGCGCATTATAGAAGAGCGCGGAAAAGACACCCGGGTTATTGCCAAGATAGAAAAACCGGAAGCGATCAAGAATATCGACGAGATAATTGAAGCAACAGACGCGATAATGGTAGCCCGTGGCGACCTTGGCGTGGAAGTTGGTATGGAGAAGGTGCCGATGATCCAGAAAATGGTGGTTGAGAAAAGTAACCGGGCTGCCAAGCCTGTTATTATTGCCACACAGATGATGGAAAGTATGATCGTGAACCCCCGCCCTACCCGCGCTGAGACAAACGACATTGCCAATGCCGTGATTGACGGAGCCGACTGCCTTATGCTGAGCGCAGAGACCGCTGTAGGCGCTTACCCTGTTGAAACGATACGAAGCATGAACCTGACGATACAAACCGTTGAGGAGCATGCTGACATCTTTAACAAGAGTTATGTACTTAACCCGCACTCGCAGCACTTCTGCAACGACAGCCTAGTAGCGAATGCCTGTAACCTGGCCCGCGATACCAATGCACGCGCTATTATTGGCATGACGAAATCCGGATACACTGCTTTTCAGCTGGCCAAGTATAGACCAAAGTCTGATATCTTTATTTTTACAGAGAACCACAGGCTCCTTAATACGCTGAATATAGTTTGGGGAGTAAGAGGCTTCTACTACGACAAATTCGAGTCGACTGACGCTACGATATCTGATATCAAAGAAACGCTGTTAAACGGCGGCCATATAAACAAAGGCGATGTATTTATTAACACTGCCAGTATGCCGATAAACGAGCAGAAGCGTACCAATATGATAAAGTTAAGTATAGCCTAAGCTTTCAGCTAACCTATAAACCATAAAGCGCCTGCAGGAGTAAACCTGCAGGCGCTTTTTTTTATGCCGTTATACTTTTAAAGTATAGCATCTGTTATTTGTGCAGTATAGTTACAGTGCGCTTTATACTTTGTGGGTAGTTTATACTTAGTAAACCGAGCAAAGCCAGTTGTAGACCTAGTATAAAGTATAAATCAAAAGAAACACAAAAAGCCTTGCGCGTGTGCACAAGGCTTTGAAACTATAATCTCAGCAAAAATTAAGCTGCCAGTGTATTCACAAACTTTGCCAGTTTAGACTTGTTGTGAGCCGCTTTGTTTTTGTGGATGATGTTTTTCTTAGCCAGACGGTCAATCATGGAAGAAACTGTTTTGTACAGCTCCTGAGCCTCGGCCTGATCAGTCGTGTTTTTCAGTTTTTTGATGAAAGTACGAGTAGTTTTCGCCTGGTATCTGTTACGAAGACGTTTAGCGTTATTCGCTCTGATTCTTTTTAATGCCGACTTATGGTTAGCCATGTTATTTTATACTGATTAAAAGTTTTTATTCCGTATCTTGAATGAGTTTGCAAAGGTAAACCCTTTAGCGCTAATTTCCAAAGCATGTTCCGCATAAAAATATTTTTAGCGGCCCTGCAACAGGAAACTCAACTGAAGTACTGCAAATTTAACACAAATCCAGAACTTCCGGTTATTTAAACAGGCAATTCTATTAGCTATAAGCATAAAAAAAACGGCAGCCACATTTAAGGGCTGCCGTTTTTTTTATTTTAGAAGTATGTTAATTAGTTATTGTCACGGTTAACATCAACGTCTACATCAATATCGTCGATCTTACCTAAACGCTTCTGAACTTTATCTTCAAACTCTTTCCATTCAGCTTTAGTAGCTTCCCAGTCACGACGGGTTTCTTCGTCCCAGGTAGAAGATTCGTTCTCAAATCTCTCTTCTTTTAGCTTATACTCAGCACGCATTTCACGATACTCGTCAGCAGTTACGTTGTCAGCTCTTTCGGTATTTGTTTTTACCCAGCCTTCAAACTCATTGTACTCCTGATTCATTTCGGTGCCTGCTTCATTCATATCAGCATTCAGCTCGGCATTCTCGTCGCTAAGTTCAGCCTGAGTTTCATCTACCTCAGCGTTCGTTTCGTTTTGGGTGTCCTGGCTACAGGCAAACATAAAAGTACCCATTGCCAATGCTAATCCTATCGTCTTAAATTTAGATGCAATTTTCATAGTGTTAATTGTTGTTTCTGGGGTATTGTACGCATAAAAATAAATAATGATATAAACAAGTCTATAATTTTAACTAAAACAGCTAAATAACACTTAATAATACAACTAACTTCTTCATCAATTACAAATAATAACAACTCCTGCCATACATCTAAAATACAATTTACGTCAAAATTATAGCTTTTACCAACCCCAAAATTTTTACTAACTTTGCGATACACTGCAAGCATACTATTACAGTTTTACACGTATAAAGAAGTATAGTGTAATACCAAATTCCTACTGCTATGCCTCTTCTTAAATCTACTTACAAAGCACCCTTTTACCTCTTTAACGGGCACCTGCAAACCATTATACCCAGCCTGTTCCGGCAAGTGGAAGGCGTAACCTATACCCGCGAACGACTGACCACACCCGACTTCGATTTTATTGATGTTGATTGGTCGCAGGTAGGTGCCGATAGCCTGGTTATACTTTCGCATGGCCTGGAGGGCGATAGCAGCCGGCCTTATATATTGGGTATGGTGCGTGCTTTTAACGAGCGCGGCCTCGATGCACTTGCCTGGAATTACCGCAGCTGCAGTGGCGAACCTAACAAACTGCTCCGTTCTTACCACCTGGGCGCTTCCGACGATCTGGCTTTTGTAGTGGAGCATGCGCTTACAACCGGCAACTATAACACCGTACACCTGATCGGGTTTAGCGCTGGCGGCAACATTACATTGAAGTATCTCGGTGAAACACCCGGGCAAGTACCTTCCGAAGTAAAACGGGCAGCGGTGTTCTCTGTACCCGTAGACCTGAAGGCATCAGCCCAGAAAATATCACGCATTTATACACAACGTTTCCTGAAAAGCCTGGGCGAAAAGCTGGAACAAAAACGCCAGTTATACCCTGATGATGTGGACCTGACCAACTATAGTATTTTCTGGACTTTCCCTGAGTTTGATGACCGTTATACGGCTCCGCTGCATGGCTTTAAGGATGCTGAAGATTATTATGCCCGTGTAAGTTCGCGCCAGTTCCTGGGCAATATAAAGCGCCCTACCCTACTGGTAAATGCCAAGAACGACCCTTTCCTGGCGGGTGGTTGCTACCCTATTGATGAAGCCAAACATAACCCTAACCTATTCTTAGAAATGCCGGATAACGGTGGTCATGTTGGTTTTACTGAAGATTTTAGAAAAGATATTTATTATTCTGAAGCACGGGCTGTACGTTTCTTGCTTGATGACGCAAGGAATTACCTATAGTTACCTCTATTAATTCCTGCTTATAGATATCCTGTCATCCCAAGTATTAGCCTTAAGGTCTAATATGTTTTATAGTTGCAAGTCCTGGCAGTGTGCACAAATCCTTCGAGTCGAAGATCCCGAACTTGTTTCAGGACGTCTGTCAGCCTATATCTTCTCATTTGTCATTTCGAACTTTGTGAGAAATCTATTTCGGCTTATAGTTGAAGTCTATACTTTCTTGAACCAAGTTATACTATCATAGCATACTCCTATCCTGGGAGCTTTACTTACCTATCGTTTTATAGTTGGCTTTGGTGCGCTCACGGCCGCGAGGCCCCGTCTTCGGGCATCGCGCTGTGCGAATCTCTTTTGCTCCTGCGTCGCACTGCCTCACGGCACCAGATATTCACAAGGCGCTCAACCCAAAGACTGGGAAATTTCTCATAGCTATAGCTTAATCATAGTTTATACTTTAAGCTTCGACCTTTCTCATGGTAGTATTTCCGTAGGGACAGGTCGCGACCTGTCCATTCTTGGTCTGTAACTATAAAACTATAGCCAGAACTGTAGCAAAAGCAGAAAGTCCCCCTTTGAAGGGGGCGAAGGGGGATGTTAGACCGTACCTGATCTCTCTCGTTTGTTCGAGATGACAAAATAGTAAAAGCTCCCTCTCCTGTTTTGGGGGTAGGGGCCCTCTTCAAAAGGAGAGGGTTGGGGTGAGGTGAAACATTAACTATAGCCACCGCAACTGCAATTCCTGTCCCTATCGGGCCAGTTGAGTCTGGAGACTCAACACCATCATAAGTCACGAGTCTGGAGACTCGCGCCATAGTATAAGCACTGACTATGAAACTATAGCTAAATCCTGTACATCCAAAATAATCCTGTAAATCCTGATTCAGACAAACTACTTTCTCAATGGCACATAAACCACTTTCTTTGTCTCGAAAAAATCCTCGGTAAAGTAATCGTTCAGATTAAACTGTTTTGTTATAAGCCCTGATTCAGCGATCTCTTCTTCCAGGTCGCCGCCTTTTAAGTAGTATAAACCTTCTATAGGCGAGCCCGTTTTTTTGAAGCTGTTCATTACCCAGGGCCAGAAATTGGCTAGGCGCGTAACGGCACGGCTAACTATAAAATCGTATTTATCACGCACCTGCTCGGCTCTTGTATGCGATGCCGTAACATTATGCAAATGCAATTCCCGGGCAATTTCCTCTACCACATGTATCTTTTTGCCAATAGAATCTACCAGGTGGAATTTAACATCCGGGAACATAACAGCAAGCGGCAGACCTGGCAAACCACCACCTGTACCAACATCCATCACAGTGCTGTGCTCCGGAAACTGAACTACTTTAGCAATGCCCAGCGAGTGCAGAATGTGGTGCGTACCGATCTCATCCATATCCTTGCGCGAGATCACGTTTATCTTCTGGTTCCACTCGCGGTATAGCTCGCCCATTTGCTCATATTTCTGCAACTGGTCTTCGGTAAGGTCCGGAAAGTAACCTGATAGCAAAGTGCGGATAGCGGTAGAGTGTGGCATATCTATAGTTATGATTTTTAAAATAAGAGTTATCAGGCTGTGGTAAAGTATAAAACTATAGTTACCAAACCCACTAAAGCAACAGCAGCCAGGGCCATAAACACATCGAATAAAAGTGTAAGCCCTGCATTACGGTACTGCCCGTCATATTTTATACTTAGCTCCTGCTCTATTTTAGCCGGATGGCGTAGCCGAAACTGCAGGTATAACTTCCCTGCTTTCGCTAACAACTTATCGCCTAAAACTGCTTTCATCTAACGTATAACCTATGCGGGTGCAAAAGTATAAAATAAGTACGGTATAGGCAGCAAAAGTATAAAGCCCCGGCTGCTTTAGGGCAACAGGGGCTTTAAACGTAATCAATATCTTTTTAATGGCTAAGTGGGTGTGTTGTTAAATAGTCAAAAAAACAACAATTAAACAATACAACCTTCAGCAATTAAATCAGGTGCTTTTTGTTTTTAACCATGTCGTACAGCAACTCGCGGGCGCGGTGCAACTGGGCTTTTACAGTACCAAGGGGCGCGTTCAACTCAGTAGCTATCTCTTCGTAGCTTAGTTCGTTAAAGTAACGCAGTGTTACCAGGCGCTGGTATTTTTCTGGCAGCTTTGCCACCACATACTGCATTATCTCAATTTTCTGGTTCTTTATGGCTTCTTCCTGCGGGTTCAGGTTCTTATCCTTAAAATCGATCGTGATCTCGTCGCCATTATCAATTTTAATGGCTGAGTCGATGCTCATCGTTTTAATGCGGTTCTTCCGGATAAAGTCGATACAGTTGTTTGTAGCGATACGGAATAACCACGTACTGAACGCATATTCAGGGTTGAACTTGTGCAGGTTACGGAACGCTTTGGCAAATGCTTCGATCGTAAGATCTTCGGCATCGTCGGCGTTACGCACCATTTTAAGTACCACATGATATACCGGCTTTTTATAGATACTCATCAGCTCGGCATAGGCTTTTTCGTCGTTATCTTCTACGGCAGCTTGTATAAGCTTAAAGTCATGCTTCGCTTTCGCTGAGAATTGTTTGTTTACTTCCATCTGATTCGTTTATACAGTACTACAGATACTCCAAGGAACAGGTAAATAAAAAAGTACACTACATCGAGTACTGGTAATAAAAATAAGGAGAGCTTATCGTTAAGTCTGCGAGCTGCCATTATATAGGCGGTAAATACTACGAGATACCGCAAACCGATTATACCGGCTAATATAGCTAAATGACTATTTACGACAAGAAGAATGATAGCTAATACGTAAAAAAATATATTTGAGATTACGAATACGCCAATTTTTCTTTTGTCTTTTGCCTTATACTTCTTTCCAGCAGACAGGTGCCGTCTTTTTTGCGTGATCCATGCCCAAAACGTCTTTTTGGGAATGCTCCAGGTCTGTGCCTCCTGATCTATAACAATGTTTACTTTGCTATTGTTGACGGCATCTCTTACAAATAGGTCGTCGTCGCCGCCGGTACTTTTGATATGAGAGGCAAAACCTTTGTTTCTAAAGAAACAAGCTTTCGTATAGGATAAGTTTCGACCTACTCCCATATACGGCCGCCCTTTGTTTGCCTGTGACAGATACTGAATTGCTGTCAGTAATGTTTCATAGCGGATAAGATGATTCAAAAATCCTTTTAATTGTGCATATGGAGAGTAGCCAAGTACAATATCAGCCCCTGTTACGTAGCCGCTTTGCATTTTCTCTATCCATTTTGTGCTGTATGGCCGGCAGTCTGCATCGGTAAAAAGCAGGTGCTCGTGTTTAGCCGCCCGTATGCCCAGCGCAAGTGCATATTTTTTTGAATTCAGATATTCGGGTGTTCTTTTAACTGTTACAACCTTAAAGTGCGGAAACTGTTTTTCCAGCTCGTGCAGGTAAAATTCGGTATCGTCGTCGGAGCGGTCGTTCACCAACACGATCTCAAACTCAGGGTAATCCTGGTCGAGCAGCATGGGCAGTAGCTCAAACAGGTTGTCCTGCTCGTTATGCGCGGCAACTATAACCGAGACCGGCACACGCTGGGTTACCTCCGGATCTTTATAGCGGCTAAGCGGAAAGAAGTATATTAAAGCAAAGTATAGCTGCGCCAGTACGCAAAGGCCAAGCAGCCCCAGGAGTATAATTGAAATCAATATTTTAAGCTATTAAGGCGTTTACAGATCGGGTAAATTGCCAAAAAGTCTTCCGTACCTCTACCTTCTCAACAATTATGGCATTCCCTCCCCAAAAATAGGTATTCTGCGGCCATTTCCGAATGCTGGTAATTAATAAATGTATAAGTTTTATAGGTTTGCTCTTCGTATCTTTGCCGGTTAATTATAAAAACTATAAACAGCTGCCTTAAAGCAATGGCAGGTACCCTTTTTCTTAAAAGGGATTTAATTACGATATGCAATTTTCGTTAGTAGCAACCGATCCTCAATCTAAAGCGCGTGCCGGCGTGGTGCAAACCGACCATGGTGCCATCGAAACGCCCATTTTTATGCCCGTTGGCACAGCCGGCACTGTTAAAGCCGTGCACCAGCGCGAACTGAAAGAAGATATTAAAGCTGAAATTATACTTGGCAACACCTACCATTTATACTTGCGCCCGGGCCTTAATGTGCTGGAGCAGGCAGGTGGTTTGCACAAATTTAACGGCTGGGACAGGCCTATACTTACCGATAGTGGTGGCTACCAGGTTTTTTCGCTGGCAGGCACACGCAAAATAAAAGAAGAAGGCGTAAAGTTTAAGTCGCATATAGATGGCTCTGCCCTCGACTTTACTCCTGAAAATGTAATGGACACGCAACGCACCATCGGGGCAGATATTATAATGGCTTTTGATGAGTGTACCCCTTACCCTTGCGATTATACTTACGCCAAAAACTCGATGGAACGCACGCACCGCTGGCTGCAACGCTGCGTGGATAGGTTTGATAGTACCGAACCAAAGTATGGCTATTCGCAAACGCTGTTCCCGATCGTGCAGGGCAGTACCTACAAAGACCTGCGCGTGCAATCAGCGGAAACTATAGCCAGCTTTGGCCGCGAAGGAAACGCCATAGGTGGATTATCGGTAGGCGAGCCAGCCGAGATGATGTACGAGATGACCGACCTGGTGTGCGATATACTACCAAAAGACAAGCCGCGTTACCTGATGGGCGTAGGCACCCCAGCCAACATACTCGAAAACATTGCTTTAGGTGTAGATATGTTTGACTGTGTGCTGCCAACCCGTAATGCGCGTAACGGCATGCTGTTTACTACACAAGGCATTATCAATATCCGGAATAAAAAATGGGCCGACGACTTTAGCCCGATAGATGCGGAACTGGGCGGCTATGCGAGTACGTTTTACACAAAGGCTTATCTGCGCCACCTGGTACACAGCGGCGAGTACCTTGGCGGACAAATAGCCAGTATACATAACCTTACGTTTTATTTATGGTTGGTAAAGCAGGCCCGACAGCAAATACTGAACGGCACATACCGCGATTGGAAAGACGTGATGGTAAAAAAATTAATGACAAGACTATAACGAGCAGGTTAAAAGCTATACTTCGTGATGTATAATGATCACGCTTAGCCGATAACTTTTAACCCTTAACAAAACCAAGTGAAAATACTCGACTGGTATATCCTGAAGAAGTTCCTGAGCACGTTTGTGTTTGCAGTACTCATATTGGTGTCCATCATCCTGGTAATTGATTTTACGGAGAAGAACGACGACTTTATACAGCAGAACGTGTCGGTATCAGAGATCATTTTTGATTATTATATCAACCTGGTTCCGTTTTATGCCAACATGCTCAGCCCGATCACGGTGTTTATCGCTACCGTTTTTGTAACGGCTAAACTGGCATCGCATACCGAAATTGTGGCTATGCTGAGCAGTGGCATCAGCTTCCGCAGGTTACTGGTTCCCTATGTTATCGGGGCTACAGTAATTGGCGCACTTATTTTTGGACTTATAGGTTGGGTTATACCTAACGCGAACAAAAAGAGCGTGGCTTTTCAGGTGAAGTATGTAAAAAACCCTTTTACTTACGACAGCCGCAACATCCATATTAAAATAGCACCAACTGCTTATGTGTATATGGAGAGCTACAACAACAACGCACACATAGGCTACAACTTTGCGCTGGAGGAAATTGAAGGAACAACATTAAAAAGCAAGATCACCTCGAACAGCATTAGCTGGGACGAAGAGGCCGGCAAATGGCACATGGACTTTTATACGCTGCGCACCTTTAACGGCGAAGAAGAAACCATACACAAAGGCCAGGACCTAGACACCACCCTGAACATGCTGCCCAAAGATTTTGAGAGCACCTATAAACTGGAACAAACGCTTACTTTGCCCGAGCTGAACAGGCTGATAGACGAAAAACGCCAGCGAGGCGCCGACGATATTGAGCTATATCTGGTGGAAAAGTATGAGCGCTTCAGTTACCCATTTGCCATTATTATACTTACTGTAATTGGTGTAATTGTGAGCGCCCGAAAAGCCCGTGGCGGTGTGGGTGTACAAATAGCACTGGGTTTCTTCCTGGCTTTTGTGTTCATTGTTTTTGTTATTACCAGTCGTAGCCTGGCGCAGGTTGGCGATATTCCGCCACATATTGCCGCCTGGATACCAACTATAGTTTTCACTGGAATCGGCTTTTTACTTTACCGTTATATACCACGTTAATGCCTCGCTTTAAAGATTTTGCTGAGCTACACTTTGTTATTTTGCTGTGGGGATTCACGGCTATACTTGGCAAGCTGATTACGATACCTGCTGTAGAGTTGGTAGCCATCCGTACACTGATAACGGCGCTGGCACTGGGTGCGATCATCTATAAAAACAATACGCCTTTCTGGATGGGCCGCAAAGTAGCCTTGCAGCTGTTGGGTGTAGGCTTTTTAATTGCCGGCCACTGGATCCTGTTCTTTGCGGCAGCACGGGTAGCTTCGGTGTCTATCTGTTTAATTGGTATGGCTACTGCCAGCCTCTGGACCTCTTTCCTGGAACCGTTCTTCACTAAAAAGAAGATAAAGCCTTATGAGGTATTCCTGGCCCTGCTCATTATTGTTGGCCTGTATATCATTTTCCAGAACGAGACCGAGTTTAACAGCATTTTAGGTATAAGCATGGCCATCGCCTCGGCTTTGCTGGCTTCTATCTTTACTATCCTGAATGCCGACCTGGTAAAGAGAATACCTTCCACAACTATAACCAGTTACGAAATGGCCGGTGCTTTTATAGGTACAGTGCTCTTTTTCCCGGTCTATACTTTATACTTCGCAGAAGGCAACCAGCTTAACTTTAACATGGTACCGATGGATTGGTTATACATGGGCATCCTGATCTTTGCCTGCACCGTGTATGCCTATACTGCCGGCGTACGCTTAATGGAGCGCATCTCCGCTTATACCATGAACCTGACCGTTAACCTGGAACCTGTGTATGGTATTATACTGGCTATCTTTATTTTTAATGAAAGCAGCCAGTTATCGGAGCAGTTCTATATCGGGGCCGGAATTATACTTCTGAGCGTGTTCATTTACCCGGTTATAAACTCTATTGCAGAGCGCCGCAAAAAATTACAACAGGCCTTTCCAGATGAGGTAGTGTTGCGGGAAGACTAAGTTAGCCGGCTCATCGCCTTTAAAGATGCCATACACTGCTGAGCCCGAACCGGTCATGGAGGCATAAACTGCCCCTGCTTCGTACAGGTTTTCTTTTAGCGCTTGTAGCTCCGGGTATTTCGGGAACAGCGATCTTTCGAAGTCATTGACCAGCAGATCTTTCCAAAGGGTTATATCCTGCTTTAAAATAGTTTCAATGTTGCAGCTTGGCTTTTCGGGGGTAACATTACTATAAGCTTCGGCTGTGGTGATATGGATGCCCGGGTAAACTATAACGCAACTATAGCCGCTTAAACTGAGGTCTGTTTCCGTAAAAACATCGCCTTTCTCAATGGCAATAACCGGCTTGTTCTCTATAAAAAAAGCGCAGTCACTGCCGAGCTGGCGGGCATAATTTTGCTGTTCTTCTACTGTCAGGTTCAGGTCGAAGAGCTTATTCAGTAGTTTTATCGCGAAGGCTGCATCCGAAGAACCACCGCCAAGTCCGGCACCCATAGGTATAACTTTGTGCAGGTGCATGTATATAGGTGGCAGGTTATGCTTTTGCTGTAGCAGGTTATAGGCTTTCAGGCAAAGGTTTGTATCGGGGTTGCCGGGCACAGGCAGGCCGCTCATCTCAAACTTATTTTCCGGGGCCGGCACTATCTCCAGGGCATCGCACCACTGCACCGGGTAAAAGCACGACTCCAGGTTATGAAAGCCATCTGGCCGTTTTTCGATCAGTTGTAATCCTAAATTTATTTTTGCGTTCGGAAAATCAAGCATAGAGATACAGGTTTAGCCTGCAATTAAGCAAATAACGACAACAGGCCATAGTTGTTCCGTTTAGTTTTTAGCGTGATGCTCCAGCATAAAACATCTGCTTTATTGCAAACATACTGAAAACTATATACGTATGGCTTAGCTGCACCTGTACTTCAGAAATTTGCTGCCAGTATATGATCTTTAAAACAAGTATCGTTTGCTACATACAAGGCACGCTGTTCAGATAAATTTTGCTTACTTGTACCCACTAAATCACCCTTTACCCAGATGACACAGTTTAACTACAGACCCGGTCGCATTTTTTTGTCGGTGCCCCACATGGGCGGGCACGAACGCAACTACGTGCAAAAGGCCCTCGAAGACAACTGGGTAACAACAGCCGGCCCAAACATACCTGGCTTTGAGCACGACGTATGCCAGCATACCAATGCCCAGCATGCGGTTGCTGTAAGCTCTGGCACCGCTGCTATACACCTGGCCTTACGTGTAATGGGTGTTAAACCTGGCGACGAAGTGATTTGTCCTACTTTTACTTTTGTAGCATCAGCTAACCCGATTCTATACTTAGGCGCCACCCCTGTGTTTGTAGACAGCGAACCCGAAACCTGGAACTTGAACCCTGAACTGCTCGAAGAAGCTATTAAAGAAGGTATAGCACGAGGCAAAAAACCAGCCTGTATTATTGTGGTGCACCTGTATGGCATGCCGGCTAACATGAAGGCGATCATGGCTATTGCAGATCAGTATGAAATTCCTGTGCTGGAAGATGCGGCAGAAGCGCTGGGCTCACGGTTTAGCGGCCACCAGGTAGGTACATTTGGCAAGGCCGGCATATTCTCTTTCAGCGGCAACAAGATCATCACTACATCGGGTGGGGGCGTAATAATAACTGCTGAAGAAGAACTGGCTAAACAGGCTGCTTTCCTGGCAAACCAGGCCAAAGACGAAGCACCTTATTACCTGCACTCGCAAATGGGCTACAACTATACATTAAGTAATATTAATGCAGGTATAGGCCGCGGGCAAATGGAGATGCTGGAAAAACGTGTGAAACAGCGCCGCGAAATTTATACTTACTACTATAACAAACTGAGCGATATAGAAGAATTATACTTTTTGCCTGAGCCTAAAACAAGCTTTTCGAACCGCTGGCTGACAACTATACTTTTACCCAAGCCATTTGACCCGGAACAGGTGCGCCAGGAACTGGAGAACGAGAATATCGAAGCCCGACGCCTCTGGAAACCGATGCATCAGCAACCGCTTTTTGCCCAAAACAAATTTTATGGCAATGGCACCAGCGACAAACTTTTTGAGCGCGGCCTTTGCCTGCCAAGCAGTAGTTTGCTCACCGAAGAAGACCTTGATAAGGTAGTTAAAACGCTTCGCCAGGCTTTAGAAGTATAACTTATACTTTTGAAAGACCTTTTTCCAGATCTGCTATAATTTCCTCCGGCTCCTCAATACCCACCGATAACCGGATAACTCCGGCTGTTATACCTATTTTTTCTTGTTGCTCTTTCGATAGCGACCTGTGCGAAGTGCCTAATGGGTAAGAAATAGAGGTGCTGACTCCTGCCAGCGAAGGCGCGAAAGGTATAAAGGTCAGTCCCTGCATAAACCTGTTCACTGCCTCAGTTTCGTCTTTTATCCGGAAGCTTAGCATACCGCCAAACAAACCGTTTCCTTGTTCACTAGCTAGTTTATGTTGGGCATGTCCGCCCAGGCCAGGGTACCATACTTTCTCTACTTTTGGGTCCTGCTGCAGGAACTCGGCTATAGTTTGGGCGTTACTGCAATGTTGCTTCATGCGCAGGCGCAGGGTTTTAAGCCCGCGTGCTGCCAGCCAGCTCTCAAAAGGACTCAGGTTTAAGCCATAGGTCAGCATCACCTTCTGCACGCGTTGCAGGTCTTCCTGTGTCTTGCAAACCACTACACCGGCTGTTACATCGCTGTGCCCCGACAGGTATTTTGTTACACTGTGTATTACTATATCAGCGCCCAGTTGCAAAGGCTTTGTAAGTATAGGCGTGGCAAAGGTGTTATCTATTACGAGCTTTATATTGTGCTTTGTGGTTTGTTCGGCCAGGCGCTTAATATCAAACACCAGCAGCAGCGGATTACTTGCCGTTTCAGTCAGGAACAGGCGAGTGTTGGGCTTTACCAGTGCATCGAAACTATAAGTTGTGTCGGTTGGCACATAAGTAACTTCTATGCCGATCCGGCTCAGTTCCTGGGTCAGTAAAGCCGAAGTACCGCCATATATCTCTTCAGCGCACAACACATGGTCGCCGGCTTTGCAAATGCTAAGTATAGCCGCCAGTATAGCCGACATACCCGACGAGGTAACTATAGCCCCTGCCCCATTCTCCAGTTTGTTCACTTCCTCCGCCAACTCATCAGAGTTTGGGTTGGCATAACGCGAATACATAAAGCGCTGCCCCGGTTGCTCAAAGTATAGCTCCAGTTCGTTCAGGTCATCGAACGTGAAAACAGAGGTCTGGTAAATAGGTGTAGATTTCGGTTTTATGTGCGGCATAAGGCAAGTATAAATCAGGCTTTAAGTTAAGCAGGAAATGTATATATTAGATTGAATTTCTAACGAATTTAGCTGTGCACTCTCCCATTCTGATCATAGTCGCCATTCTATTGCCTATCCTATTCATCGGTATTGGGTATTTCTACGACTATAAGCACGATAAGAAAAAATTTATACGAACTATAAAAGGACTTGCATTAGCTATAGTTATGCTTCTGTTTAGTTATATGGTTGGTGATGTTTTAATAGAGCAACTGTATTTGTTGTTAAAAGGAGTTTGGTAGAACGCGTCCAGGTGTAGTGTAGACGAATGTACAATTGCTCCTTTCTGGAGTTAGAAAATGATGAGAACCCTTCTGGTATTGATGTTCTTTCTTACTTCTTTTGAAGTTGTATCACAAAATGTAGTAAAGGGTTTTGTGATTGATCTTGACGGAAATGGACTCCCTAAAGTATTAATAACTGAAGTTAGAACTGCTAATAGAACGGAAACCAATACTCGTGGCTATTTTACATTAACTACTGCTAATGATACCAGTCATATAGCCTTTAGTTATATTGGCCTTGATAGCCAAACGATTGTTATCACAGCCGATACTACCCTGAACATCATCTTAACCCGGGAATCTTACGATACACGTTGGTTAACTTTCGGGATAAGCCATGCCCCTCTAAACTCGGCAGTAGGATTTCAGATAAGTAACGGAGTAGATGAAGAACCCTTGATTCACTTCGAAGATTTTCAAGATAATGTATTGTTTAAGGTACATGCACAATCTGATTTCAATAGGAATTATTCCTATGGCGCTGAATTAGGAATTCATTTATTACGATACATCGGCCGGACTACGCTGAAATATGATGTCATTCGTTTTAAAGAGGCTGACATTTTCCTAACTGACTTTAACCTTACATCCAAATTAAGGTATTTCGGCAACACAGGCCTTATCTTCAGAACAGGATATCAGAAATTTAATGACAAAAACAAGTTTGGGCTTGGGCTTGGTTTAGAACAAAATAGGCGGAATTTCTATATTGGTATCAACTCCCGTTACTATTTTGATTATTTCCATCATGAAGTTTATTTGCAGTATAAAATTCCTGCTAAAAGCTTTATTAGTTTCCTAACTGTCTATAATCGAATAGATGACAAGAATTTACTTTCACTCGGATTAAATTACTCATTCGCGAGGAACAGCTACCGCCAATAGAAACTATGAATTGATAGGTTCTATAATTAAGTAAACCCTTTAATTATACTTCAAAACAAAAAACGCCTTCTGCTCAATTAGAACAGAAGGCGTTTTTGATATTGTAGAAAGATGTTGTTACTCGATCACAGATTCGGCAAGTACAATGATCTTGTTGTTCAGTACTTCTACCACACCGCCATCTACGGTAAAGAACTCTTGTCCTTGTTTGGTAGTCACCCGGATTCTGCCTCTTTCCATGGTGCTGATAAGGGGAGCGTGCAGGTTCAGCACTTCGAAAGAGCCATTGGCTCCCGGGAACTGGGCTGCATCTACCTCACCGGCAAAAACCTTTTTATCTGGTGTGATTATCTCTAAATACATCTTTATTAGTTAAGAGTTTAGAGTTAAGAGTTATGAGCTATAGTGGCGTAAGCCAACTTGTAACTTTTAACTCTTAACTTTTAACTATAAAACCTATTTTGCTTCGGCAAGCATTTTCTCACCTTTGGCTACTGCGTCTTCAATTGTACCTACAAGGTTGAATGAAGCCTCAGGAAGGTGGTCATACTTACCGTCCATGATCTCGTTAAAGCCTCTGATAGTGTCTTTGATATCAACAAGTACACCAGCAAGACCTGTAAACTGCTCTGCTACGTGGAACGGCTGAGATAAGAAACGCTGTACACGACGTGCTCTTGATACAACTAACTTGTCTTCATCAGAAAGTTCATCCATACCAAGGATAGCGATAATATCCTGAAGTTCTTTGTAACGCTGCAGGATTTCCTTAACGCGCTGTGCTGTACCGTAGTGATCTTGACCAAGAACTTCGGCAGACAGGATACGTGAAGTAGAGTCCAGTGGATCCACCGCAGGGTAGATACCAAGCTCGGCAATTTTACGGGAAAGTACTGTAGTTGCGTCCAGGTGAGCGAAAGTCGTCGCTGGAGCAGGGTCAGTTAAGTCATCCGCAGGTACGTAAACCGCCTGTACAGATGTAATTGAACCACGCTTTGTAGACGTGATACGCTCCTGCATGGCACCCATTTCAGTTGCCAGTGTTGGCTGGTAACCTACCGCAGATGGCATACGACCAAGAAGGGCTGATACTTCAGAACCTGCCTGTGTAAAGCGGAAAATGTTATCTATAAAGAACAGGATATCACGACCAGCGCCAGTGCCGTCACCATCACGGAAGTTTTCCGCTACAGTAAGACCAGACAAAGCAACTCGTGCACGCGCCCCAGGAGGCTCGTTCATCTGTCCGAACACAAGCGTCGCCTGAGATTTCTCCAGCTCAGCCATGTCAACTTTAGAAAGATCCCATCCGCCTGACTCCATAGAGTGCTTAAACTCTTCGCCGTAACGGATAATGTCTGACTCAAGGAATTCACGAAGTAAGTCGTTTCCTTCACGGGTACGCTCACCTACACCAGCAAACACAGAAAGACCAGAGTAAGCCTTTGCAATGTTGTTTACCAGCTCCATGATCAATACCGTTTTACCTACACCCGCACCACCGAACAAACCAATTTTACCACCTTTTACATAAGGAGCTAACAGGTCGATTACTTTGATACCAGTATAAAGGATCTCGGAAGAAGTTGCCAGGTCTTCGAAACGCGGCGCAGCGCGGTGAATTGGCAAACGGGTAGTAGCAACAGGCTGTGGAATACCATCGATCGCTTCGCCGATAACGTTGAACAGACGACCGTTGATAGCACTACCAGTAGGCATCGTGATCGGGCCGCCAAGGTCAGTTACCTGTGAACCACGAGTAAGGCCTTCGCTGGAATCCATCGCAATGGTACGTACACGATCTTCGCCGAGGTGCTGCTGCACTTCTAGCACGATACGTTGACCGTTTTCTTTAATTACCTCAAGTGCATCGAGGATATTTGGAAGTTTTGCGTTTTCACCCGCAAAGCTAACGTCCACAACCGGACCGATAACCTGGGTAATTCTGCCAATATTCGCCATTTGACTTTTTATATTGATTAACTTGTATAACGGAGTTATTTCAGCGTGCAAAACTAATGTATAAATCTCTTATATCCATGCAAGACCTTAAAAAGTTTTGCCTCCGGTACTACTCGCGCGCTCACCCGGCTAACATAGCATAAATTAAGACCTTCCTATATTAAACTTTTATGTATTTCGGTAGTCTGAGTATAAAACAGGGGATAAACCTGCTCCTTTATACTTATAATTGCCTTTACTGTAAGTATAAACTTGCCTGTCTTTAACCTGAACAATACAATTTCTAATCTTTTTCAACCTTTTAGCCTAAAATGAGAAAAATTTTCCTCCTGTCCTTCTTCCTGCTTTTCTGTGTGGGGGCACAGGCACAGTCTCCTGCCAAAGGCAATTACCAGTTGGCATCGCGTTTTTCGCCTAAAAAATTACAGAAGCTCATCTTCAGCACAAGCGTAAACCCGCACTGGCTTAAACAGTCAGACAGGTTCTGGTACGAGTACGAAACGAGCAACGGTAAAAGCTGGTACATTGTAGACCCCGCCAACAAATCAAAAAAGCAGCTGTTCGATAAGGACAAAATGGCCTCTGCTATCACCATGATCGTGCAGGACCCATTTGATGCCCAGCACCTGCCTATTGAGAACCTGAAATTTTTACCGGACGAGCAGAATATACAGTTCGAGGTAAAGAGCTCTATTGATGAAGTTAAGAAAGACAGGATAGACATGAAAGCAGCTGATTCGCTGCAGAAGAAAACGTTTTTCTTCCGGTATAACCTGAACACCGAACAACTACAGGAGCTGAAAGACTTTGATAAGCCAAAGGATAACGAGCGCTGGGCATCTATCTCCCCGGATCAGAAAGTAGTAGTGTTTGCCCGCAAGCATAACCTGTACTGGATGGACATGGCCAACTACCAGAAAGCCCTTAAAAACGAGAAAGATACCACTATAGTAGAACATCAGCTTACAAAAGACGGCGTGGAATACTATACTTATGGCGACTCGAGAGGCGAAACAAATGTAGAGCGCGAGAAGAACAAGAATAAGCGCCAGGCAGCCCGAATACTCTGGTCCCCGGACTCAAAGCAGTTTGCCATGATCAGGACGGATGAGCGCAAAGTAAAAGCGCTTTGGATCATACATAACACTGCCAGCGGCAGACCGGAACTGGAAACATACAAGTACCAGATGCCCGGCGAGAAAGAAGCTCCTGTAAGAGAACTGCTGGTTTTTGATTTTGCCAACAAGACATCTAAAAAGATAAACACTACCGCCTTTAAAGACCAGGAAGTAGGCTTATGGAGCGCGCCTGAACTTAAAAAGAACCGCGACGACGAATACCGCCCTGATATATGGCACGGCACCAACAACAAGCTATACTTTACACGCACCAGCCGCGACCTTAAAAAGATAGACATCTGTGCGCTGGATGTGGCTACCGGTACTGTTACTCCTGTTATTAAAGAGCGCTTTAACACCTATGTGGAAGTACAGCGCGTTGGTTTGGTTAACGGTGGCAAAGAACTTATACATTGGTCGGAGCGTGATGGCTGGGGGCATTTTTATTTATATGATGGCAACGGTAACCTGAAAAACCGCATTACCACCGGTGCCTTCCACAGCGAAAGTATTGAAGGTATTGATGAGAAGAACCGTGTGCTATACTTTACGGCTAATGGCCGCGAAGCTGGCGAAGACCCATACCTGATGCACCTGTACCGCATTAACTTCGATGGCAGTGGCCTGACCCTGTTAAACAAAGGCAACTTCGACAACAATGTTAGCCTGAACGACAACAATAATTACTTTGTAAACACCTCCTCCAGAGTTAATACCGTTCCGGTGTCTGCGCTGTACAACAACAAAGGCCGCAAAGTAATGGACCTGGAAACAGCCGACCTTACACGCCTGATGACAACTGGCTATAAGTTTCCGGAGCCATTCCAGGTGAAGGCTGATGATGGCATTACCGATATCTATGGGGTAATGTATAAGCCATTCGATTTCGACTCTACCAAAACATACCCGATCATTGCTTACGTGTACCCTGGTCCGCAAACCGAGGCTGTAAACAAATCGTTTGGCCGCAGCATGGACCGCATCGATCGCCTGGCCCAGCTTGGCTTTGTTGTGATAACTGTTGGTAACCGTGGTGGCCACCCGGCCCGCTCTAAATGGTACCATACGTATGGTTACGGCAACCTGCGCGACTATGGCCTGGCAGACAAAAAAGCAGCTATAGAGCAACTGGCAGACCGACATAAGTTCGTTGATATTACGCGTGTAGGTATAACAGGCCACTCCGGTGGTGGATTTATGTCTACGGCAGCTATGCTGGTTTACCCTGATTTCTTTAAAGTAGCTGTATCGGGTGCGGGTAACCACGAAAACAACATTTACAACCGTTGGTGGAGCGAAAAACACCATGGCGTTAAGGAAACGATCACGCCAAAAGGCGACACCACTTTTATCTATAACATCGAGAAAAACCCGGACCTGGCGAAAAACCTGAAAGGCCACTTGATGTTGGCAACCGGCGACGAAGACAATAACGTGCACCCTGCCGGAACTATACGTATGGCAAATGCCCTGATCAAAGCAAACAAGCGTTTTGACTTTGTATTGCTACCAGGCCAGCGTCACGGCTTCGGCGACATGACAGAATATTTTTTCTGGATGATGGGCGACTACTTCACAAAGCACCTGTTAGGAGATTTCTCTCAGCCAGTAGATATGTATGAAATAAACCGCGAAATTGAACTGACCGGTGAAAAGAGAAGAGGAAGAGCAGCTGGTGCTGGCGGAGGCCGCATAGCTGAAGACGAATAATTTTATACTTCCTGTAAAACCTGAAACGCAGCCAGAAACCCTGGCTGCGTTTTTTTATTTTAGCCTGGCAGGTGTTATTTTGATTTAGAGATGCAGGTTATGGCCTACAATGTTTTTAAGAGCTCGATCTGGTCGTCGTTTAGTAAGATATACCTGTTGTTAAAGGGGTTTGCGAAAAACTTCTCAGCAATTACATATTCGCCGCTTTTAAGCTTGTGGATGTTGTAACTAAAAAGGCTATTGGAGCGCTCAATAACCAACTCTGTTGTACTCAGGTCAAGCTGTCGGCCACAAGTAGTTGTGATCAGCTCACGGTTCGAAGTTGTTGTAGTAGGCATAATAAAGTATAAGTATAAGGGAGTTCCTTCTTTACGGAACTGTTAGCAGTTGGTGACATTACATTTTAAATTATTCCTTATTTTTTTCTGACCTCTAGTATAAGTTAGCACCTGTATAAGTATAGCCTTGCAAGAGGTAAACTATAAAATCCTTTAATCTGCTGTTCTCTTACAGTTTAAGTTCCTATTTTTGCTAATCCGTTACATCAACCCAGGCAAAACGTGGAAAATCAACTGACAACAGTAGAAACTGCTCAGAAGCTCGGCCTTCTGGAAGAAGAATTTGAAAAGATAAAACAGATTCTGGGCCGCACGCCCAATTTCACCGAGTTAAGTATCTTCTCCGTAATGTGGTCGGAGCACTGCTCTTACAAGAACTCTATTGTCTGGCTTAAAACGCTGCCAAAAGACTCGCCACGCATGCTGGCTAAAGCCGGAGAAGAAAATGCAGGCCTTGTTGACATCGGCGACGGTTACGCCTGCAGCTTCAAGATCGAATCACACAATCACCCATCTGCCATCGAGCCTTACCAGGGCGCCGCAACCGGTGTGGGTGGTATCAACAGAGATATTTTTACAATGGGTGCCCGTCCTATCGCGCAGCTTAACTCGCTTCGCTTTGGCAACCCTAAATCAGAAAAAACGCAGCGCTTGCTACGTGGTGTAGTGAAAGGCATCGGCGATTATGGCAATGCTTTTGGTATACCTACCGTAGGTGGCGAGCTTTTCTTCGACGAGACTTACAACATCAACCCATTGGTAAATGCCTTCTCAGCAGGTATAGTTAAAGTAGGCGAAACTGCTTCGGCAACCTCTTATGGCGTAGGTAACCCTGTGTTTATAGTTGGTTCTGCCACCGGTAAAGATGGTATACATGGTGCCGCCTTTGCATCTAAAGACATCACCGAAGATTCAGCCAAAGACTTACCGTCCGTTCAGGTGGGCGACCCGTTCCAGGAAAAATTGTTACTCGAAGCTACACTGGAGATCATTCAGTCGGGCCACGTAATAGGTATGCAGGATATGGGCGCGGCCGGTATTACCTGCTCTACTTCCGAAATGAGTGCCAAAGGCGAGCACGGCATGGATATATGGCTGGATAAAGTACCGATGCGCCAGGCCAACATGGTTCCGTTTGAGATCCTGCTTTCTGAAAGCCAGGAGCGCATGCTTATAGTTATGAAAAAAGGCTATGAGCAAACTATAAAAGATATCTGCGATAAGTGGGACCTGTATTGTGAGCAGATAGGTGTTGTTACCGAAGGCGGCCAGTTAAGATATTACCAAAATGGCGAATTAGTAGCTGAAGTACCTGCCGACGACCTGGTGCTGGGCGGAGGCGCTCCGGTTTACCACCGAGAGTGGCGCGAGCCGGCTTATTTCCAGGAATCAAAGAAATTCAACATAGACCAGGTGCAGGAACCGGAAGATTACCAGGCTGTAGCCGAATTCCTGACCACGCACCCGAACATTGCCTCTAAGCGCTGGGTGTATCGCCAGTACGACTCTATGGTTGGTACGGCCACCATGACGACCAATGCCCCTTCGGATGCGGCTATAGTTAAAGTAAAAGGCACCAACAAATCGATAGCAGTAACGGTAGATTGCAACAGCCGCTACGTATACGCCGACCCGGAAGAAGGAACTGCTATTGCCGTTGCAGAAGCTGCGCGTAATATAGTTTGTTCTGGCGCCGAGCCGGTAGCTATTACCAACTGCCTGAACTTTGGTAACCCGTATGTGCCGGAAGTATACTGGCATTTTGTAGGCGCTATTAAAGGTATGGGCAAAGCTTGTACTGCTTTCGACACGCCGGTAACTGGTGGTAACGTAAGTTTCTACAACCAGTCATCCGACGAAGGCCCGGTTTTCCCGACGCCAACTATAGGTATGCTGGGCATCCTGGAGGATAAGAACAACAAAATGACGCTTGCTTTCCAGAACGCCGGCGACATTATTTATATGATGGGTGATGCGCAGAACGACATCGCTTCGTCGGAGTACCTGTACTCTTATCATAACGTGAAGCTCTCTCCTGCCCCATACTTTAACATGGACGCAGAACTGAAGCTGCAAACGGCAGTAAAAGATGTAATCGCAAACAAGCTTATTAACTCAGCGCACGACGTGGCAGATGGTGGTTTATACATCACATTACTGGAGTCGGCGATGCCAAAAGAGCTGGGCTTTGATATTGAAACAGATAAAAATTTCAGAAAAGATGCCTTTTTATTCGGCGAGAGCCAGAGCCGCGTAGTTGTTTCGGTTGCTCCGGTAAAACAGGCTGAGTTTGAAAAAGCATTGCAAAATAACGGTGTGAATTTCACCAAATTAGGTACTGTAACTGCGCATGATTGCCACATTGACGGCGAACTTTTTGGAGGCATTACGGTGGCTAAAAAACACTATGACACAGCGCTTGAGCAGATTTTAGACTAAATATTTCAGATTTTTTTGCGGCAAATGTTTGCAGTTTAAAATCGTCTCTCTATCTTTGCATCACTGAACGACGAAGGGGCTTCCACTCTGAAATCTAGTAGGTAGCTTGTCCGATGGTGTAACTGGCAACACGTCTGATTTTGGTTCAGAAGAGTCCAGGTTCGAAACCTGGTCGGACAACTTAAAAAGCCCTTAGATCTGATCTAAGGGCTTTTTTGTTTTCAGGTAAGTCTTTCCTGGTTCAACTATAATTTCTTTTCCGGCTAAATCTCTCCTTATGCCAACTATAACAACCACCACTATAGTTAACGCACCCCCCGAACTTTGCTTCGACCTTTCGAGAAGTATAGACCTGCACATGATCTCGACAAAGCGAACAGGTGAGCGGGCTGTGGCTGGTGTAACTTCCGGCCTGATAGGGTTGAATGAAACAGTTACCTGGCGAGCAAAACACCTGGGTATCTGGCAACACCTTACCAGCAGGATAACGGAATACAACCGCCCCGTTTTTATAGTTGACGAAATGGTGAAAGGCGCTTTTAAACGCTTCCGGCACGAACACCACTTTGAGCAACAGGGCAACTCTACGATCATGACGGATGTATTTGATTACACTTCTCCGCTGGGTTTGCTGGGCAAACTTGCTGATGTGCTATTCCTCGAAAAGTATATGACCAGGTTTTTATTAGAGCGAAACCTGGCCATAAAAGTATACGCAGAAACAGATAAGTGGCAGCAACTTCTCCCCTCCTCTTCCTCAGAAATAACTAAGTAAACAGCTCTGCCCCGGGACTTTAGAAAAACTACAATCACTTATATCGCTTGCGACATAGATATTTTCTGCGTACATTTGTATCGCAAGCGATATAATTTAACAACAGAACTATGCAAGAACCATTTTATACTTTATCAGCAAAAACACTACAAGGCAAAGAAGTTACACTGGATACTTTTAAAGGAAAGGCCGTGTTGGTTGTAAATACAGCCTCGCAGTGCGGCCTTACACCACAGTTCGAAGGGTTGGAAAATCTCTACCAGAAATACCAGGACAAAGGGTTGGTTATACTTGGTTTTCCGTGTAACCAGTTCGGCAACCAGGAACCCGGAGATGAAAAATCGATCGCGGAAGGCTGTGTGATAAACTATGGCGTTACGTTCCCGATGTTTGCCAAAGTAGACGTAAACGGCGATAATGCGCACCCGGTGTTCAAATACCTGAAAAGCGAGTTAAAAGGACTTTTAGGCACGGGCCGCATCAAGTGGAATTTCACGAAGTTTCTGGTTGATAAAAATGGCAAACCTTTAAAGCGTTTCTCGCCAACTACCAAACCCAAGAAGATCGAAAAATACCTCGAAACTATACTTAACTAAGTATAACTGCCTTACTGACTATGAATTCCGAACATCTTAAACTAAGTAACCAGGTTTGTTTTCCGGTCTATGCTGCGTCGCGCCTTATTACAAGAGAGTACCAGCCGTACCTGGACAAACTGGGTATAACTTACCCGCAGTACCTGGTGCTGCTAGTGCTCTGGGAAACCGACGGAATATCAGTGAATGATATTGCCCATAAACTAATACTGAACACGAATACGGTTACCCCACTTTTAAAACGCATGGAGGCGCAGGGGCTTATCCGACGAAACAGGGCACAAACCGATGAGCGTAAAGTAATTATAGAGCTTACTGCAGAAGGCAAAAAGATGAAGCAGCAGGCAGTAACTATACCGCATGACCTGGTTAAAAACCTGCAGGCCGATGGTGTGACAGTAGACGAATTGGTTGGCCTGCGCGAGCAACTTAATACGCTTATTCAGCAACTTTCACGTAAATAACCAGCCTCAGCATAACTATAACCTATACTTACTGTTATTCATTTTACTGAACTAACTATAGTTCAGGTTTTTGAGACTAGACTCCTGTTTTAAATCCGCTTACAATTTATCGTTATAATCAGGAGAGGCTAACGAGTTATTTTGTAGCTTTGCAGGCATAGTCAACCTAAACCCTTAATTAGCTTTAATTAAAACTATGCCCCAGGTAAAGATCTTCTCCGGCTCACAATCCCAGTATTTAGCTGAAAAAATTGCGACCGCCTATGGCACTAAGCTTGGCGATTTAACAATCTCACGTTTTAGCGATGGCGAGATCGGAGTACACTATAACGAGTCGGTGCGTGGTGCCGAGGTTTTTATAGTGTTGTCTACGTTCCCTCCTGCTGATAACCTGATGGAGCTGATGCTGCTGGTAGATGCTGCCAAGCGTGCTTCGGCGCACAAAGTAATTGTGGTAATGCCTTACTATGGCTATGCCCGCCAGGACAGAAAAGACAAACCCCGTGTTTCGATCGGTGCAAAAGTGCTGGCCAACGCCATACAATCATGTGGTGCCGACCGCCTGATGACCTGCGACCTGCATGCAGGCCAGATCCAGGGCTTTTTCGATATTCCGGTAGATCATCTGGATGGTTCGGCCATTTTTGTGCCTTACCTGCGTAGCCTGAACCTGGGCTCCGACCTGATATTCGCTTCTCCGGACGTGGGTGGTGTGGTAAGAACTCGCAGCTTTGCCAAGAACTTCGGATCTGAAATGGTTGTCTGCGACAAGCATCGTAAACGCGCTAACGAGATCGCCTCGATGCAGGTGATCGGTGATGTGGAAGGCATGGATGTTGTGCTGGTAGATGATATGGTAGACACTGCCGGAACTATAACCAAAGCTGCCGAACTGCTGAAAGAAAAAGGTGCCAAATCGGTACGCGCTATTGCAACGCACCCTGTGCTATCGGGTCCTGCTTATGAGCGCATCGAAAACTCGGTACTGGAAGAACTGGTAGTGTCGGATACAATTCCGCTAAGGCAGGAATGCTCTAAAATAAAGGTGCTTTCCTTTTCAGAATTGTTCGCGCGCGCTATCAACAATGTAGTTACCCACGAGTCCATCAGCTCGCTGTTCATATAATCAAGCTTGTTGGATGGCTGTATCGTTAAATTGTTGATTCTCTTTCAGATTATTTTCGACAATAAAACAATTCAACCTTCAACAATTAAAATAAAAAGCCATACCTTTGTGGCTCGAAAAATTTTAACAAATTCATTTTATGAAAACTTTAGAGATTATAGGGTTTAAAAGAGCAAATCTCGGCAAAGCGCAGTCAAAAGAGTTGCGCAATGAGTCTTTTGTACCAGGTGTACTTTATGGCGGTGCTGAGCAAGTACATTTTTATGCACCTGCTATCCTGTTCAGAGACTTAGTTTATTCTCCGGAAGTATACGAAGTAGACCTTAACATTGAAGGTACTCACTACAGAGCTATATTACAGGACCTGCAGTTCCACCCAGTAAATGAAATGTTATTACACGTTGACTTCCTGCAGTTACAGGACGACAAAGCTGTGAAAATTGACATTCCGGTTAAAATGGTTGGTACATCTCCAGGTGTTATTGTTGGTGGTAAGCTTGTTACTAAATTGCGTAAGCTTAAAGTAAAAGCACTTCCTGCAAACCTGCCGGATTATATTGAAGTTGATATCTCTGAACTTGAGCTTGGTAAATCTATCAAAGTAAGCAAGATCAACACAGGTGGTAACTACGAGATCCTTACCAATGCACTTGCACCAGTTGCAACAGTAACTATTCCTCGTGCTCTTAAGAGTGCGCAGGCTGAAGAAGCTCGTGGCGGTAAAAAATAAGCATCAAACGCTTTTCATTAAAGTCCTGTCCTGCTGCCAAGCGGGGCAGGATTTTTTGTTTTAAGTAAAAGGCTGAAAGGTTAAAAAGTTTAATTGTTAAATTGCTGCATTGTTAGATTGTCGTATTTATTAGATCGTAAGCTATTTTCAACAATTTAACCAGTAACAATTTAGCCAATAAGCACTTGAGCAACGCTACTATTAATACTATAAAACAATGGCTGGGCTTTGCACCCGATGCACCGGCCACACCCGAAGATACAACCATGAAATACCTTATAGTTGGCTTAGGAAATATTGGGCAGGAATACGCTGAAACGCGCCACAATATCGGCTTTATGGTGCTGGACCACCTTGCAAAGAAACACGGTGCCAGCTTTGATACCGGACGCCATTCTTTTGTGACCGAAATAAAGACCAAAGGGCGCACATATGTATTAGTAAAGCCTACCACTTACATGAACCTGAGCGGCAAAGCTGTCGGCCATTGGCTGAACACACTAAAACTGCAACCCGAACAAATGATGGTGATAACCGATGACATTGCCATTCCTTTCGGAAAGATCAGGATAAGAACAAAAGGCAGTGCCGGCGGGCACAATGGCCTGAAACATATTGAGCAGACATTGGGGCACAACAACTACCCGCGTATGCGCTTTGGGGTGGGCGACGCTTTCCATAAAGGCAAACAGGTAGACTATGTGCTGAGCAGCTTTAGCGACGACGAGCAAGCCGAACTACAGACGCTTATAGAAAAAGCGGCAGACGCTATACTTGCTTTCGGCACTATCGGGCTGGAGCGCACCATGAACCAATACAATACCAAATAAGCATACATGGCTACCACGCAGCTAAAACAGGCACAAAGCAGAGTTACCTCCCTGGACTACGTGCGGGGATTGGCTGCTTTTGGCATTTTGCTGTACCATTTCCAGAGCTGGACGCTGGGCCACATGGAAGCGGATAGTTTCTGGGGGCGCATTGGCTTGTATGGCGTAGCTATATTTTATGTTTTGAGCGGGCTTACTTTATACCATGTATACGAGCAGCGTTTACAACTTAAAACTGCCAGCCTCACCGATTTTTACCTCAAGCGCATATTCAGGCTTTTTCCGTTGCTCTGGCTTATTATGCCGGTTTACCTGTACACAAACCCCGAGCTCCGCGACTGGGACCGTATCGTGCTCAATTTTACCGGTTTATTCGGCTTCGTAGCCTGGGATCAGCCTATAGGTGTGGGTGTATGGTCTATCGGTAACGAACTGGTCTTTTATTTTTTCTTCCCGATATTCCTGTTCTCGGCAAAGTATAGCCGTTTGGCTTTTACTGTTGTTTGCGCTTTTATACTTGGGTTGGGTATCTATTTCGCATTTTATAGTATAAATGAAGCGGTGCCGCTTGCAGAGCAATGGCGCGATTATGTAAACCCTTTTAACCAGATCTTTTTGTTTTTGGGTGGGGTGGCTATTGGCTATTTTACAAAGTACAGGCCGTTGCCAGCTTTTCCGCTTATCCTGCTGTTATTTTCGGGTATAGCTGTTTTTATACTTTATTATGCGGCTGGCAATACGGTAGTGCTGGTTACAGACTGGAATCGTTTTGTTTTTTCAGCAACCTGCCTGGCTGTTTGCCTGGCTATGTATAAACTGCCATTTACTTTTCCGGCAGTGCTGCATACCCCGCTTCAGTTTTTAGGCGAAGTAAGCTATGCCTTATACCTGTTGCATCCGCTGGTGTATAAAGTAGTTAGCTTTGCGGCCAAACAATTCCAGTTCTCGCCGTGGGTAACTATAACTGTATCCATTATCGCAACGCTGCTCATGAGCCACTTCGTGTACCGGTACTACGAGCAACGCTTCATCAGGCTGGGGCAAAAGGTAAGCAAAACTATAACTGCCCGCTTATCTTCCTGAAAAGTTTTAAAGCAACAGGTCTTTTTAGCTTTTAGCCTAAACTATAGTTTCCGGTTTGATCGATTTATAAGTATACTTACCTGCATTCTGTATCTAATTTATACTTCTTAACCAGGCAGCTTCCCTATTAATCTGTTTCCGGTTTCGGAGCGTTTAGCTATATTTCGTGCTTACTTGCGTGCTGCACCAATTCAATGAAAAAGATTCTCCTACTATACCGTAACGCATTTGGCGGACTCTCGAAGCCCGCCTGGATGATGTCGGTGGTGATGCTGATAAACCGCAGCGGCGCCATGGTGATACCTTTTTTAGGAGTATACCTTACCTCAGAACTGGGCTATACTTTAAAAGAGACGGGTGCTATACTTAGTATTTATGGGTTAGGTGCTGTATGCGGGGCATTCCTGGGAGGTTGGTTAACTGATAAGATCGGCCATTTTAAAGTACAGTTTGTAAGCCTGGTGCTGGGCGGTGCATTATACTTTCTGTTGATAAATCTGCGGCAGTTCGAGTACATGGCAGCCGGGGTGTTTATACTTAGCCTGGTTAACGACATGTTGCGCCCGGCCAACTCTGTTTCCATTGCCTATTACTCCCGCCCCGAAAACGTAACCCGCGCTTTTTCGCTAAACCGCATGGCCATAAACCTGGGTTTTTCAATTGGTCCGGCTATAGGTGGTTTGGTGGCAGCCATTTCTTATAAGTGGCTTTTTATTGCAGATGGGGCTACATGTATAGCTGCCGGCATTTTCTTTTTCTTTTATTTCAGATCGCAGCAAGGCCATAAACCGGGCACCAAAAAAGATAAGGAAACAGCTGATATTCCTCCTTCCAGGTCGCCGTACCGCGATGGCTGGTTTATGCTGTTCATCATACTTTGCAGTTTTTATGCGATGTTGTTTTTCCAGCTGTTCTCTACGTTGCCGCTATACTATAAGCAGGTACATGTGCTATCGGAAAGCAAGATCGGATTGCTGATGGCTCTTAACGGGTTGATCGTATTTTCGCTGGAGATGATATCGGTATACCTGCTAGGTAACAGGTTCTCGAAGTCGGTGCTTATAGTTGGCGGCACGCTTATACTTGGGCTGTCGTTTGTATTGTTAAACCTGCACGCCCATGTCAGTATCTTGTTCGTGTCGATGGCGTTGTTAAGCATTTCAGAGATATTGGCCATGCCGTTTATGGCAACTATAACCGTAGAACGATCAGACGAAAGCAACCGTGGCTCTTATATGGGTTTATACACTATTTCGTATGCGGTGGCGCATGTAATCGCTCCTTATTTAGGTACCACTATTATTGCGGATTACGGTTTCGAAATGTTGTGGTGGGCTACCGGCGGGTTAGCCATTTTCACATCTGTAGCGCTCTATTTCGTAGTTCACCAACTCGAGCGGCAGCGCTATGCCAGGCAAGTACCTGTAGCTAGTTAATATTACATCTCCTGTGACAGGCCTAAGTAAATAGCTTTATAGTTTAAGTAGCAATAGTTTTTCCATTTGGTAAAAGCCACTGCTATTTGATTAGCCTTTGAAGACGCAAAGTATTGCGTCTCTACATCTTACTTTCTTTCGTAGATAAAGCTATGGAGAAGTTTAGAAACAACTTCAGAATTCCTTCTGCCAGATTAACTAACTGGGATTATGGCTCGCATGGCTTATACTTTATAACCATCTGCACAAAGAATAAGGAACATTACTTTGGAGAGGTTAACACACTTTCAAAAACGTCGTTGCATCCAGAGCCGCCTTTGGAAACGCAAAGTATTGCGTCTCTACAAAAAACAACGATTGGAGAAATTGCATTCAAATACTGGGAGCAGATAACTGCCTACCATCCGTTTGTGGAGCTGGATGAATTTATTGTTATGCCAAACCATGTGCATGGGATTATATTCCTCAATAAGTCCGATCAGAAACAGTGGCAGGCAAACCAATTTGGGCCGCAGTCAGGTAATCTGGCTTCCATAATCAGAGGGTATAAAGCGGCAGTTAAGAAGTATGCAACTATAAACCACATAGATTTTGCCTGGCAAAGCCGCTATTTCGACAGAGTTATACGATCAGATAAAGAGCTTCAAAACATCAGAAACTACATTTTCAATAACCCTGCAAATTGGGAAGCAGAAAAAAACAATCCTGAGAATCTATTTATGTAGCAATGTAGAGACGCAATACCTTGCGTCTCCAAAGGCAGATCAAATAGTAATGACCCACCTTAAATGTAAAAAGCTCCGGTATTCAAACTATAAATCTATTTTGACTCGTCTGTCGCAGGAGACGCAAAGTAATGCGTCTCCACATAAAAAAAAGCCCTGCAACTATAGATAGCTGCGGGGCTTTTCTTTAATGATCAAACTGTAGTTTACGACACGGTACCGCCAGGCTTTACTTCTTTGCTTGGCTGCACAAACGCCAGCGAGCCATCAGCATTTTCAGCCATCAGGATCATGCCCTGGCTAGTTATACCTTTGATCTCGCGTGGTGCTAAATTCACCAATATACTTACCTGCTGCCCCACAATCTCATCGGGGTTGAAGAACTCGGCAATACCACTCACAACCGTGCGTTGGTCTATACCCGTATCTATAGTTAACTTCAGCAGCTTTTTGGTTTTGGCTACTTTCTCGGCAGTCAGTATAGTTCCGATACGGATATCCATTTTAGAGAAGTCTTCGAATGAGATGTTCTCTTTTATCGGTTCTGTTACGGCGTTGGCCATTTCGTTCGCTTTTTTAGTATCTAATAATTTTTGCACCTGTGCTTCTACGGCGGCGTCTTCTACTTTCTCAAATAGCAAGGCAGGCGTTCCAATTACGTGTCCATCTTTCAGCAAGTCAGGAGATCCGGCATCAGCCCACATGCCAGCTTCCATGTTCAGCATGGCACGTAACTTAGCAGCAGAATCCGGCAGGAATGGCTCCATTAGTATAGCTAAGCTACCAGATATCTGAAGCGCAATGTTCATGATGGTTTTTACGCGCTCCTCGTCTGTTTTTATCAATTTCCACGGCTCGGTATCTGCCAGGTATTTATTGCCTAAACGCGCCAGGTTCATCAGCTCACTCAACGAGTCTCTGAACTTGTAACGCTCAATATGCGCGGCAATCACCATCGGCATGCCTTCCAGCACACCCAGCACTTCTTTGTCGTAGTCCTGCAACTCACCACGAGTAGGTACAGCGCCGTTGTAATACTTTTGGGTAAGCACTACGGCGCGGTTTATAAAGTTGCCTAGAATGGCCAGCAGTTCGTTGTTGTTGCGAGCCTGGTAATCTTTCCAGGTGAAGTCGTTGTCTTTGGTTTCAGGGGCATTGGCACACAGGGCATAACGCAGCACATCGCCTTTGCCTTTAAAGTCTTCGAGGTATTCATGCAGCCACACCGCCCAGTTTCGCGACGTCGAGATCTTATCGCCTTCCAGGTTCAGGAATTCGTTGGCAGGTACGTTATCAGGTAGTATATAATCGCCGTGCGCTTTTAGCATGCTCGGGAAGATGATGCAATGGAAAACGATGTTATCCTTACCGATGAAATGCACCAGCTTAGAATCTTTGTCTTTCCAGTATTTTTCCCAATCCGGAGTTAAGGCTTTGGTAGCAGAAATGTACCCGATAGGCGCATCGAACCAAACATACAGCACTTTCCCTTCTGCACCTTCAACAGGCACAGGTACGCCCCAGTCCAGGTCACGGGTTACGGCGCGTGGCTGCAAGCCCTGGTCTATCCACGATTTGCACTGGCCGTAAACATTTGGTTTCCAGTCGCCTTTGTGGCCTTCTACTATCCACTCGCGCAGCCAGGCTTCGTACTCGTTAAGCGGCAGGTACCAGTGCTTTGTTTCGCGCATTACCGGTACGGCGCCGCTCAGTGTACTTTTCGGGTTTATCAGGTCGGTAGCGTTAAGAGAAGTACCGCAGGCTTCGCACTGGTCGCCGTAAGCATTTTCGTTGCCGCATTTTGGGCAGGTACCAACTATGTAACGGTCCGCTAAAAATTGCTTCGCTTCTTCGTCGTAATACTGCTGGGTGGTCTGCTCTATAAACTTACCGTCGTTATATAGTTTCAGGAAAAAATCCGAAGCAGTTTCGTGGTGTATTTTAGAAGAAGTGCGGTCGTACACATCAAACGAGATATTGAAATCTGCGAACGATTGCTTGATCAGCTCATGGTATTTATCTACAGCCTGCTGCGGTGTAATGCCTTCTTTTTTGGCGCGTATGGTTATCGGCACACCATGCTCATCGGAGCCACAAATAAATTTAACATCGCGGTTTTGCAGGCGCAGGTAACGCACATAAATATCAGCCGGCAAATAAACCCCAGCCAGGTGGCCGATGTGAACCGGGCCGTTGGCATAAGGCAAAGCTGCCGTTACAGTATAGCGTTTGGGAGTAGTTGTTGTCATCTTTCTTCTTAAAAAAGCAAATATACGAATAGCAGCCACAATGCGCCCTGCAACCTGAGCATAACCTGTAAAAATGACCGCCTTATAGTTACCAATATCGATATGCTGCGTACAATCAACATCAAACTACTGTATACTATACCATGAAGCAGAAAGATAACACCCACATTAAAAAAGGCGACGGCGATACGCTGGGCGAAAGCAAAAAGAAAACTATAAGTAAAAACCCTGCTCCAAAAGAAGACCCGCGTGAATCGGAGACCACACCACCAGACAATGAAGTGTATGTAGACCTGGAGCCGGACGAACTGCACCTTGGCGACGAAGAGATAGAGGATGCAGAATCAAAATAAATTTATTTAAAGTATAAAGCCGCAATTACCATACAGTAGTTGCGGCTTTATACTTTAGTTTCCTCCACGGACAGGTTTAATTGGCCTTGGCGTATGTTTTGTTGTATCGGAGGGGGCATTGGGTAAGCGTTCCGGTCTTACTTCAGGTGGCTTCATGGCTGGTCCGTTTCTGTCGAATTCACCGATGTTCCGTTTGCGGTTTATCTCACTTGATTGTTCGTCCATCCGATCGCGCAGGGTAGCACCGGCATCACCACGGTACCTGACACGTTGCTCCTGGTTTACGCCAGGCATTCCCTCCTCTCCTTCTGATAAAGATGTACAAGCGGTTATACTTATCAATGCCAGTCCTGCTATAGTTAATTTATATGTCGTCATGTTATACTTGTTCGTAACAGGCGCCACTTAAAACAGCACCCCTACTATAAGTATACGACAGATTTGCAGGCACTTACAGGACAATAAAGAGTTTATACTTGTATTATCGGGAGTTCAGGGCTTTTTGGCCAACAGGTGTCAGCATCAGCCCTTCAGGCGCAGGGTTAACATAGCCTTCTTTAGTTAAATGATGCTCGGCCTCTTTTTGCACATCTTTATACTTCGGGTATTTTTCCTGTAATACAGGGTACAGGTCCTGGTAGCGCAGCACTTCGCCCTCCTTTATACTTTTAGCCTGAAAGGTATCCATAATGCACTGCGACAGCTTTTCAATATTTTCTGCTTCTGAGTGTAGTTCAGTCATAGTTTTATACTTTATAGTTCAGGATAAAAAGTACGGCTGGCTGCGTTTATAGTTAGACCAGCGATAAAACTGATGTGTTTGGATCAGGATTTTCAGGATAAGATTTGGCTGTGTGAGGAGTTTCTGCTGGTTTCTGGAGTTACATGCGTGGTCCAACCACCCATACCCCTCCTTGTCTAAGGAGGGGAGTTTTTACCTCCTATGCTACAGTTTATTTTGTAGTTATAGGCAACTAATAGTATTATCGCGGGATGTCTTCACTGAACCAAAATTCTGTAATGCTTTAAATCCTAAAAATCCTGATGCAGGCAATTATTTCTTAGCCACAAAATCTAATGCAGCGGAGTTAAGGCAGTAACGCAGCCCGGTTGGCTTGGGGCCATCGTCGAAAACGTGGCCCAGGTGGCCGCCGCAGCGCGCGCAAACTACTTCAGTTCGAATCATACCATCGGTTCTGTCGGGTACTTCTTTTATTCTATAGTTAGCAATTGGTTTCCAGAAGCTGGGCCAGCCGGTACCCGAATCGAACTTGGTGGAGGAGCTAAAAACCGGGTTGCCGCAACCTGCACAATGGTACATCCCTTTGGCTTTGTTAGCATCGTATTTGTTCCGGAAAGCAGGCTCCGTCCCTTTTTTGCGAAGCACATAAAACTCCTGTGGCGTCAATATCTTCTTCCATTCGGCTTCGGTCTTATACACCGTATCGCGTTGTGTTTGCTGGTTTAGACCGGCAGTCTGGGTTTCGGTTAAAGGGGCATCGCCAGTGTCAGCGGTGGTATATTCGGCATCGGTCGTGCGGTTGGGCTGGTCACAACCAAACAGTAGCATCGCCGGTAGCAGGCATAATAAATAAGTTACTCTCATAAGTATAGATACGGTATAAAAAAGCCTTGGGCTCAGTGTTTTGCAGTTAATAAGCTATAAATGAACAAACTTCCATGCCCTTATGTTTGCCTCTTAACCTGTGCTGACAGCCTGGTTTTAAATAAAAAATAAAAACATAACATCTTTATTTCGAGCGGGCTACTGAAATGTGACGCATTTTCCGTACTTTTGCGGCTCGAAAAACCAATTCAATGCAGAACATTCGTAATATCGCGATCATCGCACACGTAGACCACGGCAAGACAACGCTCGTGGACAAGATCATTCATGCTTCTAAGCTTTTCGCTGAGCACCAGCACTTTGATGACCTGATACTGGACAACAACGACCTGGAGCGCGAGCGTGGTATCACGATCGTTTCTAAGAACGTGTCGGTTCGCTACAAAGACGTTAAGATCAACATTATTGACACGCCTGGTCACGCCGACTTTGGTGGTGAAGTAGAGCGTGTACTTAAAATGGCCGATGGTGTACTACTTCTAGTAGATGCCTTTGAAGGTGCCATGCCTCAGACACGTTTCGTGTTGAGCAAAGCGATACAATTAGGCCTTAAGCCAATTGTAGTAGTTAACAAAGTAGACAAAGAGAACTGCCGTCCTGATGAGGTGCACGAGCAGGTATTCGACCTGATGTTTAACCTAGATGCTACTGAAGATCAGCTTGACTTCGTAACACTTTATGGTTCTTCTAAGCAGGGCTGGATGAGCACTGACTGGACGCAGCCAACTGATAATATTACTCCTCTTTTAGATGCTATCATTGATGTGATACCAGCTGCACCTTACCGTGAAGGTACTCCGCAGATGCAGATCACGTCGCTTGACTATTCTTCTTTCGTTGGTCGTATTGCTATCGGTCGTGTGCACCGTGGTACGCTTAAAGAAGGTATGCCTATCGCGCTTTGCAAAGCAGATGGTTCTATTAAAAAAGGTAAGATTGCTGAACTACAGATATTTGAAGGCCTTGGCCGTAAGAGTGTTCCTGAAGTATCGGCTGGCGAAATTTGCGCTGTAACAGGTATCGAAGGTTTCGACATTGGCGATACTATTGCTGATGCTGAGAACCCGGAGCCACTGCAGCGTATCTCTATAGATGAGCCAACGATGAACATGTTGTTCACGATCAACAACTCTCCTTTCTTCGGTAAAGAGGGTAAGTTCGTAACATCGCGTCACCTTCGTGATCGTCTGTTCAAAGAAACTGAGAAAAACCTGGCACTGCGCGTACAGGAAACCGACCGTGAAGATACTTTCCTGGTATTTGGTCGTGGTATCCTTCACTTGTCAGTACTTATCGAAACTATGCGCCGCGAAGGGTATGAGTTACAGGTAGGTCAGCCACAGGTAATCTATAAAGAAATTGATGGTGTTCGTTGCGAGCCTATCGAGCACATGGTTGTTGACGTGCCTGAAGAAACTGCCGGTAAGGTAATTGAACTGGTAACGCAGCGTAAAGGTGAGTTAACTATAATGGAGCCTAAGGGAGACCTGCAGCACCTGGAGTTCAACATTCCGGCACGTGGTCTTATCGGTCTTCGTAACAACGTACTTACAGCAACTGCCGGTGAGGCGATCATGAACCACCGTTTCATGGCGTATGAGCCGCACAAAGGTCATATCCCAGGTCGTATCAACGGTTCTATTATCTCTATGGAGCAGGGTCCGGGAACGGCTTACTCTATCGATAAGCTTCAGGACAGAGGTGTATTCTTCGTTGATCCGGGTGTAGATGTGTACATGGGCCAGGTAATTGGTGAGCACAGCCGCCAGAACGATATCACAGTTAACATTCAGAAAGGTAAGAAGCTGACAAACATGCGTGCTTCCGGTTCTGATAACAACGTGAAGATCGCTCCTGCCAAGAAATTCTCGCTGGAAGAAGCTATGGAATACATCCAGAAGGATGAATTGCTGGAAGTAACGCCTAAGAGCATCCGCATGCGCAAGATCTACTTAGACGAGAACGAGCGTAACCGCATGAGCAAGAAAGAAGAAGTAGCATAGGCTATACTTTAGATAACTATAAAAGCCCCGGTCAGTTAATTCTGGCCGGGGCTTTTTGTTTGGGTGTGATATAGTACTCGTTTTGTGTAATTTAAGGAGCTTATGTCTTCGCTCGCCTCTGGCGAGTGTAAGCTATCCTTTGGCCTCCGGCCGGTTTTGTTATCTCAGCGTAAAGAAACAGAAAATGACAATAGCTGATGAGCGAGTATCGTAAGACAACGGTTGGTGAACTATACTTTGTGACATTAACTGTAGCAGGTTGGGTAGATGTTTTTACAAGAAAGGACTATAAAGATATCCTGGTTGAAAATTTGAAGTATTGCCAGGAGAAAGAAGGATTAGAGATTTTTGCTTATGTTATTATGACAAACCACATGCATCTTATTGCCAGAAGACAGGAAGGTGATTTAACTGAATTGCTTGGCAGATTTAAGAGCTATACTGCCAAAAAAATCATTACTGCAATAGAAGCGAACCCAGAGGAGAGCAGAAAGGAGTGGTTGCTTTACTTGTTCAATCATTTTGCGAAGACAAACACTCAATACAGCAAATATCATTTCTGGAACTATACCAATTACCCGGTTCTGCTTTGTACAAATGCAGTCATTGATCAGAAGGTCGAGTATATTCATCAGAATCCTGTTCGGGCCGGGATTGTTACCGAGCCTGAATATTACACCTATAGCAGTGCCTGTGCTGACAGTCCTTTAGTTGTATCTGAATTGTAGTTTACAGTGTAGCGGCCAGAGGCCAAAGCATAGCTCACACTCGCGGGACGCGAGCGAGGATAAACTATAAAGTCCGGCCAGGTACTTTTGGCCGGGCTTTATAGTTGCTGCTATTTTGTAAAACATTATAGTTCTGCTATATTAATGGTATAAACGAATTACGAAGTAAAGTAATTTCGCATATAGTGCAGATAAGCGTATGTTTTCGTTTATACAGTAGTTGTAGGCAATTTAAACTATAAGTTATGAAACAAATAAATTGGTTGTTGCTCTTGTTTTTTGTCTTTCTATCACTTGCTTCAGGATGTGTAAAGAAAGAAGATGACTTGATTGGTCCCACTTGCCAAAACTGTACGGTAATAAAAGGGCGACTTACTTCTGGTGATGGAACAATTCCTGTTGCGAATGCTAAAATCACCACAAACTGGGTAAACACCATTTACCTTCAGGGCGGCACCGTCAGAAAGAAAGCGGTCTCAACTACTGATTCTAAAGGGTACTATGAGTTAAAGTTTCAAATTCGAGATGACGAGAAAGGAGAAGGCTATTTCGAGACGGAAATTCTCCCTCCTTCAGTAGAATACCTTTCCTGTTCCAATAGCGGTCACAGTTTCGCTTTTTTTGGATTGGAAAAAGACACAACCATAACAGTTAATTATTTTATACCTAAAAGAGCATTTGTTGAAGTGCGCTTAACTAATCAAAGTCAAATAAAGGCTTCTGATTACTTTGCAAGCTCATTTGATTCAAAGATGGGGATAGACGGAAAACAATCCTGTGGACCAGTCATAACTTGGAGCAGTGGGCTACCCTCCAATCCTGTTCTTGAAGTAGCTGCTGGTCAGCCTGTCATTATCACGACACACAAAACAAAGAATGGGGTTAAAACTACAACCTATGACACTTTAAACCTTTCAGATGGTCAAAAAGCTGTTTATAATGCAGAGTTCTAAATAAAACTACCTACAACAACAGCTAAAAAGCATTAAAACGCCTTTTAGCCCAGCCGTTAAATATCAGGCATATAATAACATCGAATGACTTTTGAGAACCCTATCGTTTTAATCACGCTGATAACGGGAGTATTATTTATAGTTGCAGGGCTTATCCTATTAAAGTTTCCGCCCAAAAGCATTAATGAACTCTATGGGTATAGGACGTCAGGTTCTATGAAGAATCAGGAAAGATGGGATTTTGCACAAAAGTACTCGGCGAAAGAAATGATCAAGTTCGGAGGAGTTCTATTACTCTTCTCAATTCCCGGCCACTTTTTTGAACTACCTAAAAGCATCTCTGTGATAATCGGTGTAGGGCTTCTTTTATTAGTTGTTGCAGGCTTAATTTATAGCGTTGAGGAAGCAATTAAAAGAAGGTTTAACTCCACCAATATATAAAGCCGCCGATAAATGGATGCTGTATAACTTTAAGTTCGACGAGAATTTTGATGACGAACTTGAGGAAATTATGAAGTTGGAGTACCTGACAGGCAAATAATACAGGTAAGTATAAACTAAAAGCAGGCTCAAAAACTGCACTATACCAATACCTAGTTTCCCTGAAACCTGCCTTACAAAAGTATAAAGGCTTAAATTGTAAACATTATATATCATTTACGTTAGATAGGGTCGAGATTATATTCTTGATTAACTATGAAACTGATATATAAGCACACAATTTGGGTGCTGCTACTTATACTTTTTGCAGGTTGTGCCCGCAAAAACTTCTACGCCGACACCCCGGTAACCGACTCTTCTGTTTACAAGCAGCTGCAAACCGAGCCGCAAGCTGTTGATAGCGTAACCATACAAGCTGGCAAACACTATAAGCGTGGCTGGCTGCACCGTTTATTCTGGGGCAAACACTATCGCCCTGTGTGGCTTGCCGAAGTTACAGTTCCTGTGTTCGAGATGGACAGCCTGAAGGGGGGCCTTAAATTCGAGAAACTCGGCGGCGGTTTTCAGACCACCAGCATGACCCTTTCGGATAGCACCGGCTTTACGTATGCCCTGCGCTCCCTCGATAAAGACCCTGTACTGGTTGTACCTAAGCCACTCCGCAAAACTTTTGTAGCTAATATACTCCGCGACCAGACCACCGCCATGAACCCATATGGTGCGCTCGCGGTGCCGTCTCTCGCCGAGGCTGCCGGTATTCCGCACTCAACCCCGAAGCTATACTATGTGCGCCCTAACGACACTGCCTTTGGCGAAAATGCCGAGCTGTTCAGCAACAAAGTATTTATGCTGGAAGAGAAATTTGACGGTAAAAACACGTTGACTCCTGCCCTCGGCGATGCCGTGGATATTTCGGGTTCCGGTAAAATGCTGCGCAACAGGTTCGAGGAAGATGACCATTTTATAGATCAGCAAACGTTTGCCAAAGCCCGCCTCCTGGACCTGCTCATACATGACTGGGACCGCCACGAGGGCCAATGGGAATGGGCTGAATACGAAAAGAACAACAACAAAATATACCGCCCTATACCAAAAGACCGCGACCAGGTATTCTACCGTTTCCAGGATGGCATTTTCCCCTGGATATTTAGCCGCAACTGGGCCATCCGTAAGTTCGAATCTTTTGATGATGAACTGAAAGATGTGTACGCCCTCACCATGAATGCCGAGTTCCTGGATAGAAGAGCTCTGGGCCAGGTTACCCGCGAGCAGTTCGACTCGTTAGCTATAGTGCTGCAAAATAACATTACCGACAACGTTATTAACGAAGCCGTGCGCAGTTTCCCGGAACAGGTTTACCAACTGGAAGGCGAAACCACGGCACGCAAACTACGCAGTCGCCGCGACCAGTTACGCAAAGCCGCCGCCGAGTTTTATGAGATTCTGGCAGAAGAACCGCTTGTGATCGGAACGGATGAGGAAGATGAGTTTAAAGTTAACCGCCTGAACGATAACGAGACCGAAGTTATAGTAACCCGGAAATCAGATGACGCTGTTATATTCAGGAGAACTTATTATCGCTCCGAAACAAAAGTTATTACCCTGCATGGCCTTGATAACGACGATGAATTTGAAGTTAGCGGCGAAGTAGATAAAGGTATAAAAGTGGTTATAGTGGGTGGCCTCGGCGAAGACGAAATAAAAGACAAGTCGCGGGTGAAAGGCTGGAGCAAAAAAACCTGGGTGTACGACACCAAACGTGGCACCGAGCTCGAAGGCAGCAAAGAAACCAAAGACAAAACCACCCACGACATAAGAGTACACGCCTTCGATCGTGAAGGCTTTTGATCAGATCGTGAAAACAGCACCTACATATACACAGCAGCCGGCTAAGATACAGTCGCTGTTGGCATCGCTTACTTTTATACTTTTGTTGGTGCTGCAGGCTGCCTGTACGCGCTATCCGCATACTATAAAACAAGTGCCGGATGCCCCTGCCCAACATGCCACTATAAAAACCTATACCGATAGCACCATTACGCTACCGGTTGGGGCACATTACGACCGGGGCACACTCCACACCTTACTGTATGGCAAGCACTACCGCCCTGCCTGGATCACGCCAGTACCCATTAAGGTGCTGGACCTGGGCACTGCCTATGGCGGGCTTACACCTATTAAAATGGGAGGCAGTCGCCAGACTATAAGCCTGCGCGCTTACACCCCGGATAGTATAGAGTACGTGTTGCGTTCTGTTGATAAAGAGCCGGCCGGAGCCTTGTCGCCCAGGTACCAGAAAAGCTATATTGCCAACATAGCCCGCGATGCCACTTCAGCTACTCACCCGTTTGCGGCGCTGGTTTTACCGGATATGGCCCAAGCCATTGGTATTTACCATACTAACCCGGAACTGGTGTACGTGCCCCACGACCCTCGCCTGGGCGAATACCTGGATAAGATAGGTGGAACGGTAGTGTTGATGGAACGCCGCCCCGATGGTAACCAGAGCGACAACCCCGATATGGGCAATGCCGAAAAAGTAAAAAGTACCCGCTCCATGCTAACAGAGCGGCTCTCGGATAACGATACGAAGGTGGATGCCCGCAATTACCTCAGAGCCCGTTTATTTGATATGCTGATAGGCGACTGGAGCCGACACGAAGACAACTGGCGCTGGGCCGAACTGGAACCCGAAGAAGATGCCTACCTGTATCGCCCCGTGCCTCGCGACCGCGATAACGTGTTCTATAAACTACACGATGCGCCTATTCCTTGGATAACAAGATGGCTAAAGTTTAAGCCGCACTTCCGGACATATCGCAAAAATGTAGGTAACCTCGAAAAGCTGAACTATAACGCGCGCCATTTAGATGCGCTTATACTTTCGGAACTGGAGCAACAGGATTGGATCGAAATTGCAGATAGCGTAAAAGCAGCATTAACCGACCAGGTCATTGAAGAAGCTTTCAGGAAAATGCCTGACACGATCCATCGTTTGACCGCCGAGCCCATTATTAATAAGCTAAAATACCACCGGGATCATGTACAGCAAATGGCACAGGACTATTTTGCTATACTTGCTAAACAGGCGATTGTGGTTGGCTCTGATAAACACGAACGGTTTATAGTTAATGTACTTAGCCCTACCTCGGTACAGGTGCAGGTATTTAAAACAAATAAGCAGGACGAAATAAAAGAACTACTGTTTGAGCGCACTTACCATAAAAACCAGACAAAAGAACTATTACTCTATGGTTTGGCAGGCAAGGACCATTTTATACTTACCGGTGATCAAAAGCCAGGTATAAAGATAAGTATAATGGGAGGTGATGGCGAAGACACGTACACAGCAGAGAACAGATCTAAAAGCACAAGCAGCCGCATCTGCATCACTGACAGCACCTACGGCAATGAGTTTGAAGTTGGCGATCGGGCAAAAGTAATCCACAACGACGACCTCCGGGCCAAAGAGTTTTCCGGTGCCGGCTGGCTCCTCCACTTCTACCTCGACTAAGAATCTTACCGGTTTATACATTGGTTTTATAAGTATAAACTTGTTTAAGATCTATAGTTTCTGAAGTATAAAAAAGAGCTATAGTAGGTGTTATCACCAACTATAAAATAAAAGCGGGCAGCACCTTTTCAGATGCTGCCCGCTTTTATTTTATAGTTCAGGTATATTATCTGGTCTTCTTATTCGTATTCTGGCCACTATCGCTTCCGCTGCGGTTGTTATGGTCTTTTGCGTTTTTAGCGCCCTGGCCCTGCTGCTGACTGGCAGTAGCTTTTGTTCCGTTTTTTCCCAGGTCTACAGCGCCTTTATAGTTTGCTTCGTTCGAGATCTCATGCTTTTGCTTTGTAGCAGGCACTCTGCCTTCGGGGTTTTTACGCTGTTGTTGCTTATTAATATCTTCCTGTGGGTTTTTCATAGCTTACATGTATAAATGTTAAATAAAAAAGGTGCCCGTTGTTGTAACAGGCACCTTTTAAAGTACGGTTTAACCCATGCCGGGTTTATACTTTCGTGTTTATACCTTCTTATTCAGTACTGTAGATGATGCCTGCGCAGCCGGAAGTATAAGTACTTCAGCGAGGTTTACGTGGGCCGGTCTGCTAACTATAAACGCTATCAGGTCAGCAATATCTTCTGCTAATAGCGGCTGGTAACCCTGATAAACGCCGGCGGCACGCTCCTTGTCGCCTTTAAATCGCACCTCCGAAAATTCTGTCTCCACAAGCCCCGGGTTCACTTCCGATACTTTTATACCAGTCTCTATCAGGTCGATGCGCATGGCTTTTGAGAGGGCATCCACAGCAAATTTTGAGGCACAGTAAACATTCCCGTTCGCATACACTTCCTTGCCAGCTATTGAGCCTATATTGATAATGTGGCCACTACCCTGCTTTTGCATAAGTGGAATAACTGCGTGGCTTACATACAGCAGGCCCTTTACATTTATATCCAGCATGGCATCCCAATCCTGCAGCGAGCCTTCCTGTATGGGTGCCAGCCCGTGAGCGTTACCGGCATTGTTTACCAGCACATCAATTTGCTGCCACTCAGCAGGCAACGAAGCAATAGCATATTGTACTGCTTCCTTATCGCGTACATCAAACAAAAGCGGCATTACGTTAGTAGTACCACCCAGTTCCTGCTGCAGTTCTTCGAGGCGCTCTTTGCGGCGGCCTGCAACTATAATACGGTAACCTTGTTTTGCCAGTGCAACAGCTGTGGCACGGCCTATACCAGACGATGCCCCGGTAACAAGTGCTGTTTTTGCCATAGTTTATACTTTATTCGAAAAAGAGGATGAGCGAAATATTATGGTTTGTCTGCTTTTGTATGTAGCGGCTATACTGGCTGCCCGTAAGTTTGTGCTGGTTTATAAGGCCATGCGAAAAACGGATCTCGGGAGCAAACTTAAAGAACGGGTAAAACATATCTACGCCAAAGCCATACTCCAGCGCCAGGTCAAATTTCTCTATAGCCAGGCCCAGGTCGGGGTTCTCGTCGCTTTTACCGCTACCCAGGTCTATGCCCGGCTTAACGCCTGCAACCAGGTACATACGCGTATTAGTGCGTCGCTTGGCTCTATACTTAAGCAACACGGGTAACTCCACCATAGTATTGCTTATGGTCTTATCTACGGTCTGTATCTCCCCTGATTCCTGGGGCATGTTTGTAAACTCGATCTTACGGCTGTAGAATCCTACACCAGGTACAAAGCGGGCATCCAGGTAATCGGCAAGGCGAACATTAAGTACCAGGCCTGTATAAAACCCAGGGCTGAACTTTGCATTAACGTGCGTTGCATCGGCACCACCCGTGGCGCTGGCAGCCAACTGGTCGGCATATTCCTGCGAGTGCTGTATGTTATACCGTGTTAGCGGAGCCGCCAGGTAAAAGCCGTAATGTATCAGTTTATCGTCGTAGCCAGGTTTGTTAAGGGTGTTTATTTTTTTCTGGGCCTGTGCTGCCGGGGCAACTATAAGTATAGCCAGTAAAGCGAACAGGCTTATTTTCGACCGGTGTATATAGAGCTTATGCCAAATGTTAGTGAATGCCATTGTGTAGTTTTAAAACCAACTTTTTCGTAGATGTCCAGGAATGCGCGCCCGTCCGGGAAAGCCTGCACCGACTCGGGCAGGTAAGTATAAGCGGCATTGTCCTTAGAAACGATCTTACCTATAAGTGGTAGTATATTTCGGGAGTAAAAATGATATAATTGTTTCATGGGGAAGCTGCGCGGGTTACTGAACTCCAGCACCACAGCCATTCCTCCGGGCTTAAGTACGCGGTGCATCTCTGCAAGTCCTTTCTCCAGGTTCTCGAAGTTGCGCACCCCAAAAGCTACGGTAATTGCATCAAAGGAGTTATCCTCGAACGGCAGATTTTCAGAATCGCCATACAAAAGCTCTATCTTATCTGTAAGTCCTTTCTTTACCAGCTTCTCACGGCCAACGGCCAGCATCCCCTCCGAAATATCCACACCGGTTATCTTGTCCGGGTTCAGGCGCAGGGTTTCTATAGCAAAGTCGGCGGTGCCGGTAGCAATATCCAGTACCTGTTTAGGCTTAACAGGGGCCAATAAGCTAACAGCTTTTTTACGCCATATAATATCGATACCAGCGCTCAGGAAGTGATTCAGGAAATCGTATTTGCCGGCAATGTTGTTAAACATCTTTGCCACCTGCGATTTCTTGTTGTCGTCTTCGTTCTTATAAGGTACTACTGCCATAGTTGCAATTAAAAATTAATAAGGCAAAAATACGCTACCTATACTTATAATACACGGTTTATATAAAAAAACAGGCCGGGCAAATACCCGGCCTGTTTTTTTATAGTTAGTAAGGCTTGCATTAAGCCCTGCTTATACTTGTTACTGAGCTTCGTTCTGGTCAGCTCTTTCAAGCACCTTAAACTCTGTTCTTCTGTTCAGCTGCATGTTCTCTGCAGATGTGTTCGGAACAGCTGGTCTGCGTTCGCCGTAGCTTACCGTTACCATACGCTTAGCTGAGATGCCTTTGCTTACTAAGTAATCGAAAGCGGCATCGGCGCGGTTGGTACCAAGTGTCATGTTGTACGCATCGCTTGCACGAGAGTCAGCATGACCTTCGATGCTGATGTTAACCATAGGGTTAGCTTTCATGTACTCTGCAATTCTATCCAGTTCGTTGATCGATTCCGGACGCAGGTTGTACTCATCTGTATCGAAGTAAACCGGGTTAACAGCCATCAGACCGGCACGGGCAGCAGTAGTATCTACATAATCAATATAGAAGTTCTGCGTAATGGTAGTCGTGTCGTTCAGGGTCATTGGCACTTCCAGTTCTTCAGTAGTTATCAGCTTACCATCTTTTGAAAGCTGAACCTGGAAATTACGTCCTGAAAGTACATCTACCTGGTAAGTTGCAGAATCCGGACGGGTAACATCGCGGTAAGAGATCGGGCGCTTATCTGCCTGCAGACCGTTAAAGATCAGCTCTACACCTGGTATGGCAAGGCTGTCAACTTTAGAGAATACCTGGCCTTTTACACGCACGTTACGGATGTAGTTGATCGTATAGATATCTTTCTCACCGTAACCGCCAATTCTGTAAGACGAAAGGTAAGCATAGCTTCCATCCGGGCTCAGACGATAGTAAGTGTCATCGTCAGGAGTGTTAACCGGTGCACCCATGTTAACTGGCTTAGCCCATCTTCTGGCAACTGAGTCGTACTTAGAAGCGAAGATATCGTAACCACCCATGGTGTTATGGCCGGTAGATGCAAAGTATAAAGTTCCGTTGTGCTCCGAGTAGTAAGGGCTGTCATCATCAAATGGAGTGTTGATGGTAGTACCTATCGATTTAGGCGCTCCCCATGAACCATCAGACTGGCGCTGCGATACAAAAATATCAAGGTCGCCGTACTCTGAGTAAGCACTTGATGAGAAGAACAGTCTCTGTCCGTCTTTTGTAATGTAAGCATCAGACTCGTAATGCTTCGTATTAATGTTATCGCCGATGCTTTTTGGAGCACCCCACGAACCGTCAGACTGGCGCTCAGCTACCATAATATCGCCGTTGTTATCGGCACGGTAAAGCAACAGTTTTGTATCGTTGTCAAATAACTGGATAGAAGCATCGTGACCAGGACCATTCAGTTGGCCAGGTACACGCTGGGTCGGAGACCACTCGTCTTCGCCAGTTCTGGTTGATTCGAAAATATCTTCGTAGTACTCGCCATCGCGTGCAGGTGTACCACCTGTAGCTTCAGAGCTGCGCGAAGTATACAGCAGGTAGTTATCATCAGAAGAGATAACCGGGCTGTGCTCCGAGTAAGCCGAGTTAACTATACCACCCAGGTTTTTAACAAAAACATCTTTCGGGTTAGCTACCTCACGCTGCGCGTTTCGTGCATGCTGAATCAGCATAGCCAGTTCTTCGCGGCGCTCTTCGTCGCGGCGGCGCAGGTTTTTCTGTGCCTCCTGGTAATGCTCAATAGCACTATCAAAACGGTAGTTAATGTGGTCAGCGCGACCTAACCAGTATTCCAGGTCACGGTCAACGTTTGGCTTGATCTGCTGTGCGCGATACAGGTAGTCAGCAGCTTTTTCCTTATCAAAGGTCATGTAGCTGATACCGGCGTAGTATAATGCATCGGCATTATCCGGATCGTTGGCCAGCGCCTGCTCATAAAACTCAACGGCAGATCTATAGTTTTCTTTGGCGAAGAGCTTGTTTCCACTTCTTATCAGCTTTCTGTTGCTTTGTGCCGAAGCCGAAGCTGCCAGCAATAAGAACACCACTAACAGCATGGAAAATCGTGAAAACGATTTGGCTAATTGATTCATGTTGTAAAGGTTTGTTATACTATTTTGTTGGTTATTACTTAATTGGTCAATGATTTGATAATGGGATACAGACTTACCCCAAACGGTTGTATGGGCATCTATACGGATGATATAAAAAATGGTATATATATAGTATATATTTATTTTGGTTTATATACTGCCACCCCTACACTGCAACGCCCTACTGGCTGTTTAAAGCGCAATAAACGAGGCAATATACTATAACGTAACTTATAATCAATTGAACAAAGACAAATATATAAAAAATATAGTATATATATATGTTGAGCTGTTGTTTTATAATTTAATAAGAAAAAAATGTCGGGCTGCGATAGCCCGACATTTTTGTATACGATAGTGTAAAATTCTGAAACCGGCAATAAGGCTATAGTTCGTACCTTATGTTACTGCAGGCTTTTAAAGTATAATATTAATGCTCCAGCGATAGGATCTGGTAAATATCAAGTGAGCCAAGTCCGCCCGGTCTGTCAGATGCCATGTAAGCCGATTTGCGGTTGCGGTCCAGGTTAAAGTATAGCTCGTCGTGCGGAGAGTTTATCGGGAAGCCCAGGTTCTTAACGTCCTGCCACTTGCCTTCGCGCATCTGCGATTTAAACACATCAAACCCGCCCATAGAGTTATGCCCGCGCGAGCTGAAGTATAAGGTCTTTGAATTGGAATCGATAAAAGCTGCGTCTTCGTCGTGTTGGGTATTTATAGTTGCACCCAGGTTTATAGCTGCACTCCATGTACCATCCGGGAAACGTTGGCTTACATACAGGTCTAAGCCACCGAAGCCGCCTGGTCTGTCACTCGAGAAAAAGGCAAACTGCCCGTCTTCGGTTATATGCACCGATGTTTCGTTGGCAAGCTGGTTAAGCGGAATTGGCAATGGTCGCGGGTTTACCCACGAGTCTTTCGACTGGTCGTAACTACGCAGGCCATCGGCAGCGGCATACGTGTACAACATGTTACCATTCGGTGAAATAGTAACTATAGCATGGCCTTTTTTGCTATCCGAGGCTTTTAAAAACTCTTTAGATGATTGCCATGCGCCGTTCTTTCTTCTGGAAATCCTGATCTGCTCAGGGCCTTCCGGGGCTTCGTGGGCAGTAAATAAAAGCACCGAATCATTTTCTGAAAGTATTGGCACAAACTCTACATCTTTTGAGTTTACGGAAGGGCCCAGGTTAATTACCTGTGCTACCGATGGTTGTGCAAGCAAAGCTATACCTGCATTGCATTCATCAATACGCTTCCGGATAACTTCTACATAGTTCCAGTCGGCTTTGCCTGTGCTGTAAATCTCCTGCTGGTAGTATTTTTTAGCTTCTTCAAAGTCATAATCCTGGTGCAGGGCCTCTGCCAGGTTCACGATCACCTTCTCGCCAAACTTAGGGTCGTACTCATATACTTTTGCCAGGCACAATTTGGCTTGTCGCGGGTTGCGCAACTCCAGGTAGCTTATACCTAATCTATAGAGTGCCTTAACGTTCTTTGGATCTTCTTCAAGGGCTTTTTTATACCAGCCGGCTGCTTCAGCAAAATCTGCTTTGGCATAAGCCTTGTCGGCACGGCGCATGTTGGCATCCGGGGAGTTGGAGTCTACATCAGGAAGCGCAGCACTGCTCAGGGCAATAGCACCAGCCAGCAGCATTACGCACACCCCTACCCTCGACCATAATGTATACTGTTTCTTAATTGCAGGCGTTATACCTGTACCTCTTAACCAGGAAAAAGGCATTATCTTCATGTTTGGCAAATTAAACGTACCTTTGTAATCTCTTAAGCAACTATAACCAGTAGCTTAATTTAGCGAATTTATACATTTTGGAACCACTATATTACAAATTTAAGGGTTTCGAACCAAATCAGAAGTATAAGCATGGTAATTAAAGAAGCAAAATTTTTGATGAGCAACACCCGGGTGGAAGATTGCCCGGCACCGGACAAACCGGAATATGCCTTTATAGGGCGTTCTAATGTCGGTAAATCATCATTGATAAACATGCTTACCGAACAAAAAGGCCTGGCAAAAACATCTTCTTCGCCGGGTAAAACACAGCTGATCAATCACTTTTTAATTAACGACAGCTGGTACCTGGTCGACTTACCGGGCTATGGTTATGCCAAAGTTAGCCGTGGCTCGCGCGAAGACTGGCGCAAGATGATCAACTATTATTTCCAGAAGCGCGAAAACCTGACCTGCGTATTTGTACTGATCGATTCGCGCCACGAGCCATTGAGCACCGACGTTGAATTTATTAACCACCTGGGGCAGATTGGCGTGCCTTTTGTACTGGTTTTCACTAAAGCTGATAAGCAATCGTCTGTTAAGACGGACCAAACAATAGCTGCTTACAAGCGTACACTGCTGCAAACCTGGGATGAGCTGCCCCAGATCTTTGCAACTTCTGCAGAAAAAAGAATTGGCCGCGACGAGCTGCTAAATTTTATTGACGAAGTGAATGCACAGGTAAAAGCACAGCAGTAATTTGTTATTTTTGTATTAATCTAAAGCAATTACCCCTTATGAAAACCAAATTCTCATTTTTGTTTCTTTTATTTGCCTTTGCAGCATTTACCGCATCGGCACAAACTACCCAAACCGAAAAAGCAGAGGAAAAACCAACGTACTGGGTTCCGAATAAAGCCCTGCCTGCTGCCGAGCATTACGAGGGCGGCATTGAGGCCATGTACGAGTTTATAGGTAAAGAACTAAAATACCCGGCCCTTGCCATGCGTAACCGTGTGCAGGGCGAAAGCATTATCGGCTTTACTATAAACGAAGATGGTTCTACATCGGGCTTTAAGGTACTGCGTAACCCGGGTGCCGGTGTTGGCGAAGAGGCCCTGCGTATAGCTCGCCTGCTTAAGTTCAAGTCGCCAGGCTACGCACTTAATGTGAGCATACCGATACAGTTTAAACTATAAAACCAAAACAAAATACCCTATCCTTATTATGCCTATTGATTTAAGACAAGTAGCAGCCATTTCCGGCATGAACGGTTTATACCGCGTGGTAGCCCCTACCCGTACCGGTATTATTGTTGAATCTCTTTCTGATAAGCCGCAACGTGTGGTAGCCCAGGCCCGCCAGCGTATGTCGTTGCTTGATGAGATCTCGATCTATACTACCGACGAAGAAGCTACTGTACCTCTTGCTGAAGTGTTTGAACGCATCCATGAAAAATATGGCGACGACCTGCCATTAAGCGAGAAACCAGACGACCACGAGTACCGTGATTTTATGGAGTCGGTAATGCCGGAGTACGACGAGGACCGCGTATACTTGTCTGATATGAAGAAGCTTGCCAACTGGTACAAGATCGTAAAGCAGTACATTGGCTTTAAACCAGCTGAAGAAGAGAAAGCCAAGGAAACAAAAGCTGAAGACAAAAAAGCTGAAAAGAAAACGACCAAGGCAAAAGCAACTGAAAAATCAACAGAGGCTAAAGAGGAAAAAAAACCTAAAAAGAAAAAAGAATAACTTACGTAAAAAGGCCTTCTGAACAAGTAGGCCTTTTTTATTTAAACTGATAGCCATGGAATACGCCAACCTGTTACTGGATAGCACTGCCAGGCACCTGCAAAAGCACTTTGGCCAGGACGAACTGCCCTACGCCGATAATATGCCCGACCTGGAGCACCATGTACGTCTGGCTGTACTTTACCTGCTTCGCCACGACCTGAACCGCCTGCTGCACATACTTTATCGTATTGATGTAGATGAGCGCGACGTAAAACAAGCCATGAAGCTTCCTGCTGAAGACCAGGTAGCCGAACAGGTAGCCCGTTTAATAATAAAGCGGGAACTGCAAAAGGCGCAGACCCGCTTTATTTATAGGTATAACTAAGGTATAAGCCGTTTAAACAGCCGCTACTTCGCTTTTAATAAACTCCTCTACTTTATCAACCATCTCCGGCGAACCAATTATAAGTGGGCAACGCTGGTGAAGCTCAGTAGGCTCAATTTCCATTATGCGTGTGTGTCCGTTGGTAGCCTTGCCACCTGCCTGCTCTACAATATAAGCCAGCGAGTTGCACTCATACATCAGGCGTAGTTTGCCGTTAGGTGCTTTTGCCGTCGACGGGTAAATATAAACGCCGCCTTTAAGCAGGTTACGGTGGAAATCAGCTACAAGAGAGCCTATATAACGTGCCGAGTGATTATTTTCGCGGCAATAGTTAATGTATTGTTTTATGCCTTCCGGGAAGCTATTGTAGCTACCTTCGTTGCAGGAATAAACTGTACCGTTAGCAGGAGTTTTAATATCCGGGTGAGATAAGAAGAACTCGCCCAGCGATGGCTCATAAGTAAAACCATTTACGCCGTGGCCAGTGGTATAAACCAGCATTGTAGACGAACCATAAATAATATAGCCGGCAGCTACCTGCTGCGTTCCGTTCTGCAAACAATCATCTACAGTACCATCGCCTCCAGTTTCTGATTTTCTTCTGTAAACCGAGAATATCGTCCCGATCGACACGTTCACATCTATGTTAGATGAACCATCCAGCGGGTCGATAGCTACTATATACTTGCCTTTTTTGTTGCCGGTCTGTATCACTTCATCTTCTTCTTCGGAGATGATAGCGCAAACTTCGCCGCCATTGCGTAGCGCACGTATAAAGCGGATGTTTGCGATCACATCCAGCTTTTGCTGTTCTTCGCCCTGTACATTTTGCTGGCCAAAGGCACCGGTCACATCCAGCAGACCGGCACGGTTAATCTCGCGGTTTACAATTTTGCCGGCTAAGGCAATGTCACGCAGCAACTGCGAAAGCTCTCCGGTGGCATACGGAAAGTCTTCCTGTTTTCTCATTATAAACCTGTCAAGGGTTGTGCCTACAGGTAAAGCAAGATTTAAGTTCATAAAGGGTATTGAGTTGGGTTGATCTATATATAGTAATACAAAAATATCATTTTTTGATTCATAAACGAAGGCTACTTACTTTTACGTAACATTATCGATATCTGAATGAAAGTTTACAAGTTTGGAGGTGCATCTGTTAAAAATGCAGCGTCGTTCCGGAACCTGGCACAAATAGTAACATCCAGTGGCAAAAAACATGGTTTACTTATAGTTGTATCGGCTATGGGTAAAACTACCAATGCTATGGAGCAGCTATTTGACCTGGCTTTTCATAATAAACCATACAGTGACGCTTTTGAGCAAAACCGAAATTATCACCTTGAGGTCGTACAGGCTTTGTTCCCAAACCCTGATGCCCCTGTATACGAAGAGTTGGAGCACCTGTTCGCTAAATTATCGCATACCTTAACTAACCTGAACCAACAGGCGGGCTACGACCAACTTTACGACCAGGTAGTAAGCTATGGCGAATTGCTGGCTTCTACTATTTTGCACCACTACCTGCAACAGGAAAACATGCCAAACACCTGGGTAGATAGCCGTAAGTATATACAGACTGATAGCACCTGGCGTGAAGCAAAAATTGACTGGAACTGGAGTGAACGCCTTATAACCCGTGACCTGGCACCCATACTTGCCGACCAGCTTATAGTTACCCAAGGCTTTTTAGGTGGCACCAACAACGGCTTAACGACAACCCTTGGCCGCGAAGGCTCTGATTTCAGCGCTGCCATATTTGCCTACTGCTTGCAAGCGGAATCGATGTGTATCTGGAAAGATGTGGATGGTTTACTGAACGCTGACCCCAAGTATTTTAAAGACACCGTTCGCTATCCCGAAATATCGTACCAGGAAACGGTGGAAATGGCCTACTATGGCGCATCGGTCATACACCCAAAAACTATAAAACCGCTGGCTAACCGGTCTATCCCTTTATATGTAAAGTCGTTCCTGAACCCTGCCGGCGAAGGCACTAAAATATGCGACTGCCGTTTCGAGAAGTTGGCTCCGGCTTATATTATTAAAGAGAACCAGTGCCTTGTCTCGTTCAGTGTAAAAGATTTCACTTTCATCTCCGAAAAAAACCTGGGCACCATTTTTAATGCCTTATCAGAGTTAAGGTTAAAGATAAACCTGATGCAGAACTCGGCAATCTCCTTCTCGGTGTGCACTGATTTTTATGAGCCACGTCTGCAAAAACTTATACGAACCTTGGAGGATGAATTTGTGATACACTATAATACCGGGCTGACCTTGTTTACTATTAAGAACTACGATACTGAAAGTATAAACCGCATGTTAGACGGCAAAAAGGCACTACTAGAACAGCGCACCAGAAATACTTTTCAGTTTGTAAGCAAATAGTATATATTACAGAGAAATTATAGTATATTTGCTATCACAATAGTAGAAATTCATATTATATTACAGTAACCTACTGTATAGAGATGTTGTATATAGTATAGCCTTCATCATCTTACAGCTTCGTCTTATGCAACCAGTAGAAAAAGTTAACAAATCATTTTTAGCAAAACTGCTTTTACTTTGCGGCCTATTATATCTGGGGTTTGTAATGGAAGCACCTCCTTTCGTTAAAACTGTGCAGGCTAAAGAACTGAATGTATATACCAAGCCGAACGAACAGATGCATAAAGCGCAGCACCTGCAGGATCTGTATATTCGTGTAGTACCCGAACCTGAAGAAACCGCCATCTGAAAAACATTGTAGCCTGCCTTTAAGCAGGCTTTTTTTATGGCCTTGCCACAAAAAGCCTTAAATTAGCTGCACAACAAAAGACTTATACTTTAACTATGGAATTTATACTTGTAACCCCACAGGCACAACCTCATGTTGCGCTTATACAGCTAAATCGCCCTAAAGAACTTAACGCACTTAACCTGCAACTGATGGGTGAACTGCGCGATGCCTTAAAAGAACTTGATGAGAATGAAGAAGTACGCGCTATAGTTATAACAGGAAACGCACGGGCTTTTGCTGCAGGCGCCGATATAAAACAGATGGCCGGCAAAACAGCTATTGATATGCTGAATATCGACCAGTTCTCTACCTGGGACCAGATCCGTAAGACAAAAAAACCGATTATTGCTGCTGTGTCAGGGTTTGCGTTAGGTGGTGGTTGCGAACTGGCCATGACCTGCGATATGATCGTGGCTTCGGAGACTGCCATGTTTGGCCAACCGGAAATTAAGATTGGGGTGATGCCAGGTGCAGGCGGTACTCAACGCTTAACAAAAGCAATAGGCAAAGCCAAAGCCATGGAAATGGTACTGACCGGTAAATTTATATCTGCTGAAGAAGCTGAGAAACAAGGCCTGATAAACCGTGTAGTACCTGTAGAATTATACTTAGAAGAAGCTTTTAAACTGGCAGGTGAGATCGCCCAGATGTCGCCGGTTGCCGTGAAGTTGGCCAAGGAATCTGTTAACCGCGCTTTTGAAACACAACTGGATGAAGGCTTACACTTTGAGCGTAAGAACTTTTACCTGTGCTTCGCCTCTGAAGACCAGACTGAAGGCATGAATGCTTTTGTAGAAAAGCGCAAGCCAGAGTTTAAGGGTAGGTAACTATAGTTTACTTGAGGTCAAACCACCCCTGCCCCTCCTTATCCAAGGAGGGGAGCTCCTGCTCCTCAATATTTAAGTTTTTTAGACTATAGTCTCTACTATTATATATTTAAGTATTGATTATATCTATAGTTATAAACCTGAAACCTACCTACAAAGCTATAACCACATTATAGTAATAACAGGGTTCCCCTCCTTGGACTACCGAGAACTAGAGTTTGAAGGTAGCGAGCGTAGCTCTGAGGGGCAGGGGTAGTTTAATCATCTCTGCTTAAAAGTGAGCATCATTACACTACTTAACTTCCTTCACTCCCCAAGTTCCCCCATCTACGAATAACTTTTGACGCTTTACTTTTTACTTTTAAGTATAAGCCTTACCTTTGCAGGAACTTTTCTTAGTTAAGAATCATTCTTACTTAGACTATGCAAAACCTGAACCGAAACGATTTACGACAACGACTGACTGAGTCTGGCTTTAAAGCCACGCATCAGCGTATTGTTGTGCTCGAGGCGGTAACGGAATTGCACGGGCACCACCCGACTGCTGAGGAAGTATACCAGAAGCTAAATCCGGCTAACCCCACTATTTCGCTGGGTACAGTTTATAAAACACTTGATACTTTTGCCGAAGCAGAACTTATTAAGAGAGTGTTAACGGAAGAAGGCGGAAAGCGATATGACACCTGCACTACAACGCATAGCCATATCTACTGCAGTAATACACGCGAGATAATCGATTTTGAAGACCCTGAACTTGAAAATCTGCTAAGAGATTTTTTTAGCAAAAAACAGGTAAACAATTTCGAGATAAAAAGCTTTGCAGTACAGCTAACCGGTAAAAAGGTGGAACCCGACAAACAGATCAGCATTAAATAATAAATAATTTTCAAACTAAATAAAAACTATAAATATGGCAGTATTAGTAGGTAAAAAAGCACCTTCTTTTAAAGCAATGGCTGTTGAGAACGGCGAATTCGTAGAAAACTTCTCTCTGGAGCAGTATATCGGTAAAAAACATGTGATCTTCTATTTCTACCCAATGGACTTCACTTTCGTTTGCCCTACCGAGATCATCGCGTTCCAGGACAGAATGGAGGAATTTGAGCGTAAGAACGTTGCTGTAGTTGGTTGCTCTACTGACACACATTTCTCTCACTTTGCATGGCTGAACACTCCACGTAACCAGGGTGGTATAGAGGGTGTAAATTACCCGCTTGTAGCCGATGCAGCTAAAACTATCTCTCAGAACTACGACGTATTGGCTGGCCACTACGAGTACAACGAAGAAGGCGAAGTTGAATTTGTTGGCGAACCGGTTGCTTACCGTGGCTTGTTCCTGATCGACAAAGAAGGCGTAGTACGTCACCAGGTGGTGAACGACCTTCCGCTTGGTCGTTCTATTGATGAGGCGCTGCGTATGGTTGATGCCCTACAGTATTTCGAAGAGAAAGGCGAAGTTTGCCCAGCCAACTGGTCTGAAGGTAAAGAAGCAATGCAGGCTACTAAAGAAGGTGTATCTAGCTATTTAGCGAAACACTAAGCTTTAACAGCTTAATTATAATACAAAAGCCCCGGCATATGTCGGGGCTTTTCTTTTATAGTTATAGTATAGTTACACCATACGTATGAGCCACATACCGGTAAACGTTGCAAGTAACCCAAGTAACACACTGGCTAAAATATAAAGTATAGCCTGCCCATATTGCTCTGTTTGTAGCATATACACCGACTCCAGCGAAAATGCAGAAAAAGTAGTGAAGCCGCCCAGAATTCCGGTTGCCAGAAAAGGGCGCCATTCGCCGGGCATATTTCCTTTGGCAATCAATGCAAAGACAACTCCCATAAAAAAACAACCTATAATATTTACACCTAAGGTGCCAAACGGAAAAGGAACAACTGACCGGGTTTGAATATACAAGGTGAGCAGGTAACGCAGTACACCACCTATAAAGCTGCCCGCCCCTATTACAAGTAAGATCTTCATGTATGCTTTGTTAGCTTGAGCTATCAAATATAGAAGATTATAGTTAAACCTACGGAGTGTAAGGTTTTAGTTCTCCGTCTTTCACCAGCCAGGCTTTATCGGCTTCTTTCAGTATTTCTTCTTTATCGTCGGAGTAGGCTTCTACAATTCTATACTTTTGGCCTTTAAAATACTCGTCTAAACGGGCGATCTTTTCTTCGGCTTTGCAGGCTTTGCCATCAACCAGGTAGGTGTTGTCGGTATAGTTCGCTCTTGTCCCGAAGAATCCATCGATCTTGTATAGGTCAAAAAGCGGCTCTACATATATCTCCAGGCCACCTGTAGCGCAAAAAATCTGTACACCTTCTTTCTTCAGCTTATCCAGTCGTTCCTTTATTTCCTGGTTAAAGTTATCCGGATACTCCTGCTCCCAGAACTCTTTCGCATATTCCTTTACCTTGTCTGGTGGCAGGTTATCGAGATAATTAAAGAAGTTCTCTTTAAACTCCGTCTGCCTGATCTGGTGCATTTTAAGCAGCGCTTTATAGTATAGCATCTGTAAATAATAGGCAGCCTTATGCGGCTTTTTAGCACTTACAAACTTAAAGAACTCGTCTTTAGAGCTCTTGTTATAAAAGGTCTTGTTGAGATCGAAAACGGCTATCTTAATTTCCTGCCCGGTGTTGTCTGCCATAGTGCATGTGCTGTTAAGGGTAAGGATAGTACGTAACTATAAGCGTCCAAGCTGAACCTATAGTAAAACTATTGCAGCTTAAACCGCTATATTTGCAGCAGAACACAAACTATAGTTTTGAAACTACTCTACGACATCGGCCTGAAAGCTTACAACGGACTACTTGCAGTAGCTGCTCCTTTTAAACAAAAGGCTAAGTTGATGCTGCAGGGCCGTGACATGCAGTTTGAGAAGTTGCAGCAGGCGCTTGCCGGTAATACTGCACCGGTGGTGTGGTTTCATTGTGCATCGCTGGGTGAGTTTGAGCAGGGCCGCCCGGTTATGGAAGCCTTTAAAGCTGAGTTTCCGGAGTATAAGATCATGCTCACCTTCTTCTCCCCTTCCGGTTACGAGGTGCGCAAGAACTATAGCGGTGCCGATTACATTTTTTACCTGCCGCTTGATAGCGCTGCCAATGCCCGAAACTTCATTTCTATAGTCCAGCCTAAGCTGACGGTGTTTGTGAAGTATGAATTCTGGCATTATTACCTGCAGGAGCTGGAACAGCGCCAAATTCCTATACTTTCTATTTCGGCTATTTTCCGGCCAGACCAGGTTTTCTTTAAGCCTTATGGGGAGTTCAACCGCAACATGCTGCGCCGCTTTACGCATATTTACACCCAAAACAAACAATCTGTAGACCTGCTGCAAACTATAGATATAACCAACACAACTATAGCCGGCGACACCCGCTTTGACAGGGTGCTGCAAACAGCCGCAACTATAAAACCGATTCCGTTGGTAGATGCTTTTACCCGAGGCGGCGATGTATTTATGGTTGGTAGCAGTTGGCCTGCGGATATTGAGGTGCTGTTACCATTAATCCAGAAGTATAAGTCAACTATAAAATTTATCATCGCGCCGCACGAGATCCACGAGAACGGTATCTCTACTTTAATGCAAACTATAGGTGAAGGTGCTGTGCGTTTCTCGAAGGCTGATGCAGCAACTATAGCTAACTATAACGTGCTGGTGATCGATAATATTGGAATGCTGTCTGCCCTTTATAGTTATGGCACTTATGCTTTTATAGGTGGTGCGTTTGGTAAGGGCTTACATAATACCCTGGAAGCTGCTGTGTTTGGATTGCCATTGTTTTTCGGGCCGAAGTATGGCAAGTTCCAGGAAGCGGTGGACCTGGTAAAACTGGGTTGTGCCTTCCCGGTAAATAATGCGGATGAGCTGTTGGCTGCTTTTGAGAAAGTACATACCACACCCGGAGCACGCCAAACTATAACCGACAAAGAAAAAGCTTACGTACAAGAGCAGGCAGGTGCCACCACACAAATTATGGCCGACATACAGCGCCTGTTAAAAAGATAAGATGAAAGGAGTTGTAATAAAATCAACGGGTTCGTGGTACTTGGTTCGGGATGCGGAAGGCAAACTGCATCGCGCCCGTTTGCGTGGCAAGTTCAAGATAAAAGGCCTGAAAGTAAGTAACCCGCTGGCTGTAGGCGACCGCGTGGAGTTTGATGTGGAAACTACCGGCGAAGACACGGCCGTGATACATAAAATAGAAGACCGCGAAAACTACATCATCCGCCAGAGCACGCACAAAACGGCTTACTCGCATATTATTGCTGCCAACTTAGACCAGGCATTACTTATAGTTACCTTAGTCTCGCCACGTACTTCTTTTGGTTTTATAGACCGCTTTTTAGTTACAGCCGAAGCCTACGACATCCCAACGATACTTGTATTCAACAAAACCGATCTGTACGACGATGAAATGCGCAATTACCAGCGCCAGATCAGCCATATGTACGAGCAAATCGGCTACAGCAGTATTACGGTTTCGGCGAAGACCAACGAAGGGATAGAAGAAATGAACAGCCTTTTACAAGGCAATACTACGTTGCTCTCCGGCCACTCCGGTGTTGGTAAATCCACGCTCATCAACCTTATAGTTCCGGACCTGGAGCTGAAGACCTCTGAAATTTCTGACTTTTCGGATAAGGGCGTGCACACTACCACCTTTGCCGAGATGTTTGAGATAGATAACGAAACATTTATTATTGATACGCCTGGTATAAAAGAATTGGGTATCGTGGATATCTCTAAAAACCAGTTGGGGCATTACTTCCCGGAGATGCGCGACCGTATGAACCAGTGCCGCTTTAATAACTGCACTCACTTTAACGAGCCCGGCTGTGCTATAGTAGAGGCCGTGCGCAAAAACGACATCTCGCTTACCCGCTACGAAAGCTACCTGAGCATGCTGATGGGTGACGACAACCGCAAGTAAGTATAGCCTACTCTGTGATCAGCCATTGCACAGCGCTCTGTTCGTCATTAAAGTTATGGAATTGCAACGTTGTATCTGAACCGGAAAGTGTGTTCTGAGCGAGTGCCTGTATAAAGTTTTCGCGGTTGAGATTATTGGTGCCCAGGCGGGCAACTTTTTTAAGACGTGTACTCACCAGTAGTTTTGCAAAGTTTGTATTCATCTCCACAAATTCTTCGTCGGTAACGCCTTCCACATTCTGGTGGGCATCTATCAGCAGCTTTTTTATATCGTAATTCCGGATCTTTTCCAGTAGCACCCCGATCGTATAGTTTAACTCAGCTCCCGTAGAATATTTCAGGTCCAGCCACCTTACTTTCAGAAGGTCAACAGACACATCATAACTCATCTCGGTTAGCCCGTCTTTATGTAAGATCATGCGGTAAAAGCTGTCAGCTGCTTGATACAAGGCTAATATAGTAAAAATATACTATAGTTGTAGGCCTATAATCCTAAAACCTGAAATTCCTAAGTATAAAAGCTTCAGAGTCGTTTGTTCAAACCATCTGTTCTTCGTGCCGTTAGTTTTCTGTATAACCTACTCTAAAACGAATACTTATGAAGCTCGACAACGCGAATATTCTGATAACCGGCGGCACCTTAGGAATAGGCCATGCCACAGCCGAAATACTGATAAAGCACGGTGCCAACGTAGCTATTACTGGTCGCGACGATAAACGTACACACAAGGCTGCGCGTGCATTAGGTGCCTTACCTATAACGGCCGATGTAGCTGACTCCAGGGATGTTAAACATACGTTCAGCACTTTTATGAATGAGTTTGGTAAGTTGGATGTGCTGATAAATAATGCTGGTATAGGTATAAACAAGCCGCTGGATGAGCTGACGATTGAAGATTTCGAGAAGATATACAGGGTGAATGTATTCGGAGCAGCCATGATGGGAGCGGCAGCCGCCAAAGTGTTTAAAAAGCAGAACCATGGCAACATAATAAATATCGGCTCTACGGCGGCAACCAAAGGCTACGAAGGTGGTTCGGTTTATGCCTCATCAAAAGCGGCGCTACGCAGCATGACCCAGAGTTGGCAGGCAGAACTGCGCCGGCACAATGTACGCGTTATGCTGATAAACCCCAGCGAAGTAACTACAGCTTTTGGCAACGAAGACCGCGAAGAACGCCACCCGGAACCACACAAACTACGCAGCCAGGAAATAGCATGGGCTATAAAAAGCGCACTGGAGATGGATAACCGCGGATTTATACCTGAACTGGCAGTCTGGGCTACTAACCCGTTTTAAAAGTCAGCTTATATTTTTTTGGCAGGTATCAGCACCTTGTCGATGACATGAATAACGCCGTTGCTGCAAAGTATATTTTCTTTTTTAACAGTAGCATCGTTTATCATCACGTTCTTGTTCTGGGCTGATACCTCCAGCTGTTCGCTGCTGAGGGTTTTAATTTTAGAGCCATCCTGTAACGAAGTTGTATCCAGTTTGCCTGCTACCATGTGGTTATTAATTATTTCTACCAGGCGGTCTTTATTTTCAGGCTTCATCAGGTCCTTAAATACATAATCGGGCAGGGCTTCGAAAGCCTTGTTTGATGGAATGAACACGGTATAAGGTCCGGTGCTGTTAAGCGTCTCGGCCAATCCCGATTTCGCAAAGGCATCTGAAAAAACAGCCAGCGACTTGTCCTTGGAGGCGTACTCGGCTATAGTTGGCAAATTTTCATTCCGCTCTTTTTCTTCGGGTTGTGGGACGGCAACTGGCAGAGGCTGGCTGGCAGTTACCACATTGGTTGCTACAGCGTTGGTATTCGGGTTATCTGAATTGCAGGCCGATAAAAGCAGGCTCAGCAGCAAGCTAAATGTAAAATGTATTAAATATCGCGTAATCATACTCTGTTTGTTTAGCATAGGGTGCCTGCTTTGGGGCGGGATGCGTTTAACAGGCCTGTATGCTCTTCTTAAACTATAATTTGCTTACTTTTGTTTTTTAATGATGTTGTGCAACAAAAATTGATTTATATATGAGAACTGCAGAAATCCATACCGATAAAGGTGTAATGAAAGTAGAGTTTTATGAGAATGATGCTCCTAAAACGGTAGAAAACTTTGTAAAACTGGCGAAAGACGGCTTCTATGATGGCCTTACGTTCCACCGCGTTATTCCGGATTTTGTGATACAGGGTGGTTGCCCTAACTCGCGCGAAGGCGCTAAAGGTGTACCTGGCACAGGCGGACCAGGCTATAAAATTGATTGCGAACTTACCGGCGAAAACCAGTACCACGACCGTGGTGTGCTAAGCATGGCGCATGCAGGCCGCAACACAGGTGGCTCACAGTTCTTTATAGTACACGACCGTAAGAACACGGCGCACTTAGACCGTAACCATACCTGCTTCGGCAAAGTGGTAGAAGGTGTTGATGTGATCGACCAGATAAAAGCGAACGACCGTATCCAGAAGATCGTGGTTAACGAAGAATAGTACGGGTTTATACCTAAGCTAAAAACTATAAAGCCGGCACCTGTTATATCAGGTGTCGGCTTTTTTGGTTAGATTGCAACATCTAAACCAGATGCGCTGCCATATAATTAAAGGCTTGCCTGACTACCAGGCTATACTTTTAAAGTACAGGTTGCGTGCTCTGCCGGGCAATTAACAATACAAATATTAAGTCGGTTTTCACTTCTTTCATCCGCCGGCAATTCTATTTATGAAAAAACTCGCGCTACACTGGCAAATTCTGATTGGTATGGCTATAGGCATTGCCTGGGGCTTGCTATCCAGCCATTATGGGTTCAATTCGTTTACAATCGACTGGATCAGTCCGTTTGGTACCATCTTTATTAACCTGCTTAAATTAATTGCCGTGCCGTTGGTATTGGTGTCGCTTATAACCGGCGTTGCCAGCCTCAGCGATATCAGCCGCCTGTCGCGTATTGGTTCTAAAACCATAGGTATTTACCTGGGCACAACCGTGCTAGCCGTAACCATGGGGCTTTTGCTTGTAAATATGTTTGAGCCCGGTAAAGCCTTCTCAGCAGAAAAGCGGGAAGAGTTTAAAGAACAGTATGCCACTACTACTACCCAGAAATCATCGGATGCAGAAAGTGTTAAAAAGCAGGGTCCGCTGCAACCACTTGTAGATATCGTACCGAGTAATATTTTCCATTCGATGACCGACAATGGCAGTATGCTGCAAGTTATCTTTTTTGCCCTGTTGTTTGGCATTGCCCTCATCCTGATTCCTCCTGATAAAGCACAGCCTGTAAACGACTTTTTTGAAGGCGTAAATATGGCTATACTTAAGATAGTGGACATTATTATGATGACTGCACCTTACGGCGTTTTTGCGCTACTGGCAGGCCTGGTTGTGGAGTTTGCCGGCAACGACCCGGGCGCAGCCGTAGAGTTGCTGCTGGTGTTGGGTTATTACGTTATAGTGGTTGCTATAGGTCTTGGTCTGATGATATTTGTTGTATACCCGTTACTGGTAATGACAGTAGGAAAAACCAACTATAAACACTTTCTGAAAGGCATTTTTCCGGCACAGATGCTGGCTTTTTCTACCTCCTCAAGCGCTGCCACACTGCCTGTAACTATGGAGTGCTCTGAAAAGAATCTGGGCATCAACAAAGAGATAACCAGCTTTGTATTACCGCTCGGCGCAACTATAAACATGGACGGAACCAGCCTTTACCAGGCCGTGGCCGCTGTATTTATTGCTCAGGCTTATGGTATCGATCTGGATATTATGGCACAACTAGGCATCGTGATGACAGCAACCCTTGCCTCTATAGGTGCAGCCGCTGTGCCGGGAGCTGGCACGGTAATGCTCGTAATTGTACTTCAGCAGGCCGGAATTCCGGTAGAAGGTATAGCTCTTATACTTGCCCCGGACCGTATCCTGGATATGCTTCGAACCACCGTAAACGTAACCGGCGATGCGACTGTGGCTATGATGGTAGCGCGCACCGAAGGACAGTTACACCCGCCTACAGAGATAACAATAAAGTAGCATACAACCCTGCCCCGAGCGCGAAAGCCCAGTAACGGCTTTCGCGCTCTTCGGGCAACTCCTCTTTCATTACGTTCAATATCACGCCGCCTCCTATAAAAGCCACCAGCAATACCAGCACTGTATGTGGCAGTTCCACAGCAAACCCTAATCCCCAACCTATAATTAAAGCCAGCACCAACACCCAGCGGCCATACTTTTTATAGGTTCTCTGGTGATGCTCCTGTAAACCAAAATCGTTTACCAGGAAGTGCAGCCCCATGGCTACAGCATAGAGTGCCAGATCTTTTACAGAGCCTTCTTCGCGCTGAAACAGGATGTACCCGATAATGGCATTGTAAAGAGAAAACGAACTCATGTGCAGCCAGAATAAGCCGATCGATCCTTCCGTTTCCTGGCCTTTTGCCTGTTCTGATTTCGGGCCTTTAGCTGATACCACTGAACGTTCCAGCCCATAAAACACGGCTAATCCAATAAGCGCCATCAGGTATACATGATGCCCCAGGAAACTTTCGGCCCAGTTCAACTCCTCAACATGTTCCTGACCTTCGCCCAGTTCCGGGAACAGGTGCAGAAATACATACGCCACTGACACACCACCAGCCCCCGACAGCCAGATGCTACGCGGCACACCCGCCAGAAACCGCAACCTCGTTCCAAAGAAATGAATGAGCGCCAGCACCAGCACCGGCCATATAGATACATACTGCTCCATGGGTATAAGCTACTATAGTTGAAGGAGCAGGGTTATAGTTAGTTGTACGGTAAAGTATATAAAATTTACTATATTGGACTATGAAAATGCCCATTTGAATCATGAATAAACCAACAATACAACAAACAGGCCTATCAGGCACCTGGGGCTTCTTTATACTTAGCTTCATTTTCTCTTGGCTGGTGTGGGGTGCCATGCTGGCTTTTCCTCTTCCCGGCAACCTGATGCTGCCGTTGCTTATACTTGGTGCTTTCGGGCCAACCTTTGCGGCTATTTACCTGGTGCAGCGTTACGGCAACTCCGCCGCAAAGCACGATTTCTGGAGCCGGGTGTTTAGCGTGAAACGTGTACCTATCCTATGGTGGCTGGTTATCCTGCTCATTATGCCGGCTATATATTTTCTGGGATATTATATTTATAGTTTCTTTGGTGGCGTACAACCACCGGTTGCCAGCCTATTCAGTGGCCTTGATTCGGCATCTGCTATACTTCTGTTTGCGTTTGTGATGCTTATGGCCGGACCTGTTTCGGAGGAGCTTGGCTGGCGCGGTTACGTGCTGGACCCGCTGCAGCAAAAGTATGGCGCTATAGCTGGCAGCTTTATACTTGGCGTTTTCTGGATACTATGGCACTTACCACTATTCTTTATTGAGGGCACCTCCCAGCATGCCAAGGGCTTCGGCTACCAGTTCTGGTCCTGGTCTTTCCAATTGATTGCGCTTTCCTTCATCTTCACCTGGGTTTACAACAATACCAACCGAAGTATACTTGGGGCTATCATCCTGCACCTGCTCGCTAACATGGCTTATCCTACCAACCTGGAGCCAACCGGCGAACTTATCTTTACTTTGATTCGCCTGGCTATAGTTGTAAGCATTGTTTTAGCCTGGAAGCGGAGGGTTAATGTTAAAGAGGAGTTGACTTTAGCTTAATCAATTTATGAAAAAGAAGATTCTGCTTACTCTAAGTTTCCTGCTGGTTCTAACTACCGGTTATTACCTGGCAACAATTTTGGTAGCAAGAGCAAACACTACTGAAATTGTAGCAGCAGCTTTAGCATCTGATAGTATGAAACTGGAGCTAACTGACCTGAGTGAGCAACAACTAAATGCATTAATAAAAGTGCAGGACCCTGGTTTTTATACCCATAACGGAGTAGACTTTACAACCCCAGGAACCGGCGTTACAACTATAAGCCAAGGTTTAGTTAAGATGTATTATTTTGAAAATTTTAAGCCTGGCCCACAAAAAATAGAACAGACACTGATAGCACGATTTGCATTTGACCCACTCACTCCCAAAGAAACTATTTTAAAGCTCTTTATTAACGAAGCATACCTTGGCCAGACGAATGGGAAACCTTTAAAAGGGTTTGAAGACGCTTCTCGGTTTTATTTCAATAAAGGTTTCAGGGAGGTCAGTTGGGATGAATATCTTTCTTTGATCGCCATGATTCGCGCTCCATTCAACTTCCATTACATCAACAAAAGAGAAGCAAACCTGGAGAGAGTAGAAAGAATTAAAAAGATGTTAAACGGGGAGTATATTCCTGTTGATAACAGTGATCTGTTTTACGACCGGAAATTTTAGACTTTAGACATTAAAATATAACCTAAAGGCGGAGAGGGAGTGTGAAAGAGGTAATGTTGATGATGTAAATCGGAATAATATTTTTTCTTTTATATTTAACAAACCAATCAAAATTCTACCGTTCATGAAAACAAAAGCAGTTCTATTCCTTCTTGTTGCCACTCTGTGTTTACCATTCTATGCATTCAGTCAGTATAACAAGGATACCCAGATCACTAAAATAAGAGTAAGCTATCGGCCTGCCAAGAAACCTGTTTACGAAATCAAACCTGGCGGAACACCACCCGGAACTATAAAGGTAAAGGATTATTATGTTGACCAGTTTGAGATGACTAATATAGACTGGCTGGAATTCCTGCATTACAAAAAGCAGGAGGTTGATTCTGTAGCTTATCAAAAGCTTTTACCGGACAGCACGAATACCTGGTATACCTTAAAGGAACATCGGTTTGACCCTCTGGTGCTGGTTACTTACGAACAAGCTTTAGAATATTGCAAATGGCGCTCCGCAGTTGTCAGCAAGAATTTTAACCGCAAGATAACCTATAGATTGCCTACGCAGGCAGAATGGGAAGAGATAGCGAGGGAAGAGCTTGCCGCCAACCTGAAGGAAAATCAAAAAGAGTTAGCCAAAACATTAAAGCAAAAAAATAAGCATCCTGAAAGTTTCCTATACTTGAGTGTGCATAAAGCAAAAAAGGACAGAGTATATCACCTGTTTGATAATATAACGGAAATGACGGCAGAAAAAGGGGTGGCAATAGGTGCAAATAATACCCAATTATCCGACAATCCTGCAGAAAATGACAAACTATATACTTACGACTCTCCTCGCACTTACTTAGGTTTCAGGTGTGTTGCTGAAATGGAATAGAGTATAGCAGAAGTAAGGAAGTATAAACTATAAAGGCAGAAGCGTATATGCTCCTGCCTTTATAGTTTTATCACTTTATACTTTAAAACTGATCGTCGTCTTCATCATCTTCAGCGCCGAAAGTAGGCATGGTAAACATACCGCTGAGCAGATCTTTAAACTGAAGGCCTGTGCTGAGGCGGTTCTTGCTAAGCTGGCTGTGCTCGGCCAGGCCATGCAAGGCAAACTCCATCATAAACAATTTTTCATCGCCTTTGGCTTTAGGCTGCTGCTTTTCTACTAACTCGGTAAGGCCCGGTATAGTTTGAAGGGCTTTTTTATAGTTTGCAGCCGAGGCATCGTTCAGAATATCCACGGTGTTGCCGTCGCCAAACCAGTCTGTAATTTTCTTATAAGGATTGCCTTCTTTAGCCTTCTTAGCTTTGTCGGGGTCGGGGAAGTATTTCAGGAACTGCGTGCGGATAGCTTTGCCCATCAGCACCTGCGCCACATGACCGGCTCCCTCCTGCTCGCCCTCATATACCAGCTCTACTTTACCGGTTACCGATGGTATCGTATTCAAAAAATCCGACACACGCACATAGGTTTTGTTTTCACTGTTCATCAAAGCGCGGCGTTCGGCGCCACTCAGCAAGTTTTCGAAAGCGGATATAGTTAGTCGCGCTGAGACACCGCTCTTGGGGTCCACGTACTCGCTCTCGCGGGCTTCAAAAGCTACCTGCTCTATCAGGTCGCCAATAATGTCGTTGGTTTGCACTAGTTCGCCCTGCCCTTCTTTTACGCGTGCTTCCTGCTGGGTAATTTTCTTGCCGGTTTCAATCGTTTTAGGGTAATGGGTGATGATCTGGGAATCGATACGGTCTTTGAGCGGCGTTACGATAGAGCCACGGTTTGTATAGTCTTCGGGGTTGGCCGTGAACACAAACTGTATATCCAACGGCATCCGCACTTTAAACCCACGAATCTGTATATCGCCTTCCTGCAGAATATTGAACAGCGCCACCTGTATGCGAGCCTGCAAGTCGGGGAGCTCGTTTATTACAAAAATGCCCCGATGTGACCTCGGTATCAACCCGAAATGTATTACGCGCTCATCAGAGTATGGCAGCTTTAACGTAGCCGCTTTTATCGGGTCAGCATCGCCAATCAGGTCAGCTACCGACACATCAGGTGTGGCCAGTTTTTCGGTGTATCGGTCGGAGCGGTTTAGCCAGCTGATGGGTGTATCGTCGCCATGCTCGTGCACAAGGTCTTTAGCGAAGCGCGAGAGTGGATGCAATGGATCGTCATTCAACTCTGAGCCCTGCACTACCGGAATGTATTCGTCCAGCAAGTCTATCATCTGGCGTGCAATTCGGGTTTTGGCCTGACCTCGCAAACCCAACAGGTTGATGTGGTGCATGGAAAGTATAGCCCTCTGCATATCCGGAATTACAGTTTCCTCATAACCCCAGATCCCCGGAAAAACCTCCTCTTTGTTCTGCAGCTTTTTGATCAGGTTGCGGCGCAGTTCCTGCTTCACAGTTTCCGGTTCGTAGCCGGCTGCTTTCAACTGGCCAAGTGTCTTTATCTTCAGTAAGTTTTCTGCTGGTATGTCTTTATAGTTCATTCTTAAATTGTTGAATGGCTAATTGCTTAAATGGTTGATCTACTTGTGTAAACCCACCCCTAACCCCTCCGAGGAGGGGAATATCTTGAACTCTCTAACTTTAAAAGTTTTTCTTCCGATTTTGGCCATAGTCTCGGAATACCAGGTGGCCTAAGCCTTTTAGAGAACTATAGTAGGCCTGCCCGTTATTTACCTTCGTGAACTCATCTACGAATTGCTGCAGGTATGGGTCTGATGCGATCATGAAAGTGGTAATTGGTATCTTCAGGCGGCGGCATTGCGCTGCCAGGTTCAGGGTTTTGTTTACCACTTTCCTGTCCAGGCCGAAGCTGTTTTTATAGTAGTTTAGTCCGATCTTAAGGCAGGTTGGTTTACCGTCGGTGATCATGAATATCTGCTTGTTAGGCGTTTTGCGCTTGCGCAGGATATCCATAGCCAGTTCCAGGCCTGCAACGGTGTTTGTATGGTAAGGCCCAACTTCCAGGTAAGGTAAATCCTTTACTTCAATCTGCCAGGCATCATTGCCAAACACTATAATATCCAGCGTGTCTTTCGGGTACTTTTGTTTGATGAGCTCGGCCAGGGCCATGGCTACTTTTTTGGCCGGCGTAATGCGGTCTTCGCCGTACAGGATCATGGAGTGTGAGATGTCGATCATCAGTACCGTGGATGCCTGCGTTTTATGCTCTGTCTCGGTTACTTCCAGGTCTTGCTCGGTCAGGCGCAGGTCGCCGATGCCATGGTTTATTTGGGCGTTGCGCAGCGACTCAGTCATGGATATCTGCTCCAGTGAATCGCCAAACCGGTACTCCCGATTATCTGTGCTGGACTCGTCACCGATGCCGGTATGCGGTGTGGCATGGCTGCCTTTGGTGCCTTTCTTCAATTTGCCAAAGATCTCCTCTAGGGCACTACGTCTTATACTTTGCTCGCTCTTGGCAGTAAGCTGAAAAGCGCCACGCTCCTGTGGGTTCTCATCCAGGTAGCCTTTCTTTTTAAGGTCTTCAATAAAATCCCCGATGCCATATTCGTCGCCAGTCAGGTTATACTGTTTGTCCAGCGAACTGAGCCAGTTAAGTGCTTCGCCCACATCACCGGAGCTTATAGTTACCAACTGCATAAAGATCTTCAGCAGCGACTCAAAACCGGGCTTATCATCCTGGGGTGGTATGTAATCTGTAAATCGATATCCTACACTCATATTCTCTCCTGATTTATACTTCAACAACGCTGTAGCGTGGAATGTTTGTATACGAGAGTTTACCTTCTCCCGGCCCCTTTGCTTTTGTCGAGGACCCCTAGCCTAAAAACAATCAGGCCATTAACATACCCCTACCCCTCTCGAGAGGGGTATTTTCTGCTGATGCTATAGTTGCGGCTCTAGTTTTATAGTTGGTGTTTTACCCCATCCCAACCTTCCCCTAAGAACAGGGGAAGGAGTTCTTTATAGTTTAAGTTAAGGTGATAGTTTTATAGTTAGTATTTCTCAAACCACCCCTGCCCCTCCTCGTCTAAGGAGGGGAGTTTCTACTTTTGCTATAATTGAGATTATAGTTCTATAATTACTGTTGGTCATCCCCCTACCCCCTTCAAAGGGGGACTTAGGTTACTGCCAATTCTACAGCTATAGTTTTATAGTACAGTCCAAGAGTGGACAGGTAATGACCTGTCCCTACGGAAGTATAGCCACGAGAAAGGTCGAAGCTTATCGGTACAAACTATAGAAACAGGAAGCTATGCAAAATTTAATAGTCTTTGGGTTGAGCACCTTTGATTTGTTGCGGTGGCGCAGCCAACCCGAGGTACGAGGGTAGCAAAAAAGCAGCAGCGCGATGCCCAAGGACGAGGCCTCCCGGCCATGAGGGCACCAAAGCTGATTTGAAACTATAGGCAAGTAGAGCTCCTAGGATTGAAAGAAACTATAAAACTATAGCTTGGTGCAAGATGCATCCGACTTCAACTAATGGACTCATAAGATCCTTCGGCTTCGCTCAGGATGACAAATTCTACTTAAAGGGTACATAAGATTCCTCACAGCTACCCTGGCTTTCTTCAACTCTCGTCACAAGAACGCTCAGGATGACAATTGACTTCAACTATAGGAATTTCCTCGCTTGTCTTTAGTAAGGCCCTCGCCAAAATTAGAGGGCTAAGAGAAGGTAAAACACAAAGGGCAGGCTGCTTTCGCAACCTGCCCTTTTTATAGTTTATAGCTTTAGCTAATTAGTCTATCCAACGGAATTTGTATTCCAGTTGCGGTGAACGCATACGCTCAGCAACACGGCGCAGACGATCTGGTAAGGCTACCAGGTAATCTCGGGCGCGTTCGCCGGCATCGTTCAAGCCGGTTACAGCTTCTACTTTCCACTCTTTTACAAGGTCACTAAGTATGTCTGTGTAGTCAAGGGCAGTGTAAACGTTAATACGCTGGGCAGCATCAGTAAAGTGACCGAAGGTTTTACCCATATCCACACCAAGCTCGCGCATATAGTGAGCCGGCATTACAATCTTCTTGCGCATCATATCTTCAAAGGCAAGCATCATCTCGTTCGGGTCAGCTTCGAAAATCTTACCAACAAATGCCTTATAGGCTTTTGCATGACGTGCCTCATCAGATGCAACATAACCACAAAGTTTTGCCAGCATACCGTCACCCTGTTTCTTAGCGATCTGGGCTACACGGCGGTGCGACAGGTTAGTAGCTGTCTCCTGGAAAGAAGTATAAACAAAGGCACGATACGGGTCGTTATCCGTCTGCAGGTCAAAACCGTCAGCGATGAGGTACTGCGTAGATGCTTCCATCTCGCGCATGTTAATACGACCGGTAAGGTATAAGTATTTGTTCAGCAGGTCGCCGTGGCGGTTCTCTTCAGCAGTCCAGGCGCGGTTCCATTTCATCCATGGACTATCCTCGTTGCTTGGCACATCTTTAATGCTCATCAGCCAGCTCTCGTAGGTAGGCAACGCTTCTTCTGTAATGGTATCGCCTACCAGCACAGCAAGCAGATCATAAGACAGATCGCGTGCACGTTCCTGCAGGTTTTTAATCTCTTCGAAGAAATTTTCCATACGGGCATCCGGCAAAAGGTCTGCAGGCTGCCAACTGTCTTCCACAGATTTCAAGAACTCTGTCATCTTTTCCTGGACAAAGTCTTCCATCCATTTCATGACTTCGACGCGGGAGGCAATGGCTGTGATCATAGTAGTTATTTATATTAAATGTCAAATATAGCGATTTATGCCGAAAAATTATAGGTGGCGTAACAATTAGTTAATCAAGGATATAAGTAACTACTTATGCCTCCCTGAATTGTTTACGTAAAAAGAGAGATTAGTTTTTCGGAGAGATCTTATAAAAAATAGAACGATTTTTTCGACCCTTTAATTCATTCGGTTGATTTTCAGTAACGAAGCTTATAGTATAGCCGCCTTACAAATCCCAGTTTTATCTGCCTGCTGTTCAGGAAACGTAAGATTTTATACATCGGCCCAGGTTTTGTAACACGGTGCAGCAACGCCAGAAATTGTTCTGTTTCGGGGAAGTGGCCGGTGAAATAGGCATGCCGGGCCTCATAACGCAAACGGCTCACTAGGGCTTTCTTTTCCTGCTCTGTCCTGATAAGATCAGTGGCTTTGTAACATACTTTTATAGTTGATCGCAGCATGCGGCCATCAGAAGTATAAAACTGTTGTGACAAATTTTTGGGGTGAATCCGCCGTTGTGTTGTAACCTCCGGCAGATAACTATAAAACCAGTTCCGGGCCGACCGTACCCAGAGATCAAAGTCCTCATACGTTAAGCTTTCGTCGTATCCCTCAAGTTGTTCCAACACAGCGCGCCGCATCATCATGGTGGGCGGACAAATAAAGTAGCGGCCTAATACATCAGCAAAAACATCTCCATCTGATGCTGCCTTAAACCTGCTGCTATGCAGGTACAGATGTTCGGACTTTTCGTTTATGTAACCCGCATCAGAATATACCACGCCATAGTTCGACCCGAGTTTCTGAAATTGGTTTACCTGTTTTTCAACTCTGTCTGGCAGCAGCACATCGTCGGTCGCGAAGTCTATAATAAATTCCCCCTTTGCCTTCTTCCAGCCAAAATTAAAGGCTTTCGTATTGCCCTGGTTTTGTCCGGTGCTGATGTAGCGTAATTGCGGATTTTCAGCAATGTATTCCTGTATGATCTGAGGGCTGCTGTCCGTGCTGCAATCGTCAATTATAATTACCTCCAGGTTAGCGTATGTCTGCGCCAGAACCGAATCAAGCGCCTCTCGCAGGAAACATTCGTGGTTGTAGCAAAGGCAGATGATTGTAACCAGGGGTTGGGACATAATTATAGTTTATAGTCTGCTAAATTAAGGATTTATAGTTAGGATTGATTGTATGTCATCGTGAGTGTTAGTCTAGGGATCTTATAATCCTACATTGTCATCCCGAGTGTAAGCCGAGGGATCTTATGTGTCTTATAGTCGAGATAATCTTCACCTTGAAACAAGCCGTTTTTCCATAGCGGCCTCTTATCCTGGGAGCTTTATTTACACACCGTTTTATAGTTGGCTTTATGCGCTCACGGCCGCGAGGCCTCGCCTTCGGGCATCGCGCTGCGCGAATCTCTTTTGCTCCTGCGTCGCAATGCCTGCGGCACCAGATATTCACAAGGCGCTCAACCCAAAGACTGGAAAGTTTCGCATAGCTAGAGCTTAACTATAAATTTAAACTATAAGCTCCGACCTTTCTCGTGGTTATACTTCCGTAGGGACAGGTCGCGACCTGTCCACTCTTGGACTGTAACTATAAAACTATTAATGTTGAATTTGCAGTATAAGAAACTGTCCCCTTGAGGACAAGTGAGAACGGGAGTTCGAAACTTGCGACCGCAGGTCATAGGGGTGTTTGTCCGCCAGAGTAAATCATCCCCCTACCCCCTTCAAAGGGGGACTTTGTTCAGGTATAACTCCCCGCCTTAGACAAGTCGCAGATACCGGACTTGCTCCCGGAGAGGGGTTAGGGGTGTAAAGGCAGCAACTATAACCAATTACTACTACCTAAAAAAATCCTTCACACTTTTAATAATATACTCTTGCTCAACTTCCGTCATGCCGGGGAAGAGCGGGAGGCTTAGGCTGGTGCTGGCCAACTCTTCAGTTACAGGCAAGTTGCCGGGTTTATAGTTTAAGTAACTATAAGCTGGCTGCAGATGAATGGGAACCGGGTAATGTATAACTGTTTGTATACCTTGTTGCTGCAGGTAGCGCTGTAACTCATCGCGACGGTTGCACCGGATATTAAAGATATGATACACGTGGCTGCAATGCGCGGCAGTAACCGGAAGTATAAGCTCGTTTATAGTTTGCAGCTCAGTTAGATACACTTCTGCCAGCCGCTGGCGTTCGGCATTTTGCGTTGGTAAGTGGTGTAATTTAACTGTTAAAGCTGCTGCCTGTAAGGTATCGAGGCGGGAGTTTATACCTATCGTTTGGTTGTGGTATTTTTCTTTCTGGCCATAGTTGCGGTAACTATAACTATAAGCTGCTACATCCGGATCTGAGGTAACTATAGCACCGCCATCGCCTAAGGCTCCCAGGTTCTTGGTTGGGTAGAAACTAAATGCTGCTGCATCACCAAAACTGCCGGCCTGTTGGTTTTTATAAGTAGCGCCATGTGCCTGGGCAGCATCTTCTATCAGTTTTAAATCATACCTTTTACATAACTCCTGTAATTCATCCATCTGGCAGGTTTGCCCATATAAATGCACTGCTATAATGGCTTTGGTATTGGGGGTGATGTGTTTCCCGGCAGTGGCAGCAGTCAGGTTATAGGTTTGCTTATCGGGCTCGGCAAGTATTGGTTTTGCACCAGTTTGTACTACCGCATTGGCGGTGGCTATAAACGTATTAGCCGGTAAGATCACTTCATCTCCAGGACCAATACCCAACGCTTTTAAGCAAGTAACCAACGCATCGTATCCATTACCTACTCCTATGGCGTACTCAGTTCCTGTAAACTTCGCAAAGGCTTTCTCAAAGTTATTTACCTCAGGCCCAAGTATAAACTGGTTGCCGCCCATGGTTTGCACAACCGCCTGTTCCAGTTGTTGGGCTATACCTTCGGGCCAATCCCGGAAAGCGAAGTAAGGTACCTGTATCATGCTCACTCTCCTATCAGCATTTTAAATTCTTTATAATCACGCAGGTAATCCTTTTCATCGAAATCGGTGCTGGCGAGGCAGAGTGCAATGGCGCTTTCCGAAAAAGTCAGTTCTGTCCAGCAAAGGCTCGGAATGTAAACTCCACTGTCCGGCGACGAAAGTATAAACTCCCTGATACCCTGGCTTGTCTCTGCTTTTACTTTTATAATTCCGGTTAAGGCGATAAGTACTTCCTCTGTAACTTTGTTGGCATGATGACCGCGCACCAGGTTGGACGGTGTGCCCTGTATCCAGAATGCCCGTTTCACCCCGAAAGGCAAATTTCGGGCATGTTGCGTAGAGGTGAGGATGCCGGCAGCAGCATCACCAACCTGCTCAAACTGTATAACAAATGGAGTTCCGGACAACGTATTGCGGGTTTAGTATAGCTGCAATTAACTTTAAATTAACCAAATTTGCCAATTACGGGATGCAGCTTACATGCTAAATCAACCCGAACCTGTTTTATAGTTAACAATAACCACATGCTTTACCTGCTCATCAGCATCCTCACCGGCACTTCGCTGGTATTTATTTTCAAGCTGTTTCAGCGGTTCCGTATCCATACTTTCCAGGGGATTGTGTTTAATTACATTACTTGTGTGGTAGTTGGTTTCCTGTTTTCGGGAGGAACCCGTGTGGTGCAGCCGCAGGTGTTTGAGCAGAACTGGGTAATTTTTGCGCTGGCTCTGGGTACGCTATTTATGGTTACTTTTTACCTGATTGCCCTGTCCACACAAAAAGTAGGTGTAACAGCTACTTCGGTAGCAACAAAAATTTCGCTGGTCATTCCGGTATTATTCAGTTTGCTTATACTTCAGAACAGCCTCAAAGATTATACTATAATAAACTATATCGGCATGTTTGCAGCGTTGGTAGCTATCGTACTATCATCGTTGAGGCCTCAAAAAAACGACAGCGATACCAACACTTCCACTGCGCTTTCATTACTGTTGCCTTTTGTTATTTTCATTAACAGCGGTGTAGCCGACTCCCTTATAAACTATACAAACCAATACCACCTGCAGCAACACGAAGCCCCACAGTTTACGATGGTTACTTTTATGGCATCTGCCGTTGTAGGCCTTTTGATATTGGTGATTATGCTCCTGACCGGTAAAACCAGGATCAACACCCGAAGTATAGTTGCCGGCGTAATACTGGGTATCCCAAACTATTTTTCGATCTATTTCTTGATTAAAGCCCTGTATGCTTTTGGTAACGATGGCGCTTTCCTCTACCCTATCAACAACATTGGTATTATACTTACCGGCGCCTTAGGTGCAGTGGTTTTGTTCAGAGAAAAACTTACCCGCTTAAACCTGGTGGGGCTGGCTATGGCGGTGCTGGCGCTTATACTTATCTCGTACCAGGAAATTGCAGCAAATCTTTTTTAAAACATGGAGGACACCTACCAAACGATTGCCGGGCCCGCAGAGGGTTTATATAAAGAGAAAGGAAGCAAATTCCTGGCCTTTGCATTCCCGGTTTTTTCGGAAGATGATGTGAAAGACCGGCTGGCCGAGCTACGCAAGAAATACTACGATGCCCGCCATCACTGCTATGCTTACATGCTTGGTGCCGATAAAAGCCGCTACCGCGCAAACGACGATGGCGAACCAAACCACTCGGCCGGCGACCCTATACTTGGCCAGATACGATCTGCGGACCTGAGCAATGTACTGGTTGTGGTAGTGCGCTATTTTGGAGGAACAAAATTAGGAGTAAGTGGGCTGATCACAGCTTACAAAACCGCTACAGCCGATGCACTTGCCCAGGCCACCATCGTGGAAGAGCACGAAACTGCCCAATTACAGGCACATTTTGAATATCCGCAGATGAACGATGTCATGAGCCTGGTAAAAGAACTTAACCTAACTATTAAAGATCAGCAGTTCGAACTGGACTGTAAACTAACTATAGAACTTCGCAAAAGCCTGGTTGAGGAGGTTTCTTCCCGGCTCGAAAGTATAGATGGCGTAAAAGTTAAACCTGCCTGACGGACACAAAAAGTATCTTATACTTTTACTTTACAGAACGTATAGTTCAGCCCAAAAACTTATTAACTTAAGGCATCAAACAAAAGCCCGTATGTCGAAACGCAGAAGTATAAAGCGCCACCGTAATAAGATCATCGAACGTAAAGTTGGCAGTAAACCCGGTCACCTTTTCGTGCCATCCGAGGCATTGCATCCACGCTTTTTCCTGATGTCTTTCTCAGAAAATCACTTCTCTGAAAAGGAGCTGCCTACATACGAAAAGCTATTACAGGAGGTAAAAGCTAACCCCGAAGCGCGCCACTGGGTCGACATTCGCGGTTACGGCGACCTGTCGTTGCTGGAGCACCTCACCCACGATTTTGGCTTGCACCCGCTACAGGTAGAAGACGTGATAAACGACTACCAGCGCCCTAAAGTAGAGGAGTTCAGCGATGACCGGCTTTTCCTCATCACCCGCATGCTCCGCTGGACTGCCGAACAGTATAGTTTGGATGATGTGCAGCTATCCATATTTACGGGCTCCAATTATGTGCTTACCTTGCAAAGCGATTACCAGGACTGCCTGGAACCGTTACGCGACCGCATAAGAGTAGGCAAAGGCATCATCAGGCAGCGGCCGGTGGTTTACATGGCTTATGCTATTATAGATGTGGTGATGGACCATTATTTCCCGGTGATGGGTGAGATAAGCAATTATATTGATGAGCTGGAGCAACGCATATTGGTAACTCCATCGCGCACCATTTTAGCCGATATACTGGATCTGAAAAGCGAACTGGTAAAACTACGCCGTATTGTGTGGCCCGAGCGCGACATGATGGGGGAAATACTGCGCATGCACGAAGGAATTGTACCGGAAAACATGAAAGTATACTTCCGGGATGCCTACGACCACGCCGTGCAACTCATCGACCTCATCGACTCGCATAAAGACATGACCTCGAGCTTGATAGAGTTATACATGAGCACCGTAAGCAACCGCATGAACGAGATCATGAAAGTACTCACCATCATCTCCACCATCTTTATTCCGCTTAGTTTTATAGTTGGCCTGTACGGAATGAACTTCGCGCGTGAGAATCCTGAAACTGGCAACACTTACCGTTACAGCATGCCCGAACTATACCAGCCTTATGGCTATCCGATCCTGATAGGTCTGATGGCGGTGCTGGTGCTTTTCCAGTTATACTTCTTCTACCGTAAAGGCTGGTTCCGGAGTTTGTAAAGTATAAACTACCTGTTCATTCTGAAACTGATCTTCTGTAGCTCTTTGCGGTATACTTTGAAAAGCGTAAACGTATTGTCTGTGTCGTTAAAGTAGATGGTAACCGGCTGGTTGCTATCCAGGGCTTTGCCTCCGATCAACTTGCCCGACTTATCGTACAGGTAGGTTTTCTGAGGGCCTGTCTCTGTGATAGCATACAGCACATTATCTCCACCAAAGTTATAGTATTGCACCTTTTTTGGCGCCGAGGTTACATAACGCTTTTCGAACTGTAGTTGCTGTTTCTGGTTAAATACAGCTACTTTGCCCTGGTCCTGCCTTACAAGTATAAAATTGCGGTTGCTGCTCTCTTCGGGCACGAGCTCAAACATGGCGCTTTTGGTTGGCCGTGGCAGCTGCTGGCGGCGTAATACTCTGCCTTCCAGGTTAAAGGTAATTACCTCGCCGTAACGTGTTATAGTTTTAAGCTCCGTGCGGCGTAGGTCCGGGCCGGTTGTTGTTACCATAGCCCCCGACGTAACCGGCGAGCGCAGGCTAAACGGAAATCCCCGGTAGGTATCGCCGGTTTTGTTCAGGGCATATACATAGCCATTCTCGAGTAGCGACAATATGACATCGCGGGTACCAATGCGCAGGTGTTTTGGTTCGGCAGCCAGTTTATAGTCGAGGCGGCGTGGTTGCCAGCCCGGCACAGCGCCTCCCCTTATATCGTACATGTATAAATGCCCCAGGTTGTCGCTCACCAATAAGTTATAGTTGCCGCCTTTATCGTAATCTATTGTTGTAAAGTATTCAATGTTCAGCGTATCGGTCAGGTTAAACGGAAAGTTCTCCAGCGACTGGCCCTCATTATCGATGGCATGTATGCGGCTGGATGAGGTAAAGAGATAACGCAAGCGTCCTTCGGGGCCAAGCGGCAGTTGTTTTATACCTCCGCGCACAGCCGTTCTTAGTGTATCTACCCAATTCTTTTTTCCTTCTGATGCAATGCTGGTCAAGGTATGAACGGAGTCCTGCACTACTACTTCGCCACTTTTGCCTACAACATCGCGCACAGCAAAAGGCCGCGAAATAATGGGGCTATCAAACGGAATCGAGTAAATGACATTGTAAGCGCTTTGGGCGTTATGGTTACCTTCCTGTTTCCGGATGAGAATGCTGGTGTAATACTGTTCCTCGACGCGGGCGTACTGCACTGCCACCTGGTTAAAGCGTTTAATAAAAGAAGCTGCCTGCAGCATACTTTCACGCTCGTTCTCGGAAGTATAGCGGCTCAGCACATACCAGGCATTAACCGTATTTATAAAGAAACTGAAGTTCGCTTCGTGCAATGTCTCTTTTAAAAAAGCCTGCTGTGCAGCCGATTTGCTCCATACTTTCTCTTCCAGCACATCATCTATCAGGCCCTGCGCCGTGGTAAGCTCATCGGTAAACAAGATATACTTATCCAGCTCCACGGCATATACTTTTGCAAAGCCCGAAAACATCTCCCCAAACATACTGGCCGGCAGTTCAGGTACCATTACCTGTTGTATCTTATAGCCCCCGTAAGTGCCAGTGTAACCTCGCTTTTGCCCTGCCTGCAATTTGTTCAACAGCTGCATAGTACGCGCCTTGTTCCCTGATAAAGCGTAGATCACTTTTTCGGGGCTGGTATTTGTGCTGTTCGACTCGAGGTAGGTTAGTATAAGTTCGCGGTTAAAGGTAGCAGCCAGGCTGTCGATAGTTGGGTTAGCGGTAGTTGGCTTTGGTGTTTGTTTAAGGCGCGTAAGCTGCTGAACTCCAAAATGGAACATAACGGCTGTGCGTAAGGGCAGATAATCTTTTACAAGTATAGGCTTGGGTTTAACGGCGCCCATTTTGCGGTGTAACGAGCCGGGTTGGGTCTCAGCATTCGAAAAGCCGTTCAGGAAGATCTTGTTCTCATCTAACTTTAACTGAAGCATACCATTCTGGCTCAGGCTACTCAGGTAGCGCACCTGAGGCATTACATCATCTTTCAGAAAGAGGTTGAGCACATCCGGGAAAACGCGGTTATTCAGGTATACATTCGCAAACACATCAGGCTGCTGCAGGTAATTCGCATTTTTATAGTCTGCCGCAACCGATACCAGGTTTTCCTGGGTGGTGCGCCGGGCAACGGCTTCTATCAGTTCCTGGGATGCGCTTAGAATAAGGTTGTTGTGGTAAGAGAAGTAAGTATAGCTAAGCTCCAGAGGAAGGTAGGTTATAGTTATAAGCTGCAGGTTTTCGAAGGTCCGGGTCTCCTGCTCAAAGTCGGGGTGGCGGCTGATGTTCTCGGTTAAGGTGCGCAAAAAGCGATGCTCCCCAACCGAGGTTACCGGTATGTAAAAAACAAAATTAAGTGTGCTGGTATCGGTTACGTGCAGCGAAGTAAGTATATTTTTTTTATCGAAAAATCGGTTTAATCGCTGCTTACCAGGCGACACACTATCAAGCAGGGCGAGGTTCTCCTGGAGTTGCTGCATAATAGGCAGGCCCTCCAGGTTTTGCCACAACCCAGTCTCGTCCAGGTGGTCTACCAGTTGCTGGTGGTCGCTTGTTTCTATTACCAGTGCAGCACTTTCCGGCACCAGGGCCCACAGGTCCACCTTTTCACGGTTGGCCTGCCAGCGGCTAAAGCCATAGTAGGCCAGCGATGCCAGCACTACAAATCCGATGAAATAAAGTAAAAGGCGTTTTAGCATGCAAAGGGTTGTGTGTGCACAAAAATAACCGAATTTTTCGAACCTGCTGATTTTGCCATCAACCTGGCCAAATTATAACAAAGGTAATGGAGTAACACGTATACTTTATCCCAAACTTAAGCCCTTACTATATGTTCAGAATTCTGGTACCTGTTGATCTGTCGGAGAGCTCTGCTAAAGCCGGCGCCTATGCTATGATGTTTGCCAGCCAGGCCGCAAACGCGCAGGTTGTTTTGTTGCATTGCTACCAGGACTATCTTGAAGAGCCCTCAGCCAGCCGCCTGACCGAAAACCAGCCAACTTCTGAAATAATAACCGACAATGTGCTGCGCCGCAACCAGACCGAAGCCCAGGACAAGTTAGACAAGTTGTATCACACTTTAAGGCACCAGACAAAGAACCCGCATGTGCACCTGGAGCGGGTGTTTATGTATGGCCTGCCCGAAGAACAGATAGCCGACGAGGTGAAGCGTTTTAAACCCCACCTGTTGGTAATGGCCACCAAAGGAGAATCTAACATCGCCCGCACTTTTTTCGGGACCATCTCGACAAACATTGCCCAGGATGTGAAAGTACCAGTACTTACCGTACCCGAAACCTACGACATCACTCCTATTAAACGGGTACTTTATGCCACCGACTTCAGTAAAACAGACTCGTTTGCATTAACTACGCTACAGCAATTACTTGCTCCTTTTGGGCCTGCCATTGAGTGCGTGCATGTTACTGAAATACCGGATGGAAACGACAGAAGCCAACTGGAAGAGCTCCGACAAAGCCTGCAACAATCTGCTACTGCTAACATTACCTATACCTTGCTACCCGGCTCCGATGTAGCCGAAACCCTGCAACAAATGGTAACAGACCAGTCCCTCGACATGATCGCGGTTACGACCCGCTCACGCTCTATGCTCGAAACTATCTTTAGCCCAAGCTTTACTAAAAAGCTGATGCTGGAATCGCGGGTGCCGATGCTTATTTTCCATGCCGACGATAAAGTATAACTTACTGCAATTGTGCCATCAGGGCCTGGTAATAGCGTTCTAAACTACCTTCCGAAGTATGCAGGAAAAGGAATGGCTCTATCAGTTCCAGTTCCATCAGTTCCAGTTGGTTGTTCAGGGCTACGCCATCTACGCGGGCATACAGGCAATTACGGGCAAACTTATCGGCAATATTGCGTGCGGTGGCCAGTAAATGCTCGGGTGGTTGCGGGGTATGTATAGTTCCTCCGAAAAAGTGCTGTACTCTAAAGTCGCCGGGCTTTGCTGTTTTAAGCACCGTGTGGCTATAGTTGCCGTTAAAGAATATAAAAGACCACTCCCCTTCGGTTTTAATTTCTTCGATGAAAGGCTGTGCCAGGAAAGGCTCTGTTTGTAGTAGTCTGTTTATTTCGTCGGTCTTAGCTAAGGCTTCGTCCAGGGTTAGGGCAAATGTATTTTTCGCGCCGCCGCTAACACGGGGTTTCACTATAATTTTACCTGATTTAAGTTCTGCAAAAGCTGCGTGGGCATCAAAAGAGCTTCCCTGCTCCAGCCAGACAGTTTGCACCACTTTTATACCTTCTGTCTGCATGTCTTTAAAGTATAGCTTATCAGCATTCCAGCGCATTGTTTTTACCGGATTCAGTACCTTGCAGTTTAAAGTTTCCAGGTGGTTCAGCCAGGTATAAAAAGCATCTATCTTATCAAAATAATCCCAGGGCGATTTTATAATAATGAAGTCAAAACGGCTCCAATCCACGTTTTCATCGTCCCAAACCTGCCACGATACCGGTAAGCCTTTTGCCTCTAAAAACCTGAATAAGTTATCGTCTTCTGATTCGGCATTGGAAGTATAACTACCCAGGCTCTGGCATGTTACAATTGCTATTTGTTGTATTTGCATAAATGTATCATCTTTGCTACAAAATTATACTTTGGGCAGCGCAGAAACTATAGTAACAGGTATTTAAAAAGGTAAAACTTTATGAAGCCTGTTTCTCGTATGTGAGGTATAATACGACACCCTTTTCCACGTTACTTATGGTTAGCCTGCTCCGCAACAGTTTTTGCAACCGTTATGCCCTACGCTTACGGCTACTGGCGCTGTTGTTTTTTGTGCACACCGTAGTTACCGCCTGCACTTTAGAGCAACCAACTACCCACCAGGCTGCTAACCCAACCGAGAACCAACCTGACACGGCAGCAATATTTTCGACTGCCACTGCTGCTGCTACCCTCGATTTCCTGGGCAATCCGTTTATAGCCAGCTCTGTTAAAAGTAATTCGCTGAGCGCTTATTTTGATAAGATACAGGATGATTTCTGGGTAGAAGCCGACCCGGTAGAGAACCGCCACCGCCCAACCGTGACCGACACTATTTATACTATCCGTTTCGGCGAATCGATGCTGGAGCTATATGCTCCCACCCAATCCGGGAAGTTATTGTTGCAGGTTGCCGATATCCGGAACAGCAGTATAACGCTTCGTAACAACCTGCGTGTGGGCATGCACCAACAGGAACTTAGCGGTAAGTTAAAAGCTCAGAACATCAGCATGCAGCAGTCTCCGGATAAGATTGTAGCCACTACTCACGAGGGAGCTCCCATTTCCCTATACTTCTTCCTGAAGAATGGTAAGGTCAGTCGTATCCTGTATGAGGGGTATGTAGATTAAGTTTATTTCTGGTTGTATTTAGGTCTACCGATCAGTTCATTGAGATAGTTTCTCTATTGTGACACCAAGTAGTGTGCGAAGCTCCTGCGAGTCGAAGATCCCAAACTTGTTTCGGGACGTCTGATGTTTTATAGTTTCTCTCTTGTCATTTCGAGAGTTACTCGAGAAATCTTATTTGTCCTATAGTTGAGGCTCTCTATAACTGAACCAAGCAGTTTCTTTCATAGTCACCTCTTATGCTGGGAGCTTTACTTACCTACAGTTTTATAGTTTCCTTGGCTCGCTCACGGCCGCGAGGCCCCGCCTTTGGGCATCGCGCGGTGTACATTTCTTTTGCTCCTGCGTCGCAATGCCTGCGGCACCAGAAATCTACAAGGCGCTCAACCCAAAGACTGGAAAATTTCTCATAGCTATAGCTTAACTAGAGTTTAAACTATAAGCTTCGACCTTTCTCGTGGCTGTACTTCCGTAGGGACAGGTCGCGACCTGTCCGTTCAATATCGTCAACAATAGAACTACAGCTTGTTATTTGGCAGCTGCAGAAACTGTCTCCTTGAGGACAAGTAAGAACGGGAGTTCGAAACTTGCGAGCAAAGCTCATAGGGGTGTTTAGGCTGCAACTATAGAACTATAACCTTAACTATAGCACCAACAGAAAATTCCCCGCCTTAGACAAGGAGGGGTTAGGGGTGGTTGGACCAAGCATACTATAAAACACCAAACTCAACTATACCTACAGCAGAAATTCCCCTCCTCGGAGGGGGTAGGGGTGGATAAATGTTATCGCAAAAAATGTATCTTCACAACCTTCCATCAGCCTATTTATAACCTGCATTTTCCTTAACTTTATCCTCTTAAATCAATTAACAACTAACATGCGCGTAGTTATACAGCGGGTAACCGAAGCTTCTGTAACTATTGATAACCAGGTAAAAGGTAAAATTGGCCTGGGTTTGCTCGTACTGGCCGGCTTTTGCAACTCCGACACCGCAGAAGACCTGAAGTGGACCGCATCTAAAATTGCCCAGCTCCGCATTTTCAGTGATGCTGACGATAAAATGAACCTGAGCGTGCAGGATGTGAACGGCGATATATTAGTGATCAGCCAGTTTACCTTGTTTGCCAATACTAAAAAAGGGAACCGACCATCGTACATTAATGCTGCTCCGCCAACTATAGCCATCCCGCTTTACGAGCAGTTTGTAAGTTTACTGGAGGCCGCTTCAGGTAAGCAGGTACAGACCGGCGAGTTTGGTGCCGACATGAAAGTTGCACTGCTGAATGATGGCCCGGTAACTATAACTATAGACTCTCAGAACAGGGAATAAAATATAGTTTGGCAATCGCTTCTATTAAATGAAGCAATCCGTATATTTAGCTATAGTTATACCTTAACTACCTAAATATGAGAGCCTCTGCTGCCTTTCTCCGACCATTTATACTTACCTGCTGCCTTTTATTCTTTTCAGGTAATTACATTACTGCCATTGCCCAAACCGATACAACTGCCACGCAAACTGCCACACCGCAGCGCTGGATAGTTGAGACCAAAGATGGCTCGGTGTACCAGGGCATTTTTCTGGGTCATGATGAAAATGGCTTTAGGTTGCAGACTGAAAGCGCGGGCATTATAACTATACCAAACAGCCAGGTAAAGCGCACTCAAATACTTGCCGAACGCAACTATAAGAACGGGGAATACTGGTACGAGAACCCTAATTCGAGCCGTTATTTGTTTGGCCCATCTGCCTTCAGCCTTAAGAAAGGGGAAGTGTATTATCAGAACACCTACCTGGTGCTTAACTCCTTTAACTATGGACTTACAGATAATTTCACTATTGGCGGCGGCTTCGAATTGATCTCTACTTTTTCGGGAGATCCTACTTTTTTCATTACTCCAAAATATACCTTTCCGGTGGCAGAAAAATGGCGTGCAGGTGCCGGCGTATTTTATTTAACCACAACCCTCGGCGAAAACAATTTCTCAGGGTTAGGTATTGGCTATGGCATTTTAACTTATGGCAACTCTGATAACAACGCTACCTTAGGTATGGGTTATGGTTATGGAGATGGTGAATTTGCCGACATCCCTGTTTTTACACTGAGCGGTATGAAACGTATAAGCCGCAAACTTGGCCTGGTAACTGAAAACTGGTTCGTCCCCAGCCAGGACATAAGTGGCGGTATCTATTCGTATGGCATACGCTTTATGGGCGAGCGCATTACCGTAGACCTCGCTTTCCTGAATAACAGGGACATTGCAGAAACTATTTTTATAGGTGTGCCATATGTTGATTTTGTAGTTAAATTCGGGAAATAAAACCTGACCATGACCATACAAGACGCGCAACAGATAGTAGATAACTGGATAAAAGAAAACGGCGTGCGCTATTTCAGTGAGCTCACCAATATGGCTATACTTACCGAAGAAGTAGGCGAAGTCGCACGCATCATTTCACGGCAATACGGCGAGCAATCTTTCAAGAAAAGTGATACCGGTAAAGACCTTGGAGATGAATTAGCCGATGTGCTCTTTGTACTGATCTGCCTGGCCAACCAAACCGGCGTAAACCTGACCGAAGCCCTGGAAAAAAATCTCGCTAAAAAAACAGAACGCGACAGCGATCGCCATAAACAAAACCCGAAGTTGCAGTAAGTAAATTTGGAGAAAGTGTCCCCTTGAGGGGACTACAGGGGTGTAGATCCAGTTGCAAAAGTCATCTGCTTTAAACTCTGCTAACTCCCTTTACTGGCGCGGATTTATAACGCAAGTGCGCCACAGACCCAAACTATAGCTCGACACGAGAGAGGATGCTCACCCCATTTGACTATAAAAGTATAAAGGCCGGTAACTTTACCGGCCTTTATACTTTATGCTTCAGCGCTTTTGGCAAGCAGGTCAATTAACCTATCCTCCTTCCAGACCGGCAACACATTATACTTATCTTCTTCTAAACAGAACGCTACATCTTTAGTAATATCCAGGCGAAGCAGGCGCTGCACATGCGACGACTGTTGAAGAAACGTAAACATATCAGCCTTGGCGGACCTGTATAAGTATAGCGCAGCTAAAGTGGCGTCGTTAGCAAAGGTAAATTCGCCTTCCAGTCGCTCGGCTAATGCTCCGGCATATAAAGTATCTTCCAGATTAAAATTGCCTTTCCAGCCGGCACATACCACGATCACATCCAGTTGCAGTTCTTTCAAGTGATTTACTACTGTGCTCAGGTTCAGGAAAGAGCCAACTATAATTTCTTCGGCATCTTCGGATAAACGGATAGCACGGGTGCCATTTGTTGTTGTGATGGCGATATCCTTACCTTTTACAGTTCCATTCATATAACTGAACGGCGAGTTACCCAAGTCAAAACCTTCCGCTTTTTGTCCGTCGCGCTCGGCAGCCGTAAGACAACCTTTATCGCTAAACGCAAGACATTCTTCCAGTTGCATTACCGGGAAGATCTGAGTTGCTCCATGCGCAAAGGCGGTTGTCATAGTTGAAGTTGCACGCAGTATATCCACGGCCACAACGGCTTTTCCCTTCAGCTCATACAAGTGCAACAGCTCCGGGCTGAAACACACATCTATACTTGGCATTTTTGATTGTTAAATTGTTAGATTGCTAAATGGTTGAATGGTTAAACTGCAGGAACATGTGCCCCAACAATTTAACCATTCAACCATTTAACAATGTAAAATTACTTCTTAAGGATAGGCAGTTTTACGATCTGGCCTTTCATGTCTTTGTTGCGAACGCGAACGAAGATCTCGGTGCCCGGCTTGCTGAACTCAGTAGTTACATAACCCATACCGATGCCTTTGCCCATAGATGGAGACATGGTACCGGAAGTTACTTCACCGATCTGCTCACCAGCTTCGTTCACGATCTCGTAATGCGCTCTCGGGATAGCTTTCTCCAGCATCTCGAAACCAACCAGCTTGCGTTTAACACCGGCTTCTTTCTGTGCTTTCAGGTTTTCGGAGTTCACAAATTCCTTGTCAAACTTCGTGATCCAGCCAAGGCCAGCCTCAAGCGGAGAAGTGGTATCGTTGATGTCGTTACCGTACAGGCAGAAACCCATCTCTAAACGTAAAGTATCGCGGGCACCTAAACCAATCGGCTTAATGCCGTGCTCTTTGCCAGCTTCCATAATGGCATCAAAAACACGCTTAGCATTCTCGTTCTTCACGTATATCTCGAAACCACCAGAACCGGTATAACCCGTAGCTGAAACGATCACGTCATGCACTCCGGCAAACTCGCCTTTATCAAAAGTATAGTACACCATATTAGCCAGGTCCAGCGAGGTAAGCGACTGCAGCGCATCAACCGTTTTAGGGCCTTGCACCGCAAACAGCGACATCTCATCCGAAATGTTAGTCAGCTTTACACCGCCAGTATTATACTTGTTAACCCACTCCCAGTCTTTATCTATATTAGAGGCATTAACTACCAGCATGTAATCTTCTTCGCCCATGCAGTAAACCAGCAGGTCATCTACTATTCCGCTCTGCTCGTTCGGGAAGCACGAATACTGAATTTTACCCGGTGTAAGTTTAGAAGCATCGTTAGATGTTACGCGCTGTATCAGGTCTAAAGCACCCGGTCCCTGCACCAGGAACTCGCCCATGTGCGACACATCAAAAATACCAACGGCATTACGTACCGTGTTGTGCTCTTCCAAATCCGAAGAGTAACGAACTGGCATATTATATCCGGCAAAAGGCACCATTTTAGCGCCCATTGCTTCGTGTACATCGTTTAAAGCTATTTTCTTTAATTCCATGATCTTATACTTTTCTCAAGGTGTTGTGTAGCAAAAGTAACTAAACTTTTTTATCTCTTATGGCTGAATTCTTAAATTGTTGGTGGCTGTTTGATCCACAGTTGAACTCAGAATTCATGTATCAGTCTGTTCAAAAATCCTGTTCATCCTTTCATCCTGTAAATCCTGATTCAGACAAAAGAATCTATACTTTCTCTATCTCCTTATTCCCAATTAAACCCTGAAGTATAAACCCGAACAATATCACGGCTACACAGCCAATCACATTGAACCACAGGAAGGCGATATCTGTGAAGTAGAAACAGTAGAGCACCACCAACTCGGCAAGTATAGCTGCAAAGAAAACAGCGTTGCCTTTGATGCGCTTAAAGTAAAAAGCCACCAGAAAAATGCCTAGTATAGTTCCGTAGAAAATAGAGCCAATGATATTTACCGCCTGTATCAGGTTATCTAACAGGGATGCGTAAGTGGCGAAAAGTATAGCCAGCAAGCCCCAGCCCAAGGTAAATAACCGCGACGCATTCAGGTAATGCGTGGGTGAGCCCTTACTATTTACAGAGCGTTTATAGATGTCGACTACCGTGGTGGATGCCAGTGCATTTAATTCAGAAGCCGTGGACGACATGGCCGCCGAGAAAATTACAGCCAGCAGTAAACCAACCAGTCCGGTCGGCAGATACTTCATCACGAACGATATAAAAACGTAATCTGTATCTTTTACTTCAGCATCGGGAGTAGCTGTTTTAATGACTGTTTTTACCTGCTCGCGTACTTCTTTTCCGGCTGTGGTATAGTTCTCTACCTTAGTTTGTGCGACTGCTATAGCTGGTTCGTTCTCTGTTTTAATAGCTGCTACCAGATCGTGCACTGCTGCCTGTTTCTGCTCGAAAATAGAGCTATACTCTGTTTCTAAAGTGCGAAGTTCGTCGGCGTGGGCTGTGGCGTATACTTTGTTCTTGGCAGCTTCATTAAAGAACACCGGCGGCTGATTGAACTGGTAAAAAACAAACACCATCACCCCGATAAACAGTATCAGGAATTGCATTGGTATCTTCAGCAAGCCATTAAAAAGCAAGCCCAGTCTACTCTCCCCTATCGACTTTCCTCCTAAATAACGGGCTACCTGGCTTTGGTCGGTGCCAAAGTATGATAATGCTAAAAACAAGCCACCTGTTATGCCAGACCAGAAGTTATAACGATCGTCCCAACTGGTTTCCCAGTCCCAGGAAAAGTCTACGATATTCATTTTGCCCAGCTTTCCGGCTACAGCTACCGCATCTCCGAAACCAACATTGTCTGGCAGGTAACTCACCACCATAAACCCAGCCACGATCATACCGCCCATCATCACGGCCATCTGCTGTTTTTGGGTTACGCTTACCGCCTTCGTACCACCCGACATAGTATAAATAATCACCACTACTCCAATGATCAGGTTAGTTATTGTCAGACTCCAGCCCAGCATGGTAGAAAGTATAATGGCCGGCGCATAAATAGTAATACCAGCCGCCAAGCCACGCTGCACCAGGAAAAGCATCGCAGCCAATGAGCGCGTTTTTAAATCGAAGCGATTCTCCAGGAACTCGTAAGCCGTGTATACTTTAAGCCGATAAAAGATTGGGATAATGGTAACCGAAATGATGACCATAGCGATAGGCAAACCGAAGTAGAACTGTATAAAACGCATTCCATCTTCATAGGCCTGTCCGGGTGTGGAAAGGAAAGTGATGGCGCTAGCCTGTGTTGCCATAATGGACAAGCCGATGGTCCACCACTTCATGGAGTTGTCGCCTTTCAGGTAGCCTTCAATGTCTTTGCTGCCGCGGGTTTTCCAGATGCCGTAAATTACTATAAAGCCGATAGTGCCCAACAGCACGATCCAGTCGAGTGGTCTCATTCGTAGAGTTTGGTGATGATGTAGAACAGAACGATCATAAAAGCCAGGTTGCCCAGCACAAGCCAGTACATGCCTTTCCAGCTCTTAAAAAACGGCGGCTTTTCTATAGGTAGTTCTTCGTCTACAGGTTGATTGTCTTTCATTTTTTTGATGATGGACTTATTGACAAAAAACAAAGGAATTGGCTATACTTTTGGTCTTTTGTCCTTTGTCGAATGGTCAAAATGTCAATTCTACTTTATACTTGACTTAGCTGCGTTACCAGAATCCTTGTTTCTGCCCAGCGAGATAAGGTTAACGAACAAACGATAAGCGCCCGGTACGCCGGCAGGCAACTCCCTGAACCACGAATAACCGGTATATATGTAATTACCTTTGCCATACTTTGCTACCAGCAGGCCACCATCGCGGGCAGGCTCACCGGGGTCGTTAGACGAAAGTATAGCTTCGTATTCCGGGCTCCACTCGTTGGGGAAGTATAAACCGCGCTCCTGCACCCAGCCTTCAAAATCTTTTTTGGTGATCTTGTTTGGCATATTCAGTACCGGATGGCTCGGTTTCAGTAACCTTACTTCTGCTTCTTCTACCGTCACTCTGTCGCGTGATAGTTTAAGCGGATACGGCCCTACATTAGGCAGCACGAGTGCATGGTTAGTGTTGTACTGCACAATTAAATTACCACCGTTTTTCACGTACTCCATTAAAGTTGATTGATGATGTTTTAGCCTATCGACGGTGTTATAAGCGCGCACGCCAAGTATAATCGCATCGAATTGTTGCAGGTAACTCAGGCGCATATCGCCGTCGCGCAGCATGGTAACATCGTAACCGATCTGGCGCAAACTGGTTGGTATGTCGTCGCCGGCTCCCATTATATAGCCGATCTTTTCACCATTCTTTTTCAGGTCCAGCTTCACGATCTTAGCCTTAGCCTCGGGGAAAGTAATTTGCGCCGGAATGTGGCTATAATTGATCTCATTCAGGCTTTGGCTATAGTTTTTGCCATCTATAGTTGCCACTGCATTTAATTCCGCTTCATGCTGGCCTTTTGGTGGTGTAACTATAAAAGCGACATTTTGCTCTGCTCCTTTTGCTGCAAGGTTAAAATCTATACTTGCAGGCTCGGCTTTCCAGCCTTTAGGAAGATCTAAAGCAACCTTACCAGAAGTGTTAGCTCTACCGGCTTTTACACGCACATTCACCTGCTTCGGTTCCTGGTCGGCAAACATGTATACTCCCTCGGCTACATTCACAAAAACTGGTGGCGTAACTATAAAAGGGCGGTATACTTCTCCTTCTACCGGGTCGGTACGCTTATATACTACAGGTACAGTTATTTGTAGTGGCTCACCGGCAACAGCCAAATTAAAGGCTACTTCAGCAGCAGGATCGTTCTCGGGTTTACCAACATTATCAAATCCATCTACAGCAAACATGCCCAGCGTACCCGGCTTGCGCAGCCAGTAAGGTTGCGAGTAAGCCATTGTTGCAGGCAGTTTTATAGTTGTGCTATACTTTATAGGTTGGTTAGGTGCCAACTTATTCTGAAGTGTGGTATCGTTGGTTGCAAATTTATAGTTGATGGAGTTTATAGTTACCGAAGTAGCGGAGCGGTTGATGGCTTCGATGTTAAACTGAACCGGCTGGCCCGGGGCAGCAGAATAATCCGAGGCCGTAACTTCCAGGTATAAGCCCAACGCATCCTGTATCACTTCATTAATGGCATCAGTCTTTAGCTTTTTCCAATGGTTATCCGGTAGTTTTTGTAGTTCTTTTCGGGCGGCTAATAAGGTCGGAACTATAGCTGCCGGTTCGGTTGGTTTATAGGTATCAATGGCTTTCTGAATGAGCTTTTCCACTTTATCGCCACCTTTTACGCGGCTCCAGTTAGTTGCTATGCCTTCCAGTAATTCCTTATCAGCTTTATCTCCTTTGGTGTGTTGCAGGTATTCTATACTTGTACCCCGCGATGATGTCGCACCAAACCCCTGGCTTTTGTGCATACTACGGCTTGCTGCCGCAATCTCACCATAAGACTCACCTAATAAAGGATTATAGCCACCAACATCTACCTGTAGCAGTTTGTCTACATATTTATCGAACTCTGCTTGGCTCCCGAACGACCAGACACCAGTATTCCATAGTAGTCGCTTTGGCTGCCATACTTCCACGTACTTTAGTTGCTCCGGGAAACGCTTCGGGTCGGCGGCGGCGGTAAAGGCTTCTTCGGCAAGTATAGCTGAAGCCGTATGTTGCCCGTGGCCCGCTCGTTCATCGGGCGGAAAGCGCGTGATCATCACATCCGGTCTGAACTTACGGATCACCCATACCATATCGGCCAGCACCTGTTCTTTGTCCCAGATGTTAAAGGTTTCGTCGGCATTTTTGGAGTACCCAAAGTCGTTGGCTCGGGTAAAAAACTGCACACCACCATCGGTGCGACGGGCCTGCAGCAACTCCTGTGTGCGTATAATTCCCAGTTCTTCGCGTATTTCGGGCCCTACCAGGTTCTGGCCGCCATCGCCGCGGGTAATAGAAAGGTAACCGGTGTTGTATAATTTCTCGTTGCCCAGATGCGTTATCAGGCGGGTATTCTCGTCGTCGGGGTGAGCAGCGATATATAAAACCGAGCCCAGTACATTCAGTTTTTTAAGCTGATGCAGGATGTCGGAAGAAGATGCTTTTTCAGGTGCCTGGGCCTGTACAACCGGGCCGGAAAGTAACAGCAGACTTAACGCAAGTAGGAGTTTATACTTAAAAGAGTAAAGTTTCATAGTTATAGGTAACGCTTACAATGTTGTTGCAGGCCAAGCTGCTTACAAGTAAGTAAAGCTAATCAAATTGTATGAAAATAATAAATCACAGAAACAACCAAAATAAAGCACTTCCAGTAAATCATATCTCGCCCAGAATAGTACAGTTATCGTTATACTATATAGATAATATTCAATTATTACTCGCTTAAATATACAATTACATCACCATTTATTTGAACTAATATTTAAACAGAATAGTCTATATTTGAAATATTTAAACATAAAATAAAAATATATAGAAGCTTGTTTCTATATACGCCGAGCACTATATTTGTAGTAGTTAAAGAACTTATTGATTTTTTCTGTTAAAGATTTAGCACTTCAAGTAAACACAACGGGTAGCATCAACAATAGATTTTATATATAACAACAGTTGTATATATGCGCTACCGGGAGAGTTTGCCTTCAACAGACCGTTATGGCACAACAACTGGAAAGTAAGATTGAAGACTACGCGTTCGATTATCTTAAAAACTATTACACCCAACAGTTTACAGCTGAAAATGTATTTGTAAGCCAGCATGAGCAAACAAAACGTGGACAGCAAATAGACGGCCTGTTAACTTTTAAGCGCCCCGCTGACGAGTTATTCGTTGCTAATATCAGCATGGAACAGTCGCAGCAACTGGCTGGTTTGCTTACAAACTATAAAAAGAATGGTTTAGGCAAATTGCGTTTTCTTACTCCCCTGCTGGTATCTTTAATATGCTTTGCAATTGGCCGCTCAATGGGTAATGTTGTTGTTATGTTTATTGCCCCGGTAGTTGTTGCTCCGGTTAGCTTTATGCTGCATACTTACCTGATCAAAAAATTCCGTAACCGCCAGGTGGAAACTATAATTGAAAAAGTAAGAACATTGCCTGCCAACGAAAAATGGATAGGTCTTTCTATGAGCAGCCTGGTTTTCAGAAATAACCCATTAGCTAAATTTACACTGGAACTTTGCCACGAGAAAGGCTTAGGTCTGATATCGGTTGGCAAGCGTAACAAAGTTGTTTTGTTGCAGCGTCCAACAAACAAAGAAAGCCGCCGTGGCGATTACCTGAGCCATTATAACTCCGAAGATAATATCCGTCGTGCTATAAACGAGAATCACGTGTTGCGTGTAGCATAACAAAATATAAAAGCTTAAAAAGCCCCATGTTTCCTGCAAAGTGAAACATGGGGCTTTTTATTTAGTACAATACGTATCTGTTAACTTAACTTATAAGTACTATGACGTTGATGATTATTATAGCATTGGCTATTGCGCTGATTATCGGAATAATTTGGTTTAAATCTCAAACCCCTAAATAACTCACTCTTGCACCTACTTTATTCTACATGCCGGCCTGCTACCTTAGCAGCCCTTATGGCTCTCGTGTTACTTGTTGCCTGCCGTGGCGACGAACCTAAACGCATGCCCGACACAATACCTGAAATAACCGGCACTATAACCACCCTAACTCAAACTGACGCCACAAAACAAAATATTCAACTACAGATTATAGTTACAGCTACTGATAAAGAGGCAGGGCAGTATCCGCAGGCAAGTATAAAAGTGCTCGACGAGACCCTGATAGAAACGGACAAGGGCAAACGTGTAAAAGCCGGAAAACTACGGGAAGGCCAGTTAGTAAATGTATGGTTTAACGATGGCGTAATTGCGGAATCGATGCCTGTGCAGGTGAGCGCTAAAGCTATAAAAGTTAATACCCAGCCATGAGCAATTATACATGGCACAAAGTGTTTGACTCCCCCGAAGAAGCAGCTAACGAAGTACCGGTACGTAAGCTGAAAGAATTAAGGATCGAGAACATAAGCATCTGTTTTGCGCATACTGCAGCCGGCTTTTTTGCAGTGGCTGATGCCTGCCCGCACCTGGGCTATTCGCTAAGCAAAGGAACTACCAACTACCTGAACGAGGTGATCTGCCCATGGCACAGCTATAGGTTTAACCTGCAGAATGGCCGGGAATGCGAGTATAAAACCAGAAATGCAACGGTTTACCCCGTAGAAACACGTACAGATGGCATTTATATCGGAATACCTGCAGCAACTTGACATACTTTCGGTATAAGCGTGCGTATAAGCATTAAAACTACTCAGAAGTATATCTGGCTTACTTTACGTTTTACTATTACTGTGATCTGATAATTATAAAGGCCCTATTATGAAAGCGACACAGGTAAGTCAGGTTCAGTTAACTAATGCACAGGGTGAGATCTTCATGAACCTGAGCCTGGAAAAGGATTACATTCTGGCTAAATGGAGAGGGCATATTTCGGCTGATGATGTAATTGCTGCTGCTAAGGCTTATCTGGAGTTTCTGAAACAGAACCCACACAATAAACTGTTTAACGACAAATCGGAAGTTACCGGCGACTGGCAAGACGCGAACGACTGGCTGGAATACGACTGGTTACCCAAAGCCTACGATGCCGGCTTACGTTTCATGGCTCATGTATATTCACATGGCATGTTTAGCCAGCTATCAGCCCACGACCTGCGCGAACGTGTAGACCCTCCTTTGCTTATGAAAAACTTTGTTGATAGTGAGCAAGCCATGAAGTGGCTGCTAAAAGCCAAAGTATAAAAGCAAAGCAGGTTACGCTTATTTTACTGCAGCGTAAGTTACAGGCGCTTCATAAACCACCTCCACGGTATCCAACATAATAGTAGCTACAGGTTCTTCGTAAAGAGTTTCAACTGTAACTGGAGCAGTAGTAGTATTTTGCACGTTGGCCACATCCTGGCAAGCAAGTCCAAAACCAAATACTGAAGCGAAAAGAACGACTAAGATTTTCATAATTTTAAGTATTAATGTGAAATTGATGTTACAAATATATTATACAGTACTATGTAATGCAAGCTACTGTTACATATATTACTACTAACTTATACCAACAACCACTTTTTGTCCGTGAACAGCCTCTTTTAGCAGATTAAAAAATGCATGAAAAAGCGGTAATTATGACTTATTATTCAGCGAATTACATACTATAAATTATAACCCTATCTGTTGCAATTTAAAACACAGCAACTGGCATCACGTAGTAACTGAGGTATACATAAATTAAGATATTATGCACCAAACTGATACTGCTATACCACCCGGCTGGAGCTATAACCCTGCCTCCTGGTCTCAGCGGTTACCTATTGTAGGGCTCGCAATTGTGGGTTTAGGTATTGCCACTTACCTCAGCTTGTTCCAGTTAAAAGTAATTTCTGATGTGTGGGAGCCATTCTTCGGGGATGGAAGTCGTAAAATATTGACCTCAGCCACCTCCCAGATCTTACCTGTACCTGATGCCGTATTAGGCGCTTCGGGTTACCTCGTTGATGCCCTGGCAGGTATAATAGGAGGAATAAGGCGCTGGCGAACAATGCCCTGGATCGTTATTCTATTTGGTGTATTTGTTGGTCCTTTAGGTATGATAAGCGTATTGCTGGTAGTACTGCAACCTGTTTTGTATGATGCCTGGTGTACACTTTGCCTGGCTTCGGCAGTAATATCGGTGTTGATGATGGGACCAGCTATGGACGAAATGCTGGCCAGCATGCAATATATGAAACGGGTAAAAGATAGTAACGTGTCTTTCTGGAAAGCTTTCTGGGGATATAAAGAAGTACAGGGTAAAGTAATTTAATTATGTGGGCACAGATCATAAACGCATTTCTGGGAATCTGGCTGATGGCCTCCCCGGCTATACTTGGCTTCTCCGACGATAAGACCATATCAGATAATGCACATATTATAGGTCCGGTTGTGGCCACCTTTGCTGTAATTGCCTGGTGGGAAGCCACCCGGGTTGTACGCTTATATAATATACCACTAGGTCTTTGGCTTATACTTGCTCCCTGGGTTTTGGGCTACAACGAAACCACTGCTATTGCAAATGATATGCTGGTGGGTGCTGCCATTGTAGGTTTAAGTTTAGTAAAAGGTAAAATAGAAGATAGTTACGGAGGCGGCTGGTCTGGTTTATGGAAAAAAGATAGCCTGCATGCCCGCGAAGCTCGCCGGCAACCGCGCGTTTAAGTATATTTGCCCGGAGCAGGCAATACCAACCTATGAGTAAAGTATACTATATAAGCGGCCTTGGAGCAGACGCGCGTATGTTCCAGTTTTTAAAGCTGCCTAATTATTTACCTCAGCAACATGTTAACTGGGTAGCGCCTCTTAGCCTCAACGAAAGCCTGCAAAGCTATATACAACGGCTCAAGTCGCAGATAATAGAACCGGAACCTATACTTGTCGGCCTTTCTTTTGGCGGGGTTGTCGCCATCGAGCTCAGCAAAATACTTCAGCCACGGGCTACCATTATAATATCCAGCCTGGCTACGCACCACCAACTCCCCTGGTACTACAGGCAACTAGGTAAAACAGGGCTGCATAAATGGTTACCTTTTAATCTGATGAAAGCCATCACTCCGCTGGCACCTTTCTTTTTTGGAGCACATTCTATACCTGAGCGGAAGCTGTTAAAAGAAGTGATCCTGGAAATTGACGAAACGTTTCTGCGCTGGTCTCTGAGCAGGCTCCTCGATTGGCAACAACCCGACATACTGCCCAACCTTATACAATTACATGGCGAATCCGACCTTATACTTCCGTACCACAACAGGCCCGGGATTATAACTATACCTAAAGGCGAACATTTAATGGTCATGCATCAGGCCGATGAAATAAGTGCTATCTTGAGCAAAATTTTAGAATCGCTATGGATAAAAACCGATATATCGCCAGAACTATAAACGGCCCTGAAGTTGAGCTTACGCAGGCTACTATCATCAGAAGTAATAACCTGTACCCGTTTGGCCGCCACAACTATGCCATTTACGAAGCTCCGGATGGCCTGTTCGTGAAAGGCCTAAACAACGGCGAACGCGAAATTATGCTGACTTCATTTGAGCTTATCAGCGAAGAGGAAGCACGTAGTTATGATCATCCTTATTTCAGAGAAGACTAAACCATGCAATTCAGTTTTTGGGAGCAGGACACCTACTTTAGCGATATTGATGTACTAATAATTGGCAGCGGTATAGTTGGCCTTAACGCTGCCCTGCACCTGAAAACCACTCAACCCAAGTTAAAAGTAGTAGTAGCCGAGCGTGGCTTACTGCCTACTGGCGCCAGTTCCAAAAATGCCGGTTTTGCCTGTTTCGGCAGCCCCTCCGAATTGCTCGACGACCTGAGCCACCACACCGAGAATGAAGTTTTTAGCCTCGTAGAGCGCCGCTGGAAAGGCTTACAACGCCTGCGCCAGAACTTAGGTGACTCAACTATAGATTTCCATAACTGGGGCGGTTATGAGCTTTTTGAACTTAGCCAGCACGAACTATACGAGCAAAGCCTCGACCTGATTCCCTATCTTAACAAGCAACTGCAACCTATAATAGGTGAGCCACAGGTCTATCAGACAGCCGACAATGAGATCCGTAATTTTGGGTTTAAGGGCGTAGCCCATTTACTCCTAAACACCGCAGAAGGCCAGATAGATACCGGCAAAATGATCCTGGCTCTGACCCGGAAAGTACAGGCAATCGGTGTTATTATACTTAACAACCTGGAAATTCTGGAACTGCACGACAATGGAACAAGTATAGAAGCCACCACAGCGAAAGGAATAACTATAAAAGCTCGGACAGCCTTAGTTGCCACCAATGGATTTGCGAAACAATTGTTGCCACAAATACAGGTGCAGCCTGCCCGGGCACAAGTGCTTGTTACCAAACCTATACCTAACCTTCAACTTAAAGGTACTTTCCATTACGACAGGGGCTATTATTACTTCCGCAACATCGGAGACCGGGTATTATTTGGCGGTGGCCGCAACCTCGATTTTAAAGCCGAAGAAACCACCGAAATGGTGCTAACCGACCTGGTACAAAACAAACTGGAAGAACTTTTACGACAGGTTATACTTCCGGAAACACCTTTTGAAGTAGAACAACGCTGGAGTGGCATTATGGGCGTAGGCACCGAAAAGACAACTATAGTTCAGGCGGTTTCTGAGAGAGTTTGCTGTGCTGTGCGCATGGGCGGTATGGGTATAGCCATCGGCTCGCTGGTAGGTGAGGAAGGCGCTGAACTGGTTTTGCAGCAACTATAGTTTTAACCCCATTCTACTAACTCAATAATTTATTATCGATTTACGATAAATTTTTATTGATTATTCAAATTATTCCTATACATTTGTTTAAACCTAAACAAAACCAGATGGAAAGGAATAAGCTTCTCTCAATTGCGCTGGCAGTTAGTAATATCTTCCGCATATTAATAATTGCCTTTATTACCCTGTTCACTTTTGGCATTATACATTACCAGTTTAGCCCGGAAATGTATAGCAATATTGAACTGTCTGATTTCGACTTTAAAAATTCATCCAGTTTATCTACATCAAGCTTCGAGACCACATCGGTTATCGGCACAAAACCTATCAGCCATGATGCGGTAAAAATTCAGGATGCCAGCAATTTATCGCTTATTGTTTTATACCTGCAAAGTGTAGTTATACTTGGCATCTGGATACTTATACTTCAGCAGATAAGCCAACTGATAAGATCGGTTAAAGCACTGGAAACTTTCCGGGAGAGCAACAGCACTACGTTCCGGATGATAGGCCGCTATTGCTTTATGCTGTTTATAATTTCCGGGTTCAGGTGGATGGAAACGGACACCGCCTCGTTTATGGGCATCTATATTAATTACCTGCCTTTGATATGTATGTTAGGCGCTTTTATACTTGCCGAGATATTTAAAGAAGGAAACAAACTTCACGAAGCAGAACAACTGACGATATAATGGCGATTATTGTAAACCTGGACGTGATGATGGCCAAACGAAAGATGTCTTTATCGGAGCTTTCGGAGCGGGTGGGACTAACGTTAGCAAATTTATCTGTACTTAAAACCGGCAAAGCCAAAGCTGTACGGTTCTCAACTTTAAACCAGATATGCGAAGTATTGGATTGCCAACCAGGCGATATACTGGAGTTCCGGACGGAGGAAGTTTAATGTATAACCTATAAAAAAAGGGAAGTTGCTATAAGTAACTTCCCTTTTTAATTCATGATCATAATATCGGCTATGTCGTTATCCATCGGTTGTTTGAGTTTTGGTGCATGTGTGTTAACTGGCGTGTATTTTCCTTTTCGGCTCTGTAAAATTGCTGGTACTCGTCCTCGCTGAGTTCTTCGCGCAAAGCAATATGGAACTGTGCGAGCTCCGGATACAGCTGGTTCCGCTCAGAGCGCTCCTGAGGGCTGTCCACGTTAAAGTCATAAAAGCTTTTCATGGTTTGTTTTAGGTTTTAAATAATTGATTTATAATTTGTTGAGAGCATTAATACTCCATACTTACATGAATTGTTGTATATATAGTAAGCAAATGCTCAAGTGTTGCAATTGCTACTTTTTATAATACCAAAAACAAAAGGCTATACTTATAAAGTATAGCCAAAACCTGACACAATCTCATCCTCTAAATACAGCTAACCGCTGTTACATAAGGCCTAGTTATAACTGTTTTTAAACTTGTTATACAATAGCTGCTAACGAGCCTAACATAAACACTGCTACTAAAATATAAGCAATAAAGCTTTTAAGATCTTTCATATCTCTTCTGTTAAAAACGGCTGTTTCAATCTTCTATGGCAGCCTTAGAAATAGTAGTTCAACAGTTATGCCAGTTTTATACTTGCTGAAAATAAAACAGCCCGACTTTTTAGCCGGGCTGTTTAAAAGAAATTGAAATAATGTGCTCTTAACGGATCACCATAAAGAACATAAAGAAAATGATAAGCAGCACTAGCACATTATTGGCATTCACTTTTAAGTATAGCACAGTGCTAATCAACAATTCTTTATCTACTTCGGGCAATTCCCCGGAAACATGCGCCTCACCCTTACTTGTAAAACTAAAAGCGGGCTGCGTAAATTGAAGAACGGTTTCACCGGCAGCATTCAACACTTTCCAATTATTTGAGAAACTCTCCGATACAATCTTATAGTTATCGCCGCGACTGAGCACCAGCAGCGTATCGCCGAACATGGCGGTGCGGGCTTCGGCTATTTTTTCGCCATCGCGCAGCACATCATACGCCTGCTTAAACATACCCTGCGAGGCAAAAGTCAGCTCGTCGTTACCGGAAGTATAAACCGCATTCTGGCTGTTCCATTTATCAAATTTAAGGGCACTTGGTTGCTCGGCTGCACCGTGTATGTCGTATACATGGCCCCAGGTGTCTTTTTGTTTCCAGGTAAGTAACTGCATGTGTTATTTATTTAACCCAAGTACATCCACGCCCTGCTCAAATACCACATCTACCGGAATATTGGCTTCGCTCAGGCGGTCGAGGTCGGCTTGCAGGTTAGCGTCAACCAAGCCTTGTTCATCTAATAATTTACCTACACCGGCATAGTCGCCATTGCCTTGCAGCGTCAGTATCTTTTCAGATAGCTTATTCATGGCTTCGCGCATTTTGGTATAGTTCACTTTATACCTACCTGTAGCCTCATCGCGCTCAAAAGCACCGTTCTCTTTAAAGAAATTGAAGCGTACCATGTTGGCCTTGCCATGCGCGCTGGATGCACCAAAACGCACCGAACGGAAAATGCCAGCCAGGAACGTAGTATAATAATCTTCCAGGCTGCCTTCTACTTCGCCTTTTTCGTGTAGCTGCGTGATCATGTATAAACCAAGTATATCAGCTTTGCCTTCTTCCAGGGCCGATGCATGCTCTTTCAGGGCCTCGCGTACAGTACCTTTATTGTTTACCGTATTTTTTATACCTAAACCGTGCGCCACTTCATGGAACATGGTGTTGGCAAAAAAGGCATCGAACGTGATGTGTTTCTGCTGCTCTTCAACTATAAGCTCATCTGCAATTGGCACCAGAATTTTATCAAACTTGGCGCGCATGGCGTTTTTAAGCTGCAGGCGACGAGTGCCTTTTTTCAGCTGTACTTCTTCGTCGTTTGGCAGGTTAATAGCTATAGTTTTGCTACCCGCGTTGCTATCGCCACCATAAAATACTACATCGTAGGCATTCAGGTCAGAGTCGGTGCCCGGGGTTTCTTTTTTATAGTTGGCAGCCACTGGCAGGCCACGCTGTAGTTCCGGTAAAAAAGCCGCATACTTGGCTAAGCGTTGGCTCCACTCCTGGTCTTTTATCAGCACGTAAGCTTCGTGGGCAGCCTTGTAGCCAAACAACTGGTCTTCATAAGTTTCAATCGGACCGATCACGACATCAATCGTGTTGTTTTTCATGTCCATCCAGGCCAGGTCGCTTGGCTGGTAATTATCATCCAGCAGGGCCTGAGCACGCAGGGTCAGGTACTTTTTAAGGCCGGCATCTTCGGCAAGGGCAGCGGCTTGTTTCAGCAGGTCCGATGCCTTCTTAACCTCATCTTTAAACTGCACATGGTAAGGCACTGTTATTAGTTTGCCACTCGCATCGCGACGCACGAATGTATACAGGCTGGCTTTGTCTTTCAGGTCGGCCTGTTCAAACTCTTCCTTGGTAATGTCGGCCGGATAAAAGTTGGCACCTGCCGGCTTCTGGCCTACACCATCTATAAAAGGCTCGTTGTTGTTCAAACGGTCCCAGGGGCCATAGTTTATATTTACAAATTCTTTGGCAGCATCACTGTTCAGGGCTGTCAGCAGAGAGTCGCCATTGCCATAGGCCTCGTACCAGAACAACTTATCCATTATCTGGCCTGCTTCTATCAGCAGCGGAATCATCTGGCGTTCTTTCTCAGTCAGTTTGCTTACGTCGGCTGTCAGCGTAAACGAAGTATACATGTCCAGCTTCTTCTGCAGGTTATCGGTGGCCGCAGTTTCGGTTGGAGTAGTTGTAGTTTCGTCGGTTGTGGTGGTGCTGGTACAGCCAAAAGTAGCCGCAGCTAATGCCGAAGCCAGAAATATGTGCGTTGATCTCATTATAGTTTTATTTGTTTCAGGAGGGAAGATAAGAAATTTTAAAGTGGAGTGAAAATGAGACTCTTGTACAAGTATAAACTATAGCTATGTTCTTATACTTGATCAGATGTACAGTTAAGCCACAAAAAAAAGAGATGAAGCTATAAATAAGCCTCATCTCTTCCAACTATAAATAGTTAAGTGAATTACTCTTCGTCTTCGCAGTCTATATTATCCCCGATATAGCCAGCTGCTGCTTTTGCTGCGGCATTACCTGTTGGCAGGTCTCCTTGGTCATAAGTAGTGAGTTTATCCAGTGTACTCAGGTAAGCTTCTATAGTGGCCAGCTCTGCAGCATAAGCATTTGGAGAAATAAGGCCTAACTGACGGTTCAGCAGCACAGTTGCCCCTTGTGCAAAAGCAGCTTTAGAATCCGCAATTCCACCCTTGTTGTCAGAACCGCCTTCTTTCTTATCGCTGGTAATTAAGGTTACTCCTTCAGCAGCAGTGTAGGTATGGCCACCCAGTGTTATAGTTTGCCCTTCCCAGTGCTCCGACTTATGAAAATAGCCCTGGCCTTCGCCGCACATGTCCATTTCACAGCCAGGTCCAGCTACAACACTTGGGTAACAAGCGTTGCTAATTCTGGTCCAGATGTTGGCAGATTTTACCTGGATAGCATGGCTTAGTGTGAAGCTGAAAGTATAAACCTTACCATCTGTCAGCTTTTCTTCAAAGTCAGAAAGCCTCAGGTATCCACTTACTTCAGACATGTCGCAGGCAGAGCCATTTCCTTCTTTAAAGGATGGTTCTAAAATATCAACTCCTGCACCTGTAACGGTTGCTGCTACAACATTATCACCGGTTAAGGCAATTGGCTGGTCGTCGCAGCCGGTAAGCGTAAGTATCAGCGAACCAATGTTCGGCACATTGCCGTCAGCTGTTTTCTGAACGCTAAAGGTCCAGGTTTTGCCGTCGGAGGTGCTGAGGGCTGAAATAGAAAGCGGGTTTGCAGTATTTGCAACTTTTGCAGCATCAGTAGCTGAGCTGAACGAGGGAGATACTTCTTCCATGTCTTTAGAACATGAAAACATAAGCAACACGGCACCTAGGCCAAGGCTTACTTTTTGCAGAGGATTTAGCATTTGGATCTTTGTTAATAACGGTAGTTATTCTAAAGCAATAATACTGCAAATAACTTATATAGTTACAAATAAATAATAATATATTTATAATTTATAGCTTTCCTCATTTCTAACTAGATCCAACAAAAAACCCACCGTCTCCTGCTATACAGAAAACGGTGGGTTTATACTTTAAAAAGCTTATACTTCTAAAACAATCCGAATAACTCTGCCTGGATTTTCTCGATGATACCGCCCAGGTGTTCAGGGTTTGCCACAAAGTCGAGGTTATTTACATCTATCACCAAAAGTTTGCCTTGCTTATAGTTACCCATCCACTCGTTGTAATGGTCGTTCAGGTTACGCAGGTAATTTATGCTGATGCTGCTTTCGTAATCGCGGTTACGCTTTTCGATCTGCCCGATCAGTTTTGGCAAGTCGGCTTTCAGGTAGATCATCAGGTCAGGTGCTTTTACCATACTGATCATCGACTGGAAAAGAGCGAAATAGTTCTCGTAATCGCGTGTGCTCATAAGGCCCGACTGATGCAGGTTCTTTGCAAAGATGTGAGCGTCCTCGTAAATGGTACGGTCCTGTATCACGCTGCGATCGGTCTTCTGAATTTCCTGCACCTGTCCGAAGCGGCTGTTCAGGAAAAACACCTGTAAATGGAAAGCCCAACGCTCCATGTCCTCATAAAAATCCTTCAGGTAAGGATTGTTATCTACTGCCTCCAGGTATAGGTCCCACTTAAAATGCTGGGACAGTTTTGTGGCCAGGGTGGTTTTGCCGGCGCCAATATTACCGACGATCGCAATATGCATAATAAACTATAATTTGGGTAAAAGCTGAAAACAAAAGTAAGGGTTTTTACTTAGATAGCAGTTGCATAATATAGTAGTTTTATTGTACTAAAAACACTTATTTATTTGCAGGTATAACCGGGTATTTCTGAACAAGGCATACAAAGTGGGCGTACATAATAGCACACTAATTTTCTTAAAGTCATGACAAAGGGACACAATCAGAGTCATCATAAGCAGGACAAGACGGACGCTAAAAACAAGAGCAACCAACCTGAGAACCGCCACCAGACAGACCAGCAGCAGGACAAAAGCCCCGACCAGGGCCGCAACCGCAAGCAGGATCAGTCGGGAGGTACCAAAGGGCCAAATGCTATTTAAAAACTAAAGCCCCGGCAACTAAACTTTACCGGGGCATTTAAACAACACACAGCTTAAAAAAACACTAGCGCTTATCGCGCATATCTTTATACATCTCCTGGGCTTCTCGGCCTTTTTTGAGAGTAACAAACTCCGCCTGCAGCGCAGCTATCTTTATCTTATCGCCATTATTTAGCTTATCCAGCACTTCGCTTTTACGGGTGTTCAGCTCACCAAAAACAAATTCGGCATATTCCCAGTCCCGCAACGACCAGCCACGGCGGTGTTCGCGCACATAATCAATAAGTTTAACATAAGCATTGCGCAAATTGGCAGTTTTTATACTTGCAATGCGGGTGGTGCCGGTCATGGCCAGCTCCCAGCGTTCCAACTCCTCGCCATCCAGGTCTACCAGTTGCCTTTCCTCGTTTCGCTTTTCCCACTCGTTATAGCGGTTCTTATAGGTCTTATATTCTTCTTTCGATTGTTCCGATAGCTTCTCTGTGTTTTCATCCAGGCTATGGGTCAGGTTCCTGAACTCTTGCTTTATAGTTGGCCATTCCGCCCGGGTAACACTGTCGGCCTGCGTCGACTTCTGGCGCATCCAGGCTCTTAGGTTATCCAGGTCCTGCTCTAACTGCGATTTAGACTGCGCCTGCACTGCCAGCGTACTTCCGGCAAATAAAAGGGCAAGCGCATATTTCTTGAAATTTCTCATAGTATAAAGGTATCAACTGAATTTATAACACCGGTTTACCTTAAATATTATGCCAAACCTATATCTGTAGCATTAAAATTTATACTTCGGATGCATGGTTTATAGTTTATACCTATCCTTTGCCAACATTTTACGTTTAAGTTGTTGATGCAGTAAATACCTCTGCCAGCCTGCAACTATAAGCAGTTACTGCCATATAATACCAATTCTCCCTATGAACAACCCACGAAGCAGCTTCCACGAAACTGTTGTATCCATCACAAATAAAGATGAGATCATACTAAGCGTAGATAAATTCCCTTTTAAAACTACGCTTAGCTTGTCGCCGCTTATACATTACTGGGAAAACAAAGCCGATACCGACCCGAGCTGCAACATAAGCCGTGTGCAGGAACTGGCAGCCTTACTACGCCAAACCCCTGCCCTGCTACAACCTGTTGATGATGTATCCCTGATAGAAGAGCACATCGAAACAATAGATATACTGATGGAAGATGTTTTCCCGAGCGCTTTGTGGGAGAATGATCTGCGGGCCACGGTGCTGCCTTTCCATTTCGATAGTTTTTATGCTACTCCCCGCCTCGAAGAGCTGCAACTGTTAGGAGGCGGCAACTATACCGAAAAGCTGAACCTGGACTTGAAAACTTTGCTTTTCAGGCTTACACTTTCGGCTTATACTATCATTCTGGAAAAGTTTTATAAAGCTAATTTCCGGGTAGACCAGCCTTTTATTTTTACCATAAAAGACAAGTTTACACAGCTCGAAAAACACTATAAACTAAGTATAGATCTTAAGTTTATGGATGTAAAGCTGAAAGGTGAACTGAAGCCCCTGAAGCCCCAGGAAATAAATTACCTGATAAACCGCTACAACAACCTCGACCTCTGGATTAAAAAACTGCCCCCGGAGAACTTCGATTTTTCGGGCTTTGCCATTTACGATTTTACTGATGTTACCATCGAAGAGACCATCTCGTCGTTGCGTTACGACCTGCTCGAGAAAAATGCCGTAACCTCGGAAAACAGCCTGAAGAACCTGCAGCAGAAACTGCGTATACTTTTCGGCTTGCCCGGCATTGAGTTTGGCCTGGCTTCGTGCCCAACCGGCCAGGAATTCGATTCTTCTTATACCCGCAGGATATGGAACAGCCTGGTACTTAACCAGCAATGCGATCTGAAACTGGACGACTTACGCGGATCTATTTACGAACAGGTAACCAAGTATGGCCACACTATTATAGTAGAGGACCTCCAGCTGTTTACCAGCCCAACCCGCATAGAACAAACCCTGCTCGAAGATGGTATCCGCAACCTGATCATTGCGCCTTTGCAGTACGAGGGCCGCATAATAGGTTTACTGGAAGTTGCCTCGCCTATACCTGGCGAACTGAACTCGCTTTCTATGATCAGGCTGAAAGAGATATTACCGCTTTTTGCCCTGGCTATGCACCGCGGGCTGGAAGAACTTCGCAGCAGCATCCAGAATGTGATAAAAGAAAAGTATACTGCTATACACCCGGTAGTGGAATGGCGTTTTACGCAGGCAGCTATCAATTACCTCGACAGGCTGGAGCGCAATGCCACCACCGAGATCGAGCCTATCGTGTTCCGGGATATTTACCCGCTTTACGGCGTGTCGGATGTGCGCAACTCAGCTACAGAGCGAAACAAAGCGATACAAGGCGACCTGCTGGACCAGCTTGTACTGGCTAAAGAGGTGCTGCTTTCCGCTAAAGACAACCTGCCTCTTTCTATTTTAGATGAGTTGATATTTAAAACAGATAAGCTCTCGCAAAGTATAGTGGCAGAGTTGGGCCCAGACGATGAGACTCAGGTGCTGGATTTTCTGCGTAACGAAGTAGAGAGTCTTTTTAACTACTTCCTGCAGAACAACTCCCATATACAGGAACCGATTAAGAGGTATAAAGTGGCTATTGCCAACCAGTATAATGTGGTTTACAACAAGCGCCGCGCTTACGAAGAAAGCCTGTTTCTTATAAACGAAACCATCTCCTCCTTCCTTGACAGGGAAGAAGAAAAGGCGCAGGCTATTTTCCCGCATTACTTCGAGAAGTATAAAACCGATGGCCTGGAGTATAACATTTACATTGGGGCCTCATTACTGAACAGCGGCAACTTTGAAAAGATCTATCTTAAAAATATGCGCCTGTGGCAGCTTATGCTTACCTGCGAGATCGCCCGCCGCATTCAGAAGTTGCGCGCTACCCTTAAACTACCTTTAGAGATCGCCCAGTTAATTCTGGTTCACTCCGATCCGATTTCGATCAGGTTCAGGTTGGATGAGAAGAAGTTTGATGTGGAAGGCGCCACCAACATCAGATACGAGGTAATTAAAAAGCGCCTGGACAAAGCCACTGTTCATGATTCGGAAGAACGCCTGACACAGCCGGGCAAAATTGCCATTGTGTATACCCAACAGAAAGAGGCTACCGAATACATGCGCTACATCGAGTTTCTGCAATCGGAGGGCTATATAGAGCGCGACCTGGAAATGCTGGAAGTAGACGATATGCAAGGCGTGCAGGGTTTACGCGCGATCAGGGTGAAAGTAAGCTTTAAAGAGCAGCTCCGCCACGACATAGACTCCGGCGACGAACTGCTAAGTATAGCCCAAAGTGCAAGCCTTAATTAAATAAACCACACAACTATTACATAGGTAAAATTATATATTAATTGCATTTTTAAAATTTTAAGAAAATTTATCTGCGAACTAAAAGCTCACTTAATTATTTGTTTTTCAATTGCTTAAGCAGTTTTTATACTTACCAAAACGAATGCACCCAAAATATTTTTTAGGCTTTTTTCAATCTAAGTGCAATTATTCTTTTGTCAGCGCCGTTCTTAACACAACACCAGCTTAGGTAACTGGTCATTTTTTTAACTTAAACGTTTTCAACTTTTAGCCAAATGAAATTGAAAAACAGAATTTTACCTGCCATGCTATTATTCGGCGTGGTAGCCTTCTCGTCTTGCGACGACAAAGAAAAAGACACACTGCAGCCTACTTTTGAGCAAGGCTCTATCTCTTATGTAATGGCAGATTCTGCCGAAGTAACATCTTACAACTACGCTGGCAAAGAGCTTTCTCAGATCAATTACTACGACAAAGAATCCGGGGAACTGGAGTCGTTTGAGAAGTATGTGCGCGATGCAAAAGGCAATGTTATTAAGGTAACAACTTACGCCGGCGAAAACCACGTGATCTTATCGGACCAGGACTATCGTTATAACGATAAAAACCAGCTGGCCAAAACCACCGCATCTTATTACAGCGGCAGCAAACTGGAGTACAGTGCTGTTACTACCTTCGATTACAACTCGCGCAAAGAGTTGAAGAAAAAATCAGTTTACGAAGGCAAAGACGCTGAATCAACAAAGCTTAAGTCTTATACTACTTACGAGGTGCTTCCAAACGGCAACTATAGCCAGGAAAAACAATACGTGATAGACGGAAAAGGAAAAGGCAAGCTTTTCTCGACTACAACTTATACGTACGACACCAACCATAACCCATTCTTTGAGCATGGCGAGCCGGGCGCAACAGCAAGCCCTAACAACATTACCAAAGGCTCTACTATGGTACATGGCAGCAAAAAAGTTTACAGCTACAACTATACTTACAAGTATGATGAGCGCGGCTACCCGGTTAGCCAGACGGTAACATCGCCGGACGGTGAATCTGAAACCTATACTTACTTGTACAGCAACTAAGCAAAAGCTTACAGTTAGTTTAAACAACAGCGGCTACAGGCAAAACTTGTAGCCGCTGTTGTTTTTATACTTTATGCAACTATAAATCGCTATATTTGCTTTATATCTATACATAATACGTAAACATGTCGAAGACTAAAATAACTGTAAACAACAATGGCTCGCTACGCATCGAAGGCGAATTTGAGATTGTAGATAAAGATGGAAACTCCTATGGTTTAGGTGGTCGTACTTTGGTTTCGATCTGCCGTTGCGGTTTATCTAAAAACAAACCATTCTGCGATGGCTCGCACAAAGGCCATTTTGAGCACGAGGCTGTAGCCTTTAATCTGCCTGAGAAGAAGTAGTATTTTTACACCTTAATTATGGCAGAGCGCCTGGTAACTATAGCAACATTTAACGAAGCCACAGAAGCCCACATTATGAAGGGCCGCCTGGAGGCTGAGGGTATACTTTGTTTCCTGAGCGACGAGCATATAGTTGGCGCGCAGCCCTTTTACTCGGTTGCTGTGGGTGGCGTAAAGCTAAAAGTTACAGAGCAAGACGAAGAGGAAGCCCGCGCAGTGCTGGCAAACATACAAGGTGGCCATGGTGAGTTCTTATTAGATGATACTATTGAGCTGGCCCCACCTATGCAGGAGCACATTACAGCAACAACCTGCCCTAAATGCAACTCCGACCATATTGCCGAAGAAAAGTATAACAAAACGGTTTTCTCGCTGAGCTACCTGCTCTTTGGGTTCCCGTTGCCGTTTATAAGCCACAAGTACCGTTGCTACGACTGCGGCCATACCTGGAAAGTAAAATAAAAAAGGGAGCTGAACGGCTCCCTTTTTTATTTAGCTATAGTTAGCTTAAGCTCCTGCCAGTTTGTTTACCAGCTGCACATATTCGGTGCGCGCCTCTTCCTGCGATTTACCTTCCAGCTTTTTCCAGGCATCCCACTTGGCAATGTTCTTAAAGTCAAAGCCGCCGGGGCGCTCAGTATTCACGTCGCCTTCAGAGCCTTGCTTGTATAATCCGTATAGTTGCAGCAGCACATCGTTAGACGGGCGTTCGGTTAATGTTTTAGAGCGCTCCACAGCGCTTTCAAATTCCTGTTGCGTAGCCATAGTTTGTATTTATAGTTAATTGATGTACTAATTTAAGTAAAATATAGTATGCAAGCATAACTTTATAGTTACTTTTCTTTTTACTGTAATCTACGTACTTTTAGTTGCAGCAAAATGGCTGTCTTTCTAAATCAAAATCAAACTATAGAATAACTATGAAGAACCTGAAACCTGCCGCTGCCTGTGTGGGCACGCTGCTAACGGCTTCGCTTGTAGTAGGCGCGGGCTGCTCCTCAAGCAACACCAACACCACCACCGCCGACACTACAACCACTACCACCGAACAAACCGTTTCGGTAGCCGAGCCTCAGCCACCTATCGCTAAAAAGATACCGAAAACACTTACTACCCACGGCCATACCCGCACCGACAACTATTACTGGCTGAACGAGCGCGAGAACCCGGAAGTAATAGCGTACCTGAACGCTGAGAACGAGTACACCAAACAAGTAATGGCCGATACGGAAGAGCTACAGGAAAAGCTTTTCGATGAGATTGTAGCCCGCATCAAGCAAAACGACGAATCGGTACCTTATAAAAAGAACGGTTACTTCTATTACTCCCGTTTCGAGGCCGGAAAAGAGTACCCGATCTTCGCCCGTAAAAAAGGTACCATGGAGGCTACAGAAGAAGTAATGCTTAATGCAAACGAGCGTGCCGAAGGTCAAAGCTACTACTCCGCTGCCGGTTTAAGCGTTAGCCCGAACAATAACTTGCTTGCTTTCGGCGAAGACACCGTGAGCCGCCGCCAGTATACCATCCGGTTTAAAAACCTGCAGACCGGTGAGCTGTTACCAGACCGCATAGAGAACACTACCGGCTCAGCTGTATGGGCCAACGACAACAAAACCGTGTTCTATACGATGAAGGACCCGTCGCTGCGTTCGTTCAAGATCTTCCGCCATACGCTGGGCACACCTTCGTCTCAGGACAAAGAAGTATACCACGAAGCCGACGAAACATTCAGCACGTTTGTATACAAGACCAAATCCGACAAATACATCATCATCGGTTCCAGCAGCACAGTGTCTCAGGAGTATCGTTTTGTTGAGGCCTCTAACCCTACTGCAGCTTTAAAAGTAATTCAGCCGCGTGAGCGTGGCCTGGAGTACGACGTGGACCATTTCGGCGACAGCTTTTACATCAGAACGAACAAAGATGGCGCAACCAACTTTAAACTGATGAAAACGCCGGTTGGAAAAACCACCAAACAGAACTGGAAAGAAGTAATTGCACACCGCCCGGATACTTACCTGGAAGGCACCGAGATATTCAAGGATTACCTGGTGCTGCAGGAACGCAAAAATGGACTTACGCAGCTGCGTGTCAAAAAATGGAACGATCCGAAAACCGACTACTATGTTGATTTTGGTGAAGAAGCTTACACCGCCGGCATCAGCATAAACCCGGACTTCGATAGCAAAGTGTTGCGCTACGGCTATAGTTCGCTAACTACGCCGAGCTCTACCTACGACTATAACATGGTTACGAAGGAGAAAACCCTGCTGAAAGAACAGGAAGTGGTTGGTGACTTTGATAAGACGAACTATGAGTCGAAGCGTATTTACGCCACTGCCGATGATGGTACCAAAATTCCGATCTCGCTGGTGTACCGCAAAGGCCTGGAACTGAACGGCAACAACCCTACCCTGCTCTACGCTTACGGTTCGTATGGCATCAGCATGAACCCGGGCTTTAGCTCTGTGCGCTTGAGCTTGCTGGACCGTGGTTTTGTGTATGCCATTGCGCACATCAGGGGTGGCCAGGAAATGGGCCGCCAGTGGTACGAAGACGGTAAAATGATGAAGAAGAAAAACACCTTCACTGACTTTATTGATGCCTCTGAGTTCCTGATCGAGCAGAACTACACTAACCCAGACAAACTGTTTGCACAAGGCGGCAGCGCCGGCGGTTTGCTGATGGGCGCTATTGTTAACATGCGCCCTGAACTATACAAAGGCGTACACGCAGCCGTACCGTTTGTAGATGTTGTAACCACCATGCTCGATACTAGTATTCCCCTTACAACCGGAGAGTTTGATGAGTGGGGCAACCCGGCCGAAAAACCTGCCTACGATTACATGCTTTCTTACTCGCCATACGATAACGTAGAAGCTAAGGAATACCCGAATATGCTCGTAACTACCGGCTTACACGACTCGCAGGTACAGTATTTTGAGCCAGCCAAGTGGGTAGCCAAACTACGCGAGATGAAGACAGATGATAACCTGCTGTTATTGCAAACCAACATGGAAGCAGGACACGGCGGCGCATCTGGCCGTTTCCGCCCATACCGCGAAACTGCCCTGCAATACGCTTTCTTCCTGAAACTGGCAGGTTTAACAAACTAAGGACTAAGATTTTTAAGATTTAAGGGTTTTAGGATTAGCCTGAAGTAAAAAAACCGCTGCTATAGTTTAGCAGCGGTTTTTTTCTTTATAGTGTCATTTCGAGTGCAGCGAGAAATCTATTTGGGATAGTCTTCAACTATTTTTGTCTCTTGAACAAAGAGAGAAATCTATTTAGAATTCGAGGTAGATCTCTACTAATTGAAGCTCCTGGATATTACTATTTCGTTTTCTTTCTTTTATCAGGACCTTTCCTTTCATCTCCTTCAAAAAAACGCCTTATCTTGCCAAATGGAGATAAAGAAAAGTAGGCTACCACTAAAAATATCAATCCAACCAAAATCAGTAAATGACCTCCGAAACCTGAAGGTGAGAGAGTTCTGCTGTTCACACTAAAGGCAACTAAATCATCGCGGAGCATAATAAGACCTCCGGCAATAAAATAAATAGCCAATAGGAACCCTCCAATTTTAGAGATATTACCCTCTTCTTTTTTCTTCATACATGCAACAGGTAAATATAAAACCCTTAGCTAACACTTACCACAATCTTCCCAAACTGCTTACCGGCTTCCATGTAGCGCATGGCTTCTTCGGTTTTCTCCAGCGGGAAGATGCTGTCAACTATAGGAGTTACTTTCTTCTCACGTACAAAAGCTACCATTTCGGCGAAGTCCTGGCTGGTGCCCATGGTGCTGCCGTGTATGGCCAGTTGCTTCCAGAATATCTCAGCAGGGTTTATTTGTCCGATCATGCCGGTTGTGCCGCCGTACATGCCTATTCTGCCGCCCGGTTTGGCGAGCTTTACCAGTTGCACAAAGCCTTCGCCGGCTGCGCCGTCTATACTTACATCAAAGCCGCCAACTATAGCTTTAAGCTCTTTGCCCCAATTCTCTTTTTTATAGTTGATTCCTCCCGTTGCGCCCAGTTTTTTTGCTGCTTCAATCTTTTCATCAGAGCCTGAAGTTACCCATACCTCTGCTCCGGCTGCTACGGCAAACTGTACTGCAAACAAAGCCACGCCACCACCTGCTCCAGTTATAAGTACTTTCTCGCCAGCTTGTAAGCCACACTTGGTAAACATGGCGCGGTAAGCGGTTACGCCAGCTAAGGGCAAGGCAGCAGCTTCTTCCCAACTAAGGTGCTCCGGTTTTTGGTGCAGGTTAGTAGCCCGTACTTTAACAAACTCAGCAAAGGCGCCATCTTCGGGCATGCCCAGCACTTTAAAATTCTGCCCATGCGCACGCGGGTTGTCTCCCCAGTCCGATGACGGATCAATGATCACTTCCTTACCAATCCAGCTTTTATCCACGCCCTCACCCACTTCAGCAACTATACCGGCCCCATCAGAACCCAGTATAGTGGGGTATTCCTTCGTAAAATAACGGCCATACTGTATATACACATCGCGGTGATTAAGCGCGGCGGCTTTTACCTGTACTATTACTTCGCCAGGGCCGGCAACTGGCTTCTCTTTTTCGATCAGGGTAAACGGTGAATTTATGGCTTCTAGGTATATCGCTTTCATGTATCAGTTTATAGTTTGACGTAGTACAAAGGTATCATTTCTGGGATAAGGGCAAAGTAACTATAGGGTTGGCATTTATAGTTTCAGCGCTTAACTTGCAGCTATAGCTACAACATTTATGAGCAACTATAGCATACGAACCGCCACACCTTCCGATATCCCAACTATAAAATCACTGGCCGATGCCACTTGGGAGCCTACCTATAAAAGCATCTTATCAAAAGAGCAGATAGATTATATGTTTGAGGTGATCTATAGTTTGGAAGCACTGGAACAGCAGATGAAAGACGACCAGACGTTTGTAGTGCTGTATGATGAACAGGAAAAGCCGCTTGGCTTTGCGAGCTATAGTTTGAAACATACCGGAGAGAAAGTATACAAACTGAACAAGATCTACCTGCTGCCTGCCTGCCAGGGCAAAGGACTGGGGAAGTTACTCCTAAACCATGTAGAAAAAGAAGTGCGAAAACTTGGCGCCAAAAACCTCGACCTGAACGTGAACAAGTATAACAAAGCAAAAGCTTTTTATGAGACCTGCGGCTACCACGTACACCACGAAGAAGATATCCCGATCGGTCCGTACTGGATGAACGATTACGTGATGCGGAAACAACTATAGGTTAGCGAATACCACATATCTAAGCACATCTCCTCTCAAACACTACAGTAAAGTATAAACTAATTAGGAAGTTATACTAAGGTTATAACTATCAGGAATAGCCACTATCATGAACACATTCCCTTTCGTTGCGTTGAACAAATAAAGCTGCTGAACGAGATTAGTAGCTGAGTAAGATTACACGAACCGAACTACTATAAAATCAGAACAAGCTATGAGTTACCACTTAAGTAAGAAAATAAGCGGCTCTTTTGATGATGCCACCACCAAAGTAAAAGATGCCCTGCAGCAGGAAGGCTTTGGCGTGATCAGTGAGATAGACCTGAAAGAGAAGTTTAAGGAAAAGCTGCAGGTAGATTTCAGAAACTATAAAATACTGGGTGCCTGTAACCCAAAACTGGCGCACCATCCATACAACAGGAAGCCAACATCGGGGTTATGCTGCCTTGCAATGTGCTACTGCAGGAACATGAAAATGGCGAAGTAGAAGTAACCGCCATAAACCCCATGGAAACGATGGCTGCTGTCGATAACCCAAACCTTAATTCTCTGGCAGAAGAAGTAAGCCAGAAACTGAAAACTGCGATAGACAATCTCAAATAATGATTACTCAAGTATAAATATTAGAAAGGCTGTGCTGAAAAGTGCAGCTTTTTTAATTCCCTGGCTACCCGCTATTTTAAATTAAATGGCTTGTGTAACCAATGTCACTGAACCAGGGCAAGCCAAACCCCATCTTTGTATCGATCAACATAAAAAGCAAACAAAAATATAAAGGCTAACAGCTATACTCAAATGAAAGATACATTGAACATCATGGTGCCGGTAGACTTTACACCGGTTTCTTACAGAGCAATTGAATTTCTGGCTTTCCTGATGGACAAGACGCCCATCAATACGCATCTGGTGCATGTAATAGAAGTAAACTCCGCTGAGTGGGCGGGCTCTGTAGATGCATCGGAAACCGTAAACAAAGGCGAATTAAAGCAAAAGCAACAACTGGCTGAGCAGAAGTTTACAGAGCTGAAGCAACACGTTGATTTCAGCTTTACCAGTGAAATTGTGTATGGCGGGTTAACTACTACGCTTGCTAATTATGTCAATAATAAAAACATTGATCTGGTAATTATGGGCACAGACGGTGCTGATGGCTGGCTTGAAAAAGTATCAGGTTCGGAAGCACAGCATGTGGTTAGGTACACCAACATTCCGGTTATCACCATCCATAAAAATGCGGCCATCACCCCTATTCAAAATCTGCTGTGGGTAGCAGACTTTGAAGCTGAAAAGCAACCAGAGCAAAGTGTAGCCACTATAAAAATGCTGCAGCAACTCTTCCAAGCGAAGCTTCACCTGTTGCAGATCGTAGATAAAGAAGACGAAGCTAAAGCCCAGCAACTGAAAGGTAAGATGCAGGATTTCGCGGAGCAGCTGAAACTGCAAAACTATGAACTACACCTGCACCACAACTATAAAATACCGGCTGGCGTGCGCAGCTTCAACGAGGTATCCGAAATGGACCTGGTATTGATTGGTACCCATGGCCGCAAAGGCATCAGCCACCTGTTCTATGGCAGCATCGCCGAGACACTTGTCAACCACTGCATCCGCCCTTTAATGACCTATCATCTTAACTAAGTAACATAGCCGAAAGTATAAATGGGATAACTTTAAAACGTAGCTTATCCTATGTGACAAACATCACTGTACTCCGTATCTTAAGACTATATCTTTGTATTAAATATTGGGAACAACTATAGATTCTCAGCATTTATTAACTATAAAAAATAACAACCTATGAAAATTAAACAGTTTGAAGACAAGGGCTTAGCCCACTATGCATATGCCATTTTAAGTGAAAGCGCAAAGGAAGTTGTATTGATCGACCCTGCCCGCGATCCGCAACCATATTATGATTATGCTAAAGAGCACAATGCTAAAATTACAGGCGTAATTGAAACGCACCCGCATGCTGACTTTGTGAGCTCGCACCTGGAGATCGCCAACAAAACCGGCGCCACTATTTATACCCACAGCATGGTTGGTGCCGATTATCCGCATAAAGCATTTGACGAAGGTGCTGAACTGCAGTTAGGCAAGATCAAACTCAAGTCGCTGCACACCCCAGGTCACTCCCCTGACTCAATCAGCATTGTGCTCGAGCACGAAGGCAAAGATAAAGCCGTATTTACGGGTGATACCTTGTTCATAGGGGATGTTGGTCGCCCGGACCTGCGCGAGAGTGCCGGTAACGTAACGGCCAAGCGCGAAGAACTTGCCCGCCAGATGTATAAGAGCACCCGCGAAAAGCTCATGAAACTGGAAGATGATGTGGTAGTATACCCTGCCCACGGTGCGGGCTCGCTTTGTGGTAAAGGCCTGAGCGATGCCAACACCAGCACCATCGGTGACGAGAAAAAAGGCAACTATGCCCTGCAGCAAATGAGCGAAGAGGCGTTTGTGAAAGTGCTCACAGAAGACCAGCCTTTTATTCCCAAATACTTCGGCTATGATGTAGGCCTCAACAAACAGGGAGCGCCAGACTATAAACCAAGCCTGGAAGGTGTAGCAAAACTGGAAAAGAACTATACCCCGGAACCCGGCGCTGTTATAGTAGATGCCCGTCCGGAAAGCGTGTTCAAGAAAGGACACTATGAAGGTGCCATCAACATCCAGAACGGTGGCAAATTCGAGACCTGGCTGGGAAGCATCGTTAGCCCGAACGAAAGCTATTACCTGATCGCAGAAAGCGAGGAGCAACTGAACGAGCTGATCGCCAAAGCTTCCAAGATCGGATATGAATTGCTGATAAAAGGGGCTTTTGTATACGACAAGCAGGATGGTGAGAAGAGCGACAAGTTCGATAAGGCCTCTTTTGAAAATAACAAAGAGGAATATACCATCGTGGACATCCGCAACACATCAGAAGTAAAATCCGGTAAGTTCTTCGATAAGGCCATCAATATTCCGCTGCCGGAGCTGCGCGAAAGAGTAAAAGAAATTCCGACCGATAAACCGGTCGTAATTCACTGCGCTGGTGGTTACCGCTCGGCAGCTGGTAGCAGCATCGTGGAAGCCGCCTTGCCAGAAGTAAAAGTGCTCGACATGAGCGAAGCAGTTACAGAATTGAAAAACTAAAAGTAAAGGTCTTAACCTATAAAAAGCCGTTGTGCCCGATGGGTGCAACGGCTTTTGCATATACTCCTGCCCAGTTCGGGCGTATAGTAAAGTAAAGGTACAAACGAAGAATATGAGCGATCAGAAAACAGAAGACCAGGGGCGATTTCAATAAAGTACCTGGCGTTCAAACTCAGGAAGGTGATCGGGTCTTCATACCGGCATTATTTTGTTTCTTTGCGGTGTAAGTCCGGCTATCATTTCAATTAAATTCTATCTGTCAACCAAAGGCTAGCACATGCAGCACATACCGAAAGAACTTGTTCTGAAAAAATTTCCACAACTGGAAGAACCACTATTAAATGAGCTGCTGGCACAAAGCACGCTAAAAGAAGTTGAAGAAGGAGAAGAAGTAATGCGATCGGGGCAGTATATCACGTCTACCATCCTGCTGCTGCGTGGCCTGCTGAAAGTGTACCGCGAAGACGACGAAGGAAAAGAATTTCTGATGTATTACCTGGAGCCGGGAAATGCCTGCGCACTTTCTATGATGTGTACTGCCCGCAATGAGCAGAGCCAGATCATGGTAAAAGCCGTGGATGACTCGGAAGTTATCCTGATCCCATCGCATCTGTCAGAACTGTGGCTGGCAAAGTATAAGACCTGGCATAACTTCGTGATCGCTTCTTACCGCCAACGCTTTGAAGAGCTGCTGCAAACCCTGGATAGTATAGCATTTAAAGCTTTGGACGAGCGCCTTGTATTTTACCTGAAACGCCATGTAAAAGTAAGTGGTAATGAAGTAAAACTGTCGCACCAACAGATCGCCAACGAACTCAGCAGTTCCCGCGAAGTGATCTCCCGACTACTCAAAAAACTGGAACAAACCGGTGCCATCACGCTACACCGAAACTACATAGAAGTACATGACCTTAACCTGGTATAAATTTATACTTCAGAATAAAATGGCGGACTCACGGTCCGTCATTTCTTTTTAGAGCTTTTCTGAATAAACAACCTGTGTGACAACAGTCACTGTACTCCCTTCAGCACCGCCCTACCTTTGTACCGTAAATCAAGATAAAACTTAAAAAGAATGGAAATACTCGGATACATCGCTGCTTTACTCATTGGTTTATCTCTTGGCCTGATAGGTGGCGGCGGTTCTATACTTACTGTACCGGTACTGGTTTATTTGCTAGGCTTAAGCCCGGTTATCTCTACTGCCTATTCCCTGTTTATAGTTGGCCTGACTAGTTTAGTGGGTTCTTACAAATTCTACCAGAAAGGGCTGGTAAGCATGAAAACAGCTGTTGTGTTTGGTTTGCCTTCTATTGTGGCGGTATACCTGACGCGGCGCTACCTGGTGCCTGCCATTCCTGAGAACCTGTTTACAGTTGGTGATCTGGCAGTAACCAAAGGCGTATTGCTGATGCTCTTGTTTGCAGGCCTGATGGTCTTTGCTTCGATCTCCATGATCAGGAAGAAAAAGGAAGTACCGGCAGAACCAGCTGATGTGGTAGATGAGAACATTGACACCGAACTGGATGTAGAGCACACAGACAAAACCGAGTCACACCCTGAACCAAAGTTCAACTATGGTGGCATCCTGGCCGAAGGACTGGTAGTAGGTACGCTTACCGGCCTGGTTGGTGCAGGCGGTGGCTTTCTGATCATCCCGGCGCTGGTATTGTTCAGTAAACTGGACATGAAAATGGCGGTGGGAACATCACTGCTCATCATAGCTGTAAAATCCTTATTCGGCTTTATAGGTGACGTGTTCAACTACGAAATTGACTGGTTGTTCCTGGGCATTTTCTCAGCTATTTCTATTGCCGGTATCTTCATTGGCACTTACTTATCAACCAAGATCCACGCCGATAAACTGAAGACCTCATTTGGCTGGTTTGTGCTCGTGATGGGCATCTATATCATCATTAAAGAAATATTTTTCGCATAAGCCTGGAGCGTGATATAAGTCACAGACAACAGCCCATAATATCCCGACCTTTGTATTGTAATTGAAACACAACAAGAATTTAAGAACAAAAGCTATGTTTAACATATTCAGATCAAAACCAAAGAACTATGAGAACCTGGATGGAACAACTTTCAGAACCAGGTATCAGAACGCCTCCAAAGCAGAACTGCTGGATGTGAGAACAGCCGGTGAATTTGCCGGAGGCTCTATTAAAGGCGCTAAAAACCTGGATGTGACTTCTTCGCAGTTCCAGCAGGCGCTTAAAACCATGGATAAGAACAAAGAATATTTCGTGTTCTGCCGCAGTGGTAACCGTAGTGGTTCGGCCTGCGATATCATGAGCAAAGAAGGCTTTAAAGCCCATAACCTGTCAGGCGGTATCGGTGCCTGGCCTAAATAAAACCTAAAATACAGGGCAGGCGCCAAAAGGAGTTAGTGAACGGACTCCTTCCCTGCCCTACCTCCTATACCTAAACTAAACGAATATAAACATGTTAGAATTTTTGAGTCAGCCATGGCCGTGGTATACATCGGGTCTTGTTATTGCCTTTGTAATGGTACTGCTGCTATTTTTTGGTAAATCATTTGGTGTGTCGGCAAACCTGCGCACGATCTGCTCTGCCTGCGGCGCTGGTAAAAATGTAAAGTTCTTTGATTTCAACTGGCGTTCTCAGACCTGGAACCTGCTGTTCCTGGTTGGTGCCGTAATCGGCGGTTTTATCGCTTCCGAGTTTTTATCTAATGGCGAGGCCGTGCAAATATCGCAGGCAACAATACAGGATCTGCGTGCAATGGGTATTTCGGCGCCCGAGGGCATTCAGCCTGAAGAAATTTTTAGCCTTGAAGCCGCTTTTACCCTGAAGGGTTTCCTGATTTTGCTACTTGGCGGATTCGCTATCGGCTTTGGTGCCCGTTATGCAGGCGGTTGTACGTCAGGGCACGCGATCAGCGGATTGTCTAACCTACAGCTGCCATCACTAATTGCTGTTATCGGTTTCTTTATAGGTGGTTTGCTCACTACCTGGGTGCTGATGCCGCTCATTTTTTAAAGTGCGCGATTAAGAAGCAATATTCATTAACTAAACAAAGAGAATTATACCGTGAAAGGACTTAAATTTATAATAGCCGGCATCTTGTTCGGTATCGTGATGAGTAAATCGGAAGCCATTTCGTGGTTCCGTATCCAGGAGATGTTCCGTTTCCAGTCGTTCCATATGTATGGCATTATCGGTACGGCCGTTATACTTGGCGTCATTATTACCTACGTCATCAAAAAGTATAAACTGCGTGATTTCCAGGGCAATCCGATCGTCTTTACACCAAAGGAAATGTCTGTGCCGCGCTACCTGATCGGCGGCACTATTTTCGGATTAGGCTGGGCATCGACAGGCGCTTGTCCGGGACCTATGTTTGTGAATATAGGCTACCAGTATTGGGCGATCCTGATAGCGGTTGGGGGTGCCATAGCCGGCACGTACCTGTACGGTGCTATAAAAGACAGACTACCTCATTAAATTTTTTGGCTAAATTGTGAAGTGTGTTTTGGAAGTCACCGGTATCAAGGCTGGTGACTTTCTTCTATAAAAGCAAACGGCTTCAAACTATAAACCTGACATGACACAACCATCTGAAACACAGCTCGGCTTACGGGAGAACGCAAAGCAGTTCTGGCTGCTGGTGCTTGTAAACGGTTTTGTGGGCGCAATGGTAGGCCTTGAGCGCTCTGTTATTCCGGAGTTTGCCGAAACTGTATTTGGCATAAACGGACACACAGCACTCTTGTCGTTTATAGTTGCGTTTGGCCTGGCAAAATCGGGGGCTAACCTGGCGATGGGTAAGCTGGCCACGAAGTATACGCGTCGGCAGTTGCTGTTGATTGGTTGGTTGTTTGCTTTACCTGTGCCCTGGTTGCTGTTGTATGCAGATGCCTGGTGGTGGGTGATCTTTGCAAATCTGCTCTTAGGTATAAACCAGGGCCTGGCGTGGTCGGCTACCGTGGTGATGAAGATTGACCTGGTGGGAGAAAAGAACCGTGGCCTGGCCATGGGCATTAACGAGTTTGCAGGTTACCTGGCAGTTGGTCTGGTAGCGTTCCTGGCTGGTTATATTGCTTCTACAACCAGCGAAGTAACCTATGCTTTTATTCCGGGTATTGCTTTTTCCATCATTGGCTTGCTGCTTACGGTGTTCCTGGTGCGCGACACGCATAGCCATGTACAGACAGAAACAAAGCAGACCAACATCCTGCTGCTACACAACATCTGGAAAGACACTACCTGGCGCCACGGCAATTTAGGTTCTGTTACGCTGAATGGTTTTGTAAACAACCTGAATGATGGTATTCTTTGGGGATTGCTACCTGTTCTGCTGAGTACCAAAGGCTACTCCCTGACCGAAACTGGTTTACTGGCCGGTATTTACCCGGTGGTGTGGGGATTAGGCCAACTGGTTACAGGCAAACTGGGTGACGTTCTTTGCAAAAAGCAGTTGCTGAGCATGGGCATGATGATACAGGGTGTAGCGATAGGCCTGCTTTTATTTGCCGACTCCTATCCTATTCTGGTAGCTGCGCTCGTTATATTGGGTGCAGGCACTGCCTTGGTTTACCCGAACTTTTTATCTGTGGTGGCCGAGAACACGCACCCAAGCCAACGGCCACAGAGTTTGGGCATTTTCCGGTTCTGGCGTGATTTTGGCTATGTTGCTGGTGCAGTTGCTGCCGGTATATTCGGCGATTTATTTGGTCTAGAAGCTGTTATACTTGGAACTGCTGTACTTACTGTAGGAGCCGGTTTGCTTTCAGAATACAGAATGTGCTGTACCAAAAAAATACTATGGCATAGCAAAACATGTGGCACAAAACTGGTTTAGATTTCTTAAATTTATACTTTCAAGGAATTATAAACGATTTCGCTGTTGTTATAAAAGCACAAAAAAGAATTACACTATAAAGCATACATGAGAAACTACCTGCTGTTATTTGCAAGCTTCACCTTACTGCTCTTTGCATTGCCAAAGAATAGCAGCCTGCGTGGCTTTGCACAACAGGTAGCTCTCAACAAATCGTGCGCCTATAGCGATAATGGTGTCAAAAAGTCCTGCGCCCGCAAATGCATCAAACACCAGACACACAATGAGCAACAGAAAAATGCTGCAGGTCTTGCTGTTGATTGTAGCCAGCAGGTGTATGCCGTTGTAAATGCGCTATACACGGCACCTCTTCCATCGTTTAGAGCAAAGCACGACTTTATACTTCCGCTTATCCGGAAACACCTTTCTCCCGTGCTGGAGCACGACCCAGAGCCGCCACGGCTTTCTTAAATAACTTTATAAACACGTCGTTGGCTATGCAGGCCATATCTCCTGCAGGCACAGTAAACCCTATACTATCTTCCATTTCCGGAAGACGGTTAGGCATGTATTTACACAAAAAAAGTTGTTTTAAGAAAATCAAATACAATGGAAATTACTCCAAATCAGAAAAAATCATTCCTGGTGCTGCGCACTATGGGCAGCCTGATCTTTATTATGGCCGGCCTGAACCACTTTATTAAAACCGCCGGTGCTGCTGCCCGCTTAGAAAACGCGGCTTTTGGGCAACTGGCCACCTGGATGGCACCAGCCGAAACCCTTATTATTATGTCGGGTATAGGCCTGCTACTGGGCGGATTTATGCTGCTGCTTGGCTTTAAAACAAGGCTGGCTGCTGCCGGCCTGCTGGCTATACTTATCCCGATCACGCTAACCGTGCAGGTAGGCAGCGGCGACCTCGGGCCTTTGTTTAAGAATATAGCACTCATTGGCCTGCTCATTTTCTTTATCGTAAATGGCGCCATGTATTATAGTATAGATACGCTGCTGGCGCAGAGAAAAAGGATAATCACTATACCTGCCCGTAATAACAGTTATGTAACTATAGTTGCCGTCGGACTGATGGTTTTGCTCGGCTCCTGCGCTACTACACAGGCCCAGAATGCCGGGTCTCAAGTTGCAACCGGCAGCACAGCTTCCACAAAATACGCCGTGCTCATCAGCCAGCCCAACCATCTGAAAGCGGCCGTTAACACAGCCGAGACAGTAACCAAAGACAGCAAATTTAACCGTGATACGTTTGTAATTATGGCCTGCGGAAAATCAGTAGAAGCCTTTAAAAAAGATGGCGCGATGGCTGCTGAAATAGAAAAAGGAAGAGCGGCAGGCGTTAGGTACATGCTTTGCGGTATGTCGCTTAAACAGTTTAACATTAACGCAACCGATCTGGTTGATGGCGTGGAAATTACGCCTAACGGTTTGACTTATATGTTTGACTTAAAGCAGCAAGGCTTTACCACTGTGGAACTTTAGTCACATAGTATCTTAAAAGAATCAGCTAACTTAGCTTCAATAAAAAATTAATATCATGAATAAGAAGAAATTTTCGATAAAGGATATACCTGGCTGGGCTGTGATGCTTGGCGTTTTTGGGATCTTATACTTAACTGGCTTACATACCGAAGCCATTGGCCAGGTGCAGCGCATACTGTTGGCTACAGGCATTAAAAATGCCGACGTGCCGGAAACGCTGCAGAACCCGGATGCTACAGCAGTTGTAGATGCAGCTGCCGTGGCAAATACTGAAATGGCCGGAGCCGGTTTTAAGATGGTAGACCTGCAGGGCAAGCAGGTAGCATTTGAAAGCCTGAAAGGCAAAGTGGTATTCCTGAACATCTGGGCTACCTGGTGTCCGCCTTGTATTGCCGAGATGCCTAACATCCAGAAGCTATATGACAAAGTAGGCTCCGATAAAATTGCTTTTGTAATGCTGTCGGTAGATGAAGGTGGAATGGAGAAAGTGAAAAAGTTTGTTGCAAAAAAAGACTATACTTTCCCGGTATACATGCCGGCTGGTCAGTTTCCGCAGGAGTTTTACTCGAATGCTATACCTACAACCTTCATTATCTCGCCGGAAGGTAAGATCGTAGCCAAGCAGGAAGGCATGGCCGATTATAACACGCCGGAAGTTATAGAGTTTTTGCAAAAACTAGCAGGAAGCTAATACCTTATCCGACACCATATTTGTTGGTCATACTCATTTATACTTTATTAAAATGAGGTCGAAAGAGCAGGAAGTTATACTTTCTGCTCTTTTTTGATTTTAGTGTTTGCGGAAGACGTCCGGAATTCATGATCTGCTTTAATCCTGATCAATTTATACCTCTGCCTATCAAAGTATTTTATACGTAAGGTATAGTTAAGCTAAAATGTTAAGTAGCAAAAACTATAGGTAGTTCTAAATAAATACTGATGAAAGAGCAACAACACAACGGTCAAACACAAACGAGCTTTCTTATATTTTCCGGGTCGATGCGAGACAGCTCGCTGAATACCAAACTGGCAAAACTGGCTGCAGAAGTTGTCCGAAAAAAAGGTGGCATCGTTGATTTTGCAAGTATGGATCTGTTTGATTGCCCATCGTTTAACCAGGACCTGGAAGTAGACGATTACCACCCCGAAGGTGCAGAAGAATTTAAGAAACGTATCCTGGCAAACGATGCTTTTATAATAGCATCACCAGAGTATAACGGGTCTATGCCTGGAAATCTAAAAAATATTATTGATTGGGTTTCACGGTTTCGGCCGCAGCCTTTTCACCAGCACCATGCCTTGTTAATGTCTGCTTCTCCGTCTATGGCTGGCGGAAACCGGGGGCTTTGGGCATTACGGGTTCCGTTAGAGCACCTAGGCACAAGAGTATACCCGGATATGTTTTCGCTGGCAACAGCCCATGAGGCTTTTGACGACGGTGGTAACTTAAAAGATGAGACCCTGGCCAAGAGATTTGAAGGCAACCTGGTAGCTTTTATGAACCAGGTAGAAGCATCTAAACACTACCCTTGTATTAAAAAGGCGTGGGTAGAGTTTTTAGGCGAGAAACCTGCAAAGGAAACAGAGCGTGTAGAGTAAATTTTACTCCTCACAGTTCAGCATTAATTAGTTGGTCCAGGATATTTTCGCCGAGAACGATATCGGCTACTTTTATATTTCCCTGGCCAATCTGCCTTAAAACGCCACTTACCTGCAGCACAGCAATCCTGTCTATAGGTGAAACCTCCGCCACATACGAAATTTTAGACTCAGCCAAGCGGTTGGCAACCTTTTCGTGTAACTGCTTTACAGAAGTTGGGTGGGTAAGCATATTCCGGAAATCTGCCAGCAAGGTAAAGCCTGGTTTGGTTAGCCCGATTACTTTATCCCAATCACTTAAATAAGCAGGCACTACCTCAGGCGATTTCCAGTAGTTGTTTATTTTCATGTATACACGGTTCTTTTTACGATCGTAGCTTAATTCGTAGAACTCGTTATTTGATACAGCAATCATTCCGGTAAGTAGAAGTATAAGTAATGTTAAGACACAAACAGCAAAATAAGGTTTCCGCAACTATAGAAGTTAAACATTAAGTTCGGGCACACTGGTTAAAACCCCAACTATTTTGCAGATGTGTATACGTAACCGGAAATTATCAGCTATTGTTTGAGCAGGAGATTTATTGTTTGATGCGTATAAAAACCCTATAAAACAAAAAAGCCTGAGCTGGGTAGCTCAGGCTTTGCAGAGAGTGAGGGATTCGAACCCCCGGACCTGTTACAGTCAACGGTTTTCAAGACCGCCGCGTTCGACCACTCCGCCAACTCTCTGTAATTATATCGAGCACAAAAGTATAGTGCTGCGCCGAATTATCAAAACTATACGGCAATATTTTTTACTGGTTCCGGCGCTTTAAGTATAAAACCCTGATTACGAACTATAAAATTTTACAGCAATTTATAGTTCACTCACAAAAAGCAGTAGCTCCAGCGCCTCGATCTCTATCTTCTTTTTCTCTTCCTGCCCCGATATCTCCCTGAAAGTAACACGTACCTGTTTTTTCTTCCCAGCTAAAGTATAAGTCAGTTCGCTTTGCACCCTGTTCGTACCGCTTCCCTTTTTTAGTTTACGGGCAACAGGCTCCAGTTCCATGCGAAGCGTTTCTTCTTCGAAAGCCAGATACAATATGTTATCATCGAGGCTAACCACCATCGGCATTTCACCCAGTTTCAGGTCCTGCTTTTTATCATCGCCGCGCAGCCATACTTCGGCCATGTAATCAAAATCCGCTATCCGGAACACCTCACTTTTATCATCAAACCTATCGAGCGAATAATGGAAATACTGCCTTCTGCCTACCTCATAAGCAGAAGTATATTCCAGCCCCATCTGTTCGAGCACTTCGTCGCGGGTAGCGCTGCGTATCATCCAGGTCGATTCGGCATCAGCTTTTATAGAATCGATCCGGGAAGTCAGGTCTGCATCAAACCAATCTTCCATAGCTTCAAAACCATGGTACTCGGCCAGGTAATCAACTATAGAGCTTATTTGTGCTTCAGTCTCTCTTGTCAGGTTTTGCTGCGCAGGTTGTACCTTATTGTTTACCATAAGCCCATTTTGCTCCAGCAGGTGGCGCAACCCGCTTACCTGGCTCCATTCTGATACCTGGAACATGTTTACAGGCCCGAACACGGCAAGCAGGGCAATTATACTTAGCGTGAAAGGTATAAACTTTATATTGCGCTGCTTACTGAACACGAAGTATAACACGGTTACCACCAGCCAGACCGCCAGGGCCATTACCACATAACGCGCTTCCGTAATACCATACTCCGATACCCTGCGCCAGATAGCGAGCGCCAGCAAAATGGTAAGCGGGAAAAGTGCCCTGTAAAACCACTTCGAGAAGGTGTGCATCCACATGTTACCGGCTTCGTTCCGGATGGGGTGTATAAGTAGCAAAGAAAGTATGCCCACTATCGAAAAGCACAACACCAGCACCGACACCCAACCTTCAGGCCACTCCCACTGCACGATTATCTTGCCCAGGTAAGCATAAAGTATAAGCAGGTAAATAGTAACCAACGGCAACAGCACAAACTGGGTAAAAACTTTCAGGCCTTTAGGGTAGGTATGCGTCTCCTCCAGTTCCGTTATATCTGTAGGCACACCAGCCAGGAAAAACCAGGTATTAAATACGCCAACCATAAACACCCAAAGCTCCGGATATATTTTATCAGGCACATCGAGGCCAAACAATTGCTCCAGGGCAACTATAGCCACAATTAAACCCAGGTATAAAACAGCCGAATAAAGTGCCGCAGTGAGGATGCGTAGAAAAAGTGCTTTGTTGAACTGCCAGAAAGCATTCTCTTCGCGCTGGTTCATAAACATGATGTAGGAAGCCGCCAGGTGCAGCGCCAGCACCAGGGCCATGTGCCGGATCATAAAACGCAGTTCCGGCTGAATGTAGTAATAATAAACAGCCAGGAAAGCCAGGCCGCCCAACCAACTAATAGCACGTGCTTTAAGAGAGAACTTATACTTGCGGGACAGCAATTCCAATGTAAAAAACATGATCAGGCCTGCCGAGCAAACAATGATGAGTTTTACCAGCCACTTATTTTCGTCAAAGTCGTTGTTGTCTTTTTCGATGAGGGTGATGGCTGCTATAGTACCGGTTATGGCAGAAAGCAGGACAAATGGAAATTTAAGAAAGGTTTGCACAGCATCGTGCCAGAGCTGTTGCAGAGAAATGTTCTTCAGAAACTGCATGTTGTTTTTATAGCTTACAGATAACCATTGGCTACCTGAAAATGGTAACCGGGAAATAAGGTAAGTATAAATCTGAAGAAAATAGCAGAAAAGCTATATAAAGAAGTGCTACACCTGTGCGGCAGCTATAGTTGCATCGGTTTTGCGTTTGCGCACCAGGCGCTTGGTCACGGTATCTATACTTACATTTATCTCGAAGCCCAGTATCAGGATCATCGAAATAAAGTCGAGCCAGATCATCAAACCGATCAAGGCCCCGATGGACCCATAGAATTTGTTATAGGTATCAAACGCACTGATGTACACCGAAAAGATCATCGACACCAGGAAGATAAGACCTGTTGCCACCACTGCACCAGCCGAAAAGAAAGGCCATTTATCTTCGATAGCCGGCACATAATAGTAGATAAGCGACGTCGCCAAAAGGAATAACAACACAATGGCCACATACTTCAGTATCACGATCAAAGTATACGTATAGCTCTCCGTTACTACTTCGTAAAACACCAGTGCATCTAATATCCATTGCCCGAAGAAGATAGCAGCCACCGCCGTAAAAAGTATAAGCGACAGCGCCACAGTAAGTATAGTTGCTATCAGCCTTTTCCTGACGTAGGTGCGCTTGTAAAATGTATGGTATTTCTTATCAAACGCATCCATCAGCGACATAATACCATTGGTAGAAAGCACCAGCGCAAACAAAAAACCAAAGGATAGTAAGCCCCCACGCGGTTTGTTTACAATGTCTTCTATAGTTCCGTAAGCCACCGCATACATTTCGGTAGGCAGGAAATCAGTAATAAAGTTCAGGATGTTCTCACTCAGGTCCATCTGCAGCACGCTGGGGATGTAGGGTATGAGCGTGAAAAGGAAGATGATACTCGGGAAGATCGCCAGCGTAAAGTTGAAAGCCATATACGAGGCACGTTTGGTAATGGAGTCCAGGCGCAGTTCGCCCAGCAACACATCAGCCACCTCGTAAACCGACGACTGCCCGTTGTTAAACCGCCACCTTTTCAGGAAAACGATAAACTTACGGTAAGCCCTTCGGCGCCTCAGATATTGCTGGTTATACTTCATTCGCTAAAATACGCGTCCAGTTTCTGGTGTATCAGTTCGGGCACAGCTGTCGGGCGGCCGGTCTGCATATCTACAAACACCATCGTGGTCTCTCCTACATTCAGCAGCGTTTGCTTCTCGTTGTATACTTCGTACTCAAACTTTATACGCGTGCCGTGCGGCTTATGCTTTAGCAGCAGTTTTATAGTTAGCAGGTCGTCGTACTTTGCTGGCCGTATGTATTTGCATTTCAGCTCCAGTACAGGCATCATAGTTCCGGTTGCTTCCATCTCTTTATAATGGATACCTAAACGGCGGAACACCTCGGTACGTGCTACTTCGTAATAAGCGCCATAGTTGCCATAGTATACATAGCCCATCTGGTCGGTTTCGGCGTAGCGTACGCGTATCTGTACATCTGATTCAAACACTGCTTAAATGGTTATATGGTTAATTTGTTAAATGGCTAAACTGTTTTCTAAATCCAGAATTACATATCCCGGATCAACAATTAAACAATTCAGCCATCAACAATTAAAATTACTTCATGATCTTGCGTTGGTTCAGGGCTTGCTGGTAGCGGCGTGCGTTTGCCAGGTGCTCTCCCATGGTTCGGGCAAAACTATGATACCCTGAAAAATCTTCTTTAGCGCAAAAATACAGGTAATCATGGTTTTCCGGGTTCAGCACCGCATCTATACTTGAGATGTTGGGTACGTTTATGGGGCCCGGAGGCAGGCCTTTATACATGTATGTGTTGTAAGGCGAGTCGTGACGTAGGTGCACGTTCAGTACGCGGCGGATGCTAAAATCACCAACAGCGAAAACAACTGTCGGGTCGGCTTGAAGCAGCATGCCTTTCTCCAGGCGGTTCAGGTATACACCGGCTACGCGCGGTTTCTCGTCGTTCTTTATAGTTTCGGCCTGAACTATAGATGCCAGCGTGGATACTTCCTGCTGCGTTAAACCCAGTGCTTCGGCTTTATCCAGTCGCGCTTCCGTCCAGAATTTGTCGTACTCGGTTTTCATGCGCTGCATCAGCTCTTCGGCCGTTATGGTCCAGTATACTTCGTATGTATTCGGCACAAACATGCTCACAACATTCGTCGTGTCGAAGTCCAGGGTCTTCAGGTATTCCGGGTCCGAGAGCAGCGCATCAATTTCTTCGCGGGATGGCTCAATATCTGTAGCCAGTTTTTCGGCCAGTTGGCTGCGCAGGCGCACATTATTAAATGTAAGGTTAAGCGGCGTTTGCTGGCCCAGGCGCAGCACACCTATCAGTTGGCGGTTACCCCAGCCATGCTCCAGTTTATAGCGGCCCGGCTTCACCAGCTTATCATAGTCCATCAGTTTAGACATAAAGCGCAGCGACAACGGGTCAATGATCACGCCGGTTGCTTCAATAGAGTCCATGGCCTGCTCGTAAGATGCGCCGGTGGGTATGTAAACATAGGTATCCTGCTCCTTCGTGTCCACGTTGGTGGTGTACACGATCTGGTAAGCATAGTAAGAGAAACTTACAAACAGTAGTACAAACAGCACCGAGAGGGCCGGAAGTACTTTACTTTTCTTTTTTTTGTTTCGGGTTGAGTTGGTGACTTTCTTAGCCATAGTAAAATATAGAGGTACAGTTCCGGGTTAAGGCTCCGCACCTATTGTTATCAGAGGTCAAAAATAACACTTAAGTTGCTAATTGCGAATGTGTGGCTTGTGTTCCGGGCTAATTATCTTTGCAAATTGGCTCCTGCGCTAAATAACAACGATTTTTAACTAAAAAGAGTATGCCTACTGTATACTGGCAAATCAAACAACACTCCAAACCATAAAACTATGAGTAACGCCACCTTCTTAAGTATACACCCCGACAACCCACAGGATAAAAAGATACGCGAAGCAGTGGAGATACTGCGTAACGGCGGTGTCATCATCTACCCGACTGATACCATTTATGGTATGGGCTGCGACATACACAATGCCCGTGCTATTGAGCGTGTGTGCCAGATAAAAGGGGTGAAACCGGAAAAAGTAAACCTGTCGTTCATCTGCTCCGATCTTACTCACATCTCGGACTATGCCAAAATTGACACACCTACCTATAAAGTAATGAAGAAAGCGCTGCCCGGCTCTTTCACGTTTATACTTAATGCCACCAGCAATGTGCCCAAGTATGCAGCTGCCAAAAAGAAAACGGTAGGTATACGCGTGCCCGATAACAACATTGCTTTAGCCCTGGTGCGCGAATTGGGTAATCCGATCCTTTCTACTTCCGTGCGCGATGAAGACGAAGTACTGGAGTATAGCACCGACCCTGAACTGATCTATGAGAAGTATAGAAACCTGGTGGATATGGTAATTGATGGCGGCCCTGGAAAGAACATTGCGTCTACGGTGGTGGATGTCACGAACAACTTCGAAGTGCTGCGCCAGGGAGCCGGCGATATAGAAGACTATTTATAGTTCTGAACCCGTCAGTTACTTAAAATCAAAGGTTTCAAATTTATAGTAGCGACTATAGAAAATGTAACCTGCAATGGCCGTTTCTATAAACAGCACCACTCCTACCCCGGATGGCAAAAGTACAGCAGATACCAGGTAAATAAGGCACACAAATAAAGCATACCGTTGCAGCTGCATATTGCCTAAGTATAAAACAGAAGTTAGCAGGAGCAGTTGCACTAAACCGGTCATAAAGGTCATAAGCAATTCGGGAAAGGTCATCAGGTTAGCAGCCTGGGCTAAAAGCCAGACAAGTTCGGGGAGCAGCAGGAACAGGTATGTTACAAAATAACTGAACAGGCGCTTGCTTCTGCTTATGGGCAGGTTTCGGGTAAAGGCCAGTTGCTTTTCGGTAAACTCCACTGTATAGTAAACCAGCATGCTGTGCGCTGCTATAGCTATCAGAAAGATCAAACGGAAGTAGGCCAGCGAAAAATTATCAGGGTTCAGGATAAACACCAGGTAAAATACTCCCGCCGAAAATAACTTAACCACCAACCAGGCCATTTTGCGCTCGTGCATCAGGTAATACACCGGATATAAAACAGGTAACTTAGTATAGTTTACAGAAACCGGAAATTGTAATGATGTAGCAGGTTTGTGGAAACTATTCAGCCTACTGAAGTATAACCAGGCGCTGCCAGCACAATTCAGAAGTATAAATAACAGCAAGCCCAGCGACGAAACTATAAACCCATGCTGCAAACCAATAAATATGGTAAGCCCAAAGTATAAAAGCAGCGGCATAAAAAGTATAACCTGGCAAAACAGAAATGCACCAACCTGCTGCAACACCGGCAACCCCTGCAAATTTACCAGGAAACCAAGCTCCGGCTTCTGCAGGCTGTTGAGCACAAAAGCGATGCATTTATAATTGTAAAGTATAACCACAGCCATCGCAACTCCCAGGGCAACATTTACGGCAACTATAGTTTGCATCAGACTGCTGTGGTAAAGCGCAACTTCCCGGGCACCCATTATGCCAAACAACAACACAAAAAAGAACAGGAAAAACCCGGCATTAACTTTATAAAAAGGCACCACCAACACCCGGGCAAGTATAGCCATAACACTTAACATACAGCTGCTTGCAGGTTTATAGTCTGGTTGCTTACAGTTATAGTTGCCGGCTTTAACGTATCGAAAGGTTGGTGAGAACTGATGATAAAGGATGTGCCTTTTTGAGTGTAGCTACTGATCAGGTCCGGTAAAATGTGAAGCGCTTCCTGGTCCAGGGTAATAAAAGGCTCGTCGAGGAGGATAAGTTTTGGATTACCAGTAAAGGCCAGCACCAGCAATAGTTTTTTAGCCATACCACTGGAGTAAGTTCCGATCTTCTGGCTACTGAAACTGCTTACTCCCAAAGCATCGGCTACTTCTTTTATCTGCTCCTGCGCGGCGCTTCTTGTTTCCTGGTAAAAAGAGATGATGTCGTTGCCAGTAAGAAAAGCTGGATACAAAGGCTCAGCTTCCGCGTAGCTTACCAGTTGCCGGTATTTTATAGGCTCCTGTTTTATACTTACGTCCTGCACAGCTATACTTCCATCAAAGGGAATAAGTCCGGCTATAGATTTAAGGAGGGTAGTTTTGCCACTTCCATTCTCGCCTTTCAACCAATATACTCCGGTTTTGAGCGCCAGTCCGGGCACTTGCAGCACCAGTTTACTTCCGTAGCTTTTACTATAGTTCGTGAACCGGATCATGTGGAGGGTTATAGTTGTAGCGGTTTAAATATACAACTAACGCTATACTTCAGTTTCTATTGCAGGGCGCTTATGTTTCCAGCGCTTGTGGGTCCATAAATAGTCGGCCGGGGCCCGGCGTATGGCAGCATCAAGTTTCTCAACAAAAGCCTGGGTGATCGGGAAATCGCCAAGTGATGTTTCTGGAACTACAGTATCGGAAGCTGTTATAGGTTCTAAGGTAAATTCGTAGTGCCCTCGCTTTACGCGCTTCACATCTATAAACAATACCGGGTAATGGAACATGCGCTCCAGTTTTTCTACGCCTACATAAAAGCCGGTATCCTGGTGCAAAAACGTTGTCCAGAACTCCGTTTCGCGCCATAATGGGGTTTGGTCTGATAACATGGCCACAGCACGGGGCACCTTGCGGTTGCGTATAAAGTCCCGCGATACCTGTTTGCTTTCTATAAGTGTGGCTCCTAATCTGCTGCGCGCATGCAACATAAAGGCCTCAAAAAAGGGGTTGTGCAGCTTTTTATAAACGCCCCCTGTCGGGAAGTTAAAAGTTACTGCCCCCGCCGATAGTCCCCACTCCCAGTTTGCCACATGAGAGCCTAACAGCAAAACCGATGTTCCCTGTGCTATCAGGCCTTCCAGCACTTCGGGGTTTGTATACTTGCAACGGCGGCGCATTTCTTCCTCTGATATTCCGGCAGTGTGCAATATTTCAACTATCACATCGGCGAACTGGCGATAAAAGTCCTTGGCTATAGTTTGCAGTTCCGTTTCAGATTTCTCGGGAAAAGAATTTCGCAGATTTTGCAGCACTACTTTTTTGCGGTAACCTGCTACGTAATACATCACAAAGTATAGCACATCGGCAAGCAGGTATAAAACCTGTAACGGCAAAGCAGCCAGGCCTTTCAGCAGCCACCAGAGCGGGTAATACAATAAGGGGATGTCTTTACTTTTCTTCATCGGCGAACGTGCAGTTGCAAAGGTACAACCTACACCCGGATTATGAAATTTCAGAATTCGAGCTAATTTAGCAGATGACAGCACTGCTGCAGACCTTAAATTTGTTTGATAAAGGATCTATCTGACAAAAGAAAGGACTCATAACTCTCATTTATCTTTTGTCACAAAGGCTTTTGTCCGGCTTTAAACTTTTAACGCTTAACTATAAAAGTGCTCCTACTCACCGAACTTATGTATAACCCGCCGGTAACTTGTTTCTGGCATGCGCTGCAATCTGATGGCCTGCTTCTTGAGCAACATGAGAATTATGTAAAGCAAAGTTACCGCAACCGTTGCCACGTACTTACCGCGCAGGGCGTAGTGCCGCTCAGCATACCTGTGCTACGGGGCAACAGCAAAGACAAAACTATAATTACTGAAATTGAGATAGATTACAGCCAGAAATGGTACAACGTACACTGGCGAACTATACAGGCTGCATACGGCAGGGCGCCGTATTTTGAATTTTACAGTGACTATATTAAAGACATTTATGAACGGCAGCCAAAATATTTATTTCAGCTTAACGTTGATTTGTTGCGGCTTTATCTTAAATTACTCAAGACAAACAAGCCACTTAGTTTCACGGATACGTACCAGTTAGTAGCACCCGAAAATGTGCTCGATCTGCGAAACAGGATACATCCGAAAATCATTCCTGACAATTTGCACGTAAAACCTTATACGCAAGTATTTGGCAAACAATTTGTACCAGAGTTAAGTATAATTGACTTGTTGTTTACACAGGGTCCGGCGGCACTCCATTATCTTGTATAAACCATTGCCGCCAAACAAAAACAATCAGGTATCTACGCTTGTTAAGTTAGGGCGCTTTTGTTTGCCGCAATTCAATTATCAATTTTAGACTTTTTTTAGATTAATACTTATACATGGAAGCTAAATTCTCAAACCGAGTGAAAGAGGTTATCTCACTCAGCCGTGAGGAAGCTATTCGTCTTGGCCATGACTACATCGGCACCGAACACCTGGTGCTGGGCATGATCCGGGAAGGAGAAGGTACTGCCATCGCCCTACTCAAAAAACTGGGTGTATCGATAGATGAACTGAAGTATGCCTTAGAACAGGCTACACGAAATACTGCTTCGCAGAACAGTAACATTACCGGCAGCATCCCGCTTACAAAACAAACTGAGAAGGTACTCAAGATCACTTACCTGGAGGCAAAGATCTTCAAAAGTGATATTATAGGAACCGAGCACCTCCTGCTGTCCATCCTACGGGACGAGGACAACATTTCTTCACAAATCTTAGCGAAATTCAACGTGAACTACGAAGCAATAAGAGACTCCCTGGATTATCATAGCAATAATCCGCTGGCGTCGTCTGATACAGACGATTCTGATGATTCTGATAAATTATTTGGCAGCTCATCCTCTTCCAGATCAGGCAGCACCAGCAAAAAAGCAGGCGAAAAGTCGCGTACCCCAGTGCTCGACAACTTTGGCCGCGACCTTACCAAACTGGCTGAAGACGATAAGCTTGACCCTATAGTTGGTCGTGAGAAAGAAATTGAGCGCGTGGCCCAGGTACTGAGCCGCCGTAAAAAGAACAACCCTATACTTATAGGTGAGCCGGGTGTTGGTAAAACAGCCATCGCCGAAGGTCTGGCCCTACGCATTGTTCAGAAAAAGGTAAGCCGTGTGCTGTTTAATAAGCGCGTAGTTACCCTCGACTTGGCGTCGTTAGTAGCTGGCACCAAGTACAGAGGTCAGTTCGAGGAGCGTATGAAAGCGGTAATGAATGAGCTGGAAAAATCTCCGGATGTGATCCTGTTCATTGATGAGCTACATACCATAGTTGGTGCTGGTGGCGCTTCCGGCTCGCTGGATGCGTCTAACATGTTCAAGCCTGCGCTTGCCCGTGGCGAGATACAATGCATCGGTGCTACTACCCTGGATGAGTATCGCCAGTACATCGAAAAAGATGGTGCACTTGCCCGTCGTTTCCAGATCGTGATGGTAGACCCGACCACGCCTGAAGAGACTGTTGAGATATTGAACAATATCAAGGACAAGTACCAGGACCACCACCACGTAAACTATACCGATAAGGCCATCGAAGCCTGCGTGAAGTTATCTGATCGCTATATGAGCGACCGTTTCCTTCCGGATAAGGCAATTGACGTGCTGGATGAGGCTGGTGCGCGCGTGCACATCAACAACATTATAGTACCTGAAGATATTTTGAAGCTGGAAGAGCAGATAGAGAACATTAAGGTAGAGAAAAACCGCGTTGTGAAGAGCCAGAAGTACGAAGAGGCTGCACAACTACGCGATAAAGAGAAAAAACTTATCGACCAGTTAGAATCAGCTAAAAAGAACTGGGAAGAAGAGACCAAGAAAAAGCGTTACACGGTAAAAGAGGAAAATGTGGCAGAAGTTATTGCCATGATGACAGGTATACCAGTGAAGCGTATCGCCCAGAACGAAGGCCAGAAGCTATTAAATATGGCTGATGAACTGAGCGGAAAAGTAATTGGTCAGGAAAAAGCCATTAAGCAATTGGTGAAAGCGATCCAGCGTACACGCGTTGGTCTGAAAGATCCAAAAAAACCAATTGGTTCGTTTGTATTCCTTGGTCCGACTGGTGTTGGTAAAACTGAGCTTGCCAAAGTGCTTGCTACTTACCTGTTCGATAAGGAAGATTCGCTGGTTAGAATAGACATGAGTGAGTACATGGAGAAATTCAGTGTATCTCGCCTGGTAGGAGCGCCTCCGGGCTATGTTGGTTACGAAGAAGGTGGCCAGCTGACCGAGAAGATTCGCAGAAAGCCTTACTCTGTAGTATTGCTTGATGAGATAGAAAAAGCGCACCCGGATGTTTACAACCTGTTGCTACAGGTGCTTGATGATGGTATTTTGACTGACGGACTTGGCCGCAAGGTTGACTTCCGTAACACGATCATCATCATGACCTCGAACATTGGTGCCCGTGACCTGCAGGATTTTGGTGCCGGTATCGGCTTTATGTCGAAAACGCGTGCTGATAATGTGGACGACATCATGAAAGGAACTATAGCCAGCGCCTTGAAGAAAACCTTCTCGCCTGAGTTCCTGAACCGTTTGGATGACGTGATCGTGTTTAACTCGCTTAACCGTGAGGATATGCACAAGATCATCGATATCTCACTCAGCAAACTTTTCAAACGTATCGAAGCGCTTGGTTACAAGATCGAGCTTACCGATAAAGCGAAAGACTATGTTGCCGAGAAAGGATATGATCCAAAGTATGGTGCCCGTCCGTTGAACCGTGCTATTCAGAAGTTTATCGAAGACCCGATCGCGGAAGAGATACTGAAAGCCGAAGTAAACCAGGGCGACGTCATTATGGTGGACCACGAAGAGGGCAAGGAAGAACTTAACTTTACATCTAAAAAGAGCAAGAAAGGCAAAACCAATTTAGCCTCTGACGAAATAGATGAGAGCAAAGAATCAACCAAGTCTACTGACGGAGATAAGAACACGAAAGAGTAATTTTTCGGAACTATAGCAAAAGGCCATCCTAACCGGGTGGCCTTTTTGTTTTGATTGACTTACCGTTTTATTAGCACTGCTCCTAAACAACACAGAATAGAAAACTGTCCCATTGAGGGGACTACAGGGGTGATTTACGTTATTGAGCAACTCATTCAAGTGAACAAAAACAGAATTGTACCATACAGAGAGGATTTAAAAACAAAAGCCAGAGAGCTCAGAAAAAACAGTACACTATCTGAAATATTGCTATGGCAGGAGATCAAAGAAAGAAAAATTCTCGACTTACAATTTCACAGGCAAGTCCCGATCTTAGATTTTATAGTTGACTTTTATTGCCATGAACTTAAACTCGCCATTGAAATTGATGGTAGTAGTCATGATTACAACTATAACTATGACATTTCAAGACAAGCTGAGATTGAAAAGTATGGGATACATTTCATCAGATTCGACGATTTGGAAATAAAAAAGAATTTGCCAAATGTTCTAAGGTCATTGAAACAAGAAATTGAAAGCCTCCGATGATGTCCCTCCAAAAGTTTACACCCCTATAATCCCCTCAAGGGGATAGTCTCAGTTTCGTAGCACAAATCCGAAAGAGCACTGTTCACTACAACTTTAGCATATCCTTAACTTACCTATCCAAAAAAGTATAGAACTATACCCAAAATAGCGGTAGAGTTGTTAAATTTGGGAACTATATAGTTACAACATTATAAATAAGTTATACTTTACTATACATGGCTGGAGAAATCAGAGATGCCCAACTGGCAACGCTGGAGCGCAAAAACGCCGAAGCACTGCTGGGTGGCGGACAAGACCGAATAGATGCACAACATAAAAAAGGCAAACTGACTGCGCGCGAGCGTATCCATTTATTAATGGACGAAGGCTCTTTTGAAGAGATCGGTAAGTTTGTAATGCACCGCTCCAAAGACTTCGGCCTGGACAAGCAGTATTACCTCGGCGATGGTGTGGTTACCGGTTATGGTACAATCAATGGTCGCCTGGTCTATGTTTTCTCTCAGGATTTTACGGTACTGGGTGGTTCACTTTCTGAGACACATGCCGAGAAGATCGTGAAGATAATGGACCTTGCGATGAAGAACGGCGCTCCGGTTATTGGCCTGAACGACTCAGGTGGTGCCAGAATTCAGGAAGGCGTTGTTTCGCTGGGTGGTTATGCTGATATCTTCTATAAAAACACCCTTGCTTCTGGCGTTATTCCGCAGCTTTCGGCTATTATGGGTCCATGCGCGGGTGGTGCGGTTTACTCTCCTGCCATCACCGACTTTATTATGATGGTGGAAGACACATCGTATATGTTCGTGACTGGGCCTAACGTAGTAAAAACGGTAACGCACGAAAATGTAACTTCGGAAGAACTTGGCGGCGCGAGCACGCACAGCACCAAAAGCGGCGTAACGCATTTCTCCTGCGCCAACGAAGTAGAATGTATCAACTACCTGAAAAAGCTGCTTAGCTACATCCCTCAGAACTGCGAAGAATTACCTCCTTCCCTGCCTTACGAAGCCGGACAAGATGAAACCCGCTCTGTACTGGATACTATAGTTCCTGAAAACCCGAACCAGCCTTACGATATCCGTGAAGTAATAGAAGGTATTATTGATGCAGATTCTTTCTTTGAAGTACATAAGAATTTTGGCGATAACATTGTAGTTGGATTTGCCCGCTTAGGTGGCAGAAGTATAGGTATAGTTGGCAACCAGCCTGCCGTACTTGCCGGTGTACTGGATATTAATGCCAGCACTAAAGCAGCCCGCTTTGTTCGTTTCTGCGATAGCTTTAATGTTCCGCTTTTAGTATTGGAAGATGTTCCGGGCTTCCTGCCGGGCACTGACCAGGAGTGGCGTGGCATCATTACCAACGGAGCTAAGTTGCTTTATGCGTTCTGCGAGGCTACAGTTCCGCGTATTACCGTAATTACCCGCAAGGCTTACGGTGGCGCTTACGACGTAATGAACTCCAAGCATATTGGCGCTGACATGAACTATGCGTGGCCTACTGCCGAGATTGCCGTTATGGGTGCACAGGGTGCTGCCGAGATCATCTTTAAGCGTGAAATTGCAGAAGCGGAGGACCCGGCTGCTAAACTTGCCGAAAAAGTACAGGAGTATAAAGATAAGTTTGCAACACCATACCGTGCTGCGCACCGTGGTTTTATTGATGAAGTTATACTTCCGTCTGAGACCAGGGCTAAGCTTATAAAAGCATTTAAGATGCTTGAGAATAAGGCAGTTACATTGCCTCGCAAAAAGCACGGCAATATTCCTTTGTAAATAATTTGATCGATCAGCCATCAAAACTATAGCAATCCGTACAAAAAATCTATATTTTACTTTTGCTGATCGCAAACAACAACCAAAACAAGATTAACTGACCAAGCATGAGAAAAGAATCTTTCGATTTCCTGCAGAAATACCTGAACAACTCATCTCCTACCGGATTTGAAGTGGAAGGCCAGAAACTTTGGCTGGATTATATAAAACCGCATATCGACGATTACTTTGTAGACACTTACGGCACTGTAGTAGGCGTTATTAACCCCGAAGCAGAGTATAAAGTAGTGATTGAAGCACATGCTGACGAGATATCCTGGTTTGTAAACTATATTACACCGGAAGGCTATATTTACCTGAAGCGTAACGGTGGCTCTGATGCCCTGATCGCCCCATCAAAAAGAGTAAATATTTATACTACCAAAGGTATTGTAAAAGCTGTTTTTGGCTGGCCGGCCATACACGTACGCAAAGTAGAGCAGGATAAAGCTCCAACTATAGAAACCGTTTTCCTGGATTGTGGTGCCAGCAACCGCGAAGAGGTTGAAAAGATGGGCATACACGTTGGTTGTGTGGCTACCTTCGAAGATGAATTTACCGTGATGAACGATAAGTTCTATGTTGGTCGTGCGTTGGATAACCGCATTGGTGGCTTTATGATCGCTGAAGTGGCCCGTCTGATTCGTGAGCGTAAGCACACCCTGCCATTTGGTTTATACATTGTAAACTCGGTGCAGGAAGAGATTGGCCTGCGTGGCGCTGAAATGATAGCACACCGCATTAAGCCGGACGTGGCCATTATTACTGACGTAACGCACGACACGCAATCGCCGATGTACGAGAAGAAGACCAGCGGCGACATACATTGCGGCAAAGGCCCTGTAGTTGCTTATGGTCCTGCTGTGCAGAACAACGTACGCGACCTGATCATCAACACAGCTCAGGAAAAAGAGATACCTTTCCAGCGCTCAGCAGTTTCGCGTGCAACTGGCACTGATACCGATGCTTTTGCTTATTCTAATGCTGGTGTGGCCTCTGCCCTGATCTCTCTTCCGCTAAAGTATATGCACACAACTGTAGAAACCGTGCATAAAGACGACGTAGAAAATGTAATAAAACTGATCTACGAAACGATACTGAAGATAGAAGATAAGCAGGACTTCCGTTACCTGAAATAAGAATATACTTTTAGCCAAGTATAAAACCCCGGTGTCTCAGATGCATCGGGGTTTTGTTTTATACCAGAATAATGTAACTTAAAGGTGCAAACCCGATACCCCTTATGAAAAGATATCAATTCTGGCTCCTGATCTGGCTACCCTGGCTGGTGCTTATAGTTACTGTTATGATCCGTAAAGAGGCTCCCTTCCCCTGGATATTCGCTATAAATACCTTGGTGCTTAACCTGATCGCGATAAACATTCGTCGTAAACAGTTAGGGATGAACCTTTCATCAACTATAAAAGCGATGGTGCCGGGTGTTGGTTACCACGAATGGCGTCGTTTATACTTTGCTAAACCATAAACTTATACTTTATGAACCGCTACCTTTTCTGGATATTAATGGTGCTGCCCTGGGTGGCATTGACAATGTATATCACGTCTGGTGAAGATGCTGAGATCACCACTTTCATCTTCTTATCGTTGCTGATATATATTGTAACTATAGTGGAGATCCGTAGAAGAACGATAGGCATGACAGGTAAAGATGTGCTGAAGTCTTTGATTCCTTTCTTTGGGTTGAAGTATCGTAATAAACTATACTTTGCAAAGCCGTAAACCTATACCTATGAACCGCACGAACTTTTGGCTGGTAACGCTTTTTACAGTTGCAGCGCTGGCAATATTTGCTCTAACTCCTGAGCCCTCAAAACTTTTTATAGTTGTATTTCCGCTGATCATTTTCTTCCCGGTTTCACTGAACAAGCGTCGCAAAACCATAGGCCTAAGCTTTCAGGATGCCTTGCTGGCTTATGTTCCGCTTGTTGGCAGGCAGCAGCTAAGTCGTTTATACCTTTCAGCTTAAACTATAGCGTGACCTTCACTGACCAGATGGGCCGCGAGGTTACGCTGTCAAATTTACCACAGCGTATCGTTTCGTTGGTACCCTCACAAACCGAACTTCTTTTCGACCTGGGCCTCGGCGACCGTATAGTTGGCGTTACTAAATTCTGCATTCACCCGAAAGCGCAGGTGAAGTCCAAAACTATAGTTGGCGGCACTAAGAATTTTAAGTTCGATATAATTGACCAACTGCAGGCGGACCTGATCATCGGGAATAAGGAAGAAAACTATAAAGAGGGCGTTGAGCAACTGCAGGCAACTTACCCAGTCTGGATGAGCGATATCTATACGCTGGACGATTCGCTGGAAATGATGCAACAACTCGGTACTCTGACTGGCACTGAAGCTAAAGCTGCTGACTTAATCCAAACTATAAAAATAGGGTTTGAGAACCTACAACCAGCAACTCCAACTATAAAAACAGCTTACTTTATCTGGAGAAGCCCTTATATGGCGGTAGGCGGTAATAACTTTATTGACAGTATACTGCAGCAATGTGGTTTCGAAAATGTATTTTCTAACCTGGATCGTTATCCAGAGATCTCACCAGAACAACTACAGCAAGCCGACCCTAAGCTTATACTTTTATCTTCGGAGCCTTATCCATTTAAAGAAAAGCACATTGCTGAGTTTCAGGAATTGTGCCCGCAGGCAACTATAAAAGTGGTAGATGGTGAGATGTTCAGCTGGTATGGCAGCAGGTTAGCGAAGGTACCAGCGTATTTGCAGGGGGTGATTGATGAGATCCAGGGAACCAGAAAGTAAAATACTTACCTACAAGCTATAAGCTCATAACTGTATACTGCATACATTAATAATTATTAATCTCACTTTACCTCAAACCCCACCTTCTCCAGATCATCCCAAAACCCCGGATACGATTTACGCACCACGCTAGGTTCCTGGATTTGCACCGCTTCCAGTAAGGCAATTGGCGCGAAAGCCATGGCCATACGATGGTCCTGGTACGTTCTGAAACTCAGCTCGCGTTTGGTAAGTATAGCCGGCTCCATCCGGAAAACACCCGGCGTGATCTCATCCAGGGAGGCACCCATTTCCAGAACTTCTATCTGTAAGGCTTGTATGCGATCGGTTTCTTTTATGCGAAGGCTTTCTAAACCGGTCATTTCGAGGGTTACGCCGAGCGCAGCACACAAAGCAACTATAGTTTGAGCCAGATCAGGGCAGTTACTGAAGTCAAAAGCGACACGTTTTTCGCAGTGTTTCTTGGTAAGTGTAATGCCTGATTCTGTAAACTCAGTATAAACCCCGAGCCTGTTCATGATGTCAACTATAGCCCTGTCGCCTTGCAGCGAATCCTCTTTAAGCCCTGGCAGGGTAATTTCTGCTTCCTTAGCCAACGCTACCATACTATACCAATAGCTGGCCGCCGACCAATCGGGCTCTACGGCAAAAGTGGCTGTTTTATAGTTCTGATGCGGCACAACTATAGTATTGTCTTCAAAAGTAGCTGATACACCAAAATGCGCCATCAGCGCGAGTGTCATTTCAATGTAAGGCCGGCTACCGATCTTACCTTCCAGTTCCAGTTCCAGACCATCCGGCAGCAAAGGCGCTATCATCAACAATGCCGAAATATACTGACTACTGATATCGCTGCGTACTTTTAAGGTGTTGTTACCATTGCCTGTAAAGCCACTGATCTTGAGGGGCGGATAACCTTCTTCCTGCAAATATTCTATAGTTGCACCCAGTTCACGCAGGGCTTCTACTAAGATCTTAATAGGCCGCTGGCACATGCGCTCTGTACCTGTAAGCGTTTTCTGCTGACCCGTTACCGCATAATAAGCTGTTAGGAAACGCATGACCGTTCCGGCATCTTCGGCATCTATCGTTTCAAAATCGCTTTTTAGCAGGCGCTGTAGTAGTTGGGTATCGTTGGCTTCGGATAAGTTCTTGATTTCGGATTTGTTGCCTGATAAGGCTGCTATGATAAGCGCGCGGTTGGCCTCACTCTTGGAAGCAGGCAGGTTTATAGTTCCGTTAAGCACACCGGTCGGGTGCGAGAGTGTAACAGTTTTTATCATAGCAAAGAGTAGTAGCGCAGCGATTCCTGTATTTCTTGTAAGGTAACGGGTTGGTCGTACACGGCACTACCTATACGTTGCAGCAGCGTGCAGTTTATAGTTGCGCCCGTATTCTTTTTATCCTGCAAGGCAAAGCGACTTATAGTTTGAATATCGTCTTCAGTAAGCGGAACCTTCTCATACACCGAAACCAGGAAAGTCTCGATCTTCTCCAGCGCCTCTTTTGTCAGCAAACTTTTCTTAACGGACAGGTATGCTTCGCAAAGCATACCAATGGCAATGGCTTCGCCGTGCAATAGCTCGCGTCCCGGCTTCTCCAATAAATAACTTTCAACGGCATGGCCTACTGTATGCCCGAAGTTTAGGACTTTGCGGTAGCCGCCTTCCAATGGGTCAGCTTCTACTACTTTTGATTTTATACTTACCGAATGCCTGATCAATTCTTCCCAGTTCTCTGCAAACAGCCCGATGTGGCGTTGGGCCTCAAACATATCGGCATCAGCAATCAGCCAGTGCTTAATAATTTCAGCGTAACCGGATTTTATTTCGCGTTGCGGAAGTGTTTGCAAAAACTCAGGATAAATAAATACAGCTACAGGCTCTTTATATACCCCGATATGGTTCTTCAATCCCTCAAAATCGACACCTGTTTTACCACCCACGCTGGCATCAACCTGCGAAAGTAATGTAGTTGGCACCTGCACAAAGTATAAGCCACGCTTAAACAAAGCCGCACAAAAGCCACCCATATCCCCTATCACACCACCACCCAGGTTTACCAGCACCGACCAACGATCCAGGTTCAGTTCGGTCATGCGCTTCCAGATGTATTCGCAGGTTTGCAGTGTTTTATAATTTTCACCGCTTTTGATCTGGATAAGATGATGCTCCGGCAAATAAGGTTTTACCAGTGGGTAACAATGCACCAGCGTATTTTCATCAACAAGCACAACTATTTTACTGAATGCACGGTTCAGCAGCAATTCTTTTAGCTGCTCCAGCGCATCGGGGCCTATCGTTATCGTTTCAGTCACTCGTGGGAGTTATTTAGTATGAATCAGGATAATGGATTTACAGGATTTCAAAATCAAACTATAAACTATACCCGGACATCATTGAAATCAGATCAATCATAAAACTTAGGGTTCAGAAAAATCCTAAAATCCATTAAATCTTAAAAATCTTAGTTCTGTTCGTCGTTTAATATCCGGGTCTGCATTCTGATAGATTCCACATGGATCAGGCGGTATAGTTCAGCTACGAAATCGGGGTTCATGCCCAGTTCCTTTGCCCAATCCGGCCGGCTACGGAAGATCTCTTTCCAGCGGCTTATCTGTAGTATCTGTACGTTGTTCTGTTTTTTATAGTGCCCTATCTGCTCCACCAGTTCCATGCGTCTGGCAAGTGCTCTCAAAATCTGCTGGTCGGCTTCGTCTATCTGCAAGCGTAATTTTTCGGCACGGTTTATCAGTTCCTGGTCGTCGTAAGTGGTTTTGCGAACCTGTAGTTTTGCCAGGATCTCCTGCAAGCCGGCGGGAGTTACCTGTTGTTCAGGGTCACTGAGCGCGTTGGCCGGGTCTGGGTGCGATTCCAGCATGATGCCATCGTAACCTAGATCCAATGCTTTTTGAGCAACCGGCAGCAATAGTTCGCGGTTACCGGCAATGTGGCTTGGGTCAACTATAAGTGGCAAACTCCTGAACTTTGATTTCAGCTCGATTGGTATCTGCCACAAAGGTACATTTCTATACTTCGATTTTTCGTAACTCGAGAAACCACGGTGAATGGCAGCTACATCAGTTATGCCGGCATGATATACACGCTCCAGTGCCCCGATCCATAAAGCCAGGTCAGGGTTTACCGGGTTCTTTACCATTACGGGTACATTGGCACCGCGTAGTGCATCGGCAATTTCCTGCACGGCAAAGGGATTTACAGTAGTGCGCGCTCCGATCCAGAGCACATCGATCTCCTGTTTCAGGGCTTCTTCTACGTGGCGGGCGGTGGCAACTTCGGTGCTTACGCGCATGCCCAGTTCGCGCTTTACGCGGCCCAGCCATTGCAAACCCAGCAAACCAATCCCTTCAAAAGAATTTGGTCGAGAGCGTGGTTTCCAGATGCCGGCCCGAAACATATCTACCTTTTGGTCGCGCAGGGCAAGTGCGGTTTGCATAACCTGCTCCTCGCTTTCGGCGCTGCAAGGCCCGGCTATAATCAGGGGTCCGGAGTGCCTGCCGGCAAGCTGCCTGAAATAATTATCTTCTTCCTTAAACTTCATTTATAAACCAAACTTAACACAAAGTTAGTGCAAATAGAACAGCAAAGTATAACGCCGGTTTTAAAAGCCCGTAACTGTGCATGTTACATTTATAATTACAATTGATAAATACTGTTGCGTACTGTGCCCGATACACTATCTTTGCGCCGGATTATAATACTATTTCATGAACCCTGTTTCAAACGTTTCATTCGATAATACTGCCGTTGCTTTCTCGTCTAAATCGGATGCGGAGCTTTACAAAATGTACCTGCTGTTTAAGACCATGAATAGCAACACACTTGTAAAATTTGGCGGCAAACTCCTTAACACAGCTATAAACCTGCATCTGCCGGTTAAGTTTATTATAAAGCCTACTGTATTCGATCATTTTTGCGGCGGAGAAACCATAGAAGAATCCGAAAGGGCCATTAAGCAGCTAAGCGCATTTAACATAGGTACCATACTTGATTACTCGGTGGAAGGCGAAGGCGATGAAAAAAGCTTTGATGCTACCCGCGACGAACTGCTGCGCACCATCGAGAAAGCCCATGGAAATAAAAGCATTCCTTTTTCGGTATTTAAAATTACCGGCCTGATAGATATTAACCTGCTGGAGAAAGTACAGAAAAATGCACAGCTAACACCAGCCGAACAGGCTGCTTTTGACAGAGGCCGCGAGCGTGTAAATACAATTTGCAAACACTGCTACCAACGCGATGTACGTGTATTTATAGATGCTGAAGAAAGCTGGATACAGGACACGATCGATAACCTGACCTATGAGATGATGGCGCTTTACAATAAAGAAAAGACCAACATCTATAACACCTACCAACTATACCGCCACGACCGCCTGGATGTGCTGAAGCGTGACCTGGAAAATGCAAATAAGGGCGGCTACTATTTAGGTGCCAAGCTAGTGCGTGGTGCTTATATGGAGAAAGAAGCTAAACGCGCAGCCGAACAAGGCTACCAGAACCCGATAAACCCTACAAAACAAGCCACCGACGACCTTTTTAATAATGCCTTGCATTTTTGTGTGGAGAACATCGACCGGATTGCGTTTTGTAACGGCACTCATAACGAAGAGAGCTGCTACCTGCTGATGGAACTGATGGCAAAACATAACATAGCGCCTGACGACCCGCGCGTATACTTTGCACAACTATTTGGCATGAGCGATAACCTGTCGTATAACCTGGCCAAAGCGGGATATAATGTGGCCAAGTATGTACCTTATGGTCCGGTAAAAGAAGTTATGCCTTACCTGTTGCGCCGCGCAAACGAGAACACAGCTATAGCCGGCCAGAGCAGCCGCGAATTTATGCTGATAAGAAGTGAGATAGAGCGCCGCAACAAAGCCCGTAAGTAAATCAGCTTATTAAAAAAGCCTGCTAAACACTATAGCAGGCTTTTTTATGGGGTAACTAAAAAATATAAAGTCCTCTGAGCCGAAACCCAGAGGACTTTATATTGTGTTATAGAACTATAAGTAGTATCCTAAAGTTCTGAAATTAATTACTGAACTACAGTAGCAGAGTCAGTAGTGATTTCAGCAGCAGTAGTATCAACTACAGTTTCTTCTTCAACTACAGTTTCTTCGATTGTAGTTTCTTCGATTACTTCAGCTTCAGTTTCAGCAGCTGGCTCAGTGTTGCAAGCAGTGAAAGAAACAAGAGCGAAAGCTACAACAGCGAATTTGAATAGATTTTTCATTTTGATTTTGTAATTAGTGTTTTGGTTTCGATTTTGATGTTCATACCGGAAAGAATAAAAGGTAACCCGGTTTCAGAAAAAAAATTAAAATTATTTTTAATGGGTTACAAAACACCCCAATCTGTATTAAAACTTGAGCGGAATGAAGAGAGGTTTGTATGAAACGGATGAAGCAGTTATTGCAGGTATCCGGTGCGGCGACGACCGGGCACTGGCGCACATGTACAAACTTCACTTCCCGATGGTATCGCACCTTATACTCAGCAACAACGGCACCGACGACGAGGCAAAAGACATTTACCAGGAAGGCGTAATTGTTTTTTACGAAAAGATAAAGGATAACTCGCTGGAGCTTAGCTGCCAGATAAAAACGTACCTGTATTCGGTTTGCCGCAGACTATGGCTTAAAAAGCTGGCCGAAAAAGGTCGTTTCGCTGTAAAGCTGGATGATGCTGAAAACTACCTGATGCTGGAGGAGGATGTGCCGCAGCACGAAGAGAACGAAAGGCAGTTTGGCCAGATGGAAGTTGCGATGAACCAGTTGGGCGAGCCATGCCGTTCGCTGCTCGAAGATTATTATATCCGGACGCAGAGCATGCAGGAAATTACCGAACGATTTGGCTATACCAATTCCGATACGGCTAAAAACCAGAAGTATAAGTGCCTGCAACGGCTAAAAAAGATATTTTTTACGAACTATAAACCAGAAGATACTCTTTTATAGTTTAAGTAACCGGCCCCCAAAAGGCTTATAGTTTAAAACCGATGGAATACCTGATGTATGAACAAATAGAGCGCTACCTGGCGGGCAGCATGGATGCCGACGAAAGATCGGCCTTTGAGGCGCTGATGCATACAGACCCCAGGCTGGCCAAGCAGGTGCAGGAACACCGCGTTATACTGCAGGCAATGCAACAATACGGTAAACGCAACGCGCTCCGAACCCAGCTGAACAACATCCACTCCGACATGGAGACAAATAGATCAGGAAAACAACCTGCCTGGAAAGTTTTCTGGAACCGTAACGCCCAGACTATGGGGGTAGCAGCCAGCGTTTCGTTGTTATCTGTGTTTGGTACTTTGTGGAGCGTGCAGCAAATGAAAGCTCCGGTGCAGCAGCAAACTGTACGCTACGTGGAGCTTCGCCGCGAAGTAGACAAGCTAAAGAAAGCGCAGACAGCTATTATAAAAGGCATAAACAATACGAATAAGGCTGTTCCACGGCCTGCAAGATTTAGCGGAACCGGATTTGCCCTTACTTCGGATGGATATATGGTTACCAGCTCGCACGTAGTTGAAGGTGCCGATTCGATCATGGTCGAAAATAAGGCCGGGCAAAAGTATAAAGTACACGAAGTTTACCGCGACCAGGCACACGATCTTTCGATTCTTAAAATAGAAGACCCGGCTTTTGAGGGTTTCGGCAAACTGCCTTATACTTTTAAAACAGCTGAGTCGGATCTTGGCGAGAAGGTTTATACATTGGGCTATCCTCGCGAAGATATCGTGTTTGGCGAAGGTTCGCTTAGTTCTTCTTCGGGCTTTGAAGGAGATACTACTGCCTACCAGATCTCGATCCCACTTAACCCGGGTAACAGCGGTGGCCCATTATTAGACGATAAAGGCAACCTGGTTGGGGTGATAAGCGGAAAGCAGGCAGGCCAGGAAGGAGCAGCATTTGCCATTAAGTCGGCTTACCTGTTGCAACTGATCAGCGAACTGCCTTTAGCCACTACCCTATCACCACTTTCTTTACCGCAAAAAAACGCCTTAACCGGTATCAGCAGGCCGCAGCAGCTTAAAAAGCTCCGCGATTTTGTGTTTGTGGTTAAAGTATACAATTAGGAAGTATAAAAACTCAATTTATAGTATTAAAGCCGCTGCAAGTTAATTGCAGCGGCTTTATTGTTTTATATATAGCCAACATTTAGGGGCTATACTTAGTAAATTATGCTTATTGACATTGAGATCATCTATGAAAATAAAAGCATCATTACCTTTAATGGCGGCAACTATAATAAGCGCAACTATACTTAGCTGCAACAGGCCTGATACCCCTGAAACTTTAAGCCAGACACAGGTAATGCCGGGCACGGCACCGGAATCTGAAATAAACTATAACACCCTATTTGAGGCCACACCCAACACCCGGCTTTTCGATATTGTAGCCCTGGCAAACTCAAACGACCACCTAAGCAGATTTGCAGCATTGCTGGAAGAAACCAGTTTAAATACTGTGCTGGAATCTGGCGGGTCTTACACTGTGTTTATACCTACCAACGAGGCTTTCAATAAACTTCATCCGGAAGAAATACAGCAACTAACCAACCCCGAAAACGATGAAATAAGGAAGCGACTGGTGCAGGCACATATAGTTTCGGGCGAGTTATATAGCAACGACCTTGAAAGTATAAAACAACTTAAAACAACAGATGGCGTTGAACTATCGGTAAGCCCCGAACAGGGCGGATATGTAACAATTGGCGGTGCACGCATCGTAAAACCTAATGTTGCAGTCTCGAACGGAATAGTACATATTGTGGACAAAGTAATTTTAAACGAACCAGAAGCAGCTAAACCGAACAAGAAACTATAACCAAACCAAGAACCTGACAGGTCAGTAAACCTAAAAATCACCCTAACCATTATGGCAGTTTATAAGCTGCAAAAGGCATTGCCGGCCACAGAACCGGCAAGTATAAATTGTTTTATTAACTAAATCTGAAAAGCTATGAAAATGATAAAAGTAAATTCTTTCCTTGCGGCAGCTATTGCTTCAGCTACATTATATGGTTGCGCCAGCACCGACGATAGCATGGACAACACCACTGCCATGGAAGACGAAGTAACGATGAGCGAAACCCAAACGATGGCTGGTAGCACTACCGAACCTGAAACAGAAGAATCAGTAGTAGTGACCAGCGAAGTGGTAGCTCCTGTTGCAGTTATACCTTTAGCAGAACTTTCTCTTGAGAACACCGAGGAGCTAGACATGATGTTTGATGGCATCGAAGAAACTGAGAACCACAGCGTATTAGACCTGGCAAAACAGAGCGCCAACCTTTCAACGTTCGTGTACCTGATGGAATCTTCAGGATTGGCTAACACCCTGACTGATGATGGCTCTTATACTGTATTTGCACCAACTAACGAGGCATTCTCTAAAGTATCTAAGGCAGATATGGAAATGCTGCTATTACCTGAAAATAAAGCGAAGCTTTCAGCTATACTTCAGACGCACATTCTTCCAAACGAGGTACCATCTACTGCGTTTAACTCATCTCAGCGAATTACACTCGATAACGACCGTTACATACCAGTAACAACTCAGTTAAACGGTACGCAGATAATTGTTGGTGGTGCTACTATAGTTGTACCAAACGTTGAAGCTTCAAATGGTATCATTCACGTAGTTGATAATGTGATCATACCAAAAAATGATGCTGTAGACGGTGACCTCCGTTAAGACAAATAGATAAACTGCAAAAGCCCTCCCCTTAACGGAGGGCTTTTGTGTTTTAAGCAACCTGATCACTCAACCAAACTATAAATAACTATGAAACGACACGTTAACTATGCCTTTGTAGTTCTTGCTATTTGCTTAATAAGTCTGGCAGGATGCGCGGGCTCCGACAACACAACTGACGTTACAACTGATACGACCTACAGTGCAAATACAACAGAACTAAGCGACACGACTGCTCCCCAGGCGCCCATGGATCCTGATACCGATATGGTCGACGAAGACACAACCGACACCAACATCTCCGCTAACAATCAACTTGGTAACCGCATGAACCTGGTTATACTTATCGGGCAGAACCCTAATTTATCTACTCTATCAGAATTGATACGGGCATCTAACCTGGTAATTGAACTAGAAAGCCCTGCCGATTATACTTTCTTTGCTCCTACCAACGATGCCTTTAGCGCACTCCCAGCTGGTACGCTCGATGTACTGAAACAACCTGTAAACAGCAGTGAACTTAGAAATCTGCTGCAGGCCCAAATACTTCCGAACAGAATTAGTACCGAAGAGATGAAAGATAAAATGCCGATGAAAACAGCTCAGGGAGAAGAAGTTATAGTACAGCGAAGCGGACAAACTATAAAGGTTGGAGGCGCCACTATACTTACTAAAGATGTAAAAGCATCAAACGGATTAGTGCATGTAATTGATAAAGTACTTGTACCACCGTCAAAGTAGTATTCAGGCTTGAAGTATACATGTTTTCTATGGCTTTTCCTTGGAGGCATTCGGGCTACAACCGTAACTAAAAGGCTAAGCAGCCGTTATAATAAACCAACGGCAGCATTTTTAATGATTGCCGGATAAGTACTAAAATTGAACAAAAACTATAAAAGCTATGATGAACAGAACTGAAGACAAGGGCATGATGACTGCCATGTTCCGCGACAGAGAAAGCGCAGAACGTGCATTTAACGAACTTCGTGCACGTGGTTATGATAAAGACGATATTAACGTAGTTATGTCGGACGATGCCAGAAAAAGACATTTTGGTGATGATGATGCCGATGATACTACTGAACTAGGAAATAAATCGCTTGAAGGAGCCGGAGCTGGTTCGGCGATTGGTGGTACTTTAGGTGCTGTGGTTGGTGCCATTGCAGCTATTGGTACATCAGTAGCTATTCCGGGTCTTGGCCTTATAGTGGCAGGTCCACTGGCAGCTGGCCTGGCCGGCGCTGGTGCTGGTGGTTTAACAGGTGGCCTGATCGGTGCGCTTGTTGGTGCCGGCATACCTGAAGAGCGAGCTAAAGTTTATGAAACCGGTATTAAAGAAGGTAACATTGTACTTGGCTTTAAACCACATACTTCTGAAGACGCCCGTTATTTTGAGGAGCACTTCCAGAAGCACCGTGGCGAACATATTTACTACTAACGGTTAGTATTAACACGTATTAATCGTAATGCTATAAAACGCCTGGCCCACAAAGCCGGGCGTTTTTGTTTTAGAACAACAGTTACAACCATCTCTTTAATAAAATTAATAGCATCTGTTATAAAAACTTAACTTGGCCGTTATAAATTTCTACATTATATTGCAATTCGTTGCCTTTTCACCCTTTACTATCCGGCTACGGTTCAGCGCCATGTATAAACTTCAGCATATCCTGATAATAGATGATGATCAGATAAATAACCTATTCTCACAGATAATTCTGGAAGATGCGAATGTTTGCAATATGGTATCTGTTTGCCAAAGCACCATCGAAGCACTGGAATTGCTGCGTAGCATGAACCAGGGTTTGGAGGCCACTTTCCCGGATTTGATCCTGCTGGATATTAATATGCCGGAACTGGATGGTTTTGATTTTTTACAACGCTACCACTCACTTGGCTACCACGAAAAGTATAATACAGCTATTTCCATGTTCAGTACGGAGCATGAAGCCGAATTCCAGGAACGTATCAGTGAGTATTCTTCCGTAATAGGTTTTATTCAGAAACCCCTGAACATGGCCACACTCCATACTATTTTAGAACACCAAAGCCAGAGCGCACAGTAAACAAATTAGTATTGTTTCGTATGCAATAGGTAAACATACATTTACCTAAGTATAAAACTATGAAACGCATACTAACAGCCACCTTTGTTGTGGCATCTTTCACATTCCTCTCCTGCTCATCAGACAATAACACCGCCGACACCGATACCAACACGGATGGCGAACTAACAACTACAGCTGCTGTCGATTCTACTTTATCAGAAAATAAACAAGAACTGATGCAGACCCTTGCCCAGCATATTATGCTACAGATAGAATTGGGCAAAATGGTAAGCCAGAACGCTACTACCGACGAAGCAAAACAATTTGCCCAGCAGTTGGTGAGCCAGTACACAAGCAAAAGAACAGAGCTACAGGAACTGGCATCAAACTATAACATTACCCTCGAATCAACTTTAGACGACGACCAGCAGGAACACCTGAACGATCTGGCAGATAAAAAGGGGGCGGATTTTGATAAACAATATTGGGAAGAAATAACTGACGCCCAAAAAGATGCCCTGGACGATTACGACGACGTGCTGAAAGATATTACGGAAGCCGATGCAACTGCTTTTGGGATCTGGGCCCGAACATCCGAAAAAGAGCTGAGGGCACAATACGAACAGGCATTGGCTCACCAACTGGAACTTAAGAACAGGATTTAACTATAAAGCAGTCATTTAGAGCTGATCTTTTAAAACAGCCCAGGTATGCTTTGCCAGTAACTTCTGCCCTTCGGCGTTCGGATGAAATCCATCGGGTAAGTTAAGGTGACGCATACCTGCCACGCCTTCGAGCAGGAAAGGAACAAAGGCAATGTTATTCTTTAGAGCCAGTTCCCGGAATATTTTTCTGAACTCAGCTGCATAACGGCCCGGCACAATATCCGGAATCTCCATACCCGAAAGTATAAGTTTTGCATTAGGCCAGGTACGTTTGGCTTTGTCCAACATCTCCTGCAGGTTTATAGTTGTTTCGCGGGTTGGTATACCTCTTAAGCCATCGTTGGCGCCCAGGGCAAGTATAAAAATGGCAACGTCCAGGTGCAGCCACTTATCGAGGCGGTGCAGGCCGCTGGCTGTAGTATCGCCACTCAGGCCGGCATTTATTACTTTATAGTTAGTATGGCCTTCGGCAGTTAGTTGCTGCTGCAATAAGGCTGGGTATGCCTGTGCTTGTGGCAAACCATAACCTGCTGTCAGGCTGTCACCAAATATCAGTATGTTCTGCATATATCTTAAACTATAACGGGGCTTGTACTATAAAAAAAGAAGGGATGCCAACGTGGCAACCCTTCTTTTTTAAACTTATAGTTGTATCATTAATCAACAGATCTTTTCATTTGCTTCAGGTGCTCACAAGTAGCCAACGAAGCCTGCTTTTGCTTTTCTACCATCTGCACTACTTCTTGTGGCAGTTCGGTTTTATGCTCCAGGGCATCGTTGTAAGCTTTCTGAGCCCACTCTTCACCATAAAGGTTCGATTCAATAATGGCTTCTTCGTCTTTACCGGTTATACCAGCTTTCACGTCCATCCAGCCTCTGTAAAACTTACCTTTTATAGTTGTATCGTGCTGCGTTTCGCCTCCAACACGGCTAAGCGTGCCGTTCAGCTCATTTGAGAACTGCTGGCTCTGTGTAACCAGTTCGTTATAGTATGCTTTGTGAGCCGGGTCGCGGGTCTCTTTTGCAGCAGTTTTGTAACCTTCAATTCTGTCGTTTACAAACTGTGTTAACTCATTAATTACTTCCGAAGTTCTTTCATTTATGTTTTTCATAGCTTTTATTTAGTACGATTATGTAATTCAAAACGAAAAAAAGTCGTTTACAGTTATAAAAACATCTAACATCTACGTAAGTTACTTGTTAACCAAGTGCTTCTTTTTACAGCAGCCGGAACTGTTTTGTGAAAAGATAACTTTTTATAGTACATTACATTCTATAGGCTAAAATCAACCATCAACCGATTGCGGCACTACTTTTGTATTGATTTTGAAGTACAACAAACTAAACTAAATGCTATCCTTGACAACCCGACTTAAAATATTTTTATCGGTAGCGGCAGTAATACTGCTTACAGCATCCTTTATTTTTTATCGTTCGGCAGCAGCTCCCGAAGATAAGAATGAGATATTGCTGAAAGTACTGATGCAAGGCCTCGACCAGGGCCACTTCCAACCCGAAAAGTTAGACGATAATTTCTCTAAGAAAGCCTTTAAACTATACTTGGAGCGCCTCGACTATAATAAAAAGTTTTTACTGGCATCTGATGTTGCGCAGCTTCGCAAATACGAAACCCGCATAGACGACCAGATGCGCGAAGGCAATTTCGAGTTCTTTAACCTCTCTGCTGATTTAATGGAGCAGCGTTTAAAAGAGTCGCAGGCTTATTATAAAGAGATCCTTGCCAAGCCTTTTGATTTCTCGAAAGACGAAAACATAGAGCTGGATGGTGAGAAACTGACCTTTGCCAAAACTAAAAATGAGCTGAAAGAAGGCTGGCGCAAGCAGCTGAAGTACCAGACCTTGGTACGTTTGGCCGATATGCAGAAAGAGCAGGAGAAAGCGAAAGCAGACGGTAAGCTGAAAGAAGAAAAATCGCTGGAAGTGATGGAGAAAGAATCTCGCAAAAAGATTCTTGACCTGTACGACGACTTATACGAGCGTTTAAACCGCATTTCGCGCGACGACCGGCGTGCTACTTATTTTAACTCTATTACCAACGTGTACGATCCGCATAGCGGCTACTTCCCTCCTAAGGCTAAATCAGACTTCGATATAGAGTTTACCGGCCGCCTGGAAGGTATTGGTGCTTCGCTACAGGAAAAGGACGGGCAAATAAAAGTAATGGAAATTGTACCGGGTAGTCCATCTTACTTACAAGGTGACCTGAAGCCAGGCGATGCAATACAAAAAGTTGCGCAGGGTGCTAATGAGCCTGTAATTATAGAAGGTATGCGCCTGGACGATGCAATTCAGCTTATTCGTGGTAAAAAAGGTACTGAGGTACGCTTAACTGTTAAAAAGCCAGATGGCAGCACTAAAGTTATACCTATCATCCGCGACGTTATCGTGTTTGAAGAAACGTATGCTCAGTCTGCTATGATTGATGCTGAGAAGAAAATAGGCTACATTAAATTACCTGGCTTTTATGCTGATTTTGAAGGCAATGGCGGCCCGAGCAGTGCCGACGACGTTAAACGCGAAGTAGAAAAACTGAAAGCCGCCGGCATGCAGGGCCTTGTACTGGACCTGCGTAACAATGGCGGTGGCTCTTTGCAGGATGCCGTAGAAATGGCTGGCCTGTTTATACCTAAAGGACCAATTGTACAGGTAAAAGCAGCCAATGGCCGCTCTATTGTTTTAGACGACCGCGACCCTGCTGTGCAGTACGATGGCCCACTGGTTATACTTGTAAACGCAAACAGTGCCTCAGCTTCTGAGATTCTGGCTGCAGCCATGCAGGACTATAAGCGTGCTGTAATTGTAGGTAGCTCAACTTATGGTAAAGGCACCGTACAGCAGTTTTTTGAGCTGGATGCTGCTTTGCCGGCACAGTTTGATGCTTACAAGCCATTTGGTGCTTTAAAACTAACTACCCAGAAGTTCTACAGAGTGAATGGTGGTACAACCCAGTTGCGTGGGGTTACCCCGGACGTAATTCTGCCAGATATTTATGCTTTGATGGAGTTTGGTGAGAAAGAGCAGGATTATCCGCTTCCTTTCGACGAGATTAAGCCAGCTAACTTTAAGCCATGGACAAACAGCAAGTTGAACCTGTCTGCAATAAAAGATCATAGCCAGGAGCGCATTAACAAAAACAAAAGCTTTAACCTGATAAAGGAAAGCGCAGAACGCCTTAAAAAGCAATCTGATAATACTGTTCGCTCATTGGCCTTGCAGAAGTACTTAGCAGAGGAGAAACGTTCTGAAGCTGAAGCGAAGCGTTACGAAGAAGCAAAGAAAGAAGTACCTGTGTTAACTGTAAAAAGATTGCAGGAAGACCTGCAGGCACTCGGCACCGACACTGCTAAAGTTGCCCGTAACACTGAATTCTTAAAGAGCCTGAAGCAGGATATTTACCTGGAAGAAGCTGTTGAGATCATTACAAGCGATATTTAGTAAGTATAAATACTAATAAAACAAATGAGCCGGTTACATCTGTAACCGGCTCATTTGTTTTTAATCACTTCCCTTTTGTCATCCCAAGTGCCTGTTAAGGAATCTTATGTGGCCTAAAGTTTAAAACCTAGTAGTGTGAGCAACTCCTGCGAGTCGAAGATCCCGAACTTGTTTCGGGATGTCTGATGTTCTATAGTTTCTCTATTGTCATTCCGAGCGAAGTCGAGGAATATTATGTGTCTTATAGTTCAATTAGCTTTCAACTTGAACCAAGCTATACTTTCATAGCTACCTCTTATCCTAGGAGCTCTACTTACCAAAAGTTTTATAGTTACTTTAGTGCGCTCACGGCCGCGAGGCCCCGCCTTCGGGCATCGCGCTGCTGCTTTCTTGCTATCCTCGTACCTCGGATTGCCTGCGGCACCGCAACAAATCAAAGGCGCTCAACCCAAAGACTGTAAAGTTTCGCATAGTTGAAGCTTAACTATAACCTGAACCAATAAGCTCCGACCTTTAACGTGGCTATACTTCCGTAGGGACAGGTCGCGACCTGTCCGCTCAATATCGTAAACTATAAAACTATAAATGGTGAGACAGTTTTGCGAGAACTGTCCCCTTGAGGGGACTATAGGGGTGTTAAACCTACCTATAAAACTATAGCTTATGAGTTGGCAATAGCCTTAAAATTCCCCGCCTTAGTTAAGTCGCAGATCCCGGACTTGCTTCGGGAGAGGGGTTAGGGGTGGTTTGACCAGCAGCAACTATAAAACTCAACTATAACAAATACAGAAAATCCCCTCTTGGGGGGGTTAGGGGTGGGTTTATAACCTAACATCCGTAGAAGCCCCGCACACGACGAAGTTCAAAACCCCACCAATACCTAACAAAAAAACGGCCTGCCAGGAGTACCGACAGGCCGTTTAAAGTATAAGATCTAAACGATTACTGTTTTACCATCTTCGTCTGGAAATACTCTTTACCTGTTTCAACAAGCAGGATATACATACCTGATGTTAAAGCTGGCAGGTTGCTGTTCAGTTTGCTTTGTACGGCACTTTGTGTACCAGATACCTGCATTACTTTACGGCCCTCTATAGAGTAAACCACCATGTTGATAGTAGCTGTTGCAGCAATACGCTCAGGCAGCATCAGGCTCACATTGCCATTGTTTACCAGTGTAGGATACACACTGAACTGACCTTTAGTAGCATCAGCAATACCTGTTGGGGCATCGTTGTCTTCTATTGTTAACGTAAAGGCATCTGCAGTACCTGCTTCCAGGCCGCTGCTCAGGCTGGTAAAGCCAAATGTTACCTGCTCGCTGCCTTCAGTGTCGGTATCGTCAGTTATAGTAACCTCAAATGTAGCTGCTGTTTCGTTGGCAGGTAAAGTAAGTGTAAGCACATTGTCTGTAGCACCTACAATTGTGTAGTCGCTGGCTGAGGCAGTAGCGCCTGGTCTTGCAGCAATCTTTATTGTCTGCTCTGTTGCTATAGCCTCCGATACAGTAAGCGATACAGTGAATGTACCGGCATCTTCTGTTTTAGAAACACTTGCCTCAGAGAATGTTACAAAAGGAGTAGCTGTAAGCGTAAATCTCGCAGAAACCGGCATGTGGTCAGATGTGTTGTTTCTGAAATCCGGGATCAGATCCAGCAGCCTGTTCTCTACATTGATCGAACTTGACACATACTCGTTGTTAAGCTCATCAGAGATAAAGATATGATCCAGGAAGCTCTGGAACGAAGATGTTTCGTAAGTGATCGCGCCAGCAAGGCTCAGGTCGTATGTAAGGATGTTGTAGTTTACATTATCCTTTACAAACACATCAAAAGAAGATGGCTGGTTCGTACCTACTACCGATACGTCTACGTCATCATTAAAGTCACCTAACAGGATCAGGTTTGCAGTACCATAATGCACATCCAGCGAGTCTTTCAACACTTTGGCATCGTATACACGACGTGCGTAATCAGTATCTCTGGTTGCATCGCTATTTGCCTTAGCATGCAGGTTCACTACGTTTATAGTTTGCTTAATACCATCTATAGTAGCCTCAAACTGTACCAGGTATGGTAAACGTCCGCTCGCCCAGAAATATTCTTCATTTGTTGGGTAATCAGTTAAGTTAGTTGTACCTTCTTTGATGTCTTTAAATAATTTAGAAAGAAGCACTTTATCTTTCTTCACAGTAACAACATCAGCTTTGTAAAGGAAACCAATCTGCTGCTGTCCTGCAACCGGCTTGGTAATGTAGGTGTAGCCTGTTGCTTCTGCTAGCTTCTCAATTTTAGCGTTGTCTGCTACTTCCTGCACGCCAATAATATCGGCATCCAGGTGCTGTATTACTTTTTTAGCGTTCTCAAACTGTAAAGCATCGTCTGGGCTGTGGGATGTTGAGCCAAACCATTTCATGTTCCAGGTAACTACGTCTAAGGTAGTAGCTTTCAGTAACGAAGAGCCGCTTAGTATACCTTTTGTAATGGTAATATCACCTGAAGTAAACGTAACAGGACCGCTGCTCAGTACAGAAGTTTCACTCGGAGCGAAACGGGAATAAACGGTGTTGTCTGCAGCAGCTTCTTCAGAAGTATAAGTAAGGCTGCTGGCAAACTCGGTTCCATCTTTAGAAAGCTTGAAACCTGCAGGAGCTGTAACAGTTACGGTTTCGCTGAAACCAACTGCACTGAATGTGAACTGCTGTGCTTCAGACACCTGGCCAGCTGCTGTTTCCGGAAAGTGCAGGTTCAGGTTACCCGTGTTTACAAAGTAAGTAACGTTGCTAACCTCAAAGTTATCGATCGTCCAACGAGAAGCTTCATCAGTAGTTAAAGTACTCTCATCAATAGTTGAAGTATAAATGATACCGATATAAGTACCAGCTGCTTTGTAAGCAGAAAGGTCAACATTGTTCAGCAGCATCCACTCGTCTGCTTCGTTGGCTGGCAGTGTCGCAAGGTTAGCCCAGGTAGCAGCATTAGGATCGCCGGTGCCAGTGTAGTTTGTAGATACTTTTATAACCAGCGCATCACCTGTAAATTTGGTTCTATAGTTCAGGCTAAGTACTGGCAGAGTAAATTCAGTCAGGTCCATAGCCGGAGAGATAAGCCAGTCTACGTTATTGCTACTATCACCATAACCGCTCATCTGTATAGCATTACCGGTTTCGCCGTACTTAGTGCATGCCCAGTTCTGATCACCAGATACGCTGTATTGCATCCAGCCGCCTGTTAGGGTTTCAGTTCCGGTGCAATTATCAAATTCTTGAGCGTAAGGACTATGACTCATAACAGTGGCTGAAATAACTACATCTGTTGCATCTGTACTTGTATGGGTAATAGTACCGGCAATTGAACCGAGTGTAGTTGGAGTAACTGTTACATATACTTTCCCTTCTGCTTCAAGTTCAGCAGGCGCATAAGTTACCTCAGAAGCATAAGTACCATCAACTGTTTTAGACACTAGGTAAGGAGCTGTGGCAGTAACTGTTACACCATCCACTAAGTTAACTGCTGTAAAAGTATAATCTGCGCTAGCAGTTCCGTTAACAAGTACTTCACCAAGGTTAAGGGTGCTTGGTGCAAAAATGGCTGGGGCTGTGCTGTTAGACTCAAATTCTATTTTAACATCGTCTACGGCATACATACCATCATTACTATCATCATTTGTATCTTTCCATCTGATCCAAAGGGTAGTGCCTTCGGCCCAGTTTAATGATGATAACTGAGCTGAGAAAGGAATTCTGTTAGCTTCTGCATTTCCATCAACAGCTATGTTATCCGTCATAGATGTTAGTATCTCATTTAGATTCAGGCCGGCTTCAGCTGTCCATGTAGCATCGGGATCGTCCAGTGAGGTCGCATCCAGACTGTATTCAAAAATGATGCTCTCATTATCTGTAGCGCTTTTCCCTGTTTTCCACTGTTCTGCAACTGCTGACACAGAGATCTGGTTTAGCATGCCTCCTGTGTTATTCATAAAAGAAGCACCGAAAACTGGTACAGTTGAGCCAGAGGCCAGTGTTCCCAGAGCTCTTTCAGTAGTTGTTCCTACGCTGTAAACAGCACCGGAATTCGCATTTCCATCAGTCTCTATAGGGGTAAGTACAGCTCCTGCTGTTCCTGAACCAGATAATCTTAGTCCATTCCAGCCAGTTGGGTAGCTGGTAGTCATCCCATCAAAATTCTCCGTATACGGAGACTGTTGAAGGTTTACTTGCGCCCATGCGTTGCTGCTACCTAAAAAAGCGCAGCATACAAGCACAAGAGCAAATAGCTTGTGTAAATGTTTACTCATAATAAATAGTTAGTAGGTTGATTGGTTACAGCTTGAGATATGCCGCAGCGCACTGCTTGTTTTAAGCAAGGCTGATTTTTTAGATCTGTGTAAGGCTTTGGCATAACACAAATCTAATAATTAAGCAGTTACTATATGGTATGGTTTGGTAAGATTATTATAGCAATATCTAAATTCATTAATAAAGTACAGCAAACATTTAAAAACTACAATAGGCAAATCCGCTTTCAGCTATAGTTTATAGTTTAGAAAAAGCCTGCTCCAGGTCCTTGATCAGGTAATCTGCATCCTCAAGGCCAATGTAAAAACGAACCATGGTAAAAGGCAGGCTCGATTTATAGTTGCCCGTATCATAAGCTGCTGCCACCGGGTAAATAAGCGACTCATGACCACCCCAGGAAGCTGCCATCAAAAAGTGCTTTAAACTGTCACAAAACAGATCCACTTTGTTTATATCGTCCGTTTTAAGAGTAATGGTAAACTGTCCTGTGTTATGGCGAAGCTGTTTTTGGGCCAGTTTGTACTGTGGGTCTGTTTCCAGGAACGGGTAGCGTATCTCTCCTACTTTCGGGTGCTGTGCCAGGTAATCCACTACTTTGCGGGTGGTAGCAGCTATCCGCTCCATCCGTACAGGCAGCGTACGTAACCCCCGCACCAGCAGCCAGGCGGCATGTGGGTCAAGTACAGCGCCAAGGGTCATGTATTCCTGTACAAATACCTTATTTATAGTTTCCCGCTTACCACACACTACACCGCCCATCACATCCGAATGGCCACCAATGTATTTGGTACACGAATGCACCACCAGGTCTACGCCCATTGCAATAGGGTTTTGGTTAAGAGGCGTAGCAAAGCTGTTATCGATAATAGTGGTACAATTATGCGCTTTGGCAATAGCAACTATAGCTTCGATATCCTGCAGTTCAAAAGTAAAAGAGTTAGGGCTTTCGAGGTATAAAAGCATAGTATTTGGCTTTATCGCATTTTTATAGTTGCTGGCATCCGTTCCGTCTACCATCGTTACTTCTACCCCAAACCTTGGCAGGAATTTATTCATCAGAGCATTAGTCCACGAGTAAGGCTTTTTGATGCAAACGATGTGGTCACCGGCCTTAACCTGAGAAAGTACAGCCGCCGACACTGCCGCTATACCACTACCAAAAGCTATGGCATGCTCCGCTCCTTCCAGGGCTGCTATCTTTTTTTCGAGCATGGTTACGGTAGGGTTATTGCCGCGCGAGTAGAAGTATACATCCTGTTCGTGCTTCAGCATTTCGCGCATTTCGGCTACCGTTTTGCAGGCAAAATTGCTGGTCTGCATAATGGGCGGAGCTACGGCATTAAAGTATAATTCGCGGTCTTCGCCGAGCTCGTTAAGTATATATGATAACTCCATAATATCTCTTCTGTTTATACTTGTTTCTGATAATCCGGACTATAATTTACAGTTACTTTCCAGCTATTTACAAGGTGCTGACTCAGCTGCTTAAATAAATTTCATATTTACTTACAATTGACTGATTACCAACAAATTGCATAGCTTATTTTATCGTAAAAAACTGCATTTTTTGCAACTGTATACGCCTCCGGATTGTTGAATATACATGAAAGAAAGAGAAGAAGAAAATGTTGTGGCTTTATATGCTGGAGAGCAGCAACCTGAAGGTCAGGAGTGGCAGAAATCCATACCTGCACAGGTATTTTTGAACTACTTTTTTGCTATTAATTATCACTTAAAAAACACTGCCGGAAACGGGCTGGAACAACTTGCTGTTTTTAGAGAAGTTAAACCTGAGCTAACCGAAAAAGACACGGAAGCAGTAAAACGCCTCTTGCTGAACAGCTGGAGCACGGAGTATGCCTTGCGTACTACAGCCGAACTCGGCGATGAAGCTTATATGCGCAACGCCCTGCACTGGACTTTCCCGCAGGCCTATTATACTGTTTTTGCCGGTTTGCAGGCGTTTTTACGTACGCGTGGCGTTAGTAATAGCAACGATGCCCTGGTTTTGCGCGAAGCCGGAAGACTGGTTGTTAAAAATGCATATCCGTATGCGATCAGTTTCTATGCATCCGGGCATTACGACGATTTTAACATACATCGCCTGCCGCTGGCACATTATAAGCCGGGCTTGCAGATCGCTGGCAAAGAGCTCGAAGCGCAGGCTCAGATCGGGCAATTTTTGCGTACTACGCGCCGCATGAAAGCAAAAGCTATTAGGCAGCATGTACAGAATAACCCAACTACAGCTATCCGAAGCGCTAAAACAGGCGAAGTGTTACAGAAATTTGGCCCGCAGCATTGGCAGCAGCTAACGTGGCGTGTCGGCTATACTTCGTTGTTCGACCTGATGGCCAGATTACGTATTTCGAGCTCTCACCGCGAGATCGAGCGTTTTGTGCAGGCAGATATTGACTTCAAGCTTTTCCATGAGTCGTTGCTGGAGATCGTGAGCTATTTGAATGGCATACACGAAGCTTATGTGGCACAGGCGATGGGCTTGCAGCAATACGAAGCCTTTGTGCAGGAACTACCAAAGCATCTGCAAAATTCTTTTGTAGCAGCCAGGTTGCAGGAAACTATAAGACCACTGTTGCTGCCAGGCGAAGAAGATTACCAGCTCGGAGCAGCTGCATAAGCTTTCTATATTTACTTATACCCTCCCAAAACTCCTGCAGGTTTATACTTGCAGGAGTTTTTTTTCAACTGTGAGGTTGATGGTTTATTTGATCTTGTAGAGACGCAATACTTTGCGTCTCCGGTGACTAATCAATTGGTAATGGCTCTTACTCAAAGCAAATTACATACAACGACTTGAACTATAATGCTCTTAGTATAGGTATGTTGCAAATCTTCTGCTGGCGCGAGCGTCCAAGCTCGTGACATAGGATGGTGTTGAGTCTCCTGACTCAACTGGCCCGGCAGGGACAGGGATTGTAAAAGCTGTGGCTATAGTTTTATAGTTACGTGTATAACACCCCTGTGAGCTTTGCTCGCAAGTTTCGAACTCCCGTTCTCACTTGTCCTCAAGGGGACAGTTTCTGTTTTGCTATAATAGAAGCTATAGTTCTATAGTTGCTGAACTATAATCCTGTAAATCCTTAAATACTGAAAATCCTGTTCAGACAACTAACAATCAACAATTAACTTTTTAAAGCTGCCGATTATTTAGCAATTTTGCAGCTTGATTTTAACGCAACACTTTTAGTAGAAAATCGCATGCAACTAAGCGAACAGGAACTACGCCGCCGCCACGAGCGCGAAGAGCTGGAGAAAATGGGCATCAACCCATATCCATCTGAAACATTTGATATTACGGCAACTGCCAAAGAGATAAAGGAAAACTTCGATAAGGAAAAGAACAATTACCAGGAAGTAACGCTGGCCGGCCGCCTGATGAGCCGCCGCATTATGGGTAAAGCGTCTTTTGCTGAGCTAATGGACAGTACCGGCCGTATTCAGATCTATGTTTCCCGCGACGATATTGCTCCGGGCGAAAACAAGGACCTGTACAACACGGTGTTCAAGAAGATGCTCGATATCGGTGACTTTATCGGTATCAAAGGCTACGCGTTTATAACGCAGGTGGGCGAAATTTCTGTGCATGTTACGGAGCTGAAAGTACTTACCAAATCGCTGCGCCCATTGCCTGTTGTAAAGCGCGAAGTAGATGAAAACGGTAACGAGATCGTACACGATGGCTTTACCGACCCGGAACTGCGTTATCGCCAGCGATATGTTGACCTTATAGTTAACCCGCATGTGCGCGAAACTTTTAAGAAGCGTACGCAATTGGTAAGCACTATGCGCAACTTCCTATCTGATAAAGGTTACCTGGAAGTAGAAACGCCAATTCTGCAGCCTATACATGGTGGCGCGGCGGCTCGTCCGTTTAAAACGCACCATAATACTTTGGATATGACGCTGTACCTGCGCATTGCCAACGAATTATACCTGAAGCGCCTTATAGTTGGTGGTTTTGATGGTGTGTTTGAGTTTGCCAAAGACTTCCGTAACGAAGGCATGAGCCGTTTCCATAACCCGGAGTTTACGGTAATGGAGCTTTACGTTACCTACAAAGACTATAACTGGATGATGGACCTGGTAGAGGAAATGGTAGAGAAGGTTGCCCTTGCCCTGCACGGTAAAACAGAAGTTCAGGTTGGTGACAACGTGATCAACTTTGCCCGCCCTTGGAAGCGCTATACTATGTACGAAGCTATCGAGCACTTTACTAAGATCGATATCTCTAACATGGAAGAGCCGGAACTACGCCAGGCAGCTCAGCAGTTGGGCATCCATGTAGACCCTACGATGGGCAAGGCCAAAATTATTGATGAGATATTCGGTGAGACAGCAGAACCATATTTAATACAGCCAACGTTCATTACGGATTATCCTGTAGAGATGAGCCCACTGGCCAAGAAACACCGCAGCAAGCCAGGTTTAGTGGAGCGTTTTGAGGCGATCTGTAACGGTAAAGAGATCTGTAACGCCTTCTCAGAACTGAACGACCCGGTTGACCAGCGTGCCCGCTTTGAAGAGCAGCTGGAACTGGCAAAACGCGGCGACGTGGAAGCAATGGCCCTTGATGAAGACTTCCTGAGAGCACTGGAGTACGGCATGCCGCCAACGGCAGGTTTAGGTGTTGGTATCGATCGCCTGAGCATGATCATGACTAACTCAAACTCTATCCAGGATGTGCTGTTCTTCCCGCAGATGAAGCCGGAGAAGCAAGATAAAAAAGACGAGGAATAGCCTGTTAGTTTAGGTTTATACTATAAAACAAAGAGCCACTGCTAAAGTATAGCAGTGGCTCTTTTTATAGCTTGAGTTTATATTACAGGCAGCGCTGCATATTAGTACCACCTGTCGGGCCTAACGCAGGGTCAGTGCTCATCGTGTTCACTTCTGAAGTGCTGTGCTTTGATGTGTCTGTGTATGGGCTTTTCTGCAAATTGTTTTTGCTATCGCTCTTACTTGTCCAGGACGACACCTTATTTTTAGTTTCATTATAGCTCTTCGTTACTTTACCACCAAGTCGGTTAGCTGAGTTACGCACCTGCTTTCGCAGATCTGTACCTTTTTCCGGAGCCAGTAAAATACCAGCTAACACACCAACACTGGCACCTGCCAGCACACCTGCTACTATCTGGCCACCAGATACACCTTTGCGCTTCGTGCGGTTCTTCGCTCCAGACGATGGATGCGATTTATACTCGTTTTTGTAATCAGATTTACTGCTATAGCTGCTGCCACGTCTTTCATTCTCTGGCAGGTCAGTCTGGCGCATTTGTCTTACACTTGCATTAGTATAGTTTGTTTTGTCTTCTCCAAGAGACCGGCAATCCATATTTGTTCTCATAGTTTTAGTTTTAAATAGTTAATGTAAAATAAATAAACGCTGAGGCTTACTATAGTATTGTAAACGTAGCTATTGGGCCTAAAGTTAAAGCTGATTATAAACAGAAATGCCTGCCCTATTAAAAGAGCAGGCATTTTGTTAAACACAATGCGTTAGCTTGCCGCCTCAGCGGACTTTTCAGACCCCGGCAAAACCAGGACAGTTGTGCTTAGTTTAATTTTTAGGCGTTGCCTGAGGTGCTACCACCTGTAGTGCCACCAGTAGTACCGGTTTTCTGGCTGCCTGTTGAAGATGAGTTCGTTTTATTTGTTCTCATCTCATCAAACTTATCCATAGCGCCAGCGCTCATGTTCTTGATCTCATCTAAGCCAGTCTGCAGGTTTTTCTCCAGATCTTTGCTCATTTTGTTTGCCCATTTCTTTACACTTGTTCTGGTAGCTTCACCAGTATCTGGTGCCATCATAAGGCCAGCAATAACACCGGCACTCGCACCAGCCAGCAGGGCTAATATTACTTTACCACTATTGTCTTTCATAGTAATTATTTTTTTGATTGTAATTTAACTTCTTGTAAGTCTGTAGCATTGCTAACGTCTGAATATAGCATTTAGTTATATTTATAGTACAGAATATTTGTTAAAAGCTATCAGACAAGCTAAGTTAAAAGCGTTTTACTTATCAGATGACGGCATTAATCCTGAGATCAGGCTCACTATCTCTTCTTTCGTTTTACCTAACCTAACCTGTAACTTACCAAAAAGCTCCTCTTCTTTGCCTTCTGCGTAGTTCAGATCATCATCTGTCAGCTCGGCATAATTTTGTCTTAACTGGCCTTTAACGTCGTCCCAGGAGCCGTGCATTACCAGCGTGCTGCCCGGTTCAGTAGTGCCAGACTTCTCAAGTTTAGCCATCCAGTTCTTCATGGTGCGTTCCATGTCTTCGCCAGCTTTTGTCAGGCTGCGCTTTACACTGTCGCGGGTGGTTTGACCGTTATCAGGAGCCAGTAAAATGCCGGCAACTACACCGGCGCCAATACCTGTTAAGGTAGCTAACAGAATTTTTCCGTTCTTATCCATTTTTGTTTGATTGATGTATTAAAAGTATAATTGTTGACACGAGTAGGTGCTGCCATCTACTGAGCAGCTTTAAAAGCGTAAACTCTTACATTTATTTGTAATTTCGTGTTTCCGTTACATACGGCTACTATACATGTTAGTTAAACAAAGTATGTGCTGTTGTACTCTGAAGCTGCTTTTACCATACAACTTATACTTATACACTATGAAAAATCCAGTAACTGCTTTAGCTATAGTTGGCCTGAGCTTATTGTTTTCCTGCAAGTCTGCTGAAGACCAGGCGATCTGTATCGACCCTGAAAAGATTAATCCGGACATGATGTGTACCATGCAGTACGACCCGGTATGTGGCTGCGATGGCAAAACTTACGGTAATGCCTGCGAAGCCGACCGTGCCGGTTTAACGTCGTATACGAAAGGCGAATGCCCTACAAACGAATAAGTTTTATAGTTCAGGAAAGAGACAAATGAGCACGCAAAAATACATAAAGCAAACAAAGCCATTCAGGGTGCCAACCACCGACGGTAAGCTGATAGAGGAGCATTTCGGAAATGCTTCTACTCAAACCGGCGAGTTTAGTGTAGCACATATGGTAGCACCTCCGCACTGGAGCGAGCCACACCAAACCCCTGACTTTGACGAGATAACTATAGTTACGCGCGGCCGGAAACTTATAGAAATAAATGGAGAAGAGGTAGAAGTTAAAGCCGGTGAAACTATACTTATAAAAGCAAGGACCCGTATTCGCTACGCCAACCCCTACGACGAAGAAACCGAGTACTGGTCTGTTTGTATTCCGGCATTCGATATCAACTCCGTAAACCGCGAAGACAGTTAATTTGGAGATTTGAGAATTTGGAGATGTGAAGATGCTCCGGATAAACTATACTATAAAGAAAGCCACTGCTAAACTATAGCAGTGGCTTTCTTTATAGTATACCGCCAGTTTTAGCAAAGTGGTAACTGGTGGTGTTTTATGGCAGGCAGTTTGTAACTGCCGTTTTACACAAACTGATGCTGTTCCGGATTTGTAATCCTGAACCTAATAACTGCGGATTTGAAATCCGCTTTCTCCAGTTGTTAACGCCGTTACTATTGCGGATTGCAAATCCGAAAGAGCATAGTAAATTATAGTTTATGGTTTCGCCAGTTACAAACTGGCTGCCAAACTAAGCCACAAGTTACGCTTCGCTAAACTTGCGGCATACAATAACTATAAAACAAAAATGCCCGGCTAAACTATAGCCGGGCATTTTTTATACTTCAGAATGTAAAGATCATTTTCAGACCTTCACATTTTCAAATTATTTAGAGATCATCTCCACGATATCTTCTGAGATACCCATTGTAGAGAAACCGCCGTCATGCATTAAGTTCTGCATCGTTACGTAACGGGTCAGGTCCGAGAACAGGCTGATGCAGTAATCAGCGCAGGCTTCTGCTGGTGCGTTGCCAAGCGGCGACATTTTATCAGCATACTCGAAGAACGCATCGAAACCGCCTACACCTGTACCGGCAGTAGTTTTAGTCGGAGACTGAGACACCGTATTTACACGGATCTTTTTGCTGCGTCCTAAACGGTAACCATAGTTGCGGGCAATAGACTCCAACACCGCTTTCGCCTGCGACATATCAGTATAATCAGGGAATACGCGCTGGGCTGCAATGTAAGAAAGGGCAACTATAGAACCCCACTCGTTCATGGCATCCTGCTTTTCAGCCACGTGCATTACCTTATGGAAAGACAAAGCAGAGATATCCAGCGTTTTCAGGAACCACTCATAGTTCAGGTCGCCATACGATTTGCCTTTACGGATGTTCGGGCTCATACCGATCGAGTGCAACACAAAATCAAGCTTGCCGCCCAGTATCTCCTGTGCCTGCGTAAACAGGTTCTCCAGGTCCTCTACCGAAGTTGCATCAGCCGGGATGATCTGCGCATTGCAATGCTCCGCTAGTTTGTTGATCTCACCCATACGCATCGCAAGCGGCGCGTTTGTCAGCACAAATTCTGCACCTTCTTCTTTGGCGCGCATCGCAACTTTCCAGGCTATAGATTTCTCATCCAGCGCCCCGAAAATAATTCCTTTCTTTCCTTTTAAAAGATTATAAGACATGTCCTTATCAGGTTAATTGTATTCTATGTTCTGGTCATCCTCCCTAAAAATGTTGTAGCAGGCAGAATAAGGGAGCAATATAGTAATAACTTATTACATCGACAGCAACTCCTTCGCACTTTGATAGGCATTATCGCTTGGGTTGGCACCCGCTATCATGTGTGCGATCTCGTTTACGCGCTCATCATCGTTCAGCTGCTTAATGCGGCTTATCGTTCGGTCTTCGCGGTCTTCTTTGTAAACAAAGTAATGGTAATCGCCTTGCGCTGCTATTTGAGGTAAGTGTGAGATAGCAATGATCTGGTGTTTCTGAGCCATTTGCTGCATCATGCGTCCCACTTTCACAGCTACTTCCCCCGATATACCTGTATCGATCTCATCGAAAACTATAGTTGGTAAGGCAGTTTTATCGGCAAGCATATACTTTACACTTAGCATCAAACGCGAGAATTCACCACCTGAAGCAGCTTTTACCAACGTTTGTGGCTGCGCCCCTTTGTTGGCACTGAACAGGATACTGATCTCGTCGGTACCGGTAGCGGTTGGCTGAGCCTCTTTGTGCTGTATAACGATGCGTGCATTCGGCATGCCCAGGTCAGCAACCAGCTTGTGCAGTTCCTGCTCAAATGCGGCAAACGAAGCCTGCCGGCGATCCGATAGTTCTTTCGCTTTTTTCAGCACTTCCTGGTAAGCCGCTTCCATTTCCTTTTTGGTTTTGGCAATGGCTGTATCCAGGTTAAGTACGTTTCCGACTTTGGCAGATAACTCTTCCTGAATGGCTAACAGCTCGGCTATAGTTTGTACCTGGTGCTTGCGCTGCAAGGTATAGATCATGTTCAGGCGTTCCTGTACTTCGAGGGTGCGCTGCGGGTCTGCTTCGGTACTGCGCTCCGCATCTTCCAGTTCACCGGCAATGTCATTCAGCTCGATCAGAGCGCTTTCGGTACGGGTGCGCAACTCCTCGTACTTAGCCGAGAATTGCGATAGCTGCCCAAGTAGGTAAGCGGTATCTTTTAATGCTGATGTAATATTAAAGTCTGATTCGGTAAGTCCCTGAATAGCCTGCGTCAACTTTAGTTTTATGTCTTCGGCGTTCTCCAGTTGCTTCAGTTCTTCCTCCAGCTTTTCCTGTTCTTCAGCGTCCAAATTGGCTTCTTCAAACTCGTTCAGCAAAAAGGTATTATAATCAAGCTCTTTCTGAGACTGTGCCAGCTGGTCTTCCAGCTTTTTATACTCCGATTCCAGCTTTTTATAGTTGCGGTAGGTTTCGCCGTAAGCTTTCAGGTACGACAGGTTTCCGGCATAAATATCCAGCGAAGTATTACCCGCATAAATATCGAGTATGTTCAGTTGATAGCTGGTGTCGCCTAATTGCAGGGTGTCGTGCTGCGAGTGTACGTCCATCAGGTTCTCCCCTATCTTGCGAATTACGTCGAGGGTAACAGGTGTATCGTTCACGAAGGCACGGCTTTTTCCGCTTGGGCTTATCTCTCGGCGCAAAATACAGGTATTATCAAAATCCAGGTCTTCAGCAGAAAAAACTTCCTGCAGGTTATACTGCGTGATGTCGAATACGCCTTCTATCACACATTTCTGTTCCTGGTTAAAAAGCAGTTTAGTATCGGCGCGGTTGCCCAGTAGCAGGCCAATAGCGCCCAGCATAATGGATTTACCGGCACCGGTCTCACCGGTAATAATATTCAGCACCGGCGATGGGTGCATTTCCAGCTGCTCAATTAAGGCGTAGTTCTTTATTCTAAGGTCTATCAGCATACACTAAAAGGCCGCTTCTAAGTCGTAAATAATTTCTTCTATTTGGTCGGTGGGCAACACATGTTTGCTTCTGCGCATATCCAGCACGGTTATAGTTTCAGGTAAAACGTTTAACAGCTTGCCGGCCAGCACCACTCTGCTGCGCAACACTACCTGCACCACTGGTCGTTCCAGCAATTCTGTAGTATGTTGTTGCAGCTTGGTTCCGGAAATACGAATCTGGCGTTTGCCCATGTAATTAAGTCGGCTAAACTATAGTTTATCGCCTCCGTGAAGATACGTGCTTTCTGCGAGATTAGGAAAAGTTAACGCTGCAGTAGTTGGTCGTATTTGGTACGGTTGGTTGGGTCTGCTTCGGTTAGCAAAGTATAAGCTGTCTGCTTGTCGGCTGGTGCTGCCGTTTTAAACATGTTCAGCAATTCATCCGATTTAGCTTCGAAAAATGATCGAACTATAGCGGAGCCCGGCTTCTGTTTATTTATCTTCTGTACTTCCTGCAGCACTTCCAATACCGTTTTCCGGGCTTTATCCGGGTTAGTAGCCATAATATCGAGCCCCTGGCGATGCATTTTATAGATGCCTTCGCGGAACTGTGCAAAAAGCGGGTCCTGAAGGTTATCGATAAGCCAGTAACGGTTACGGTTGCTATCAAACGCTTTCCATCCCGGGTAATTTGCCCCCTGCGATGATGCCAGGTTTACAACACTTCTTGCTTTGTCAAAAACAGGCCCGCCACCCATTTTGCCAAAACTATCGTTATCCATCCCGATGATCATGTAGGCATAAAAGGCCAGCATCGAGGTTAAGTTAGAGCTATAGTTATTATCGGCGTATTGCAGGATCTGGGCATTATCGTACTCAAAGGTCCAATCTTTATCTATAAAACTGAAAAGCGAAGATTCGTAACCTGTGCCATACGCCGGCCTCACTGAAACTACCTGCACATTAGCTTTAAACAAGCCTATTTGCGGCATTTCTGTCAGGTTTATGAGCAAACGGCATTTTATTCGTTCTTCCGGGCCATAGTTCTGGTTGGTCCAGCGCTGGGTATTCATGAGTTCCTCTATGCGCGTCTGCATTTCAGTAAACAGCTGCCTGTCAGTCGACTGTACCTGGTCGCTGTTGATGACTACATCGCATAGTAGTTCCTGGGCTTTTGTTGAAAGCGCTGTTATACTTAGCAATACCAGTAATAGAAATTTCTTAGCCATGTAGTCTTTCCCAAACGAGGTTTACAATATCCTGCGCCACTTCCGTTTTCTGTTTCAGGTCAAAAGCAGTTGTTTTACCTTTTTCTATAACGGTTATTTTGTTTGTATCGTGTTTAAAGCCGGCACCTTCGTCGCGCAGCGAATTCAGCACGATCATATCCAGGTTTTTCTTCTGAAGTTTTTCAGCTGCATTAGCTGCTTCGTTATTTGTTTCCAGGGCAAAACCTACTGAGAACTGGCCCGGCTTTTTTTGTTTACCGAGCGTGGCAGCTATATCAACGTTTTTAACAAGTTCTATCGTAAGTTCGTTGCCTGCTTTCTTAATTTTCTGGTCGGCTACAACTTTAGGCTTATAGTCGGCAACAGCGGCTGCATAAACTATAACATCCGCTTTATCAGCAAACTGCAGTGCGGCAGCATACATTTCGTCGGCGGTAGTTACAGGTATAACTTTTATAGTTGAGGTATTGGTCTGTTGATTTGTAGGGCCCGCTACCAGGTAAACCTCGGCGCCAAGTGCGGCAAAAGCTTCGGCAATAGAAAAACCCATTTTGCCCGACGAATGGTTACCTATAAAACGCACCGGATCGATAGGCTCGTAAGTAGGACCAGCCGTTATAAGTATGGTCTTTCCTTTAAACGATCTTTCCATCGGGAGCAAAAAATTTCTGAAGCACCTCTACAATTTCTTCCGGCTCGGCTAAACGTCCCTGCCCTACTAAGCCGCTGGCAAGCTCGCCGTATCCGGCCTCAATAATATGGTTGCCATAGCCACGCAGTTTGGTAAAGTTATTTTGCACCGAAGGATGCTGGTACATATCCAGGTCCATGGCCGGGGCCACGAATACCGGGCACCTTGCCGATAAATAAGTAGCAGTGAGCAGGTTGTCGCAGAAGCCGTTGGCCATTTTGCCTACTGTGTTGGCACTAGCCGGAGCAATTACCAACGCATCGGCCCACAGGCCAAGTTCAACGTGGTTGTGCCATAAGCCGCCTTCGTCGCGCACAAAGTGGGTTAGCACGGGCCTTTTAGAGAGCGTGGCCAGTGTGAGCGGGGTTATAAACTCAGAAGCAGAAGTGGTCAGGATAACCTGTACTTCTGCTTCTGCTTTTACGAGTAAGCGTACCAGTAGCGCAGCTTTATAGGCTGCTATACTTCCGCAAACTCCCAGTATTATTTTTTTATGCCGGAGCATGTGCCGTTACTACAGCGTTTCTTCCTGCATATCCGACTCTTCCGGCTTGCGCAGGTATACGTTACCTTCCAGGAACTCCTCAATAGCAAGGCTGGTCGCTTTAGGCATACGCTCATAATATTTAGAGATCTCGATCTGCTCACGGTTCTCAAAAACTTCTTCCAGGTTGTCTACTGTTGTAGCAAACTCGGCCAGCTTTGAGTTCAGCTCTTCTTTCAGCTTTACAGAGATCTGATTCGCTCTTTTTGAAATAACCGATACAGACATGTATACGTTGCCGGTCTGCTCAGCAAAGTCGGCCATGTTGCGGGTTACGATAGATGATGGAACTGATGCCATAGGTATATATTACTTAAGAATTTGCTTGGTTTGATTTTAAACTTTTGATCCTTTCGAGTTCGGCCAGTGTGTTGTCGTAGATCTGGTTGGCACTACGCATAAACTTGCTGTCAGGATACTGATCAGAGAAATTCTGATAAAACTCCACTACTTCGTAATAGCGCTCTTCCTGCTTCGATGCTACACTTTGCTTCGCGTATTCGTATTGCGACTCTATTTTAAGAAAGCCGGCTTCTTCGGCGTAAGGTGATGAAGCGAATTCGCGCTGGAAGTTGGTTAAAGCTACTACTGCAGCTTTATAAGCGCGGATCTGATAGTATAAACGGGCACTCTCGAATGCTTTTTTGTCAAGTTTTACGCTAAGGTTATCCAGTATCTGGTTTGCCTCGGCAGTATACTCGCTCTCAGGGTAACGGATCATGAATTCCTGCACGGCTTCCATAGCGGTAAGCGTGCTTGCCTGGTCCTGCTCATGCTTCGGTGACTGGTTATACAGCGATTTTACCTGCATGAACATGGCCTGCTCAGCTTTAGGGCTGCGGCCGTAGGTAGTATAAAAATTACGGAAATATGTTTCGCTAAGCAGGTAGTTGCCTAATTCGTAGTTGGCACTTGCCTGGTAATAAAGGGCATCTTCTGCCTGCTCAGTACCTGTTAACAAAGGAGTTACGGCATCAAGCAGTACGCTTGCACGGTAAAAGTCCTCTTTTTCGTAGTATTTAATTGCGGCAGCATATTTTTGCTGTACATCGTTGCTTTTTAAAAGCTTCTGGTAGTTACTGCAGCTTGCGGCAGACAGCAATACAGCTAAAAGCACAACGATATGGGAGAGTCTCTTCTTCATGAACAGGCAAAATTATACAATATCTGCTTGATTTACAACTATGGTTTTGGCCAAAAAAGTATAGCCTTAAAATGATGTTAATTAGCCCTTCTGAGACCACCGCGTTTCGGCTTCTGGTTCTTTTTGGCTGGTGCTTTCTTTTTAGAATTTGCCGGATTTTTTACAGCTGGCCTTGGCGCTACAGGTGCCCGTTTGGCAAAGATCTGTGGCTTGGTAGGCCTAAGTTCGCCATACCAGGTAAAGCCTTCGAGCGTTTTACTGCTTTCCCCGAGCTCATGGGGCGGAATAAAGTTACCGTCCGGCTGCACCAGAAACGATATAGTCTGCAATTTATTTTCTGCAAACTTTAAAATCATGTTACTGCATATCACCTTGTTCATGCCGGTCATGGTGGTATCCCCTTCCAGGGCAAAGTATATGCTTTCGCCGTTACCGTTCACATTTACACGTCTCAGGTCGCTATCAGCAAAATAAGCTACCATGTTACGGCCTTTTATCTGGTTATAGTTACCCAGCGTATCCTCGGATGCCATAAAGGCATTGCTATACATAAACATGCGATCGATAGCTTTATTGCGAAGGTAGACATGTATGGTATCGGCAACCAGTTGGCTGCTTTCGCTCCAGAGTACCGGCTTTTTATTCAGGTGCATTACCGAATCGGTGCGGTTAAAACTCAACGAATCGGCTTTCCCCTGCAGGTCTGATTTAAATATTTTGACGTTGTTAAAAGCGTACAACATACTTTTCGTGCCCGGCCCCTGTGCTTCTTTCGATACCAGCGAGTCAGCTGACAAGTATAACGTATCGCCATCCATTATACTTTCCATTACCGGGCTGCCTGCTACTTTGGCAACTCCTCGGTCGCGCCAATAACGGCCAACCTGCCCACGTATGGTGATGTCATCCTTTAGCGAGCGTAGCGTTACATTTCGTTCGGCCACACCGTAGCCGGTGTTCTGGTTATAGTATAGTTTATCGCCGCCAAGCCTATACTCCGGGGTAAGTATGTAAGCATTCTTCCCGAAATCCGATACCTTGGTTACTGTGTTATAGGTTCCCTCTTCGGCATATAAGTCGCCGCGCTGGCCTTTAATAACAGTTGGCCCTAAAAAGTAAACTATCCGGCTTAGGGTATTATAGCGCATGTTCTCGGCAGTAATGTTATAGTCGGCGGTGGCCACTTTCACATTCTGCCTGAAGGTCATTTCCTTCGTGTTTGTATTATAGGAGCCCAGTTTGCTTTGAAGTCGGTTCTCGGCATCAACTATAGTTCCGCCTTCGGTATAGGTCGCTACTTTGGTGTTCAGGTTATAGTCCAGGCTTGGGGTGGTAAGCGTCATGTTCGGGTCGCGCATGGTCACGTTACCTGTCATGCGGGCGGTGCGTTTTACGCCGTCGTAATTGGCCTGGTCGCCGGTTATAGTTATAGAGTCGCCTTGCACGATGCGCACGTTGCTATATGCCTCCAACACCTGGGTACCTGTATACTGGTAAACCGAATCTGCCGATAAAAAGGTCTGGCCCTGCTTAAACCGCACATTACCGATCAGCCTGTCTATGCGCCGGCCGTTTATGGTTCCGCCTCTTAAACTGTCGGCCCCGATGAGCTCTACCCTACTTGACTGTTGCTGTGCTGGTTGTTGCTTTGGCTGCTGCTGGGGCACCTTAACAGGCTGTTGTATGGTGCGCTGCCCGAAAACCACTAGCGTAAACAGTGTAAAGACAACAGAAAACAGTAATTTTGTATACTTCATTTAGATCATTGACAAAGGATGAAGGACATTGTGACAAAGGATACTTATTTATACTTCGTCAATTAGTCTTTTACCCAAACTGTACTTCAAAATTATAAAAAATTTACCAGCCGCTGCTTATGCTACAGAAAGTTTCAGGTTTTATACAAGCGCAGGACCTATGCCAACCCGATAGTAAAATTATAGCAGCTGTCAGCAGTGGCATCGACTCGGTGGTGCTTTGCCATTTGCTGCAAAAGCTAAAGTATAACTTTGCCGTAGCCCACTGCAACTTTGGTTTACGTGCCGAAGACGCCGAAGCTGACCAACTTTTTGCCAAAAAGCTTGCCAAACAATACGACGTACCTTTTTATACTGAAAACTTCAACACGCAGGCTTTTGCCGAGCAGGAGAAACTATCGATACAAATGGCTGCCCGTACCCTACGCTACCAGTGGTTCGAGCAGATTCGTCAGCAGGAAGGCTACGACTATATTGCCACCGCCCACCATAGCAACGACCTGACCGAAACCATATTGCTACACCTAACCAAAGGCACCGGCATTGCAGGCCTGCACGGCATTCCACCTAAAAATGGCCACATCATCCGCCCGATGTTGTCTGTCAGCAAAGATGATATATACGAGTTTGTAACTGAAAACCGCCTGATCTGGCGCGAAGACAGCTCTAACGAAACAACCAAGTACCAGCGTAACAAGATACGACATGAGGTAATTCCAGTGTTAAAGGAGATAAACCCTAACCTGGAAGAAACCATGCAGCACACCGCCGAGCGCGTAAGCCATGCCGAAAGTATAGTTGCCGATTATATTAAGAACCTGCGCGAACAAAGTATAAAAGAGGCTGAAAATGCCTGTTATATTTCGCTGGTGCCGCTACAGAATGCCACTGGCCTGCCGGTTGTACTTCACGAACTGCTGCGCCCGTTCAATTTTAGTTATAGCGTTGTGCTGGAGTTGGTTGATGCACTGGAAGGCTTATCTGGTAAACAGTTCGACTCCCCAACCCATACTCTGGTAAAAGACCGCGACCAACTGGTAATTACCGCACGCAACCTAAGCACTTTCGGGAGTATACTTATACAGGACGGTGATACTGAAGCAGAAGCGGGCAGTTTATACTTTAAAATAAAGTATGTAGATATCGACAAGTATAAACTGAGCAAAAAGCCTAATGTGGCAGCGCTGGATATGGAACAGTTAAAATTCCCGTTAAAGCTGCGAAGCTGGCAGGAAGGCGACTGGTTTGTTCCGCTTGGCATGAACGGAAAGAAAAAGATAAGCGACCTGTTGATAGATAAGAAAGTGCCGGCCAACCTAAAATCGCAAACCTTAGTATTAGTATCCGACCAATCCATTGCCTGGGTAGTGAACCAGCGCCCTGACAACCGCTTTAAAGTGACAGGCAAGACGCAAAAAGTGATGGAGATAAGTGTGCAGGCGAAGCCTCAGGCTTCCTGACAAAGGATTTTTAGACAAAGGACCTAAGACTAATTAAGTCATAAATATCCATTGTCTTTTGCCAAATAGTCTTTTGTCCGAAATACAACGGTTTTAATAATAGATTTTCCTAATTTTACAGGAGTAACTGAATTCTCAAACTAACATAAAGTATATCCGATAATGAAAGTAACTGTAGTTGGAGCTGGTAACGTTGGTGCAACATGCGCTGATGTGCTTGCTTACCGCGAAATCGCGAACGAAGTAGTTTTAGTGGATATTAAAGAAGGTTTTGCTGAGGGCAAAGCGCTTGATATCTGGCAGAAAGCCCCAATCAACCTGTACGATACGCGCACTGTGGGCGTAACAAACGATTACAGCAAAACTGCTGGTTCTGATGTAGTAGTTATAACTTCTGGTTTGCCACGTAAGCCAGGTATGACGCGCGACGACCTGATCTCTACAAACGCAGGCATCGTGCAGTCAGTAACTGAAAATATTGTAAAGCACTCTCCTGATGCGATCATCATTGTGGTTTCTAACCCACTTGATGTGATGACATACGCTGCACACATTACATCTAAGCTGCCACGCACAAGAGTAATGGGTATGGCCGGTATCCTGGACACTGCCCGTTACAGAGCGTTCCTTGCTGAGGCCCTGAACGTATCTCCAAAAGACATCCAGGCAGTATTAATGGGTGGCCACGGTGACACTATGGTTCCGCTTCCGCGTTACACTACAGTTGGTGGTATCCCGGTAACAGAACTGATCGGCGAAGAAGAACTGAACGCTATAGTTGAGCGCACTAAAAATGGTGGCGGCGAGCTTGTAAAACTGATGGGTACTTCTGCCTGGTATGCACCGGGTTCAGCAGCTGCTCAAATGGTAGAGGCTATCGTGCGTGACCAGCGTCGTGTATTCCCGGTTTGCGTGAAGCTGGAAGGTGAGTACGGTATTGATGGCGTATACTTAGGTGTACCAGTTATACTTGGCAAGAACGGTATCGAGAAGATCATCGAACTGCAACTGAACGAAGACGAGAAGCAACTGCTTGAGACGTCTCGCGGACACGTAAAAGAAGTAATGGAAGCACTTGACAACATCAACGCTGCCAAAGCTTAAGTATAAAATTACTTATTGATAACAAAAGCGCCGCTTCTGAAAAGGAGCGGCGCTTTTGATTTTATGTCAGGCTCTGGATTTACAGAACCCCTTTTAGCTTTAAGTATAAACTTGATTCAGAAACATACTTATACTTTCATCTTATTCTTTTTCAACGTCTTAAAATACTTCCGGGCTGCCACGTCGTCTTCTTTTAAGATAATAAGTACGACACCGTTATTCCCGCTTTCACCAAAAATATCTTCTGCGCTTTTCCCTTTTAATACATCCAATCGTTCAATCCAATCAGGGTTTATTTCTTCAACGTCAGTCGCCTCAATTTGATAGAAATCACGTTCATCCTGGATAACAATCAGTGGCTTTGATTCCTCCCCTTTATGGTATGGGCCAAAATATCCACCCGCATCCATCTTGTCCATAATTCCTTTCTGATCGGGAACACTTTGGGCAACTGCATTACCAGAAATAAGGGCTGCACCCAACAGCAGGCTTGTTATAATATATTTCATAGAGGATTGAGTTAATAGCCAATTGAACTATAAGGTAGAAATAAAGAAAGTATAAACCTACAATGTCGGTATACGAAGTTGCTATAATTTATATGGTTTGCAGTTTACCTTCTCTTAGGAATCTCAGTAGTATAAACCCACCCCTACCCCTCCAAGGAGGGGAATTTTGACTGTTGGTGTTGTTTGATTTTTTAGTTTCATAGTTACTGTTGGTCATCCCCCGCCCCCTTCAAAGGGAGACCTTCTACCTAAGCTATAGTTGAGGTTATAGTTTTATAGCTACTGTGGTCCAACCACCCCTAACCCCTCCTTGTTTAAGGCGGGGAACTAGACCTGAACAAAGTCCCCCTTTGAAGGGGGTAGGGGGATGTTTTATAGTTGGGGTATCAACACCCTTATAGTCCCCTCAAGGGGACAGTTCTGCCTTTGACAAAGGTTAATATATAGTTTTATAGTCAAGACTTGTCATCCCCCTCGCCTCCTTCAAAGGGGGACTTCTCTGCTATCGTTATAGTTAAATTTAATGTTCTGTAGTTGTATCTTGTGAGTGGACAGGTCTCCACCTGTCCCTACAGAATTACTACCACGAGAAAAGTCGCAGCTTATTGGTTCGAAGTATAAACTAACTGTAGCTATGAGAAGCTTTCCAGTTTTTGGGTTGAGCGCCTTTGATTTGTTGCGGTGCCGCAGGCAATCCGAGGTACGAGGATAGCAAGAAAGCAGCAGCGCGATGCCCGAAGGCGGGGCCTCGCGGCCGTGAGCGCATAAAGCAAACTATAAAACGATAGGTATTTAGAGCTCCCAGGAAAAGAAGTGACTATGAAAGAAACGGCTTGGTTACAGTCGCAATAGACTTTAGCTAAAAAGACACATAAGATCCCTCGGCTGCGCTCGGAATGACAAATGAGATAGATATAACATAACGATGCTAGCAGGAGCTGCGCACACTGCTAGATCTTACAGCTTTAGGACACATAAGATTTCTCGGCTAGCGCTCGAAATGACAAAGGAGAACTATAAAACACGAACCCTACTACTCCTTCTGACTTGCCTGAAACAACTTCTGCTTTTCTTCTTTAGAAAGACTTTCGTAACCGGAACTCGAGATCTTATCAAGTATAAGATCGATCTCTTTCTGACTTGGCTTTCCACTTATAGTTGTGGTGCTGGTACTGTCAGTGCTGGTGCGGTTGGTGAACGTAGTTTTGCGACGGTGCGATACCTTCAGATTTGGTTTGCGGCGGAATAAGTTTCTAAAAAAAACGAACATGGCATGAAGCGGACGCCCCATGTCGGAACCACGCTGTAGCTGTTTAATAAACATCCAACCTATAAAAGCACCGCCCAGGTGGGCAATGTTACCCCCGGCATTTCCGCTTGACTCGCGGGCAAGCGCCCACGACATAAGCACCAACGCAGCTGCGATATACTTTATCTTTATCGGGCCGATCAGGAGCAGGTTAAAAGTATAGTTTGGCAACAAAGTAGCTGCAGCAACAACTATAGCCAGAACACTGGCCGAAGCCCCGATAAGGTGTGCCCCAGCCGGACTCTGCGACAGGTTAGGGAACAGGTTATACATCAGCATATATAACACGCCACCACCTATACCACCCAATATATACAGGCTGAGCAGCTTTTTATCGCCTAAATATTCTGAGATCAGCATGCCAAACCAGTACAGGTTAAGCATGTTAAAGAGTATGTGAAAGAAACCTTCGTGGGTAAAGAAGTAGGTTATTAAAGTCCAGGGCTTGTATATGAACAGGCCCAGGTTAGATGGTAAGGCTAAATAATGAATCGCTAATTTCTCGATCCATTCGTAGCCCATCCAGCTAAGTGGCGTGCCTATAATCAGGAAAACCAAAAACACGATAACGTTGACAAGGATCAACTGCTTTAAGGTGTTATTTGGCTGCCTGAAAGTATCTTTAATTTCCTGAAATATACTCATGTTTAGATCTACTGAAAAACAATACGCAAGCTGCTATAGGTAAGTGCACGCCTGCCGGGTTATTGTCGGGAATAATGTACCTTAAAAACGCACGAAAGTTTTAAAATAATACCAGCCCGCTTATATCAGAAGTTACGGTAGTCGTTTCGCTGCCACATTTTAATAAGTATATACGCAAACAACATTCCGCCTAGGTGCGCAAAGTGGGCTACGTTATCACCTGGCATGCGATTAAAACCGGAATATAGTTCGTAAGCGCCATACAGCAACACAAAATACTTTGCCTTTATGGGCACCGGTAAAAACAGCAGGAAAAGCTCCAGGTTAGGGAACAGCATTCCAAAAGCCATCAGTATTCCAAATACAGCACCCGAGGCACCTAACATGGGTGTGTTAAAAATAGCATTGTAAACCTCTTTAACGATCGCCTTGCTTTGCTCCACATACTCCGGTAGGTCAGGGTTGCGCTTCATCATTATTGCCAGGTCCCGGCCCGCCCCCTCGCGCAGGTGCTCATCCATATAATTGTTAAAAGCAACCGGGCTTGGGTTTTCGATATAAGCTATCGTATTTTCTTCAAGTTGATTTAGCTCATAAGCACGAACACCCGAATACAGAACACTGGCACCAAGACCAGTGATGAGATAAAACAACAAGAACTTCTGAGAACCCCAGAAACGCTCCAGCATTGGCCCGAAAATAAACAAACTGAACATATTGCTGAACAGGTGGCCCCAACCGCCATGCAAAAACATGTGCGTGAACAACTGTATCGGGTTAAAATACTCGGAGCCGAAGTGGTAAAGCGCAAGCTGGCGCGCATCGAACAGGTTACCCTGAAATATAAATACCACTACGTTTATGATCAGGAGGTTCCTGACCATCGGGGTTATATTAAACATGCTTCTTTTCTGTTTAAAAGTATAAACCAGCCTTTTAAGTTATAGTTTATACTTATAGTTTAGCTGGTGATCAGTTATTGAAATTATAGACCAGCAACAGTTTTACATTCAGATCAATTTTTGTGGAACAGCTCGTGTAGTTGGCTCAACTCCATAATAACAAGTGTTTTCTGGCCACCCGGCGTATAGTTAGGTACCTCGCAGCCAAACAGCTTATCTACCAACGAATTCATTTCGAGCTCCGACATACGGGTCTGTAAACGGCCGGCCAGGCGCTTGGCCATAGCACGAGCCAGGTTTTCGCGGCTGTCGAGTTTCATAGTGGCCTGGTTGTTCTTATACTGCTCTATCAACTCTTCCAGTAACTCCTTTTCGTTGGCAGCCTGCACATCGGCAGGTATAGCATTCAGTATAATGGTGTTGCCACCAAAATCTTCAAACTGAAAACCCAATTCCAGGAATTCAGCCTTCAATTCTTTTACCAGCACCGAATCGGCTGCTGATAACTCTACAGTTTGAGGAAAGAGTAGTGCCTGCGATATAACAGCTTTTTTCTGCAGCGAAGCCATGTATTTTTCAAACAGAATACGCTCCTGGGCTGCCTGCTGGTCTATTACCATAATACCGGACTTTACCTGCACTAACAGGTATTTCTGGTGCACCTGCAGCGTTTTATTCGAGGTAGCCGGTGTAGCAGCAAAAGCATCATCCAGCAAATTTATACCTGCCGACGACGAAATTCGCTCCTCGCCGGTGGGCTGGTTGCGCAATGGCTCGTATAGTTTCTCCCACCCTGCCGAGCTAACCCGCTTTGGTGAAGAAGGTGGCGCTGAGAAGCCGGAAGAAAAGGTAGTACGTTCCTGCTCAAAGCCAGCTTCGTTATCCTGGATCCGGATAGGCTGTAGCGGGGCAAAGTTCACGTCGCCATCAAAATCAAGGGAAGGGGCAATATTATGCGTACCCAACGACTTCCGAACAGCCGAATGAACTATAGCATACACCGTTTTCTCATCGTCAAACTTTATTTCGGTCTTCGTCGGGTGTACATTTATATCTATTTTATCCGGCTCTATGTCTATAAATAGCACATAAAACGGATAATTGTCTTTTGGCAGCAGACCTTCGAAGGCCGTCATGACAGCATGATTCAGGTAGCCGCTCTTTATAAAGCGATTATTTACGAAAAAGAACTGCTCGCCGCGCGTTTTACGGGCAAACTCCGGTTTACCAATGTAGCCACGCACACTTAAAAATGGCGTATCCTCATCGCAAAGAGCCATCTGCTCTTTATAGTTGTTGCCAAAAATACCAATTATGCGCTGGCTTAACTTTGCCGATGGCAGGTTAAACACTTCTACTTCGTTGTGGTAAAGCGAAAAAGCTATCTCAGGGTAGGCCAGTGCCACGCGCTGAAACTCATCCAGTATATGGCGCATCTCTACCGCATTGGTCTTCAAGAAATTACGGCGGGCCGGCACATTATAAAACAGGTTCTTAACAGCTATACTTGTACCTGCCGGTGTTACTACTGGCTCCTGGGTAACAACAGCCGAACCTTCTACTATCAGTTTGGTACCGGCCTCAGCGCCATGCGGTTTCGATTTGAGTTCTACCTGCGCCACAGCCCCGATCGAGGCCATTGCTTCGCCTCTGAACCCCATCGTTCTTATCCGGAAAAGGTCTTCGGTGGTCTTGATCTTGGAGGTAGCATGGCGTTCAAAACACATCCGGGCATCAATTTCGCTCATGCCAATGCCATTATCCACTACCTGCACCAGCTGCTTTCCCGCCTCCTTCACGATCAGTTGCACATTGGTAGCCTTGGCATCAATGGCATTCTCAAGCAATTCCTTCACCACCGAAGCAGGCCGTTGCACCACTTCGCCGGCAGCAATCTGGTTAGCTAAATAGTCTGGCAGTAAGTTTATAATATCGGGCATCCGGTAAAATTGCTATTTTTAGAACAAGATTCCTCCTCTTTCCGGCAACACCTGAAATGTTCGGCCAGATTTTTGAGTTTTACTAAATTGTAAAAACAGAACTTATTCTGATGAAAATTTATTACTAATTTACAGACCAATTAAGTTCTGACTTCGGGATAACTGGTAAAACAGGTAAAGTTATACTTGTTGGGTAGTAAAACACAGTGCCTATACCAGTTTAAAGTTTTGGCGCGTTAGTTACCTGAGAGGTACCCGCTACCTGACCACTTAGCCGATTACCCGGCGTTCCGAATCAACTTACTTTGAGCCTGCAAGGCACTTCCCGGAGCTTAACTTCCGGTATAACTGCCTCATGCAAAAATAGGCTTAATTTCGACTTGTTCCAATTATATAATACCAGCGCAGGATGTTGAAGAGTTTTAGTTTAGGATTGTTTATACTTATTTTTCTCGGGATGGGCCCACTGATGTCTTTAAAGTCGTCGGAAGAGCTTGTTGTGGGTGCAAAAGAGAGAAACTGGGTAGATAGCGTCTTTAACTCTATGACTCCTGAACAGCGCCTTGGCCAGCTTTTCATGGTGGCCGCCTACTCTAACAAAGACGAAAAACATTTTAAGCAGATAGATACCCTCGTTAGCCGGTATGGCATTGGCGGCCTTATGTTTATGCAGGGTGGCCCCGAGCGCCAGGCCCGACTGAACAACCGCTTTCAGGGCCAGGCCAGAGTGCCGATGCTTATTGCCATGGATGCCGAGTGGGGACTTAGTATGCGCCTGGACAGCAGTACCTACTTTGCCCGCCAGATGACGCTGGGCGCCATGGACGACGAGAAGTATATTTACATGATGGGCCGCGAGATCGCTTTAAAGATGAAGCGCCTGGGCGTGAACGTGAGCTTTTCGCCGGTACTGGATGTGAACGTAAATGCAGCGAACCCGGTAATCGGCAACCGCTCGTTCGGCGAATCGAAAGAGGAAGTTACGAAGCGCGGCATTGCCTACATTAAGGGTCTGCAGGACCACGGCGTGATCGCGGTCGCAAAACACTTTCCCGGCCACGGAGATACCGACACCGACTCTCACCTTGCCCTACCTGTTATCAAACACGACATCAAGCGCCTGACAGAGGTAGAACTATACCCTTTCAAAAAATCGTTTGATGCCGGCGTGATGGGCGTAATGGTTGCACACCTTTATATCCCTAAGATCGACAGCACAAAAAATCTGGCAACCACCTTATCGAAGCCGCTGGTTACAGGTTTATTGAAAGAGAAGATGAAGTATAAGGGGCTCGTATTTACAGATGCCCTGAACATGAAAGGCGTTGCCAACTACTATAAGCCCGGCGAAGTAGACCTGAAAGCATTAAAAGCTGGTAATGACATCCTCCTTTTCCCGGAAGATGTACCAACTGCCCTGAATAAGATAAAACAAGCCATTGCTGCCAACGAACTTGACACAGTGGAACTATACCAGCGCGTGCGTAAAGTGTTGCATGCAAAATACTGGGTTGGCCTGAACAACTATAAGCCGGTAAATCTTACTAACCTGAATCAGGAAATGGAGCGTCCGCTTGCCCGCGTGGTGCAGGAAAAACTGTATGAACAGGCTGTTACGGTAGTTGAGAACAGGAATAACCTCATCCCTTTCCGTAACCTGGATACCTTAAGTATAGCCTCTATTGCAGTTGGTGTTGCGCCGGATAACAGATTCCAGGAAATACTGGGCAATTACGCACCGGTAACCAAATTCTCTATTTCTGACCGTTTTGCGCCGGATTCTGTTTTTACTAAGATCATCCCGCAAATTGCTGACCACGACCTTATAGTTGTTAGCATCCATAACATGAACAGTACGCCAGCCAGGGATTTTGGCATTGGTCTGGGCACACGCGCACTTATACAATACCTGCAGGACCGCACAAATAAAAAGGTGGTAGTTGCGGTAATGGGCAATGCTTATAGTTTAAAATTCTTCGAAAACACGAAGTGGCTTACTGTAGGCTACGAAGATAACCCGGTGTCGCAGTCGCTGATGGCGCAGGTGCTGTTTGGGGCACGTCCGGCCAAAGGCAGGTTACCTGTTACTGCTTCAGCTAAATTTCCTTCCGGCAAAGGTGTAACAACCCCATCGCTAAACCGCTTAAAGTATGGCGTGCCAGAGAGCGTGGGCATGGATTCTAAAACGCTGGCCCAGATCGACAACATTGCCCTGGAAGCTATTGCATATGCAGCTACGCCGGGTGCACAGGTCTTGGTTGTGAAAGATGGCACTGTGGTCTTCAACAAATCGTATGGCCATTATACTTACGAGAAAGAAAAGCCTGTTACAAACAATACCGTTTACGATGTGGCCTCTATTACAAAGGTAGCGGCAACGTTGCAGGCCGTTATGTTCTTAAAAGACCAGGGCAAGATCAGTCTCACCGAAAAAATATCGACCTACCTGCCTGAGCTGAAAGGCACAAATAAGGAAGGGCTTTTGCTTCGTGATATCTTAACGCACCAGGCAGGCTTACAGGCTACTTTGCCTCACTGGCAAAAAACACTGGATAAGCGTAAACTCGACCAAACCTACTATGCCAGCACCCAGACCGATGTGTTCCCGAATGAGGTAACGCCGGGCATTTACTCTATCAAATCGATGGAAGACTCGCTTTGGACCTGGACAGTAAACTCTAAACTGCTTACAAAGCCAAAAGGCTCTAAAACCTACGATTACAAGTATAGCGACCTGGGCTTTTATATTCTGAAGCACATGGCAGAGCACATGCTGAACCAGCCTATAGATGAATTCCTGGAGCAGAACCTGTATGCACCGCTTGGCATGAGCACATTAACCTATAACCCGCTACTAAAGCATGCAAGAGAAGTAATTGCCCCTACCGAAGACGATACTTATTTCCGTAAAACGCTGATCTGGGGAACTGTGCACGACCAGGGAGCTGCCATGTTAGGTGGTGTTGGTGGCCATGCCGGTTTGTTCTCCAACGCTAACGACCTTGCCAAATTAATGCAGATGAACCTGCAGAATGGCGAGTATGGCGACTATAAATTTTATACCACTGATGTGGTGACCGAGTTTGCCAAAAAGCAGTTTAAAAATAGTCGTCGTGGCCTTGGCTGGGATAAACCTGCTCCTGATGGCAATGGCCCAACTTCTAATATGGCTTCGCTGAACACATTTGGCCACACCGGCTTTACCGGTACAGGCGCCTGGGTAGACCCTGACAATAACCTGATCTATATCTTCTTATCAAACAGAGTATACCCGGATGCCGGCAACACAAAGCTGGTGAAGTATAATATTCGTACCCGCATACATGATGTGATCTATAAAGCGATCATACCCAAAACATAAAAATTATCCGTAATTTTGGCAGGTGCAGCAACAAAAGTTAGCTGCACTTGTTGTTTACTGCGTAATCTAACAACCATGAAGATCGGAATTGTATGTTATCCTACCTTTGGCGGTAGTGGCGTAGTGGCTACCGAACTAGGTAAAGCCCTGGCCGTTAAAGGACACCAGGTGCATTTTATAACCTATAGCCAGCCAGCTCGCCTCGACTTTTTTAACGAGAATCTCTTTTATCACGAAGTATACATTCCGTCGTACCCGCTTTTCCAGTACCCACCTTACGAACTGGCTTTGTCCAGCAAGATGGTGGATATTGTGAAGTTTGAGAAACTGGATGTGCTACACGTACATTATGCTATACCGCACGCTTCGGCGGCTTATATGGCAAAGCAGATCCTGAAAACGCAGGGCATTAATATCCCGGTCATCACGACATTACACGGCACAGATATAACGCTGGTAGGCAAAGATGCATCTTTTGAGCCGGTAGTTACCTTCAGTATCAATCAGTCGGATGGCGTAACGGCCGTATCGGACAGCCTTCGCACAGAGACTTACGAGTTTTTCCCGATCGAGCGGAACATTGAGGTCATACCTAACTTTATTGATCTGCAAAAATTTAAGCGTCAGCGAAAAGAGCATTTCAGGGCAGCCATTGCCCCAAACAACGAAAAGCTGCTGGTGCATACGTCTAACTTCCGTTCGGTAAAACGTGTAGAAGATGTGATCCAGATCTTCAGCCAGGTACATAAGCAGATACCGAGCAAGTTGCTGATGGTTGGTGACGGACCTGAACGCCCTAAAATGGAGAAGTTGTGCCGCGACTTAGGTATTTATAATGATGTGCGCTTTTTAGGTAAACTCGAGGCTGTGGAAGAAGTACTTTCTATTGCCGACCTGTTCCTGATGCCATCGGAGAAGGAAAGCTTTGGTTTGGCTGCACTGGAAGCAATGGCCTGCGAAGTGCCAGTTATTTCGACAAATGCCGGCGGTATACCAGAGCTGAATATTAATGGTGTAACCGGTTTTGTAAGCCCGGTTGGCGACGTGGAAAGTATGGTTAAGAATGCACTATACGTTCTGGACGATGAGCGACTGCCAACCTTTAAAGAAAATGCTTTAGCCCGCGCTAATGATTTTGATGTCGACAAGATCGTACCGCTGTACGAGACGTTCTATAAAAAAATAATCACCAGCCAGTTAGCTGAGGTAAACGGTTAAAATCTGGTTTCAAAGTATAGATCCCCGGCAGAAGTATAAATTGCTTCTGCCGGGGATTTTTTGTTTTATAGTTGGCTTTTAAAGCTACCCCTCCAGGGAGGCTTATCTAAATAGGTTTTGCTGGCGCGAGTCTCCAGACTCGTGATTTACGATGGTGTTGAGTCTCCCGACTCAACTGGCCCGATAGGGACAAGGCATGACAAAGGTTTAAGCTATAGCTAGCACGGTCCAACCACCCCTAACCCCTCCTTGTCTAAGGCGGGGAATTCTTATGTTGCTATAGTTAGCTTATAGTTTTATGGTCGCTCTCTTTACACCCCTGTAGTGCCCTCTAGGGGACAGTTTCTGTCATAGCTGTAGATTGCTTTATAGTTTTATAGTTCACGGTATTGAGTGGACAGGTCGCGACCTGTCCCTACGGAAATATAGCTATGATAAAAAGTCGGAGCTTATAGTATAAACTATAGTTTAGCGGTTAATATGAGAAGCTTATCAGTCTTTGGGTTGAGCGCCTTTGATTTGTTGCGGTGCCGCAGGCAATCCGAGGAACGAGGATAGCAAGAAAGCAGCAGCGCGATGCCCGAAGACGAGGCCTCGCGGCCATGAGCGCATAAAGCAAACTATAAAACTGTAGGCAAGTAGAGCTCCCGGGATAAGTGGAAACTATGAAAGGATAGCTTGGCTCAAGTTTAAGATTGACTCACCAATAAGACGTATAAGATGTCTCGGCTAACGCTCGACATGACAAAGTAAACTATAGGACAGCTGTAGATTAAACTTTAAAAAACCTGGGCAATTTCCTGCTTTATAAAGCTGATGGCGCGTGCTGTAGGGTCGTTCTCAGAGGCGATAACTGTTTCCAGGATACCTTTGGCTAAATCAGTGCCTTTCGATTTATCAGGCATTTCCTGGTAGGTCTGGTTAATGAGCTTTACAACTTCTTCGCGGGCGTGTTTTACCTGCTGCCAGGCTTGCTCGCTCATGTATACCTGCTGCGACATGTTATGGCTAAATTCACTTCGTATCTCGGCAAGCAGCATCCGGTGGTAGTCGGAGGCAGTGTGGCCCGAACCGCTTACCCGTAGTAGTAAATTACTTGGCGTAATACGTTCTAATAATAAAACCACGCGCTCATAAGCCTGTAAGCGAATTGGAGTTACTACTTCGGCATTTTTCTGTTTCAGTTCCAGCAAGCGTATCTTATAGTCGCGCTCGTTATGCTTATTTACCAGCTGGTACATGGCAATGGCAACTATAAGCCCCGGAATCGTAATTTTCAGAATATCTAGTATAAGCTCCATATCGTAGGTTTGAAGTATAAATATCGTAAAAAATTAATTTAGTATACCTGAAATCATTTTTACGCTTTTGCTGTTAATAAAGTAAGCATGTAAAGGCGGTACGTATATTTATTTAGAAATATGTAACTTTGCCTCTTATTAAAGAATAAAAACAACTATGGCAACTGAAGCAAAATTAGCCCCTATAACTATAACTGAAAAAGCATTAGTCGAAGTTAAGAATATTATGCAGGAGAAGAATGTACCTGCTGATTATGGCCTGCGCATTGGCGTACAGGGCGGTGGTTGCTCGGGTATGTCTTACCTGCTTGGCTTTGATAAACCAAAAGAGTCTGACGAAACTTTCCAGTTGGATGGTGTTACCCTGATAATGGACAAAAAGCACGGCATGTATGTAATGGGCATGGAAGTTGATTTCCAGGATGGCCTGAATGCACGTGGCTTTACGTTTACCAACCCACAGGCAAAAAGCACATGTGGTTGTGGAAGCTCTTTCTCAGCGTAAAAACTCCTTTTTCTATTCATAAACAAAGCCCGGTTTCGCAACCGGGCTTTGTTGTTTTAGTAGGTTAAACTTTAGAAAGAGTTTAGTCAATACTTGCGTATTGTTTCACTCTTCTTCTTAACTGAAACCTGAATAACTTTCTAGTGCTGGTTATTCCATAAGTATAAAATCCACTACCTTCTCCCAAAGTGGATTCTAATTCAGTATTACTTTCAAAGCACATGTGCGAAGTTGCAGGAGTATAACCTATCATTTTTATTGTAAAGTCATAACATCCAGCAGGTATATTCAGAGCAAAGGAACCTGTATCACTTGAATAGACCTGCCTCTCTATATCCGAATTTGAAAGCTTGTAAAGAATTATTGCTCCTTGTATAGACCTACTATAACTATCTGTTACAGTTCCGGTTATCTTTAATCCCGAAGATGAAGCTGCAGAAGTATGTACCTGCTTAATTTGGGATGTCTGCCCACTTTTACCAATACAATACTCATATTCATATAATCCTTCAGCATTACTGACAGCTGGCATACAGGAGGTTATAAAAGTAAATAATAGTACTAGTAGTAAGATGCTCTTAATTTTCTCCATTCCTAGTAGGTCTTAGTCATGGTAGCCGGCACTACAAGTATAAAATCAGCCTTGTTTTTATGCTCTTCTGCCAGTTCCTCTAATCCGTTTTGAGAGACGGTGGTTATTGTCAGGGTTTTAAGCTGAGGTTGCTTTTGTTTCAGGTACCAAACTATACCTTCCTGGTTATCGGAGTGGTAAGCGCCATTCAGGTGGAGCATTTTGTTTCCTTTTGATGTCTGGTTAAGTATAAAATGGGCCATGGTAGCATCTTTCAGGGCTTGCGCATGCACAATGTTTTCGGCTTTGGTATTGCCATGGGTGTTGCTGCCAAACATACTCTTCATATTTTTATAGCCTGGCAGGTTCATATCAACCTTTATAGGTAAAGGGGCCATGTATAGTTTAGCTGTTTCCGATAGCTCGTTTAAAGCCTGTAAGCTCCCTGATGCCACAATGGCGGCGTAGCGGCGCGGAACATTAGTAGCTATAAACGGTATGCCTGCACTCCTGGCAAATGCAACCACCGGTTTATAGTCTGTTTTATAGTTTGTCCATGGCCTCGATTCCTGCTCAAAATTATTCTCTCCTACTTTACCGCTCAGGTATTCGTCCAGCACCAACTGCACATCGGCTTCAAACATTTCGGCACCTATACTTAGCTTTTGCTGATGAACCTTATGCAGATCTTTAGCAACTTCCAGCTGCAGCCAGTGCGCAATCGGGTCGTTGTGCTGCTCACCAAATAAAATTACATCAGCCTTCTGCAGTTCCTCAAGCATCTTGCTATACTTTATATCTTTGCCATTAGCTTTAAAAAGCCTGTAAGCGGGTTTATCCTGTGCCATTGCGGTTATAGTTAACAACATCGATAAACAATATAAGCTGAGTATCTTTTTCATGTTTCAGGTTTGATCTAATTTACGGCAAGAGAATAAGCATCAATATACAAAAAGAGCCGGTACTTTGCAGCACCGGCTCTTATACGTTAGTTAGAGGTTATACTCTGTAGAACAACCACTTAGACAGTTCTTTATAGTTTATCTTTTTACCATACATCAGAATACCTACGCGGTAAATGCGTGCCGCTATCCAGGTAGTAAAGATGAAGCCGAGTACAAGCAAGCCCATGGATAGGGCCAACTCCCAGGCTGGTACACCAAACGGCACACGCACCATCATAACTATAGGTGAAGTAAACGGAATGATCGACATCCAGAAAGCTACTGCCCCATCCGGATTCTTAAGCACCACCGAATACGACATAATAAAGGAGATGACCAGCGGTATCGTAATCGGCATCATAAACTGCTGGGTATCGGTTTCGTTGTCTACGGCAGCGCCTATAGCCCCGAAAAGGGAACCATAAAGCAGGTAACCACCTAAAAAGTAAAACAGGAAACAACCAAGTATAAGCAGCAAAGGCAAATTCTCGAAGCTTTGTTTAACGTCCTGTATGGTGTTAGCCAACTCATTCTTTTCGGCAGCAGCTTCGGCATCGGTGCTTCCACCTTCGGCAGCTATTTTACCAGCTTCGTAGTGCTCCATCGGCGATGGGGCAGCATCTACGCCAAACGCAGCCGAAACAGCTGTTACCGCTACAAACGACAACACGATCCAGAGCAGGAACTGGGTAAGGCCAACAGCGGCTATACCTATAATCTTGCCCATCATTAACTGGAACGGTTTTACCGACGAAATAATAACTTCTACAATACGGCTTGTCTTTTCTTCTATTACACCGCGCATTATCTGCACACCATATAAAAAGATAAAGAAGTAAATAATAACAGCCGCAACCACCCCGGCAGCTGACGTTATAATTGCGTTATTATCTTTCTCGCCTTCGTCGCTCAGGTTTATAGTACTCAGCTTTATATTGGCTTCTATTTTATCGAGAGTTTCACGGTCCAGGCCGGAAGCTATAAATCGCTGGTTCTCAATTTCCTTTTCAAGTATATTTTCGAGGCGCACCTGTGTTTGCAGGCTAGTGTTCTTTTTGCCATACAGGGTGATCCCCTGCGGGTCATCTATAGATATTTTAGGAATGTAAAGCAGCGCTGTATTGTCTGTTTCCTGGTATACTTCCTTTGCCTGCTCCAGCGAACCTGCTAGCGGCACAAACTTCATACCCTCTTTATTTTCGAGCTTACCGGTAAATAGCCCGCTTTCATCCAGCACCATCACGGTTTCCTCATCCCCTGACATGGTTATAAGCAGGCCAGGCAATATCATGAATGCGGCTAAAAGCAGCGGTGTGAGCAACGTCATGATGATGAAGCTTTTCTTGCGCACACGGGTAAGATATTCGCGTTGTATAATCAGCCAGATCTTATGCATGGGTTTCGGTTACTTTACGGATGAAAATATCATTTATACTTGGCACCAGTTCTATAAAAGAGTGCACTTCAACGCGCTCGATCAGGTAACGGAGCAGGTCGTTTGGCGTGGAGTTGTTCTCCAGCTTTATGTTAGCCCGGAATACGCCATGGTTCTCGTGTTGCTCCAGCACTTTATAGTCTGGTGAGGTTATAAGCAGTTGCCCGTTACCAATTACCTGGAAGGTATCTGTTTTGTAGGCATCCTTAATTTCTCGCACAGGTCCGTCCAGCACTTTCTGAGAGCGGTTTATCAAAGCAATGTTATCGCAGAGCTCCTCTACCGATTCCATACGGTGTGTTGAGAAAATGATAGTTGCCCCGTTATCGCGCAGGCGCAGTATCTCGTCTTTTATCAGGTTGGCATTTATCGGGTCGAAACCAGAGAATGGCTCATCCAGGATAATAAGCGACGGCTCGTGCAACACAGTAGCAATAAACTGTATCTTTTGCTGCATACCTTTTGACAAGTCCTCTATCTGCTTGCCCAGCCATTCCCGTATCTCCAGCCGGTCAACCCAACCTTTAATGCGTTCTGTTGCTTCGGTTTTGCTCAGGCCTTTCAGCTGCGCCAGGTATAAAAGCTGCTCGCCTACCTTCATTTTTTTGTAAAGGCCACGTTCTTCGGGCAAATAGCCCATGTCTTTTATATGGTCGGGTCTCAGGCGTTCGCCTCTAAAGTATATTTCACCTTCATCGGCTCCGGTTATTTGTGTTATTATACGGATAAGCGATGTTTTACCGGCACCGTTTGGCCCCAGTAATCCGAAAATACAGCCCTGCGGAATGGAGAAGCTCACATTGTCGAGGGCCAGATGGCTGGAATAGCGTTTCGAAACGCCGTTTATAGTTAGGATGCTCAAAATTTTACAGCAATTTGTGGTAATCAAAAATAGCCTTATTGCCTTACATAGCCAACTTTATATTGGCGTTATACTATACTTTTCGACCAACTGTAAAACAAAACAGACCAAACTTTTATACTTACAGACCGGCAGTAAACAAAAAAGCCGGCCCTGCAAGTGCAGAACCGGCTTTTTTATAGTTTATAGTTAAAGTTATCTACTGAAAATAGTCTTTCACTTTCTCAAAGAATCCTTTTTCGTTTTTACCCGGGTGCGGAGCAAAATTATCTGAATCACGGAGGCGTTCTAATGTTGCGCGCTCATCGCTGCTCAGGTTTTTGGGCGTCCATACATTTATATGTATCAACTGGTCGCCTTTGCCGTAGCCGTTAATGTCTTTTATACCTTTGCCACGCAGCCTGAATATTTCGCCACTTTGCGTACCCGGTTTAATGTTTATCTTCACTTTACCGGTTATAGTTGGCACTTCAATATCGGCACCCAGCGCAGCATCAACAAAACTGATGTACTGGTCGAAAATCACGTTATTGCCATCGCGCTTCAGCGATGGATGCGCTTCTTCTTCTATCTGTATCAGCAGGTCGCCGGCAACACCACCGCGCTCAGGCACGTTTCCTTTGCCGCTCATCGATAGCTGCATGCCATCCATTACACCGGCAGGCACATTTATAGTTATTACCTCTTCCTGCAGTTCGCGTCCGCTGCCGTGGCAGGCATCACAGTTATGGGTTACTATGCGGCCTTCGCCGTTACAGGTAGGGCACGTAGCTGTGCTCACCATCTGGCCCAACATAGTATTCACCACTTTGCGCACCTGGCCCGAGCCCTGGCAAGAACCGCAGGTTTGCATATCGGTACCATTCTTAGCACCGTTACCACCGCAGGTACCGCAGGCTACATAACGCTTTACTTTTATCTTTTTCTCAACGCCGTTGGCAACTTCTTCCAGGTTAAGCTTTAGCTTAATGCGCAGGTTGCTGCCTTTGCGCTGACGACGACCGCCACCAGAACGACCACCTCCGAAAAAGCTTTCGAACGGGCTGCCACCACCAAAGATATCTCCGAATTGAGAGAAGATATCATCCATGTTCATGCCGCCTCCGCCAAAGCCGCCGTTTACGCCCTGATGACCAAACTGGTCGTAGCGCTGGCGCTTTTGCTGGTCGCTAAGTACTTCGTACGCCTCTGCTGCTTCCTTAAACTTGTCTTCAGCAGTTGGGTCGTCCGGGTTTTTATCTGGGTGAAATTTAATAGCGATCTTTCGATAAGCTTTTTTGATCTCCTCCGGCGAGGCACTCTTGCTTACCTCCAGTATCTCGTAATAATCTCTTTTGGCCATTTGCTTATGCTCCTATAACAACTTTTGCAAAACGGATCACTTTATCATTCAGGGTATAGCCCTTCTCGATCACGTCTACAATCTTTCCTTTCAGTTCTTCGCTTGGCGCAGGTATTTGGGTAATTGCCTCATGCATGTCGGCATCAAACTCCGAACCAGCCTGGGTATCCATCACTTTCAAGCCTTTTAGCTGAGTTACATGCTTCAGTTTATGAAACACCAGTTCCAGGCCTTGCAGCATGGCATCAACATCTTTCGTAGCTTCCATCGACTGACGGGCACGTTCCATATCATCCAGCACCGGCAGCAATTCGCTCATCAGGTCCTGGTTGGCCGATTTAGCGAAATCCTGCTTTTCCTTTGCCGTACGACGACGGAAGTTCTCAAACTCCGCCATCAGGCGCAGGTACTTATCTTTCATTTCTGCCAATTCTGCAGCCGGGCCAATAGCCTGCTCATCCGATTCAGCTTCTTCTGTTTCGTCTGCCTGGTTCAGGTTTTCTTCCATTTCAGCACTGGCAGTATTCTCCTGATTCTCGTGCTCCTGTTCTTTTTTAATATCTTTATCTGACATAATGCCTTAAAAAAGTTAGATGTTTAGGTCTATCTTGTCTTTTCAATTCTCTTGCCAAACCAGCACCTGTGCCAAGTTGGCACTGTTTTATATTGGATGATCAAATAACTGTATGACTGAACAGATAATTCAAATGCAATTATTCAAAATTGAGTCATCCAACATTAAAGTTAGAGTCGCTACAAAAAAAATCGGTAGAAAACCTATGAGCCTCTACCGATCTGTTGTAAACTATAAATTACTGGTTTAGCTGTTTAGTGCTTCCCAGATCAAGTCTTTAAGCTTCGTAATATTTTTGCCCGTTACACTGGATATGAAAACAGTAGGTAACTCTGCCGGCAAAGTAGTACGCATTTCGTTCTCCAGTTCCTCGTCCAGCATGTCGGATTTGGTAATGGCCAGCAAGCGTTTTTTATCCAGCAGCTCCGGGTTATAGGTTTTCAGTTCGTGCAGCAGTATTTTATACTCTTCTGCAATATCAGCACTCTCACACGAAACCATAAATAACAGAATGGAGTTCCGTTCGATGTGCCTCAGGAAGCGTAGACCAAGGCCTTTGCCTTCCGATGCCCCTTCAATTATACCCGGAATATCAGCCATTACAAACGACTTATAGTCGCGGTAAGCAACTACACCCAGGTTAGGCTCTAAGGTTGTAAAAGCGTAATTGGCAATTTTGGGCTTAGCTGCCGATACTACCGAAAGTAACGTGGATTTACCTGCATTAGGGAAACCTACGAGGCCGACATCAGCCAGAAGCTTGAGCTCAAGTATAACCCACTCTTCTATACCTTCTTCGCCGGGTTGGGCGTAACGTGGCGTCTGGTTGGTGGCCGTTTTAAAGTGGGCGTTGCCAAGGCCGCCTCTGCCACCGGGGGTAAGTATAATTTCCTGTCCGTCTTCGGTGATTTCGCACATCAGCTCGCCGGTTTCGGCGTTACGGGCTATGGTACCTAAAGGCACTTCCAGCACTTCGTCTTTGCCTTGTGCACCCGAAGAGTGGCTAGGGCCGCCATTCAGGCCATTATCAGCTATAATGTGTTTGCGATACTGCAGGTGCAACAGCGTCCATAACTGGGAATTGCCACGAAGTATAACATGGCCGCCACGACCACCATCGCCACCATCAGGACCACCTTTCGCCGTGCGTTTATCACGGTGCAGGTGGGCAGACCCCGCGCCACCGTGACCGGAGCGCGAATTGATCTTTACGTAATCAATAAAATTAGATGATGCCAAATTTGGTAATGGTGCGCAACCGCACTATAGTTGTTATTTTTCTGCTTTCTTTTCTTCTTTCTCTTCGCTCAAAGAGTCGATCTGCTTACAGATACTACTGAATATCTCGTCGATCTCGCCGATGCCGTCAACTGCAAAGAATTTACCCTGGCCCGCATAATAGTCAGCTACCGGAGTAGTTTTAGTATTATATTCTTCAACACGCTTACGGATGAGCTCTTCGTTCTGGTCGTCTGGGCGGCCTGATGTTTTACCACGCAGCAACAAGCGCTTGGTAAGTTCTTCATCATCCACTTTCAGGGCGATCATGCACGAGATCTGAGTGCCATGCTCCAGCAGCAGCTTATCCAGGCCCTGCGCCTGTGGCACTGTTCTCGGGAAGCCATCAAAAATAAAGCCGGCGGCACTCTGGTGCTCCTGTACTTTATTTGATATCATACCGATCACCACTTCGTCCGGAACTAACAATCCGTTATCCATCAGTGATTTGGCTTTAAGGCCCAGTTCAGTTCCGGCTGCTATTTGCGAGCGCAGCAGGTCGCCTGTAGAAAGGTGAATCAGGTTATATTTTTCGATCAGCTTCTGACTTTGCGTGCCTTTTCCAGCACCTGGAGGACCGAACAAAACGATGTTAAGCATATCTTACGTTCTAATAAAAAGCAAAAATAGGTATAAATTTTCGGAAGTATTCAATTTTTCGACCAGAAGCCGGCCATTACAGGCAACAAGTATAAGCCCGAAGTACTCGTCTTATCAGGATACGATCTTGTAAATATCGCGCAGGTTGCGGCCCAGGCCATTATAGTCCAGCCCATAGCCTACCACAAAATCGTTAGGTATAGATTTAGCCACATATTTAACATCGAGTTTATGCTGCAGACAATCCGGCTTTAAAAGCAAAGAGGCAACCTCCACCGAAGCCGGCTCTTTTGCCTCTAACTGGTTAATAAGATTATGCACCGTATGGCCAGTATCAACTATATCCTCCAGCACGATCACATGTCGGTTCTTAATATCCTCGGTAAGTCCCAGCACCTCTTTTACCTGCCCGGTACTTTCCATGTCGCGGTACGATGACAACCTGATAAAAGCTATTTCGCAAGGTATGGTAATACGCTTCATCAGGTCGGCGGCAAACATGAACGAACCGTTAAGTACAGCTAAAAAAAGTGGGCTCTTGCCTTCGTATTCGGCGCTTATCTGCTCTGCCAGTATCGTGATGCGCGCAATTATTTCTTCTTCGTACAGGTAGGTATTAAAGTCGCAGTCGTGCAGCGTTATAGTACGGGGGCTCATAGGTCAGGCTATTGATGTATTAGACAAAGGTAGTATAATTAAAAAAGAAGCCCAACGCTATAGTCGGGCTTCTTTATACTTATAAAGCTACTTGTGGTTACTTTGCAGCAATACCTTTTATAGTTACTGTATTTTCAGGGTTTACCTGCATGCCGGTTTCCGGTAGTGCATTCTCACTTTCGATATTTATCTGTGGTTCTTCCGGGATGGCTGGCTCCTGCTCCAATGCAATATGAGGGGCAATTACCAACGAAACGATCGACATCAGCTTGATAAGGATGTTCATGGATGGACCGGAAGTATCTTTGAAAGGATCACCTACGGTATCGCCGGTTACAGACGCTTTGTGCGGCTCAGAACCTTTGTACTCCATCACTCCATTTATCATCACACCTTTTTCGAATGATTTTTTAGCGTTATCCCAGGCGCCACCGGCATTAGACTGGAACATCGCCATCAGTACACCCGAAACTGTTACACCGGCCAGTAAACCACCAAGTATCTCAGCAGACGAAATGTTATCGAATACGTTTCTCAGGCCAAAGCCAACTAAAACCGGTACTACAAGCGCAATAGCACCTGGCAGCATCATTTCGCGGATAGCGGCCTTAGTAGAGATAGCTACACATTTCTCGTACTCAGGCTGGCCTGTTCCTTCCATAATACCCGGAATTTCGCGGAACTGGCGCCGCACTTCGTGTACCATTGCCATAGCTGCACGGCCTACTGCCGCAATACACAATGCCGAGAAAATGAACGGAATCATGGCACCTATAAACAGACCGGCAAGTACCGGAGCTTTGTAAAGGTCAATAGTATCGATGCCGGCTATACCTACGAAAGCTGCAAAAAGAGCAAGAGAGGTTAAGGCAGCAGATGCGATAGCAAAACCTTTACCGGTAGCAGCTGTAGTGTTACCTACGGCATCCAGGATATCGGTTCTACCGCGTACTTCTTTTGGCAATTCGCTCATTTCGGCAATACCACCCGCGTTATCTGCAATCGGACCGAAAGCATCAATAGCTAACTGCATGGCTGTAGTTGCCATCATACCTGCGGCAGCAATAGCCACACCATATAAACCGGCAGCCGCATACGATAACACAATACCGGCGGCAAGCACGATCATAGGCAATACAGTGGAGTGCATACCTACCGCAAGGCCGGCAATAATGTTTGTAGCGTGGCCAGTTGATGACTGCTGTACGATAGAGTTAACAGGGCCCTTGCCCATAGCCGTATAGTATTCGGTAATGATACTCATTAAAGCACCAACTACTAAACCAACTATAACTGCCAGGAAAACACCATTAGCTGTAAAATCGAAGTTACGCAGGTTCATTTGCTCCGGTAGCATCCAGTGTATGGCAAAATAAGCGCCTACTGCCGTAAGTATAACCGATATCCAGTTACCACGGTTAAGAGCAGCCTGCACGTCGCCACCTTCTTTTACTCGGATGAACAGCATACCGATCAGGGAGAAAACAATACCAAGGCCGGCAATAAGCATCGGAAGTATAATAGGTGACATACCACCAAAATTATCATCAGCTATAACCTCGCGGCCAAGTACCATTGTGGCAAGTATAGTTGCTACATAAGAACCGAAAAGGTCGGCACCCATACCGGCAACGTCACCTACGTTATCGCCTACGTTATCGGCAATAGTGGCAGGGTTACGCGGATCATCTTCCGGAATACCGGCTTCTACTTTACCTACAAGGTCAGCGCCTACGTCGGCAGCTTTGGTATAAATACCACCACCAACACGCGCAAACAGGGCAATACTTTCAGCACCCAGCGAGAAACCGGTCAGTACTTCCAGGGCAACTTCCATTTCGTGGCCGTTTACATTACCCTGCACACTATATACAAATGAATAGTAAAGCACTATAAACAAGGAGCCCAGGCCAAGCACAGCCAGACCAGCTACGCCCATGCCCATTACAGAACCACCTGCAAACGATACTTCAAGCGCTTTAGAAAGGCTTGTACGGGCAGCTTCGGCGGTACGAACGTTGGCTTTGGTAGCAATGCGCATACCTATAAAACCGGCAAGAGCCGATAAGAAAGCACCAATAATAAAGGCTATTACAATGGTCCAGTGCGAGTTTTCGCCGGTATAACCCAGGTAGCCTAAGAAAAGAGAAGCAATAATTACAAAATATAAGAGCACTTTGTACTCTGCTTTTAAGAAAGCCATAGCGCCATCAGCAATGTGGCGCGCTATCTCAGTCATGCGCTCATTACCAGCAGCCTGTTTTGTAACCCAGGCCGACCGGATAAAAGTGTAAATCAGCGCCGCCAGGCCAAACCCCGGAATTGCGTAGAGAATATTTTCCATTTAAAAGGTATAAGAATGTTAAAGGTTAAAGAATATTTGAATATAGCTATTAAAGAAATGAGTTTGGCTTGAATATTCCAAATATTTTTAAGTGAAAGCCGTTTAGAGCCCACAATGCTATATTATTTATTCTGAACAGGTTGCAGCTATAGTTGGTGGAGATAACCTCAACGATAGTTTAAAAGCAAAAAAGCGCAGTTTTGGGCTGCGCTTTTTCTCTCTGACTCCTAAACTCCTTATAGTTTCTCCATCAACACCTGGTATAGCTTCACCATACTACTAATGTCTTTTTTGTTCACGATCTCGTCGGGCGTGTGCACGTTGTCTTCGGGGGCGCCAACAAAGCACCAGTCCCAGGGCTGGGCTCCTTTTTGCAGCTCTTTGGCATCACTGCCACCTGCTCCTTCCACCTCCAACTGGTAAGGCACTCCAGACTCTTTCGCTATACTTATGATCTTCTGCACATACGACCGGCGCGGGATCAGGCTGTCGCGCATTGAGATAACGACGCCTTTGCCTGGTTTTACACCTTCAGTTACCCAGGTTATATCAGCTATAAGGGCCTGGCGCACCTGGTATTGTTCGTAAATATACTTTGCCAGGTAAGCCACAGAACCGCCGCCGTGTTCCTCCCAGCAACTGAATGCAATGATCCCATCCTCTAAGGTCTCTGCTAATTTAAGTGCAGCCCAAACGCCCAAACGGTTATCCAGGTAGCAGCTTTGCACTGTTTCGTCCGTCTCCCTGAAGTCGCTTTCGAAAACAAGCTCGGTGCCGCGCTCAATTTCCCGGTGGTAATCATACTGTAACTCCTCTTCGTCTTCGTTATACTTTAGGGTACACTTAATTTCGCCCTGGTTGTCGGAGCCGGTAAGTTTATAGCCATCTTTTACAGCCGGGCCACCAATGCGAACTAACTGTTTGCCATAGCGCACGGTAAAACCAATAGAATCCATGTGGGCAAAAACAACGGTGCGGGGCTTGCCAAAAACAAGCAGAATACAGTCCTGGAAATCTTCGTTATTTAATATAATTGGTTGTACCTTCCACTGAACTTTATGCTTCTCGATATAGTTTAGCAGAAAGTCAGTCATATTTTTTTCGTTGCCTGACGGAGCATGAATGCTGCAGAGTTGTTTCAGGAGTTTCATGTTTGTAGTTTTGGGTTAACGCTCAAAATTAAGTATAAATTTGTACTTTCGTTGCCGGTGCACGGTGGTAGTGGGAGGCGCATTTAAGAGTAGATTTTACTATTTCACATGAAGAAGTTTTTATACATCGCCTTAAGTTTATTTATACCTGTGCTGGCCTCGGCTCAGCAACGAAGTACAATTGGCGATACGACTGCCATGCGCCAGGTTACTATAGATGCCGTTGAGGTTTTACCTTCTGCAGTGAAAGTAAAAGGCATGCTGTTGCTTAACAAAGAAGTACAGTATGAACTGGAAGGCGCCGTAGATAACATGTACAACTTTAAGTATGAACGTGCCGAAAAACAGTTCAAATCTTTTAGAAGACGCTACCCTGACCATCCGCTGCCTTACTTCCTGATGGGCCTCAGCCAGTGGTGGAAAATTGTGCCTACCAACATCCAGACCCATCAATACGACAAATTGTTCTTCGCGTACATGGATACCACTATCCAGAAAGCTGAAAAACTGTACAATAATAACGAAAACAATACCGAAGCGGCTTTCTTTTTAGCTGCTGCAAATGGTTTTGCCGGTCGCTTGCACTCTGAGCGCAGCAACTGGCGCAAAGCTACCGTGCATAGCAAACGCGCCCTCGAGTACATGGAAATTGCCAAAGCCGGTAACGGACTAAGCCCTGAGTTCCTGTTCGGTGAGGCACTGTTCAATTACTACTCTATCTGGATACACGAAAACTATAAAATGTTGCGCCCAGTGCTGATGTTTTTCCCGGATGGCGACAAACGCCTGGGCCTGAAACAGCTGCGACATGTAGCCAACAATGGTTTTTATACCGGCACCGAAGCACGCTTTTTCCTGATGAAGATCTATGCCAACGAAGAAGGCAACCTGGAAGAAGCCATGAAAGTATCGCAGCAATTGGCTACCAAATACCCGGACAATGCTTATTTCCAGCGTTTTTATGCCCGTGTGCTGTTTGTGCAAGGCCATTTCTCGATGGCTGAGCGCGTATCGCTGGATATTATACATAAACTCGACCAACGTATGCCGGGCTATGAGGCTGTAAGCGGGCGTTATGCTTCTTATATTATGGCCTACATCAATCAGCACAAATACCGCGACCTGGATAAGGCGAAGCAGTACTACCAGGATGCCATTATGTATGCTGAAATGAGCGATGAACGGGAATCGGGCTATTTTATAAACTCCTACCTTAACCTTGCCCGCATCCACAACCAGCAGAAAGATAAGTCGAAGGCAAAGCAATATTATACTGTAGTTCTTAACTCATCAGAGAAAAAATCGGCACCTTATAAAGAGGCCCGCACTTTCCTGAAAGCGAACAAAAAGGTTAAGTAAATAAACCTAGAAAAGCATTCTGATGTGCCTGGATAGAGTAAGTCTGCTCAACCCATAATTTACCGGCGCTGCCAAGCTTCGTTCTAAGTTCCGCATTTTGCAGCAGCAACTCCAGTTTAGTATACCACTCCTGTTCGGTGATACAAGTATAGCCTGCTATGCCATTGGGTATGGCTACCATATTAGCACCTACTCCCGATGCTACAGCCGGAATACCCAATGCCATGTACTGTAAGGCTTTGAAAGCACCTTTGCCTTTTGCCCATTCTGTATCTGGTAATGGCATTACCCCGATGTTAAAAGTTAGCAAATCTTCAATTTCAGTTTCTTGTGTCCAGGGTATAAAGTTCAGCGATCTTAGTTGTAGTTCAGGCTCACGGTCGGCAATAACAGTAAACCGGAAGCTATACTTCTGCTCGAGTTGCTGCAAAACTGGTTCAAGTAGTTTTAAGTAGGGTAAAGTAGAATGTGATCCGATCCAGCCAATCGTTACATCAACTGTCTCCTGATTCTTGATTGGTTTATAGTTTACAGTTGTGTCTAATACAGTCGGGAGATAAACAGCTTCTGGGTTATACTTTAGCGCATACTCCTGCAGAAAGTGGTTTCCGCAGCTGACTTTATAGCTCCATTTACAGATATCAGCCGTTTTCCGGTGCCATTTATACTTTGCTACAAGGCTATTATCTTCGGATGTATTGGCTAACCATATGGCATCATCAAAATCGTAGATAAGCTTTTTACGAAACACCTTTGCAGCCAACCACTCAAACCACGGCGGACCTACAGGCGTTGCTTCACGGTGAATAAAAATATAGGTATAAGATGGCAGCGAGAACAGCAGAAATAACCGTTTGAGCACGCCATTAAGCAAACCAGCAGCTTTCTGTAAAGTATAGCCATGTTTATAAAGTATAGCCCAGGCACCAGCACTCCAGAAAGGTACAAGTCGATAGTTTATACTTTTTTGCTCCATTACAGGTAACCACTGCTCTACCCTGTATCGCTGCGAAGCCGCTTTACCAACCGGGTAAGGCACTACAAAAAGTACTTTCATCGGTCAGCCTCCTCTCCTAAGAAATATCTGTATACTTCTGCCAACCGCTCCGGCGATCTATACTTTGCTGCCAGCTCAGCTATTTCCTTTCTATGGTTTGGGTTTTGAAGTATAGTTTGCAGTCGCTTTATCGCGGTTTCAATACTACCAGATTGCTGAAGGCTAAATAAAGCTCCGCCACCTTCTCTTTTTATAATATCGCTGTCATCGCCGATGCCTTCTGTTAACAGGACTGGTAAACCATTGGCCCAGCATTCTCCTATTTTAACCGGGGACAAATACTTTTTAGACGGCCCGGGTTTATAGGTTGCAAAAGCAAGATCAGCAGCTGAGAGGTAAACAGGCACCTGCTCATGACTTACAGAAGCGACATGCACCTTATCAGAAGAAATATTATACTTCCTGAGATTTGCCAGAATCTCTTCCCCGGTTTGTGGCGAAAGTATAAGCAGCCTGAAATCCGGAATTAGCTCGAAACATTTCTGATAGATATAAAAAGCTTCCTCGTTATAGTATAGCCCGCCATACTTGCCGGCGTAAATTGCGATTACATTTTTTTGCCAGCCCAGCTTACTCCGAAGTTGCTCTCGTTCTGCAGCATTATACTTAAAATCCTGCAGGTTAACCGGACTAGGCACTGTTTTGATCTTTTGTTCAGAAACACCCTGTTGCTGAAGGTATAGTTTATAGTTGTCACTAACAGTAATTAGACCGGAGGCACTCTTTAGCTGCATACTTTCCCAACTCTTCTGAAATCTATACTTTAACCCAGCCTTACTCCACACCCCAGATTCTGCCATGTACGCTGCATGCGGTTCGAAAGAGCTAACATAAAAGGGAAGTTTCAGCTTTTGACAAACTTTATAAGCTAGGGCGCCCGCTGGTGCTCCGTGTGCAACGACTGTAGTTGCTTTTAGCTGCCTGGCTAAGTTTATGATCTCGTTTGGGAAGTATACAAAATCACTGATCTTAGTAAGCAGATTAAACCTGCTTGTGAGTGGTATTAGTGGGTGATGTTTTACTTTAGACAAGCTTTCTAATGTTATTGCTGATGGCTGGCCTTCCCGCTCAATAGTAAAGAATAGTACCTGCTCCACCTTTTCATCCTGCTGCATTAAGCGAAGCCAGGGAAGTATAGTTGAAGTGGTAAGATTATCATCCAAGCTCCAGTAACCTATAAAAACGATGCGCAGCTTCCCCATTTTACTTTGCATTTTCTATTAAAGAGATCAACTGCTGCATGTGCTTACTAAAAGAAAATTTATCCTGTAGCAAATCATTAACTGCTTCCGGGTTCACAAGTTCTTTTTGTTTACTTTGATAGATTGCCTGTAATTTGGCCAGGCAATCTGATTTGTTGCCCGCTCTAAAAAGTATACCTGATCTACCATCCTCTACAATTTCCTTCAGTCCACCGGCATCTGAGCTTAAAACCAACTTGCCGAGTTGTAAAGCTTCCAGCACTACCACTCCAAAACCCTCCAGCAGCGACGGTATCACTACAAGGTTTGCACCTGTAAGGTATGTCTGTAACTCAAGGCTTGTGATATTACCGGTGATGTGAACCGTTTCTATTAATCCGAGCATGTTTATCTGTTCCTGTAAACTATGCTGCTGACTACCACCTCCTGCAAATATCAATTTAATTTTGTGGTTGGGTAATGATTGCGAGAAAGTATAAAATACATCCAGAAACCAACTTTGCCCTTTTATACTTTCAACACGGCCAGGCACCACAATTGTAAAATCATCCAGCTTAACTTTTGATGCGGTTATAGGCTGCACCAGCGGCAATGCATTATAAATAACATGGTGGTTCTGCAGCCTGATCAGGTTCTGAGAGATATCTTCTTTAACAGCATCCGAAACAGAAATGTGACCTGCATCAAACCGTTTAGCCAACCAGCGGTTAAGTAAATTTATACTTCTACGCCTGAAACTGTTGAGCGGAAACTCTTGGTACTGCGGAAAGTGGAAGTAAGCCCATAGCTGCCACACAGGCATTCCAGGAAATAGTTTAGCTAACCTAAGTATAAAATGAGCATACGGAGCATGCGCCAATACCACATCCGCCCTGAAACTGGCAATCACTTTTTTAACCCTAGCTGCTGTTCCTAAAGCTCCTTTTAATGCAGTTACAGATAGATAGGTTTCCTGCTGACGGAGTTCAATAAGTTGGTCGCTCGGTAAGCTGGGGGCAAAAGCTTTTAATACATCTTTATTAACATTACTTAAAACCAGTAACTTTACAGTATAGCCTTTTTCCAGGAGAGCCTGCAATTGCATGAGCGCCACCTTCGAGATACCTTCGGGTGCGATGGCTGGCACAACAATTAATACAGCTGGTTTTGTGTAGTTGGCTCTTGTCAAGTTATTTCAGTCGAAAGAATTCATTAAAGATAACGAATAATCTATTTTAGAGCAGATGCTTCGTAAGCCAAAGATCATTTTTGTAGGCAACTATAACCGTCAGGACTATGTGCGACTGCTCGAAGTGTCAAAAGGTTATTGTGAGTTCTACTTTCTGTTCTATACTTCTCCCCAGGAAGAAACAAACACTTACTACCAACAGTATGGGGAGGCTATTTACTGGTCTGAGTTTAAGAGCGCCCAACAACTATTAAACAAGTTGCACCCGGACAAGGTCGTGTTTTTATACATAGAATCTTATAACCACGTGGTGCTGAACCTGGCCTGCCGCGAAGCTGGAATTCCTACTTTTATGCTTGAGCATGGCTTGCGCGCGGATTATGTTGCAGGCTTCGATCCTGAAATAAGCCCGGCTAAACAACCTACTTTAAAAGAACAGTTAGCGCACTATAGCCAGTTACTACTTCAGTTCCTGCCACGAGTAAGATCCCGCCGGTTCCTGGAGAATTCTATCGCTCAGTTAAACCAGGAGCATCAGGAGTTTGCAGATCACTTTAACCAGGTAAGGCGCGGCCGGAATTACATCCAAACTTTCAGGGAGCTGCATTCCGATAAAAGATTACCAGATCATTACATAGGTTTCAGCAGGAAACAGTATGAATCCTTTTTAAACCACGAAGCCCCTTATTTTGGTGGGAAGCCTGAGTTTATAGGTATCCCCTACTTTGATAAGCTGGCAACTATTCAACCTGCCACATCCCGGCAAAGAGGCATACTTTTTATAGATCAACCCTTGGCTGAACAAGGATTGTTGCAGTGGTCTCCTAAGTATAAAAAAGACTTTACTACAGAACTGGAAACTTTAGCCAAGTGCCATAACTATATATTATATATAAAACTACACCCTGCGCAAGAGCATGGCTATTGGCCCGAAAAAGAAGATCTGCAATTTGTAACAGATGAGCAGTTACACGAACTATGCGGAAGTATACCAGTCGTTATGGGCTTCTACTCTACTTACCTGCTTCCATTTGCAGCTATGGCTCACACTAAACTGCTTACCTTCGAAAACCACCCTGCAGGAAAGCTGGATGTGTCTAAATCATTTATCGATGCCGGTGTAGCGCATCCTGTTTATAGTTTAAATGAGTTATCAGAAGTCTTACAAAATATTGAGCAACTACATCAGCAACAGCTACCTAATAAGAAACAGTTTGAGCAGGATTGGCTTTATAAATTTGATGGGAAGGCTGGAGAGAGACTGAGAGATATTTTATTGAGCGACCAACTATAAAACAAAAGCGGCTTCAAACTATAATAGTCTGAAGCCGCTGCTTTATTTACTTTACTTAAGTAGATTAAACCGTTTCGGTTGGTACCTCGATCTTGTCTTTAAAATACTCCAGCGTTCTTTTTAAACCTTCCGCACGATCAACTTTAGGCTCCCAGCCTAAAATATCCTTTGCGCGTGTAATATCTGGCTGGCGCTTCTGCGGGTCATCCTGAGGCAATGGCTGGTACTCAACTTTCAGTTCCACACCGGTTAGCTTACAGATTTCCTCAGCAAACTCTTTTATTGTTATCTCTGACGGGTTACCTACGTTAACCGGCAAAGCATAATCGCTTAACAGCAAGCGGTAAATTCCTTCTACCAAGTCATCTACATAGCAGAACGAACGCGTCTGAGAACCATCACCAAAGATGCTTAACGGTTCGCCACGCAGTGCCTGGCTCAGGAAAGCTGGCAACACACGGCCATCATCGAGGCGCATGCGCGGGCCATAGGTGTTAAAGATACGCACGATACGTGTCTCTAAACCGTGGTGCATGTGGTAGGCCATCGTCATAGCTTCCTGGAAGCGCTTGGCTTCGTCGTAGCAGCCACGCGGACCAACAGGGTTCACGTTACCCCAGTAATCTTCGTTTTGAGGATGCACCAGCGGGTCGCCGTATACTTCTGAAGTTGATGCAATAAGCATACGCGCACCTTTTGCTTTGGCTAAGCCAAGCAGGTTGTGCGTACCCAGCGAACCAACTTTCAATGTCTGGATCGGAATTTTTAGGTAATCGATCGGGCTGGCTGGCGATGCAAAATGCAGGATGTAATCAAGCTCGCCCGGCACGTGCACAAACTTAGATACATCGTGGTGGTAAAACTCAAAATCCTGAAGCTTAAACAGGTGCTCGATGTTCTCAAGATTACCTGTTATCAGGTTATCCATGGCAATTACATGGTAACCTTCTTTTATAAATCTATCGCAGAGGTGCGAGCCTAAAAAGCCGGCACCACCTGTTATTAATACACGTTTTTTTGCCATGGTTATACCGTTTCTTTAGTTTGCTGCTCAACCGGCTGTTTTACACCGATACCATAGTAAGTAAAGCCTTTTTCGTTCAGGTCGCTTACATCGTAGATGTTACGGCCATCAAAAACTACTTTCTCTTTCATCAGTTTGCTTGCCACCGTAAAGTTTGGTGAGCGGAATTCAGGCCACTCAGTTACCAATAGCAATGCATCTGAATCGATTAGTGTTTCATACTCGTCTTTGCCATACTGGATGGTGTCGCCCAGCGAGTGCTTAGCCTCTTCCATAGCAACCGGGTCGTAGGCTTTTACCTGAGCACCCTGCTCGAGTAATTTCTTAATGATTACCAGCGATGGTGCCTCACGCATATCATCTGTCTTCGGTTTGAACGAAAGTCCCCACACAGCAAATGTTCTGCCGGCAATATCACCGTTAAAGTGGGCCATGATCTTATTGAACAACACCGACTTCTGGTTCTCGTTTACTTCTTCCACCGATTTAAGCACACGCATCTCGTAGCCGTTTTCGTTGGCTGTACGGATAAGCGCTTTCACATCTTTCGGGAAGCAAGAGCCGCCGTAACCAATACCCGGGTAAATGAACTTGTTGCCGATACGGGCATCAGAACCGATACCTTTACGCACCATGTTCACATCAGCACCCATTATCTCGCACAGGTTGGCGATGTCGTTCATGAAGCTGATCTTGGTGGCCAGCATGGCGTTAGCCGCATACTTGGTCATCTCAGCTGAAGGGATATCCATAAAGATAAGCGGATGCCCGTTCATCAAAAATGGCTTGTAGAGCTTACTCATCACCTCTTTGGCTTTCTCGGATGATACGCCAACTACAATTCTGTCCGGCTTCAGGAAGTCTTCTATGGCTGCACCTTCTTTCAGGAACTCAGGGTTAGAAGCTACATCAAACGGAATGTCTACGCCACGGGTAGCCAGTTCTTCTTCAATCGCGCGACGTACCTTGTTAGCAGTACCTACCGGCACGGTGCTTTTGGTTACCACTACCATGTAGTCGTTCATGTTCTGGCCAATGGCGCGTGCCACAGCCAATACATATTTCAGGTCGGCTGAGCCGTCTTCGCCCGGAGGTGTACCTACTGCTATAAAAGCAGCATCGCAACCCTGAATGCTGGTGGCTAGATCTGTAGAGAAAGAAAGGCGCTCTTTTTGGGTGTTGCGCGCTACCATCTCTTCCAGGCCCGGCTCATATATCGGAAGAATACCTTTTCTAAGGTTTTCTATTTTGTTTGTGTCAATATCGATACAGGTAACATCTATACCTACTTCCGAGAAACATGTGCCTGTCACCAAACCCACGTATCCCGTGCCAACTACTGCTATTCTCATAAAGCTATAATTATCTCAAATACAAATTTATACTTTTATATGTTATGTTATATAATAAATTACTCGTAACTACTTGCTGCACAACTACAACTTGCCTGCCATAAATGTATTGTGCCACCAAAACTGGAAAACCAGCAGCGTCCAGACATGGGTCTGAACTTTTCCGGCAGCCTTGCTATTAAATACCTGCCGTAACTCCCGTACCTGTTTCAGGTCAAAGATCTGCTGTGCTTCAATCACCTCATCCGACAGATATTGTTTTACCAGGCCTGCGCCTTCTGTTTGCAGAAAAGCGAGCAACGGGATCTCAAATCCCTTTTTAGGCCTGTTGTAAAGTCCGGCAGGTAATAAGTGCCGGAAAGCATCCTGCAAAATTTTCTTTTGGCGCGTTGCATCTATTTTGGAAGACACCGGCAGGTTAAAAGCAAACTTAACCAACCTGTGGTCTAAAAAAGGACTCCTGATCTCGAGGCCATTTGCCATACCCATCAGGTCTGTTTTTGGCAGCATGTCATTGGCTAACACCAATTGCCAGTCGGCACACAGTACGCTATTCAGGTCGTAATTGTTTCTGGTTAAGCACTCTGTTAACCTGCTTTTTCTGGCGTAGTATAAACGGTTTGCTGCTTTTCTTTGATGCTCGGGGCGCAACCAGGCCATTGCCTGTTGCTCCTGTTGCCAAGTAGCCCATAACCAGTAACGGTCCGGGGCCGATAATTTTGCACCTGCCGCAAAGCGGTGTAACTGTCTTACTTTATTCGCAACAAAAGAGTTTCTAGATCGGGGTAATTTTTCCCATAAAAAATCGAGCGCTGTAACAATAGCTGCGCCAGTGTCCTGCTGCAATGCTCTGTACTCCGCACGATGCTTGTTATAGCCACCAAAAAGCTCATCGGCGCCATCGCCCGACAACACTACTTTTAGCGATTGGTTTACATGCTTGCTCAGACTATAAACTGCCAGCGCCGACGAATCAGCAAACGGTTCGCTCAGGGAATGGAGCATACCCGATACATTCTCGTGTAGGTGCCGGGTGGTCAGTTGAAGCTCGGTATGGTCGGTTTTATACTTCTCAGCTACGAGCCGGGCATAGCTTGACTCATCAAAAAACGGCTGCTCCGGAAACCCTACCGAAAAAGTTTGCAACCCCGGCTTAACCTGCGACGCCAGCGCCGCCACCACCGAAGAATCGATACCTCCGCTCAGGAAAGCACCTACCGGTACATCTGCTACCATTCTTTCGGTAACGGCCTGTTCCATTAATTGCTGTAGCTTAAGTTGCTGTTGCTTATAGGTTAGTGGGTTGGCAGCTGCTTTGTCGGCATCAAAAGGCAATTTATACCAGTTGCTACTATGCAGTTTGGTGTTTTTGATAATGACATAATGCCCGGGCAACAGCTTTTTTACGCCCCGAAGTATAGTTGCAGGCGCCGGAATATAAGTTAGCTGCAGGTATTGATAGAGCGAAGTATAATCGATATCGCGGGGTACGCCTAACGCCATTAGCGCACTTAACTCAGACCCAAACAGGAATTTATCGCCGTCCTTATAGTATAGCAGTGGTTTTTCGCCGTAACGGTCGCGGGCTACAAAAAGGCTTTGCTCCTGCGCATCGTAAATAGCAAAAGCAAAGAAACCGCGCAGGCGCTTCAGGCATTCTGGCCCATACTTACGGTATAGTTGTATAATAACCTCGGTATCAGCACCGGTCTTAAAGGCGAAGCCACTTGCTTCTAACTTAGCACGCAGCACTTTATAGTTAAATACTTCCCCGTTATAAACTATAGTGTAGCGCCCGGTTGCTTCGGTAAATGGTTGGTTTGCCTCCGGAACAGGAGCAATAATAGCCAGCCTGCGGTTTGCCATGCCTACATTTTCGCGCACAAATATGCCGGAAGCATCAGGGCCTCGGTGCTTTATAGTTTCACTGGCCAGCTGCAGGTTATCCAAAGCCAACCTGCCCGCATCAGTAAAAGCAAATACTCCTGTTATTCCGCACATATAGCTGTAAAGTTAGCTTTTTAAAACTTATACTGGCAGTACAGTGGTTTTGCCGATGCTAAAAAGTAAAGCTGTTTTACTTAAAATTAACAACCTGCCTCCCTAAACGAAGTATAGCTTTATAAGAACACCCTGATTTTTATGAAGCCAGACTGGTTAGATACAACAGAGTATCCTTTCGAATCGAAATATCTTGAGTTAGACTGCGGTAAGATGCATTACATTGACGAAGGGCAAGGCCCCGTTGTTGTAATGGTACACGGTACACCGGCGTGGTCGTTCATTTACCGTAACCTGATAAAGTTATTGCGGCCACATTACCGCTGCATTGCTATGGATATGCTGGGCTTTGGTTTATCGGATAAGCCGGATAGCTTTAGCTACAAGCCACGTGCCCATGCCGATAACTTCCAGTTATTGATGGAACACCTGCAGCTAAAGGATATAACGCTGGTCGTACACGATTTTGGAGCCCCGGTAGGTTTGGCCTATGCACTCAACGAGCCACAAAATGTCAGGAGCATTGTTATGCTGAATACCTGGACCTGGTCGTTATCAAAACATAATACCTTCACGAAAGCGAGTAAATACCTGGTTGGTCCATTGGGTAAGTTTCTGCACTCCAAGTTAAATGTCTCGACGGGTACGCTTGTGAATGAGCTTTTTGAAGATGAAGATACCATTCCGGAACCACTGAAGCAGCAGTATATAAATGCACTGGGATCTCCGGAGCAACAGGTACGCTCGCTGGCCTTTGCCCGCGAACTGGTAGGCGTAAGCCGATGGTACGAAGAACTATGGATGAAGCGCAGAAATATACAGGACATCCCGACGCTTATACTTTGGGGTGAGCGCGACAAGCTGGTTAAAATAGATGCGCTGCAGAAATGGAAGAAATTTTTCCATGAATGCTATGTTATCCATTTTGAGGAAAGCGGCCACTTTTTGCAGGAACAGAATGCTGAAGAACTGGCAAATTATGTGAGCAACTTTATAAAAGAAGAACAAAAGAAACGCGAATTAAACTGTCAACCTTAACGTAAACCCTCTTTTATATTATGAAAACGAATAAACCGCTGAAAGAAGCTATATTAAGAGCACCCGAATCGACTGAAGAAGATAAGCAGGCTCAGCAGGAACAACTATACCATATGGGCGATAAGAAAAGTAATAAAGCACAGCCCAGGCAGGAAGACCTTGTAAACGAATCATCGAAGAACAGGATAGAATCGTTGCATAACCTGCGCGAACTGGAATATGATATGGAAAAGAAGAAAAAGAAAAGATAAACTTATTATACAGCAAAAGCTATAGTTTATAGTTGCCATCTGTCACCTATAAACTATAGCTTTTTAATTTTCGGCTTTTAAGTACCTATTCAAATATCTTCCCAGGGTTAAGTATGCCCTTGGGGTCAAAAAGCTGCTTTATACCTTTCATCAAGCGGAGCTGAATTTCGTTCAGGGCAATGCCAATATATGGCCGCTGTACTAACCCGATGCCGTGCTCACCGCTTATAGTTCCGCCTAACTGCACACACAGCCTGAAGATCTCCTTTATACCTTCAGGTAGTTTATGCTGCCAGTCGTGGTCGCTCATATCGCCTTTTATAATGTTTACGTGCAGGTTACCGTCGCCGGCGTGGCCATAGCAAACCGACTTGAAGTTATACCTGGTACCGATCTCTTTTACACCTCGCAACAGTTTTGGCAATTCGGCTCGCGGCACTACGGTGTCTTCTTCTTTATAAACAGAATTGCCTTTTACAGCATGGGCCACATTCCGGCGCAAGCGCCATAGTTCTTCTTTCTGCTTTTCAGAGTCTGCCACCAGTATTTCGCCGATATTAAAATGCTCGAGTACGTTGTATACTTGTTCCGCATCTTTAAACAACTGATCCATATCATGCCCATCCAGCTCTATAAGTAAATGCGCTTCAATATCTTCAGGCAGGTCAACTGGTATACCTAAGTAACGCGCGGACCATTCAATAGCATCGCGTTCCATAAACTCCAGCGCAGAAGGTATAATGCCAGCCACAAACAACTTCGAGACAGCTTCGCAAGCCTGCTCTTCGTCACGGAAAGGCACCAGCATAACAATGTTCTGAGGCGGATAAGGTATAAGCTTGAAAACAATTTTAGTGATAACCCCCAGCGTACCTTCACTCCCGACCATGAGTTGGGTAAGGTTGTAACCGGTAGCATTCTTCAGTACATTGGCCCCGGTCCAGGTTATTTCGCCAGTTGGCAGCACCACTTCCACGTTCAGCACATAGTCTTTCGTTACGCCATATTTTACAGCACGCGGGCCGCCACTGCTCTCACTCAGGTTACCACCTAAAAAGCAGCTTCCTCGGCTCGACGGGTCTGGCGGATAGTATAAACCTTTGGCAATGACAGCCTCCTGAAAAACCTGTGTTATTACGCCCGGCTCTACGGTTGCCTGCAGGTTACGCTCATCAATAGCTACTATTTTATTTAGCCGCTCCATCGAAAGTATAACTCCCTGGTGCACAGCCAATGCACCGCCACTAAGCCCGGTACCTGCCCCTCGCGGTGTTACAGGTATCATATTTTTGTTGCAGTACTGCATAATAAGGCTTATTTCGGAGGCGTTTGCAGGTTTAAGCACAACTTCCGGTATATACCGCAGGTCTTCCGTCTCGTCGTGGGAGTAGCGCAGCATATCGTCGGCAGTTGCCGGCAAAATGATATTTGCCTCGCCTACTGCCTCAGCAAAATACTGAAGCGCTTCCGGTGTAACTGTGTTAAATTTCATTTTTAAAAAGGAAGGGTTATAGCTATATTAGCAGACCCTATTATTTTTATTTACTTACCTTGCTAAAGTAACGTTTTGAGAACAGCTTTTACAAATTCCCTCTTATTTATCTTTTTTGTCCTTTTGCTGGCTTCCTGTCAGTCTTCGGTTCCGGTATTCAGCAAGCACGGCGAAGAGTATAAATCGGCCCGAGAAATAGCCGAAGAAAAACGCCAGGCCAGGAAAGCACGCCGAATGGCCCGAAAGTCCGGTAAGTCTGATTCGCCACTTGCCTCAAAAGACCGTACCAGCCGCACCAAGGTTAAACGTGATGTGGATGAGGACATAGCTACAGTAATTAAAGCGGCACGTTCTTATACGGGTGTTCCGTACCGTTGGGGTGGCACCACACGCGTAGGCATGGACTGCTCTGGCCTGCTTTGTACTTCTTTTCAAACTATAGATGTACAGTTGCCACGCACCTCGAACGAGCAAAGCCGATTTGGACCGGAAGTAAGACTGAAAGATTTACGCGAAGGAGACCTTGTGTTTTTTGCGGCAAATAAACGCAGCAACCAGATAACCCACGTGGGCATGGTAACCGAAGTGGTGGACAACGAGAACATCAAATTCATACATGCCTCTACTTCGCTTGGCGTTATCGAGAACAACCTTTTTTCGGACTACTACCGCAATATTTTTGTAAAGGCAGTTAGGCCTCCTTTATAGGTATAAACCTGATGTAATATCTATAAATGTAACTATAATCATACAATTATATTCACTTAAAATACAAATTTTTAACAGAATTAAGCAGTAATTTTATGTAACGTACGTACTATAAGTAGTTATAACTATTTGCCAACTAACTACTTACGCGTACTATGAAACACTTATACACGCTTACATGCCTCTGCTTATGTGCCATGCTATCGGTACAATTAGCCTGGGGCCAGGGCACTACCACCGCCGCCATGAACGGTATAGTTCAGGACCAGAGCGGCATGGCACTTCCGGGAGCTACAGTAATAGCCCTCCACACGCCAACCAACACACAATATGTAGCCGGCACTAATGCCGAAGGACGCTATAACATTCAGAATATGCGAGTGGGCGGGCCTTATACTATACGCACGTCCTATGTGGGTTACCAGGAGCAACTGGTCGAGAACATTAACCTGGCGCTTGGCCAGAACTTCCGCTTAGACCTGACCTTATCTGAAAGCACCACTACCTTAGGTGAGGTTGAAGTTACGGCCACACAGGACAAGATCATCAATTCCGACCGTACAGGTGCTGCAACCAACGTGAGTACTGAGCAACTCGAATCGCTGCCAACCATTTCACGAAGCCTTAACGATTTTACCCGCATTACACCGCAGGCCTCTACTGCAGGGTCAGGTATTTCGTTTGCCGGGCAGAACAACCGCTTTAACAACTTCTCGATAGATGGTACTGTGAATAACGATGTGTTCGGGCTTTCGCCGAGCGGCACGAACGGTGGCCAGACGGGGGTGCAACCTATTTCGCTGGATGCGATCGAAGCCATACAAGTGGTAATTGCGCCATTTGATGTTCGTCAGAGTGGATTTACCGGTGGTGGCATAAATGCCATTACCCGAAGCGGATCAAATAAATTCACAGGCTCGGTATACTTTTATGGTAACAACGAGAAACTGGTAGGCAAAAGCCCGGATGATGAACGCACCCGTCTCCCCGACTATAACGACTACCAGACAGGCGCCAGAGTTGGTGGACCGATCATTAAAGATAAGTTGTTCTTTTTCCTGAATGGCGAGAAGACCAGCCGTACTTCCCCCCTTCTTTTCCAGCCAGGTACGCCATCCTCTAACATTACCGAGAGTGAAGCAGAAAGAGTGCTGGCAGTTGCAAACCGATTAGGTTATGATCCGGGCAATTACCTGTCTATAGAAGATGAAACTATAAGTGAAAAGCTATTTGCCCGACTGGATTGGAACATTACAAACAACCACCAACTGGTGCTGCGCCATAGTTATGTGTATGGCGAGAACCGGGACAACAGCCGGAGCCCTAACGCACTGCGCTTCTCTAATAATGCCGAGTATTTCCCAAGCACTACCAACTCAACTGTTTTGCAACTGCGCAGCCAGTTTGGTACCAACTTCGCCAACGAAGCCCTGATCGGTTTTACCAGCGTACGCGACGACCGCGATATTATTGGTGCCCCGTTCCCGAGCGTGACCGTACGTATGGATGGTGGCCGTACGATAGCTTTAGGTAGCGAACCATTTTCTGCTCAGAACCAGCTCGACCAGGATGTGTTTACCATTACCGATAACTTCAATATCTTTAAAGGCAAGCACACCATAACTATAGGTACACACAACGAGTTTTACAACACCTATAATCTGTTCATTCGCCAGGAATTTGGAGCTTACGAATACCGCTCTCTCGAAGATTTTGAAACTGTGGGCACACCCGACGAAGTTGCGCCTTCTGCCTTCTTCCGAAACTACTCCCGAACAGATAACAGGCAACAAGGCGCTGAGTTTTCCGCTTTCCAGCTTGGTTTTTATGTACAGGACGAGTATGCTGTAATGCCTAACCTAAAACTAACTGCCGGCCTGCGTTTAGATATTCCGACATTTAACGATGAGCCAGGAATTAACGAAGAGTTTAATGATGCCTTTGCCAGCCGTGGCTTAGCTACCGATAAAACTCCGGGTGCCCAGTACATGCTTTCGCCGAGGTTAGGTGTAAACTGGGATGTGTTTGATGATGGCAATACCCAGATAAGAGGTGGGGCCGGTGTATTTACAGGTCGCGCCCCTTTTGTATGGATAGCGAACCAATACACCAACACAGGTATTAACCTTGGTAGTTTATCCTTAACTTCTGGACCTGAGTTGGGAGGCTTGCGCTTTGAGCCTGACCCTGCCAATCAGCCTACGGCCTCTTCGGTTGGTTTCTCCGATCGTACAGCAGAAATAAACATTACCGATCCGGACTTTAAATTTCCGCAACTGTTCCGGGTGAATGCCGCTGTAGACCAGCGCTTGCCAGCCGGCTTTGTTGGTACCCTGGAGGCTATCTATTCCAGGAACCTGAACAACATCTATTACCAAAACCTGAACCTGGAAGAGAGAGGTAATTTAACAGGTTCGGATAACCGTCCTGTTTTCCAACGTATTCCGGATAACAACTTCCAGGACATTATATACCTGACCAATACCGATGAGGGTTATGCCTATAGTTTTACAGGACAGTTACAGAAAACCTTCGAGTATAACTTATCCGGATCGCTAGCCTATACTTATTCCAGGGCTAAAGATGTTAACCCCGGCAATTCAAGCCAGGCACGATCAAACTGGATAAACGTAAACCAAGTGTATGGTTTAAATAATGTAGAAGCCGCTTTTGCTGATAACGACATCCGATCGCGGGTAGTAGGTGGCATTACGTATGCTATAGAGTATTTGGGGTTTGCATCCACAAGTATTTCCCTGTTCTATAATGGCCAGTCCGGGTTACCGCTCTCTTATATTTATAGCGGAGACGTAAACAACGACGCCGGACGTACCAACGACCTGATCTATATTCCGCGCGATGCATCAGAAATAAACCTGGTACCTGCTACAAACCGTGATGGAGAAGTAATAGCTACCCCAGAAGAGCAATGGGAAGCTCTGGACGCTTTTATAGCTGGCAACGATTACCTGAGTGAAAGAAGAGGAGAATATGCCGAACGTAACGGCGACCGCCTGCCCTGGACGAACCAGTTTGACTTAAGGCTGATGCAGGAATTTAAGCTACAACAAGGCACTAACGAGCACCGCTTCCAGATAACCTTTGATATTTTTAATTTTAGTAACCTCATAAACAAGGATTGGGGCCGCCAGTACCAAGCCAGCTTTAATGCCTTCCAACTGATAGACTTTGTGGGTTACGAAGAAGACGCTGATGGTGAAGACACCACTCAACCGAGATTTACTTATACCGGTCGTGGCCTGTCTGAAGGGAATCCATACTTTGTTAACGATTTCACATCAAGATGGAGAGGTCAGGTTGGCTTGCGTTACATCTTTAACTAAAGTATAAATAATAAGAAAGCCCGCTGGTAAATTACCAGCGGGCTTTTTGTTTTGATAGATAGCAATTTATTCTGCTACTTCGTATTCACCTGATTCCATAAGCTCTAGCACAACAGTTGCAGCCTTAATACCACTATTGTAGTACTCATAAGTAACTGCATACTTCTTTCCTACTTCTGTATTTGGATATTTGTATTTTAATAATGCATTAATAGCATTATAAATATCTTCGTCTTTCCAATAACGAGCAGCAGTAGGGTCTTGTTGATAAAAGTTCGTATTTCTATTAAAACCTTCATCATTTTTACCAACTCCAATATTACCTAATTGAGCTGGAGTACCTAATTCAGACTGTTGAGACATCCAAACATAATCTTCAACAACTAATTTATATGATATAGAAAGGTCTGGCTCCCATACATTATTCTTCTTTTTGAATTTTAATGTAGCTGTTTCTACCGATCCTTCAGCTTTAACCCATTTATCGCCATTATATATCATTGCCATTACTTTATGATTATAGTTTGTGAAATCATAATAGTAATAACTTACATACATTATATCGCCCGCCTTTGCTTCAAGAACTTCTTCTTTAAGAAACTTATCGAAATAAGTAGGCAACATTGCGTTATTTGACGATGTAAAGTTTTTGTAAAGGCTGTTTACAGAAATATAATCCTTATCAGTTACATGATAAATATTCATCCAGCTTCCGTCTTTGAAAAAGAAAGAATCTGTAATATTTTCATAAACTGTTCCAGCAAAATAGTTATATGTTAGTACAACTAACTGACCTTCTACCGCATTTGGATATTTTCTCTTTAAAAAGCTTTCAAAGTCTTTAGAGCTATTAAAATTATCTCCTTTAGTATCACCATTTGCAACATACTCTTCGGAGGTAACTGTATGTTTAACCCAGCTTGATACCTCATTACTAATTCCTGGTGTGCTTAATCTGTTGTAGGTAACAGTAATAGCAGCACCATTGCCAAGATGAGAATATCTTTTATTTAGTATAGCAGGTACTAACTCTGCAGCTTCAGCTTCATCTATAAAATACTGCTCCTTAGCAACATGAGGATAATCTGTACTATCTTTATAAAGCTCATAGTCAGACTTCACAAGTACAGTCTCAACTGTAGTATTATCCTTCGTATTTGCTTTATCCAATTCTTCGTATACATCCTCCATTGGATCACAAGCAGTGAACATCAACATAGCAGAGGATAGCAGATAAAATATTTTTTTCATCTATCTAATAAATAATGATTAGAAGTTAATTTTTAATCCTGTTGTCCAGGTTGTGCCATTACCGAAGTATACCTGCGTGTTAGTCGCATCATTATACTTCACTGACTCTCCACCAACACTTCTGGTACCAAATTGTGCAAAGGCATCAGAGATATACTCAGTATTGAACAGGTTGTTAACTGTTGCATAAAGAGTACCATTCAGACCGGCAAATTTGAATTTGAATGAAGCGTTTGCATCAAATACTGAATAATCAGGAACTTCCCATGGAGACATACCCGGTGTGGTAAGGTCGGTTGGCTTAAAGTCTGCGTTAAAGTTACCGTAGTAGTTATAGTCAACACCGATTTTCAGTTCGCTTGTAACGTTAACGTCTAAACCTAAAGCGGCAGTTGTCTGAGGAGAGTCACCTACTTTTTGGTCAGCCATATATACAGCCGAAACTTTGTCAACCTGCACCTGATTTTCATCATACACGATAGTTTCACCCAGGTCATTCGTCCAAGTCCAATCACCCAAAGAGATCATACCTTTCAGGCTAACAGCTTTGATAGGGCGATAGTTGAAATCCAGCTCGATACCCTGGTGAAGTGCATCTACACCCAGTAAGTTAACAAAGTATCTTTCATTATCCTGACCTGGTACTGATTTAGTAAATGCTCTGTCTTTCCAAGTAGTTCTGTAAAGGTTAACATTACCAGAAAGTTTTTCGCTTACATAACCGTAACCAAGCTCGTAGCTAAGGATCTTTTCACGAACGGCATCTTTATTAGGGATGTTCTCATTTCTAAGGAACACACTGTTAAAGAATGGAGCTTTCTCAAAATAACCTATGTTAGCAAACACATTGTGATTTTCAGTAAGGTTATAGTTAGCACCACCTTTTGTCTGGAAACCGAAGAAGTTAACTTTCTCGCTCTTCTGCATTGGATCATTATCAGCATAACGGAAATAGTCAATACGCTGGTAAGAAGTATTAGAGCCAGCAAGTGAAATGAAAGCAGCTAATGGGCCAGCTTTGTATTCACCCTGTAAGAAGCCACCTTCCCATAACACGATACCCTCGTTATAATAACCAGTTTTATCACCTTGACGAGCTTTGTTATTTGGATTGTTCACATTGCTGTTATCAATTACATACTCAGCACCAAGTAGATTTCTTACTGAGTTAAAGTGGATACCTTTATAGTATCTAAAATCAGCACCTGCTAATAGATCAAAGTTCTCATTAAGAGCTCTCTGATATGTGCTTAACACACCGTACCATTTATGGTCATTTCTATTAGACTGTAAGTATCCTACTGCTCTGCCATCCGTAGATTGGCCGTTTAGTTCAACAATAGCATTTAGGTTTAGAGGCTGGTATTTATTACCGCCAAATCTGTAGTCATCAAAGTTTACAGTACCACCGTCAAATTCGTTACCACCTGTACCGATTGATGCATAAGCAGCAGTTGAAAGGAATGATTTCTCATCTATAGTCCAATAGTGGTTTAGAGAGAACTGTGGTTTGTGATAGAAGTTACCACTTATAGTTTTAGCTTCACCATTCAGTACACCCCAGTTCGGGTTGTAACGCAGGCCTTGTGGTGCATCTCTGTACTCTTGGATTGTTAGACGATCATAACGCTGAGCGTGGTACTGCGGAGCACCAAAACCAGTTAATGAAAGCGTATGCTTGTCATTGATCATCTTAGAAGCATTGAAGAAGTAGTTATAAGCTTCATACTGAAGACCTTCAGCCCAGCCGTCACCTTCAGTTTTAGATCCTGAAACTGAGAAAGCCCAGCCATTGTCTGTTAAGCCTGTTGAGTACGAGAATGCTGTTTTAGAGTAACCATCACTGCCAAGACCCTGGTAGATTGATCCACCTTTGATCGCGTCTGTAGTTCTGGTGATGATGTTGATTGTACCACCTACTGAAGGCACAGCTACTTTAGATGCACCTAAACCACGCTGAACCTGCATTGCTTTAGTTACATCTGTTAAGCCAGCCCAGTTAGACCAGTAAACCTTACCACTTTCCATGTCGTTTACCGGCACACCGTTGATCATAACAGCGATGTTAGCGCTCTGAAAACCACGCAGGTTAATACGAGAGTCTCCGTAGCCACCACCTGCTTTAGTAGCGTAAACACCCGGAGTAGATTTCAACAACTCAGGAAATTCCTGTTGACCAGCTTTCTCAACAATTACTTCGCTGGTGATAGTTGACATAGCTACCGGAGTTTCTCTTTCGATTGCGTAGCTGTTTGTAGTTACGATGATCTCGTTAAGAGAAGCGTCGCTAGACTCCAGCGCGATAGTACCAAGGTTTTTAGTACCGTTAAGGCCTGCAATAGATACCTCTTTCTGAGTATATCCAATGAAGTTGATAAGGATCGCTGTTGCGTTTGGTTCATCTACCTGTAAGGTAAAAGTACCGTCAGCGCCAGCAGGAACAGCTTTGCTTGTTCCTTTAAGGATTACTGTTGCTCCTGGAAGAGGTTCTTTAGTTGTTCCATCAACAACTTTACCCTTTACAGTTCCCTGAGCAAAAGCACTTACCACAGTAGTAAAGCTAATTACTAAAGTAATAAGGAAAAGTAAACACTTTTTCATGTAACTAATTTTGGTTGATTGGGTTGAAAAGATTTATGAATTACCATGGGTTATAGCAATTCTGCAGCAAAGATAGCGGAACATTTTCGAACTTTACAACCCTTAACGATTTCTTAATAAACAATATCGCTACTAATTTACGCTCACGGTTTTACAGCGCAGTTTTGCCCTACATGCCGTGTTAAAAAATTATTCTTTCGGGCAATCTTTTTTTGCTTTCTAAATTTTTCGTCTATTTTTGTGGCACAATAAGGCGGAGCATCTCCGCAGGTTCTTATTTTATTGGGGGATTAGCTCAGCTGGCTAGAGCGTCCCGAAGTAATTCGGGAAGGTCAGCGGTTCGACGACTCCGCACATTTTTAACTTTATGGGGGATTAGCTCAGCTGGCTAGAGCGCTTGCATGGCATGCAAGAGGTCATCGGTTCGACTCCGATATTCTCCACTCAACGGCAACTATTTTTATGGTTGCCGTTTTTTTGTTCTAATCAGATTGCTGTTGTGTATCCTTTTAATTGGTTCAACTGCTCAGAGCGTCCCGAAAGCATTCGGGAAGGTCATCGGTTCGACTCCGATATTCTCCACAGATAAAAAGGCAACCGATATGGTTGCCTTTTTCGTTTTAGGCACATGACCTACTACTTCTACATCCTCTATTCAGAAAAGACAGACCGTTACTATGTGGGCAGTTGTCAGGACCTGAAAGACAGACTGAGTAGGCACAATGCCGGATACAGTAAATCTACTAAAGCCGGAGCTCCATGGGTGTTAAAGTATACCGAAACTTTTGATATGCGCTCTGCTGCTACAAACCGCGAGGCAGAGATAAAGAAAAAGAAAAGCCGAAAATACATTGAGCAACTGATTAGCTCTGTTGCCTAGAGCGTCCCGAAGGCTTTCGGGAAGGTCATCGATTCGACTCCGATATTCTCCACTCAACGGCAACTATTTTTATGGTTGCCGTTTTTTTTTACTACCATACCAGTTCCCTGCCTATACTAACCGCATTCGTTCAAAACCTCTTAAGTTGTTTGCCCGGGTTATATGTAGCCTCACCGGATATACACTTATTTAATGAACACCTGTCTGCCCAGAACGTACCTTTTAAGAGGAAGTATGTACAACTTAAATGGAAACAGACGATGGCTTTTAACTTTGAAGACAATAAGAAAGATGCCACTGTGCTGCTGAATGCAGTAGCCAGCGAGCTTCAGACGGATGACATGAACCAGGCAGGTCGTATTTTCAGGGCTGTGCTGCATGCTATCCGCGACAGGTTGCCCGTAAACGATGCTATTCAGTTTTCGGCGCAGTTACCTATTATCTGGAAAGGTATATTTTTCGACCAATACGACACAGCCAAAGTACCCATTAAGATCCGGAACAGGGAGGACTGGATAAACTATATCAGAACAAAGAATGCTTACGCAGCCAACAACGACTTTCAGCAGGACGATGATATTATAAATGCTTTTAAGTCGGTGTTTGTGGCTTTGCAGCAATTTGTAACAGAAGGCCAGCTGCAACAGGTAAAGCAGGCGCTTAACCAGGAAATACAGGAATTACTGGAAGTATAAAATATCACATCCTTTTACAAACTATAAAGCCGCGACAAGTGCCGCGGCTTTATAGTTTATAGTAATAGCTTATATAAACAACCCTTCCACAGACAGGTATCGCTCGCCGGTGTCGTAGCAGAAAGTAAGTATTTTAGAGCCTTCAGGTATGTCTTCTTCCATTTTCTGGGCCACTGCAGCTAACGAAGCACCAGAGGATACTCCCACAAATATACCTTCTTCGCGTGCCACCCGGCGGGCATAGTCATAAGCATCATCAGCGGCTACTTTTATAGTTCCGTCCAGTAGCGTGGTATCCATAATGGCAGGAATAAAACCGGCTCCTATACCTTGTATGGGGTGCGGCCCCGGTTCTCCACCACTCAGCACAGCAGATGCTTCAGGTTCTACGGCAAATACTTTCAGATTGGGGTTGCGGCCTTTAAGCACCCTGGCTACACCTGTAATATGGCCTCCGGTGCCAACACCTGTGATTAGGTAATCCACTCCCTCCGGAAAGTCCTTTAATATCTCCTCGGCTGTTGTTTGAATGTGTACCTGTGTATTAGCCTCGTTTTCGAACTGCATCGGCATCCAGGCGCTTTCATGCTCAGTTAATATTTCGCGGGCTCGTTCTATAGCTCCTTTCATTCCTTTTTCGCGGGGAGTAAGCTCTAGTTTGGCTCCATAGGCTTTCATCAGTCTGCGGCGTTCCACCGACATCGATTCCGGCATCACCAGGATAAGTTGGTAGCCTTTAACAGCTGCCACCACAGCCAGGCCCACGCCTGTGTTACCCGAAGTCGGCTCCACAATTATACTTCCCTTCTTTAATATGCCTTTCTGCTCAGCATCTTCTATCATGGCGAGCGCAATGCGGTCTTTTATACTTCCACCGGGGTTGTTACGCTCCAGCTTCATCCATACTTCGGCTTTATTTCCGAAAAGATTATTAATGCGCACGTGCGGCGTCTGGCCTATCGTATCTAAAATAGTATTTGCTTTCATGTGTTTATATTTTGGTTATATAGAATAGTTTAGCACATCTTCCGGGGCTTCGGACCTGCGCATTTTTATTTGCGGATGATGGTATACCCTGGAGTAAGGAGGTACGCTTTCGGTTAACCATACATTACCGCCAATTATACTTCGGGTACCGATGACAGTGTTTCCGCCAAGTATAGTTGCACCTGCATAGATCACGACATTGTCTTCAATAGTTGGGTGCCGCTTGATGTTGGCCATACCTTTTTCAACGCTGATCGCTCCTAACGTTACACCCTGGTATACTTTCACATAGTTGCCGATAACAGTGGTCTGGCCAATTACTACCCCGGTACCATGGTCTATGCAGAAGTACTCGCCTATAGTTGCTCCCGGGTGTATATCGATACCGGTGCGGGCATGCGCATACGCCGAAATAACACGAGGCAGCAATGGTATACCTAAATGGAGCATGGTATGAGCTAATCTATAAAATGCCACTGCCTTAAACCCCGGATACGTTCTGATGACCTCTTCTATACTTTGTGCTGCCGGGTCGCCGTTGGAGATAGCTGTCGCATCGCCGATAAGCAGTTGGCGCAAACGTGGCAGTTCGTTCATAATTGCCCCGGCCAGTGATGCAGGCGAAGAGTTGAGTTTATCTGCCATACCATCCAGAATACGCTCCAGGTTAAACTGCAACTGGCTTATATGTAGCTCAAATTGTTTAAGTGATGTAAAGCGCGTTTCGGAAAGAGGGGGAAACAGCAGTTGCATAACTGCCTCCGCAAACTGGCACGTAGTGGATGCCGGCACCAGGTGGCGGGTATGTGTGTGGTCCTGGTAAAGCTGTGTTACAAAATCCTGATCCATAGGCTGTTTACGAAGTACAAAATGATTGGTACAATTCCAGAACAAAAAAGAGAACCTGATGTTCAGGTTCTCTTTCCAGTCTTTGGCTATAGCTGATCGTATAGCTTCCGGCAAATTAGTTTATACCTTATTCGTCGCAGTGACCAGGACCAATTTTACCATTGTTGTAGTCATCCAGCAGTTCTGCCCACGAGATCAACTCATCGCGGCTTACTTCCAGTTCTCCGGAGAAGTATAAATGCGCGTCTGCCATTACAGCTTCCACATCATCAGGAGCCGAAGCGCCTGCAGCCATGTTAAGCTCGGCAGCTATGTACTGGTGCGCTAAAATAATATCGGCATTTCCACCTTTTGGTGCAGTCTTTAACACGGCCAGGTAATCACCCATGCCATAAAAGTCCTTGTTCAGGTACTCATCCCAGGTGCTGTCGTATTTCTTTTTATTCGGATCGGCGTGGTTTTTCCAGTAGCCCTGTGTACGGGTACAACCGGTTGGCTCTTCTTCAGTTGGAGCAGCTACACAAAACATAATATCGTCAATAGCGCCTGAACCAGAGTAAGAATTCAAACCGGCCAATACAACTTTCATCTTCATTACGTTGGCAGTGTTACCAAACTCAACTGTCTGGCGGCTATTGTTGCCAAGGGGCTTTAATTTATACTTGAACAGCTCTTTACCGGCTTTATCATACAGATACACCCACGAATCATCTTCGTAAGTATCAATATCCAGCACTTTCATAGAACTAAGCGTAACAGCTTCCGGGAAGGTTAATTCCATCTGGCCACCCCATTGGTTATCGTTCGGGCCATCGTTTGCAACATTCGGGTCATCTATCGGGCTTACACCAATTTCCTGGATTATCAGTGCTTTACCCCACTCTGGCGTATAAAGGTCTGAATCATCACCAGTCCAGTTACGGGTATCAAATATCATCGCTCTGTTTTCAGGTAGCATTACACCTTCCGGGTTTCGGGCCATGTTGTTTACCTTTATCGGGCCCATACCGTTCGTGCTATACACTTCGGTAATGGTTTCGCCCAAAGGAGCATCTTCAAAATTGATATTATCGCAGGAGCCTGCCAGCATGTTTTGAGAGGAAGGGCTGATGTTTTCGAGCTCGGTGTCGGATTCGCAACCCATAAATGCTATAGTAGCAAGGGCCATAAGGCCCGTTTTTAATAAAGTTTGTTTCATTGTGTAGAGGAGGTTTAGTTAACAAAATATTAACAACTGCGATTACCCCGGTTGGGTAAAGTGCAATTTATATATTCATACTGCAAACACTGGAATATGGTTGTAATCCATTCCAGTTAATTCTACAACGAATAAAAACCTCACAATTTCAGCAAAAACAAAACATCCCTTTAAATAAGCTATGTGTAACCCTAAAACCGACAAACAAAAAAACACCCAGTAAAATATAAATTTAATTATATTTTACTGGGTGTTTAAATCTTTATTCCCTCCTCAGGAAATTGTATTGTTTATGGGTAGCAAACTGAACCCGGGCAGAACTGCACTACATCTATAGCACCTGAGCCACCTTTGCCATTCATGGATTTTATAGTTACACGTAGCTTAGCTACATTAGAAACGCCCTGGCCAAAAACTACTGGCTGGAAAGTATAAGCGCCTGTTACCGGCAGCTCCATGGCATAGATCACCTGGCCACTGTTATCCAGCATTTCGAGTGTAGAACCACGCTCGCTTTCTTCAATATCAGCCACATAAATACCACGCATTACTACGCTGCCAAAGCTTGAGAAATCCATTTCGATAACACCGCCTTTGTCGTTTATAGTTGTAGAAGACCCCTGGTCCTGGCCAATAGTAAGTACGTTACCTAACTGGAACGGTCCCTGGTTAATAGCCTTATAGCCTTCGTTTCTTTTATCAGGATTAGTGGTATCGTAAACATAAGCTGAGTTAGCTGATGTTTTGCTATTTTGGAATGGGGTAGCTTTGATCTTTACCGGAAGTGTGGTGTAGCTGTCTTTTACTACTTGTACTTCGTTCAGGTAACCTGTTGTGTTATCAAAGTTTATAATGGTTGCGCCTGGTACAGTACCAAATTTCTTAACGGCGCTTGATGTTAGTGGTCTTATTTCGGCTTCTGTCTCCTGCTCGCAAGATGAGAAAAGAATTGTAGCAAGTGAAAGGGCGAGGGCTTTGTAAAGGAAAGTTTTCATATAGCAACTAATTTTGTAAAGGGTAAAATTATAGATGTAGTTGCCAGAAGGAGCTCAGCATAAGCAGAGCGCACATATCAGAAATTGTATATTTTAATGTCCCTTTGGCAAAAAACATTTTCACCCTTGTACGGCAGGTTTTGGAAAAAGATAAGCCCTGTTTTAAAAAAAAGCTGGTATTACAGTATTATATATAAATGGATATTTTTTCATAATTGCACTGTTTTACAAACAAAAACATCATTTAAAGCTTATAAAAGCTATTTCGAACAGCAGCTGACATGCAGCCTTTGTTATGAAAAAAAATTTCACTCTTACCTAAAAACAAACCAAGTATAGAAGTATCGCAATAATATAATAAAAAAAAGGAATCCATAGTGGATTCCTCTTTTTATACTTGTAATTTAAAATTGTTTAGTCATCGCAATGGCCAGGACCGATCAAGCCGTTGTTATATCTGTCAAGCAGTTCAGCCCATGAAATAAGTTCAGCGCGGCTTACGCCTGTTAACTCACCTGCAAAGTATAAACGGGCATCTGCCATTACAGCATCCACCTCATCCGGAGCCGAAGCGTCTGCTGCAATGTTAAGTTCAGCTGCTATAAACTGGTGCGCCAATATAATATTTGCATCGCCTTTAGGAGACATCCATAAAATTTCACAGTAAGTAGCATCATCGATCATGGCAATTCTATGATTTTGGAAACCATTCCAGGTATTATCGTATTTATCGTTTCCTTTGCCTTTACCGTTTCCTTTGTCTTTACAGTAAGAATGGTTTTTCCAGTAGCCTTGTGTACGGGTACAACCCATTTCTTCTTCAGGCCAGCAGAATCTGATATCATCTATTGCACCAGAACCAACATTGCCGACACCATCCAATAAAACCACCATGCGTTTTACCCCAGGCGTATTCTGTAAGTCAACTTCAAAACCTACATTATTACCACGCTGTTCCAGGTATATCTGTTTGATCAGGTTATTATTTTCATCGTAAAGGCGCACCCAGGAATTGTTTTCATCATCCCCCTCACGTTTATCAATATCCAATACGTTCATGGATTGCAGCGTAACTGGCTCAGGGAAAGTAAGGACCATTCTGGCGCCCCACTGGTTGTCATTTGGTCCGTCGTAGTCACTGCCATCCGTATCTATAGGGTTTACACCAATTTCCTGCACAATCAGTACATTGCCCCAATTTGTAGTTCTTAGGTCAACGTCATCCCCGGTTGGGTTCTGAGAATCAAAAAGTATAGCCCGGTTGCCCGTCTCAAACGTTCCGCTTGAATTTCGGGCCCTGCCTCTTACCTCTATAGGTCCGTAACCACCATCTGCCCATACTTCATCTACATATTCGCCTGTTCCAGCTTCCATGTTATTAAAGCTGATCACATCACAATTACCCTCTTCGTGTAATGGATCCGTTTTACTAAAATTCAGATCTTCTTCTTTTTCGCAACTGGTTAATAGTAACACAGATGCACATAATGTCAGTAATTTTACATTCATTCCCTTCATAGCTTTTAAATTTTAGTGTGGTAAATTTGTTAAGCACAGCATAGCTGTTAATATTTGTTTATCAATGAGATACAGATGAATACACTTTGATTATCAGGCTCACTTCTATCAATTCGATTGCCTTTTAAACACCATATACCCAAACTATCTCATAGTTAAATACTAATACGAGAACGATTGCTGAATTTTAACCATATAAAGATTTATTTGGTGAATTACCTGATTGAGCAATTTAAGCCACTTATATTTTCCGTGAGAAAGTTGAGCTATATAGCAACAAAGCTTATTTGGTATATATTCTTTACCAAACGAACATTTTAAAAAGCCAAACACTTAAATATCAGGCAGATAATTAACCAACTATAGAACAGCTTTGCCTATAGTTTAATCTGAACATTTATATTTTAAGCTAACCTCCTGATACAAATAAAAAGGGGAGCCGCCGCTCCCCTATAGTTAATACATATTTATACTTCATAGATCATCCTAATGTCAGGGCTATAGTTAGCCTTTATAGGTTATCTGTTATCTCGGTACACAGAACGAGATGTTATCAATAGCACCCGAACCATGCGGACCATCGCCATCGAACCACACAACCAGCTTTAATACATTCTCGATGTTACCAAATTCCACTGTGAAGCCTACGTTGTCGCCGTGTGGCTCTAAGTAAAATTTCCTTGGCTCATCTTCGCCCTGCACGTAAACAAAAGCCCATGAGTCGTGCTCACTTGGATGTCCATCTGAGCCATCATCAATATCAAGCACCCGCATTGAGCGTAGCATAACCGGCTCCAGGAAGCTGACACGTAACTCTGAGCCCCATTCGTTATCATTAGGGTCACCTTCGTCGCCGAGCTGCTGCGATATAAGTACATGACCCCAGCTTGAGGTTGCTAAGTCATCGTCATCACCGGTCCAGTTGCCTGAATCGAAAATACGGGCGCGGTTCTGGTTTACAGCTTCATCATTCGCATTTCTGGAAATACCGGCAATATTAACTCTGCGTCCACCATCCGAGAACACATGATCTACATAGCCATCCGGTGAGGACCCTTCAAATGTGATAAGGTCGCATTCGATATCTGGCTCAGGAACCATTACAGGTACGCAGAACATGATATTATCAATAGCCCCGGAACCAAAGGCACCATCACCATCAAACCATACTACCAGCTTTAACACGTTCTCGATATCGCCGAAATTTACTGTAAAGCCTACATTATCGCCATGCGGCTCTAAGTAGAATTTTCTTGGCTCATCTTCACCTTCCACGTAAACAAAGGCCCACGAATCATGCTCATTCTCGTCAATATCGAGTACCCGCATTGAGCGTAGTTTTACTGGCTCCAGGAAGCCAATGCGTAACTCCGAACCCCACTGGTTATCGTTGGGTGCGCTTTCGTAGCCCAGTTGCTGGGTAATAAGCACATTGCCCCAGTCAGAAGTAGCCAGGTCGTCATCGTCGCCGGACCAGTTCTCCGAGTCGAAGATCATGGCGCGGTTCTGATCTACCGGTTCATCGTTCTCGTTTCGGGCAATTCCGGCTACATGTATCGTTCGGCCACCGTCCGACTCCACCGTATTCCTATAACCGGACTGTCCCTCAAAACTGATCATATCACATTCTTCGCTCATCACCTGGTTCCCGCTTTTAGACGTTGCCAGCATGTCCTCTTCTTTTTCGCAACCGCTTAGTAATAGCGAGGCCGCACATAGTGTAAGTAGTTTTCCACTCAATCCCTTCATTGTCGTTCTGTTTAAAATTTGTTTTATAGTTGTAGCAGCTTAACTCACTGTTAAAACAGTGCACCGGTAGAGGGAAAATAGTGCGCTACCTGCCAGATATCAGGCTGTGGGTTTACAAATTTAATGTATAGAACCCCTGCTGTGTAGAACGAAAACTATATAATCCTTCTAATTAAAAAAAGTATATTATTAATACGTTTTTGCTCTAGAAGACACGGCTTATATTTCCAGATTTTGGTAAACAGCAACTTCAATTGCTTTAATAAATCTAAAATTTTCGTGAGGGAATTTTGACGATAAACAGGAGGTATAAAAGAGATATAAATACAAAGAAAGCGCAGGTCCAGAACACCATCCGGAAGTTGTCTGGGTTATTATCATAAAGCCAGCCGGAGAGCAATGCACCCATGCCAATACCTGCTTCCATGGCTATATACATGGTGGCCATGGCACGGCCCCGGTGGTCTTCGTGGCTCAGGTCTATGGTCCAGGCAAATATGGTAGGCGAGTTCATGCCTTGCCCTATCCCGAACAGTACGCCGGCAAGCATCAGCTCTGTTAAAGTGGTCGAAAAACCTACTCCAACCATAGCCAGCATCAACACCAACGTACTTACCCGTAATATATTCACACGGCCATACTTATCCGAAACCCTGCCTGCCACAAACCTGATAGCCAACGATGAGAGGGTAAAGCTCAGAAAGAACAGGCCTTTGTTCTGTATGCCCAGGTGCTCGCTAAAATCAGGAATAATGGTAAGTATAGTTCCGAAAGAGAAAACTGTAAAGAACAGCACAATAGAAGGCGACATCACGCGGGGCTCAATCAGCTCGGACCGCGATATTTTAAGCAACCCCATCCGGAAGCGGTGCTTATCTACAACAGTTTCCTGCATGCGGGCAACAACAGCCACCGACAGGAAGGCAGCCACCGACGAAGTATAAAAAACAGTATCGAGGGGAAAATGATTCGCAATAGCACCACCCAGGGCAGGGCCAGCCGCCATGCCTAAACTACCTGCCAGGCCAAGCAGGCCGGTTGCTTCGCCACGACGCTGCATCGGTATAATATCGGCTACATAAGCGGCAGTGCCTGTTGGCGTAAACCCTGTTGAGAAACCATGTACAAAGCGCAGCAGCAGGAAAGCAGCCACCGTGCCTGTAACAGGGTATAAAAATCCGCAGACTATACATACGGCCCCGCCAATAACCATTACCGGTATACGCCCCATTTTATCGGCAAGCTGCCCGCTAAATGGTCTCGATAATCCTGCTGAAAGTGTGAAGAGAGAGATGATCAGACCTTTGTACTCAGCGCCGCCCAGGCTACTGATGTAGTCGGGCAACTCCGGAATGATCATGTTGAAGCTGGCAAAAAACAGAAAGGAGCTCAGGCAAAGTAGCCCGAACTGCAAGCCGTATACTTTAGTTTCCTGCTTTTCCATGCGCAACGTTACGGGGTGCAAGTTGGCAAAGTATAGCGTAGGAAACTACATTAGTTTTGAAAAAGAAAAAAGGGAACAGGCAAAGAGTATAGCTATAACCTATAAAGCAACTTTATGGCCATACATTAAATTGCCATTTACTTCGAGGTTGCGCTCCATAGCGGCCAGGGTTATACTTCTTTTAATGTGGTTGGCTACTTTATCATCAGGTATAACAGTGAGGGCCATGTTTATCTCTGACTCATCGCGAAGCACAAAAATTACTTTTTCGTCGGTCGTTTTTACGGCGCTTAACTGGCTCCAGGGCAAAATATACTCGCGGCTAAAAAAAGTAAGCCTGTAACTTAGCTGCGCCTGGTCCATAGAGAAGTATGTTTTTTTAAGAGGGAAAATGTTTACAGCAAAAGCTATACATACTATACCGGCAACTACAAGTATAGCAGCAGCATATACCCACTCTATATTTCCGGCACCTGCAATCGGTAGCTCACGCATCAATGCCACTATTCCGCCGGCAACTAAAAAAGCACCCGCCAGAAAAATGTTACGCTTCAGTTTATTAAGCTCCCTGTCTTCGTATAAATCTACAAACATTAATCTCTGTACTCTTTAAGGGTGATTTCGTGCTGTTGTGCCAGTACACGTACTTTGTTGCGGGCCTGCCTCAGGGCTTCGTCGGCAGCAGCCATATCCAGGTGTACCAGGTGCTTCTCGTCGTTCTTCAGATAGAAATGTATCTCTTTTTCTAAAACAGATATCTCATCTACTTCAGCCCAGTCAAATTCTTCTTCTCTTTTAAGAAAAGCAGCACGGTAACGAACTCCGGCATCGCTTAATGTAAAGTGGCGCAGATAATCGGGGTTGCGGTCGAGCCAGAGCTGGCCTAACAAAAACCCAAAACCAAGTAAGTGCAACAAGTATAACCCCAGGAAACTATAAGCGAAACCATTAGTAATTACCAAGTATAGCAACATACCCACCTGCAGCAACACCAGAAAAGCAGCCAGCGCATTGCTTCGCTGCTCGGCTTTCAGGTTGCCGCTAAAAACGCCTTCAAATATCCTTAGCTGTATATTCTGCATTCGTACTGTTTCTTGATACTCTAAATATAGCGATTTCAGTTTTAAATCCAAATCAGACTTATATTACCTCGCCATGCTTTTCAGCTGATTTTAGTATATTCAGCCATCGGAACTATAAAACCATATGAAGAAGCTACACTTTCTGGGCCTTGGACTTTTGCTGCTGAGTGCCTGCCAGACAATACCATTACAGAGCCGCAAACCTGAACTTAACAAGTTCGCTGACCCAAACCTGCGGGATATCTACACTTTACAGGACGAGCGCAACACGGCTGCATTGCTCTCTTACCTGCAGGATGGTAAGCAAACCTACCGCCAGGAGGCGGCCCTGGCTTTTGCTTCGGTGCAGGACACGCTCGCTCTGCCACAACTGCTTAGCTTGCTAACTGATACTGCTGCGGAGGTGAGGTCAGCGGCGGGGTACGCTATCGGCCAGATCGGGCATAATAAAGCTGAGGAAGCTTTGGTGCGCCACATTGAACAGGAGACAAACTCAACCGTACAAGCCGGTTTACTTGAAGCGCTTGGCAAAATAGCTACACTGCAGGGTGTAAATTACCTGGCAAACTATAAACCTGACAGCGACGAGGCAATGGCGGGCCAGGCGTGGGGACTTTACCGTGCCGGCCAGCGACAGGTATACAATAAACAGTCGCTGGATGCCGGAGCTGCCTTGTTAGCCGAAAGCAACCCTTACGAAGCCAGGCTGGCCGCTGCGCATTTTATGGCCCGCAGCCCGAAAGCCGAGCTTACACCTTATCGCAAACAGCTACTTACTTCCGCCACCTCCGACCCTGCCGCCGAAGTACGCATGGCAGCAACACAGGCTCTGGGCAAAGTACGCGCATCCGATAAAGCCGGATTTTTATCAGGTATTGTACAAAGCGACCCGGATTACCGTGTGCGTTTAAGCGCTATTAGAGCAATGGCCGGTTTAGAGTACAGCGAGATAAAAACAGCTGTACTGGCAGGCCTGCAGGATGAGAATGTGAACACAGCCGTTGCTACTTCGGAGTTTCTGCAGGCAAACCCTGTCGGCGTAAACATTACAGACCTGCAACAGGTGTTGGGAAAATTGCATGATGCCCGTGTGCGCTCTAACGTTATGTGGGTGATATTGAGGAACAGCCCGGCACGCGAGGTGTTACTTGATCGTTACAGGCAATCGTTCCAGAACGCTACAGACCCTTACGACAAAGCCCATTACCTGAAAGCCCTCTCAGGAGATATCAACAACTATAAATTTATAGCTGATGCTACTTTTGCGGCGCAACACCCTGTTATAGCCACAACCGGCATGGATGCCCTGTTACTGATGCGCAATCAGTCCGATTTCCCGAAAGATCTGGAAGCCGATTTTGCGGGGATATTTAAGAAAGCAGTTGGTTCCGGCGATGTGGCACTGGTAGGTATGGCAGCAAGCGCTATCCGTGACCCTAAACTGAAGTTACGCGATCACTATCAGAACTATAGTTTCCTGACGGATGCGCAACAAAAGCTTGTATTGCCCCGCGACATGGAAACGAACATAGAGTTGCAACGCACAATCGATTACCTGAACAATAAAGAAAGTATAACTCCTGAAAATCCGTTTACACACCCAATAGACTGGAACCTGGTAGCTACTATCCCCACTAACCAGCAAGTAGAGATTCAGACGGAGAAGGGCCTGATCGTGCTGGAGTTGTTTGTAGAAGATGCCCCTGGCTCGGTTGCCAACTTTGTAGAGCTCATCCAGAAAAACTTTTTCGATAGCTTAAACTTCCATAGGGTAGTGCCCAACTTTGTTGCGCAGGGCGGCGATAAGCGTGGCGATGGCTGGGGAAGTTCGGATTACGCGATCCGGTCTGAGTTTGCGCCACTTAACTACCGCGAAGGTTTTGTAGGTATGGCCTCCGCCGGAAAAGACACAGAGAGCAACCAATGGTTTATAACGCACTCCCCGACTCCACACTTAGATGGCCGCTATACTATTTTTGCAAAAGTAGTAGAAGGTATGGATGTAGTGCACCACCTGAAAGTAGGCGATAAGATAAACTATGTAAAACTAAGAGGCGACTTAAGAGAACCTGCACCAGGTACTGTAAAGTAACTAAGGAATTTGCTCTTTTGGCTTGCCGATAATAAGAAAGGCGATACCGGAGTATCACCTTTCTTATTATATCCTTTATAGTTTACTTATGAGCAACGCACTACGTCCATTTCCTCTGGAGCTACAATTTTAGACCACTCCTTTAAAAGCGGCTTAAATTCCTGCTGCAGGCTACGACCACGGTCCTTGCCATACCAGCCGTGAAGTTTCTCGGCCATTTCCTTAAAAGGCATATTGGCATCTTTTGCATTCGTTACCAGCTTCTGGGCCTCTTCAGGGCGTGGGCCCCAAGTACCAAGTTCCTGCATGGTTTTCGTGTTAAGCGCGATCAGTTTAGGTATACCTCGTCCGCCGTTTGTCAGGTAGGCATCCATCAGTTCCAGGTTTTCGTCGCGTAGTAGCAATTTCACCTCGATCAGTGGGCTGGCATCGGCCATTTTAACTATAACAGGCAGGTTCTGGGCAGCATCGCCGCACCATGCTTCTGTCAGCACTACCCAGGTCATCGGGGTTTGCACGCTCAGTAATATCTGTACCAGTTCATCGTCCAGCATAGTGGTTTTCTCCATACGGCGCATGCGGTGCATGTTCATGCGGGTATATTCCACCATCTCCGTCGAATGGTTTGTTCCGGTTGTTTTTTCTTCGGCCAGCAGTTGGTCTGTTAGCTCTTTGTATTGGTTATAGGATATGGCTTTGGCTAAAAGCTCTGGTGTAATTAAGTTATGGCGATCTTTAGTTTCAGTCATGCTATACATATTATCAGTTTATTTCAATAAGGATTAGGAACAGTATATATTACAAAAGTTAGATATAAATAGTTCCCACCTAACTATAACCCCTTGTGTACAGCTTATGTTCTGAAAAATTTAAATTCACCCTTAAAACACAGTTTTACTTTACAAAAAGTACAATTAGGAAAACATTTATGTGGTCGGACAGATGAAAACCCACCCCTACCCTCCGAGGAGGGGAATTACCTCCCCTAGCCCCTCCTTTTGTCGAAAGTCTCTACCCCCAAAACAGGAAGAGGGACTTTCATAACTTTGCCCTCGCTCACCTGGTGAGTGTGAGTTAGTTGCAGACTCTGGCCGCTTAAAAATGTAATTTTAACACACGTGGCGGGACGCCACGAAATAACTCACACTCGCGGGACGCGAGCGAGGGCAGATAGTTTAAGGAAGCGTAGAGTATACCTAACTATAACCCACCCTAACAGAACTAAACTAATAAGTCCCTTCAAAGCTCTTTTCACCGGCAGGTACAGCTATTGGCAGGAAGTTTTGTTTTGGCGGCAATGGGCAGGTGGCATAGGTTACAAAAGCACAAGGCGGATTGTAGGCTTTGTTGAAATCTATCGTTACGTTGCCGTTCTCGTCGGGCAATGAAGTGTACAGGTAACGGCCGGCACCGTAAGTTTCGTGGCCGTTGGTCTTGTCGGCAAAAATAATGAACAGCTCCTCGCCTTCTTTCAGCGCATCCAGTTTATACTCCTTGCCATCAACAGTAAAAACCAGAGCTCCCGGCGTTTCTTCCTGGCTTGTCTGGCCGAGTACGTTGGTTATAGCTATCGTTCTGCCGGTGGTGTTTGGTTCTAAACGGGCCTGTAGTTTCCAGTCTGGCTTTACATCGTAGCGTTCTATACCTGTAAATTTGGTTCTGATCTCGCTTTCCACATCCAGCAACCTTACAGCATATTTATCGCCGCGCTTTATTACAAACCAGGTAAGCGGGCCGTGTGTTAGTTTTGGCGCATCTACAGTATCTGATTCGAAAACGATCGCTTCTTTAGCTTGTTTTCCATCAATCAGTATTTCAGGGCTTTCAGGCAGTTTAATTACCACCTGGTCATCAGCCAATATAAATGTGCCAGCCTTTGCCGCGATCTTATCTTGCGGGAATACAAGGTCGTTGCTACTGTCGCTGCCAAAAGTGTTTTCGCCGGGCTCCAGCCAGAACAAACCAGCTAATGCCAGCCACCCATCTTCTTTTTTCAGGTTACTGATGCGCTGGGCATGCCACTGGTTTATAGTTTGCTCATAAGTGGCTTTGTCTTCGGGGGTAGTTTCGGGAGCTGTGTTGCAGGCTGAAAACAGGGCAACTATAGTTAGCAGGGCAAAAGCAGTAAGCGTGGACCTCATAGTTTTATAGTTCGGTTAGTCAGCAAATATAAGAAAACCATTGCAGCATCAGGGTTACAGAACGAAATGAGCCTTTCTATACTTTACCTTACACCTATAAACTATAGCTTAAAATCCCTATCTTAGTGATATCGAAACACAAAACTATCCTATGAAAAGATCACTATTATTGCTGTTTGCTACTATAGTTACACTTAACAACTGCCTGGCGCAAAATACTCCGCAAACTATAACCGGAACCTGGAACGGCGCTTTAAACATTAGCGGCACCAAATTACGTTTGGTCTTTCACATCAACGCAAATCCTGACGGCACCCTTACTGCCACCATGGATAGCCCCGACCAGGGCGCGAAAGGTATACCAATAACATCAGCAAAACTGGTACAGGATAGTTTGTACTTAGATATTAAAGCTATTGGAGGCTCGTATGCAGGCAAAATTACCGGCCCCGAAACGATAGACGGACATTTAAAACAGGCTGGCCAGAACATGCATATCCCGCTTACTAAAGGCAAAGCCGAAGCTTTGAAGCGTCCGCAACACCCCGCAAAACCTTACCCCTACCAGGAAACCGAAGTAACCATAGAAAACAAAACGGCAGGCATAAAACTGGTGGGCACGCTTACCAAACCCAACACACAGAAACCTGTTCCGGCCGTTATACTTATCACCGGCTCCGGACCCCAGGACCGCGACCAGACCATACTGGAACACAAGCCCTTCCTGGTAATTGCCGACCACCTTACCCGCCAGGGGTTTGCCGTGCTTAGGTTAGATGACCGCGGCACAGGAAAATCGGAAGGTGATTTTGCTACAGCCACCACCGACGATTTTGCCACCGACATTGAAGCAGCTTATACTTACCTGCGCGGTTTCAGTGGGGTTAATCCTAAAAAAATAGGCTTGATAGGGCACAGCGAAGGTGCACTGGTAGCTTCCAAAGTTGCTGCTAAAAATCCTGCTGTAGCTTTTGTGGTTTTGATGGCCGGCAGTGCCGTACCCGGAACAGAGTTGCTGGTTGCACAGAACGAAGCTTTCCTGAAAGCTGCCGGCATGCCTGAAGCAACCCTGCAAAAATACCTTCAGCTTCGCAAAGCCCAGTTTGAAGTGGCCGCCACTGAACCCGATGTAACTATAGCTGCTGAAAAAATAAAGCAACTCGAGCAGGATGCCAAAGCTACTTTTACCGCACAGGAAATGCAGCAGATGGGCTTATCCCCGCAGAGCGAACAGGCTATAGTTGCCCAACTCAGCACACCGTGGTTCCGCAGTTTCCTGGCTTATAACCCGGCCCCTACGCTGCAAAAGCTAAAAATGCCCATGCTGGTACTAAACGGTACCAAAGACCTGCAGGTGCCTTACCAGCAAAACCTGCCTGCCACCGAAAAAGCCCTGAAAGCCGGCGAAAACAAAAAGTATACGATAAAAGAAATGCCCAACCTGAACCACCTCTTCCAAACAGCTACAACCGGCATGGTAACTGAGTATGGCCAACTGGAAGAAACTATAGCGCCTGTGATGCTGGAAGAGATTACTTCGTGGATGAAGGAAGTGGTGAAGTAGGGATTGTAGTTTGGGTTATATTTTGAAATCGGCAAAAACCTCCTGTTTATTATGTTTATAAAGTGGGTTCAGTGAATTGACCAGTAAGAGAAATTCAAAGTGATTCTAAATGAAATATCTGAGCACATCCATAGCAACAGATTGGCCAAAAAAATACTCTTGGCAAGTCAAGCTTATAAAAACAATCTTGTTTTTCATTCCAGAAGCAAACCCTGGTTACAATTCAAAAATACACTTGGTCAAAAAATGGCTTATTGAATTTATTGAAGAAGACGGCGAATTAACACCTTGGCGAGAGATTGCATTGGACACGGAAGGAAATCCTGTATTTGCAGGACCTGACAAAAGAAATTATGGGTTTTGGCTTGATACAAACATGAAGTATGAAGACTTTAATGGAGAGCCAATCGACAAAGAGGAGTTTGAAAAATATTGGAGAATTTTTGGTGTTGAAGCCTTAGAATAAAATATATAACGAAGCTCAGCCTCACGAATTAACTAAAAGCTTACCCTAATGTCGTGTATTGTATGTGCTTTTATAGTTTACCAATAATTCAACTTACCAACTCCTAATGCTTGCTGGTGAAAACACACAGCAAGGGCTTGCGATAAAGATTTTAAAACTCTAAATAGCTTCAATGCATAAGCCATTGTAAGCCAATCAACAAAGCACAAGCTAACTATGGCCAATAACAAAGAGCTTTCACCAGAACAACGCGAACAACTACTCACTACATTAAAAGCCCGCTTCGAGAAGAACAAGAAACACCACGAAGGTCTGGAATGGGCGAATGTTCAGGCAAAACTGGAAACAAATCCTGCAAAACTATGGTCGCTGCATGAGATGGAGCGGACTGGAGGTGAACCAGATGTGGTTGGTTATGATGAAAAGACAGGCGAATACATTTTTTATGATTGCTCGCCGGAGAGCCCGAAAGGCCGCAGAAGCGTTTGTTACGACCGCGAAGCACAGGAATCCAGGAAAGAACACAAACCGGAAAACAATGCGGTAGATATGGCTGCAGCTATGGGTGTAGAGCTTTTAACAGAAGAGCAATACAGGGAACTTCAGAAACTGGGAGAGTTCGACACCAAAACATCGAGCTGGATAGAAACACCAACTGATATCAGGAAACTCGGCGGTGCTATTTTTGCTGATTTCCGCTACGGTCAGGTTTTCGTGTATCACAACGGGGCACAGTCTTACTATGCAGCAAGGGCATTTCGTGGGGCGTTAAGAGTTTAGCAGTTACTTTAATGTCAATAGTTTCAGGCAAATGCGCGTGCGTCCTCGTCCCTAAGCAAGTCCGAAATCCGCGACTCGTTCGAACTATAGTTGGGTGTCCTTCCCAGCGAGTCTGGAGACTCGCACACACCTTACGTCACCGGTTGGATACCGGCGCCAGCAAGTTTGGCAGCTATCAGGCTTAAAGTAGTTGAGTGCACAAAAAAAGCGCAGGCACATCTATTCGATATACCTGCGCTTCTGACGATTTAAAGCTATAGTTAAACTGTAAAGTAAGTCTCTAGTTCCTGTAGTGTATTCTCGTTTGTTTGCATATCCTGCACCAGTTGGCCTTTTTCCAGTATTACGATGCGTTCGCATACATCAATTACATGGCTCAGGTCGTGACTCGATATCAGCATGGTCATTTGCTTTTGCTCACGCAGGGTTTTGAGCAGGTTCTTCAGGCGTATCTGCGAGCTCGGGTCCAGGTTGGCAAAAGGCTCGTCGAGTACCAGCAGTTCTGGGTTAGAGAGCACAGCCGCAGCAACACCTATCTTTTTCTGGTTGCCTTTCGAGAAGTCGCGGATGTACTTTTTCTGGCCCATGATCTCACCGTTAAACAGATCCATAAAAGGTGCTAAGCGCTCCGTCACATCCCCACCAGAAAGCCCATGCAGGTCACCTATAAACTTAAAGTATTCTTCGGTGGTCAGATAGTCTATCAGAAAACCTTCATCCAGGTACGAGCCGGTGTAGTTTTTCCAGTCTCCGGACTCTATCACGTTTATACCCTTGGAAAATACTTCGCCTTTACTTGGTCGTATCAGGTCCAGTATCATCCTGAAAAGAGTTGTTTTACCGGCACCGTTATTTCCCACAACCCCCACAGATTCACCTGCCGTTATATTTAGTTCGGGTATGTTTACTACGGTTGTGCCGTTGTATATTTTCTGAAGGTTATCTATAGTTACCATCGCTGTGATTTTTATAGTTGCTATCGTTTATTAAGATTGTCTGAAACCGGCTGCCAGTTTGTATTTATGCGCCGTAAACCGGTTGGCAGAGTATTGTAGTAACTGCTTCTGAAAGATGATGCCCAGCAAGCCAAGTCCGCCAATAGCAGCAATACCCGCATAAGGCACACCCAGTAACCCGAAAGGCAGGTAAATCAGGATAGGTAAGACCATTAGTGGCAGCATCATTACAAATTTGGAAGCACCTACACCCTGCCAGCTAAAGGTGGCGCTCTTGCTCAGGTCAAGTTTTTGCGTATTCTGAACGGAGAAGAAAAACACTACAAATACATTTACCCCAATATTGTATAGCAGCGCTGCCGTATTTATCAGAATGATCTTGTATCCGAAAAAACCATAAGGCAACGTCAGGATAAAGGCCAGCACCATTACGGGCACCATCATCCAGTATTTGGCGCTCAGAAACTGGTACGGCGAAATGCGCTGGGTCAGTAGCCCGTCGAAGTGGCCGCCCTGCCAGCCTGGCAAAAACTGCCCGTAGTTAAACATCGTCATCCCCGAAAGTACAATCCCAACAAATATCAGCATAGCAAAACCGTCGAGGTATTTTCCGTTGCCGTAAAATATAAACCCGTAGAACAGGAACATAACGGATAAGGTAACAACGGACTTCGTACGCTTATGTCGCCAGATCAGCTTTAATTCGAGCTCTATTAACTTGCCAATTTCTCCGAAACGGTTCAGGAAAGTAATATCGCCGCCGGTGGCTTCTTTTGCTTTACCAACTTGCAGTTCTTCGGGGTAAGTGTGCGCTTTCAGGAAGTAAAAGTTGAGCAGATACGTACCTACCAGTAATAATACCGGAACTATAACCAGCCACGGCTGCGACAGAATTGCCCCGAACACAACCTGCGAAACTACCTGTAATTGTAATACATCCAGGTAATCGAGCAGCATCAGTCCAACTATAACCAGACCAAAGGCCAGCGTGTAGAGTGGTTTGTTGCTCATCTGCCGTTTAAAGTATAGCAGCAGGAAATTATTGAGTAACGTTACCGTCATTAAGGCCAGCAACCAGCCTGTAGCAATGCCCAAACCATAGGCCGGTATTACCGCTGTTACCTTAAAAGGAACTAAGAACAGCAGCGGTAACAGGTTAAAGAAGCTCGGAACCGATTTTACCAGTACATAATGTACCAGTTTGTTTTTAGAGATAGGTAAGTGCAGATAAGGCTGTATGGCCAGCACCGGCAACTCCTGCATCAGGAACCTGAAGAACAGGTCTATGAGGAAATAGACCAGCAGCATGCCATTAAACACGGATACCACATTCTGCCCCGGGTACAGTTCGCCCAGAAGCTTATCGAGATGGAAACCAATGAAAAGGAATATCCCACCGAAGTAAAGTATAAGTAAGGCCAGGATAATGTTGAGGGCCAGGCTTTTCTGAAAAACAGAAGATCGGAGGTCAGAACGCCATTGATGTGCTAGTAAAGTCAGGAACATAGGCTGAAGTATGAGGAATATAATCTTTCCTCAATATACTTCAAAACCGCCGGTTTATTACATTATAGATATCGCCTTTTAGACGAACCCAGCATAAACCTATACTTACAGTTCAGAACCTCCGATAAAGCCGCAGCAACTCTTACTTGACAGGGTCGTAACCGCTTCCGCCCCAGGGGTGACAACGGCCAATACGTTTAGCGGCCATCAACCCTCCTTTAAAAGGACCGTATTTGGTTACGGCTTGCTTTGCATAACTCGAGCAGGTGGGTGTGTATCGGCAGGTAGCTGGTTTCAGTGGCGATATCAGGTGCCGGTACACCCAGATCAGCCCTAGCAACAGTTTTTTAAATAGCCAGCTCATATATTTTGCATTGAGTATACTTATAGCCCTAACAATCGTTAGGTGCGCAAATTTTTATTAAATTGCAGCAGTTTAACTAATCTAAACAAATTTCCATGTTAAAAAGAATCCTTTCACTCCTACTTTTAGTTGCGCTTAGCACGCCGTTTACGGCCAAAGCCGACGAAGGTATGTGGTTGCCAATGCTGATAAAGCGCCTGAACCACGCTGATATGCAGAAAAAAGGACTTCAGCTTACTGCCGAAGAGATCTATTCTGTAAACAACTCGAGCCTGAAAGATGCTATCGTACAATTCGGTGGTTTCTGTACCGGTGAGTTCATCTCTAAAAACGGTCTGTTGCTAACTAACCACCATTGCGGTTACGGCCAGATCCAGTCGCACTCTACACCTGAGAACGACTACCTGACAAACGGTTTCTGGGCGAAGAACCACTCAGAAGAGCTTCCGAACGAAGGTCTTTTTGTTGATATTTTAGTGCGTATGGATGACGTGACAGGCAAAGTTCTGGAAGGCATCGATAACAACACACCAGAGCAGGAACGCGCCCAGAAAGTTGGTCAGCGTATGCAGGCCCTGGCTCAGGAAGCCAGCAACAACGGCGAGTATGTAACGTACGTGCGTGATTTCTTTAACGGTAACGAGTTCTACCTTTTCGTTTATAACCGTTACACCGACGTTCGCCTGGTAGGTACGCCTCCATCGTCTATCGGTAAATACGGCGGCGACACCGACAACTGGATGTGGCCACGCCATACCGGTGACTTTTCTATCTTCCGTGTATATGCGGGCAAAGATGGCAAGCCAGCCAAGTATAGCAAAGACAACGTTCCTTACAACCCTAAGCATCACCTTCCGATCAACATTGGTGACAGAGAGCCAGGCGATTTCTCTATGGTTTTCGGTTTCCCGGGCCGTACAAAGCGTTTCATGACGTCTCAGGGTCTGCAACTGGAAGTTGATCAGCTGAACAAAACGCGTATCAAACTGCGTGAGAAGAAGCTTGCTCTTTGGAAAGAAGACATGGACAAGAGCGATGCTACTCGCATTAAGTATGCCTCTAAGTATGCGTCCACTTCTAACTACTACAAATATTCTATCGGTCAGAACGAAGGTATTAAGCGTATGAAAACCATAGAAGGCAAAGTAGCTGACGAAGCGAAATACCAGGCATGGGCCAACGACCCGCAACGCAAAGCCCTTTACGGCAACGTGCTGACTGACATTGATGCATCTTACAAAGAAATTGCAAAGTATAACTTAGGCTCAGTTTACCTGAACGAGGCTATACTTGGTACAGAATCTTTATTGATGGCTTTCCGCCTGATGCCGCTTCATAATACATTGAAGGCTGGTAACGATGCAGCTGTTAAAAAAGCAGTTGAAGACCTGATGCCACGCGTTGACGCATTCTTTAAAGACTACAACATGACAACAGACAAGAAAGTGTTTGCTGCCATGATGAAGTTCTACTCTGAAGATATCGCGAAAGACCAGCAGCCGGAAGCTTTCAAAAACCTGGTTGCCAAGTATAAAGGTGATTTCAACAAAATGGCTGACCACGTATACAGCAACTCGTTTGTAGTATCGGAGCAGAAAATGAAGGACTTCCTGAAGAACCCGACTGCCAAAAAACTGGAAGCTGATCCAGCTTTCGCGATCGTGCAGCCGATCATCGAGAACTTCCAGACAAACATCGCTCCTAAAGTAGCTGGCGCTAATGCTAAACTAAACACGGCTAACCGCCTGTATGTAGCTGGTCTGCGCGAGATGAACCCTGACTTTGTGTACTACCCTGATGCAAACTCAACGATACGTTTGAGCTACGGCGCTATTAAGGATTACAGCCCGGAAGATGGTGTAATGTTTAACTATTACACGACCATGGAAGGCTTAATGGCTAAAGAAGACCCTAACAACGAAGAGTTTGAAGTACCTGCCAAGTTAAAGCAACTATACGAAGCGAAAGACTATGGCCGCTACGCTAACTCTAAAGGCGAAATGGTGGTTAACTTCATCACGGACAACGACATTACAGGTGGTAACTCAGGTTCGCCGGTAATTAACGGTAAAGGTGAATTAACTGGTCTTGCCTTCGATGGTAACTGGGAAGCAATGACTGGTGACCTGGTTTACGATGCAGACTATAAGCGTTGCATTAACGTAGATGCCCGTTACGTACTGTTCATCATCGATAAATATGCTGGCGCTAACAACCTGATCAGTGAGATGACAATTGTAGACACAGACAGCCCGGGTACAGGCGACGCTGCGAAAGCAGAAGCTAAAACCCCACAGGCCGAACTGCTGGATGCAACCATGACTGAAGCGCAGGAAAAACTGCGTGCCGGTAAAACAGAGTTCAAGATCGAAAAGAAAAAAGGCGACGTGAAGGTTAAACTTCAGGTGAAAGACTAATTACCTTTTTAAACTATAGAAAAGCGCTGGGAGCAATCTCAGCGCTTTTTTTATGACTAAGATCTCAAACTGGCGCCGGTATCCAACCGGTGGCGCAGGGTGGGTGCGAGTCTCCTGACTCGCTTGGCTATTGTTGCAAATAAAAGATAACTATACCTCAGACCTATAGTTTCATAGCGGAGACGCAAGGTATTGCGTCTCTACTTTCTTAATCAAACCCCCACTCACGCCTGATCCTGAAATCTTTAAATCTTAAAAATCTTAGTTCTGGCTGGCATTTTACGCTATTCCTGCTTATTCTTGATATCCAAAACTTTAGCCGATGCCGCGCCTTATTTTATTTATACTTTCTATACTTTTCAGCTTATCGGTTGCTGCGCAGCATAAGTCGTTTACTTCTGCTGCTATTGTACCACAACCGCAATATATTACACCTCAGCAAGGCGAATTCATACTTAATGCCAACACTAAACTGCTCATCCTCCCCGACCAACGGTTTCTGCAAACTACGGCCGGGCAATTGGTGCAAAGTATAAAAATGGCTACAGGGCTGCAATTACAGGTAAAGTATAAAAAGCCCCGTAAACGAGCCCGAAACTACATTTTACTATCCCTAACCAACACCCCCGACTCGCTAGGCCCGGAAGGTTACAGGTTATCGGTGGAGCCAGGTAAAATTATACTTACAGCTAACCAGCCGGCCGGCATTGCCATGGGCATCCAAAGTATAAACCAGTTGCTACCTGTTGGGCCTACCCTTATACCTACAGCTATTCCGGCATTGCATATAGTTGATAAACCGCGTTATAGCTGGCGTGGCCTGCACCTGGACGTGGCGCGGCATTTCTTCCCGGTTTCAGATATCAAAAAGTACATCGATTATATGGCGATGTATAAACTGAACACCTTCCACTGGCACCTCACTGACGACCAGGGCTGGAGAATCGAGATCAAAAAATATCCGAAACTTACCGAAGTAGGTGCCTGGCGCGACGGAACTATAATTGGCCATGCCTTAGAGCGCCCGCAGCAGTTTAACAACGAAAAGTATGGCGGCTTTTATACCCAGGACGAGATCCGGGAAGTAGTGCAATATGCCAAAGACCGGCACATAACTATAATTCCGGAAATAGAAATGCCTGGCCATGCCACAGCTGCCTTGGCTGCTTACCCCGAACTGAGCTGCACCGGTGGGCCTTTTAAAACAGAGCAGGCCTGGGGAATTTTTGCGGATGTTTTTTGTGCCGGCAACGAACAGACCTATACTTTTTTAGAGGATGTGCTGACCGAAGTAGCTGCCCTTTTCCCGAGCCCGGTGATACATATTGGCGGCGATGAAGTACCGAAAACCCGCTGGCAAGCTTGCCCTAAATGTCAGGCACATATAGCTGCTGAAAACCTGAAGAACGAAAACGAACTGCAAAGCTATTTTATAGACCGGATCGCACAGTTCCTGCAAACAAAGGATAAGCGTATAATTGGTTGGGACGAGATAATGGATGGAGGCTTGCCTGACAAAGCCCTCGTAATGTCGTGGCGCGGCACGGCTGGCGGCATAAAAGCAGCGGAGCAACAACACGGAGTGGTAATGACACCAACGTCGCATCTATACTTCGATTATTACCAGGGCGAGCAAGAGTTGGAGCCGCTGGCTTTCGGTGGCTATACCCCACTTAGCAAAGTTTATAGTTTCAACCCAACTCCCGACAAACTTACTCCATCTGAAAAGCGCTTTATACTTGGCGCCCAGGCCAACCTATGGACCGAGTATATCCCGACTTTTAACCAGGTGGAATACATGCTTTTCCCGCGCATCGCAGCTGCCTCCGAAGTGTTCTGGACCAACCCTGAAAATAAGAACTGGGACGGCTTTAAACAGCGCATGCAGGAGCAGTATAAACGCTATGCGGCTTTAGGTATAAACTATAGCACCAGCGCGTTCCAGGTGCAGCAACAGGTAACTATAAACCCCGACCAGTGCCACGCAACTATAACTTTTACCTCTGATGCAGCCGATACAAAGGTTTTTTATACTTTGGACGGTACTACTCCAACTACAGCGTCAAAAGCATACGCCGAGCCATTTGTACTGCAACAGACAGCAACTATAAAAGCTGCCTCGTTTATAGAGGGCACCATGGTAGATGAACCCACAAACACCGAACTGACTATACACAAAGCATTTGCTAAACCGGCAAAATTACTGACCCAACCAAGTCGTTATTTTCCTGCTGAAGGCGCTGCTACATTAGTAAATGGTTTATCGGGTTCTAAAAACCAATCTGATGGCCAATGGCTGGGCTTTCCCGGGACCGACCTGGAGACTATAATAGACCTGGAAGAAACCGCAACTATAAGCCGCATTAGCAGCTCACACCTGCAGAACATGCTGGCCAACATTTTCCTGCCAACCCAGGTAGAGTTTATGGTTTCGGTAGATGGCAAGAAGTTTAGAACGGTCAAAACCATAACCAACAGCACCGATCCACTAAAAGGCGGCATTTTCAAAGAAACTATATCAGTTGAGTTTGCTCCTCTACAAGCCAGGTTTGTGAAAGTAATAGCCCGAAATATAAAAGTCTGCCCACCTAATCACCGTTCCGCCGGCAGAACTGCCTGGTTGTTTGTAGATGAAGTGGTAGTGGAGTAGAACTAAGATTTTTAAGATTTAATGATTTTAGGATTAGGCTGTAGTTATGGTATGAACTGGGAAGAAGGCAGGTTTAATGGATACACCGGAATGTAGAGACGCAATACCTTGCGTCTCCGCTATGAAACTTTAGGTCTAAGTTATGGTTATCTTTTATTTGCAACTATAGTCCAGCGAGTCTGGAGACTCGCACCCACTCTACAGCACCGGTTGGATACCGGCGCAAGAAGATTTGCAAGGATGCACCGAATTATTTGGAGAAACCCACCCCTCCCCCTTCCAAGAGGGGAATTTTTGCTTTTACTATAATTGGTTAACCTTATTTTAGATTCACCCAATCTTGTCAATCATTTAATCCTGTAAATCCTTGGGGTAGGGGGCCTATTTAAAGATTCAGACAAAAGACGCAACGTATTGTGTCTCTACATCATCCAATAAATTACCCTTTCACAAGCCCACCCAAGCCTAATCCTAAAATCATTAAATCTTAAAAATCTTAGTTCCGACAACCAACCTATAACCCTTCCGTAAACCCTACTTCATAAAATACAAGGTTTTGTACATGGGATAACTTTACTGCGCTATAGTTTATACACCTGTTTATTCCTGATTCCTTTTCTTACAAAGGCGCAAGCCGATGTGCCTGTTGGAGCCCGGGCCGCTGCGCTGGGCAATGCTTCCGTAACCCTCCCCGACCTTTGGGCACTGCACAATAACATAGCTGGTATTTCTGATCTTATGCAACCACAGGCAGGCGCTTATGCCGAAAACCGTTTTGGTGTAAGAGCCTTTACTACTGTGGCTTTACTGGGAGTTTATCCAACAAAAAAGTACGGCGTATATGGCCTCAGCCTGAGCAGGTTCGGCGACGAACTATATAACCGACAACATGTTGGCATTGGCGCAGCACATAAATTAGGGCAGTTTAGCGTGGGGGCTAAAGTAGATGTATGGCAGGTATCGGTGCAGGGTTATGGGAGCCGCAAAGCGGTAACACTTGCCATTGGCGGACAAGCTAAAATTGTGCCCGGGCTATACTTTGGTGCGCATGCCTATAACATCAACCAGGCTAAACTTACTGCTTTTGAAGATGAGCGTCTGCCAACCGTAATGAAAGTCGGCCTTGGCTACACGCCTTCTAAAAAGCTGCTGTTGCTTGCCGAAACCGAAAAGAACATTGACCACGATGCTACTTTTAAAGCAGGCATAGAATATCAGCTACTTCCCGATAAATTTATACTTCGCACCGGCTTCCAGACACTCACGAACACACTTAATTTTGGTGCTGGTTTTGTGGCCAGACAGTTTATAGTTGATTATGCTTTTGGCAACACTACGCACCTCGGCAACAGCCATCACTTGTCGGTCAGTTATAGTTTCGGAGCTCAAACTATAGTGCAGCCTGTAGTTAACATGCCTGCAACTATAAACCAGTTGTAACATGGTGCGAGCTATAGTTCTTCTTATGCTTATCTTATACTTACCGTTTCAGGTACAGGCACAGAATTATCCCCGGCAAACAATAGACCTCGACCTTTTTGTGCAGGAGCTTTTTTCGGAACAGGAAGATGAAAATATCTCTTACGAAGACCTCTACGAAACGCTTTTCCAGTATTACCAGCAACCCATCGACCTCAACAATACCACGCCCGAAGAACTGGCCTCCCTTTTTATACTTTCCCGCTCCCAGATCGCTTCGTTTTTCCAGCACCAGCAGGACAATGGTAAACTGCTTAGTATTTATGAATTACAGGCCATCCCTAACTTCGACATGATAACCATTTACCAGCTATTGCCTTTTGTGCGGGTGGATGATGCCGGACTTTATGCTGATACCAGGCCGCTGTGGCAACGCCTTGTTGGGGAGGACAACAATGCACTGATATTCAGGTATGAGCGTACGTTGCAGCAACGGCGGGGCTATACTTCCATCGATACCAGCAGCCGCTCACAAACCCGCTACCTTGGCTCGCCGGATAAACTTTTTGTACGCTATCGTAAAAGCATCGCCCACGATTATAGTTTAGGCATTACCGCCGAAAAAGACGCCGGCGAAGCTTTTACCTGGAGCCCCGGTACGCGGCGCTATGGGTTTGATTTTTATACTGTCCATTTCCAACTATACAATAAAGGCCGTTTTAAAACGATAGCACTCGGCGATTACCAACTCCAGATCGGGCAGGGTTTGCTGCTTTCGTCGGGTTATAGTGTGGGCAAGGGCAGCGAAACTATAAACACCCTGAGCCGCGCCAACCTGGGCATCAGGCCATACAGTTCGGTGCTGGAATATGCTTTCTTCAGGGGAGCAGCAGTAACCTACAAACTGAAGGATAATCTCAACTTAACCAGCTTTTACTCAAATAAACGCGCAGACGCCAACCTGCAATCAGATACCTTATCCGGCTTTACCGACACTTTTACAGGCATTCAAACAACTGGCTTTCACCGCACAACAACGGAGTTAGCTAACAAAAGCCAGGTGCGTGAGCAGATACTCGGTAGTAGTTTACAATACCAGAAGCAGGCCTTTACGCTTGGCATAACCGCACTTGGCACTACCTATAGTTCGTCCATCAAAAAGACTGATGCGCCTTATCAGCGTTTCGAGTTTAGCGGTACCAGCAACTATAACCTCGGTGCAAACTATAGCTATACCTGGCAGAATGTATACCTCTTCGGGGAAACGGCTTTCAGCAAAAGTGGTGGCGTGGGTAGCGTAAATGGTTTGATCGCCAACTTATCAAACAAAGCGGAAGTGGCGCTGCTCTACCGGTATTACGACCGTAATTTCCATAGTTTGTATGGTGGCGCTTTCGGCGAAGGAACCCGGAATATAAACGAACGCGGCTTTTATACCGGCATCAAAATAAAACCGATCAACCGCTGGGAGCTTACTGCCTATTACGACCGTTTCACGTTTCCGTGGCTGCGTTTCCGGGTAGATGCTCCTTCTTATGGCGACGAGTACCTGGTGCGTTTATACTTTAAGCCCAACCGCCAGACAGCACTTTATGGCCAGTTCCGGACAGAGAGCAAAGGCCTGAATGCCCCAAACAATGCCACAGCTATAGATTATGTAGCACAGACCCTGCGCCGCAGTTATTTACTTTATTATGAGTTCTCGCCTACCCGCACCCTCAGCCTGAAGAGCCGTGTACAGTTCAGCAGTTATGAGCACGAGAATCCGCAGCAAACCGGTTACCTGATAGCCCAGGATGCCAATTTCACTATAAAGAACATAAGGTTAAGCACCCGTTACGCTATTTTCGACACCGATAGTTATGACACCCGCCAGTACGCTTACGAACGTGATGTGTTATACGCTTTTTCTATTCCGGCCTTCAGTGGCAAAGGTACGCGCCTTTATGCCCTGGTGCAGTTTGAGCTGATCCGGGACCTGGATGTGTGGGTGAAGTATGGCCTGACACACTACAGAAATGTAGATACTATCGGCTCAGGTCTGGAAACAATAGAAGGCTCCCGCAGATCGGATGTAAAAGCGCAGGTCAGGTATAAGTTTTAGTTGATGGTTGATGGTTGGTGGTTGGTGGTTGGTGGTTGGTGGTTGATAACCCACCCCTTGCCCCTCCGAGGAGGGGAATTAGGTTATTGTTCCAGGGAGGCTATAGTTTTATAGTATCAATAGCAGAAAAGTCCCTCTTTGAAGTCGCAGATCCCAGACTTGATTTGGGAGGACCAGGGGTATGACAGTCAGCAACTATAAAACGATAATACTAAACATAACTATAGCAGAAATTCCCCTCCTCGGAGGGGTTAGGGGTGGGTTTCCAGCAACCACCAACTACCCACGAAATTCCTGCAACGGCTTACAGCTGTCTTTTACAGTGGCAGATAATATACTTCCGTTGTGGCTGAACTCCAGGTGACAGCATTCTACAAACAGGGCTTTGAGTTTTTCGCGGCCACGCTGCACTCTTGATTTTGCCCCGGAATACGAAATACCTAAACGCTCTGCTATTTCTTTCTGACTTACACCTTCCAGCTCGCTCAGGCGCAGGGCTTCGGCATACTCTTCGGGCAGCAAACCGATCAGTGGCTCTATCAACGCTTCTACATCGTGGCGGGTATCATCGGGCAGTTCTTCCAGCTCTATATCCGAAACCGACTCGTAGCGGCTGCTTTCCCTAAAAAAGTCGTACACGGCGTTGCGGGTTATCTGGTAGAGCCAGGCTTTTATGTTCTTTACTTCGGGTAGTTGTTCGCAGTTTTTGTAGATCTTCAGGTATAGCTGCTGCAGTATGTCGTTGGCTTCGTCTTTATCCGAAATGCGTTTTTGCACAAAGCCTTTTAGCTGGGTCTCATAGGCCAGGAACACCGGAGCCACAGCCGAGCAGGAGTCAGCCGACAGCTTGATTTGGTCAGAAGAATTACAGCAGTTTCCCATGGTACTAAAGTATAAATTGTTTCTGAAAAACCTAATAAAGCAGCCTATACACCTACCACTTTACTACGTCGTTCCATCAGGCAGATGTCGCGCCACTGGCCATGTAATTGCCCCAGCTTTTCGCGCACGCCCACTACCCTGAAACCGCATTGCTCGTGTAATTCTATACTTGCCTTGTTCTCGTTCAGGATGCCAGCCTGCAGCGTCCAGATATCAGCCTGCTCAGATTGCTTTACCAGTTCGCTCAGCAACAGCTTACCAATACCCTGGCGTTTATATTCGGGATGAATGTACACGGTATCTTCGGCTACACCGGCATAAACGCACCTCCCCGATACTGCCGATAGCGCAGCCCAACCCACTACACGTTCTTGCTGCACAGCAACCAGGCGGCAGCTTTTCATAAATTTACTATCCCAGGTAGGCCAGTCGGGGGCTTTGGTTTCGAGGGTGGCGAGGCCGGTAGCCATACCCAGTTCGTAAATTGCTTTTACCTGTTCGTAATGCTCAGGCAACAGGGGCGTAACTATAGTTTTGGTTAGAGTTTGCATGGTGGCATTAAATTACAGAAAACAGCAACAAGTATGGCTATACCTGTCGCTGCGCAAATTTCATAGTTTTATGTTGTACTAAACGGCTGCTTCTGTTTTTCGGGCGTTGGCTCCTTCGCCGTATACGGTAGCTTCGCCAAAAGTATAGAATGCTTCCCAGTCTACGCCCTGCGGGTCGGTTATCCACGACTTTTCAGACTTGGCATAGCAGCAGGTACACTTGCCTTCTTCCCGGATGGCACCTTTTGCTTCTTTCAGGTTGCCGTATACTTCGGCCAGTTCTTCTTCGCTTTCGGCCTGTATGCCCAGGTGCTCGATGCCGGCATTTTCGGGGTGCAGCGAAATGGCAAAATTTATGCGCGGATCTTCCAGCATCCACTTGGCGTAATCCTCCTTCAGCACAGTTGGCTCGTGGGCAAAAAGCGCTGTATAAAAAGCAATCGACTCCTCCAGGTTCTTTACTCTAACATTAACGTGAAATCTTTTCATGGCTTATTTTTTTTAAGGTGTTTTTCTTTGTTACACCCTGATGACGGAGCCACTTTAAAAAAGACGCAGCCCACAGAAATTATTTTTTCTGTGGGCTGCGGGTGGTTTTTACAAGTATAAACTTTGCTGAGAATAACTATAAGCGACTTAGCTAAAAGTACATCCAACAAGTATGGTTATCACACACTTAGCACTTGTTTCTCTTCAAACAATTTATTTATCCGGGGCTGAATAAACCAGACTCCGATGGCAAAAAACAACAACATAAAAAACTCTCCTGAGAACTCACTGAAAGTAACCTCGCTGTTCGTCTCGCACGTCTTCAGGGCCTTTGCTATGTAGTAAAAGCTGTACAAAAGAAATGGTATTGCTAAAACCTGTGGCAAAATAGTGACAAGTAGCAGATCATTCAGTTGCCCCTCTCTTTGTACAATCTGTTGTAAAAGCACTGTTGAGGCTAGTAATAGAAATGTTATAGTTAAAGCACCTTTAAACTTTGGCAATTGTAAGGTACTGTCTGCAGGCAGTATTTTGGTGAGGTTACTTCCAACTGCCCACAACCAACCGAAAAAGACAGCTATACTTACTAAAGTGATGAATGGTGCAACGTAGTAAAATGAGAAATCTATACTTGGCGAAAGTATAAGATCTAAAATATTAAGCAGGATCGGGATGCCAACCAGAAGCCCACAAAGCTGTATTGCTGATATATGTAAAAGTCTGTTCATGTAAATTGGAGTTTCATTTCTTATTTAGGAATGAATTGCTGCAAAAGGTAATTGGCTTAGGCGAGCCTTCTGCTAAGGTTTAGGTTCTGTTGAGTGAAAAGTTCTTACCATTTATTAGCGTTGCAGATCATTGTTCTGCCGTCATCCATAAAAAGTACTTCAAAATTCTTGAATTCATCATCCTTTACCAGAATGCTTGCTATTCTATTTTTAGGAAACTGCGAAAGCAGAAACTCATTTTCTGATGTTTCCAGGTACATTTCATTCTCTTTAAACTCGCTCTCCAGCAGCTCACTGTAGGTCAAGTTATAATCACCTGGAGTTAGCCTGACTGCGTAAGAGATATTATAGTCTCCAAAATTCTAAATTGAATTAGCGCCCTGCTTATTTATCAGTTCGGCCGAATCCGGAAGCTGAACACTCGTATTCTTCTTGTAATCGTTTAGGTAGAACTGATCAGTTGGATAAAGATCTGTATACACAAAGTAAGAGAGAATCAGGATCAGAAAACTAGTTATGATAATCGAAGTTTTCTCAGTCGTTTTCTTTCTAAGGGATTTATATACGACCCAAATCACGATAAGTGGAATTTCGATAAAGATAAAAGTCATTACCAGGATGACTACTAAGTAAAATGGGTCCATTCAGTTTATTCTTAATATCAAATACCACGGGCTTAGCTAAAATGTGGCGAAGCTATATTATTGATGTGGTTAGCTGTTCAGCCTTTTTTGGCAATGCTCACTAAATCTTTCTTTTAATAATCTTTCTAAATCATTAAAATCGTATTTTAATGTATTGGAGGAAATTGATAAAGGCGTTCCATATATTTTATTATTCGCTTCGGAAATTTTTCTTTGGAATCCCTTCATTCTGTTTATATAATCAACTGGATTATGAATCAAAATCAACAAATATTTAGTTGAAGCCACTTGTCCAGTTTTAATTTCTGTTATATCAGTCCATTTAATAAGTCCTACACTGGTGGCATTTGTATTGTCATAGATTCCAACTTCGTCAACTGACAACCCCATTTTAGTATCAATCAACTTCAAAAATGCATATATACTTGCCGGACCGAAAAATAAAACGCTTGCTATACCCCCGATTCTTATCATTTCAGGGCTTCTCTTAAAAGGAGATACAAATTCTTCAGGATCAATTATAAAAAGTGCCCCAATGATAACAAATGCAACTCCTGCGAGTAACAGCAAAAGTATCTTAGTATTGCTTAACGGAATTTCAATTTTATTCATTCTAAGTGTTTAATCATTCCATTCTTTCTTAATTGATACTGACCGCTAACGGCTTGTGCATAATATGAGCAAGGCATTGCCGAAGCTTAAATTATGAACCTTGTTGGGTGAAGTAATTATTTTATTTCTATGTTGCCTTTGGAGTTGATCTCAAATTGCGATGATTCCTGCTTAACAATTTCAACTGTTTGGTCTTTATTTATTCTGTAGAAGGTTTTTATAGTGTTAACAGTACCACAACCTTTGACTATCGATTGAGACCTGATATAATTGCCTGTACCAGTTTTAGTATTATAAAGGGCAGGGGTGTTCTCTCCAATCTGGTTCAAATCAACAATGCCTAACGACGAGTCCAAAGACAATAAGTAACTATTGAATCCACTTACCAATAACACTATTGTATTTTGACAGTCGCTGTACTTTGTCCTGTAAAGATTGAATGAAGTTAGATCGGTGGTATCTAACAGTAATCCCTGCATGCTCTTCTGCAATTGATAAAGCTTCTTGATTACGTGCTTTTTTAATTCTACAGTAGATTCGTCTTTATCATTGAAGCCATGGAAAAAGTCTCCTTGAATGGTATCAATAGGTTCTAAAGAGCTTATCGAAATTTTATTCCCTTGAGAATAAGAGACATTTATTCCGAGTACAAAAATAGATATGGCTATTATTACTTTCATTTTTATTGCACCCAACTATAGTATAAACCACAACATACGCTTATCCGCACTATATCTGAAGTCTATACTTTACACTTAATTTATACTTTACCTAAGGTATATTCTTCACAAACACCACCTGCTGGCCATCGGCTTTTACGATGTTGTTCATAAACTCCAGCATCTGGGCGTATACTTCGGGCTTAAAGCGGCCTTTGTGCATCTGTAGGGTGCGCACGTAAGTTACCTTGTTGCCTTCCACTTTTATACTTGATGTAAAGTCGCCGAACTCGGTTTTATAGGTGGTGTCGTTGGGTTTGTGCTCCAGTGCATAGCCGGCCGGCAACTCGTAAACTATGGTATCGGTGTTAGTATAAGCCGAAGCGCGCACTACATCCCACTTCCGGTTCTCCACACTGTTCGGGATGCTGGTCCACTTGTTCATCAGGTTCGGGGCCAGGAAAATACGCTTGCCACTTATAGTAGCACATTGGCGCAGGCTCATATCCAGTGTTTCGGTAACCTGTGGCAGACGGCCTTTCTGTAGCGCAAACGAGAAGTCATTTACCTCAAAAGACGGAATACTGATATTGCGGTAGAGCCACTTGCGCTGGTCTTCGGCCGAGGCCGAAAGCATTACATCGCGACGGTCTTCGTGCTCCAGTCCGGTGTAGCGGGTCTGTACTCTTGCTTTGCCGTTTCCTTTCTCGTCGAGGGTTACAACAGCACTGCGGTGGCGGGCATTATCAACAGCCATATAATCAGGAGTATTCACCAGTTTGCCGCCATCCGGGGTTACCAGCAACGCCTTCCGCGAGCCTGTGTGGCTGCCGGCATATCCCGCCGATTCTATCTGGCTCGTGCACTCCAGCCACAACGTATCCTGCTGCATCGGCACCGAAAGTATAACGTGGTTAAACTGCTGCCCCGGAAAATCAGCTAAAATAGGCTCTATGTCTTCACCGGCACGTATCAGGGCGTGGTGCGATGCTATACCTGCTTCGCTTAGCATGGCCTGCGTATAGTTGGTCAGGGCTTTACAATCGCCGTAGCCTTTGCTATCCACAAAACTGGCCTCAAAAGGCTGCCACCCACCTATGCCCAACTGTATCGAAATATAGCGGGTGTTGTTCTGCATGTATTTGTAGATGCGCTCTACTTTTTCTTCGGTGGTAGGGGCATCGGCTACCAGTGCGGCTATTTTAGCTTTTGTGGCTTCTGGCAGCACATCGCGGCCTTTGTTCAGCTTGTTAATCCATTGGCCATAGTTCTGCCAGGTGCTCATGTTTCCGGCATAGCCTTCTACTTCAAAATCGGATGGGGCAGTGCGCACACCGGGCACCATTTCGGCAAAAGGTGGCGCATATGGTTCGCTGCGTACAGGCTCCAGGTTCTCGAGCTGCCAGGTATATATTTCTTTACCGACTTCGGTAGCGCGGGCCACACCGGCAGGCATGTTCAGCTCACGGTAGCGCAGTTCCAGGCCAGTTGGCATACTTATCTTAAGGGTAGCTTTCTCTACAGACAAACGCTCGGAGTCCTGCGGAAACCAGGCCGGGTAAAACAGCATGTTACTGTTCGTGGTCTGGTACTCAAACTCAACCACATAAGGGTAAGTCGGCTGCGTGAGGTCGGCAATCTTAATGCGGTTATCCTCAAATAACGAGAAGTTAGAGATATTGCTTATATCCGAGATATCCTTGCTTTTTAAAGTCTTGATCTTGCTGCCAGACAAAGTATAAGACGTAGCCTTAATGTAATTTACTTTTGTAAGCTTATTATAAGGCACATACAGCTTTGCCCTGCTCGCTCCGTATTCATTTAAAATGGTGATGCGGGTCTTAAACAGTATGGTGGCACTGGCCGGCGAATGCACCGTAAACTCGGTATCCTCGGAATTTATAACGGCATTGGCACCTTTAAAAAGAGTGACATTCTGAGCTAAAGCGATACAAGGCATAACCAACCAAAGGGCAAGCGCAAGTATAAATGATAACTGTTTCATGAAATACAGAAAAATGGCAGGCTGCACTTTTTATACTTGTAAAGAGCAGCCTGCCTGGTAGAGGTTATACTTAATTAGCAACGGCCTTTTTCAGCACGATCTGCTCGGCATGTTTCGCGATGATCTGGTTGTAGAATTCTTTCAGGTAAGGGTATTCTTCGGCATAAAAAACAGGCTTGTTGATATTAACCCTGCTCATTACCTGCAACACATTGCCATACTGCTGCACCATGTACATAAACTTTCCGCCATTTTCAGGTAGCATCACGTTTACGCTTGCCGGCACTTCCTCCAGCACATAACCTTCCGGCAAAGTATACTTGGTAACAATCGTCTCATCAATTGGGGTGGCAAAATCAACCGGGTAACGGCGGTTGGCTGCTTTAAAAGGATTCTCCTTTTCGCCGTGGCCAAGCAACGGGTTTAAGTATAGTAGTGTATTTGGCTGGCCATTGCCTGCTGAAGTTATAGTATAGTGCAGGTTAAGCGACTCGGCCGGGTTATGTTTGTTCTCAAAATTATGTTCCGATATTTTATACTCCCCTATTTCCTGGCGCAGGTTATCGATCACTTCTTTTTCTCCATCCTCTTTTAGCTGCTGGCGTATGTTAAGGGCGTAATACCCTCCGGCCGTTTCTTTCACTTTGGCTGTTAAAGCGCCATCGCCCTGCAACACAATATCAGAAGAAGTATAAACAGCATTGGCCATTGGCTTTAAGGCAACCCAGCGCTGGTCGGTTTTCTTTATCAGGCGGCCTTCGCCGTTAAGGGCACGCATCGGCAGCGACCCGAAAGGCAATAATGGGTCGGTAGCATCCAGCAGAATTTCCTTGTTATCGGTTTTAACATGCGTAATCACATAGTTAAAAGTGTTAACGATAGGTGAATCTTTGGCTGGCCTGCCGTGGCTGCGTGTACTAACCAACACCGGTGCGGCATCAAAGCCGGCCTCCAGTAACATGGCTGTCAGTAACAGGTTTACTTCAGCTGAGTTGCCGGTCTTTTTCTCAAAGCTTTTCTTAACCGACTCCTCTGTATAATATCTATACTTGCCATCCCATTGCATATTGTTCTGCACGAAAGCGTAAATTGCTTCCAGCTGTTTTTGAGGCGTTTTATTGGCTGCCATTATAGTTGCCAATTGGTCTTTAAAATAGCCGCTGCGGTTTAGTTGCATGCCAAACTCGTCTTCGGCCAGTAGCTTGCTGGTTATACTTTCCCAACTGCCCGTCATGGTGCGAGGCTGCTCCCCCGGGTATTTAACCTGCTGTAGCTCAAACTCAATTTTAGCCTGGTAGTCGCTTAAGGTGGTTATATATCGTTCTTCGCGCAGGGCCGGCACATCTTTCATGCGCCAAACGTAAGCAGTACCTTCCAGTTCGGGCATGCCGGGGCCATATTTCGATTTTGTGGCCAGTTCGTGGTAGCCTTTCAGCAGGAATTTATAGTCGTAATATTCTGGTATCTGGGCCTGGTACTCGCTCCAAACGGTTGGTATACTTGTCTGAAATTCCCAGCCGCGCATGTTATATATAAAGTCGGAATAGATCGTATATTCTACATCTATAACCGAACCTACTTTAACGTTAGGCATGGTAAACTTTTTAGAGAACCAGTTTTCGTTGTGCTGTTCCTCAAAAACACCTTTCGTATCAAGCTTATCTTTCTGCACTTTCCCGTTTTCGAGGTTATAGGTATAACCTTTTATGCTGGCTACACGCTCTTTGCCCGGTGGGTTTATATAGAATGGTACTTCGATGTTAGCCCAGTTGTAACCAGACTTTTTAAGGATCTTGATGCGCATGTGGCGGGTAGTAACCACCTGTGCGCCGCTGGTAAAAATAAAGCGGGTAAAACCAAAATCTGACAGGACGACAGCTTCTGCTGCGGTGTCGAGAGGATACTGTTTCAGAGCTAATTCGGCTTCATCGATCTTTCCGAATTTTGCGGCCTGGGCGTGCACGTTGTTCTCAGTGCATAGCCATAGCGTTACCAAAACGGCAACTAAACTAAAAGCATTTGCTTTCATAGGTAAGAAATAGGCTAAAAATTGAGTTTGCTTTCGCTGATGCTTAATATCTCAGCATCAGTTGATTTACATATACAAATTAAACCATATTTCTTAAATTTTAAAGTATAACTTATGTTATAACTTAAAATAGATACAATTATATTGCTCCTAGTACGTTACAGAAGGTTTTATACTTATGACGTTTGGAACTGAAACTATAAGTATAAAACAGAAGAAAGGACGGTTATGAATGGAAGGCTCTGGGGTTATTTTGTAAGCACACAACTTTAAGCTATACTTTAAAAAAGTAAGCTAAGGCGGTGTTATAGGTTTATAGGTGTGTTGTTAACAAGCGCTGCTTTTATGGAATTAGCAGGTATTGGCTACGTTAACTGAATTGAGTTGAAGTGAAAGAAAAAAGCAGAGCGGCAGCCAAGGGTGAGATAGGTGGACTGTCGCTCTGCGGAGTACTATAGGTAGGCAGTAAAATTCTTTTTGTCTTGCCAGAATTCACGACAAGCTTTTCGTTGCTCTTCCAGGAAGTCAGGCTTCTTTTTAAGTTCTCTCCAGTTGCCGTAACCTAAACGCTCGCATAACCTGAAGAAGTTATCGCCCTGGTTTTTAATGCCTTTTGTGCTTACTAAAGCGCTCAGCAATGGGCGGCCATTCGAATGCTCCTCTTCCGAAATTTCATCTATCACTTCGGTAAGGCGGCTTTTCTCGTAGCTGTTATCGAGGTTGAGGCCAAGCTCGGCTTCATAAATAAGGTTTTGGAAAGTCATTTGATTGGCTCTGCCGCGAGCCACCTGGATAAGTTTTTTACGTACGCGTGTATTCATAAGTGCAAAAAAGTTAGCTAAGCGACATGCAGCAGTTATGGTATACTGCAAGCAATAGCAGGTCATCTGCCGCTTGTTATAAAATAAATATATAGTAATGCTTACGTTTTGCGTACAGCGTATGTTACAGATAAGTGCAATTTTTTACCCCCTGCAAAACGTAAAACCCTGTACTATACAACTATAGTTTTGGTGTTATAATTCCGTTGGCAGGTTTGGCACCTCTTCGGGTACGATGTAATCTGCTTACTGAAGCAGGCGTGGCTGTTTTTCGGAAAGATATTTCCAGTAGCGTTTTGGGATGTGGCGCTGGTGCAACTTCGGGTTCTTGCGTTCCGGTATGTTCACGTTATCAAAGTACACTTGCCATAGTTTCTGGTAAGCGTCTTCGGCAGTAGTTTTTGCATGGGCCGGCAACTCTCCCCTGCCCTTGCGCGGGGCGGCATCAAAAGTTATAAAGCGGGTTGTGCTCAGATCGTAGTAAATACCATACTGGCGGTTACTGTCATAAACAGCCCAGCGCTGGTCGGCGTAGCGTTTCGTGAAATGTGAAACTATAAGCGGCAGCACATTAAAGTCAGGTGAGATGTGTGCATAATACAAGCCATCCGTAGTTTGCTGAAAACGCACAAATGCCTCCATGCGGTGTTTCTCGCGGTGCACTTGCTTGGCTGCCTGCTGCACCTGCAGCACACACGGTGCCGTATAGTTGCCCTCTATGTTTTCGTTGCTATCAAAAGCCAGTTTTATAAACTGGTAGATCACCATTTCAAAACCGGGCTGCTCCCACAGGTAAGTATGGTAAAGTTGTTTAAGCGCTGTAGCTGAAAGGCGTTGCTGCAAACCTTTCCATACCCTGGCAGCTTTATCGTTATCGGTAACAACGGCTATAGTTTGCCCGAACAGTGCAGGCTGGGCAGTCTGCTCCGCTTCGATGTTGGTAGGCCATACTTTGCGTTCGTAGGCCTCGAACAGTAGCGTCAGCAATCCTTCAAAAGTACCGTCGTAAGTATAAAGCTGCATTTAAGGCTGGTAAGGTTACTGGTTACTGGTTGCTGCTACGGTTTTTGTCTTTTTTGCCTTCGCTTTGCAAACGCGACAGATTTTTCAGGTGAGGCACCAGCATGTTCAGTTTGCAGTAGCAGGATACGCGGGCAACTTTGTCATTCTTTCTCATCACTTTTACTTTTATAGTTTTAATGTTATCTGTTTCTGGCTCGTTCGCAGCTTTTTTATACTTGTGTGCCATAGCTGTATTTTTAGGTTAACCCACCTGCCGGAACAAGTCTAACTGTTGCGTTAGCAAAGGGCTGCGCACAGCGCCATCGCCAAACAGTATTTTGTTGCGGATGCGCTGCGAGTCGAAGTCGTATGGTTGCAGGCTTTTATGGTTGCAGGTAATAAAATACTTGGCCCGCTTTAGCACCACGCCCATTTGTTTCAGGTGTTCATAGTTAAGGCTGGCAAACCTGCGCGCCGATACGATCTTTTTAGCCGACTTTACTCCAATGCCCGGCACACGCAGGATCATTTCATAATCAGCAGTATTCAGCTCTACCGGGAAAAAGTGGCGGTTGCGCAACGCCCAGCTCAGTTTCGGGTCAATGTCCAGGTCCAGGTTTGGGTTGTGCTCATCGAGTATCTCTTTTACATCAAAGCCATAAAAGCGCATCAGCCAGTCGGCCTGGTAAATGCGGTTCTCACGTATAATAGGCGGCTCCGAAATTATAGGCAGGCGGTTGTCAGTACTTATCGGCACATAACCCGAATAGTAAACCCGCTTTAAACTATAGTTTTTGTATAGGTCGTTCGAGAGTTGTAGTATCTGCTGGTCGTTTTCGGACGAGGCACCAACTATAAGCTGCGTGCTCTGGCCGGCAGGGGCAAAATCCTTCGCCGACTTAAACAGCTTCTTCTCTTCTTTGGCTTGCACCAACTGCTCTTTAATGTTATTCATCGGCAGCAGTATCTCGCTATAGTTCTTTTCAGGTGCTAAAGCGATCAAACTCTTTTCAGATGGCAGCTCAATGTTCACGCTCAGGCGGTCGGCATACAGGCCGGCTTCTTTTATCAGTTCTTCGCTGGCGCCCGGTATAGTTTTAAGGTGGATGTAGCCATTAAACTTATGTTCCTGGCGCAGCTTTTTAGCCACACGCACCAGTCGCTCCATGGTATAATCGGCATTAGAGAAAATACCTGAACTCAGGAACAGGCCCTCTATGTAATTGCGGCGGTAAAAATTGATGGTCAGGTCTACTACTTCCTGCACTGTAAAAGCCGCGCGTTTAATGTCGTTGCTCTTGCGAGTAACACAGTAGGCACAATCAAAAATGCAATGGTTTGTAAGTAGTATCTTCAGCAGCGATACGCAGCGGCCATCTTCGGTATAACTATGGCAAATGCCCATCCCTTCCGCGTTTCCCAACCCTTTGTTATGGTTCTTGCGCTTCCCCCCGCTCGATGAACAGGAAACATCGTATTTGGCAGCATCTGCTAAAATACTTAGTTTTTCTATAACTCGCTCGTTCATGTAGCTTTACCTTTATCCGTTTCGGGTTAAAGATACTACAATATTTAGCAAATCAACTCTTTTTTTAGCAAAAATTTCCGTGAAACAAAGATTATCTCATCCATAAAACTAATATTATTAGCACAACATAGTTTAACAGCTCCTATATCTATTTTTAAGGTGTCAGCGTAATCGATGTACATTTAAAAAATCTTATCTTTAGATGGCTAAACTGCTTTTTTAGCTTCGCAACCTATAGTATGCTTTACTTTCACCCTTTTGCCACACCTCTGCTCAGGCCTTTGTTTTTAGGCTTGCTGCTGCTATTTGCGGTGCAAGGGCAGGCACAGCAAAAGCCGAAGAAAACCCAACCGGATACTATAACCACCCAGACAGATACCACCCGTTTTGACGAGCGTGTGATCAGTAACCTGAAAGAGTTTTCGGAGCGCAAAACTATAATGGGGAAGTTGCTGAGCTCGATTCTGGATTTTGATCAGCCGGATGATGAAGCCCTAAATCTGGATGCAGAACTGATAGAGCGCGAGTATGAGCGGCACAACTATAAGATCGTGCGCCGCATTCGTATTATTCCGCTTGATGCCTTCGGCTATAGTATACATGACACTACCCACCTGCCCGATACCTGGCTCGAAAAAGCAGGCAACTTTGCACACGCCCGCACCAAGCGCAACCTGATACGCAACAAACTCCTTTTCGAGAAGAACCAGGCGCTGGAGCCACTAGCCTTAACCGAGTCGGAACGATTGCTGCGCCAGACAGACTATATTTTAGATGCCCGCATACTTGTTGATGAGCGCACCACTACCAATGATAGTATAGATGTAGTTATAGTTACTAAGGACATCTTTAGCCTGGGCGGATCAGGTTCGTTTACACCATCATCAGGAGCAGGCAGGCTAACAGTGCGGGAACTTAACTTCCTGGGCTTAGGTCACCAACCGGAAGTAACTTACCGCTTTAACCAAAAGGCACCCCGACCATGGGAATTTGCAGGCCGCTATAGTATAGAGAACATCGGGAAAACATACATCACAGGCAACCTGGCTTATATAAACGAGAACTATTACCAGGAACGGAGCGCTTACCTTTTCAGGGATTTTTATGCTACCAACACACAGTATGCAGGCGCAGCAGGTATAGCCGACATCGAAGAACGTATACTTTTACCGCCCACCGAAACCGATACCATACCGCAGTTCGGCAACCTGGCTTTTATTCGTACCGATGCCTGGTTTGGCCGTGCTTTTAAGTTTAAGTCGTATAACCTGGGCTACGAGCCGCGCGGACGTTTGATAACCGGTGTGCGCATGATCCACACCAAGTATACCACCACTCCTACCGAGAACTTCCAGACAAACCAGTTATACCTGGGCAGTATAGGTTACAGCACTCGAAAGTATTACAAAGACCGCTTCTTATTCGGTTTTGGCCGCACAGAAGATATACCTGTAGGCAGCATTGTTTCGGTAACCACAGGTTATGAGAACGGCGATATAAGCGACAGGCGCTATTGGGGAGCATCGGCGGCTTTTGCCCGCTACCGCGAGAGCTTTGGCTATCTGTATGGCGGTGTGTCGTGGGGCTCGTTTGTGAAGGACAGCAACTGGCAACAAGGCATGCTGCAACTACAGTCGTTATACATTACGCGGTTGTATGAACGCGGCAACTGGAAACTCCGCCATTACCTGCAGTCGCGCGCCACGTTTGGTCTTAACCGAAATCCCGAAGATCTGCTATCTATAAACAAAAACGATGGTTTGCGTGGCTTCAACTCTTCGCTGCTGCGCGGTACCAAACGCGTAACGCTTAATTACGAAGCAAATTTATACACGCCCTTTTCTTTATTCGGATTTAAACTGGCAACTATTGCCTTTGCCGATGTGGCCTGGCTATCGTCGGGAAACAAGGCAAACCCCTTTAACGAACGGCCATATACAGGCTATGGGCTTGGCCTACGGTTCCGTAACGAGTACCTGTCTTTCAGCACAATACAGATATTATTCAGCTTTTACCCCCACCTGCCGGCCAACGAGGACCTGAGCGGCTTTAAAGTATACGAAGCCTCCCGGCCATACTATGACTTCACAGATTTCCGGTTTGAGCGACCGGGCGTAGCCGAATTCAGATAAATCTTTTTTAGGTTGATTACGGTAAGTATAGGTAAGTATAAATTCAAACTATACCTATGGAAAAACTTAGAGAAAAATCAGAATACGAAGGCAACCCGGTTGGCCTTTCAGATAAAACCGCAAAAGCTATAGCCCAGGAGCTTGACCGCCACCTGGCATCTTTCATCACCTTATATAACCAGTATCATAAACACCACTGGATGGTAGAAGGCCCGCAATTCCGGGACCTGCACCTGTTTTTTGAGGAACATTATACCGAGATACACGAGCAATACGATGCTATTGCCGAGCGCCTGACAGTTATGGGTTATTGCCCTACCTGCCATCCTAAAAAACAAATGGAGCTGGCTTATATTCAGCACGAAGAGGAAGGTGTTTTCAGGATAAGAGAAATGCTGGCAAAGGACATGGAAGACGAGAAAACCATAGCCGTTGAACTGCGCAAAGGTATAAAACTGGCCTTACAGCACGAAGACTTTGCCACAAAGGCATTACTGGAGGGCATCCTGCTTAAAACAGAAGACAGATGCCACCACATTGAGCACTTCCTGGGTGATGATGGTCTCTCAATTGGCTTGATCGCGAAACCTGATGACATTATGGATGGCGAAGATAAGCCAAGCCGCAGCTCAAATGGCAGTTCTAAAAAAGTACCTGCTAAGTCAAAGGCTAAGTAAAGAGCACATTATATGAGTAAGAAAGGCAGCTTGTTTTCAGGCTGCCTTTTTTGTTTGGGTACTACTTCATATGGTCAGTTTTAACCCACCCCTGCCCCTCCGAGGAGGGGAATTTCTGCTATAGGGAAACTCCCCCCTTAAGGAGGGCAGGGAGGTGTTTTATAGTGTGCGAAATCCAACCACCCCTAACCCTTCCTTATCCAAGGCGGGGAATTTTCTGGTTCTGTTATAGTTGGCTTTATAGTTTTATAGTTGGGGTATTAACACCCCTATAGTCCCCTCAAGGGGACAGTTTCTGCTACTGTTGTTTCATTAGTTATAGTTTTATAGTTACAGACCAAGAGTGGACAGGTCGCGACCTGTCCCTACGGAAGTATAACCAGGAGAAAAGGTCGAAGCTTATTGGTTCAAACTATAGTTAAGCGGTCGCTATGAGAAATATATCAGTCTTTGGGTTGAGCGCCTTTGATTTGTTGCGGTGCCGCAGGCAATCCGAGGTACGAGGATAGCAAGAAAGCAGCAGCGCGATGCCCGAAGGCGAGGCCTCGCGGCCGTGAGCGCATAAAGCCAGCTATAAAACAATAGGTGAATAGAGCTCCCAGGATAAGTGGCAGCTATGAAAGTTTAGCTTGGTTGAAGAAAGTATAGACTTCAACTATAGGACATATAAGATCCCTCGGCTAACGCTCGGGATGACACCAGAGAAATAGAGCACATAAGATCCTTCGGCTGCGCTCGGAATGACAAAAGCTAACCTAACGTCATACACCTACTCCAAAGACTTTATAGCACACAGCCAAATTGAAGAATCCTGCAAAACAATAATACTTAACCTGCTCATTATTATACTATACCATTAATCTGTAAAAGACCGTTGTTGCAACTTTTAAAGCCCCTACCTTTTTGTTAGATTTGTTGAACGGCATCTTATACTATAAAAACGACAAAGCACATGGTAGATTTAGGCAATTACAACGAACTCGAAATAGCACGTGAAGTAGATTTCGGTGTTTACCTGACCTCCGAAGACGGAGACATTCTGCTGCCTGCCAAGTATGTACCAGAAGGCGCTAAAGTTGGTGACTTTGTGCGGGTGTTTGTGTACCGCGATTCTGAAGACCGTGTAATTGCTACAAATCTTACGCCATATGCTACAGTCGGTCAGTTTGCCGGTCTGGTTTGCACGGATACTACACCTTTTGGAGCCTTTATGGATTGGGGTCTGGAGAAAGACCTGCTTATTCCGCTCAACAACCAGAAAGATAAAATGATAGCCGGCCGCAGGTACTGTGTGTATCTATACTTAGATGATGCCTCGGATCGGATTGTGGGTACAGCTAAAATAAACAAATTCCTGAATGCGGATACCTCGCAGTTAAAAGAGGGCGAGCAGGCCGAACTGCTGATAGCGGAATATACCGACCTGGGCTTTAACGTCATCATCAACAACGAATTTAAAGGCCTGCTTTACCGCAACGAGGTTTTTAAGGAGGTTGAAATCGGTAATAAGCTGCAGGGCTATATTAAAACCATTCGGCCAGACGGGAAAGTGGACGTGAGCCTGCGCAAACCCGATGCCGATACTTTCAGCGAAATGGACGAAACGGCAACTAAAGTAATGCAGTTGCTGCAAGAACAGGACGGCACTCTAAACCTGTCGGATAAAAGCGACCCGGAAGATATTTACCGTGTAGTTGGCGTAAGTAAAAAGATGTTTAAGCGTGCCATTGGCAGCCTCTACAGAGCAGGGCACATCGAGCTATTCGAGGATTATATTAAGCTCAGGCGTTAGCCAGGCTATACTTCCGAAACAAACCCATAATAAAACAGACCAACAATTTTAAGCGGCGCTCTTGTCAGGCGCAGTATTGCCATGCTACATAAAATTCTCACCATTGCCCTTATTTTAACTGCTGTTACCATGGCAGTTGCCGACAAAAACAATACCCCCGAAGCTGCCGAGTTAAAGCGCAAGACCACCATGGCTGTGCGTGCAACAAAAGCGCCTGTGCTGGATGGTTACCTGGAACCTGAAGTATGGCAAACCGTGCAGCCAGCCACCAACTTTGTGCGCTACGACCCTTTAAATGGCAAACCATCGTCCCAGAAATCAGAAGTATACTTACTGTATGATAACGAAGCTGTGTACATAGGCGCACTCCTGCACGACACTGCCCCCGACTCTGTGCTTACCCAATTAGGTGGCCGCGACTCTGGCGAGAATAACTCGGATATGTTTGCCGTGTACCTTGATACTTATAACGACAAGCAGAATGCCTTTGCCTTTATGGTTTCGGCGGCTGGCGTGCAAACCGATATTAAATTTTCGCAGGGCCGTGAAGACTGGAACTGGGATGCCGTATGGGCCAGCAATGTTAAAAAGACAGAGCAGGGCTGGGTAGTTGAGATGAAGATTCCGTATGGCACGATCCGTTTCCCGGAGACGGAGGTGCAGACCTGGGGTGTAAACTATATGCGTGTTATACGACGCAGCCGCGAAAAATCGTACTGGAACCACGTTAACAACATGGTGGAAGGTTTTGTGAACCAGGAAGGTCGCGCTATCGGTATTGAAGGTATAAAATCGCCGGTAAGGTTACAGTTTTCGCCTTACGTTTCGGGGTATATAAACCACTATTCCGGAAACACCAATGGCAAAAGCCCATATAGCCGGTCTATAGGCGGAGGCATGGATGTGAAATATGGTATAAATGATGCCTTTACATTAGACCTGACCTTAATTCCGGATTTCAGCCAGACCCGCTCTGATAACCAGGTGCTCAACCTTGGCCCTTTTGAAGTGAAGTATGGCGAAAACCGGCAGTTCTTTACCGAAAGTACTGAGCTATTTAATAAGGCTGGCATCTTCCACTCACGCCGCATTGGGGGCACACCAATCCTGCGCAGCAGCATACTGGATTCGCTCCAGGAAAACGAAACTATAGTTGAGAACCCGGCCATTAGCGGTTTGTTGAATGCAGCCAAAGTATCTGGCAGAACTATAAAAGGACTGGGCGTAGGTATACTGAACGCTATTACGCGCAACATGTATGCTACTGTAAAAAACGAGGAGACCGGTGAGACACGCGAAATACTGACCGACCCTTTTACAAACTATAACGTGTTTGTACTTGACCAGACACTGCCGCGCAACTCGTTTGTTACGTTCACTAACAGCAACGTAACCCGCACCAAAGATTTTTACGATGCCAACGTATCGGGTTTGCAGCTGCGCTTTGCCGACAGAACAAATAACTTTGCCATAAGAGCAGGCGGCAACCTGAGCCAACTATATGGCAGCAACATTATACTTCGCGGCGACACATTGCCTGATAAACTGCACCTGGGACACCAGTACAATGTAAACCTGAGTAAGATAAGCGGCAACCTGCGCTATGGCATTAACCACCACGTAGAGTCCGACACATACGAGATAAATGACCTCGGCTACCTGAGCAACAACAACGAAATAAGTAACAGCGCCAGCATTAGCTATAATTTTTACCAGCCTGTGTGGAAGTTTTTGAGCTGGGGCACCAGCATGAGCGTGAGCCACAGTATACTGTATGCGCCGCGCAAGTTTGTGAGCAGCAGCATGGGCATCAGCACTAATGTGCGTTTCCGTAATTTTATGAGTGCCTACTGGAGCGCCGGCTTCCGCCCGGGTAATGCCTACGATTATTATGAGCCCCGCAGTTTTCCGCGCGTTTTCGTGAAACCACCTGCTTTTGATACCAACATGGGCATCAGCTCAGATTACCGCAAGCGTGTGGCAATAGACGCATCTGCAGGTTTCTGGCGCTCGAACCGTTACGACCAGTTTAGCTGGTGGGGCAATTTCAGTCCGCGCTTCCGTGTAAACGACAAATTCTCGCTGGTACAAAGCAACAACTACCGCCAGGAGATCCGGAACATTGGCTACGCCGGGCGCGAAAATAACAGCATACTTTTCGGTGACCGAACCATTACCACTTTTACGTCTACGCTATCCGGAGCTTATATTTTTAATGAGAAAGCAGGCATTACCCTGAACATGCGCCACTACTGGTCAAGTGCAGATTATAAGCGCATTTTTGATCTGACGGATGGAGGTTTTCTGGCTAACGGCAGGCCGGCACTCAACAGCAATAACAACATCAACTATAATACTTTTAACATAGACCTGGTGTACAGCTGGCGTTTTGCGCCGGGCAGCGAGCTTATGGTTGTCTGGAAGAACGAGATCAGAAATCAGGACGAAAAAGTAGAGCATAAATACATCGAAAACATTTCTAAAACGCTTCAGTCGCCTCAGAACAACAATTTTTCGGTTAAACTGCTATACTACATCGACTACATAGCCATTAAAAACGTACTCTCTGCATAAGCCCAAATTGCCCCTATGCATAAAACCAGAAATGCCCTGATTGCCGGAGCTACCGGACTGGTAGGAAGCCATTGCCTGCGCCTGTTACTCGACAATGATCGTTATAGCCAGGTTATATCTGTTGGCCGCAGGGAAGTGCCCATTATACACCCCAAGCTCGACCAACAGATAGTAGATTTTGATAACCTGAAGAAGTATAGCGCCAACCTCGCTGCCGACGATGTTTTCTGTTGTCTGGGTACTACTATAAAAAAGGCTGGCTCTAAAGAGAGCTTTTATAAAGTAGATTATACTTATGTAGTAGAGCTGGCCAAACTTACGGCTGCTAAAAATGCATCGCAGTTCCTGGTAGTTTCCGCAATGGGTGCCGACGAGAGTTCGCTCTTCTTTTACAACAAAGTTAAAGGCCAGATGGAGCGCGCGGTGCAGGATATGGAGTTCAGAGGCGTTCAGATATTCAGGCCATCGCTGTTGTTAGGCGAGCGCGATGAAGAACGCACCGGTGAAGAAGTGGCAGCTAAAATCATGCAGCCGCTCAGCAAACTTATGATCGGTCCATTAAGCAAGTATAAACCCATCGAAGCCGAAGATGTAGCCAAAGCTATGGTGCAGACTGCACTTCAGAATAAAGGTGGCAACCATATTTACCCATCTGATAAAATTGCAAGGATAGCGGCCAAACTATAGCCCCAACCCTGCGTAAAGGCAATGCACGCAAGTATAAATTTATGCAGCCACGCCAGTTACGCCACGTTTTCCCGAAAGCAACCCAATACGACCCGGAGTGGGTGCGCAAGCACTCGATGGGTGAGAACGTACTCTTTAACCTCGAAAGCCTCACCAAATCGCTGCAGCTGAAACCAGGCATGCGTGTGCTTGATCTGGGTTGCGGTAAAGCGATCAGCTCTATTTTCCTGGCCAAAGAATTTGGAGTAACCGTGTGGGCTGTGGATGAAGCGATATCGGCGAGTGACAATTACGAGCGTATTTTAGAGGAAGGCTGCGAGAACATGGTTATACCTATAGAGGCCGATGCCCGCTCGCTGCCCTTTGCCGAAGAGTATTTTGATGCCGTAATTGTAGTGGATTCTTATACTTATTTCGGGACTGACGAAAAGTACCTGCCTTACATTGCCCGCTTTATAAAGCCCGGTGGCCATATAGCTATAGTGGATGTGTGCTTCACAAAAGAGATCGAAACGATAGATCAGGTACCCGACTTTCTGAAACATGACTTCCAGAACTACTGGTACTTTATACATAGTATAGCCTGGTGGCGCAAAATGTGGGAGAAAACCGGGCTGGTACAAATAGAAGCCGCCCAGGAATTAGCGGAAGCCGATGTAGTGCGCGAACATTACATAAAAGATTTTGAGCAGAGCGACGAACCCGATGCCTTTGCCAAATCATTACAACGTGACGATCAGGGGTTTATATCTTTCTTTAAACTGATCGGCCGACGTACCCGCAAAACTGCTTATCTACAAGACTATAAAGACTCCTCAAAAAAGTAGACACAGGTATAAGATAGTTAGCCATCTATTCGTTAGAAGTTTTAATTTTGCGGTATAATGTGCTTTCTACAGCCATTTCACCATCTTAAACTATAACTTTTTAATGAAAATTTTAGCTAAGATTTGTTTCGTATTTGCCCTTGTATTATCGGTGGCAATCAGTGCACAAGCCCAAAGCGGCTACACAACAGGTATAGGTTTCAGAGGCGGTGTTGCGTCGGGCCTTACGGTAAAGCATTTTATTAAAAGCGATGCTGCCATTGAGGGTATTTTAAGTACCAGCTTCAGCCATCGGGGTACTGTACTTACTGTGCTTTACGAAAAACATGCACCTGCTTTTAACGCACGCGGGCTGCAGTGGTATTATGGTGCGGGTGGCCACATTGGCTCCTGGAGAGGCCGCCACTATTACGACCACGACCACAAGCATTATGACGATGACCGTGTAATTGGTATTGGTATAGATGGTATACTTGGCCTGGAATATTATATCCGCGAGATTCCATTCACAATTGGCGCCGACATTAAGCCATACATTAACATACCAAGTGGCGGTGGCTTCTGGGATTCAGCGCTGCACGTACGTTATGTGTTCTAATTCCTGAGTTTATACTTGCTACGGTTTATAATTGTAAATTATAAAAACGGCCCTGCTACTCTATAGCAGGGCCATTTTGTTTAACACCTATAAGTATAGTTTCCCTCCATTATCTTGTTTAGTCTGATTCTAAATTTCTCTAAAAACGCTTTATATAGTCAACCAGCAGTACTGGAGGCAAGTATAAATAAGAAGTTAAATTGAAGATAAACCGTAAACAACTATACCTATGGAAGCAACATGTAACCACTGCACCCACTGGGAGCAGGACACAAATAAAGTACAAATACAGAATGATAATTTTGGTGTTTGCGACGAACTAACCGGGCAACATGCCATGGACCCATCTTATGTGTTACCGTTAGTACACGAAGCATCCGAAGACCTTAAACCGAAAAAGTTTGAGATGATAACAGGTGCTGAGTTTGGCTGTAACCACTTCAGCGAACGCAAACGCTGGGTATAAACTATAAGTAAACTATAAAACAAAAGGCCGATACTGCTATAGTAACGGCCTTTTGTTTTGATCAGACGCTCGTAGGAGCTACGCACGCTACGAGGTCCCTGCAGAATCTTAAATTATTCAACAATTAACAATCAACAATTTAACAATCAAAATGCTATATGCAGCAACGCATCGCCCTGGTTAACTACGGGCATGTTGTTAAGGCCAACTACATAGCCAGTGGCGGGTGCATTCAGGCGTACTTCCATTTCACCGTAGGGGTCGGTTATACTTCCTATTTGCTGGTTCTTTTTAACGTAGTCGCCTATAGTTATAGTGGTTCGCCACAGACCGGCATTTTTAGCACGTAGCCAAACATCCTTCATACAAACTATAGTTGGCTCGGCGGGCTCGCAGCAGCTGGCCATCATACCCAGGTGGTGCAACATACGGCAGGTCCCTTCAATGCCCAGGTTTATACCTTTCTCATCAAACCGCAAACTCTCCCCCGTCTCATACACTAATATCGACTTACCTATTTTACCCGCTTCTTTACGCAACGAGCCTTGTCGGTAAGGAGCATTCATTATAAATGGAGGCGCAAAAGCCCTCGCAAGTTCCTCGTTAATATAGTCGCCTAAAACGCAGCGTATCTGTGGGTAGTTGGCGCGGCTACGGCCACCTGTATGGAAATCCAGACCATAATCTACGTATGGCATAACTTCTTTCATGAACCGGTGTGCTACACGGCTGGCCAGCGACCCCTCCCGGTTTCCCGGAAAACTACGGTTCACATCTTTGCCATCCGGCACCTCCCTGGAAAAGTTAAGGAAACCATAAATATTAAGGATCGGTACGGCAATGATAGTACCCTTTAGCGGGTACAACATTTTACGCGACAGCATACGCCGGATAACTTCGGTGCCATTTACTTCGTCGCCGTGCATGCCGGCCATCAGCAACACCACCGGCCCATCGTGCACCGACCTGAAAACGTAAACTGGGATTTCTATAACCGTACCGCTGGGTAGCTTGCTGATCACCAGTTTGGTCAGTACTTTTTCGCCACGGTCTATACTTCGGCCGTTAATAACTATTGTTTCGGGCATGCTATTCGTCTACTTTCTTCTTCGGCTTTTTAATAGCAAGGCCCTCTACGTACTCTACTATTTTAGCAGCTATATCTTTGTTTGTTGCTTTTTCTATACCTTCCAGGCCCGGCGAGGAGTTTACTTCCAGTATCAGCGGCCCACGTTTTGATTGCAACATATCTACACCGGCTATACCTAACCCAAGCGATTTGGCGGCAAGCAGTGCAGCAGCTTTTTCCTGGCGGGTAAGTTTAATGAGCATGGCTTTGCCCCCACGGTGCAGGTTAGACCTGAACTCGCCTTCTTTGCCTTGGCGCTTCATGGCGCCAACCACTTCGCCGTTAACTATAAATGCCCTGATGTCGGCGCCGCCTGCTTCCGAAATAAATTCCTGCACTATAACACGCGCTTTCAGGTTATGGAATGCTTCAATAACAGATTCCGATGCTTTTTTGGTCTCGGCCAATACTACACCCAGCCCTTGCGTACCTTCCAGCAACTTAATTACCAATGGTGCGCCACCAACTTCTTTTACCAGCTCCGATGTTTCTTTAGAGTAGTTTGTGAAAGCTGTTTTAGGCATGCCCAAGCCGGCGCGGCTAAGTATCTGCAGGCTGCGTAGTTTATCGCGAGATCGTACAATTGCCTGCGAATCAACAGCGCTTTTTACTTTCATCATCTCGAACTGGCGCACTACAGCCGTACCATAAAACGTAACCGACGCCCCGATACGCGGAATAACCGCATCTATACCTGTCAGGCGCTCGCCTTTATAAAGTATATGCGGGTCGCCCTGCTCAATTATAAGGTCGCAGCGCAAATGGTCGAGAACAATGGCTTCGTGCCCCCGCTGCTCAATGGCCTCTACCAAACGGCGGGTAGAGTATAGTTTAGGGTTGCGGGAGAGAATAGCTATTTTCATAAATTGGGGTGTTTCAGCTTTTGTTTTATTTTATACTTTCGGGAGATGTTTTTACGGGAAACATCTACAATAAACCGGCCTTGCAGCAACTTGCGGCCTATCAGCACCGGGTACTTCATGTCGCTGCGGTCTGATAGCGAAAAGTCGGCTTCCATTACCTCGCCAAAAAGTTCTATCGTTGTACGGATAACATAGCGTTGCTGCTTCTCTCCTATCGAACTTTTTATTTCGCGCAGTTCATAGTCCGCAAAGTGTAGTTTTTTGTGGTTATACTGCGGATGCGACGGGTCCAGCAATTCAACACAGATCACAGTACGGCCCTGTGCATCGGTTTCTTCGTGTATGTTGGAGCAATGTATGGCTGATGTAAAAGCGCCGGTGTCAATTTTAGCTTCTATTTCGTCTATTCCCAATACTGGCAGGGCCACATGTTCGCGGCGGCCTATAACTCGCTTTTCAGGTTTCACTTTCTGGTCCTGTTTGTTTTTCATCAGCAGCTAAGATAGATGATAATTCAGTAACGTAGCAGTATTACCGTACAATGATAGTTCGGCGCCTATAGTTTAGACTATAAGCTTTTGATATTAATGGCCTCTGTTTCGCTTGTTATGCAGGTGGTCGGCAACATCCTGCAACAGGTTCGAGTGCCCGGTCTTCAGTATGACCAGTTCGCCATTATCCAGGGCATCCACAAACACTCTTACCCGCTTCAACGATATAATTTCGTCGTATTCGCCCAGGTACATTGTAACCGGAATTTTATACTTGTTAAGTAACTGTACGATTTGCCGGATATCGAAGTTCAGATCGCGGAAACCGATCCAGGAACGGTAAACACGCAAGCGCTTGGCCGTACTGTCCATCTGGTAATGTGCAAACCGGATAAGGCTTTTGTGGGCAAGGTTATACTTATTAAGCACTTTCAAGAACTTAAAAAACGGCTTTGGCTTAATTACAGTGCGCTTAAATATCTGTTGCATCCAGCCCGGGTAGGTGGCAATGTTGTACCAGAAGCTGGTCTTAATTCCGTCAGGAGCGATCAGGTATAGTTCTTCAACGCGTTCGGGCATTTGCTCTATCAGGGTAAGGGCAAATTTGCCACCCATACTAAAGCCCATCACCGTAAACTTTTCGATCTTATACTTCTCCAGTAGCTGTTCTATCATTCCTTTCAGGAACGTCTTGGTAAGCGGCATGTCGTCTTTGTGCAAGCGGCTGCCGCCATGAAAAAACAGGTCGAAAGCGTAGATAGTATAATCTTGACCCAGCGCTTTCTCCATGGGGTAATAATACCCGCTGCTTTGCCCATACCCATGGAAAGCCAGCATTACTTTGCTACCATCGCCAATTACGCGGTAATGTAACTTCGTTTTGTCTTTACTGAGATATGACACGCTATGGTAAAAATTTATAGTTCGTTTCTGTTTCCAGAAGTATAAGTATACAGGTTATTCGGCATGCATACAATTTTAGTTGCCAGAACTAAGATTTTTAAGATTTGAGGATTTGGCCGACCTCACAGTGTTTCTCAAACCTGTGAGTGTCTTTACTACTAGCTTCAGTATCCAACCGGTGCCATAAAGTGCACGCGAGTCTCCAGGCTAGCTGCTTACAGGTGTAAGGTAACGTTACCTAAAGTATAAACCACGCACTCCATCCAATCCTAAATACCCTGAAAACTATAGCTTCGAAACGCCACCTGAAACTATAAACTTCATCACGTCGGAGCTTGGCAGGTCCAGGTAAGTTATATTTTGGCTGGGCACCAGGAAAAGCTCACCGGAAAAGTTATAAGAGTGCGGAAAGTATACAGCTACTTTGTCGCCTGCTTCTATACTTTCCAATACCTCCTGGGTTACAAAGCCGAGTTTGTGGTTATCTGAGCCTTCGTACATTTTCACCATTACCGGCTTGTTAAACTTCTGGTTATCGCCCACAAAAGCATCAAACAGATCGCGTATACTCGAATATACGATACCAATTAAAGGCACTTTATGAAAAATGCGCTCCGTTAGCGTGATAAAAGGCTTAACCAGGAACGACGAGCCGATATAGCCCACCAAAGTCAGCAGCACTACCATCAGCAAAATTCCAAGGCCCGGAATGCCCAGGTCAAACATACCGTTTAACCAATCTATAATAGCTACCACAATCCATACGGTTATGGTAAAGGGTGCGATGATCAGAAGTCCGTTAAGGAAATAACTGAATAAACGTCTCATAGTGAAGGGTACAAAAAAGGCCCTGCCGAAGCAAAGCCTAAATTAGCAAAAATGCTTTTATGTTGTTTTATTATACTTTAAGAAACAGGTTCTGTAATAGCTGCAATTCCATCTGCTACCTGTTGCATCAGCCACATGGGTGTAGAAGTTGCTCCACAAATACCTACACTGTTCGCGTTTGCAAACCAATCTTTATCAAGCTCGGTCTCGTTCTCGATAAAGTAGCTGTTGGGGTTGTGCTGCTTACATACGCTGTATAATGCCTTTCCGTTCGAGCTCTTTTTACCGCTTACAAATATCAATACATCATGCTCTGTAGCAAACCTCGACAACTGTGGCTCGCGGTTAGATACCTGGCGGCAAATACTGTCGTTCGCATCAAATACTGGTTGGGTGCTGTCAGCGTTTGCCTGCTTTATGCGTTCTTCAATAAGGGCCTTAATATGGTAAAAGCCTTTCGTACTTTTTGTTGTCTGGCTAAAGAGCGTTACAGGGCGCTTAAAGTCGATCTTCTCCAGGTCTTCTTCCGTCGTAACTATAATCGCTTCGTCGCAGGTCTGGCCGGCTAAACCGATCACTTCTGCGTGACCTACCTGACCATAAATAACTACCTGGCCGCTATCTTTTTTAATAGAATCAAAAGCATGCTTTACACGGTTCTGCAACTTTAACACCACCGGGCACGAGGCATCTATCAACTCGAGGTTGTTCTCTAAAGCGATCTGGTACGTTTCCGGCGGCTCGCCATGTGCGCGTATCAGCACTTTACAGTCGCGGAGGTTGCGCAGTTCTTCGCGGTCAATTACGCGGAGGCCTTTTTTGTAAAGGCGCTGCACTTCCATGCTGTTATGTACAATATCGCCGAGGCAGTATAATTCATCCACGTATTCCATTTCGTCTTCGGCCATTTGTATGGCAAACTCAACCCCGAAACAGTAACCAGAATTTTTATCTATCGTGATATTCATTTCTTATTTTCTATTAGTTCTGCTCAACGGCAGTGTACTTCTGATCAAGCAACTTAGATGCCACGTTTTGCATTACAAAGTCTACCTGCTCATCAATGGTCATGTGCGAGGTATCGAGCAGTGCGGCATCGTCGGCGCGGCGCAACGGGCTTTCAGCTCTTGTCGAGTCTATCAGGTCGCGCTTCTGCAGGTTTTCCCTGATTTCGTCTAAGTTAACTAACTGGTTCTTTACAAGCAATTCCTGCTGTCGGCGTTTGGCACGGGTATCCACATCAGCCGTCATAAATATCTTTACTTCCGCATCCGGGAACACTGCTGTACCAATATCGCGGCCATCCATTACCACACCTCGTTTACGGCCCATTTTCTGTTGCTGCGCTACCATAGCATGGCGTACGGCAGGCACCACACTTACTTCACTAACCTGGTTCGAGATATACATTTTGCGTATCTCATCTTCCACATTCAGGCCGTTCAGGTATGTTTCGTTACGCTTTGTTTTTGGGTTATAATGGAAGGTGATATCAATATTACGGAGGGCATCCGAAACCTCTTTCGGGTTTGTAAGCGATATATGATGATCGAGGAAGTATAACGTAACCGCACGGTACATAGCGCCGGTATCAATGTAAGCATAGCCCAGCTCGGCAGCTACCTGTTTAGCCGTTGTGCTTTTGCCGCAGGATGAATGGCCATCTAACGCGATCACGATCTTTTTCATAAAATATCCGGTAAGTATTAGTTGGAATCGCAAGGGCAGGGCGCGTTGCCACGCTTGCTCATTTTCTGGTATTTAGCCGTTTTCTTCTGTAACGCAGTCTTCTGGCTGCATCCGGCAAGCGAGCCCGATGCAAGTACACCGGCTATCATCAAATATGAAATTAACTTTCTCAAAACAGCTGAATTTAACGCAAATATAAAGTAATTTACGGGTTCGGACCCCATTTCAGGGTAATTAAAATTAACTATAACCTATCACCATGCAGGCAACCTATACCGTAAGCGGACGCATTATAAACATACACAACCAGGAGATATTTGAAGGCACGGTCCATGTTTCAAACGGCCGTATTTCTAAAATAGTTCGTGAAGCTACCAATGCCACAAATTATATTTTACCCGGTTTTGTTGATGCACACGTGCACGTAGAAAGTTCGATGCTGGTGCCCTGCGAGTTTGCACGCCTGTCTGTGGTGCACGGCACGGTGGCCACCATCTCCGACCCACACGAAATAGGAAATGTGCTTGGCGTGAAAGGTGTCGAGTATATGATCGAGAACGGCAAAAAAACACCTTTTAAGTTTTACTTCGGAGCACCATCGTGCGTACCCGCTACGCCTTTTGAGACTGCCGGTGCCGAAATTACAGCTTCAGACATTGAAGAGTTGTTTAAGCGTGACGAGATAGTATACCTGGCTGAAATGATGAACTGGCCTGGCGTGCTGCACCGCGACCCGGTTGTGATGGAGAAAATTGAGTTGGCCAAAAAATATGGCAAGGCAGTAGATGGCCACGCACCAGGGTTAATGGGCGAGCAGGCCAAACTATACGCATCAGCCGGCATCACCACCGACCACGAATGCTTCACTGCCGAAGAAGCCCTGGATAAACTGGCCGTTGGCATGAAGATATTGATACGTGAAGGAAGTGCCGCCAAAAATTTTGAAGCGCTTATACCTCTGCTGCCTGAGCACTATAAAAACATCATGTTCTGCTCCGACGATAAACACCCTGATAATTTAGTAGAAGGACACATTAACCTGCTGGTAAAACGCGCGCTGGCAAAAGGTAACGACCTGTTTCATGTGTTGCAGGCAGCTTGTATAAACCCAGTAGAGCATTATAAAATGAAGGTAGGTTTGCTGCGAGAAAACGACCCAGCCGATTTTATAGTTGTAGACGACCTGGATAACTTTAACGTGCTGGCCACTTACATTAACGGCGAAAAAGTAGCTGAGAATGGAGAATCCAACATTGCCTTTACCCCAAGCGAAACTATAAACAACTTTAACACCAGCCCTAAAACTATAGCCCAGTTCCAAATTCCGGCTGAAGAGGCGCACAACATCAGAGTAATAGAAGCTTTTGACGGACAGCTGATAACCAAAGAAGGTATTGTTGCTCCCAAAGTGGAGAATGGTTTTATAGTTTCGGATGTGGTTAATGATGTGCTGAAAATGACGGTAGTAAACCGTTACGAAGAAGCAGAACCGGCTTTAGCTTTCATCAAAAACATCGGCCTTAAGTCTGGTGCTATCGCTTCGTCAGTTGGCCACGATTCGCATAACATTATAGCTGTTGGGGTAGATGATGAAAGTATAACCCGGGCCGTAAATCTCATCATAAAAGCAAAAGGTGGCGTATCGGCGGTAAATGGTGATGTTGAGCAATTACTACCCTTGCCGGTAGCGGGTATTATGTCGGCGGAAGATGGCTACAAAGTAGCAGAGGCTTACTCTGCTATCGATAAAATGAGTAAAGAAATGGGCAGCAAATTAGCCTCCCCTTTCATGACGCTTTCCTTTATGGCACTACTGGTTATCCCATCGCTCAAACTCAGCGATAAAGGGTTGTTTAACGGAGATACTTTCTCGTTTGTGCCAGTAACAGAAGCTTGAGGCAAGTATAAATACCTATAAACTATAACTGTCAGCCACTTTACAGGAGCTGCCAGTTATAGTTTATAGGTATATGCCCGGCCAAAGCCAGAAAAGCCTCAATTTATACTTTATCGGTTAACCGCTTAGAGAAATACTTCTTAATAAGTGTATTCAGTTTATCTGCGGTAAGCGGTTTGGTTATGTATTCGGCAGCATACTTTGTAACGGTTGCCGTATCCTGCGGGTGCGTTGAAGTTGTAAGTATAACCATCACGATCCCTTTCCTGAAATCTGCATCTAACCGCTCGTATAGGTCCAGCATCTCGAAGCCATCCATCACCGGCATATTAATATCCAGGAAGATCAGCTCCGGCTTAAAGTAGTCCTGGTTGCTGGTTTCGTAGTTGTTATTACTTACATTATAAAGGTAATCAAAAGCCTGTTTTCCGTTTACAAATGTATGGATGTGCTCTGATACCTGCATCCTGTTAAGCAGGCGCTGGTTCAGAAAGTTAGTGGTTTCATCGTCATCGATGAGCAGTATACCAGAGAGTTTCTTCATTAATAAACGTGTACTGGATCGGTATTACGATATGTAAATATAACTACCAAAGGCTAAAAATGAACTTATCCGGTAGTTAATTCCCAATTATTTTAAAATTTGATCGTAAAAACCCGTTATATTAGATTTATACGGTATGTTCAGAAGCAGTTATACATATTTAAACTGAATTCTGTTTTCCTGGGCAGCTTGCCTGTAGCAGTATTAACAGAAAAGCCCAGACATGCCGGGCTTTTCTGTTAATGTAGTCTATTATATTAGTCTATATAGCCTTGCGCACGCATCCACTCATCGTTGTATATCTTGCCCAGGTAACGGGTACCATGGTCAGGTAACAACACAACTATAACATCGTTCTCGGTCAGGTTGTTTTCCCGGGCATACTCTAATGCGCCATAAACTGCCGTACCCGACGACCAGCCAACAAAGAGGCCTTCTTCCTGCGCCAGTCTGCGCGTCATAACAGCACCGTCTTTGTCAGTTACCTTTACAAAAGCATCGATCACGTCAAAATCTACGTTCTTTGGCAGAATGTCTTCACCGATGCCTTCAGTAGCATAAGAATAGATCTCGTTCTCATCGAAAATGCCGGTCTCTTTATACTTCTTGAAAACCGAACCATAGGTATCGATACCAATAGTCTTCAGGTCAGACTTCTTCTCTTTCAGGTATCTTGATATGCCCGTAACTGTACCGCCGGTACCAACACCTGTTATAAAGTGTGTTATTTTGCCGTCTGTCTGGTCCCAAATCTCAGGGCCGGTGCTTTCGTAATGCGCTCTCCAGTTAGAGAGGTTATCGTATTGGTTCGGGTAAAAGGAATTAGGAATTTCTTCGTTCAGGCGCTTAGCCACCGAGTAATAAGAATCCGGGTGATCCGGTGATACGTTGGTAGGGCAAACCCTAACCTCGGCACCAACCGCACGCAGAATGTCCATTTTCTCTTTGCTTTGCTTATCTGCTAAGGTGAAGATGCATTTATAGCCTTTTGCAATAGCAGCAAGCGCAAGGCCCATACCTGTGTTGCCTGATGTGCCTTCAATTATAGTTCCGCCTGGCTTTAAAATACCAGCTTTTTCCGCATCTTCTATCATACGGATCGCCATGCGGTCTTTTACAGAGTTACCAGGGTTCATGTACTCTACTTTGGCAAGCACAGTAGCTTTAATGCCATCTGTTACATTGTTCAGTTTTACCAAAGGGGTGTTACCGATTGCCTCGGTAATATGGTTCAGATACTTCATATGAGGTATAGTTGAATTCGGGTGCAAAGGTACGTAAATAAAATTATGTTTTCAGCAGGTGGGCTTACAGGGCAGGCCCCCAACTATAGTTTAGTAACAGCAGTATGTATAGGCAATGTTCCGTTTTTTGTAAACAGCTGGCTTATATTAGGTATAACTATTTTTTGTACGCGCCATAAAAAAGCCTATTTTTGCAATCATTATTAACAGACGGTCTATACACAACTAAATAAGATACACATGAGTGTTTTAGTAAATAAAGATTCGAAAGTGATCGTGCAGGGCTTTACAGGCTCAGAAGGTTCTTTCCACGCATCTCAGATGATAGAGTACGGTACTAATGTTGTTGGTGGCGTTACTCCGGGTAAAGGCGGCAACAACCACCTCGACCTGCCGGTTTTTAACACAGTGGCAGAAGCTGTAAAAAGAACTGGTGCTGATGTATCTATCATTTTCGTACCGCCGGCTTTTGCTGCTGACGCTATTATGGAAGCTGCAGACGCAGGCATTAAAGTGATCGTTTGTATCACGGAAGGTATTCCGGTGAAAGACATGGTTACTGCTAAAAACTATATCAAGTCTAAAAATGTAACGCTTATCGGACCAAACTGCCCGGGTGTAATTACGCCAGGTGAAGCGAAAGTTGGTATCATGCCAGGTTTCGTGTTCAAGTCAGGTCGTATCGGTATCGTTTCTAAATCAGGTACCCTTACTTACGAAGCTGCTGACCAGATCGTGAAAGCCGGTTTAGGTATCTCTACTGCTATCGGTATCGGTGGTGACCCGATCATTGGCACGCCTACGAAAGATGCAGTTCAGTTGCTAATGGAAGATCCTGAGACGGATGCTATCGTGATGATCGGTGAAATCGGTGGTAACTATGAGGCTATGGCTGCGCAGTACATCAGCGAGACTGGTAACAAAAAGCCGGTAGTTGGTTTCATCGCTGGCCAGACTGCTCCGGCTGGTCGCAGAATGGGCCACGCAGGTGCTATAGTTGGCGGTGCCGACGATACAGCTGCTGCTAAAATGAAGATCATGCGCGAGAACGGTATTCATGTGGTAGAGTCTCCTGCTGAGATCGGTGAAGCGATGGTAAAAGCGCTACAGGAAGCTGGCATCAACGCATAGTTTCAGAAACAATATTTTATAAAGAAAGGCTGCTCTTAATAGGGCAGCCTTTTTTGTTTTTGAACTAAGATTTTTAAGATTTGATGGATTGCAGGATTAGGCTGACCTCACAGTGTTTTTATAACCTGTGAGTGTCTTTTACTTCTGGCACCAGCATCCAACTGGTGCCGACAGTGGGTGTGAGTCTCCAGACTCGCTTAGGCAACTATAAAAGCGAGTCTGGAGACTCGCGTACACTGTAAGTCACCGGTTAGATACCGGCGCCAGAAGAAGTGCAAGGTTGCACTGAACTATTTGGAGAAACCCACCCCTACCAAGAGGGGAGCTTTTGCTTTACTATAGTTGCAACTACATTTCAACAGCTTGTTTACAAGCAGCGGTAACAATTATTAAATCAATGTATTTTTATTGCTACAGCCTAATCCTAAAATACTTTGATCTTAAAAATCTTAGTTCACTCCTATCACCTGCTTTCCCTCACGGTTGGCTATAGATGCTGGTACCGACGCGATGATCTCTTTTTGCAGGGCTTCTATCAACTTTTTCTTCAGGAAGCTTTTATGCACAACCAAACTTACTTCTCGTAAGGGCTGCGGCTCACTGAATGGTCGTACCAGTTTCTTTTTCTCTTCGGGCATTTCCAGCACCGATAGCTCGGGCAGCAGCGTAAGGCCGTGCTGTGTTTCTACAATGCGCTTTAGGGTTTCGAGAGAGCCGCTTCTATAGTCGAAGTTCTGGTTCTCGGAGCCGCCCATTTTGCCGCCACGGTTACATATGTTCAGCACCTGGCTCCGGAAACAATGTCCTTCATTCAGCACCCACAGATCATCCATTTGTAGTTCGGCTGGGTTTATCTCTTTCTGTTTGGCAAGTGGATGGCGAGGATTTACATACACCATAAAAGCCTCATAAAACAAGGGAAGCTCTTTTATAGTTTTATATTCCAGGGGCGTTACCAGCAAGCCAACATCCAGCAGTTCGTGGTTCAACTTTTCTACGATCTCGTCGGTCAGCAACTCCTGCACTATAACTTTTACGTTAGGGTGCCTCTCTAAAAAACCGGTTATAAACAGCGGCATCAGGTAAGGTGCTAATGTTGGTATCACGCCAATGCGCAACTCGCCGCTTAGTTCCTGCTTTTGGTTCTGCACCAGTTCCTTTATCTTTTTAGATTCTGACACAACTATACGGGCCTGCGCAATTATTTCCTTCCCTATTTCGGTTGGCCTTACAGGTACTCGGCTACGGTCAAACAGCTGCACGCCCAGTTCCTCCTCTAGTTTCTGTAGCTGCATACTTAGCGTTGGCTGAGTTACAAAACAGTGCTCGGCGGCTGTCGCAAAGTGGCGGTGTGTATCCACAGCAAGCAAATATTCAAGTTGTACGATGGTCATCAGTTTAAACTATAGTTCATCTAAATTATCTAAAGGTACATTATAGTTTATAGTTATCAAATCATAAAAACTATCAATTTGATTTATGAAGCAACTACAGACATCTTTGCATTAACAATATAAATACCTCACCCACAAAAAACTGAATTATGAAAAAGCTGACCAATATAGGATTAGAAAAGGCCGAAAGTATACAGATAGCTGAAAAGCTGAACGAGTTACTGGCCAATTATCATATCTATTACCAGAACCTGCGCGGTTTCCACTGGAACATTAAAGGCGTCTACTTCTTCCAGTTGCACGATAAGTTTGAGGAACTATACAATGGTGCCCTTGCCAAGATAGATGCCATTGCCGAGCGCATTTTAACTATAGGCCAGCAGCCATTACACTCCTTCTCAGCTTACCTGGAGGTCTCAACTATAAAGGAAGCCAAAGGCCTGAGCGATGGCAAGGAAACAGTAGCAGCCACGCGCCAGAACTTGGCCGTGATATTGGAACTGGAACGTGAAATACTAAGCCAGGCAGCCGAAACCGGCGATGAAGGTACCGTCGCGCTCATCAGTGAAGACATCAACGAAATAGAAAAAACACTCTGGATGCTGAACGCTTTCCTGAGCTAAACTATAAATGGAAAGCGCCTATAGTTTCTGTAGGCGTTTTTGTTTTTTACCTCACCCCAATCCTCTCCTAAAAACAGGAGAGGGAGTTTATACTTTAATCTGTTCATATATGCTGGCGCGAGTCTCCAGACTCGTGACTTGGGGTGAATGTTGAGTCTCCTGACTCAACTGGCCTGATATGGGCATAAATTGCAATAGCTTTGGTTATAGTTTTATAGTTTCCGTGGTCCAACCACCCCTACCCCTCTCAAGAGGGGAATTTTGGCTATTACTATAGTTGCGTTTATAGTTCTATAGTTTACGATATTAAGCGGACAGGTCGCGGCCTATCCCCACAGAATGCAAGAATATGTAGCGACGTAATACCATTACGTCGTTTTGTTGCCAGTTGTAAAGAAGCTAACTATATAAAAATTCACACTTCAGTGAGGTCACAGGAGAGTAACGAAAAAGCCAAATATAAAACTATAGCCTGGTTCAAACTATAAATCTATAGTTACCCCCTCCTGTTTTTAGGAGGGGGCAGGGGGAGGTAAACAAAAACCGCCTGCTGTAACTGGTACAACAGGCGGCCTACTTTGGCTAAAAGTATAAAACTATTTGGCGTAGCTGATCGCTCTCATCTCGCGGATAACCGTGATCTTGATCTGACCAGGATATTGCATTTCCTTCTCGATCTTCTGCGAAATATCAAACGACAACTGCGCTGCTTTCTCATCAGTTACATTATCAGCATCAACCATAATGCGAAGCTCACGGCCAGCCTGAATAGCGTAACACTGGTTTACCCCTTCAAAAGAGATAGCAGCTGCTTCCAGGTCTTTCAGACGCTTGATGTAGGATTCCATGATCTCGCGACGGGCACCTGGTCTTGAACCGGAGATAGCATCACACGCCTGGATCAATGGAGAGATCATCGCTGTCATCTCGATCTCATCGTGGTGAGCACCGATGGCGTTACAGATATCCGGATGCTCCTTATATTTCTTGGCAAGCTCCATACCGATGATCGCGTGTGGCAATTCAGGCTCGTCTGGCGTTACTTTACCAATATCGTGTAGTAAGCCAGCGCGTTTGGCGTGTTTCACGTTAAGTCCAAGCTCAGCAGCCATGGTAGCACAAAGGTTAGCTACTTCACGAGAGTGCTGCAGCAGGTTCTGGCCATAAGAAGAGCGGAAACGCATACGGCCCACCATCCTGATCAGTTCAGGGTGCAGACCGTGGATACCCAGATCAATCGCTGTACGCTCCCCAATCTCAACGATCTCTTCTTCAATGTTCTTGCGTGTCTTGGTAACCACTTCCTCAATACGGGCAGGGTGAATACGACCATCCGCAACCAAACGATGCAACGACAGACGCGCAATTTCGCGGCGAACCGGATCGAAACCAGAGATAATGATCGCTTCCGGGGTGTCGTCAACTATAATTTCTACTCCAGTGGCAGCTTCCAGGGCACGTATGTTACGTCCTTCACGACCAATAATCTTACCTTTAATATCATCGCTCTCGATGTTGAATACCGAAACGCAGTTCTCGATAGCATGCTCTGCTGCCGTGCGCTGTATCGTCTCGATAACGATCTTCTTGGCTTCTTTGGTAGCGGTAAGTTTGGCTTGGGCTACAATATCTTTGATGTGGGAAGATGCCTGTGTAGTAGCTTCGCTTTTCAGGGCATCAACTAACTGTTCACGGGCTTCAGATGCAGTTAATCCGGCAATTTTCTCCAGCTGACCAACAACTTCTTTGTGCTGGTTCTCTACTTCTTCTTTGCGCTTGTGCAGGTGCTCTAACTGTAAGTTAAGCGTTTCCTTTTCTTTGTTCAGTTCGTTCTCGCGACGCTTGTTATCTTCCATCTGCTTGGTAACATGCTGCTCACGCTGCTTTACCTTGTTCTCATTCTGGATGATAATGTTCTTCTTTTTGTTTGATTCTTCTTCAAACTCAGATTTCAGCTTCAGGAATTTCTCCTTAGCTTCCAGCATGCGGTCTTTTTTGATGGCTTCGGCGTTGATCTCCGCCTCACGGATAATAGCTTTTGCCTTTTGGCGGGCGGATACTTCCTGCTGCTTGTATACCTTTTGCAGCAGCAAACGCCCAATGTACACGCCCACAGCGAGCGCCACAATGGCGGTGATTAGAATTAATAGAATATCGGACATGTTAACATGTTTTAAGGTTTATTAAAACACATTAGCAGTAACTGCAAAAAGACGGGGTTAAAGCGGTGAAATAGCTAACACGTTAAAAGGCTGTGCGACAATAAAATTATTTTGCCGACGATAGAAGATCATCCAGCACGTTAAGCTGCTGGCCTACTTTAGAAAGGTGCTGGTTCTTTTCATCTTCCAGTTTCAGCTTCTCTACCATGGTCTCAAAAGCAACCATAGCCAGAAGGTCCTGCTTATCCTGGATCCCAAACTGATCTTTAAAGAACTTTAGTCGCTCGTTCAGCAACTTGCCCACAATACGGAGCCTTTCTTCTTCTTCTTCCTTTACCCGCATCGGATACTCGCGTTCTGCGATGCGAATCTTTATTGATAATTCACTCATCCGTTGCGTTTTTTATAGTTCTTGCTCACCTTTTCTGCGCTGTTACTCATATACTTTAGTCGCGCAGGTAAGCAATACACTTATCAATTTCTCTGATATATTCGTTTAGCTTGAGCTTTAACTCAGTCGAATTTGCAGGGTTTCCTGCTATCGTGTCTACAATTTTAACAATATTCTCCTGATTTTGAAAATTTTTTATTTGCTGATCTTTCTCTTCCAGCTGTGTTTCCAGAAGTTTTATTTCTTCGTGGGCACTGCTTAACCGCTGCTGCACCTCGGTGTAGCGGCTTATGAGTTTTCTCAGCTTATCTTCAATCTGCTGGAGATGTTGCAGTTGCGCGTCCTTTGGCATGGCTTATTTGCGGATAAAAGCTCCTAACTGTTTCTCAAATTGCTGCATCAGGCGTGTCATTGTAGAGTCAATTACTTTATCGGTCAGGGTCTGCTGTTTGTCGAGTAGCGTAAAACTGATGGCGTAGGCTTTTTTGCCCTGCTCTATCTTATCGCCTTCGTACACATCAAACACGTTCACATCCTGCAGCAGCTTGCGCTCCGTTCTGAAAGCGATGTGCTTCACCTGGTCAAAGGTAACATTCTTATCCAATACCAGCGACAGATCGCGGCGCACTTCCGGGAACTTCGGCAGCTCTTCGGCAGTAAGGTTAGCTTTATACTTCTTTAGCAGGTAATCCCAGTTCAGTTCAGCGTACCAAACCTGCTCCTTCACTTCCATAAACTTGGCTACACCGGCATCCAGCGGGCCAATTTCGGCAACTACAGTTCCGTTTTTCACATAGGCTACGCCTTGCTTCATATACGGATTTGGCTGCAGCGGCTGTGTTTCGTAATCAGAAGCGTTTAGTTTGCGCAGTACATTTTGCACCACACCTGCCAGGTCGTGGAAAGCAACTTTGGAGCCCGGCTGCTTCCAGCTTTCGGCGGTTACGTTACCGGCTATGTATAGGGCCAGTCGGCGGCTTTCTTTGGTGCTGCCGTCTTCCAGTTGCTGGTAAATTTTGCTCAGTTCAAACAATTTCAGGTCGCGTTGGCGGCGGTTAATGTTGCGGCGCAGCACTTCCAGCCCCGAAAACACCATGCTCTTGCGCAGCACGTCCAGGTCTTCGGAGTTATAGTTTACCACCTTTATCAGGCCTGCCATTTCAGCATCGCCGGCGGGTTTGTAGTAGTTTGAGTTTGTAATAGAGTTGGTGATGATCTCCAGGAAACCGTTGTCCGCGATGTAATCCATAATGGTATCGGTTACATCTTCGGGGTAAGGCTTCGAGAAGCTGGCCATATAGTCGCTGGCCATGTGCCCGCTCATCTCGATGTTGTTGAAACCATAGATACGCAGCACTTCTTCCACCACATCGGCTTCACGCTTCACATCCACTTTAAAAGGCGGAATAGAAAGCTGCAACTCCGTTTCAGATTCACCTTTTACTTCAATGCCCAGATCGGTAAGTATAGTTTTGATGCGCTCTGAGCCAATGTGCTGACCAATTAGCTGGTGCGTGCGCTCTATACTTAAGCTCAGCTCTGTATTTACAATCGGCTGCGGATAAACGTCAACTATCTCTGATGAAATAACGCCACCGGCAATTTCCTGCATCAGCAAAGCAGCGCGCTTCAGGGCAGTTATCACCATGTTCGGGTCGGTGCCACGCTCAAAACGGAAAGAAGCATCGGTCTTTAAACCATGCGTAGTGCCGGTGCGACGAACATAGTCTGGCGAGAAATAAGCGCTCTCGATAAATATAGTTGTAGTTGCTTCAGTTACGCCTGACTTTTTACCGCCAAACACTCCGGCAATCGCCATTGGCTCTTCCGTGTTGCAGATCATCAGGTCCGTAGCCTTCATTTTGCGCTCCACATCATCCAGCGTTACGAAAGGAGTGCCTTCAGCTATAGTTTTAACTATAACTTTACCGCCTTTTATCTGGTCAGCATCAAAAGCATGCAACGGCTGTCCCAGCTCGTGCAGCACATAGTTGGTAACGTCTACGATGTTGTTGATCGGCGACAGGTCGATAGCGCGCAGGCGTTTCTGCAGCCATTCCGGCGACGGACCAACTTTTACACCGCTTATAGTTACACCGGCATAGCGCGGGCAGGCCTCCAGGTTCTCAACTTCTACAGCTATAGTTCGGCTGGTATTCTCGGCTTTAAAAGCAGAAACATCTGGCAAGGTAGCAGGAGTCTTCAGCAAAGCCTGCAGGTCGCGGGCCACACCAAAATGCGATGCAGCATCGGCACGGTTTGGTGTTAAACCAATCTCAAAAACTTCATCCGGGTTCAGGCCAAAATAATCAGCAGCAGGTGTTCCGTTTGGCAGGTCGGTATCCAACACCATAATGCCGGCATGCGATGTACCAATTCCGATCTCATCTTCTGCACAGATCATCCCTTCCGAAACCTGGCCTCGAATCTTCGATTTTTTGATCTTGAATGAGTCGCCGCCGGTTGGGTAAAGGGTACTGTTAACTGTTGCCACCACCACTTTCTGGCCGGCTGCTACGTTTGGCGCACCACACACGATCTGACTCGGCTCACCAGTTCCGATATCTACCGTGGTTAAACTCAGTTTATCGGCATCTGGGTGGCGTTCGCAGGTAAGTACTTCACCAATCACAATACCTTCCAGACCGCCTTTTAATGCTTCCAGTTTGTGAATTCCTTCCACTTCCAGGCCTGCGCCTGTCAGCAAAGCACCTACTTCTTCTGCGTTCTTATCTATATGAATCAGCTGTTTTAACCAGTCGAGTGAGATCAGCATGTCGTATTTTTTATTCTTTTAAAGTTTAGCCTGTGCACTATAGGCCAGTCAACTTCAAAATTAAACATTATTCTGTTTAGTGCTGCACGCGATGTGAAATTGTAGGAGTTTATAGTTTGGGATAGTTCTTATTCCGTCATTCCGAGCGCTAGCCGAGGGATCTTAAATGTCCTATAGTTGAGGTCTATTGTAACTGAAAATAAGACGCAAAGTATTGCGTCGCTACGATATTGCTCTGTAGGGACAGGTCGCGACCTGTCCGCAGATGGACTGCAACTATAGAACTATAGCTCAACTATAGCAATGGCAGAAAAGTCCCCCTTCGAAGGGGGCAGGGGGATGACAAACGCTAACTATAGAACTATAAAGTCAACTATAGCGTCAGTCTTTGCCATGCCTGCCCCTGTCGGGTCAGTTGAGTCAGGAGACTCAACACCATAGCAGGTCACGAGTCTGGAGACTCGCGCCAGCATAAATGAACAGATTAAAGCATACCCCCCTCTCCTGTTTTTAGGAGAGGGCTGGGGTGAGGTTATTACTCCTGAACTTTATAGTTTTTTTCTCCTGCCGGTACAGCAACACTCAGGCGGTTATCTTTTGGTGGCACCGGGCACACGTACTCGGGATTATAGGCGCAGAATGGGCTGTAGGCGCGGTTAAAGTCGAGGGTTATAGTTTTAGCATCCTCCTTGTAAGGCACATCGAGGTAACGGCCACCACCATAGGTTTCGAAACCGTTTGTCTTATCGGTAAATGGCACAAACCACTGGTCTTTTTCTTCTTTCGCCAGCTTTTTGTAAAGTATAAGGCGTTGTGGCAGTTCTTCCAGTTCGAATGTAGCTGCGGCATAGCGCAAATAAGGTTCGTAACTACCATTGGTAAGCGGCATCAGCAGGGTATCCTGTTTGGGTAAAGCCTCTATTTTGGCCTTTACTCTATAGTTTACATTGGGCTCGTAATATACCAGGTTCTTAAAATCGCGGCGACCTTCTTCATCAAAAGGGCTGTTGGCCCTACTTCTAAACGAAAGGTCTTTATCTTCACGCTCTTTCAGGAGTGGTTTCAGGTAATTCTCTTCGCTAAAGAATGTCTCGTTAACAAAGTAAAAAAGCACCAGCGCGATACCGGCGAAAAGTATAAGCTTGACAGGGCGTTGCATATTTCTGTAGCTAAAGTCCGGTGCAAAGGTCGGAAAAAATGAAGGAAATATACAGTGATACTCTAAATGACTTTGCTTTATAGTTTGAGTAATTGATAGCTTTTATAGCATTGAGGATATTCAAAGTAGATTCGTTGATTTATCTATACTTACTCCATCATTATATTGGTGCCAGCTCACTATATACTCACCTATTAGCTATTCTATTTCAGCCGTTTATAAAACCTAAGTCTTCTTCACTCAGTTTGTAAGTCTGGAGCAGCTTATGCGATATGGCAGAAAAAAAAACAAAATACGACGAACTGATAACGCAGATTGATGCCTTATACCATGAGGCGCTGGCACTTGAGAAGAAGTTTTCGCCGGCTATTAAAAAAGTGCACCCCCACTTCCGGAAAAGCGCCAAAAACCTACTGCATTACCTGGCACTTCGTCAGCACGACATCCGTGAGCTACAGGAAAAATTAGCGCAGCTCGGACTTTCGTCGCTGGGCCAGGCGGAAGGGCATGTACTTGCCAGTTTAATGGCTGTTCGTAGCCATTTATGCCACTTAGCAGTGTGCCCGCCTGTAAATAAGCAACTGTCCGTATCGTATTTCGAAAACACAAAATTACTTACCAAACACACGCAAAGCCTGCTTGGGCCAGTGCCTCAAAACCGCACCACCCGCATCATGGTTACTTTCTCCACCGACCTGGCGAAAGATTATGATTTGGTCATCAGGATGCTGAAGGCAGGCATGAACTGCGCCCGGATAAACTGCGCCCATGACGATGAAGCTACCTGGCAGGCTATGGTTCGCAACATCCGAAAAGCAGAAAAAGAAACCGGTTTACCCTGCACTATACTTTTCGACCTGATGGGACCAAAGTTGCGAACCGGTGAACTAAAGGAAGGCCCTAAAGTTATAGCCATACGCCCGGCCCATAACGAACTGGGCTTAGTTGCATCGCCGGCTGTAGTATGGCTTACCGGTTCGGATGCAACACCACCGCATGCTGTAGACGCCACTTTACCCGTGGAGAAAAGCTGGGTAAAACAATTACAGGAAGGCGATCAGGTCAATTTTAAAGATACCCGCGGGCGAAAGCGAACCTTATCTGTTATTCAAAAGGAAAAGAAAGGAGTTGTGGCGCATCTTCTTAAAACATCTTATATAGCAACGGGTACCAAACTTATAGTTAAAAATAAAACTGTAGCCAGCAATACAACTATAGTTGGCGATCTGCCGGCAACCGAAATTCCTATACTTTTAAAGAAAGATCATTTTATAGTATTGCACCGGGCTTCTGAGCCGGGAGAACCAGCCCAGTTTGATGCCAATGGCCATATTATTAAACCTGCTCATATTTCCTGCACACTGCCCGAGGTATTTGACCTGGTAAAAGAAGGCGAGCCCGTTTTGTTTGATGACGGCAAAATAGAAGGCGTAATAACAGAAGTAAAAAAAGATGAACTGCTGGTGAAAATAACGTTTGCCAAAGATGCAGGAAGCCTGTTACGTGCCGACAAAGGTATAAATCTGCCCGAAAGCAATATGCTTTTGAATGACCTGACTGCCAAAGACAAACAAGATGTTCAGTTTATTTCCAAACATGCCGATATCGTAAATCTTTCGTTTGCCAACCACCCGAGTATGGTGCAGGCACTTTTTACTGAGATAAAAAAACACAAGGCAAACAAGCTGGCAGTTATGCTGAAGATCGAAACAAAAGAAAGCTTTAAAAACCTGCCTTACTTGCTCCTGACCGCTATGCAGAGTTACCCGGCCGGCATTATGATCGCGCGCGGCGACCTGGCTGTTGAATGTGGCTGGCAGCGCCTGGCAGAAGTTCAGGAAGAAATTTTGTGGCTTTGCGAGGCGAGCCATATGCCGGTAGTTTGGGCAACGCAAGTTCTGGAGACCCTGGCCAAGAAAGGCCGTCCGTCGAGGGCCGAGATAACCGATGCCGCCATGGCCCAACGCGCCGACTGCGTGATGCTGAACAAAGGACCGCACATTATTGAGGCCATTACCATGCTCCACGACATTATGCACCGCATGCAGGATCATCAGCACAAAAAAACATCGATGTTGCGCAGCCTGCACGTATCAGAACTGACCGACGAGTAAGCTTCTTAAACTATAAACCTATACTTTTACCAAACCAACTATACTTTACAGAATAATGGACGGCACCAAACGCTCAGCTATAAAGCCCGGCCTACGGGTAAACATTGTCATGAAAGAAGACCAACGCACCGGCTTTTTAACCGAAGGCTACGTGCAGGATATTCTCACAAAGTCTCCGAACCACCCGCACGGCATAAAAGTAAGACTTGAAACCGGTGAAGTTGGCAGGGTTCAGGAAATTTTGGAAGAGGATTGATTTACTGGATGGTATGCTTTAGTAAAGTTAATTTAAAGCTTCGACTAAAGTATAAACCCACCCCTGCCCCTCCGAGGAGGGGAATTTCTGCTGTTGCTTTAGTTTTTTTTCTAGTTTTATAGTTGCAGGCTAAACACCCCTATAGTCCCCTCAAGGGGACACTCCTGCTACTACTGTTCCACTATTTATAGTTCTATAGGTGAAGGTATTCAGTGGACAGGTCGCGACCTGTCCCTACAGAATGGGAATGTAGAGACGCAATACTTTGCGTCTTTTTTCCGGTTGCTACAAACTCCAACTATAGGCCTTAAGATCTCTTGACTGGCGCTCGGGATGACAGGCAAAATCTCTAGGCTAACGTTAGAGCAGGTACAATAGGAAGCCACCCCACTTCTAAAATCCTTCCAACCACCACCCCTGTCCTAACCGCAAACTACCAATATCACAAACAACCTAAATTGCAATTTTAAACTAATCTTACTTCTCCGTACCTTTACAGGCTAATTCTGAACTGAATGCTTGATTATCATATTCATACATTACCAAACGGCATCCGCATCATCCATAAACAGGTGAGCCATACTAAAATAGCCCATAGTGGCTTTATTATGGATATTGGGAGCCGCGACGAGTTACCAAACGAACAGGGGCTTGCCCACTTTTGGGAGCACATGGCCTTTAAAGGCACCGAAAAACGAAAGTCTTTCCATATTATAAATAGCCTGGAATCGGTGGGTGGTGAACTGAACGCTTACACGACCAAGGAGAAGATCTGCTTTTATAGTTCGGTGCTCGACAAACACTTCGAGCGCTCCTTCGAGTTGCTGACCGATATTACTTTCCGCTCTGTGTTTCCGGAAAAGGAGATCGAAAAAGAGCGTGGCGTGATACTGGAAGAAATGGCCATGTACCTCGATACGCCGGAAGAAGCTATAGTTGACGAGTTTGATGATGTGGTTTTTAAAGGTCACTCGTTAGGTAACAATATCTTAGGCACTAAAGAGAGCGTTTCGGGCTTCCAGAAGCAGGATTTCCTGGGCTTTATCGACCGTAACCTCAACACGAATAAGATGGCATTTTGCTCAGTCAGTAACCTGCCTTTTGCCAAAGTGTTGAAACTGGCCGAAAAATACCTGAGCGGCATCCCAACTATAGATCGCAAACGCGAACGCCAGTCCTTTATACAGTATCAGCCTAAAACTATAACTATAGAAAAACCTATTTCGCAGGCACACTGCGTTATTGGTTGTCCGGCCTATGCACTCGCCGACGAGCGACGCATCCCGTTTTTTATGCTGGTAAATATTTTAGGCGGACCGGGCATGAACTCGCGCCTGAACCTGGCAGTGCGCGAAAAACATGGCCTGGTTTATACGATAGATGCTAATTACGCGACTTATATAGATACCGGTCTCTTCTCGATATACTTCGGAACAGAAAAAAAGCAACTGAAGCGCACAACCTCTCTCGTTTTAAAAGAGATGAAAAAGCTGCGCGAAAAACCACTTGGTTCTATGCAGTTACATACCGCTAAAGAGCAGCTAATGGGCCAGTTGGCTATGGCCGAAGAAAGCAATATGGGTCTGATGATGATGCTCGGCAAAAGTATACTCGACCAGAATAAAGTAGAGCCTCTGAACGAGATCTTCGACAAAATAAAAAGTATAAATTCCGGCCACTTACTGGATATTGCCAACGACGTGCTGCGCGAAGATCAACTCAGCTTCCTGAATTACGTGCCTAATTAATGGCTGTATGGTTGAATCGTTAAATCGTTAAAACCATTACAACAATTTAACCATTAACAATTTAACTATTAAACCAGATGGAATTCATCGACGAAGAACTACAACAGTACGCAGAAGACCATACATCGCCGGAGAGTGAGCTGCTGCGCAAGGTAAACCGCCAGACCCACCTGAACGTGATGAAGCCGCGTATGCTTTCGGGGCACCTTCAGGGTCGTTTGCTGGCTATGTTCTCCCAGATGATACAACCCAAACAGATACTGGAGGTGGGTACTTATACCGGTTACTCGGCGCTTTGCCTTGCCGAAGGTCTGCAACAAGGCGGCACGTTGCACACGATAGATATAAACGAAGAACTGGAAGACCGCGTGCGCAGCTATTTTGAGGAAGCCGGTCTTTCTGAAAGTATAAAATACTACATCGGCAACGCCCTCGAGATCATCCCAACTATAAACGCTACCCTTGACCTGGTTTTTATAGATGCCGACAAAATAAACAATGCCAATTATTACGACCTGGTGATAGATAAAGTACGCCCGGGTGGTTATATTATTGCTGATAATGTGCTGTGGAGTGGCAAAGTGCTCGAAAAATACAGGAAGAAACTCGACGAAGACACCGCTGCCCTGCTGGCCTTTAACAAAAAAGTACACGATGATGCGCGCGTCGATAATATCCTGCTGCCTGTGCGTGATGGGTTACTGATCGCCCGAAAGAAATAACTTTTTATACTTTCCTTTAAACTTTTATAGTTATAAGCATAAGTACTTGCTTATAGGCAGCTTTACCTGCAAAAAGTATAGCTCAATATTTTTCTGCAAAAACTTGGCAAAGGGTTTTATAATACGAGCCTTTTTGCGTTACTTTTGCAACTGGGTTTTCCTATATAGAACAAACTATAACATAGCCTTTTACTTATATTTGCTTCAACAGCAACTTATAGTCCGATTACAGTTAGCCAAAAGTATATTTACCTTTTTATGAGACAAATCTCTACCCTCTTCCTTTTATTATTTCTGCCCCTGTTGGTTTGGGCGCAAAACACCCCGCAGGTTCCGGCCAATGTATACTTCGCCGACATCCACCTGACGCTTTCGGATGGCGCCCAACGGGAGATTCAGAAAAAAGTAGATGCCCTGCACAAAAACCCGGCTTATTTCCAGGCGAAAGTGGAGTTGGCTGATGCCTATTTTCCATTTATTGAGAAGGTATTTAAAGAAGAAGGCGTACCAAACGACCTGAAGTTTTTAGCTATTCAGGAAAGTGGCCTGCAGGGGGATGCTGTTTCTACATCGAATGCAGTAGGTTACTGGCAATTTAAGCGTGAGGCTGCATCGGACTTTAACCTGCGCGTTGACAATGTAATTGATGAGCGTAAGCATATACTGGAAGCCAGCCGTGGAGCTGCCCTTTATTTTAAGCGCAGCAACAACTACTATAACAACTGGTTCAACTCTATCCTATCCTATTACTTAGGTTACAGCGGCGCTAAAGCAGAAACTAAGACCTCGGACATTGGCGCTAAAAAGATGACCATCACCGAGAAAACGCACCCCTACCTGGTTACTTTCCTGGCGCATAAAATAGCTTACGAAAACTTTGTAGGTAAGAACAACAGGCCGGCAATTGCCCTTCAGCCACTCCGTGCCACTCCTGGCCAAAGCCTTGCCGAGATAGCCCTGGATAATAAAACAGACTTTGCTGAACTTGAAAAGTATAACAAATGGCTGTTAGGCAGTACTATACCATCAGATAAGGACTACTATGTAATGTTGCCCGTTCGTGGTACCGAGCGCACGATAACAGCTTCCCGAGAAAACACTACTAAACTACCGGCCACCGCTAATACAAATAAGCCAACGAACATGGCTGCTGCCGCTATGGTTAGCCGCAACGGTTTAAATGCATTAGTTGCCCGCCCCGGCGACACAAAAGACAAACTTGCGCTGCAGGCTGGTATATCAACCCGCAAGCTGTTAAAGTATAACGACCTTCGCAGCTTTGACGAGATTGAAGAAGGAACTGCTTACTACATCGAGCAGAAAGGAACATCTGTATCGTCAGCGGAGTACCACGTGGTGCAGCCTGGCGAAACCATGCAGATGATATCGCAGCACTATGGTATACAGTTAAAGCACCTGGTATTTAAAAACCGCATGAAACGTAACGAAGTGCCGGTACCTGGCCGTGTGCTATGGTTACAGAAACGCAGACCATTCAGCAAAGAGGTTGAAGTACGTTCGCTGAACAAGCAGACGGCTGCCAAGCAGGAAATGATCGCGAATGAAGTAATACCGGTTTCTCAGCCAACTGCTGCTAAGGCAAAGAAAGATGAGCCGAAAGAAAACTTCTTCAGCCGTTTTATTAACAGCTTTAAGAAAGATAAAAAGCAAGCTGAGCCGGCAAAGCAGGAAACTGTAGAAACCGCAGAGACGGGTACAAACATGTCTCCGGAAGAAAGCAAGCAGTTAGAAACCAGAACAACTATTTCAGCTGAAGAGACAACAGAAGTAGATGATACAATAGTGGAGGAAAAGCCTGTCGTACCTGTAACACGAGAGGCCATTTATCCGGGCAAAAGAACGCCGTCTAAACCTGCTACACCAGCTAAAGAAAAACCGGCAACTGCACCAAAGCAGGAAACGACTGCCAAACCAGTTGACAAGGCTCCTGTAAAACAGGAAACTACTGCGAAACCAGCTGAGCCTAAAAAGGAAACTGTAGCTGCAACACCGACAACAACAACTAAGGCAGAGCCAGCTAAAACAGAGGCTACTCCACAACCAACTGTAGCTCCTGCTAAATCTGAAGCCAAAACTGCAACAGAAACAACTGAGAAAGTGAAGGTAGAGCGTAAAGCTGAAACTGCTAACACAACTCAGGAAACTGAAGTAATTGAAGCAATCGAATTAACAGAAGAAGCTGCGCCTGCTACAAAATCGGCGAAGCACGTAGTAGCAAAAGGCGAAACGCTTTGGAGCATCTCTAAAGTATACAATGTTAGTATCGATGAGCTTAGAACCTGGAACAAGTTACAGACAAGCGATCTGAAGTTAGGACAGGAGCTTATTATTGCTGAGCCGCTAACAGGTGTGGAATTAGCCGAACCAACTGATGAAACCGAAGAAGTACAAGTTACATTGCCAGCCGATGGCATGCACACTGTAGTAACCGGCGAAACACTTTGGAGCATTTCTAAGCGCTACAACACAACTATAAACGACCTGAAAACCTGGAACAATCTTTCTGAAGGTGTATTGTCAATTGGTCAGAAGATATACATAGCGGCACCTAAAAATGGTGCTCCAGCAGTTGAGCAGAAAGAAGTTACAGAAGAGACTCCGGTTCAAACTATAACATCTGATGTTTACCATACTGTAGAAGCTGGCGAAAGCTTATACAAGATTTCCCGCACCTATGGCGTAACTATAAAAGAAGTAATGGAGTGGAACAAGAAACCTGACTTCAGTGTGAAGCCGGGCGAGAAACTCCTGATCAAAAAGAAGAACTAAGATTTTTAAGATCTGAATGATCTTAGGATTTTATAGATAAGTATAGAGAGCCTGCTATCATAGCGGGCTCTTTTGTTTTATAGGTTCTCTATTGTCATTTCGAGCGTCAGTCGAGAAATCTTATATGTCTTATAGCTGAAGCTATTTTCAACTTCAACCAAGCTATACTTTCATAGCTACCTCTTATCCTGGGAGCTCCACTTGCCTACAGTTTTATAGTTGGTTTGGCTCGCTCACGGCCGCGAGGCCTCGCCTTCGGGCATCGCGCTGCTGCTTTCTTGCTATCCTCGTACCTCGGATTGCCTGCGGCACCGCAACAAATCAAAGGCGCTCAACCCAAAGACTGATATCTTTCGATAGCAACTTTTTAACTATAGTTTGAACTAAGAAGCTTCGACCTTTCTCGTGGTAATAAATCTGTAGGGACAGGTCGCGACCTGTCCGCTCAATACCGTCAACTATAGAACTATAGAGCTGGCTTTATCAAAAGCCGGACTGTCCCCTTGAGGGAACTATAGGGGTGTTTAGGCTGAAACTATAAATCAACTTTAGTGGCAGCAAATTCCCCGCCTTAGACAAGTCGCAGATCCCGGACTTGATTCGGGAAAGGGGTTAGGGGTGGTTGGACCAGCAGTAACTATAAAACCACAGCTCAAACTATAGTAACAGCTGAAATTCCCCTCCTCGGAGGGGCAGGGGTGGGTTTAAGCTTTCACAAACTAAACAAACCAACTATTTACCTCTCTTCTGGTGGGGCTGTTAAGTCAGAGGCGGTTTGCAGGCCGGTGGCAATTTCGGAAACAATACCGAGGCGCTGGTAAATGGGCTGCACCATTTGTCGTAGTTTACTCAGGTTTAAAGCAAACGGGATTACGCTTATAGCACACAGAAATCCGCAGCCCAGCAACGTATAAGCTACCCCAATGTGCTCTGCCACCGAACCTGCCAGCATACTTCCAATCGGGGCCATCCCCATAAAAGCTGTTGCATACAGGCTCATCACACGTCCCCTTTTATCATCATCAACTATAGTTTGCAGGAGCGTATTGCACGAAGCCATGGTCACGATCATACCGAATCCGCTAAAAAGCATCAGTATAAAAGAAAGTATAAATATTTCGGAAAAGGAGAAGGCCATTAATGCAAATCCGAACAGCGACATGGTATACACGATTATCGTTCCGAGGCCAACCACTGATTTACGCTGTGCCAGGAACATAGCCCCTGTTAGTGCACCAAAGCCCGAAGCCCCCATCAGGTAACCTAAAGTATTGGCCCCACCCTGCAATATATCGCGCGCAAAAACGGGCAGCAGTACTGTAAAGGGCATCCCAAACAGGCTGATAAGCCCAACTATAAGTATAAGACTACGGATAGGTGCAAAGCCAAAAGCATACTTAAACCCGTCTACTAACGACTCCCAGGCCTTTCGTTCCTGTTTTACCTGCACAAAAGGTTTCAGGCGCATCAGCAGCAACGACCCGATCACGGCAATATAACTGACTGCATTGATCGCAATACACATCCCCTCTCCTACTGCAGCAATGAGCAACCCGGCAATGGTTGGCCCAACAAGTCTCGCCATATTAAACATCGAAGAGTTCAGGGCGATAGCATTACTCATGTCCTCACGTCGCTCAACCAGCTCTACTACAAATGCCTGCCGGGTAGCAATATCGAAACCATTTATAGTACCCAGGAAAGCGCTTAATGCCAGTATGTGCCATACCTGCACAGTGCCGGTCAGTACAAGTATAGCCAGCGTAGATGCCTGCACCATAGAAAGCGCCTGTGTTACCAGCAGCACTTTATGACGGTTAAATTTATCGGCCAGCACGCCGGCAAAAGGGCCAAGCAAAAAAGACGGTATCTGGCTGGAGAAAGTAACGGCACCAAGAAGAAAAACAGAATCGGTGAGGCGATAAACCAGCCAGCTAAGCGCTACCTGCTGCATCCAGGTACCAATAAGCGAAATACCCTGGCCCATAAAAAAAAGCCGGTAGTTACGGTAGCGCAGTGCCCTGAACATTTCACTTAATTTGCCCGGCTTGTCTTTACTCATGTATAGCTAATAGTTTTATGCTGATTCAGGTTAAGGCTTACGCACTATAAACTCCCTCGTTGTAATGGTAGCGTTTATCCAGGAGGCTTACAACTAAAACCCGGCAACCTCATAGTAGTTATAAAGTATACACAAAAGCCTATACTATTTTAGACCTATCTTAAACTATAAACTAAGCAGCGCGGCAACCTACAACCATACTTTATGGACGAATACCTGAACAGAATATACTATAGCAACACCGTAGAAGAATACCTGATAGCGTTCGGCATTATTATGGTCGGGTCGCTTCTCATTACTATTTTCAGAAAATCGGTACTTAACCAGATCCGCCTCTGGACTGAGAGCACCACTACCAAATTTGATAATTTTATAGTTGGCAGCTTTGCTCGTTTCGGGATACCTGTGCTGCATTTTATAGTTATTTATATCGGGCTAAACTACCTGACTTTCTCGCTGAGAGGTGAACGCATACTTCTTATCGCCACCACGGTAGCCATTACTATTATGGTTATCCGGTTTATCACCAACTCACTTATCCTGCTGGTTAGGTCCTATTTCCGGCGGAAGTACCCCGATAAGAGTCATGTGAACGAGGTTGGTGCCATTAGCCTGGTCATAAACATGGTGATATGGTTTATCGGCCTCGGGTTCTTGTTTGATAACATGGGCTACGACCTGACTGCTATTATTGCCGGCTTAGGTATAGGTGGTATTGCTGTAGCATTGGCCGCACAAAACATTCTCGGTGACCTTTTCAATTACTTTGTGATTTTCCTGGATAAGCCTTTCGAAGTAGGTGATTCTATTGCAGTGGGCGACAAGACCGGGACCATAGAAAAAATAGGCGTTAAGACCACCCGTCTTAAAAGCCTAACCGGAGAGCAACTTATTATTGCCAACAGCGACCTGACCGGCTCACGAATCCATAACTTTAAGCGCATGCAGCGCCGCCGCGTAGAGTTTACCCTCGGGGTTGCCTACGAAACTGACTATAAGCAACTGGAAGCCATTCCTACCCTGATCAAAGAGATAATTGAAGCACAGCAACCAGTTGAGTTTGAAAGAGTACACTTCGCTACGTTTGGCGCTTCTACCCTCGATTATGTTATAGTTTACCATGTGCTTACATCCGATTTTAAGAAGCACATGGATATTAAGCATACTATAAACATGAACATATTTAAAGAATTTCAGCAGCGCGAGATCGATATAGCCTACCCTACCCAAAGACTTTATGTTGTTAACGACCAGCCTACTGAAGAAGAACAGGCTACAATTGACAGGTAAAAGCCCTTTTAGATTTTTAAAAGTATAGCCAAAGCAACGGGATTTATTCTGTTGCTTTTTTGTTAGGTCAAAGACAACTTTGGGTTTGAAAGGTGGTTCGTTTTTACGTAATTTTAACATCCCGAAAAATACCGGAAAGTATAGTTTACACTTTACTCCAAGGTCGTTACTAATTCATCATTCGTTATTACTAATCCCGCTTAAATGCCTGTTTTTTCGCATTTACATACACATACACAGTACTCGCTACTCGACGGCCAGGCCAGCATCAGTGCCCTCATGAAAAAGGCGCAGGCCGATGGCATGCCAGCCGTTGCCATGACCGACCACGGAAACATGTTTGCCGCTTTCAACTTCGTGAACGAGGCCAACAAGTATAACGTGAAGCCGATCGTGGGCTGCGAGTTTTACCTGGTTACCGACCGCCATCAAAAAACCTTTAGCAAAGAGGTAAAAGACGTGCGCCACCACCAGCTACTGCTCGCCAAAGACCAGGAAGGTTACCAGAACCTGGCCAAACTTTGCTCTATGTCTTACATAGAAGGTATGTATAGCAAGTGGCCGCGTATCGATAAAGAGTTGCTTTTAAAGTATAGCAAAGGCCTGATAGCGACCAGTTGCTGTATTGGTGCCGAGGTACCACAAGCTATACTTTGGAAAACGGAGGAAGAGGCCGAAGATATCTTTAAATGGTGGCTGGATGTGTTTGGTGAAGATTATTACATCGAGATCCAGCGCCATGGTTTGATGAATATTGACGGCACCGGCAAAAGCCAGGAAGACATCAACCAGGTATTACTCAAGTGGGCCAAAAAGTATAATGTTAAAGTTATCTGCACCAACGACTCGCACTACGTCGACCAGGAAGACTGGAACGCGCACGACATTCTGCTTTGCGTAAACACCGGCGAAGACCAGAGTACCCCGGTTGGTGACTTTACAACGAAGTATTATCGTTTCCTGTCGGATGACCAGAAGGTGATATATGATACAGTGGAGAATGTGCGCCAAAAGTACGGCCACCAATCCGGCGTGCGCCAAATGCTGAACCGCATTGATGAAGCGGGCCCGAAAACGCGATTTGGCTTCCCTAATGACCAGTTCTACTTCAAGACACAGGCCGAGATGAACCAGTTGTTCAAGGATGTGCCTGAAGCTGTAGACAATACCAACGATATAGTAGACAAGATAACGCCTCCGAAACTGAAGCGCGATATCCTTCTACCTAACTTCCCAATTCCACCGGAGCACGCCAACGCTGATGCTTTCCTGCGACACCTTACTTACGAGGGTGCAAAAAAACGCTACACTGATATCACGCCTGAAATTGAAGAACGCCTGGACTATGAGCTTCGCATTGTGGAGACGATGGGCTTTGCCGGTTACTTCCTTATTGTGCAGGATTTCATTAACCGTGGCCGCGATATGGGCGTTTTTGTAGGGCCTGGTCGTGGATCAGCAGCCGGTTCTGCGGTAGCTTATTGCATTGGTATCACTAACATCGACCCGATAAAGTATAACCTGCTGTTCGAGCGATTCCTGAATCCGGAGCGTGTGTCGATGCCCGATATTGATATTGACTTTGACGACGTGAACCGCCAGCGTGTGATCGATTACGTGGTGGATAAGTATGGCAAAACGCAGGTGGCTCAGATCATCACGTTTGGTACGATGGCTGCCAAGTCATCTATAAAAGATGTGGCTCGTTCTACTTCTTTGCCTTTAGCTGAGGCCAACGAGCTGGCTAAAATGGTACCGGATACCCCGGGCACTACCCTGGCGAAAGCCTTTATGGAAAACCTGGACCTGGCTGCTATCCGCGAAGGGGACGACCACCGTGCAGCCGTACTGAAACTGGCTGAAAAGCTGGAAGGCTCGGTACGTAACACTGGTATTCACGCGGCAGGTGTCATCATCGCCCCGGACGACATTACCAACTATATCCCGGTTTCTACTTCCAAAGATTCTGACCTGCTGGTAACGCAGTTTGACGGTAAGGTGATAGAGAGTGCCGGCATGCTAAAGATGGACTTCCTGGGCCTGAAAACCCTGACCGTCATCAAAGATGCCATGGAGCTTATCAAGAAAAACCATGGCGTTGAGATTGATATAGATAACATCCCGATTGACGACGAAAAGACCTACCAGCTTTACCAGCGTGGCGACACCATTGGTACGTTCCAGTTCGAGTCGGAAGGTATGCGTATGTACCTCAAGGATTTACAGCCTACCAACATTGAAGATTTGATTGCGATGAACGCCCTTTACCGCCCGGGCCCGATGCAGTTCATACCGAACTTCATTAACCGTAAGCATGGCAAGGAGGAAGTGGAATACCCGCACGAACTACTGGAGCCGATCCTGAATTACTCTTACGGGATTATGGTGTACCAGGAGCAGATCATGCAAACGGCCCAGATACTGGCCGGTTACTCGCTAGGCGGTGCCGACTTGCTGCGCCGCGCGATGGGTAAGAAGGACATGAAAAAGATGGCCGAGGAACGTGAGAAATTCATAGCCGGAGCCGCCGAAATTCACAAGATACCAGCCAAGAAAGCCTCCGAGGTATTCGACGTAATGGAGAAGTTCGCCCAGTACGGCTTTAACCGATCCCACTCTGCTGCTTATTCTATAGTTGCTTACCAGACTGGTTACCTAAAGGCCCACTACCCTGCCGAATACATGGCGGCGGTGCTTACCAACAACATGAACGACATTAAAAAGGTGACGTTCTTTATTGAAGAAGCCCGTAAACAAGGCGTAGCCGTATTGGGGCCTGACGTAAACGAATCGTTACTGAAGTTCAACGTGAACGAGCAAGGCCAGATACGTTTCGGTTTAGGTGCGATAAAAGGAACCGGTGAAGCTGCTGTAGATGCGATTATTGCGGAGCGGGAAAAAGGCCTGTACCAGGATATCTTCGACTTTGCAAAACGTGTTAACCTGCGTGCTGTAAATAAGAAAACGTTTGAAAGCATGGCCTTGGCTGGTTGTTTCGATTCGTGGGAATTATACCACCGTGCCCAGCTGATCGAAATTCCGGAGGGCGAGAATATGCCTTTACTGGAGAAAGCCGTGCGGTATGGCAACAGCTACCAGGCAGAACAGCAGGCAGCGCAACAGTCGTTGTTCGGAGGTGGAGCCGCTGTAGCCGCGCCGCTTCCTAAAATACCTGAAGTACCTGTCTGGACACAGGCCGAAATGCTTCGCCGCGAGAAAGAGGTGGTTGGTTTCTATATGTCGGGCCACCCACTCGACCAGTTTAAGCTCGAAATTGACTCTTATTGCTCGTGCCCGCTGGATAAAATTGAAGAGTATAAAAACCGCGATGTAAACGTGGCCGGTATGGTAACCGATGTGGTGATCCGCACAGCTAAAAACGGTAACCCATTTGCCCTGTTTACGATCGAGGACTACGACACTTCGATGCAGATGGCGCTGTTCGGGGAGGATTACGTGAAGTTCTCACCGTACCTAAAAATGGGCTTATACTTGTTTATAAGAGGCAAAGTGCAGCTGCGTTACAAAACCGAAGACCAGTGGGAGCTAAAGCCACAAAACATTCAGTTGTTAGGCGACGTGATGGACAAGATGGCACAGGGGGTACAACTCAATATTAATCTGCAACACTTTACCCCAAACCTGGCCGAGGCACTGGAGAACTCTATCGTGTCGAGCCCTGGCCAGAAACGCCTGGAGATAACCCTGCTTGTACCGGATGAGAAACTTGCTTTGCCTACTTACTCCAGAAAGTATAGAATTGACCCGAAAGTTTTCCTGAACGCAATTAAGGATATGGGACTAGGTGAGTGTAAGCTGATCTAAGACTAAGATTTTTAAGATTATAGGATTTGCAGGATTTATAGCTGTGAACCCGAAAGTATAGAGAGGTGCGCTGCGTTAGTGGCGCACCTCTTTTGTTTCGGTTTAGCTCCTACTCTTTTGCTCATTCGGACATCCCTGTCCGAATGCTCTCTGCTGGGGACATCCTTGTCCCCTTAGTTCAGTAAACGCGGACGTGGACGTCCGCAGCAGATGGGTTTCGGACATGGATGTCCGAAACAGCAAATTGCAGTATAAAGTATAGTTACCTTATGGGATTGAAAAACAGAATTGTACCTGACGGTTTATACTTCCTGACGATGACGGTGGTAGACTGGGTAGACATTTTCACACGTCCTGTTTACAAACACATTATAGTTGATGCGCTGAAATTTTGCCAGGAGAAGAAAGGGTTAGAGCTATACGCATGGGTTTTGATGAGCAACCACTTGCACTTGATCGCCGCTGCTGATGAAGGCAAAAACCTATCAGATATACTTCGTGATTTTAAAGGTTATACGAGCCGAAAAATTATAGCTACCATACAGGAAGAGCCCGAAAGTCGTAGGCAATGGCTGTTGCACCGATTTGAGTTTAATGCGAAGCTAAACCCAAAAGTGCGGCACTTCAAAGTATGGCAGGAAGGCAACGAAGCAAAAGAACTTTTAAGCAATGCCTTTATAGATCAGAAACTGGATTATATCCATCAAAACCCGGTGCGTGCAGAGTGGGTTAATGAGCCGGAACATTACCGCTATAGTTCTGCTACAAACTATGCAGGGGCATATAGTTTACTTCCTGTTATACTTGTCACCTGATCAGAAACAGACGTTATACTTTGCATCTAAAACTATAAAGGCCTTACTCAAAACAATTCGCTTACACAGCTGTTATTCCTTTCATTTATACTTTTAATCAATACAATCGTAGGTATAAGGTATTAGCCCGACACCTTGTCAGGTGTTATAGTTTGGGCTGAAATTTGCCGAACCTATAATAGTTACTATATTTATAACACAGAATTTAACAAACAAAAACGCTAAAGTTATGGCTAACAAAGCAATAGAAATCACAGATTCGAATTTTGATGAGATCATCAATTCAGATAAGCCGGTGCTGGTAGACTTTTGGGCAGAGTGGTGCGGACCATGCCGTATGGTAGGCCCGATCGTAGAAGAGCTGGCCGGCGATTACGAAGGCAAAGCTGTTATCGGAAAAGTTGACGTAGATGCCAACCCGCAGACTTCTGCTAAATTTGGTATCCGCAGCATCCCGACGCTATTGGTTTTCAAGAACGGTGAAGTAGTAGATAAGCAGGTAGGCGCAGTGCCTAAAAACGTGCTTGCTCAAAAGCTTGATGCTCAAATGGCGTAAGCAATTATAATATAAAAAAGCCCCTTCTGTTTAGTCAGAAGGGGCTTTTTTATGCGCTATTCTTTTTTACAGATAATACTGATGTTGCCGTTCCGCTCTAAATGGGCTGTTTCGATATGAGAGATATCGGTACTGCCGCCATGTATGCGCACGGCCTCCAGCAGATCGTTTTCGGTAACGCTATACTTTTGCAGGGCTTCGTGTTGCATTTCACCATCCTTCACTAAAACTACCGGCTTTCCTTTTACAAAGTTGCCTAATCCGTTTGATGTGTGATAGGCCAGCGTAGCTAAGCCTCGGTGCAGTAATACTAACACTAAAGCTGCTGCCAATGTGGGCCAGAAAGGCGAATTACCTGTAATGGCACGGCTAAGTATAGAGCCGAAGATAATACCAAGTATAATATCGAAGGCAGTATGTTTGCCGAAAACACGCTGGTTGCCAACCCGAACTATAAGCAAAGCGGCAAAGAAAACGCCAACGGCCCGTGCCGACATCTGCCACCACGTCAGGGTATTATCATGAATCCCGAATATGTAATTAAACCACTCCTCCATTTGCCATACCCAACGCAGGGCACAACTATAAAGTTATAGGTTTACTCGCAGGCGCACAGCTCTTTATCGAGAAGGCAAAGTGTTTCGTAGGTTTGTTTTGTTTCCTGCAGCAGCTTCTGGAGTTGTTTTGTATACTCTTCCACTTTTGGCAACTGCACAATTTCAGGCTTCTGCTTTGTAAGTTCGTCCAGGGCTTTTATCGACCTGGCAAAGGCGTCGCTCTTCTCGCTGATGCGGGCATAGTAACTATCCAAACCACTTTCGGAGGTGGCTACTGCGGTGGCCTGCAGGTTATTCTGGAAGCATAATTGCCAGCGCAGGTACGTAAACACCTGCTGTTCGGCATTGTAGCGCAGTTCGTTCATGGTATGTACGGCTTCGCGCAGCTTAAAACTTTCGTAACGTTTGTTGTAAGCGGTTACAGCATCACGCACTTTATCGCGGCAGCTCAGGCAGTTGCTGGCGCTGGCTTTGTCCTGGAGAGTATTTCGTACTGCAATTGTTTCGTCGGAAGCCGGCGTATCAGCCAGTTTTCTAACATTGTTCTCAAATACAGTTTTATACTGCAGGTCCTCCAGCTTCGCTTTTAACCTTATAATTGCCTCCCCTTCTACTGATGCAGAAAGCAGGTCAGGGCGCGGAAGCTCTACAGCGTATAGTTTGGCCAAAGCAGCTTCACGTTTTTCAGGAGTGCTGTAACTGTCCGGGTCATTTTCGAGCTCGCGCAGGGTGTTTACCAGCAGCTTCCCGCTTTTCAGGTTATGGTCGGCTTCTAAGTATAGATCAGCATTAGTAAGTATGGCCTGATACTCGGGCTTGAAGATATTTTTATAGGCACTGTTGTTCTTAAATTCCTTTTCGCGGGCATCCTGGGTGGTTCGCAGGCGCTTGTATTCCTGTATAATAGCAAACAGGTTTTTGGCGTTGATCTCGGGGCTATTATTTCTATAGTTCAGCCTGTAGATGTTCAGGTGCTGCTTCATTTCGGCAAATACTCTCAGGAACTCTACAAAGAGTTTTTCCTGGCGGTAGGTCTCGTCATTTACCAGTTGTTGCTCGTAAGCGGCCTGTATCTTTTGTTTGCGCTTTTCTATCAGGTCCAGCGTCACTTCGTCGCCGGTCAGCACATCCATTTTATAAAGCGATTTATAGTTGGCCACCACCATGTATGGGTAATCCTTATAGTTGGTCATTTCCTCCAACATGCGGCGTTCCAGCTTATTCGGGTTTTTAGACAGGTAATCGGCCAGGCGGGCTGATTTTATAGTAACTGTTTTTACATCGCCGGGCACAAACACATATACTTTTACCGAGTGCAGTCGTGTGTCGAAATCCTGGCCTTCATACAGTCTTATAGTGGAGCTAAAGCGATATTCGCGTTTACTGGTGCGGGTATTCAGCAAATTTCCGAACTCCCCTACCAATGCCAGCACGGCCCCGGTTGGCGTAGTAAGCTTAGACAGATTTACCAGTTGGTTGGCTACTAAGTTAAATACCTGGTCGCCTTCATCGTTTGTTATGGCCTTTGCGCTTATAGTTGCATCAATGCTATGCCTAGTCGATGAAAGTGGCAGTTTATCTATTATCCGGACCACTTCCAGGTTATCGCTTACCTGTGTTTTATAGTTCTTTTTATCCTGATCAACATAAAAGTTATAGAGCGGGTACACGATCTCGTCGTTGCCGAAAAGCTTCATGTTCTTTACCTGTGCCGTAATAAATAAATACTCCAGTTGGTTCCGGTAACGCTTTTTATTCCGTTTAACGCCACGCTCCAGTTCGTTGAGCACACGCGTAAACTTACTGCCATTAAAAAGGTAAATGTCGGTGCTCAGGTATTGCCACTCATCCGAGAACTCGTAAGGGTCGGTGTAAGTATAACCAAGCCGGGTTTCGATGTTCTTTTGGGCAAGCAAAGGCAGGCTTATCAGCAGAAAAAATAATAAAAATATAAAATTTCTCATGAATCAGTACTTAATGAAAGAGCCGGTCATACGTATACAACCTGTAAGTGCATAGTCGCAAGTATAGGCAACATAACGCCAGAGTCGCGACTATAGTGCTTTAAAATTGCGAATAAATTCTTAAGCATCACATACCTGACACATAAAACAAACTATAAAAAACCATGAAAAACCTTACAGCAATTGCCTTAATTATACTTTGCCTTGCAGCAGTGCAACCGGCTTTGGCCCAGAACCCCAATGGTACTATTAACACAACTGCCTCAACCACCAAAAGCGCCCTTACCGAAAGCGATAAAATTGGCCAATTGATAACCGAAGTACGCAATATGGAAGGTGCTACTTTTATCCGGAATGGCAGCGAGCACAGTTGCCAGGAAGCAGCCGACCACCTGCAGGCTAAATGGGAAAAGCACGGAAGCAAAATAAAAACTGCCGACGACTTTATTGTTCATCTTGCTACCAAATCATCTATGAGTGGGGAGATGTATAAGATCCGCTTTACTGATGGTCGGGAAGTAAACACAGCAGACATATTACGTGAGCGCCTTTTACAATTAAAGTAAGGTTACCCGCGTTATTCTTTCTATTACATATGAGCAATATTTCATAAACACGTGGCCTTTGGGCTTCGTAAAGAGTTTAAAGAATGACAACGTCTATGCTACAATTGTTAGAAGAATCGAAGGGCGACCTGGTTGCTTTCAGGATATCGGGCCACGTTGATAAGAACGACTACGATATAATGCTGCCTATTTTAGAGGAAAAGATACGACAGTATGGCAAAATAAGCGTGTATGCAGAAATGCAGGAAATAGAGGATTATACTTTAAAAGCGCTTTGGGAAGATCTGAAATTTGACTTTAAACATGCCGGCGATTTTAAAAAAGCAGCCCTGGTAGGCGAACAAAAGTGGCTGGACTGGTTAACTATAGCGGCATCGCCGTTTACAACCGCCAAAGTAAAACACTTTACCTTAGAGCAACGCCAGCAGGCCCTGGAGTGGGTAAGCACCCCTGAAACAGACGAATAATTACTCATTTATACTTAAAACAGCAGCGGCTATACTTTATGCAAGTATAGCCGCTGCCGCTTTAATCGTTTGATACTTCACTACTCTTTATAAATAGCTACTTCCGATTTACCTTTTTTGATATAACCTCGATACATGCCTGCCGAGTTGAAAGGCATGCTAAAGTTACCGTTCCGGTCTACAGCTATTACACCGCCTTCGCCACCGCGCTTTACCAGTTTATTCATCACTACTTCGTCGGCAGCTTTCTTTAAACTATAGCCTTTATACTCCATTAGTGCCGCAATGTCGTGGGCAACTACCGAGCGTATAAAGTATTCGCCATGCCCCGTTGCAGATACTGCACAGGTGTTGTTATCAGCATAAGTACCGGCACCTATAATAGGTACATCGCCTACACGGCCATAGCGTTTGTTTGTCATGCCGCCTGTTGATGTGGCCGCTGCCAGGTTGCCAAAAGCATCGAGTGCTACAGCGCCCACTGTTCCGAACTTCTCACCTTCCACAAAAATATTTTCGGTGCTGCCTGTAGTAGTGCTGTCGTGGTCGAGCTGCATTTTCTCGCCGTCTTTTTCTTTTAGTTTCTTTAATTGCTGGTAACGGGTCTCAGTTCTGAAGTATGCCGGATCTACTATTTCAAGGCCTTTCTCTTTCGCAAATTTTTCAGCACCCGGGCCTATCATCATCACGTGTTCCGATTTCTCCATAACGGCGCGTGCGGCTGTAATAGGGTTTTTAACAGTTGTAAGGCTGGCTACGGCACCTGCTTTGCCAGTCTTGCCGTCCATAATGGCAGCATCCAGTTCATTCTTGCCTTCGTTTGTAAACACAGCACCTTTTCCGGCATTAAATAACGGCGAGTTTTCCATTATGCGCACGGTTGCTTCCACGGCATCGAGGCTGGTACCGCCTTTCTCCAGTATAGCATAGCCGGTTTGCAGCGCCTGGTTCAATACTTCCTTATAAGCTTTCTCCTTTTCCGGGGTCATGTTGGCTTTGGTTATAGTTCCGGCACCGCCATGTATAACCAGTGTTATCTTATTATAGGCGGGTTTGGTTTGCGCCATGCTTAGCAGCGATGTCAGCATAAACAGACACAAAAAGTATAGTTGCTTTTTCATGAGGTTGAGGTTCAAGTATAAAGTATACCTATAAAGTTAATCGATTTTAGCAGAAACGGTAATGTATAGAGTTAGTTAACCTTAATTATGTCAGAAGCCAAAGTATAAATTCTCAATTCTAAATTAACCAATTTCAGATTTGGTTTTACTTGAGTCCAGGCATGTTACATTTAATATTTAATTAGCACAACACCATGGAATAAAGGCTGTTTAAACATACTGATTTAGCTATTTAGCTTTGCTTTCACCTGCGGTTTTTTACATCTTTGCACATCATAGTTTTAATTTTTACGATCTATCAACCATTAATCTAAAGTAAAACACATGAAATTTAATTTTGTAAAAGCTTCTTTTTCTGTGCTGCTATGCACAGCTATGCTGTCTTCTTGCGTATCGTCTAAAAAGTACGAAGACCTGAAGGCGAGCAACGAAGCACTGGCTGCTGAGCAAGCTGCATCTAAGCAGAAGGTTGACGAACTATCTGCATCGCTGAAAGAGCGTGAGCAGTCGCTTGCTGATATGGAGCGTAAAATGAACGAGCAGCAAAAAGCGCTTGACAACCTGAAAAATGACGTAAACACTGCGCTGCAAGGCTTTAACCAAGGCGACCTAAGTGTTGAAGTTAGAGACGGTAAAGTATATGTTTCGATGTCGGACAAGCTACTATTTAACACTGGTAGCACTAAAGTAAATTCTGGTGGCCAGAAAGCCCTTGACCAATTGGTTGATGTGCTGAAGAAAAACCAGGAAGTTGGTGTGATGGTAGAAGGCCACACAGATGACGTTGAAGTACTTCCGGGCACAAAGAAAATTGCTGACAACTGGGACCTGAGCGTACTGCGTGCAACTGAAATCACACGTCTGCTAACGCAAAAAGGCTTATCTCCGGACAGAGTTACACCTGCAGGCCGCGCTTACTACGAGCCAGCCGACACTGGTCGTACTGCTGCTGCTAAAGCTAAGAACCGCCGTACTGAGATCATCCTGACTCCAGACCTTACTGAAGTTTACAAGATCTTAGGTATCCAGGCTCAGAAATAAGCTAAGCCAACTATAAAACAGAAAGCCGCTGCCTTGTAAAAGGGCAGCGGCTTTTTTATGTTATCAGAACTAAGATCTATAGGATCTGAGGAATTACAGGATCTGGCTAAATCAAACTCTCATATCTGATTGATTTTGCAGGAACATAAAGCTTTGATTCTTATACTTTTGCAGAGCGAACAATCAACTATTTAGCCTTCCACAACTAAGCCTCTTGCTTTAGTTAGGGCATCAAAAAGTTCATCGGGTTTTTGAGAGCCTATCAGTAGCGGCTCGCCTTTATAAAAGTATAGCTTTACGCCTTGGTTACCGTGCACATTATAAGCCTTTCCTTTAAAGCCCCAGCGTATTCCCCAACCACCATATTCCATGATCGGGTTATAGGTTACGGCCTCAAAATCGCGAAGGTCGTGCAGGTTTATAGTTACCGGCTTCAGATGAAATGGCCAGAAACGCACGTTTAGTTTATCTGGCATCACTTCGGTGGTAAGCGACATTTTGTAGAAGAAAAGCGGAAGGCCTATTCCTACCAAAGCCGTCATAATAGCTAACTGTATATCGGCCATTGGCCTGTTGCCAAACTCTCCTCCTAAAATTACCTGGGATATAAAGCCTGCTATAAAGATAGAAGCTATACCAAGTATAAGCACCCAGAGCCATACTTGCCTGAATCGCTGCCGTTCCTTAAAAACTATAGTTTGATCTGCCATTTTATAGTATAGATATTCTAACTCATAAGTATTCACTAATAATATACGAACAAATCAAGATAAAACATAAAAAAACCATCAACTATAAACCAGTCTTTTGTCCTTTATCAAAAGATATCCTTTGTCGGGTATTACCCAATAGCCTGCTCCAGATCTGCTATCAGGTCTTCGGCATCTTCAACGCCTACACTTAACCTGATCAGCGAATCGCTCAGGCCGGCTTTCATACGGTCCTCACGCGGTATACTCGCGTGCGTCATAGTTGCCGGGTGCCCGCAAAGCGACTCTACTCCACCTAACGACTCTGCCAAAGCGAAGAACTTTAGCTTTTCCAATACGTGGGTAGCATCTTCCACTTTATCGCCCTTTAGCACAAACGAGATCATACCACCAAAATCATTCATCTGCTCTTTCGCAACTTTATGGTTGTTGTGGTCTTCAAAACCTGGCCAGAATACTTTCTCAACTTTAGCGTGACTGCGCAGGTATTCGGCAATTTTGCGGCCGTTCTGGCAATGACGCTCCATGCGCAGGTGCAGGGTTTTTAAACCGCGCAGCACCAGAAAGCAGTCCTGAGGGCCAGGTGTGCCGCCACAAGCATTCTGAATAAATGCCAGGCGCTCACGCAGTTCATCGCTCTTCATTATTAAAGCACCCATCACTACATCGGAGTGCCCGCCCATATACTTGGTAAGCGAGTGCATCACAATATCAGCTCCCAGATCTAAGGGGGTTTGCAAGTATGGTGTCGCAAAAGTGTTATCCGCTACAAGTATAAGATCATGCTTTTTGGCTATTTCAGCACAGCCTTTAATATCAATAATGTTAAGCAATGGGTTAGTTGGCGTTTCTACCCATATCATTTTGGTGTTCTTGTTTACCAGCGCTTCTACCTTGCCTAGGTCGGCCATATTGACAAAATGAAACTTAATGCCATAGTTCTGGAATATCTTCGTAAAAATGCGGTAACTGCCTCCATACAAGTCGTTCGTTGAGATCACCTCGTCGCCGGGAACCAGCATTTTTATTACGGCATCGATAGCGGCCATACCAGAGGCAAAGCATAAACCATGTTTTCCGTTCTCCAGGGCTGCCAGTGCATTTTGCAGCTGCGTACGTGTTGGGTTGTGCGTGCGCGAGTATTCGTAACCCTTATGGTCGCCTGGTGACTTCTGTACGTAAGTTGATGTCTGGTAGATCGGTGTCATGATGGCACCTGTTGAAGGATCTGGCTCTATGCCAGCATGTATAGCTTTTGTTCCGAATTTCATAGTTTGAGTTATAGTTTATAGTATAAACGGTATCCTACAAGTTAATAAAAATAAAAAACAGCGCCTGATTATAGTTGTTAAGCTATAGTTATACTTTGTTACCAGTTAAAATCTTTTCTCCTTTGTCTTTCGTCTGTAAGTAACATTACCAGAACCTGAAATTAATGAAGTTTATACCGCTGCTCCGAAACCTTGTACGTGAAAATGCCTCTACGTTTGTATCGATGGTGTTGCTGGTGGTGGTGCCTGTTACCGTAAGTTCTACGCTGGCAGTATACCTGTACCAGTACCAAGACTTGTTAAGTAACCTAAGCCTGGGCGAGCTGCTTTTATACTTTGCTGTGATATCGGTTACGATGGCCTTTGCCCTTACTCCTACTACTTTTGTGGCATTGGTAAGTGGTTTTTATCTGGGTTGGGTTGCGTTTCCGGGTGTGGTGGTTGCGTATGGTATTGCGGCGCTGGTAGGTTATAGTTTGGCCCGGTTTATAGACCACGGCAAAATGATGACCTTTTTGAACCGCTTCGAAAAGGCCCGCAACCTGATGCAGGAACTACGAAACCAGAGTTGGAGCCTTATCTTTTTAACAAGAATATCGCCGGTGTTGCCCTTTGCCTTAATGAATTTTGTGCTGTCGTTGTTGCAGGTTAGCCGTACCCGTTTTTTTGTGGCCAGTATAGTGGGCATGTTACCGCGTACGCTTTTCTTTTATTGGGTAGGCACACAAGCCCGCGACATAATTTCTTTACTTCAGAATCCGGATAGCAGTATGACCGGCCAGTTACTTATGATCGGCCTGATTATCATTTCGATAGGTGGTTTATACTTTGTTTTTGACCGCGCCTTGAAGAAAGCATTGAAGAAAGCGAGCGCTAACAATTAAAAAAATATGCACTGAGGGCTTGCGTTGTAAGAAAAATTGCTGTTACTTTGCATCACCATAACGGAAAAATGGTCACGTAGCTCAACTGGATAGAGCATCTGACTACGAATCAGAAGGTTAGGGGTTCGACTCCCTTCGCGACCACAACAAAAGCCACTTAGAGAAATCTGAGTGGCTTTTTTGTTTGCATACAATTTGCATACTTTTATACTTATACTATAAATACAGCTGCCTTTCAGGTTTCTCTTCATCCCCTAATTTAGCAAAGCGTTCAGCTTGTGTTATACTACTTATATGGTATATTTACAGGCTTATTGCCTCCCCATACTTAATCTTGCAATGAAACAGTTTCTTCAAATAACTACCTGGAATAGGATACTTCCTTTTCTGTTTCTGTTAATGTTCTCTGCCTGCGAGAAAAACATAAATGAAGCTCCTGTTCCTGTAATAGACGAAGAACCTTCCTGCCTGTTGACCGAAGAAACGATTGAGAGTAATACGTTTGAAACTATCAATAGCAAGCTTGCCTATATTGGTCCGAATAAGCAAATAGTCTATTTATGGGCCTATCAGTTTGATCCTAATACAGATAGGTTCGAGCCTTTAAGAATAGAAAGCTACACGTTGATCACGTATGATGCTCATGGCAACATTGTAAAGGCTGAAGCAACCGGCGATTTTGAAGGGGACACGAAAGCAATGCATGTGTTTGAATATAATGCCAACAATCTATTAACAAAATGGACATTTTATTATCAATTTGAAGGAAAGTTGGAAGAGTATGCTATACAAACATTTGAGTATGCTTCACCTACGCAATTAAAAAAGGTAACAGTAAGCTCACCATGGTTTGGCAACTATGAATCAGCTTATTACTTGTACGAATACAAAGATGGCTTAATGGATAAAGTGTCCTTTTATGAAAAGAACCCGAGCACACAAAAAATGCAGCTCTACTTCACTAAAAGGTTCCAGTACGACAATAAGAAACACCCTAAGCGGAAAGGTTATGCCTTACATTTGCCAAACAACTCTCAGCTTTATGGGTATCCTTTTCAGCACAATATTGTAAAAGAGACGTCAACTTTCCCTAACGACCCGCAAGAGTATGTAGATTATACTTCTACCTATACTTACAATGATGCAGGCTTCCCGATCACACAACGTAAATTACAGGGTGGGAATTTGATAAACTATACTTATACCTACCAGTGCAGATAGATAGCTCCTATCAATAACAGACCTTGCAAGCGCTTCTTTTATACTTTGAAGTTGCCTCACTCTTCGGTATACTTTTTACCTCATAAGAGCAACGGTTCAATCCCCTGCACGATTTGGATTTATGATAGGCGTATGCTTTAGGGCTGGAACAGATGTATACTACATTCTCTGTTTGTTTGTAACTGATTTGCTCTGGTGTGGCATTTATATAGCCTGTTGAGAAAGCGCTGGCAATCACAAACAGAGATATTAACAAATGTACCCTGGCAGATCTAGCAAACTGTTTCATAGCTTATTATATAGTTTTACGAATATATAATTAATATTATATAAACTACCTATTTCACAAAATGAACAGCGTGTCTTAAAGAGGATCCGCTATAGTTTAATAGCATCTAAGCTTACCAACCATTAACTCTCTCCACCCAGAGCCACCAAACCTGTTAAAACAAAAAAAGGCTGCTCTTTATCAGAGCAGCCTTTTTTATAGGTTTTTTATACTATAGAATATCGCTTACTAAACCAGGTACAATACCAAGTAAAATAGTAAGTACAGTACAGATGATCAGGACCAGAGTTGCGAAGCTGCTTACCGGCACTTTAGTGTTCTCTCCTGCTGGCTGCATATACATCGCAATAACCACTTTAATGTAGTAGTAGATACCTATAGCGGCCAGAATTACAGCTAACACTACCAGCCACATCAGGTTGCCAGTTGCTACTACTGCCGAGAATACAAATAGCTTACCAAAGAAGCCTGCTGTTAACGGTATACCTGCCAGCGAGAACATCGAGACTGTCATGACAAAGGCAAGTAACGGATTGGTTTTACCTAAACCGTTAAAGGCGGCAAAGCTTTCATCTCTACGCTCATCCGATACCAGTTTCAGTACGCCAAACGACATAACCGAAGCTACTGCATAAGATAAAGAATAGAAGAAGATCGCGTTATCAGAAAGGTCATTGAAAGCGACGATCGTCATTAGCAGGTAACCTGCATGCGATATTGACGAGTAGGCCAGCATACGCTTTACGCTCGGCTGAATGACAGCACCAATATTACCTACTACCAGCGTTAATACTGTGATAGCGATCATGGTCGGGTACCAGGCAGTAATGGAGTCACCGAAGGCCGAATGCATTAATTTGTAGAAAGCAGCCACACCAGCTGTTTTAACTACCGTCGCCATAAAGGTGGTAAATAGCGTCGGAGTACCTTCGTACACATCCGGAGCCCAGAAATGGAATGGCGCAGCAGATATTTTAAACGAGATACCGATAATAAGTATAAGCAGGCCAAGTATAAACATGGTATTGGTCGTACCATCAGCCATTACGTTCGCTGCCGATATCTCTGTAATGTTAAACGAGCCGGTTGCACCATAGATCAGCACAATACCAAACAGCAGCACACCTGTAAAGAAAGAACCCATCAGGAAGTACTTCAGGGCAGCTTCGTTAGAGCGCAGGCTGCGTTTGTTGCTACCTGCCAGCACATACATCGCTATCGAAAGTATCTCTACACCTACAAAAAGCATGATCATGTTCTCGAAAGCTACCATCATGATAGCACCTACTAGCGAGAACAAAAGTATGGAGTAGTATTCCGCCAGGTTCTCATCTTCCGCATCAATGTAGCGCTGCGAAAATGGAAGTATAAATAGCGTGGTCAGTACCATAATGCCTGTAAACGCCACCGCATAATTATCGATGGTGAGCATGTTGTTGAAGTAGGTCTGGCCATTGTTCCAGCTAAGCAGGTTTGTGCCAAATACTACTACCAGGAACAGCAGTGCCAACGGGAGCAATATTTTCTTAGACTTCATAAAACCTACAAAGAGGTTAATGATGCCAAAGACTGAAAGAAGTATGATCGAGGTCATGTCGTCGTATTTCCTGTAAATTCTTTATTTAAATCCGCTTAGCGGTTAATGATCGTCATCAGGTTCATTACAGCCGGCTCCGAGATGCTCAGGAACGTGTTCGGGAACAAACCGATCCAGAATACCATGATTACCAGCGGAATCAATACAGCTTTTTCATTCATTGTCAGGTCCGTAAAGCCTTCAGTCACTTCTGATTTTGTACCGAACATTACACCCTGGAACATGCGCAGCATATAAACCGCACCAAGTATAATTGTTAAGCCGGCCACAGCACCAAACCAGGCATTGTACTGGTATACACCCATCAGCAACAGGAACTCACCCACGAAACCGTTTGTAAGCGGCAGTGCTACCGAACCCAGCAATAAGATCATGAAGAAGATCGAGAGGGTTTTTGCATTCTGCGTGATGCCGCCCAGGCTTGTGATCTCTCTTGTGTTTGTTCTTCTGTAGATGATGTCGATGATGAAGAACAGGCCGGTTACGTTTATACCGTGGCTCAGCATCTGGATAACGCCACCCTGCAAGCCTTGCTCGTTCAGAGTAAAGATACCGGCAGCAATAAGGCCAACGTGCGCGATAGATGAATAAGCGATCAGGCGTTTCAGGTCGTGCTGACGGATTGCAATAACTGATGCGTAAATAATACCGATTATAGAAAGTATAAGCACCAGCTCATCCCACTGGCTAACGCCCATCGGTACAACAGGCAATAACCAACGCAGCACACCATAAATACCCATCTTCAGCATGATACCGGAAAGTAACATGGTAGCCTGCGTAGGCGACTCCGTATAGGTATCTGGCTGCCAGGTATGGAACGGGAACACTGGCATTTTAATAGCAAAGGCAATGAATAGGAACCAGAAGATCCAGCTCTGCGACTCAGCACTTAAGGCCAGTTGGTAGAAAGCCTGCACATCAGAAGAGTGGTTAGCTATACCTGTGCCTGTTGTCTGGAAGTATAAGTATACAAAAGCGGCCAGCATGAAAAGTGAACCGAAGATGGTATACACAAAGAACTTAAAAGTAACCTTGATGCGGTTAACACCACCCCAGATAGCAGCTACAAAGTAGATCGGGATAAGCGCCACTTCCCAGAAGAAGTAGAATACAAACGCATCGAGTGCCACAAACACACCTATCAGGCCGGTTTGCATGAACAGGATAAGCGCGTAAAATATATTCGGATCCTTGTAGTCGTGCTTAAAAGCTGAAAGTATGATCAGCGGAACCAGGAAAGTAGTCAGCAATACCATCAGTAAGCTGATACCATCCATACCAATATGGAAACCAATGCCGGCACTTTCTACCCATGGCAGGTTCAGTTCGTACTGCATGCTGCCATCGGCTGCGTTAAAACCAGTAGTTGCAACTATAGCCAGAGCAAACTCAACGAGTGCTGCCACAAAAGCCACTTTCTTGGCACCTTGTCCTTTTATCAGCAACACTAAAAGTGCAGCTAAGGCAGGCCAGAAAAGTAAAAGAGCTGTTATCATCTTCTAAGAACCTTATCCGATAAAGAAATTTAAAAACAGGATGAGCGCAATACTAAGCACCATCAACAACACGTAAAAACCAATTATACCGCTCTGGGCATAGCGTAAAGTGCGGCTGCTGTGCGTCACAAACCGGCCAACTCCATTCACAATGCCATCCACTATCACGACATCAACCACTTTGTGGAAAACAGAAGAGAACCACATAATTGGGCGAACAATGATCGTGTTGTATAATTCGTCGATATAATACTTGTTGTAGATCAGGTTATGAAGCGGAGAAAGCCTGGTGCCTTCTGCTACCGGAACTGTTTTCTTGCTTACATACATTACATAGGCCAGAATTCCCGCAATTACGGCCACTGCTACCGAAACACCCATCAGTATCCATTCCATAGTATGGTCCATGTGAATTGGCGCACCAGCGGCAGGGTTAACAGCTTGGGCATAACCATAAATAGGTGCCAGGTAGTTGTTAAGCACATGAATGTTCTCGCCGAACACAGCCGGAAGACCAAGGAAACCACCTATAGTTGAAAGTATAGCCAGCACGATCAGCGGCAATGTCATGGAGATAGGCGATTCGTGCAGGTGAGATTTCTGAGCTTCGGTGCCGCGGAATGTGCCAAAGAACGTAAGGAACACCAAGCGGAACATGTAGAAAGACGTCATGAAAGCGGTAAGCATACCTAAGCCCCAAAGCACTTTATTATGCTCCCAAACGTGTGCCAGCAATTCATCTTTAGAGAAGAAACCTGCAAACGGAGGAATACCGGCAATGGCCAGCGTACCGATCAGGAAGGTTATAAAAGTAATAGGAAGATACTTGCGAAGGCCACCCATGTTACGGATATCCTGCTCGTTGCTCATGGCGTGTATAACCGAACCCGCACCTAAGAAAAGTAATGCTTTAAAAAATGCGTGCGTAAGTACGTGGAAGATAGACGATGAAAACGCCATTACACCCAGCGCCAGGAACATGTAACCCAACTGCGAAACAGTAGAGTAAGCCAGCACCTTTTTAATATCGTTTTGCGCTAAGCCTATAGTTGCTGCAATTAACGCTGTAACTATACCAACTATAGCAATTACTTCTAAAGTACTTGGAGCCAGCGCATACAGCACATTCGAGCGAAGCACCATGTAAATACCAGCCGTTACCATGGTTGCCGCGTGTATCAGGGCCGAAACCGGTGTAGGACCAGCCATCGCATCCGGTAACCAGGTAAATAACGGAATCTGAGCACTTTTACCCATGGCGCCAATAAACAGCAGCATAGTGATCGCGATCATTACCGTAGAGTCGATACCGCCTGTGTAGTTGGCAGCTTCAGCGAAAACCTGGGGATAGCTAACCGAACCGAATGTGATAAATATCAGGAAGATGCCTAACAGGAAGCCTAAGTCACCGATACGGTTCATTATAAAAGCTTTCTTGGCAGCATTGTTATAGTTGGTGTTCTTGTTCCAGAAACCGATGAGCAGGTACGAGCAAAGTCCCACACCTTCCCAGCCCACGAACATCATCACATAGTTAGAGCCCATTACAAGCAGTAACATCGAGAACATGAACAGGTTAATGAAAGCGAAGAATTTACCGAAGTTCTCGTCGTGGCTCATGTAGCCGGCCGAGTACAGGTGAATCAGGAAACCGATACCGGTCACCATCAGCATCATCAGCAGCGTCAGCTGATCTATCAGGAACGAAAACCCGATCTGCAGGTCAGCTACCGAAATCCAGTTATAGAAATCTACGGTGTAAGGGCGGCTGCCATTGGCGGTAAAATCAACGAAAAGGTATATCGAAATAAGAAAGGAAGCCAGCACAGTGCCGCAACCTATCAGGCTTACCATACCCTTTGCCAGTTTGCGGTTGCCAAGCCCGTTCACGATAAAACCGATCAGGGGCAGCAGCGGAATGAGCAAACAGAGCAGTGCCATCGCCTGGTTATTGAAGGGCATTACAATCTCTTGCATTTAATGTAGTATTAAGTTAAGCTATTGCAGATTAGTTTTGGGGTGCTTACCACTTCAGGTGGTTCAGCAATTGCACGTCCGTAGAGCGTATGTTGCGGTAGATCATCACAATAATGGCCAGACCGACACAAACTTCGGCGGCTGCCACTGCCATAATAAAAAACACAAACACCTGCCCATTAGGGTCGGAACGGTAAGCCGAAAGTGCAGTAAGTAAAATGTTTACGGCATTCAGCATAAGCTCCACACACATAAAAATAACAATGGCGTTGCGTCTGGTAAGCACGCCGATAACGCCGATCGCGAAAAGCGCTGTACTGAAAAACAGGTAATATTCCAGCGGAACTTGTCTGATTATGTCAGGTATCTGATTCATTTTCTGTGTAGTCCGAACGTAGTTCTACTTATAAGGTATAATCCAAAATTTCGTGCCGCAAAGTTATCCCCTTTTCTTAAATATCCATAACTTATTTCTATACTTATTAGGGGCGCAAAACTATAAATCAGTACAAATTTGGTGAATAACAGCCTGTTGCTCTGCTGGCGGTGTGCTGTGTTAGCTGCCTTGGTTATATTTTGTTTTATACTTTGCCCGGTATAGTGCGTAGCTAAGAGGTATATTTTGCAGCAGTTTATAGTTTATAAAGTATAAATATGAGATCAAGGAAAGTATACCTGGCACTTACCATAGCAGGAGTTGGCATCGTATTGAACGCACTACTGACAGGCTGCAGCAAGAATAAAAGTGACTCAGAGGCTAAGGCTGGCCCGCAATTAAAGGCGTCTGTTACACATAAAGCATTTTTTGGCGACATTCCTTCCGGCTCAGGGCTGGAGGTTGCACCGGGTGGCTACTACATCATCGGCGACGACTCCCCTTTTCTGTACCACATTAACTCCGATTATACTTTTAAAGCCAGGTATGCCCTTTTCGATACTTCAAGTTTTGTAAATGGCCGCATTCCTAAACCGCTTAAACCCGATCTCGAGAGCCTGGCAACTATAAAATATAAAAACAAAAGCTACCTGTTTACCATGAGTTCGGGCTCATCAGAAGTGCGTAACCTTGGTTTTACCATCGAGCTGCCTCTTGCCCCTGACAAGCCGGTGGTGCGCCAGTTTAACCTTACAAATCTACTCGAATCGTTGCAGCAGGACACGGCTATAGTTGGCGAAGAGCTTTTGAATATTGAAGGCGTTGCTTTATCTGATACACATTTATACTTACTGCAAAGGGCGCTAAACAAGGCAGGCAATGTGGTGATAAGTATAAAACTGCAGGATTTTATGGCTTTCCTGTTCGAGCAGAAACCTGTACCTGCTTTCAAGAAGCACTTCTTTCAGTTGCCTGAATTGCAAAAGTACCAGGCCGGTTTTTCGGGAGGCTATGTTTTTGATGATAAACTATTCTTTACCGCATCTATAGAAAGTGCCCCCAATGCTATACTTGATGGCGAGGTGCTTGGCAGTTATATCGGGTTTATACCTTTACAGGATATAGTCAAAAATACAGATCTTGCTAAACCTATAGTTGCCCATGCCGCCAAAGTGCTGGATGAACAGGGCGAGACCTATACCGGTAAAATTGAATCGTTGGTGGTAAAGGCTGGCTCCGGAAAAGGCAACTATAAAGTTATCGCCGTTTCAGACGATGATCAGGGAAACTCAGAAGTGCTGGAGATAAATTTTATAGTTGATTAACTTCCCCAAAGCGCTGTATCTCAGCGGAATGGTGCAATAAAAAAAATAGTACTCAAGTATAGATCTGTACTTTTGGAAACAAAAAAGGCCGTTTTACACGTATAAAGCGCTTGCCATTACTAAATGGCGAACTAAAAGAGTACAATTATGAAAAGAACAAACAAAACATACGCGAAATTATTACTGGCCGGTGCCATGAGCTTTGCCTTTGCCGCCGAAGCCGCCAATTACGGTTTAGCTCAGGAAAAAACTGCTGTTGCAGTTCAAACTACGCAGGATAACCCGAGTGTAACCGCCATGGAGAAAGAACTACTTGGGCCATATGCCGAAATAAACAAAATTGCTGCCGCCGACTTGCGCCAGGCTTATATTATGATGCTGGAAAGCACCCGCGAACGCCACGAGAGCTGGACAGATGCTGAATGGAACAAAGCGCAGGCTATAGTTAAAAAGCTGGACGCACGCCGTAAAGTAGTTGAAAGCGAACTGGGCACCGACGACAAGGCTAAAATAAAGCTATTAAAAGGTGAGCTCCGTGCCCTCGAAACCAAAAAGGACATTAAAGACTAACCTCTAACGGTAATCAAAAAGCCCGGCCAAATTGGTCGGGCTTCTTTGTTTTATAGCATTTCCTGCAACTGGCTCAGGCAATGTATTTCGTAAGTTGGCTTTTGACCTTTCTTTGGTTTCGTCTTTTCTGGGTTAAAATATACCTGGTCTATTCCGGACAAGCGCGCTCCTTCAATGTCGCATTCCAGGTTATCCCCTATCATCAGGCAATCTTTGGGGTTAACATTAATGCGCCCCAGGGCATGCTCAAACATCCGCTTATCGGGCTTTTTATAGCCGCAACACTCCGACGTAACCACTTCCTTAAAATAGCCGTGCAGGTTCGAAGCCGACATTTTAATTGCCTGTACTTCTTTAAAACCATTCGTGATGATGTGCAGGCCATACTTTGGCTGCAGGTAACTCAGCACCTCGTGTGTGTAAGGGAACACAGCTGTTTTGGTCGGACAGATATCGGTATAAGCTTCCGAAATACCTTTGGGTACCTCGTGCGGTAGCAGTCCAAGCCCGGTCAGGGTTTTAACAAAGCGTAATTCGCGCAGCTCCTTCTGGGTTATCTTTCCTTTATTATAGAGGTCCCAGAGCACGTTGTTCACAAATTTATACTTGCGGTAAAAAGAGGAACAGCTGAATTTATTAAAAGCACCAAGCTCAAACTCCTCAAACAAAGTATAAAGCGTCTCTTCCGAGTTCTTTTCAAAATCCCAAAGTGTGTGGTCCAGGTCGAAGAGCAGGTGAGTATAGGTTTTCATGTAGGTCTATTGTTAAGGTATATGAACCGTAGCCACTGTAGCATTGTTTTAGAATTATTGCCGTTGTTGCGTAGCATTACAACGATGCAATAAAATGACAGCTTTATAGTTTACAGGTTAGTCCAGTGGCGGTTTTGCAGCTTATTTACGGCCAGTTCGCGGTTAGAGTATAAAATACGGTAAATTTCAAGGTCTTTTTGCAGCGTAGTATCACGCTCCAGGTAACTGAACACCTGGTTCAGCAGGTCAGTAGCTTCATCTTTAAGCGAATAATATACCCATTGGTCGGTTTTACGGGGCGTTACAAGACCGGCGCTACGCAAATAAGCCAGGTGGCGCGAAGTTTTGGTTTGTGTAAAGTCGAGCACTTGTTCCAGGTCCGAAATGCACATTTCCTTGTTGCGCAAGATCAGGTTAAGTATACGCACCCTCGATTCGTCGGCGAGCGCCTTAAACACCTGTTCCCCGTAAGCCAGACTAAAATGTTTTAATCGCATATAGTGTTACTGCAGTAAACAAATTTAGCCAAAAGCTGCTATAATAAAATAATATACCCTATAATTGTACTACATGAGAGTGATTATTAAGGAGCAAAGCAGCCACGTGAAGTTGTACCGTATTATACTGTCCGTTATACTTTTAACTATAGTTTTTGCGGCCATTCCGGAGCAGGCACAGGCCCAAGGCAGAAAGCGCGTGGTGCAGCTGTCAGGCTTTGTAACAGTAGGCGACAGCCTTTATGGTGTGTCGGGCGTAAGCGTTTTTGTACCCGATACCGACCGTGGCATACAATCCAACCGCTACGGCTTTTTCTCGCTGCCTGTACTTACCGGCGACACCGTCGTTTTCAGCGCACTTGGCTATAAAACAGAGACTTTAGTCATCCCTCAGAATTACCCTTCAACGAGTTATTCCATTATAATGCAGATGCAGGAAGAAGCCATTGAGCTGCCCGAAGTAACCGTTATACCTTGGGCAACCGAACGCGACTTTAAAGAAGCCGTGCTTGCACTGGAGTTACCGGATGCGGGCCGTTCCGCTGCCGAACGCAACCTGGACCCTGAGCGCCTGCAGGAGCTTTTTGATCTTGTACCGATGGATGGCAGCGCCAACTCTAAAGTGTTTAACCAGCATCAGCGCATACAGGGGCAAAACCGTTACCTTATTCCTACCGTCAGTCCATTCGCTATTATCAAGCTCATTGATATGCTGAAGAACGGCGAGTTCAGAAAAAAATAAGATAGTTTTTAGTAAAGTCAGACAGGATGCCTACATTTAAGCAAATGCAGCTCCAGTATGGCTTAGAGGCATAAAAAGCAACTATACAGGTTGCTATTCGTTAGTTTGCTCAGTAGCTGTAGCTATAAGCTGCCAGGCAGTAGCCTGTTGTTACTGCCATGTAACTAAACTAAACGAATTATGCTCCCTTTCGCAGATCTCACTCTAAATATACCCGACACCCAGAAGCCCCGCGTTGTAATTATTGGTGGTGGCTTTGGCGGTATAAACCTCGCAAAAAAACTTCGCGGCAAAAACTTTCAGGTGGTTATGTTTGATAAGCAGAACTACCATGGTTTCTGGCCTTTGCTTTACCAGGTTGCTACAGCCGGTCTCGAGCCCGATGCTATTGCCGAGCCGTTACGCAAGCTCTTTGGCTCCGACGATTATAAGGATTTCCATTTCAGGTTGGTTCGGGTTACAGGTATAAACCCTGTTGCTAAAACAGTGCAAACACTTGTAGGCGAACTGCCCTATGATTACCTTATTATCGCTACCGGCACTAAAACCAACTATTTCGGCAACGACCAGATCAAGAAATTCTCTTTCCCGCTTAAGAAAATACCTGATGCCCTGAACCTGCGTAGCCAGATGTTTCAGTGCTTCGAGCAGGCCAGCATGACAGCAGATGCACCTACCCGCCAGAAATTGCTCAACTTTGTAATTGTTGGAGGTGGCCCTACCGGTGTTGAGCTCGCCGGAGCCCTGGCCCAAATGAAAACGCACGTGCTTCCAACCGATTATCCGGGCGTAGATATCAGTAAAATGAATATTTACCTGGTAGAAGGTATGGACCGGGTGCTTCCTCCTATGTCGCCGGAAGCCAGTGAGAAAACCTATAAATACCTTGATCAACTGGGCGTGCAGATGAAACTTGGCACTGTGGTAGAATCTTACGACGGTGAAATAGCTACCCTGAAGAACGGCGAAACGATAGAAACCAATACTCTCATCTGGGCGGCTGGTGTAACAGGTTCCTTAATTGACGGCCTTCCTCCTGAAACAATTGAGCGCGGTCGTATACTTGTAAACGAACACAACCAGGTGCTCGGCTTTACAGACCTGTTTGCGGTTGGTGATATTGCCTTTATGAAAACAGAAGAGTGGCCGAAAGGGCATCCGGGTGTGGCGCAGCCGGCTATACAACAAGGCAAATTACTGGCTAAAAACCTGCAACGTTTAATAAACAATGAACCCCTGGAGCCATTTGAGTACACCGATAAAGGCTCGCTGGCCATTATAGGCCGCAACCGTGCTGTAGCCGACTTGCCTAAAAATATACACCTGGGCGGCTTCCTTGCCTGGGCTATCTGGCTTTTTGTGCATGTTATGGCGCTGGTAGGCTTCCGCAATAAGTTAGTAGTGCTAAGCAACTGGGTATACAAGTTCTTTACCTACGAAAATGGTACACGCCTCATCATCCGGCCATTCGTTCGGAAAGGAGAAAGAGCCAAGCAACGCTTTTTTGATAAGTATGATGTAGAATAAAGTATAAAAGCAGCCTTTTGGGACTGCTTTTATACTTTATAGGTTGTTTTGTCATCCTTAGCGTTACTAGAGGGGTTGTAAATGTCATATAACTTCTCTTTTGTCATTTCGAGCATTCTTAAGACGAGAGTCGAAAAGAGCCAGCGTAGCTGTGAGAAATCTTATGTGGCCTATAGTTGAAGCCTGTCTGCAACTTGAAAAAAGACGCAAAGTATTGCGTCTCTACAATACCACTCTGTAGGGATAGGTCGCGACCTGTCCGCTCATTAGGCTGTAACTATAAAACTATAGCTTATGGATTGGCAACAGCAGAAACTGTCCCCTTGAGGGGACTACAGGGGTGTTTTGGCTGCAACTATAAAACTATAGCTTATAGATTGCCAACAGCAGAAAATTCCCCTCCTTATCTAAGGCGGGGTTAGGGGTGGTTTGATTTAGCTAACTATAAAACACCTTACTCAAACCATATCTATAGCAGGAAATTTCTCTGTCGGAGCAGCAGGGGTGTGTTTATATTTTAGCCTGCGCTAATCCATATTTGCCCCTTTGAGCCAGTTAAGTCAGGAGACTCAACACCACCCTAAGTCACGAGTCTGGAGACTCGCGCCAGCATAAATGAACAGATTATAGCACAAACTCCCTTCCCTGCTCTTAGGAGAGGGCTGGGGTGAAGTAAATAAAAAAACAAAAGCCCTGACCATGGCCAGGGCTTTTGTAAAGTATAAACTATAGTTATTATCGATCAGAATTGGAGTTGCTGTTTCGCTCAGAAGAACTTTGCTGTTGCATTGGGTTTGGCTGCGACTGGCGGTTCTGTTTGTAAATATCGAAACGGCTTGGAGCCAGGCGACGCGGGAAGTAGTTGTTCGTCAGGTCCGTATCAGCAGTTTGCAGGTATGGATCCAGCTCAAAACTTACTACCGGCTTTTCAGTTACAAATACTTTTGTGATCTCTTCGTTATTATAACGCCATACTTCAGCAGGTATATTCACTACCTCATCAGTACCATCTTCAAAAGTCATTTTCACCACCAATGGCATCACAAGACCACCTAAATTCTTGAAGCCAACTTCATAAAAGTTAAGGCCAGAGTTAAGTATCTTTTTCTGCTCTTCGGTCAGGCCGTTCACGAACGACTGGTATCTGCGCTTGTCAGTTTCGTTGGCCGCCAGTGGGTCGTATGAGTTATAAAAGTCATTTAGCTCAGGGCGAAGCTCCACACGGGTTTTGGCTATACTTTGCAGGTTGCGCTGTTCTGATAAGGTTTTAGGAGCCTTGTTCTGCTGCTCACGTTTTTGTGCGCTCACAAATTCAGGGTCCTGCGAATCTATGGTATACCATTTTACATCTTCAACAGAGATATCGGTGTGGTCTGTAGTATAGAACCAACCTCTCCAGAACCAGTCCAGGTCAACACCAGAGGCATCTTCCATTGTCCGGAAAAAGTCGGCTGGCATTGGGTGTTTAAATGCCCATCGCTCCGAATATTCTTTAAAAGCATAGTCGAACAGCTCGCGGCCCATTACTGTTTCGCGCAGAATATTAAGCGCAGTGGCCGGCTTGCCATAAGCATTATTACCAAACTGAAGTATAGATTCGGAGTTCGTCATGATCGGCACCTGCGTATTTTTGGCGCTCTTCATATAATCTACAATATCGCGTGGTTCGCCGCGGCGCGATGGATAGTTACGCTCCCACTCCTGCTCAGCAATATACTGCATAAAAGTATTCAGGCCTTCGTCCATCCAGGTCCACTGGCGCTCGTCCGAGTTAATGATCATCGGGAAGAAGTTGTGTCCTACCTCATGAATGATTACTGTGATAAGGCCATACTTGGTACGGTCAGAGTAAGTACCATCCACCTCAGGGCGGTAACCGTTAAACGACAGCATCGGGTATTCCATGCCACCAACCGGGCCGTGTACCGAAATAGCTACCGGGTACGGGTAATCGATAGTGTGTTTCGAGTATACTTTTAGCGTATGCGCCACCGATTCGGTAGAGTACTGTCCCCAAAGCGGGTTTGCCTCTTTCGGATAATACGACATTGCCAACACGTTTTTGCCGGCAACTTTTACGTTCATGGCATCCCAGATAAACTTACGGGAACTTGCCCACGCAAAATCGCGCACGTTCTTGGCGTTGTATACCCAGGTTTTCTTGCCTTTTGCTTTGCTCTTTTCTGCTTTAGTAGCGTCTTCCTGCGTTACAACCAGCACCGGCTTGTCAGCTTTAGCTGCATCAGCCCAACGCTTCTGTTGTGTAGAAGTTAGCACCTGGTTCGCGTTCTGAAGTTCACCTGTTGAGGCTACAATATGATCCGCTGGTACAGTTATACTTACTTTATAATCTCCGAAAGGCAATGCAAACTCCCCTGAACCTATAAACTGCTTATGCTGCCAGCCATTCACGTCGTCGTACACAGCCATGCGTGGAAACCACTGCGCCATTTCGTACAGGTAGTTGCCATCTTCCGGGAAGTATTCGTAACCCGAGCGTCCGCCTAAGGCTTTCTGGTCGTTAATGTTATGGTTCCAGTCAACTGAGAAAGTAAAGCTTTGCTTTGGCTTCAGGCCAGATGGCAGCTCGATACGCATCATCGTGTTGTTGATGGTATACTTCAGTGCTTTGCCACCACGGTCTTTAACTGCCTTTATTTTAAACCCACCATCAAACTCTTCGCGGGTCATGTACTCCACAGCCTGCAATGGCACACGCTCACCTAAGTTACCGGTGCGGGTTGAATTAGCCATTGAGTTCGGCTCAAAAATGTTCTGGTCCAGCTGCATCCACAGGTAGCTCAGCACATCCGGCGAGTTGTTGGTATAGGTTATAGTTTCAGAACCTGTGATAGACTGGTTTTCGTCGTTCAGTTCTACGTTTATAGTATAATCGGCACGTTGTTGCCAGTACTGGTGCCCTGGAGCACCCGATGCGGTTCGGTACGTGTTTGGAGTTGGTAGCTCCTGCTGTAGCTGCTTAAATTTAGACTGATCAGTATTTGACTGTGCAATAGCCCCGAAAGGAGCGGCCATCAAACCAAAAAGCGCTAAACCTCTTAATAGGTTCTTCATTATAAGTTAGTAGTAGTGAAGGTTAGTTAGTATAGTTTGTGTAAGCGTATTCTAATATTAAAAGATATTCGTATTCATCATCAAAATCAAAGATACTCCTGCCACTGCGCTCGACAGTACCAATATCCAGTCGCGGCGTTTGGCACTGAATACATTGATAACTATAACTGCTACCAACAGAAGTATAAACACGATGAGTAACTGGCCGATCTCTATACCTACATTAAAGGCAAGCAATTGTAACCAAGTATCTCCCCTGCCTAATAACGATTTCAGGTAATTCGAAAAGCCCATTCCGTGTATCAGGCCGAAAAATATGGCAATTAAATTATGTACCGATAAAATGGTATGTTGCTTACTAGCAGCACTCTTCAGTTTAAAGAAGTTTAATACGCAGGTTACGAAAATGGTTACCGGTATCAGAAATTCGATAAGTGCAGAGTCGAACTTTATGATGTTGAACGTTGACAATGCCAACGTGATAGAATGCCCGATCGTGAAGCTGGTTACAAGGGCAATTACTTTTCTCCAGTCACCTAAAGTATAGATTGCTCCCAAGGCTAACAGAAAAAGCATGTGGTCGTAAGCTTTCAGGTTAAAGATGTGGTGAAAACCCAACTCCATGTAAGTATAAAATACGGATGACAAGGTAGTGCTGCTAAAAGGTGAAGTATAAGCTAAGCCGTAAATTACATGTTTAAACTTTTGCATGCAATAGCAGCCGCCCCGTTGGCAATACAGAATAAAGCAACTTCACAAATAATCTTAAATAAAGAGCAGGATCGTCTGAAAATTATTACCTTTTGCGCATGTTACGACACCTCGGTAATCGCAGAAATTTCAGGCACAACATACGGCTAGCAGCTATACTTTGCCTTACTGCCGGCTTTGTAAATATTGCAGGCCTGCTCGCTTTTGCAGTACTCACCACCAACGTAACAGGGCATGTAGCCTACTTTGCCGAAAGCTTTGCTCAAGGTGACTTAAGGGCCGTCCGGATCATTGGTTTATGGATGTTCCTGTTTCTAATGGGAGCCTTCACATCAAGCCTAATTATCGGGCGGATCGGCCGTAACCAGGTATTTGCCTATACTATACCTATCTTTATCGAGATTATGATCCTGCTATTGAACGGGTTGTATGGCTATAGATATGATGGCAGCATTGCGCTGCAGGAGATATTTGCCGGAAGCCTACTCTTTGCCATGGGTCTGCAGAATGCCATGGTTTCCATGATTTCGGGTTCGGTTGTGCGCACCACCCACCTCACCGGTATTTTTACTGACCTCGGTATTGACCTGGCGGCTGCTACTTTACCTTTAAGCTTGCAAAAGCCGGGGCTTCGGCAACGGATAATACTCCGGCTGGTTATTATACTTTTCTTTCTGGCAGGAGCTGTAGCAGGTGGCTATAGTTTTACGTTGCTACAACATTATACTTTCCTTATCCCGGCTGCGTTGCTGGTAGTTGCCATGTTCTACGATATTTCGCGGGTGCACCTGGTAAAGCTGATACGGCACCTGCGTTATAGTTTGCTAACCAACAGGTAAATAAAAAGCGCCGGCAGATCTGTTTCTGCAGGCGCTTTTATCATCAGTTTTAGTCTGAGATTAATCTACTGTGTCTTCGATGTTAGTGGCCATCTCGTAATGAGAGCGTAAAGAAGGCAGAAGCTTCATCGCAAAGTCACGTACTGCGGTTTCAGTTGCATTCTGGCTTTTGGCTTCAAACATACTGATGTCATCTTTGTGAGCAGCTTCCATCATGTCCATATACTTTTCATCAAACCCATCTCCGGTATAGTCACGCAGTTCGGTTATCTTTTCCTGGTGCATCGGCATAATGGCGTCATTAACTGTTACATTAACTTGTGATGCGGCAGCTTTCAGATCCTGGCTCGCCTGCTGGTGATCGGTAATGATCATCTGTGCAAACTCCTTCACTTTCGGGTCAGTGGCACGTTGCAAGGCCATGTTGCTCAGCTCCATTTCCATCATGCTGCTGCTGGCAGCCGTCGATAGAAAAGTAGCATCATCCATCGTGTCCATGGTTACAAGGTCGTTTACCTCTGTCCTCACATCTTCCGCTACTTCTTCAACGGTGCTTTCTGTTGTAGTAGCTGTTTCGTCTGTTGTAGTATCGGTGCTGGTACAGGCCGTGCTAAGCATCAGCGCACCTGCAGTAAATAATAAGAATGTCTTTTTCATAGTTTAAGTAAGTGTTGTTAAAAATCTGATGGTTATACGTTAAACTATAAATATCGGCTAATAATGGTATTCCCTGAGGTAGCTCCAACATTTTACCGGTAAACAAAAAGCGGGCTGCAACAATAAAGTTACAGCCCGCTTCTATAGTTATACTTCCGGATTAGAAGTGTCTTTCTCCGGTCTCTTTTTTACCTAACATGACAGCTCCAACCATGGCTACCAGGAACAATACCGATGCCAGCTCAAAAGGAAGGATATACTTAGTGAACAATAGCTGACCAAGGTTTTCTACCATTCCTATCTGAGAGTTAAAGTTGTCTACATCTACAGGTTGCAGTGTAGCATCTTTAAGGGCTGCTATCATAACAACAAACAATAGACCGCCAGCTATAGCACCGGTAATTTTTGTTATGACTGAGGTTTTCTGGTCTCTTTCATCTTTACCCATGTTCAGGAACATGATTACGAACAGGAACAATACCATGATAGCGCCTGCATAAACTATAATATTTACCGCTGCCAGGAACTGCGCATTCAGCAGTATATAATGGCCTGATATGGTAAAGAAAGTAATGATCAGAAAGATGATACTATGCACCGGGTTTTTAGATATCACTACCATCAGGGCGCAAAGCAATGTAAGTGAAGACAGAAAGTAGAACAGATTCTCCATCAGGGATTATTTCGTTTCAGTGGTTTTTAACGGCTCTACCAGACGGTCTTTGCCATAAATAAATTCATCGCGCTCGTAACGGGCAGGTGCAAGTTTATCGTCCTGCAGGAAGATGGCGGCTTTAGGACAGGCTTCTTCGCAAAGGCCGCAGAAAATGCAACGCAGCATATTTACTTCGTAAGTAACTGCATACTTTTCCTCGCGATACAAATGCTCTTCTCCAGCCTTGCGCTCTCCTGCAATCATGGTAATTGCTTCTGCAGGGCAGGCTACCGCACAAAGTCCGCAGGCAGTGCAACGCTCCGCTCCGTTCTCGTCGCGCTTCAGCACATGCAGGCCACGCCAGATATCACTTCGCTCGCGCGTTTGCTCCGGGTACTGTACAGTTGCTTTCTTTTTAAAGAAGTGCTTTAATGTTATACCAAGTCCTTGTGCAATAGCCGGAAGATAAGCCCTTTCAGCAAAGGTCATCTCGCGCTTCTGCACTTTCTTGCTTCTATTTGATAATGGTTCCATTATATATCGTCTCCGTTGTGCCTGTTATACTTTACACTATAACAAGCAGATTTCGGTACTATAGTTTAAAATAAGTGTTCTTTCAGCAGTATAGCACCGCCAGTCAGAACTACGTTTAATATCGCCAGCGGAATAAGTATCTGCCAGCCCAGTTTCATCAGTTGGTCGTAGCGGAAGCGCGGAAGCGTCCAGCGAACCCACATAAAGAAGAAGATGAAGAAGAATATCTTTGCAAACATCACTCCCACGCCTATCATTGTTACAATATTATTTGCTGCAACCACACTGTCCAACATATCAGCTAACCAGGCTTCTAACTCCAGCATGAACGGGAAGTTGTAAGCGCCAAAGTATAATGTTGCCATTACCGCCGATGCTACAAAGATGTTGATATACTCTGCAAACAGGTACATACCCAGTTTCATAGAGCCATACTCAGTGTGGTAACCACCGATCAGTTCTGCTTCCGATTCAGGTAAGTCGAATGGCGTACGGTTTGTCTCGGCAAAGGCACAGATCAGAAAAATGATAAAGCCCAGCGGCTGATACCAGATATTCCAGTTAAAGCCATGCTGTTGTTCGGCAATTTCTCTCAGTGAAAGTGAGCCTGTCATCATCAGCACAGCGATAAGCGAAAGGCCCATTGCCAATTCGTAGCTGATGTTCTGAGATGCTGCACGTATAGCGCCCAGCAACGAGAATTTATTGTTTGATGCCCATCCACCGATCATAAGGCCATAAACGCCCAACGACACGACACCGAACACATAAAGCACGCCAATATTAACATTTATCGCCTGCAGCCATATCTCGCGGCCATCCACTATAAGGTTCTCACCAAACGGAATTACAGCACTCGACATAGTTGCTACCAGCATGGCAATACCCGGGCCTATCACAAACAGGGCTTTGTTTGCTTTTGCAGGTATAAAATCCTCTTTAAAGAACAGTTTACCGGCATCGGCAAGCGGCTGCAACAAACCTGCAGGGCCAGCACGGTTTGGCCCGACACGGTCTTGTATAAAAGCTGCGATCTTACGCTCAAAATAGGTCGAATAGGTAGCTATCAGCAAGGTAATGCCGAATATCACCAGGATATAAATTGCTTTATAGATCAGGTCTACAGACTCCATAAGTTAGTGCTGTGGCAGGTTTTTCTTTGTAGAATTTGGTAAGTTAGGCACGATCGGTACGTTCAGAACCGGCAGCTCATAATGGTTAGCCGATATAACTGAGTTACGCTCAATATGACGAGGGCCTTCGATCGTCCAGTCTTTAGTTTCTTTCTTATCGAAACGGCAGGTATTACAGATAAACTCTTCTACCTCGTTATACTGGTCTTTACGGGCTGTAACGCGTAGTACTTCATCACCACGTGTCCATAAAGTTACTTTACCAGAGCAGGTAGGGCAATCGCGGTGCGCATCCATTGGCTTCGTGAACCATACACGGTTCTTAAAGCGCCAGGTCTTATCCGTTAATGCTCCCACAGGGCAAACATCGATCACGTTACCCGAGAAATCGTTATCGATCACATTCTCAATGTACGTTCCGATCTCGGCAGCATCGCCACGACCTAATACGCCATGAATACGCTTATCTGTTATCTGGTCGGCAGTGTACACGCAACGGTAGCATAAAATGCAACGCGTCATGTGCAGCTGTATGTAAGGACCAAGGTCGATCTTGTTAAAAGTACGACGCTCTTCTTCGTAACGTATGCTGCTCACACCGTGCTCGTACGAAAGGTCCTGCAGGTCACACTCACCAGCCTGGTCGCAGATAGGGCAATCCAGCGGGTGGTTGATCAACAGCATTTCCACGATACCTTTGCGGGCATTCAGTACATCTTCGTTGGTTGTATTCTCTACCACCATGCCATCCTGTACCGGCGTAATGCACGACGCAACCAGTTTAGGCATAGGGCGCGGGTCTTTGGCAGAACCCTGCGTTACTTTTACAAGGCACACACGGCATTTACCGCCACTGCCCTTAAGTGGAGTATAGTAACACATGGCAGGTGGCACAACATGTCCACCGATCTTCCTAGCGGCCTGAAGGATGGTAGTTCCATCTTCTACCTCTACCTCAATGCCATCGAATGTTATTTTAGCCATTTTATATTTCGTTGTTCGTTTATAGTTGCCCGATTAGTTTAAGCGACGCAACAAACGATTTAAGCTATACTTATTAATTCAAACCCCTATTTGTCATCCTGTAAGTATCTTGGTTACTGGGAGTTTAAGCCTCAGCTACTATCACAAGTTTCTTCCAGAATGACAGAAGAGAAGTTAATTATTATGCTTCTATAGTTGCCACCTGACCTCTATACACAGCACCCGGTAAAATTGCTTCTTTCGGATGCTTAATGTGCCACTCGAATTCATCACGGAAGTGACGGATCGCACTGGCTACCGGCCATGCTGCTGCATCACCCAGCGGGCAAATGGTATTACCTTCAATCTGCTTGGCTACGCTTACCAACAGGTCAATGTCCTGCTGATGTCCGTGGCCATACTCGATACGGTGTAATACCTTTTCCATCCAACCTGTACCTTCGCGGCAAGGGCTACACTGGCCACACGACTCATGATGATAGAATCTTGCGTAGTTCCATGTATTGCGCACAATGCACTGGTCTTCATCAAAAACTATAAATGCACCGGAACCTAACATCGATCCACTCACAAAACCACCATCAGATAGTGATTCGTAAGTCATCAGGCGATCTTCGCCGGCAGCAGTTTTAGTTATCAGGTTTGCTGGCAGGATCGGAACAGAAGAACCACCCGGCACCACTGCCTTCAGTTGCTTGCCTTTCCAGATACCACCGCAATATTCGTCAGAGTAAATAAATTCTTCAACCGGAACACCAAGCTCTATTTCGTAAACACCTGGTTTATTGATGTTACCGCTACAAGAGAACAGTTTCGTACCTGTACTTCTACCTACCCCGATCTTCGCGTATTCAGCACCTGTGTTGTTTACTATCCACGGCACAGACGCGATCGTTTCCACGTTGTTTACTACTGTTGGGCTTGCAAACAAACCTTTCACTGCCGGGAATGGCGGCTTGTTTCGTGGGTTGCCACGCTTACCTTCCAACGATTCCAGCAAGGCCGTTTCTTCACCGCAAATATAAGCGCCACCACCCGGAGCCACATGCAGGTCCAGGTCGTAACCAGAGCCAAGTATATTTTTACCAAGCAAACCGGCAGCATACGCCTCAGCAATTGCTTTTTCAAGTATGCGCAGCACAAACATCAACTCACCACGGATGTAGATATAAGATGTGTTCGCACCCAGCGCGTAGCTCGATGTGATCATACCTTCTATCAGGGAGTGTGGTGTTTTCTCCATGAAGTAGCGGTCCTTGAAAGTGCCTGGCTCAGATTCGTCGGCGTTGCACACTAAATAGCGGGGCACACCTTCCGGTTTCGCCAGGAAGCTCCATTTCATACCAGCCGGGAAGCCAGCACCACCACGACCACGCAGGCCTGATGTCTTCACTTCTTCCACCACTTCGTCCGGAGTCATCGTTTTAAGCGCTTTTTCTACCGAGCGGTAGCCGCCATGCTTACGATATACTTCCAGGGTCTCGATGCCTGGTACGTTTATATGTTCGGTTAATATTTTAATTCCCATTGTAGCAGGATATATAGCTTGGCAGTTACTCTATAGTTTGCTGCCTGTTTATACTTTATTGTTATCTGACAAAGGACTTGATGACAAAGGACAAAAGAGGTAATGTATAGAGTCTATTGTCTTTTGTCAAATGGTCTTTTATCTATTGTGCCTGATGATAAGGTGTTTCTACCTCGGTATTGCGCATTGTTTCCAGGAACTGGTCCAGCTTTTCTTCTGAATCGATGCTCTCGTAAAACTTCTCACGCACCTGCAGCATCGGGCCTGTCCCACAAGAAGCAAGGCATTCTACCGGCTTCAAAGTAAACATACCGTCGGCTGTTGTTTCACCTTCTTCTATGTTCAGCTTGTCTTTGATCATCTCGATCATCTGGTCGGCACCACGCAGGCAGCAAGGACCCGTACGGCATACTTCCAGCACGTGCTTACCAACCGGCTTCAGGTTGAACATGGTATAGAACGTAGCCACTTCGTATACTTCGATCGGCTGTATGTTCAGTATTTCGGCAATTTTATCCATTACCTGCGGGCTCAGCCAACCGCCAAATTCTGCCTGCGCTACGTGCATTATAGGTAGAATAGCGGACTTCTCACGTCCTTCCGGGTAATGACTGATGTAGCGCTGGATCTCGGCCATGCCTGCATCAGAAAACTTTATTTCGTTTATTGTCTCTGCCATTTTATAGTTGTCATCGGCTGTTTCAGGCAGCAAATGTTAAATGGTAATTAATTCTAAAATATTAAGCGTCGAGCTCGCCGGCAATCACATTCAGGCTACTCAGCGTCAGGATAGCATCCGCTAGCTGACCACCTTTTATCATTTCGGTATAAGCCTGGTAGTAAATAAAGCAAGGACGACGGAAATGCAGACGGTAAGGTGTGCGGCCACCATCTGATATCAGGTAGAAACCAAGTTCACCGTTACCACCTTCTACCGCATGATAAACTTCACCAACCGGGGCATTTATCTCACCCATCACAATTTTAAAGTGATAGATAAGGGCTTCCATGCTGCGATATACCTCTTGCTTTGGCGGCAAATAATAATGTGGTGCATCCGCGTGGTAAGAGCCTTCAGGCAGGTTTTTATACGCCTGCTCAATTATCTTTAAGCTTTCCCAAACTTCAGCGTTACGAACCAGGAAGCGGTCATAAGTATCACCTTTGCTACCAACAGGTATCTCAAAGTCGAAATCTTCATAAGAAGAATATGGGTTCATTACGCGAACATCGTAATCTACACCTGTAGCTCTTAAGTTAGGACCGGTAAAGCCATAGCTAAGTGCACGTTCTGCTGAGATAGCACCAACATCTGTTGTTCTGTCAACGAAGATGCGGTTACGTGTAAGCATTTTCTCAAACTCTGCCCATACTTTAGGGAAGCGCTGCAGGAACTCACCGATCAGGTGTAATGCCTTCGGAGAAAGGTCGCGCTCCATACCACCAATACGACCCATGTTCGTAGTCAGTCGGGCACCGCAAACTTCTTCGTAAATGTCGTAAATGTGCTCACGCTCCTGCATCACGTACAGGAAGCCTGTAAACGCACCAGAGTCCACACCCAGGATAGAGTTACAGATCAGGTGGTCCGAAATACGGGCCAGCTCCATCATGATCACACGGATGTACTGCGCACGCTTCGGTATCTCGATACCCAAAAGCTTCTCCACCGTCATATGGTAACCCATATTATTGATCGGAGACGAGCAGTAGTTCATGCGGTCGGTAAGCGGCGTGATCTGGTAGAACGGACGGCGCTCTGCTATCTTCTCAAATGCACGGTGAATGTAGCCGATCGTTGGAACAGCGTCCATTATGATCTCCCCGTTCATCTGAAGGATGTTCTGGAAAATACCATGCGTAGCCGGGTGCGTTGGCCCCAGGTTAAGCGTGGTCAGGTTATCGTTATGTTCGTCCTGTAGTTTAAGATCGTAGTTCTCTCTGAACGTGTCTAAACCATCAAGTTCAACTGTCTTCTTTTCAGTAGCCATAATATGCTTCTAAGTAGATGCTGCCAACTATAGTTTAGCAGCAGATCCGGCTTATCGTCCGAAAAACGTATTTACTTTATCTTCTCTTGTCTGGTCTTCCAGCGGGTATTGCTTCAGCATCGGATGGTACTCCATATCCTCCACATTAAGTATGCGGATAAGGTTAGGGTGACCTGTAAAAATGATACCGTAGAAGTCGTATGCTTCGCGCTCCATCCAGTTGGCTGTTGCGTAAATATCCGTCAGGGTTGGCATTACCGGATCCGATATCGGGAAGTATACTTTAATGCGCAGGCGATAATTATGACGCAGGCTGTGCAGCTGGTACATCATGCAAAGCTCCTTATCTTTCTGCTCCGGGTAATGTATACCGCACATCGTAGTTAGGAAACTGATCTGCAGCTCCTCATCGTCGCGCAGGTATTTTATCAGTTCATGAATGGTCTGGCGGTTTGTATCAAAGGTCATGATACCATCCGGATTTACTGCATTCGTGATGTTATCTTCACCAAACTGCGCAATGATCTTGCCGAGTACGTTTTCGTTCGTAAGCTCCATTATGCTTATTTAATATTGTAAGAGGCTAAAAGGGCCTGGTATTCAGGTGAGTCGCGGCGGCGCAACGATTCGTTTGCAGCCAGGTCCTGTACACGCATCAGGCCATCAAGTATCTGCTCCGGGCGCGGAGGGCAACCCGGCACATACACATCCACCGGCACAACGCGGTCAATACCCTGCAACACCGAGTAAGTATCAAAAATACCACCCGAAGAAGCACATGCACCAACAGCTATTACCCAGCGTGGCTCAGCCATCTGCTCATATACCTGCTTTACTACAGGGCCCATTTTCTTGGCTATAGTTCCCATCACCATCAGGATATCAGCCTGACGTGGCGAGAAGCTAGGACGCTCGGAACCGAAACGTGAAATATCGTAGTTAGCGCCCATGGTAGCCATGTACTCGATGCCGCAGCAGGATGTAGCAAACGGCAGCGGCCAAAGCGAGTGCTTACGCGCCAGGCCAATTACTTTCTCAAATGAAGTGGCAAAGAAACCTGCACCAGAAATTCCGTCAGGAGCTTCTGCCAATTGTATATCTTTTGTTGATTCGCTCATTTTCAGAGTTATTTTTATTGTACAGAAAAGCTTTTTACAGCTCTTGTCCTAACAATAATCTTCTTGTAATAGTTTAATGCTACTCCCACTTAAGAATGCCCTTCTTCAACACATAGAAGAAGCCCGACATCAGAAGTCCCAGGAACAGCAACATCTGCAAAAATCCTTCTACACCAAACTGTTTAAAGTTTACAGCCCAAGGGTACATAAATATGATTTCCACATCGAACAGCACGAACAGGATGGCCGTCATAAAATACTTGTAGGAAATAGGCGTACGCGCATCACCCACAGATTCGATACCACTCTCCCATGCAGCGCCTTTTACATCGCTTTTGCGGTTTGGGCCAAGCAGGTGGGTTGCTACCAGTGCAAAGATCACGAAGCCAAGCGCAGCAGCAAACTGTATTAGGATAGGCAGGTAGTCTTGAGGTAAATACTGATCTACAGTAGTTTCCATAAAATTATCGTCCGTTATTGAGATTTGGGAGCAAAATTAGGTATAAATAGCCAACAATCAAAAGTATAAGTTGCGTGTAAATCTCTGTAAAAGGCATGATTTATATCACTATTGAGAGCAGTTTAATTTATTTAGATAGTAATATAACAAAACAAAGGGCCACACTCCTGCGAGTGCGGCCCTTTATAGTATACTATAAGCCTGTTACTTATTCTCGCCCAGGAATGGGTAACGATAATCTACAGGCGGCACAAATGTCTCTTTTATAGAACGTGCAGATACCCAACGAAGCAGGTTCAGCATAGAGCCGGCCTTATCGTTTGTACCGGAGGCACGTGCACCACCAAACGGCTGCTGCCCAACAACGGCACCTGTCGGCTTATCGTTGATATAGAAGTTACCGGCTGCCTGGTCAAGGCGTTTGGTTGCGTACTCAACCATGTAACGATCCTGGCTAAAGATGGCACCAGTAAGCGCATAAGGCGATGTGTTGTTCACCAGTTCTACAGTATCTTCGAAGTTATTTTCGTCATACACATAAATGGTAATAACCGGCCCGAAGATCTCTTCGCACATGGTTACATACTGTGGATTATGCGATAACAGAACAGTTGGCTCAATAAAGTAACCTTTCGATTTGTCGTAGTTACCACCCGCGATCACTTCTACTTCTTTGCTGCTCTTGGCATCATCAATATACTTTGCGATCTTATCAAAAGACTTCTCGTCGATAACAGCATTAACAAAGTTGCCGAAATCTTCCGGAGCGCCCATTTTAAACGACTTCAGGTCTTCGATCACGTAGCCTTTCACTTCGTCCCAAAGGTTGTTCGGGATGTAAGCACGCGATGCAGCAGAGCATTTCTGACCCTGGTACTCAAAAGCGCCACGCGAAATAGCTGTTGCCAGCGCTTTGGCATCGGCAGAGCGGTGCGCAAGTATAAAGTCTTTACCACCAGTCTCGCCAACTATACGCGGATAAGTTTTATACTTGTGAATGTTATTGCCAATCGTTTTCCAGATGTTCTGGAATACGCCTGTGCTACCTGTAAAGTGAATACCAGCAAAATCAGCGTGGTTAAAGATAACATCACCGGCGGTTGGGCCATCCACATACACCAGGTTTATAACGCCATCAGGCAGACCAGCTTCACGGAAAAGCTCCATGATTACGTGGGCCGCATAGATCTGGGTATTGGCAGGCTTCCAAACTACAACGTTACCCATCATGGCAACTGAAGATGGCAGGTTACCGGCAATAGCTGTAAAGTTGAACGGCGTAAGTGCAAACACAAAACCTTCTAGTGGGCGGTGCTCCATACGGTTCCAGATTCCTGGAGAAGACTCTGGCTGCATGTGGTAAATTTCCGTCATGTACTGCACGTTAAAGCGCAGGAAGTCGATCAGTTCGCAAGCTGAATCGATTTCAGCCTGGTAAGCATTTTTAGACTGACCCAGCATAGTTGCCGCGTTCATTCTTGCTCTCCATGGTCCGGCAAGCAGTTCAGCAGCTTTTAAGAAAATAGAAGCACGGTGCTCCCAGTTCATGTTTGCCCAATCTTCGCGTGCAGCAAGTGCCGCATTTATAGCCTGTTCCACGTGTGTCGCATCGCCTTCGCTGAAATTGCCAAGGATATGCTTGTGGTCGTGTGGCTGAAGCATTGGCTTCTTTTTGTCAGTATAAACTTTGTCGCCACCGATGTACATAGGCACATCGATCTCTTCCGACTTCATTTCTTTATAGGTGCGCTGTAGTTCTTCACGCTCCGGCGAGCCCGGCGCATAAGACTTAACAGGTTCGTTTATTGGGGTTGGTACTTTAAAAAATCCGGTTGCCATGTGGTTTATAGTTAAGGATTTAAAATATACTTAAATAAGGCTTGCTGACCTTGGGGCAAAGGTAAGGCTAATTATTTAAATAAGGGAATTACATTAGGATTTCCGGTTTATAGCAGGCGCTGGCCCTAGCAGTATGCGCAGTTCCTGCTAATGTCTGACGTTTCAAATTTTCTCTTTTTGTCATTTCGAGCGTCAGCCGAGAAATCTTATATGTCCTATAGTTTAAATTTATACTTGCTTGGACCAAGCTATACTTTCATATTTTCCTTTTATCCTGGGAGCTCTACAAGCCTACAGTTTTATAGTTTCCATGGTGCCCTCACGGCCGGGAGGCCTCGCCTTCGGGCATCGCGCTGCTGCTTTCTTGCTATCCTCCTACCTCGGATTGCCTCACGGCACCGCAACAAATCAAAGGCGCTCAACCCAAAGACTGATATCTTTCGATAGCTACTGCTGTAGTTCACTTGAACTATTATGGTTCTGTAGCTTTTCTCGTGGTTTAATTTCCGTAGGGACAGGTCGCGACCTGTCCACCCAATACCGAAAACTATAGAACTATAAAGCCAACTATAACTATAGCCTAATTGTCCCCTTGAGGGGACTATAGGGGTGTTAAAACAGCAACTACAAAACTATAGAACATCAGACGTCCCGAATCAAGTTCGGGATCTTCGACTCGCAGGAGCTATGCATACTGCCAGGTCTAATCACATTTTGCAAATCCATTAATCCTTAAATCCTGATTCGGACAAAAACAAAAAAGCCTGTAACATTGCTGCAACAGGCTTTTAGGGTAACTATAGATCAACTATAGATTCTTCATTTTTATATGCAGCTCATCTAACTGTGTATTCGAGATCGGAGACGGAGCATCGATCATCACATCGCGGCCTGAGTTATTTTTAGGGAAGGCAATGTAATCGCGGATAGAATCGGAGCCACCGAAGATAGAGCAAAGCCTGTCGAAGCCGAATGCGATACCACCGTGCGGCGGTGCACCGTATTCAAATGCCTCCATTAAGAACCCGAACTGGGCTTTTGCTTCTTCATTAGAGAAACCTAACAACCGGAACATCTGCTCCTGCAAACGGCGGTCGTGGATACGGATGGAGCCCCCTCCTACTTCTACACCATTTATCACCATATCATAAGCATTTGCCCGGATATCGCCTGGGCGATCATCGATCAGCTCCAGATCTTCTGGTTTAGGCGACGTGAACGGGTGGTGCATGGCATGGTAGCGACCAGATTCCTCATCCCACTCCAGCAGCGGAAAGTCTACTACCCAAAGTGCAGAGAACGTATCTTTATCGCGAAGGCCAAGTCGGGAGCCCATTTCCAGGCGTAGCTCGTTTAGGGCTTTGCGGGTTTTATCTTTACCTCCGGCAAGTATTAGCAGCAGGTCGCCAGGCTTGGCGTTAAATGCAGTAGCCCACTCTGCCAGGTCTTCCGGAGAATAAAACTTATCAACCGACGATTTTATACTTCCATCTTCGTTTACGCGGGCATAAACTAATCCTGTAGCTCCTATTTGCGGACGTTTTACAAAATCAGTCAGTTCGTCGAGTTGCTTACGGGTATAGCTGGCTGCACCACTTGCATTTATACCTACAACCAATTCGGCGTCATCGAAAACCTTAAATCCTTTGTTCTTCACCAGGTTATTCAGCTCTACAAACTGCATCCCGAAGCGGGTATCCGGCTTATCAGAACCATACAAACGCATAGCGTCGGCATAGGTCATGCGTGGCATCTTCGGCAGGTTTATACCTTTCTCTTTCTGGAACAGGTGGTGCACTAGGCCTTCAAATGTATTCAGAATATCTTCCTGGGTCACGAACGACAGTTCGCAGTCTATCTGGGTAAATTCCGGCTGGCGGTCGGCGCGCAGGTCTTCGTCGCGGAAGCATTTCACGATCTGGTAATACTTATCGAACCCGGACACCATCAGCAGCTGCTTAAACGTTTGCGGCGACTGCGGCAGGGCATAAAACTCACCCGGATTCATGCGGCTTGGCACCACAAAGTCGCGGGCACCTTCCGGTGTTGATTTAATAAGTACAGGCGTTTCTACTTCAATAAAGTAATGGCCATCCAGGTAATTGCGGGTCTCGCGCATCACGCGGTGGCGCAACTCCAGGTTACGGCGTACCGGGTTACGGCGCAGATCCAGGTAGCGGTACTTCATGCGCAGGTCGTCGCCGCCATCGGTTTCGTCCTCAATCATAAACGGTGGCAACTTGGCTGCATTCAGCACTTCCAACTTGTTAACTTTCAGCTCTATAGCACCAGTCGGAATTTTATCGTTCTTAGATTCGCGCTCAATTACTTTGCCTACTACTCTTATAACATACTCACGGCCAAGTTCGCGGGCCTGCGCCAGCAACGACTTTTCTGTAAGGCTTTCATCAAAACTAAGCTGAGTGATACCATAACGGTCGCGCATGTCTATCCAGAGCATGCCGCCTTTATCGCGCAGACGCTGTACCCAGCCAGTCAGGATCACTTCTTCGCCTACATTATCTAATCGGAGTTCGCCGCAAGTATGAGTTCGGAGCATAGTAGTTTTTATTATGTATATAGCGCAAAAGTAGTAATTGTTACGTTAGGTTGCTGTTAAAAATAGAAAGGTTTACCTAACGTAATTGCATTAAGTTATCAGACTGCTTAATAGGTTATACTTCGGCTTAGTTTATAGCAGCAGGCCCTAACTTTAAACAAATCTAAAATTCTGGCAAAGAAATTGCACCTCTTTTACTAACATCCTGTTATTTGAACAATAATTTTTAGCTTTGCCCACACATTAAATATAAGCATGCGTTATTTAGCATTTTTAGTAATTATACTGCTGGCAGGAGCCGCCTTTGCATCACCTAAGTTAAAAAAGGTAAACCTGTCTAAAACTATAAGCATTTTATTGCCGAAGGATTTCAGCCCGATGTCGGATGACGATATTGCGCGCGAATACCCGGCAACAACCAAACCGCTGGCTGTTTTCACCAGCCCCGATGGTAACGTAGATTTCAGCGTAACTCAAAAACGCACTCCTTTCAGGGAGGATGACGTGGACATGCTGCGTGAATTTTACAAAGCCAACCTGGTAGAGACCTTTACAAACATTGATTTTATTCGTCAGGAAGTAACTGAAATAAAGGGCCGCAAATTTATAGTTTTCGAGTTTGTGTCCAGCCTCGCTGACCAGCGTGGTGCCTCACAACTTAAGCCGGTTCAGAAGTATAGTATCATTCAGTATACTATAGTTGGCAAACAGCTCCAGATCTATACTTTGCATGCGCCGTTTGTACTTAAAAATAAGTGGCAGGAGACCTCCCGTGAGATAATGGGTTCTGTAAACATCAAAAAGTAACTTATATTTCCTTTATACTTCAAAAGCCTTTCCCTCACCCGGAAAGGCTTTTTAGTTATTGGTTGTTCGTTAATTGTCAGATCAGTTTACGATTAACCCACCCCTACCCCCTCCGAGGAGGGGAATTTTCCTGTTATTGATTTCCCTCCTTGGAGGGAGCCGGGTGGATTTGCATCAGGAACATTTTATACCTCACTGTATGAACTAATAACCACCTTCAGACAACTATAAACTTGCTAAAGCTATACTTACCCGATACCTTTACAACTATGGCAACAGATTTTCTTTCGATTTACAGCGACGAACACTTTATGCAGCAGGCCTACCAGCAGGCGCAGCAGGCTTACGAGGAAGGTGAAATTCCGATAGGTGCCGTTATAGTTGCAAACAACCGTATCATAGCTAAAGCATACAACCAGACCGAAAAGCTGAACGACGTTACAGCTCATGCCGAGATGCTGGCTTTTACCGCCGCATCGGAGTACCTGGGGAACAAATACTTACACGACTGCACGCTATATGTAACCGTAGAGCCTTGTATAATGTGTGCCGGAGCCAGCTACTGGGCGCAGCTGAAACGGGTGGTGTTCGGAACAAATGAACCGAAGCGCGGTTATAGAAGAGTTGGTAATTTACTTCACCCCAAAACCGAAATGGTAAGCGGGATAATGGCGCAGGAATGTGCCGACCTGATGGCATCTTTTTTTGCAGCCAAAAGAAAATAGCTAAATTTGAAACTAACAGTTTAAGCGCATACGTACCTATAAAATTGCTACGCATGCTATTTTTCAACTATAAAAACACATAAAACTATGGCTTTCGAACTTCCGAAACTACCTTATGCTTACGATGCCCTGGAGCCGCACATCGATGCACGCACCATGGAGATCCACCATACAAAACACCACCAGGCTTACACCGATAACCTGAACAAGGCTATTGCAGGCACTGAGATGGAAAACATGAGCATTGAGGAGATCATGCGTAATGTTAAAGAAGACAACAAAGCAGTGCGCAACAATGGTGGCGGCTACTATAACCACAACCTGTTCTGGACGATCCTGTCGCCGAATGGTGGTGGTCAGCCTTCCGGTGAGTTAGCTGATGCTATCAATTCAACTTTTGGTTCTTTCGACCAGATGAAAGAGAAATTTAACGCAGCTGCGGCTACACGTTTCGGCTCTGGCTGGGCCTGGCTTTGCGTAAAAGGTGACAAACTGGAGATCTGCTCTACCCCAAACCAGGACAACACATTGATGCCGTTCTCTGAAGGTTGTGGTGGCAAGCCGATCCTGGGCCTTGATGTTTGGGAGCACGCCTATTACCTGAACTACCAGAATCGTCGTCCTGATTACATCAGCGCGTTCTGGAACGTAGTGAACTGGGAAGAAGTAACCAAACGCTACAACGAAGCAAAGCAGGTTTAATTTAGACCTACTGACAAAGGACTTTAAGACAAAAGACCTTTTAAATAAACAAAGCCCCGGCCAAGAATGGTTGGGGCTTTGTTGTTTCATAGTTGTGTTGACCTCACAGCGTCTTCCAGACCTGTGAGTGTCTTTCTTCGTTGCTAACAAGACACTCACAGGTTTTAAAAACACTGTGAGGTCATAATTACTAGTTAGGACTTTGTTATATAGTTGGCGTACAGCCTAATCCTGCAATCCCTCAATCTTAAAAATCTTAGTTCTGCTTGGCTTTGTGTGCTGCTACACCGGCATCCAGGAAATTGATGAAGTTCTCTACATTCAGGTCGTAAGCAGTTGGCTTTACCAGTACGTTTTCGTTTGCGTCCATTAGCACATAGTATGGCTGGGCGTTTACATTGAATTTTGTGATCTGGTAGTCGGCGTACTTCTTACCTATAGTTTTCTTTTCTTTTCCGTCGTAGTCGCTTACATACCATTCGTTTTCAGGCAGTTCGCTTTTAGCGTCTACATACAGGGCGGCAATTACATAGTTATCACGGAGGCGTTGCAGTACGCGTGGGTCTGACCATACGTTGGCTTCCATTTCGCGACAGTTTACGCAACCATGGCCAGTGAAGTCAATAAAGATCGGTTTGCCTTGCTCGGCTGCGCACTTTTTAGCTTGCTCCAGGTCAAAGTAGCCTTGCAGGCCGTGCGGCAGGTGCAGGAAGTCGCCATACTTTGGTGTTTCGCATAGTTGGTTATCGGTGTTGCTAACTGTAGCAGTACTTCCAGCATTCTGGCGGATGATAGTATTCAGGTCGAAGTCGTGGGTAGATTGCGGTGGCAGGTAACCAGATAAGGCTTTTAGCGGCGCACCAAACATGCCCGGCACCAGGTATACTACAAAGCTAAACGTAGCGATTGCAAAGAACAGGCGCGGTACACTAATGTACTTTAGGTCGGAGTCGTGCGAGAACTTGAGTTTACCCAGCAGGTAAAAGCCCATCAGCGTAAAAATAACGATCCATAAAGCTAAGTATACTTCACGGTCAAGTAAACCCCAGTGGTATACCTGGTCGGCAATGCTCAGGAATTTAAGGGCCAGTGCCAGTTCCAGGAAGCCCAATACTACTTTTACTGAGTTAAGCCAGCCGCCTGATTTTGGCAAACCGCTCAGCCACGACGGGAAGATGGCAAACAAAGTAAATGGCAACGCAAAGGCCAGCGAGAAAGCAAACATACCCATGATCGGGCGTATAGTTTCGCCGCCGGCTGAGGCTACCAATATGCTGCCAACTATAGGGCCGGTGCACGAGAACGAAACCAGCGCCAGCGTAAAGGCCATAAAGAACACCCCGATCCAGCCTCCTTTATCAGCCTGGGAATCTACTTTGGTTAGCCACGAGCTTGGCAAGGTTATCTCGAACATGCCGAAGAACGACATGGCAAATATCACGAACACCAGGAAGAACAGCACATTTGGTATCCAGTGGGTACTGATAAAGTTAGCGCCATCGGCACCGAACAAACGGGCAACTATAGTTCCGATTATAGTATAAATAGCGATGATAGACACACCATAAACAAGCGCTTTAATTACAGCTTGTCTGCGGCTTTGGCTGCTACCCGTAAAAAAGCTTACCGTCATAGGTATCATCGGGAACACGCAAGGTGTTAGCAGCGCTACTAATCCAGAGCCAAAAGCAATCAGCATAAACGTCCAGAGGTCGTCTTTATCGGTGGCGGGCTGCGAGAAATCAGTTTCGGCAACTGTTTCGTCTGCAGCAGGACTTGCTGCAGATGCCGTATCGGTCGGGCTAAGGCCAAAAGCTGGCGAGCCATGGTCCTCATTTCCCTGACTCAGCTTTTCAGTTGTTTCGGGTTGCTGAGGAGTGGTTTCCGGTGCCTCGGGCTCTTCGGGTTTAGTTACAGGGGTAGTAACCTGTGTAGTTGTAGTTGCCGCTTTGCCCGTAACTTTTATCAGCTTGTTATTAAAAACAAATTCATCATCAAACGGAATGCAACGGCCATCAATATCGGTACATACCTGGTATTCGTATGTTCCTTTTACCTGCAGGTTAGGGCTAAGCACCTTTATTTTCTGGCGGAACTGGGCCGTACCGACGAAGTAAGTATACTCGCCACCCCACAGGTCGTCAAATTTCTTTTTAGGCTTTACCGGTACAATGTCGCCAATAAGCTGGTAAGACGGGTGCTTTACAAACTCGAAAGTAGTAACCATTGGCCCAAGTTCCGGGTCGAAGTCCGAAGAGTATAAATACCAGTCTTTATCGATCTTAACATTAAAGATCAATTCGACCTCTTCGCCAACAGCAGCCTCTTTTTTAGATACGTCGTAGCTCCAGGTAGCAGGTTTAAGTATCTGCGCGGTAGCACTAAAAGCCAGCAACCAAAAAAACAATACGGCTGCTATACTTTTAAGGGGGATATGGTTAAGCATATGTGCTTCAGTTAAATTCTTACGGGCCACAATACAGGTAGCCGGTATTTTGTTTAAAGGTGAAATCGATACAAAAGTAAAAAATATATTACTGCTTTCTGCTACCCTTTGCTGTATGCAACACATAACTCGGCACACAGCGTTGAATTTAGCATAAACGGTATTACTTATTCTAACTTCTTTTCTAAAACAGTAACCTATAGTTAGTGTTATTACCTGGTGTAAGCACAAACATTGTGCAGAAAAAACTGCTTCACATTTTCAGAAAGCAGTATAATAATCAGCCCTCATAATTAAGCTAAAATCCAATAGTAATTATCGCAGCAGGTTAACAACCAAAATAGCACCTTTCCAATTCAACAAGCGCGCAAGCTCTATACCTATCTCAAACTATAAAATGAAGCCAAAATTATACTTTTTATAATATATTTTAAAATATTTATATATAAACATAACTTTTATTTAATATTTTCAGTATATTATACAAATGCAAATCAAACAACTATAGCTTGATTTTTTACCATTAAATTTTGGATGTATACCATTTAAACCCGGCTATTCACAAGTTAAATAGCAGCAAATGTATACTGATGAAATTATATATTAATTTTGAATGTAGATTAAACAAGAAAAAGTATAACTCAAGCATCAAGTACGATGAAGCAAAATCTTGAACATTATGAAAACCAGGTTCTGAAAACAGAATGCGGAAGGGAGTTTGATTACATCTTTAAAGCGATAAAGCTTGTTCGTGATGAACATCATAACTTCCATGTAGTGTATAAGACCATGGCTGATGAGTATATTTATTCTTTCTGCAACCCTTTTCTGGATACGCTTGCTTCGAATACTTATACCGTTATATCGGAAGCGGAAGCCCGTCGCATTTTCCTGCCAAGGCTTTCAGGCCCCAATGCCAGCGAATTATTTACTACATCCAAAACATCGTTTACTGTGCACGCATAAGTTTTATAAAGCACTACATAAACCACAAAGGCGCCCATAAAACGGCGCCTTTGTGGTTTAATACAATTATACAGCTCAAAATGCAGCTACCTGAACGCAGCAAATATTTATCAAACTATATACATTTGTAGCTTAGCATCGTATTTTAGTTAATTTTACAGCTATACTTAATTTGGCTGCTCAAATAAAAACATGATATTTAATATATTTCTTACCATTTTCCTGGTACTGCTTAACGGCTTTTTCGTGGCTGCTGAGTTTGCTCTTGTAAAGGTACGCGCCTCCCAGATAGAACTGAGGGCGCAAGCCGGTAACAAGATGGCAAAGATGGCTCAGCACATGATCTCGCACCTGGATGCTTATTTGTCGGCTACGCAGTTAGGTATTACGCTTGCCTCACTTGGTTTGGGTTGGATAGGCGAAAGCGTAGTTTCTGAGATCATTATTAATCTGATGACTACTTTCGGGTTTGAGCCAAGCCCTGAAATAGCCCATAGTATTGCGCTGCCAATTGCCTTCGCCCTTATAACGGTGCTGCACATTGTATTTGGTGAGCTGGCTCCTAAATCGCTGGCTATTCAGCGGCCCGAATCTACTACGCTGGCCATTGTGCTGCCACTCCGGTTTTTCTATATCCTGTTCATTCCGTTTATCTGGCTGCTTAATGGGTTCTCTAACTTTATACTTCGGTCGATGGGTATACGGGCGCTTCACGGCTCCGAAGTACACTCAGCTGAAGAACTGCGCCTGTTGTTTGAGCAAAGTGCCGAGGGCGGTGCCATACACGACTCACAGCACGAGCTACTGGAGAATGTATTCCAGTTTAATGAGCGCATGGTAAAACAGATTCTGGTGCCCCGTACTAAAATGGTAGCCATCGATATCAATATCAACGAGCAGGACCTGATGGAGGTCATCTTTAACGAAGGTTATTCGCGCCTGCCTGTTTACGACAACAGCATCGATAATATTGTTGGTGTGTTGTATGTGAAAGACCTGCTGAGCATTATGCGCCTCGGCGAGCCTATCGTGCTGGAGAAACTGATACGCCCTGCTTACTTTGTGCCAGAGACCAAGAAGATCAACCGCCTGCTTAAACAGTTCCAGCGCCGGCACCTGCACATGGCCATTGCTACAGATGAGTTTGGCGGGGTTTCGGGTATAGTTACTATAGAAGATATTATTGAGGAACTGGTAGGCGAGATACAGGATGAATACGATGAAGAAGTACCGCTCGTTGAAATGGTGGCCGATTACGAATATAAAGTAAGTGCCTCTACCCCGATATCAGATGCCAACGACTACCTGCCTTACCCATTACCAGAAGGCGAAGATTATGAGACCGTAGGTGGCTTGGTAAGCGTACTTTATGGCCAGATACCAGAAGATATTACCGATGCCATCGAGTTTAACGAATATGAGATACGGGTGCTGGAGAAATCAGAAAGAAGCCTGATATCGGTGCTGTTCAAGATACGCGAAGAAATGCGTGAAGGCAGCGTTCTAAAAGATATGCCAGAGCATTAAGTCCATTTACGGAAACTATAAAAGCGCCTGCTTTGCCTAATATAAACGGCAGAGAAAGCGCTTTTGCTTTTACTCCTTACCGGTAAACCAACTGCTGTACATCACATAGTTGTTGGCTACTTTATCCAGTCCATCTATCTGTTCCTGGCTAAGCTGCTTTACTTTTTTTGCCGGAATACCTGCGTATATCCAACCCGATTCGCATACGGTGTTTTCCAACACTATAGCACCGGCGGCAACTATACAGTTCTTCTGCACAAGCGCGTTGTCCATCACGATAGAGCCCATGCCTATCAGCACATTATCTTCTACAGTGCAGCCATGTACAATGGCGTTGTGCCCTACCGATACGTTGCTGCCTATAGTTGTAGCTGCTTTCTGGTAAGTGCAGTGTATAACCGCGCCATCCTGTATGTTCGTCTTATCACCGATACGAATAGCATTTACATCGCCGCGAATTACAGCATTAAACCACACAGAGCACTCGCGGCCCATTACCACATCGCCAACAATAGTGGCGTTCTCTGCTACAAACGTGTCGTCGCCTATTTGGGGCATTACACCCTTTACCGGAAGTATAACTGGCATATTTTTAATTTTGAATGATCGAATTTTGAATGACTGAATAAGAGGTAAAGATAAGTTGCTGTTTTGGATTTCTTAATCCGGAACTTTAACTGAAGCAGATTTCTTAATCCGCGTTAATATAATACCGGGGTTTCCGAAGAGAAGAAGAGTTTTGGTTTCAGCGTAAACCCCGACCATTGTTGGTGTTTTCACCAACAATCTGGCTACTTATACTTGCTGGTGAAAACACACAGCAAGGGCGAAGATACTGAACCCCCAACAACTAATAACCAACCAACCGTTTCCAGGTTCCTTTGTTATAGTTATACTTAAGCGTGCTTGGCAGTGCTTTCCAGAAGTATTTGCTGATGTTCACGGCGAAGCTTGGTTGCATGTAGCAGTTTATAGTACAGCCTTCGCAGGCAGGTAAACGGCCTTCCTGTTGTTTTATAGTCTCCACTTCGGGGCTATAGTATAGTTGCTGCAGATTTCCATTTATCGGGTAGCTTTTAGTGCCTAAATGGTAGCAGGGCAGCACCAGTTCGTTTTCGGGAGAGATAACTATCGTAGTGGTAGCCGCTTTACAAACCGGATCAGCAATATGGTTTCCGCCATCTTTACGGAGCTGTATAAAGCCATCGTTCAGGTATACGCCTTTCCGCTTCCCGAATTGCGTCAGGTAATCCAGTTCTTCGACCGTTAATTGTTCTCCGGTCTCTACAGTGTTATACTCGAAGGCAGGGTTAAGTATAAGTATAAGTTTGTTGGGCTGAGTTATAGTTCTGTACACTTCTTCCAGTTCATGCAGGTTATGCCTGAAAACCGTAAAAAGTATATCCGGCCGCTCGCCCAGTTCTTTCGCCACCCGCACCGATTCCATCACAAAATCGTAACAGGCTACTCCCCTGCTGGTGTCGTGTGTTTCTTTATCAGCTGAGTCGAGGGAGAAGTGCAGCATGTCTACTTTACCTTTCAGGCGCTGCGCCAGTTTAGGGTAAAGCATGGCATTGGTGGTGAGCGTCGTTATAAAACCCATGTCGTGCGCCATGGCCAGCATCTGGTTAATCTGGCGGTGCAGCAGCGGTTCGCCGCCCGTAAAATCAATTACCTGCACACCCATCTTTTTTAAGTCTCGCAAATTTTGCTGCACATCTTCCAGGGTAATATAAGGCGAAGGTTTTTCCCAGATATCACAGAACGAGCACTTTGCGTTACAGCGGTACGTAACGTAGTAGTTGCAAAGCACGGGTTTGTTTCTCAGGCGCATCAGGGTTAGTTACGAGTTTTGATGTAAAATAAAGAAGTATAGTTTATAGCCTAATTTATTAAATTGTTGATTGGAGGCTCCGCTAAAGTATAAGATGCAAAGTGTAGCGTCTCTGCAAAGTAAATTTAATTAAATATAACTTACGTCTCAATCACCTAAACTTTCTGAATCTCCTAACTATGAAAAGACAAAACATCTCCTCCGGTACTGTTTGGGAGAATTCTATAGGTTATAGTCGCGCCGTTAGGATAGGTAATATTATAGAAGTGGCAGGCACTACCGCTACCAACGGCGACCAGGTTATAGGCAAGGGAAGCGCTTACGAACAGGCAAAGTTTATACTTCAGAAGATAGCAAAAGCCCTGGAAGAAGCCGGCGCAACGATGGAAGATGTTGTAAGAACCCGCATTTTTGTAACCAACATAGCTGATTGGCAGGAAGTGGGTCGTGCACATGGCGAAGTATTCAGAACTATAAAACCAGCCTCGACTATGGTGCAGGTAAGCGCCCTTATTAACCCTGATCTTTTAGTGGAGATAGAAGCGACTGCCCTTCTCTCGGTAGAACACCCGCAAACAGAAGGCTTTTCACTAAGGTAGCGTAAGTATAGTTTTATAGTTGGTGTTATTTTATTCTGCTGGCGCGAGTCTGGAGTATAAACCCACCCCTGCCCCTCCGAGGAGGGGAATATTCTTTACTGCTGTATTAAAATTTGCAGTTTTATAGTTAGCGTAAATCAAACCACCCCTAACCCCTAACCCGAATCAAGTCCGGGATCTACGACTTGTCTAAGGCGGGGAATTCGGCTACTACTATAGCTGCCTGTATTGTTTTATTGTTGCGTAAGTCATCCCCCTACCCCCTTCAAAGGGGGACTTCTCTGCTATACTTATAGTTAGCGTTAAAATTCTATAGCTGACGGTATAGAACGGACAAGTTGTAACCTGTCCCTACAGAAGAAGATCGTAGAGACGCAATACTTTGCGTCTTGTTTCCAGTTGCTATAGACCTCTAATATGGAACAAATAAGATTTCTCGGCTGCGCTCGAAATGACATAATATCAACTATAAACCAGCCTTACAGTCTACAGTTAAAGCAAAACCGCCGGAAAGCATATTGGCTCTCCGGCGGTTTTATTTATAGTTTATAGATTAGTCTATTGTACTTCGTCAAAGAAATCCTTTCTCATAAAACTTACTTCGGCATATACATTTCTGCACCCGGGCCAACCGGCAAGCCAATCAAAATCCAGATGATAAGGAGGATAACCCAGCCAATGAAGAACACGAAGGTATAAGGCAACATAGTTGATATTACCGTACCGATACCTGCTTTCTTATCGTAGCGCTGTATAAAGGCTACTATCAGGGCGAAGTACGACATCATAGGTGAGATAATGTTGGTAACACTATCACCGATGCGGTAGGCCACCTGGGTAAACTCCGGGGTGTAGCCCAGTAGCATGAACATCGGGATGAAAACCGGCGCCATAATGGCCCACTTAGCCGAAGCCGAACCCATTACCAGGTTTATCAAAGCGGCAACTATAATAAAGGTAACCATCAGCGGAATATCGCTCAGGCCCATTGTCTTCAGCACATCGGCACCATTAATGGCAAGTATAAGCCCCAGGTTGGTCCAGTTAAAGTACGCTACGAACTGCGCTGCAAAAAACACGAGTACAATGTAAGAACCCAGCGTTTCCATAGACTTGGACATACCCCGCATTACATCGCTGTCGTTTTTTATAGTTTTAGCGCCTATACCATACGCAATACCGGCAACACCAGCCAGTATAAAAATAAAGGCAACTATACCCGACATAAACGGCGACTTAAGGATATCACCAGTCTCAGGGTCACGTAAATAACCGCCTTCCGGGATAAGGCCGCCTAATATAAAGGCAACCATTAAAAGTATGGCTATAGTAGCGTAAAGCAGTCCGCGCTTTTCATCGCTGTTAAGGCGATCTATACTTTGCGGTTTCTCGTCGCCTTCGTATTCGCCCAGGCGTGGTATCACTACTTTTTCAGTTACCCAGGTACCAAGTCCGGCAATCAGGAACGTAGACACGAACATGAAATAGTAGTTGGCAGCAGGGTTAACAGAATACTCAGGGTCGATGATGTGAGCCGCTTCTGTAGACAGACCGGCCAGCAATGGATCGACGGTACCGAGCAGCAGGTTGGCGCTATAACCACCCGACACACCGGCAAAAGCAGCAGCCAGACCAGCCAGCGGATGACGACCAGCTGCCAGGAAAATAACCGCAGCTAACGGCACAAGGAGTACATAACCAACTTCAGAAGCCGTATTAGAAAGCACACCGGCAAATACAATTACAAACGTAAGCAACCTTTTAGGCGACGAAAGCACTACCAAACGCAGCACAGCCCCGATAAGACCCGTACCCTCGGCAATACCGATACCCAGCAACGACACCAGCACTGTACCCAGCGGGGCAAAATCGGTAAAGTTGGTTACCATTTTGGTCAGGATCATGTGCAGGCCTTCGGTAGAAAGCAGGTTAAAAGGAGTTACCGTTTCGCCGGTGCCCGGGTGTACCACAGCCATATCAAACTGGGCGGCTACCCACGAGAGCAGGATCACGAAAAAGGCAAAACCTGCGAAAAGGGTGGCAGGGTGAGGCAAAGCATTACCAATACGCTCTACCACCGACAGGAACTTATCTATCCCTGATTTTTTCTTCTGTAGTTCAGTCATAAAAAAAGTTGGTGTTTGTAAGGGCCGCGCAGCAACTATAAAAGTGCCTGCAGCCTTGCCCCTTTAAAGAGGCCTTCGAATTTGGCAAAAAAAAGCCATCTCCCCAAATTTTACCGCAAAAGCCATATATTTAGGCTTGTTAAAATCTGTTTGTAACTATGATACCTGCACTTAATCCCGGAGACCGCATCGCCATCATCTCCACTGCCCGAAAAATAACTTCTGCTGAGCTCGAACCGGCCATAAGAACTTTTGAAAGCTGGGGACTAAACGTGGTGCTGGGCCAAACTATAGATGCGAGTTATAACCAATTTGCCGGCGATGACGCTTTGCGGTTACAGGACTTCCAGCAGATGCTTAACGATGAAAGTATAAAAGCTATAGTTTGCGCACGCGGCGGCTACGGCACCACCCGTATCATCGACCAGGTAGATTTCGCGAAGTTCCGGAAGCAGCCGAAATGGGTAGTTGGTTTTAGTGATGTAACCACCATCCACAGCCACATCCATAACCTCGGCTTCGAAACCATACATGCCATTATGCCTGTGCTTTTTGGCCGCGAAGGAACTATAGAAAGTGTAGAAACACTGCGTAAAGTACTTTTTGGCGAAGAGTTATACTATACTGCCGCACCGCATGCCTTTAACCGAACCGGCACCGCACAAGGCCAGTTGGTTGGCGGAAACCTTTCGATGCTGCACACGCTCACCGGCACCGGGTCCGACATTAAAACCGAAGGTAAGATACTTTTCCTCGAAGACCTGGACGAATACCTGTACCACGTTGACCGCATGATGGTGCACCTCGACCGCAGTGGCAAGCTCAGCAACCTGGCCGGCCTTATAGTTGGCGATATGAGCGACATGAACGACAATGCCATCCCTTTCGGCAAAACTGCTTATGAAATAATACTGGAGCACACGGGTAAGTATAACTACCCAGTTTGCTATGGTTTCCCGGTTGGGCATGAGCCACTTAATTTAGCATTAGTTTGTGGCCGTGAAGCTGTACTGGAGGTAAATGAGTTGGGCGCGAAGCTGGAATATGTGTTATAGTTTAAAACAATTATATTAGCCATTAATTATATAGCGTATCTGTTATTGTACACTAGTTAGCAGTCAGGATAAAATCAACCGGTTAAAAATAGGACTATGGATATAGAAAAATTAAAATTCCCGATTGGTAAGTTTGACAGACCAACATTAATCACCAGAAGCATTCTAGATAAATGGATTACTGACATTGTTACATTTCCTGGAAGACTTTCTACTGAAGTTATTAACTTGACAGATGCCCAACTTGACACGCAATACAGACCCGAAGGCTGGACAATCAGACAAGTAATTCATCATTGTGCGGACAGTCACATGAATAGCTTGACACGTTTAAAACTAGCCTTAACAGAAGACCAGCCAACTATAAAACCATATTATGAGGAGCGGTGGGCTGAATTACCAGATACCAGAAACATGCCTATACAACCATCATTAAAAATGTTAGAAGGCATTCATGAAAGGTGGACAGTTTTACTTAACAACCTAACAGAAGACCAAATGGGGAGAATATTTGTTCACCCCGAACATGGAAAAACCTTTCGGGTTGATGAGAATATTGGTCTGTATGCCTGGCATTGTAACCATCATTTAGCACACATAACAGAAACAAAAAAAAGGCATAACTGGACTAAGTAAGAAATCATACGGAGAAAATAGCTGAGCAAAAAGAAGGAACGTGTGTTGTTAAGTATGTTTACAGAGCCAAAGCTTCAAAAAAGGAGTTAATACTTTCGAAGCAAAAGTAATACTGCATGGGGAGGTGCACCCTGTTAAGTTCAACTACTATGTAAAGTAGAAGAAGTATAAAATAACATAGTGCTAACCACACCCATAAGCCAGCTACGCCACAGCAAAGCCCCGTACGTTATACTACATAAGAATTTATAAAATGAAGTTAAAGTATGTATGCATCTTGTTGTTATTGCTTCTCACTTCCTGTTCTATACTTGGCAGCGGTTCAAGGGCAAAACATACTTCTAAAACTGTAAAGCTCAAAAGTATAGATGATGACGGCACCAAAGTAGGTTATGAAACTGATTCAGCAGTTGTGTATTTCAGCCTGGCAGAAATGAAAGAGCGGGCTGACAAGCTCCTGAATAGCAAAAATCTCGACCCCAGATGGGATTACAGAATCATAGCTCAACTAAAAAAAGATAAAGAAGCATTAGATGGCATAGATCATGACGTTGTCGTGAAGCACTGGCAAAACCAGAAAAGCGATAGAGACTCAGTTGAATACGATATAGCTGGGTTTACAGACCAGTACATCTTCCAGGAGTTTATACTTGATGGCAAAGCAAAAGTGTGGAATAAGAACTTAAAAAGATTTGAAGATAAGGTGGTCTATAACTTTGTACGGCATAGTTTAGGGACAGAGTCGGCTTACTATACTTTCAAAGATGGGACTGAATTTCACAGGCAAATAATTAAATTAGGAGAATAAGAACTAAGCAGTACAACACGGTGCAGCTGTAACCCTCGCTCCGGTCAGGGCGATACCGGCATTAACTCATTACCAAAACAACCAACCACAACCCGACATGAACATACTTATACCTGGTTTACGAAACTCCGACGAAGATCATTGGCAGAGTATCTGGGAGCGGGAATATCCCGGCAAATTCTTCAGGGTGGTGCAGGCCGACTGGGAAAACCCCGACTGCGATACCTGGACCGCAAGAATTGAAGAAACGCTGAAGCACTTCGATCATGAAGAGCTCGTTCTGATTGGCCATAGCGTGGGGTGCGTAACTATAATTAAATGGGCTGAGAAGTATGGCCGTACTATAAAAGGCGCCTTATTTGTAGCACCCAGCGATGTAGATAAACCAAACTACCCAAAGTACATCACCGGGTTCAGCCCTATGCCTGAAACTGAATTGCCATTCCCGAGTATAGTAGTGGCAAGCACGAACGACCATGTAGTAGAACTGGAACGCGCGCGCCTTTTTGCCAACAACTGGGGAAGTGAGTTTGTAGAACTCGAAAATGCAGGCCATATCGAAAGCAAGTCTGGTTTTGGCAAATGGGACCTCGGCCTTGAGCTGATCGAACGTATAAAACTGAAAAGTGCCGCCAAGGCAGAAGCTCATAAAAAATAATCCGGTAAACTAAGCTATCGTTATGCCCAATTACCCATTACTCGAAACGGAACGACTTATACTTAAACCTACAACCGAGGACGATGCCGCATTTATACTTGCGCTGCTTAACACCCCAAAATGGCTAAGGTATATAGGCGACCGTAACGTAAAAACGGTGAAAGAGGCAAAGACTTATATTAAGACCCGGATAACGCCACAATACAAGCAGCTGGGTTTTGGCAACTTCACCATCTTCCGAAAATCAGACAATACAAAGCTCGGAACCTGCGGCCTTTACGATCGTGAAGGATTGAATGGTTTCGATATCGGGTTCGCTTTTTTGCCCGAGTATGAAGGTAAAGGTTATGCCCTGGAGGCAGCCACAGCAGTAAAACAAGCTGCCCACCAGAAGTTTGGCCTTACACGCATCTGCGCCATTACTACCAAAGACAACCTGTCTTCGCAAAAGCTGCTCGAAAAACTGGGTCTGCGCGCTACCAAAACCATAAACTTACCCAACGACCCCGAAGAACTGCTGCTGTTCGAGGTGGAGTTATCATAACCTGACACACCGTATGCAATCATCTGGAAAAAATAGTTTATACAAAGAACAGCTGTACAAAAGTATATAACCTATAACACGCCTGCTCCTAGTCTGAGATAGCGTTCAGCTAAAAAGAGACTAACTATAACTTTGAGGTAAAGTACAGGCAAGTTAAAACCTGGATGTTATAGTTGAAAACATTGTTAAATCATAATTTATTCATATAAAATAACGCTATATTTATTCCCCACCTTTAAATAGCTGTTGAAATAAAAGGTAACGCCACCTGCCATTTTTACAAACAAATATTGATTTAACACAAAATACGCACGTATATGTCTGTACGTAATGATTAAAGAAAATTCCTTTTAAATCGTTATTAAAAACAGCATTATATAAAGCATCCTTTATCCGGGAAAGGCATGCCTGTGCTGGTAAACTCCTCTACATCCGGAACAGCCTCCAAGCTAAAGTAAGAATTTAAACAGCTGTTATTTTGCTTAAATGGCAATGGCTTAGTCCCATAGCCCATGGCTTTTTTATGCCTGTTATTCACATAATCACCCTGATATACAGGCTAGTTATCAATTTTAAAATCATGTTAAACAATAAACACACACTATTATGAAAGCAAGAATTTTAAGTTTCGCTATTGCATTACTTGTAATGTTCAGCATCGGATTAGCATATTCAAGTCACGAACAATGGAACACGGGCCCATGTCTGGACGGTAATGTTTTTAAAGGAAAAATTACTGGCATTGGTAACGGGGATTTCACACTAAGAATAGTAGGCTTTGTTGATTGTCGAAATCCCGGATCTCAAGACCCTCCAGCTTGGCAGGAACGTACACTTGACATTCCTTTTGGTGTTAAGAAAAACGGCACGTACACTTTTAATACTACACTTCAATTCTGCAAAAAGAGATGGACAACTACTATACAAAGCATCACTTCAATAGAGGTACTGGACGCAAATGGTGTCCCAATACCAAGCTTATCTACTTCTTCAGTTCCCTCTTGTAATTAATTTATTATAACAGTAGAACACAACCCGTACTCTGACACTTAAGTCCAGAGTACGGGTTGTGATTCATTACTAAGGCAGTGATAGCGTTACCCGAGGATAATGACATATAAAATTCAGAACACATCACCTTTTATTAACCCAAGGGCAAGAGAGAAAATGATAAAAAAGAATTATTCACTATGCGAACGATGCTATTGCTTTTTTCTACTGTTATTGCCTACTCATCTTTGGCACAGACACCTGCAAAGACAGGTACAGTTACCTTACTGATTCAAGGTATAGTATTAGATTCTACTACCCAATTGCCTCTGAGCTATGTTACAGTAGTGGTGCAGGAGGCAGAGAAGAATGAAACTGTTAGAACTACCCTTTCACAACAAGACGGATCGTTTGTGATACCGGGAGTAAACTACAGAGAAAAGCTTCAACTTACTCTCTCCTACGTTGGCTATAAAACGAAGAGTATTCCCTTCCCAACCTTGTCTTCCTCTTCCATAAGCTTTGGCACCATAACTCTTACACCAAACGCCACTCATCTTGAAGAAGTAGAGGTAATAACACTCAGACCGCTTATAGAGCAACAATTTGACAGGACCATTTACAACGTGGAAGCCGATCCCGAAGCAAACAGCCTGAACACGCTGGATATGCTGCGCAAAGTACCGCTGCTAACAGTAGATGTAAATGATAACCTGCAACTAAACGGAGTTAACAGTTACCAGATACTGGTAAATGGTAAGCGTTCTGCGCTTTTTGCCGGAAACCCAAGTGCAATACTTAAAACCTTGCCAGCAAGTGCTATTAAAAAAGTGGAGATTATCACCAACCCATCTGCCAGGTATGAAGCTTCTGGTGTTGGGGGTGTCATCAATATCATCACTAACAAAAAAAGCATTAGCGGTTATAATGGCTCTATTAACCTGGGAGCAGAAAACCCTGATGCTTACACCGCAGGCTCATTCTTAACAACCTCTGCCGGCAAATTCTCTGCTTCTGGCCGCTATAACTACAGGTACTCTGAAAGCCCTACTAATAAAAGTGTTCTTTTTCGGGAGGATCTGGTTAACAGGAACAGGCTGGAGCAAACAGGTAAGAGAAGCAGCAAAGACAGGTCCCAGAATATAAATGGAGAGGTAAGCTATCAGCTAAGTTCTCAGGACATGGTTACTGCCAGTTACAGTCAACATAACAGTAAGTATACAAACAACTATAACCAGCTAGTGAAGCAACAAAACGCTTATGGTGAATTGTATGGATCTTACCTGAACCTGAACAATGATAAAGATGAAACAGTTGGTCACGATTTATCACTGGACTACGAGCACAGCTTTAAGAAGAACGATCAGCAGCTACTTTCTTTTTCGTTTAACACCACTAACAGCAATAGTAGCGGCTACAGCGACATTATACTGCAGCCTGTGCTAAACTATAAAGGCAGAGAGAGCACAACCAATAATAAAGACAAAACCAAGGAGCATACAATACAGGCAGACTATGTACAGCCCATTGGCAAGCAGGAATTGGAAATAGGGTTTAAGTCTATACTCGAAAAAAGCACCAGCAACTACTACTTTAAAACCCGCGACGACGAGACCGGTGTATTTATACCAGACCCTGAAATGAGTAACAGCTATAGTTACAACCAAAACATTCACGCAGCTTATGTTTCACTAAACTTAACTATGGGCAAATGGGGACTCAGGACAGGAGCCCGACTGGAGCACACAAACCTGGATGCAGCATTCAGGTCATCTGGCACCAATGTTACTACAGAATATCTTAACCTTTTTCCTAACATTACACTAACGCGCTTGCTTACAGAAACCAGCAGAATCAACCTCTCTTACAGCCAGCGTATAGACAGGCCCGGTTTATACTCCCTTGATCCTTATGCAGACCAAACCGACCCTCTCAACATTAGCTTTGGTAATCCTGATCTGGAGCCGGCTACCAGTCATGCATTGCAGCTCGAGTACAGCACCTTTATTAACACTACCTCCATCAATGTCAATGCCTCCCATAGTTTTACCAGTAACGCTATTGAGTTATTTACCACGCTTGGCACTGACTCGGTGGCACGCACCACATTTGGCAACATTGGGCAGAGTAGGAACTATAACTTTACACTTTCCGGTAATACTACGCTGTTTAAAAAGTTAACCTTAAACCTGAATGCAGCCACTAACTATGTATCCTATACCAGCATGCTGGAAGGGTTACCACAGACAAACGAGGGGTTTACTTATTATGTAAGAGGATCAGCAAATCTGCGGTTTGCCAAAACCTGGAGATTAAGTGGTAACATGAGTTATAACTCCCCTAACATAATTTTGCAAGGTAAAAGTGGCGGTTATACCTGGAGTAGTTTAGCTTTAAATAAAGAGTTCCTGAAGAACAACAAAGCCAGTCTAAGCCTGTCAGTCAGAAGTCCGTTCCAGAAAACCCGCCGCATTACAAATGAAACAGTTAACCCAACATTTTACCAGTTCCGGGAGTCTTATTCAGTTATCCGCCAGTTCAGCCTGTCTTTCAACTACCGCTTCGGCAAGCTGAAGTAGAACTATAGTTTACAAAGCGACTTTATCAATGCCTTCAGTCCGCACATCCTGGCTGTTTTCAATCTTAACTTATAATATGGGTTAGAGTATAAGGCAACATACAGCCGTTACTATTACAGAATTCTTTTTAACCAGCTATGCTAAAATACCTCCTATTCTGGTTCCCGATGATCGTGATTGCTGTACTGAACGGTACTGTAAGGGATTTTGTGTATAAGACTTATCTAGGTGAATTACCTGCCCGGCAGTTATCAACTATAACGCTGATTTTACTTTTTGCGGCTTATATCTGGTTTGTTATTAGCAGGTATCCTCCCGCATCACCTACACAGGCAATTTACATTGGGGCACTCTGGTTGGTTTTAACACTTATCTTTGAGTTTGGAATGGGGTACATGACAGGTAAAACATGGCCGCAAATGTTCGAAGACTATAATCTCTTAAAAGGGCGCATATGGGTACTGGTCCCGATCTGGGTTGCCATTGCACCCTACTTCTTTTACAGGATACTGATATAAACGGTACCAAACAGCTTTCTAGGCCGCTTTATCTATACTTTTTGCCCGCACATCCTGGTAATAATTGCAGATATTCTGAAGCACGCACACTTCGCATTTAGGAGTATAGTAAGTACAAACCCGCTGGCCGTGGCGCAGCATGTGTATATGGAAATTATACAGCTCTACAGGCTCGGGTGGAAGCAGCTGCAACAGCAGGTCGTGGGCTTTGTTAGGAGTCACCTTCGCCCCTATCAGGCCGACTCGCTGGCTTATCCGGAACACGTGCGTATCTACGGGCATTACCGGCTTTTTGAAGTTAAAGAGCAAAACTAACGTGGCGGTTTTAATACCTACACCCGGCAGCTTTGTAAGCCAGGCCAGCGCCTCCTCTACCGGCATCTCCTCCAGGAAATCTATCGAAAACTCGCCTCTCTCCTCTTTTATAAGGCGTAAAGTCTGCTGTATTTGCGGCGCTTTCTGGTCTGGGTAACGAGTGGTTTGTATAGCATCGGCCAGTTCATCAAAGTCCGCACTCATTACTCCCTCCCAATCCCCGAAACGCTCCAGCATAGTATAAAAAGCCTTTTCTTCGTCTTTGTGGTTGGTGCGGTGAGAAAGCATTGTTGAGATAAGCTCGTGCATGTGGCTACGGCGAGGCTCCAGTTTAAGGGGCTTATACTCTTTGTTAAGCAGCTCGTGTGTTAGTAGCGCCTTTTCGCGGGCTGGTAGTTCGTGCGTATCCATAGGCAGTAGGTTTTGCACTTTTTTACGCAAGAGCCACACACCTGTTTATCCGGAAGTATAATAATCTACCTCAAAAAGTTATACCCTGCTTTCTGAAACCGGACATTATACACAACCATTTGCGGCCTTGTCCGCTATATGCTTAGGTATTTTTTCAGCAGGTGAGCAACATAGCATTTTTATGGAGATAAAATTTTTAGGTACCGGTGGCGCTTTTGATGTAGATTATCTGAACTCCGCGGCCATACTACGTTTCCGGGAAAAGCACATTCTGATAGATTGCGGGTTTACCGTTTTCCCGGCACTACTGCACAAAAATATGGTATCCCGGGTAGAGTATATTCTCATCACCCACCTGCATAACGACCACATCGGTAGTTTACCAACCCTGTTACTGTACAAGAACATTATAGAGAAAAGCGAACCGCCCGTTATACTTTACCCTACCGAGCAGTTTAAGCAGCAACTCCTGGCTATACTTCAGCCGCAGGTAAGAGAGCCTGAAAAGTATGTCCGATTTTTACCTTTAGAGCAGTTTGCAGGCATAACCGCGGTTGATACATTCGGGCAGCACTCGGAGGGCATGCAAACGTATGCGTTTATTTTTGAGGAGGACGAAAAACGCATTGCCTACTCCGGCGACCTGGCAAAGCCCGAAGCCCTTTTTAACCGCCTCGATAAGATGGCGCCTCTGCCCACCTGCGTTTACCACGACATCACCTTTAACCCCGAAAACACCGGCCATACTTACTATAAAAAGCTACTACCCTACCTTACCAACTACGACATTTTCGGCTACCATTGCGACCCAACCAAAAAACCATCAGACAACACCATCAGGCTCGTTTTCTACGACCCGGATTTAATGGCGTAGATTTAGTCTGAAGTATAATCAGCAGCTAACTATAAGTATAATTAAGCTTATTTCAACTCAGATGCTTTCAGTTCTTTCTTCCAGATCTCGTTGCCCTGTACGCCGTAAATGGTAACTATAAAACGGCGATCGGTTGCGGGGCCTGTTACGTTTATCAACCCGAAATTATGCTCGCGTACCAGTGTACCCGGCACACGTAACGTATTCGGCTCATCTCTAGGGTTCGATACACCGGCAGTCAGCGGCGAAATAGTGAAGTCGTACAGCGGGTATGTGCCCTCACGATCTAGTTTGTTAAGTTCTGTAAAGTGGCGGTCACCATCCATAAAGATCACACCTTTTATGTTTGCTTTGCGGATGGCATCCAGCAGTTTCTGGCGCTCTTCGGGGTGGTTGCTATAGTTCTCCTTTTCGGCAGCGGGATTAAGTACTTGGCCGCCCACACAAATCACCTTAAAAGTAGCATTGCTTGCATGCAGGGCATCTATCAGCCAGTTCAATTGATTCTCGCCTAAATAAGCTTTATTATCCTGGCGGGTATTTGGGCTTTTAAACCAGCGGTCATCGGTCATAAAAAACTGCACATCGTTCCACTGAAAAGTGCCGGTTATACCTTCATCCTCGAAAATATAGTTCGGGTTAGCCCAGAATGTTTTAAAAGCTTCAAGTGTCAGGTCTTTCTCCCAGAAGCTGCGATCGGAGTTGTTAGGGCCGTAGTCGTGATCGTCCCAGATGGCATAGTTATGTACCGAAGCCAGCAGCGGCTGTAGTTCCGGCACCGAACGGGTATGGGTGTAGCGGTACTGTATACCTGTTTTAGTGTTCCAGTCAGGTTCGCGCAGGTAAGTATTATCACCTATCCAAAGCATAAAGTCCGGCTTTTTCTGGTGTATGGTTGTTAAAATGCCAAAATCGGTGCTGCCGTATGGTTTGCCCGGTCGGTCGTAAGGAGTATCGTTCACATAAAAGCAACTGCCCACGGCAAACGAGAAATCGGGCGCATCTTTGCGGTGCTGCCATAGTTCCTGTGTCTGAAACTCGAGCGGGTAACTGCGCTTTACTTTTTTGTTGTTGATGTACAGTTCATAGCTATACTTTTTACCAGGCTCTACTTTATCAGCAATAAGGTGGGTAGCGTGGGCATTGGCTGATGCTGTTTTTACTTCGGCTGTGGTGTATACTTTACCAGGTTCGGTCTTGTCCCAGTACTTTATTTTTACTTTGGCCGGTTCTTTTGTCTGTACCCATAGTTTCACTTCGCGCATATCGCTGTAGCCCAGCATCGGGCCCGACTGCAACAGTTTTTCCTGGGCAACAGCGGCCAGGCTCAGGAACACAAAGTATAAAACGGCAAGTAAACGAAGCTTCATAAGGCAGGTATTTATAGGTTGAGCTATAGTTTGTACGTCCCAAAGATACAGGGCTTGCATCAAAATTGTAAAAACAGCGGTATTAGTTTTAACCAGATCGTAATTTATAGTTATATGCCAGCAACCAGTCTAAGGCAAGCCGCCAAAACCCAGAAGCCCTTCCTAAAGCAGCCATTGCATATATTTTATAGTTTGCTGTTCCTTGTCTTCTGGGTATATACTGCTTCTACCACCCCCGACCTGCAGAACTGGGCCACTGAGAATATTTTAACTTTATCTGTGCTTATTTGCCTGGCAGCATTTTACAATATCTTCCGCTTTTCAGATACCAGTTATACTTTGATCCTGCTTTTCCTGCTGTTGCATGTATACGGCAGCCAGTACCAGTACTCCGAAAATCCCTTTGGCTATTGGGTAAAGGCTACGCTAAACCAGGACCGGAATAACTACGACAGGCTGGTGCATTTCTGCTTTGGCCTGTTACTGGCTTATCCGGCGCACGAGCTGTTGTTGCGGGCTTTTAAGGTAAAGCGCATTTATAGTTATCTGTTACCTTTAGAGCTTATACTTTCGTTTGGCGCAATCTACGAACTGGCCGAATGGCTGGTGGCAGATGTTTTTTATAATGGTAGCACACAAGGTATGACATATGTAGGCACGCAAGGAGACGAATGGGATGCACACAAAGATATAGCCTTAGGACTTGCAGGAGGTATAATCGCTATCAGTATAACTTTTATACTTTACAGGTTAAGAAGGTCGGGAAACTTATAGTTTTATACTTCACAGGTATAAATTCGGCACACTACCAGCCTTTATACTTACTTTGCGCTCAGAACAGACTATCACAAATGGCAGAAGCGCAGATCATACATGTACCTGGTTTAGGAAACTCAGGGTCCGAGCATTGGCAAACCTACTGGCAGCAACAAGACTCGCAAAGTATTCGCGTGCACCAGGAAGACTGGGATAACCCTGTTTGTTTTGATTGGGTTGAACAGCTACAGAACACAATATCAGCAGTAAAAGACAAAGAAATTATACTAATAGCGCACAGCCTTGGCTGTATGACCGTAGCACACTGGGCAAAAAAGTATAAAGTTACTATTAAGGCAGCTTTTCTGGTAGCTCCTCCCGAGGTGGAACAGGATGTTGAGTTAACTGAAGTACTGGATTTTGCTCCGTTTCCCAGATTCAAATTACCGTTTAAAAGCATGCTGGTAGCTAGTTCCGACGACGATTACTTAACTATAAAACGTGCTGAGTGGCTGGCAAACCTATGGGGCAGCAAGTTTGTAAACATCGGTCCGAAAGGTCATATCAACTCTTATTCCAACATCGGCGATTGGCCCGAAGGAAAAATGCTGCTTAACCAATTACTCTCTTCTTAAATTTTATAATCACCAAAGTATAAAAAAAGCGCCCCGACGTATGCCGGGGCGCTTTTCTTTATTCAGTTAATTAACTTTTATTCCATGTTCAGTTGCATGTCCGGGGTGTTAAGCTCAAAGCCTACCCTTCTGTTTCTGGCTCTCGCGCTTTCTGTTCTACGCTTCGACAGTCGCTCGTTCACTTTTACAAGTGGCTGTGTCTCACCGTAACCGCGTGTTACCAGTCTGTCAGGGTTTTGTACACCACGCTCGATCAGGTAATCTTTAACGGCCTGCGCTCTTTGCTCAGATAGTGCCTGGTTGTACTCAGCAGAACCAATGTGGTCAGCGTGACCTTTGATTAGCAGTACGTGGTTAGGATATTTCTCAAGTACAACTACAATGCTATCAAGCAGTTGTTTGTAACCTTCCTGCACACGTGCCTGGTCAAACTCGAAGCGTACTTTCTCTTCCATCAGTTTCAGCGTAGCTGCATCAAGCTCAGGGCAACCACCTTTGTCGGCAGGGCCTGCAGAATCAGGGCAAAGGTCTTCGTTATCCGGAACACCGTCGCCGTCAGCGTCAGTTGGGCATCCGTCCGGACCTGTCTGTACACCAGCTGGAGTATCAGGGCAGTTGTCATCTTTGTCAGCAACACCGTCACCGTCAGCGTCAGGGCAACCTTGTGTAGCAGTTGTACCTGCTTCATCAGGGCACTGGTCGTCTTTATCAGCTACGCCGTCACCATCTTTGTCAGGGCAACCCTGCAGGTTCTGAACACCAGCTTCGGTAGGGCACTGATCCTGGTAATCGGCTACGCCGTCACCATCCGTATCGATAGGGCAACCATCCTTGTCAACCTGTACGCCGGTCGGAGTGTCAGGGCACTTGTCTCTGCGGTCGCCAACACCGTCCATGTCAGTATCAACAGCTTTGCCTAAGTTAAAGCCAAGGCCAATGTTGTGCTGCAGGAAACGGTCGTTGTCACCATTGTCTTCTGTGCCGTCAAATCCGTCGTTACCCATAAACAGGTAACCCGTCTGTACAAAAGCACTAACAGCATCCGAGAAACGGAAACGAATACCAGCACCACCCATCAGGGCGCTTGTGGTAAAGTTATCATCAAACGAGTTACCGTCAGCTAAAGTACCATCAGCTTTCACAAATGCAGCACCACCACCTACTGTTAAGTAAGGGCCGATCAAAGCATCTTCGTTCAGGATAGTACCATACATTTTAAGACGAACGCCCAGCATGGCAGTACCAATGTTGGTGTCCATTTTGCTTAACCCGTTCGTGGCATCTGCGCCACCGTAGGTCAGGTGTAAGCCGGCATCAAACGATGGGCTCAGATAACGGTTAAGCGAGATACCCCCGCCCCATTCCATATCTCCTTTAAAGAACTGGTTGTCGAGCTCACCTTTGTACTGGAGCGCGCTACCATATATCTGGAGGTTGGTCCGTCTATCAGCATTTTGTGCAAAGAGGGCTGTATTTGCTGAAAGCAGGAATACAAGCACAAAAGCTATTGCACTAAATTTTGTTAATTGTGTTCGCATAGTTTTACAAAGTATATTTTGATATGTCAATACGTACATATTTGTATGAGGTTTATACGTACCCTAATAATAAATTGCACAGCAGAAATAAATTCAGATTTGACCGGAAGATGAGATGTATGTCGTAAAGTTATTTCCATAAGCAAAAGGTATAGTTAAAACCTCTACTACCTGCCTCATTTACAGCAAGTACACGTGGCTCGTTTTTCCTTTGGCATTCTAAAAATTGTACCCAATCTCTCAAACTGAAACTACAGTACAAGGTTTTGGTTTTGCCTGTTTATTTAAGCTACACGAGTTATCTTATAGTAAATGGCACAAAAAAAGTGGCTACCCGTGCATACCAGGCAGCCACTTTTGCAATGTATAGCGCAGGTTTTACTTCTGCATCAGGCGCTCAATGTCGTCGGCTTCCAGCGGAATGTCCTTCATCAGGTCTACAGGTCCGTTCTTGGTTACCAGAATATCATTCTCTAAACGTATGCCTATACCTTCGTCCCAGATGTAAATGCCCGGCTCGCAGGTAAACACCATACCTTCTTCAAACGGACGGTATTTATTTGCTACGTCGTGCACATCAAGGCCCAGGTGGTGCGAGGTGCCGTGCATAAAGTATTTCTTGTAAAGCGGCTTATCAGGGTCCTGGTTCTTCACGTCGTTCTCGTTCAAGAGGCCAAGCCCGATCAGTTCGTTCTCCATTAAAGTACCTACAAAAGCATGATACTGATCGAGGGTGTTGCCCGGAACCAGCATTTGGATTGAAGCTTTCATTACACGTAGCACTGCATCGTATACTTCGCGCTGGCGTGGCGAAAACTTGCCATTAACCGGTATAGTACGGCTCAGGTCAGAGGCGTAGTTACCATACTCAGCACCAAAGTCCATTAATATAAGGTCGCCGTCTTTACACTCGCGGTTATTATCTACATAATGTAGTATGCAGGCATTGGTTCCCGATGCTATAATAGAACCATAAGCCGGACCGCGCGAACGGTTACGTATAAACTCATGGAAGATCTCAGCCTCAATTTCGTATTCCATCACGCCTGGCTTCACAAAATCAAGCACTCTTCTAAAGCCTTTTTCAGTGATGTTACAGGCCTGTTTGATCATAGCAATTTCGAGCTCTGACTTAATGGCACGCAGGTAATGCATAATTGGGGCGCTGCGCTCGTACTTATGCAGTGGGTAACGCTCCTGCACCCATTTAATGAAGCGGGCATCGCGGGTCTCTACTTCTACAACGGCGCGCAGGTGCTCGTTGCTGTTAAGGTATACATGCTCGGCTTCGGCCATAAGCGTGTTCAGCACCGAGTTAAATTCGTGCGTCCAGAAAACGGTTTTGATGCCTGATACTTCAGTAGCCTGCTGTTTTGTAAGTTTATAGCCTTCCCAGGTAAGAATATGGTCGTTGGTTTCGCGCACAAAAAGCACCTCTTTCATGCGCTGGTCTTTTGCATCCGGGAACACAACAAGTATACTTTCCTCCTGGTCCACGCCCGACAGGTAAAACAGGTCGTTGTTCTGGCGGAATGCCATTGTGCCATCGGCGTTGGTTGGCATTACATCGTTGGAGTGGAAAATAGCGATAGAAGAAGGTTTCAGCTCTTTAACAAATTTGTTGCGGTTGTGCACAAACAGTTCCTGGCTGATAGGCAGGTATCTCATGTTTACAGGTTTCAGGGTATAACATTACAGGCACATCCGGCCTGCATCAGATCACACGAAGTTAAAACTTATATGCTAAAGATGCAGGAGAAAGAGCGATTTTATAGTTTGTCGCTCACATCAGTAAAAAGTACAGACCTATAAATTGCTTTGTCTTACTTCTGCCAGTTGCAGCACTTCCAGCAGTTGCTCGTTCCGGATGTCGTGGGCGCATTTAAAATGACCTTCGGGGCAGGCGCGGTAGCCGTGCAAACCACATGGGCGGCAATAAAGCGGCTCTTCTTTCTCTACTACTTGTGCAAGATCTGCCAAAGGCCCATAGCCAAAACGCGGAACCGTAGAGCAATACACAGCACAGGTAGGCCCGTTTACAGAGCTCGCCAGGTGCATCGGCCCCGAATCGTTTACATAGTTCAGCACGGCATCCTGCATCAGCGCAGCCGACTGCAGTAAGTTAAGTTGCCCGCACAGGTTCTCCATATTGGGGTGCTGCGCCTTTTCTATGATCGCTTCGGCATGTACTTTATCGGCGGGTGCGCCCAGCAGGTATACTTTATAGTTGGCAGGTAGGCTATTCAGCAGGTCCACCCATTTTTCGGCGGGGTATTGTTTTGTGAACCAGACCGAGGTCGGGGCTATCGTTATATAAGGTATAGCTTTTAGCGGCTGCACTTTTTCGTAATCCTGCGCAGATGGGTATAGTTTTGGTTTGGCGGCCGGGCCTTCGGTTATACTACTTATTAGTAACTGGTTGCGCTCTACTTCGTGGCTACCGTTCTCCATGTTGTGGGTATAGCTGCGCGAAAAGAGACGTGAAAAAGGGTTTTTATCGAATCCGAAGGTTTGTTTTGCCCCTGAAAAAGCTGTGAGCAGGCCGGTTGCACCAAAACGCTGCACATTTATTACTACATCATACTTTTCGGCACGTACCTGGCGTAGCAGTTGCCAAAGGCTTTTATACTTGCCTTCCTGTTTGTTCCAGATAAGTACCTGGCGCAGCAACGGATGGCCTTTCAACAGGCTTTCGTTTCCTTTTCGAAGCAAAAAATCGAGTTGGGCATTAGGGTAAGCGGCGTGTAGCTTCTCAACCATAGCAGTTGCCAGCACCACATCGCCCAGGAAAGCGGTTTGTATAATAAGTATCTTACGGATATCAGATGGCTGCATAAGGCAAAGCTACGGCATAAAGCCAACAATGGAAACAGCATTTTTATACTTTACCTATGATGAACTATAAATCAGATTCCGTTCACTAAATTTTACAGAAATGAAGTATAGCTATACTTAATATTTTGTAAAATGCAGCGTTGTGAGTCTTAACACCCGGAACAGCAAACGAAAAGAACTGCGCTGTGGAGTTCCGGTTTATACTATTTTCATGAAGAAATTTATACTGCTTTTCAGCTTAGCCGCTATTATACTTTTGTCAGGTTGCGTGTCTACGTACATGCCCAATGTGCCCAATGTGCCCATGTTCACTCAAAAAGGCGAATTAAGCGCTGGTGGTCACATCACGCCAAAAGGCAACATTACATTTAATACCGCTTATGCCGTCTCCGACCACTTTGCTGTAGTTTTAAATGGCTCTATGCTGAACAGCGAGCGCCGTAAACGTGATTTCAGGCATAACCTGCTGGAGGCTGGCGCGGGCTACTTTACCACATTCGGCCCGGACAATAACCGCATACTGGAAGTTTATGCCGGCTACGGTGGCGGCTCCAGCGACCGCAACGAGAAAGAGGAAGACAAGGAAACCGGCGAAATGACCTATAACCGTCACGAAGCCGATTTCAGCAAATACTTTGTGCAGGTAAACTTCACCTCTAAAAAGAAGAAGTCGCTGCAGCTGTTCAGCCGTGAGTTTCCGTTGAACTATGGCACTGCCCTGCGCGCCAGCTACGTAAACATGCACGATTATAAACTTAACAACGAGCCTGCCGCTGAGGAAGACAATATTTTCCTGGAGCCGATATTTTACACGCGCCTTACGCTTAATCCATCGGTGCAACTGCAATACACAACAGGCACAACCTTTGGCTTGAAAAACCGCGAAACGCTTACAGCCGCCTATTCGGTGTTCTCAGTTGGGTTTGTAATAAATGTTGGCGGCCGCAATCCGTAGTTTTTAACTATTTGCGGAGCCAGATCTGTACTTACAACATACCTTCGTCGGCAAAACTATAGTAGTCGTTGTCGGTAAATATAATATGGTCCAGTATCGGCAGATCTAAAAACTGACCTGCTTCCTTCATTTTTTTGGTTAGCGCAATATCGGCAGCACTTGGCTTTGTGTTGCCGCTTGGGTGGTTGTGCACCAGTATAACAGAGCTCGCCAGTTGTTCCAGCGCTTTCTTGAAAATGATCTTCGGGTCGGCAACGGTACCGGCTACACCGCCTGCACTTATACTTTCCTTTTTCATTACAATATTGGCCCGGTTCAGAAGTATGATCCAGAACTCCTCGTGCGGCAGGTCCAGCAGTTGCGGTTTTATGTAGTTGTAGATATCCGTAGAGCAGGTAATTTGCGTGCGGGCAGCGGCAGCTGTCTCTTTGCGGCGGCGGCCAAGTTCAAGTGCGCTCACAATCGTAATTGCTTTTGCCTCGCCTATGCCTTTGTGCTTCATCAGGTCTTTCACCGATAAACGTGCCAGCTCGTTCAGGTCGTTGTTAACGGCGCCAAGTATAAGTTTTGCTACATCTACAGCGGTTAGTTTAGGCGTACCGGAACCTATCAGTATGGCTATCAGTTCTGCATCACTCAGAGCCGACTTGCCTTTAAGTAGCAATTTTTCGCGCGGGCGGTCTTCTTCGGCCCAGGTTTTTATATTAAGTGCTGGCTGATAAGCAGAAAGAATGTCAGTGTCCTTCATACGGTACAATATTTGATAATAAAAGCTGTGTCTGCTTAAGTATTTAAAAGCTTTTTTAGTTCAGCAGATAACATTTTAATCCAACTCTGAGTTATACTTTGCCTTTGCTGCAACAATGCGCAGTCGGGGATATTTTTTATGATACAACGCATGACCTCTTTATTGATATTGATACTTCTGCTTTTCCTGGTGGACCTTTATGTTTTCCAGGCACTTAAAACGGTTATATCCGGTTTGGCACCCGCTACCCAGAAGTATATTAAAATTGGCTACTGGCTCCTGTTTGTGGCAGCTATTATAGTTTTTGCCATCTTCGCCAATACGCCAAGGCACCCTGTTCTTCCGGTTAAGCTATACCTGACCAACATCTTTTTTATACTTTATGCAAGCAAGTTACTTATCGTGCTGTTCCTGCTTGTGGATGATGTGTTCCGGATAGGCAAGCTGGCCTTAAACAGTATGAGCACCGAACCTACTTTTGATCCGTCGCGCAGCAAATTCCTTTTGCAGATGGGTTTCCTGGTGGCGGCTGTTCCGTTCTCAGCTTTTGTGTATGGCATGGTAAAAGGCGCTTACGACTATCGTGTAAAACGTATAAAAATAAAGGTCCCTAACCTGCCTGCCGCTTTCGAAGGCTTTAAAATGCTCCAGATCTCGGATCTTCACACAGGTAGTTTCCAGTCTCAGGAGCCGCTGCGCGAAGCTGTACGCCTGATTAACAAGCAGGAGGCTGATGTCGTGTTCTTTACCGGCGACCTGGTGAACAATGTGGTAACCGAACTATACCCGCACGTTGATACGCTTAAAGCTATTCAGGCAAAGCATGGTGTGTTCTCGGTGCTGGGCAACCACGATTATGGCGATTATGTAAGCTGGAGTAGCCCGGAGGCGAAGCGCTCTAACTTGCAAAACCTGATGGAAACGCAGCAGAAAATGGGTTGGCAACTACTCATGAACGAACATCGCCTGCTGGAGAAAGACGGTGAAAGTATAGCTATACTTGGCGTAGAGAACTGGGGTAACCGGGCTAATTTCCCGAAATACGGAGACCTGGAGAAAGCTTACTCCGGTTCAGAAAAAGCACCATTTAAAGTATTGTTATCGCACGACCCTTCGCACTGGGATGGCGAGATAAATCAGACCTATAAGGATATCGACCTGACGCTAGCGGGGCATACGCATGGCATGCAGTTTGGCGTAAACATACCCGGCCTTAAATGGAGCCCGGTGCAATATGTTTATAAACAATGGGCCGGCCTGTACCAGAAGGGACAGCAATACCTTTACGTGAACACCGGCCTTGGCTTTATAGGTTACCCGGGGCGTGTAGGTTTTCTGCCGGAGATAACAGTTTTTGAGCTACAGAAAGCTTAACCTAAAGTATAAATAGCAGCACGGACCAGCCTTTTCAGGTTGGTCCGTTTTGTTTTAAGGCACAGACTTGCATCAACCTTCGCCACCTCCTCACGTACAAAATCAGGCACACCCCTATGTGTGTCAATCAATTGTAAAACTCAAGCGAAACAAACTATGAAGAAGATATTATTACCGTTAAGTATGGCTGTAGCTATGCTTTTCACGGCCTGCGATAACGAATACGGCACATCAACAGAGGTTGTAGACTCGAATGCTAACGACAATGTGAACCCAGCTCACCTGAACGACTACAAAAAACCGGGCACTGCAGGTTACAAGGAAGTTTCCACAGCAACACCGCAACAGGATATGCCAGCTGACCGAATTGTAGTAGCTTATTATACCGAGAATAAGCCTGAGGAATTTTATAAATCAGAACGCTATACTTTCTCATCTACCCAGCAAATGGGCGGGCGGGCAGCAGATACAACGATGCAGAACAGCAATACGGTTGAAAACAATACGCAGGCAACAGGTATGGCACCGGGCGCCCCGGCAAGCGGAGAATCTGTTGGAGCTACAAAAAAGGAGACAACCACAAAGGCTGAGAAAAGCAAAAAAGAACGAAAGACACCTTACGAAGAACAGTAAGCGCTTTAACTATACTATAGACCGGAGTTTGCGCATAGCAGGCTTCGGTTTTTTTGTGCAGCGTAACCGGGGCAACTATAACCTGCCTGAACTATAAAATTTTGCTGCCGGATACTTTTTAACCATATTTGGCGTAATACATACAAAACCCCGAAAACCTGACACACCCTTTGCCACGCTTATCGAAATACCTGCCGGCATTTTGCCTGGTTCTGTTGCTGGTGCTACTTTGCCAGGTGCAGGCTACAGCGCAGCGCAATGTACGTATAAGCGGCACTATACTTGGCCCCGACAAAAAATCGCCGGTACCGGGTGCAGGTATTATCCGGTATGGCACAACCCGTGCAGTTATCTCGGATACAGAAGGTAAATTCCTGATCGATATCGCTCCATCTGATACCCTGTTAATTCGTGCTGTCGGGTATAAGCCGCTTTTATACCTGCCGCAACGCTTGCCGGTGTCGGAGATGCGTGTAACCATTGTGCTGCAGGAAGATAGTGTGATGCTTGGCGAAGTGGAAGTAACAAACCGGCCATCGGAAGAAATGATACAACGTGCCCTGCGCAACATGAACCGCCCCGACCCAAACTATGTAAAAAACCCGACCTATCAACCTGCTCCCGAGCCTTTGCCAACCGTGGCGCCACCGCCCCCTACCCCACTACAGCCTTTATCCTTGTTATATGATCTTTTTTCGAGGGAAGGTAAGGAGATGAAGAAAATGCAGGAATTGCTGCTGATGCAGGAACTGAACCGTTTGCAGAAGGAGCACGATAACTATAACCGTTTTTTTAAAGACAATACCGGGTACGAAGACCTGGAACTGTACCGTTAGCAGCAAAACATTATTGCACTGCGTAAGTTTAAAGGTAAAAACAAGCGCTTTGTGCCATGAAAATAGGTTACCCCTGCATTAACGAAACCCTGGACTGTAGTTCCGGCCGCACCTTCAGGCTGGCATCTTACTCCGACGAACGACTGATAGAAACAGTAACGGCTAACCTGGCTTGCCTGCAGCGTATACTTGCGTTTAATGTACAGCACGGCTTCAACTTTTTCCGGCTTACCTCGGGGCTGGTGCCTTTTGCCTCGCACGAAGTAAATACCTATAACTGGCAGGATCATTTTAAAGCTGACCTTAAAAAGCTGGGCGATTATATAAAGGAGCATAACCTGCGCATCTCGATGCACCCCGACCAGTTTGTAGTGCTCAACTCACCTAACCCTAACACAGTAAAAAACAGCATTGCAGAACTTGTTTACCAGGGATCTATACTTGACCTGATGGAACTGGATGCTACGGCCAAACTGCAGATACACGGTGGCGGCGGCTACGGCGATAAGCCTACAGCCCTGGGCAGATTTGCCGAAGTATACCACAACCAATTACCCGATGCTGTTAAAGCCCGCCTTTGCGTTGAGAACGACGACCGCACCTATAGTTTGCAGGATTGCCTGTACCTGCACGAGCTCACAGGTATCCCTATCATTTTTGATAACCTGCACCACGAATGTATAAATAATGGCGAACCGATGCGCGAAGCAGTGGAAATGGCGGCCGCTACCTGGAAACCCGAACGCGACGGGATATTGATGATGGATTATAGCGCGCAGGCACCCGGCGAGCGCAAAGGCAAACATGTGCAAAGTATACCCGAACAGCTTTTCCACGATTTCCTGGTAGAAACTGAAGGCCTTGATATGGATATTATGCTGGAGATAAAAGACAAGGAAGCCAGCGCTTACAAAGCAGTAGCCTTGGCAAAGGAACTAGGTCGTTTATAGTTTAAAATAAGCCGGCCAGTATGCCATATATCCATTCGGCCAGTTCCCAAAGCACCCAGATAAGCAGTATAAACAATAACACAACACCGATCAGGACACCAATAAGTACGCCTTTGCCGCTGCCCTGGTACTTGCCTTGCTCATAATGCTTGGTTAGCAGGCGCACATTACGCTCGTTGGCTTTAAAAAAGAAGTCGAAGAGATTGCCTAATACCGGGATGCTGCCAATTACAGTATCGAGGGCAATATTTAAAAGCATTAAGGTAACCAGTTTGCCGCTTGCACCGTGGCGGGCCATAGTAAGAACCAACATAGCCGATACGCCAAACGAAGCCAGGTCGCCGGCCACAGGTAAAAAACCAAGTATAGGATCCAGGCCAAACCGGAAATTGGTTCCCGGTATCTTGAACTGGTTATCCATTAACTTCACCACGTGGTTAATCCACTTCAGCTTTTCGGATTGCGGGGTGCGGCTATATCGCGTGTTTCCTGGTTCTATCATAAGCGCTTGTACGCATATATAGCCATAAAGTATACCTTAACCGGCAACTGCTTAGTTGCGGCGTTTGCTGCGCTTCGCCTTATAGGTGTTGTTTTTCCAGTTGCTTTTCTTGCGGCCATTCCATCTTTCGTTCTTGCTTTCCTGGCGGTTGCGGTCGAAACGCATGCTACGCCCGTCATCGTCCACAACTATAGCTTTTCGGCCTTTCATGGGGTTGCAGGCAGCAGAAAACAAACAGATCAAAGTATAAAATAAGAGGAGTCGAAGTACACGCATAATAAAAAGGAAACATAAATTAGGATTATAACAAAGGCTGGACACCAGACTTCATTATACTTTATATTTTTATATTGGTTTTGTTCTAATTCATTTTCTTTAATATCCTACCCCTATTGCCTCTATACCTGCTTTTTTTGAAATATGCCTTTAATGAATGTAGTAATTTATATATAGTGCGCTTTTAATATTGTTTAAATTAGTTAGATTTGCACCCATAATACAACTGCGCCATACTAACATCAGAAACAAACTATATGCAAAGAGCTATACTTGCTTTGCTGCTTATCTTATGCTGCTGCCAGGCAGCTGACGCCCAGAAGTTTGGGAAGAGAGACCAGAAGTATGCCGAAAAGGCAGCTAAAAAAGAACCCAAGAAAGTAGAACGGAAAAAGTACGATACCCGCGACCGTTACTTCTACAATGGCATGCTGCTGGTAGAACTGGGTGGCAAATTTGGCTACCTGAACCAGGACCTGCAGGAAGTTATACCGCCACGCTACGACGATGCCCAGACCTTTTATAAAGGCGTTGCTATCGTGAAAACTGAGAACAGGTATGGACTAATTAACACCGAAGGGGAAGAAGTAATACCTCCCCGCTACGAGCAGATCAGCTATCTTAAAGAAAATTTACTGGCTGTAAAGATGGATGGGAAGTATGGCCTTGCCGATATGACCGGCACCGAGCTTGTAACTCCTGAGTATGAGCACATCCGCATCACCCCATCGGGTTTAATAGAGACCAGGCAGAACAACCGCTGGGTTATTATAGACCGCATTGGCCAGCAAATTATACCGCTACAGTATGTGCCTTCCCTGAAAACAAGTTACAAATGGTTCTTTAAAACTCTGTCGTGGGCGAAGTAACACTTGACCTATAAAACACAAAAAGCCCGCAACTGATCTCTCAGTTGCGGGCTTTTATACTTATTAAGTGGAGATGCAGGGATTCGAACCCTGGTCCAGACAAGGAAATCAACGGGCCTTCTACATGCTTAGGTTTATTCGGATTGTCGGGAGCTTGCAAGTATAAACCAAACTTATGCGCACTCCTTAGATGCTTAATTTCGCCTGTGCACCACACCCTTACACAAGCTAGTAAATCGGATCGAAGCCTCTGATATGCAAGCAGATTTACGAAACCTGCACGAGACTATGGCTAGTGCTTAGTACCTAGACTAGGCAGCCATGGCGTAGTTATATTCGCCAGTTATTGTTCGAACGGATTTTTAACAGGTGGTACGTTCATCACCCGACATGCTTACACGCAATCTGCACAAGCTGTCAATTCCGGTCATCCCCATAAGTTAAAGAACGAATTCTTGACATTTATACTTCAAGAAGTATGCCACAAACATACGCATTTTTATCTGCTTTGATGCCTGTCAGCTATAATTTAAACACATTTATACTTCCTTAAGTTTCCGGCTCAGCTTATACTTATCTATACTTCAAGGATAAGAATTAAAGCGAAAACCCTTCCTCGGCATGCCTGGTTGCACACCTCGGAAGGGTTTGGGTCAAACATTTACTAATCTATCTTTACTAACTTAATTCTGAGCTGTGCGTGGCTTGGCAGTTATTACCGGTGCCTGGTATAGGTCAACTATAGAGTTGGTATACTTCAGGTAATTCATCGGCCTGACCTTCTGGAAAATGGTAGGGGCTTTAGCTCCCACCGGCACCAGCATCAGCGATTGTTTTGAGTCTACGGTCTCACGCTTAAGAGCTATACCTTCGCGGTTATCAAACTTCACATCGAAGTAGTACAGGTAAGGATATACCCAGTTTACATACTGTGCCTTGTTTGCACCGGAAAGGCTTCTTATCTCCAGTTTGTCGTAGTTATTGGCAATAGCCTGCTGAAACTCAACGGCATTAAGCGGCACATTATTCAGCACCGGCATTACGTCAAACTGTCCGTCCAGCAATACCCATTTCTGCAGGTCTGGCAGGTATACTTCCAGCAGCACATGGCCGGCACCAAACTCAGTTGTTTCTACATCTTTGGTTTTAAGGCCCATAGTTCGGGCAGGTAAGCCTATCGCATTTAAGCAGGCTGTAGTAACTATACCATACTCTACACAACGGAACTGCTTACCCTCTTTCGCTTCGGCAAGTATGGTCAGGGCGTCGTTTCGGCTTGGCTCGTTCATGCCGTCGTGGTTCCATTGCTTGTGCACCCAGTTTACCATGCGCAGCGCTTTTTCGGTATCGTTTTGGGCACCGGCTACAATTTCATCCAGGTTATAGGCTGCACGCAGCGAAGCCAGGTAGCTGTTGTCAGGGTCCTGCTCATACAGTAAAGTATAGGCCGGTATCTTGTTTGTTTCGTTGAACTTTACAGCCTTAAAGCCCACGCCCTGCAGCTCGGTTAAAGCATATTGGTTGTTAATGCGCACATAAAACGGGTACGATTTCCCTTCCTTCACTTTAAAGCTGATCGAATCGCGGTCGGTATAAAAGGTAACGTTCACCTTTTTGCTGTGTACTGGTATCTTCAGCACATCAGGCGCATATTCCGGCATAATGTTCCAGTTTCCTTTTACCCATTCCGAACCAACTTTATAGTCAGCTACAGGCGCGCTTGCTTCAATTACGGGCAGGCCTTTATAGGTTTTCTGAGCAACAGCCGGGGCTACCAGCACCAGCATCGCAAGTAAAAATGATAATGATTTTTTCATGGTTTTAGATTGTACTGAGGATTGGTTATATTTTTATTTATTCTGACCGGAGCGAGGATACAGGGTTTGCCAATGCCGTTCTGATGGCATGGAAGCTAAGGGTAAGTATGGCTATAATAATAGTGGCCGCAAAAGCTGATGCAAATACCCACCAGCTAACTTCGGTGCGGTGCGCATAATCGTTCAGCCAGGTCGACATCAGGTACCAGCCTAAAGGCAGCGCAATTATGTTGGCTATCAGCACGAGCTTTAAAAAGTCTTTGCTTAGCATAAACACGATGCTTGCTACCGATGCGCCTAACACCTTCCGGATGCCGATCTCTTTCGTGCGTTGCTCTGCCGTGAACAGGGCTAGACCAAACAGACCCAGGCACGAGATAAAGATGGCGATGCTGGCAAAAGCCGATGTAAGTTTCCCCATCATGGTCTCGTTCCTGTACATTTGCTCATATACATCATCCAAAAAGATATATTGAAACGGATAGGCCGGGTTATGCTGCTTTACGATACCTTCAATTTCGGCGAGTGCCTGCTCTGTTTGAGGTCCGTTTACCCGTATCAACAACGACGATGTATTACCAGGGCGCACACGCATGGCCATTGGTTTGGTTTTACTATGCATCGAGTTAGAATGAAAATCATTGACCACCCCAACTATATGGCCCTCGTTCCAGATGCTGAGCCACTGCCCTATTGGTTCTTCCATGTTCATCTGGCGGGCAGCCTCTTCGTTAATGATAAATGCGGCAGTATCAGTACCAAATCTTTTATCAAAAAAGCGGCCTTCTTTAAGCTCCATGCCCATCAGCTCTTCAAAGCCAAAGTCCACATCCATCACATCTACTAGGATATCAGCATTGGGGTCTTTGCCTTTCCAGGTTACATCGCCGGTATTATTGCCCATACTTAGCGGGTTCTGGTTAGCTGATGACACAGCTACTACACCCGGAGCATCCATCAACTCGCGTTTTAACACATCGTATTTCCTCAGCAGGTTACCTTCCAGCTCCATGGCAATCACATTTTCACGGTCTACCCCTATGTTGCGGTTCCGGATGTAATGCAACTGCAAGGCTACTACCAGGGTACAAACTATAAGAAGCGCTGACAACGAGAACTGGAAAACAACTAAGCCTCTGCGAAAATTAGCAACACCTTTGTTCAGTTTTACTGTTCCTTTTAGCACAAGCGCCGGGTTAAACGACGACAGGAAAAAAGCCGGGTAACTACCTGATACAAGTCCGGTAAATATTGTTACACCTAACAGCAGCAACAACATAGCAGGGTCAGTGAGGTCGAACTGGATGGCCTTGCCGGTAAAGTCGTTAAAGTAGGGCAATAACATGCCGGTTAAGTTCATAGCTACGAAAAGCGCAATAAAAGCCACCAGCATCGACTCAATAATAAACTGAGAGATAAGCGAGGATTTGTGTGCTCCTATTGCTTTGCGAACACCTACTTCTTTGGCTCGTTTAGCAGAGCGCGCTGTTGCTAGGTTCATAAAATTGATGCATGCAATAACCAGCAGAAAAATAGCTATCACAGCAAACAATCGAACATATAATATCTTACCCGGGTTACTACCCGACTTCTGAAAACTATAAAGATGATAATCCTTGAAAGCGTGCAGGAACAGATCTACGCGTGCATCGTGCCGTTGCTTTATAAATGGACTGATCTTTATATCGAAGGCAGCCACATCGGTGCCTGGTTTCAGGAGCAGGTAAGTTAAGATACCATTATTCCCCCAGTGCTTCATCCATTCACTCTCAGGCTTGCGCTCATAATCACCGACAGGCAACAGAAAGTCGAACTGCATGGTTGAGTTTTGAGGCAGATGCTCCATTACAGCAGATACTTTATAGCTTTCCGTGTTATTTAGCTTTAACAGCTTACCTACTACATTGGTGCTTCCGAAAAGCTTATAGGCCATACTATCAGTAATTACCACACTATTAGGCTGTTTAAGAGCTTGCGCAGCATTGCCAGCTATAACCGGAAAAGAGAACACCTCGAAAAAAGCAGCATCGGTATAAACGCCACGACCTTTAAAACCCTGCTCACCCTGCGATAACAGCATTGACATTGGCCATGAATACCTAACGGCATGTTCTACTTCCGGCAGTTCCTGTTCCATAGTTGGTGCCAGTTGCCCTGGCGTAGCAAACGTTTCGAAATTACCAGCCCCTGGGTAGGTTTGGGTCTCTATTACCTGGTAGATGCGGTCAATCTTATCATGAAATCGATTGACACTCAGCTCATCCTTCACCCACAGCAGAATAAGTATACTACAGGTCATACCCAGCGCCAGTCCCGATACATTTATCAGGGAAAAAACTTTGTGGCGCATCAGGTTGCGGTAAGCCATTTTCAGGTAGTTCTTGATCATAGTTTTTGTGGCTCAGAGATAAATCTTTTTTTGAACTGCAGCAAGTATAAGCTACCCGCTGCACTATCACCTAAGAAAACAGAATGCCAGTTTTATATATTATTGATTTACTTGCAGTTACAAAACAACCACAGATACAGAGTGTACGCTTCCGATACACATTTTAAGAGAACACCTGTGCGGTTGTGTTACAGCTTTTGTGTGAGCCAAAACAGCCAAATAGTACTATGTTAATTTTAGCAAAAGAGCAGCAAATTATAGAAGTATAAATCTCAGATAAATTAGTTACATTCGAATATCAAAACCAGAATTGCTTGCACTATGGCTACAGGAAAAACCGGCAGTGTTTTAATTGTTGATGACGAATCGGATGTGCTTTTTGCGCTAAAGATGCTGCTGAAAACAGAAGTAAAAGAAGTAGTTACCGAAAAGAACCCGGATAACCTGCTCAGCCTTTTATCGAAGCAGAAGTTTAATGTTATTTTCCTGGACATGAACTTCAAGAGCGCCTTGAACACCGGCAACGAAGGGCTGTATTGGCTGCGACAAATTCTGGAGAAAGATAAAGATGCCACCGTTATACTTATAACTGCTTACGGCGATGTGGAGCTGGCCGTAAAATCGTTGAAACAAGGTGCTTACGATTTTATAGTTAAGCCCTGGCACAACGACAAATTGCTGGAAACGCTGCACAACGCACTGCAAGCCAAAACCAGTAAAAAGTCTGCTAAAACTACTTCAACGGCACAACAACATACATCTATACTTGGTCAGTCCGAAGCCTTACAGGATACACTTCATAAAGTGGAAAAAATTGCCCCAACCGAGGCGAACGTGCTTATATTGGGTGAGAACGGAACAGGCAAAGAACTGGTAGCACGCGCCCTGCACGAAAAATCGTTCAGAGCAAACAAGCCTTTTATAAGTGTAGACGTAGCCGCCCTGACTGATACCTTGTTTGAGAGTGAGCTTTTTGGGTACAAAAAAGGTGCCTTTACCGATGCCCGCGAAGACCGTCCCGGTCGTTTCGAAGCTGCTAATGGCGGCACGCTGTTTTTAGACGAGATCGGAAACATATCACCGGCCATGCAGGCTAAACTGCTTACCGTGCTGCAAAACCGGCAGGTAACGCCATTGGGCTCCAACACACCTATTCCGGTTGATATCCGGTTGATATCTGCTACCAACGAACCTATTTACGAACTGGCAGCCAAGAACCTGTTTCGCAAGGACCTGATCTACCGCATTAACACTGTAGAGATAACACTGCCCCCACTGCGCCAGCGCCACGGCGATGTGGAATTACTGGCAAAACACTTCGCGAAAATATACGCTGAGAAGAACCATAAACCTGTACCTGCGTTTGCGCCTGCAACCCTCCAAAAGCTAAACCAGCACAGCTGGCCGGGCAACGTGCGTGAGTTGCAACATGCAGTGGAGCGCGCCATTATTTTAGCAGAAGACAACGTGCTGCAACCCCAGGATTTTAGTTTCTCGGCCATGGAACTTAGCCCTGCAACACAAACTGCCCCGGCTTTTGCTACCGAAACTTCGATGCCGTTGAGCGAAATAGAGCGCGAAACCATACGCCGTGTGATAGAGAAGAACAAAGGCAATATTTCGAAAGCTGCCAAAGAGCTTGGCCTTACCCGCACCGCCCTTTACCGCCGCCTGAACAAGTATGATATCTAAGCGACTGGAGTTCGGGCTGTTTGTCCGGTTTATACTTTTGCTGGGCATGATGTACATCACGCTCGAATACCTGACGCAATACACGTGGTTGCAGGTAACATCGGGTATACTTATTATGCTGGCGCAGGTATGGGAAATGGCACGTTATGTAACCCGCAGCAATAACGAACTGGCCAAGTTCCTGGAAGCCGTAAAGCACCGCGATTTCTCCCAACGATTTAACGAAAACACCAACTCATCGCTGCAGCAGCTGCACCATACTTTTAACCTCATCAATAACACTTTTAAGCAGCTGCACATCGAGCGCGAAGCACAGTTTCAGTACATGCAAACTATACTGCAATTGGTAGATACCGGGATTTTAGCAGTTGACCGGGAGACCGGCGAAGTAGAATGGGTGAATGACGCTTTTAAAAAGATATTAGGTATACCCTACCTGAAAAGTATAAATAGCTTAGAGAACCGCTACCCTGCCCTGCACGAGTCGCTGCGAAGTATAAAGCCCGGCGAAAGTATACAAGTAAAACTCAGGTTGCCAGCCGGCCAGTCGCAGTTACTTGTATCTGCTACGCCTTTCACCATGCAGCACCGCAACCTGCAGCTTATAGTTCTCAAAAACGTGAGTGCTACCGTAGATGCCACCGAAACTGAGGCTTGGCAAAAGCTGCTCCGCGTAATGACGCACGAGATCATGAATTCTGTTGCTCCTATAGCATCGCTGGCAGATACGCTTGGCAAACACCTGCACAACGAGCGCGAGCGCTATACTTCGGACCCCGAAACTCCCCTGGATGTAGAGCTTTTAGAAGACACTGAAGAAGGTATTGGTATCATAAAAAAGCGCAGCGAAGGACTTTTACGTTTCACCCAGTTTTACCGCAATTTAAATAAGCAGCAGCAACTAAACCTGACCACCATTTATGTGCAGGAACTGTTTAAAAGTATAGATGCCCTGATGCGCCCTCGCCTGGAAGAGCAGAGTATAGAATTTATCTGCAAAACAGCCTCTCCGGAGCTAACTATAAACGGTGATGTAAATCTGCTGGAGCAAGTACTCATAAACCTGATAACGAATGCAGAACGTGCTGTTAAGGACAGGCCAAACCCGCAAATTATACTTACAGGGCAGCAAAAGGACGGCAAATTAACCATTGAACTATACGACAACGGCTCCGGCATACCCGAAGAGATCCTGGAAAGTATTTTTATACCTTTCTTTACTTCGCATAAAGACGGCTCAGGTATCGGGCTTAGTTTATCGAAGCACATTATGCACCTGCACAAAGGCAGCATTCAGGTAGAGAGCCAGGAAGATGTTGGCACCACTTTTATACTTACTTTCTCCTCATAAGCTCAGTTCAGCAGCCCTGTCATAATTTTAATTAAATCATCTTTTTATAGATTATTCAAAGCCACACATAGATAAAATCTATGAACAATACTTATTAAGATAGAGTATACCGGTTAAGTTAACTTATTTATAATCAACCGGTATCGCGCTATGAACGAAAACAAAAAGTATCGTACTGCTAACTCAGGCAATGGCCAGAAAGGCAAAGGCAAAACACTTACCACCCGCCAGGGGCACCCCGTAACAGACAATCAAAACATCAGAACGGTAGGCAACCGTGGTCCTGCGACTATGGAGAACTACCACTTCATCGAGAAGATCTCGCACTTCGACCGTGAGCGTGTGCCGGAGCGTGTAGTGCATGCCCGTGGTGCCGGTGCGCATGGCGTTTTCGAATCGTATGGTAAGGTAGGCAACGACTCTGTTGAGAAATTTACCCGGGCCAAGGTATTTAAAAAAGGAAAAGAGACTCCTGTTTTCGTGCGCTTCTCTACAGTTGGCCATGGCACGCACTCACCGGAAACACTGCGCGACCCGCGTGGTTTTGCCGTTAAGTTTTATACTGAAGATGGCAACTGGGACCTGGTTGGTAATAACCTGAAGATCTTTTTCATACGCGATGCCATGAAATTCCCGGACCTGATCCACTCGCAGAAGCCCGATCCGGTAACCAACATCCAAAGTGCAGAGCGCATTTTCGACTTTTTCTCCGGCACGCCTGAAGCCACTCATATGGTTACCTTCCTGTACTCGCCATGGGGCATTCCGGCAAACTATAGGCAAATGCAGGGCTCGGGTGTAAACACCTATAAATGGGTGAATGCTGATGGCGAAGCCGTACTGGTGAAATACCATTGGGAGCCAATGAAGCAGGGCATCCGCAACCTGACACAAAAAGAAGCCCAGGAAGTACAGGGCAAAAACTTTAATCATGCTACCCAGGATCTGTATGAAGCTATTGAGCGCGGCAATTTTCCGGAGTGGGAACTGAATGTGCAGATCATGAGCGACGACGACCATCCGGATCTGGACTTTGACCCGCTGGACGATACCAAACTTTGGCCTCAGGATAAATTCCCGTGGCACCCGGTTGGCAAAATGACCCTGAACCGCAACCCTGTCGATTACTTTAACGAGGTAGAACTTTCTGCTTTCGGTACCGGTGTGCTGGTAGACGGACTTGATTTTTCGGATGATAAAATGCTGCAGGGCCGTACCTTCTCTTACTCTGATACACAGCGTTACCGGGTAGGTGCCAACTACCTGCAACTGCCTATAAATGCAGCCAAAACACATGTGGCAACAAACCAACGCGGCGGCCAGATGGCTTTTGATACCGATTTTGCCGAGGGCCAGAACATCCATGTAAACTATGAGCCATCTATACTTGGTGGCCTCGAAGAAGCACCAAAACCGGGCAAAGATTATACACCACGCTACGAAGCAAACCTTGTACGCCAGCACATCGACCGCACCAACCATTTCGGGCAGGCCGGCGAAACATACCGCAACTTCGAAGACTGGGAGCGTGACGAACTGATTAACAACCTGGGTAACGACCTGGCCAAATGCGACTCCCGCATACAGGATAAAATGCTGAGCTACTTTACACAAGCCGATGAGGACTATGGCCGCAGAGTAAAAGAAAGCATTGAGCGTGCTGCTAAAGAGATGAAGAAAATGATGAAGCACGATACCTTAGAAGGTACAGATGGTCCGTTGGGTAATGTTTCCGGGGAAGAAGGTGTGGAAGATGCGCAGTCTAAATCACATTCTGCCAAGCCTTACTAATTTACTGAAGCTTAATTAAAAGCAAGTATACTTATACTTGCTACCTATACCAAAGGCAGTTGCTACCAGCGGCTGCCTTTGTTTTTTATAGTTCAGTACGGTTGCCAACACTAGGCATAAATCTACAACTATAACCTTATTCAGCTTTAGGTTTTCCAGATGTATTAAACTCCTGCTTCACATTAACAAAATTTAACTATTATCAACCCGCTCACGTTCATAGGAAAACAAATATATAACTACATATCAACAACTTACACTAAACATGAGCGCCCCGGATTTACAGCAACAGGTTAGAGCCATTTTAGCCACCGCCGATGTAAAGATAAACGGCCCCGACCCGTGGGACCTGCAGGTGCACGACGAACGATTTTACAAGCGCATACTTAGCGAAGGAACACTTGGGCTCGGTGAGTCTTACATGGATGGCTGGTGGGATTGCGAAAGTATAGACCAGTTTGTGTTTAAAGTATTGCGGGCCGATCTGTATAAGCAGGCTAAACTTGGCTGGCGGTCGGTGTTACAGGTGTTGCTGGCAAAATTACTGAACCTGCAGCGCAAAGGGAAAGCCGCCCGAAACGCCCAGCGCCACTACGACATCGGCAACAAACTATACCAGCTGATGCTCGACAAACGCATGATCTATAGTTGCGGCTACTGGCAAAATGCTGACAACCTCGACAAGGCCCAGGAAAACAAACTCGACCTTATCTGCCGGAAACTATACCTGCAGCCCGGCCAGCGTGTGCTCGATATTGGTTGTGGCTGGGGTGGCTTTGCCAGGTATGCAGCAGAGAAGTATGGTGTGGAAGTGGTAGGCGTTACAGTATCAAAAGAGCAGGCCGCACTTGCCCGTGAAGTATGCAAAGGGTTGCCTGTCGAGATCCGGTTGCAGGATTACCGCGACGTGAACGAGCAATTTGACCATGTAGTATCGGTAGGAATGGTGGAGCATGTGGGCTATCGCAACCACCGCACATTTATGCAAACTGCTGCCCGCTGCCTGAAAGATGATGGCCTTTTCCTGTTACATACCATAGGCGTTAACTTCTCCAGAACATCTGCCGATCCGTTTACAGATACCTACATTTTTCCAAACTGCCTTATACCTTCTATAAAACAACTGGGAGCCGCCATGGAGCATCTTTTTGTAGTGGAAGACTGGCACAACTTCGGCCCTTACTACGACCTGACCTTAATGGCCTGGTTCCGCAACTTTGATAATAACTGGGAGCAACTACAAGGCGAGTACGGCGATCGGTTTTACCGCATGTGGAAGTATTACCTGCTATCCAGCGCAGGCTCGTTCAGGGCTCGAAACAACCAACTATGGCAACTTGTGCTTTCTAAAAAAGGAGTGGTAGATGGCTATACTGCAGTAAGGTAAAAGTATAAGCTACTGTAAAATAAACCTCGATGATGTTACTTCATTAGCAGTTATAAGTCTCCCGATATAGGTGCCTGCAGGCTGGTTCTCCCCTTTAAACTGAAATGTCAGTTCCTCTCCCTTTTTGCCAAAACCTTCAGCCAACACGGCTACAACAGTTCCCTGCATGTTAAGCACTTCCAGTTTATAGTTGCCACTTTGCTTCAGAGTAAATCCTAATACCTTTTTAGAGCTGAATGTTTTGTGCGTTACCCATAGTTTTAGCCGTTCCGTTTCTGTGGCATTGCCAAGTGTAGTAGGTTGCTTAGCTTTCTCTTCTGAAATAACATTACCACCATTCTCTTTTGTAACTATAGTATAACCCGGAGCTGCTACATGAGGCGGATTATTTGATCTAGCTATCTCCTGCCCTGTTGCCAGATCAACTTTTAACACGATGAGCGTGAACAACACAAGTCTTAGGGTAAGGTTGAAATAACTTTTCATGGGCTGTGCTTTTAAAGTATAAACTGGCATCTATGTATAGCTGATAATGAAAGCTACTACCTAACTAAACTATAATACAGGAATAAAAAAGCTTTCAGGTAACATGTATCTTATAGAGAGGAAAACTAACGTATAAGCTCCTGTCTTTTTATACTTACATCTGCGCACCAGCATAATGCAATAAAGCCAGGTATAACCATTTCCAGAAAGCTGATTTAGTAACATTAAAAGCGCACAAACCCGGCAATAAGTTCTCTGTAAGCCGCTAACCTACCTTACTAAAGTGCTATTCAAGCTGTTCTCTACATTTGCAGTTCATCTCTTGTTATAGCCATACAAAAAGTGGATAACTCTATGGAAAACTGCTGGATAAAAAGCCGTCGCATCTGAGCTTCAGATTGATTATCTTTGTAGTAATGGAAAATTTTGTAGTATCAGCGCGTAAATACCGTCCGGCCACGTTCGATAGCGTGGTGGGGCAGCACCATATAACCAACACCCTTAAAAACGCCATCAGCAGCAAGCATTTGGCGCAGGCCTTTCTTTTCTGCGGTCCGCGTGGGGTGGGTAAAACTACTTGTGCCCGTATCCTGGCCAAAACTATAAACTGCGAGAACATCACTCCGGAAACCGAAGCCTGTAACGAGTGCGAATCGTGCAAAAGCTTTAACAGCAACAGCTCGTTCAATATCCATGAGCTCGATGCGGCTTCCAATAACTCCGTAGAGGACATCCGGAACCTGGTGGAGCAGGTGCGTTATGCGCCGCAAACCGGCAAGTATAAGATCTATATCATAGATGAGGTGCACATGCTCTCGAACCAGGCCTTCAACGCATTCTTGAAGACCCTGGAAGAGCCGCCATCCTATGCCATATTTATATTGGCTACAACCGAGCGCCACAAGATCATCCCGACTATACTTTCGCGTTGCCAGATATTTGACTTTAACCGTATCCGGATAGAGGATATGGTAAGCCATTTAGGCAATATCGCCCAGAAAGAAAGTATAAAGGCCGAGCCGGATGCCCTGCACCTGATCTCTCAGAAAGCTGACGGCGCCTTGCGCGATGCCCTGTCTATTTTCGACCAGATGGTGACCTTTTCGGGTAGCAATGTAACCTATAAAGCTACCGTCGAGAACCTGCACATACTGGACTACGATTACTATTTCCGGTTAACAGACCACCTGCTGGATCAGAATTTATCAGGCGCACTGCTGTTGTTTGATGAGATATTGAAGAACGGTTTTGATGCCCACAATTTTATAGTTGGCATTGCCGAGCACTTCCGTAGTTTACTGGTGTGCAAAGATGTACAGACAGTGCAGTTACTGGAAGTTTCTGATAACATCAAAGCTAAGTATGCGGAGCAATCTCAGAAGTCTACGGTTTCGTTTTTGTTATCGGGACTGAATGTGGTGAGTACCTGTGATACCAACTATAAAAGCAGCAAAAACCAACGCCTGCATGTGGAGCTGTGCCTGATGAAACTGGCACACCTGAACGCGGCATTGAGTTTCGCTAACGAAGGAGCAGAAGCAAAAAAAGCTAAGGTAGCAGCGCCGGCACCCGCCTCTACCGCATCTTCAGGTGCCATTCCATCTGCTGCCATGCAGCCTGCCCACACCCCGGACACGGTTCCATCGCAGCAAATGCAGCAGCCAACACCCGGCAGCGTACCATCGGAGCGCATCCAACAGCCACACGCACCTAACCAGGTGCCTTCGGAGGGTTTGCAGCAGCCGCCAAAGCCACAACACGTTACACCCGACGCGCATCTGAGTCCGCCACAAGCAACAGCTGCGCCGGAACCAACGCGGGCTAAAGCACAGTTGCCGCCTCCTAAAAAGCTAAGCAAAATACCAAGCCTGAAAGACATGGCAACTGCCCAGGCTGCCGTAGCAAATGTAGCAGTAGCTGCCGAGGAAGAGGATACAAACTATGGTGCTGTGGTGCCAGTAGATGAGGCCAAACTGAAAACGACCTGGCATGCCATTCTGCGCCGTAAAAAATCGGAGAACATGATGGAGTATACGCTCCTGAACCGCCAGTACCATATCGGCCCGGATAACGAGATCATACTTCACCTGGAAAATCACGTAATGATGGACCAGTTCACAACTATTCGCCCGGAAATACTGCGCGAGCTGAAGAAAGAAACAGGTAACCGAAGTATAAAACTGACGGCAGAAGTAGTGGAAGTACAGGACGATAGTCGTAAACTTTATACTTCGCAGGATAAGTTTAACTACCTGGCCGAGAAGTACCCCTTTATAGTTGACATGAAACAGCGCTTCGGTCTGGATACTGATTTTTAGGCCTCGCAAGGCTGCATATTTATAGTTAGAACTTCACATAAACAAAAACTATGACCACAAGAAAAGGATTATCGCTTTTCCTGGTAGCCCTTGGCCTTACGTTTACACAATGTAAGAATGAGATCAACCAGACACAGTCAACTACCGACACGGCTGCTGTTGCTACCGAAAAGGAGTATACTTACGAAACAGCGCCAAATGATCCGCTGAACGCCCGCATCTATACGTTGGATAACGGTCTGAAAGTATACCTGACAGATTACGAAGAAGCACCACGCATCCAAACCTATATTGCTGTGCGTGCCGGTGCTAAGAACGACCCTGCCGATGCTACCGGCCTTGCCCACTACCTGGAGCACATGGTGTTTAAAGGCACCAGCGAATTAGGTACTCAGAACTGGGAAAAAGAAAAAGTAGAGCTGGATAAAATTGAAGGCCTTTACGAAAAGTACAGAGCTACGAAAGACGAAGCAGCCCGCAAAAAGATCTATGCCCAGATCGACTCTGTTTCGGGTGTAGCGGCTACTTACGCTATTGCCAACGAGTATGATAAGATCTTAGGTGCTATTGGAGCCAAAGGAACGAACGCTTATACCTGGGTAGACCAGACCGTGTATGTGAACGACATCCCGAGCAACCAACTGGAGCGTTGGATTGAACTGGAAGCAGACCGTTTTGCTGACATGGTGCCACGTATTTTCCATACGGAGCTGGAGGCAGTTTACGAAGAGAAAAACCGTACCCTGGATAACGATGGCTGGAAAGTTCAGGAAGCGATCAGCGCTGCCCTATTCCCGACACACCAGTATGGTTCGCAGTCAACTATAGGAACTATAGATCACCTGAAAAACCCATCTATCACTGAGATCAAGAAGTACTATAACAAGTACTACATCCCGAACAACATGGCTATAGCTATGAGCGGCGACATTGATTTCGACCAGACTATTAAACTGATTGACAAGTACTGGGGAACGATGGAAAAGCAGCCCGAGCCTGCGTTTGAAGTTGCCCAGGAAAAGCCGATCCAGAAGCCAATTGTAAAAGAAATTTTAGGACCGGATGCTGAGAACGTATCCATCGCTTTCCGTACACCGGACATCAACTCAAAAGATGCGCTGGTTATTCAGATGATCAGCAATCTGCTTTATAACGGTCAGGCCGGTTTAGTAGACCTCAACCTGAACCAACAGCAAAAAGTATTGCAGGCTTATGCTTACGATACCCCGATGAAAGATTACGGTATGTTCCGGATGACGGGTATGCCACGCCAGGGCCAGACACTGGACCAGGTGCGCGACCTGCTGTTACAGCAGCTTGACCTGATCAAGAAAGGACAGTTTGACGAGTCGTTGATACAGGCGGTTGTGAATAACGACAAGATAAACACCATGCAGGCTTACGAAGACAACAGCAACCGTGCTGATGCTTTTGTAACTGCCTTTATTTATGGAATGCCCTGGGAGAGATTTGTTAGTCGCCCTGCTGAATATGCGCAGATCACGAAGCAGGATGTGATGGATGTGGCTAACAAGTACTTCAATAACAACAACTATGTGCTGATCTACAAAAAGACTGGCAAAGACCCTAACGCACAGAAAGTAGAGAAGCCTGCTATTACTCCGGTTGCCGTTAACCGCGATGCGCAGTCTGATTACTATAAGCAATTTATGGCGAAGGAAGTACAGCCACTACAGCCAGTATTCCTCGACTATACAAAAGACATTACCGAAGCTAAACTGAAGCAGAACATTCCGCTGCTTTATACCAAGAATAAGGATAACAGCCTGTTCCAGCTATACTACATCCTGGACATGGGCACGAACAACGACCAGAAACTGGGCATGGCTGTTAACTACCTGAAGTACCTGGGCACCGACAAATACACTGCCGAACAACTACAGAAGGAGTTTTACCAGTTAGGTACTTCGTTTGATGTTTTCTCTTCCGGCGACCAGGTGTATGTAAGCCTTACTGGCTTGGATGAGAACTTTGAGAAAGGCCTTAACCTGTTCGAAAGTGTTTTAGCTAACCCTAAAGCTGATCAGCAGGCCCTGAACGACATGGTTGCCGGTATGCTGAAAGCCCGTGATGATGCCAAGAAAAACAAAGGCGTTATTCTGCAGCAGGCCATGATGAACTATGCTAAGTATGGCCCTAAGAACCCGTTCAACACGGTACTAAGCGAGAAAGAGCTGAAGGCTGTGAAGCCACAGGAACTGGTAAGCATCATCAAAAGTATTCCGACGTACGAGCACCGTGTACTATACTATGGTCCACGTGAAACGGATAACCTGGTAGCTGCCCTCAACACAGGCCACAACGTACCTGCTACGCTTAAGCCGGTGCCAGCCGAAAAAGTATACAAGGAAATAGAGTTTACGCAGCCAACTGTTTACTGGGCAGACTATAACATGGTGCAGGCCGAGATGATGTTCCTGAGCAAGTCTATACCTTACAGCAAAGACATTATCCCGGTAGTGCGTTTATACAATGAGTACATGGGTGGCATCGTGTTCCAGGACCTCCGTGAGTCTAAAGCCCTTGCTTACTCTACTTACTCCTACTATGGCACTGCCTCTAAAAAGGACCGCGCGAACTACCTGGTTTCGTACATCGGGGCGCAGGCGGATAAATTATCAGAAGCGATGGCTGGCATGCAGGCGTTGCTAACGGATATGCCATTGGCTGATGCAAACTTCCAGAATGCGCAGGCTGCCTTACGTAACAGCATCTCTACAGAACGCATCACGAAGTCAAGTATCCTATTCGATTATGAGCGCGCCAAGAAGTTAGGCCTGAACTACGACATCCGACAGGACGTGTACCAGAGTGCCAACTCCATGACCTTTGACCAGTTGAAGGAGTTCCAGCAGAAGTATGTAAAAGCCCAACCTCAGGCTATACTTGTGATTGGTGCTAAAGACAAGCTGAACTTTAAAGAACTGGAGAAGTACGGCAAAGTGAAGCAGTTGACACTGAAGGAGCTGTTTGGGTATTAATAGCCTGATCTATAACGCAACATACTGCGTTTCTACAATAGCAAAAGCGGCAGCCGTAGTTGGTTGCCGCTTTTGTTTTATAGTAGGTTTATAGTTACCGCCTTAGCTTTGCGGATTGCAAATCCGCAATTAGTATATTTTCGGATTACAAATCCGAAAGAGCGGGGCGAAATAGTGGGGCAGAAATTTTAAAATTCTAGAAAAGCGGGCTTCAAGATGAAGTATAGACAAAAGCTTTGTTTATCCATTTAATTCTCGTGTTGGTCTAATAGTATAAACGGGTATTGATGCTTTTACTATATTAGTTTAAATATTAATCTCTAAAACAACCAGTTTCAAACATAACTATACCGCTCATGGAAAATAAGATGAACTATACCAAAGCGACACTATTTCTGTTAACGGGAATTATCTCAGTTGTTGTTTCGCTCTTTCTTGGCACTGAAAGTGAGGCTTATGGTTTCCTGATCGGCTATGGTTATACAGCTCTGGCAGGTGGCCTCGGGGGAATGTTATACACCTATATCAATAACCGAAAGATCAGGCAGCAACATAGAGCACAGTAGATACAAAGCTTAACATTACTTAAAACTATACATCTCAGAAATTATAGTTTACAGCTATCTTCTAATTATATAAAACAAAAATGCCACCCGATCGCTCAGGTGGCATTTCTTATTTATACTTTATACTTTATTATCTTGGTTCCAGAGTTCCTAAATTGGAGTAACCGCTATCTTTCAGGCGCTGGCTCATGGCTTCGTAAAGTATAATGCCTGTTGCTACCGACACGTTAAGCGACCCTATTTTACCAAGCAGCGGAATACGTACTTTTGCGTCAGCTCTTTTCAGGTACTCCGGCGAAATACCGTCTTCCTCGCTACCCATCAGTATAGCAGTAGGGCCAACCATATCCAGGGTATGCTCATTAAGGTTCTGCTCTGTTTTCTCCGTACAGGCCACAATCTGCACACCGTAATCTTTCAGGTAATCAATGGTTTCTTTCAGGTTAGGCTCACGGCAAACCGGCACCACGTTAAGCGCACCCGCCGATGTTTTCATGGCATCTGCATTTATCTGGGCACCGCCACGGCTTGGAATCACAATGGCATCTACCCCCATACATTCAGCATTTCGGGCAATAGAGCCAAAGTTACGCACGTCGGTTATCCTGTCAAGTATAAGCAGCAATGGATTTTTGCCACTTTCAAACAACGAGGTCACAATCTCGGCAAGCGGTTGGTAACTGATCGGCGAAATAAACGCTACAGCTCCCTGGTGGTTCTTGCGGGTCAGGTTATTCAGCTTTTCGATCGGCACGGTAACTACCGGCACATCAAACTTTCTGGCTTCTGCTACAATCTCGTCGGTGGTCGGGTTTTTGGTGCCGCGCAGTAAAAATATCTTTTCCAGCGTTTTACCTGCCAGCATAGCTTCTAATATTGGGCGGGAGCCGAATATCATTTCTAATTTATCTTCGCGTGGCGCTCTTGGGCTGCCATAGCGGCCACCGCTCACATATCTGTTATTCCTGCTCTCCATTTTGCTACTGCACTGTACCAGCCTTCTTCGTACTCACGACGCCGTATCAGTTCATAATGATTTTCGGTAAAGTTATTCTGTTTTTTCGTAAAAACGAATTTGGTGTAGGGCTGCAGGTCCGATTCACGGTATATCCAGGTCTCGGTGTTACCTACTTTGCTAATATCGCTCGGCGGACCGTAAATAAGATAGATCATACCCCGGTCGGTGGTCCAGCCGGCTTTATGCGAAGTATAAAGTTTGTTGGCATGCTCTACACGGCCATAATAAGTCCGGATCAGTTCGCGGGCCAGGTGCCGCTCGCCTGCCACTCCTATCCAGAAATCATCTACCGCTTTTTTAGGATCCACTGCATTAAAAAGTTTTTCGCGCTCCGCAGATGTGGTCAGGTAAATTAATGGCTGCAGCATTTCTTTGGCCATCGTTATTTTAGGGAAGTGCCATGGCTCTACCAGCAAACCTGTGGGGTACGAAGTGCCGGCCCAAAGCAAGTATAAACCCTCCCGGTTAAAAGTTACCGTATCGCCGGGAGCAAACATAACTGAATCGGTTGGACTTATAGTTTTAGCCTGAGCCACATTCCGCTGCGACATAGGTGGTATAGCCGGGGCAAACTCCTGCGTAAAATAATACACCGTCATGTTTTCTATCGAATCCGGGTTTTGCAGCACCAGCGAGTCGGAGGTAGTTATATAGTTATAGATGATCGGCCTGTCGTTTTTTATACTTGTCAGTACACCGGTCTTCTCCAACATCAGCGATTGTAGTTGCACATTAAAGACAGAGTACATGGTAGCTTCGCCGGCAAACTTCTGCCAAAGCCTTAGCTGCGCTGTATTATTCCCTGTCGCTAAGGAGGCAGGCAATGCTACTTCTACCCATATCTCTTCACCGCTATCCGGCACGGCAGGCTTGGTTATCTGTAGTGTATCTCTATATAAAGTAGTCTTGTTCTCGTTTGTGATATGTATGGTAAGCTTATCGGCAGTGCGCTGTAGTTCCATTAGCCTGCTTACATCATAAAACAGCAGATGCAGGTACAGGCTATCGGGGCTGCTATGCCACGAATACTGCATCCTTACTTCCGGGTCGGGAGTAGAGATGGCACCTTGTGTGGTCGATACTGGTCTACGCAAAACCGGCTCTGGCCTCTGGCGGCAGCCCGCAGCTATACCAAGTATAAGCAAACTATAAATTACCGCTATCCGGACCATACCTAAAGTATAAATGGTGTAGAGTGCCCTGCAAAAAAACAGGCCGGACTTATACTTAAGCCCGGCCTATTTCTACTGAAAATAATCCTTTTTTGTTTAACGACGCATGCCGCGCAGGTATTGCGTAAACTGTTGTTCCAGTTGGGTAGCTTTTTCCTGCCAGCCTAAATCCTGGGCTGCAAACACCAATTGCTGCATTATAAGCAGGTTGGTCTGTATCTCCATCTCAAACAGAGAGCCTTTAGCCAGGTAATAGCTCAGGTTATTATTTGCGCTTTCTGCCATCTCGTTCAGCATTTGCTGTGCCTTCTCTTCCTCGCCAAGTGCCGCATATAAGGTTATGAACTGAGGCGAATAGTAGTCGTAAGGTACAGTTTCCGGCGGGAACACAGTAAAGCAACGCTCTATCAGTTCTTTAGCACGGGCAGTGTTTCCATCTTCTATGTATGCTGCAGCCAGTTTGCCAAATTTATCCCGGGCATTGGCGGTAAAGCGGTAATAGTTCTCGTCGTAGAAAATGTCCGGATCATCGAAGTTACGGAACTCAAACTCCTTCATCAGGTTGGTATACAGCACCTCTTTGTTCAGGTAACCCGGCGAGTTCAGGAAGCTTTCGTTCTTATCAACCGGAGTTCTAACAGGCACTACGCGGTACGCAAGGCCATCCAGCTGGAAGTACTCCGACAATCCTATAAAGTCAGCACTGTTTACAGTAGTAGAGAAGTATACAGGGCGTTCCCAGTTGTTTGTAGCCAGCAGGTCCAGCATTACCAGGTGCTTTTTCTCTAACAGTGATTTGTTTACCACCCACTTCATCTGGCTTACCACTTCACCCTGCTTTTCGGCAGGTATAAAGCCCATCTGCTGTACTTTATTTTTATCTACATCCAGTACAAAGGTTTTGGTCGGAAAGGTCATGAGTGTGTTGCCTGCACCATATTGCGCCTGTAGGGCCGGGTGGTTTTGCTTCACCAGCGTAATAAACTGCTTCAGATCTATACCTGCCGCTACCTGAGGCTTCTCGTCGTATGGCAGGTAATCGTTCGTGCCCTGGCGGTAATTCTCTACACCAAGCGTTAAAGGCCACGGCTCCGACTCGTAAGAAGGACGCATCATCTGCTCTACATACCAGTCGGTGTTCAGGTAACTAAGTACGGCTACGCGTACATCGGTTCGGTAACCTTCAACTTCCTGGGCATACCATAGCGGGAACGTGTCGTTATCACCGTTTGTGAAAAGTATACCATTCGGCGCTACAGAGTCAAGCAGGTTCTTGGCAGAGTCAACTGACTGGTAACGGTTCGAACGGTCGTGGTCGTCCCAGCCTTCGGCAGCCATAATGCCAGGCACCAGCAAACAGATAGCTGTGGCAACTGCAGCACGCATCTGAGCATTTTTAAGCACTTTCTCCAGTAAAGCTGCCAGGCCTATTACGCCCAGGCCAATCCAGATACTGAATGCGTAGTAAGAGCCTGCAAAAGTATAATCACGTTCGCGTGGCTCGGTTGGTGGCTGGTTCAGGTAAATAGCAATGGCCAAACCGGTAAAGAAGAACAATAAGCCAACTATAAAAGCATTCTTATCATCTTTACGAAGCTGGTAGATAAGGCCAAGTATACCTATAATTAAAGGCAACGCTAAAAAGTTGTTCCGGGCTTTGCTTTTAGCTACTTCGGCAGGCAGACCAGGCTCATCACTTGTAAACCATACCACACCGGCATTCTGCACATCGCTTTCGCGGCCCACAAAATTCCAGCCGAAATAACGCCAGTACATGTGGCCCAGCTGGTAATTAAGCAGGAAGCTCATGTTCTGTCCAAAACTTGGCTTCTGCCCTTCCTGTATGTCTACCCACTTACTATATTCATCTATATGCTGCGGCGCGTCACTATAGATACGTGGTAGCAAGGCAATGTCGCGGTCATCATAAACAGGCTCTACTTTACGGCCCATCGGAATGTATTTGTCTTCTCCTTTAATGTAGCGCTGCGCACCTTCTTCCTGGCCTATTGGCTGGGCATTAAACTGCGGTCCGAATAGTAAAGGTCTGTCGCCGTACTGCTCACGCTTCAGGTACGATACCACACTCATAATATCATCCGGGTCGTTCTCATCTATAGTTGGTTCATAAGAAGAGCGGATCGGGATCATCATATAAGAAGAATACCCAATGAGCACAAAAACCAGGCTCAGCAATGCTGTATTTAAAATTCGCTTGTTATGCTTGATAGAATAGATGATACCGTAAACTATAGCACCTATAAACAGGGCTACAAACACCAGAAGTCCGGAGCCGAACGGCATGCCAAGCGAGTTAACAAAGAACACTTCGAATTTACCTGCAACCGATGGCAGGCCAGGTATAACGCCCCACAGGATCGTCATTACAATAACGGCACTGATAGCAAAGGCAATTAAAGCACCCACCCAGGTAGGTTTGTAAAGGCGGTAATAATATATAAATGCCAGCGCAGGTATAGTTACCAGGTTTAGTAAGTGCACCCCTATAGAAAGGCCAACCAGGTAAGCGATCAGCACAAGCCACTTATCAGAATGCGGCTCGCCCACTTTCTCTTCCCAGCGCAGCATAGCCCAGAAAACGATAGCTGTAAAGAATGATGACATCGCGTATACTTCGGCCTCAACCGCAGAGAACCACGCCGAATCGGAGAAAGTATAAGCAAGCGCGCCTACAACACCGGCACCCATTACCAATATAATGTTGCCAGTCGTTGGCACTTCGCCTTGTTTTACCAATAGCTTTTTAGCAAAAATGGTGATCGTCCAGAACAGGAACAATACCGTAAATGAGCTGCTTAAAGCAGATAACAGGTTTACCCACCATGCTACCTGGCTTGGCTCAAAAGCAAACATCGAGAACAGGCGGCCCACCATTAAGTATAAAGGCGCCCCTGGAGGGTGCGGTACCAGTAGCTTATAAGAACAGGCAATAAACTCGCCGGCGTCCCAGAAACTGGCAGTTGGCTCAAGTGTTAACACATACACAGCAGTCGCGATCAGAAATACGACCCAGCCTACAATGTTATTTATCTTCCGATAGTTTGTCATGGTAATTTTTAGGATTGCGCCCCGAAAATACTAAAATATGCGAAGCGAATATTTAAAAATATGAGGCATTACACATAAAAAGCCGACCATGGGCCGGCTTTGAATATTTTTATACTTGGTAAGCGGTTACTTTTGAAGCACTAATCGCTTGGTTTCTACAGTCTTATCATTTACAAGCAAACTATAGAAGTATACACCAGAAGGATACGGACTCATATCCAGTGTAATTTCTTTTGCTTCGGTAGCAGCCAGGTCTTTCGTAAAGATAACACGGCCAATTGTATTCGATATCCTGATCTTATAGTTATCGCCACCGGATTGAGTTAAGGTAAGGCGTGTAAACCCTTTCGATGGATTAGGATAAGCGTTAATAGATGGTACAGGCTTAACATCGCGGCCAGGAGTAAACGCGGCCACCATTACAGATGCGTACAGGCTCTTGCTAACTTTAGGCACTTCCAGGTGAAACGATGGCGCCACAGCTGCTGCATATATCTGCGAACAGGTATGCTCATCGTCGGAGGCAACAAATACCGGACGGGCATTGTGCGCCGACACTACAAGGGCTTTTTTATTTTCCTGCTTCAGCTTCCAGATCTTGGTGCCACCATTGTGTGTAGGCGAAACCCCGGCTTCGAGGCCAACAGCCATAGCTGTTAAACCCAGCAGATGCGAGCTTATTAAGGTGGTTATAAATAATGCTTTAGTAAAAATCTTCATAAGGGTGCGTGTGGTTAGTAGGCTTTACTTTACCAGAAAATCAAATATAGTATAAATGCCTGAATATATAAATTTTATAGTAAAGTTTTCCGGCAACTATGGCTCTCAGGCTTCTCCCTTTCGCTATGGCAAATACAATGCCTATTCTCTTCAACCTCAGCAACTATAAGATTTTTATCGCTGCACGCCCAAACTATTTTATAACTATTCCAAGCCACTCTGTTTGCAACAAGTATAATTTCATATTAATTAAATACAACACACCTCTATCACTATTCATACTCAACTATATATAAATTAAACTATACTAATCACAAATTGCAATTTTTATAATACTTTATCAAGAACATGATTGCACTGCAGCTATAATACCATACAAAAGTGCAACTACCTAAAAATAGCTCCGTTAGAATAAATATTAAATTTATTTAAGATTACCCTATGCACTAGATTTACATGAAACCCTATATTTTTTCTTTCCTCATGATTTTCCTGGCGATGCAGACTGCCCTCGCTCAGGAAGACGGACAACCCTCCGGATGCAGCATCACAGACGGTTGTTTAACTTACCAGATTAATGGCGCCACCCGATACGATTCAGATACCTACATCGTAAACTATACACTAACAGTAAACTGTGATACAAGACTTGAGTATGTAGCTTTTGAACTGCCAGCAGGTGCCGAAGCCGACCAACCATCCAGCTTTTTTGCCGCACAGCCGGATTTTACTGTTCAGGATGGCCAGAGAGGCAACAAAAACGGACTTAACACCGATTTTAACGCAATTCAATTTACAGCAAAACAACAAACAGATATAAGCAATGGAGCGAGCTATACTTTTGAGTACCCAATATCTATTGAAGACTATAATGCACTTGGTTCGGCCTTAAGAGTACAGGCCAAAGTAGCAGGCAGCGAACCTAGCCTGGTAACTTTCACCAACTTCACCGATTGTGCCCCTATCAACCAGATGCCGGCTTGCCGCATCGAGATCGACAATGCTGTATTTGGCCTTACCGGCGTAACAGATAATGGCGACGGCACAACCCAGGTAAGCTTTGCCATACAGAATAACCTGCCAGATAACGCAGAAGTAATTACAATTGAAGTACCGGGAGCTCCGGAAGGCGTAACAGTTAACGGCGCTAACAACGGAGGAGTTTATACTTCTAACTACCAGTACAAAACAACTTATGAGGGTGGCGTGATCACTTTTGATGCCCAGAACAATAACGGGTACGCAAACGGCGCTATTGACTATTTTGTATTTAACATACCAACGGCATCTTATAACCCTGAAGCCAACTTTATGCTTTCGTTAGATACAGGAACCGGTTTTGCAGCCACCAGCTTCAACCCGACAACCTGTTCTGAAGACGGAGATATTACTCCATTACCTGTTGAGCTATTGTCGTTCAAAGGCAAAGCTACTCCATCGGGAGTAAACCTGGAATGGGAAACAGCCTCAGAAATAAACAACGACCGCTTTGAAGTAGAGCGCAGCCAGGATGGCCGCAATTTCCAGAAGATCGGTACAGTAGATGGCGCAGGCTCGAGCAGCGTATCGCACAACTATAGTTACTTAGATTATGTAGCCATAACAGGCATTTTATACTATCGCTTACGCCAGGTAGATTTTGACGGCACCGACAGTTATAGCAAAACTATAGCCATTAAACTGAAAGCCGGACCAGGCAGCGGAAAATTTGCTGTATACCCTAACCCGGCCAATGGCACTAAAGTAACGGTATCGGTTGCAGGCACAGGCGCCGACACGAACGGCGGCATTATACAGGTAACCGATATGAGTGGCCGCGTAGTATTTAACTACAAGTTAACGGCAGGCAACCCGTTAGTGGAAGTACCGGTGCAGGACATGAACCTGGCTAAAGGAATGTATGTGGTAAACCTGCTGCAAACCTCCGGCGATAAGCAAACCCAGAAACTTGTTATACACTAAGTTATACCTGACATAAATAAAAAAGGGAAGCAATCCATTACGTTGCTTCCCTTTTTATGTGTCGTCGTTGATAAAGCAAAATCAAATAATGTAGGCAATCTCTTTAAACCCGAAAAAGCGCAGCTCACCGCTAACATCTACTCCCAGCCTGCCGTCTTCGTCAACGCCAACTATACTGCCTTCGGTTTGCTTCCCGTCAATTATAAATGTATGTTGCTCCTGGTAACGGTAAAGTACCCGCAGGTATTCGTATTTTAATTTGGCATGCTTAACACTACGCAGTTCCAGGTAACGTTTTTCAAGTAATTCAAGTAAGCGGTTTGTCAGGGTTTGCAGATCGGCGGTTTGGCCGGTAAGTGCAGCCACCGAAGTAGCCGTATCTACACCAAAACTGAGTTGATTAATATTTAAACCAATCCCGATGATACTGTGTTGTAAAGAGTGACTGTTGATAGTATTTTCTATCAGGATCCCGCCCAGTTTTTTATCTCTGATGTACAGATCGTTAGGCCACTTTACCTGGGCATCGGCAAGACCTTGCTCGTGTAGCAGGTCCAGCACCGCCAGCGATACGGCCATGTTTAGATAGAACTGCTGCCTGACAGGTAGAAAAACAGGTGACAGAATAACAGATAATGTAATATTTTTACCCGGCTCGGCTTCCCAGTTATTACCTCGCTGCCCACGGCCTTTTGTCTGTTGCGCTGTTACTACAGTACAGCCTTCTGTGGCTTCATTTTTGATAAGAAGCTGTTGAGCCTCTGAGTTAGTAGATTCACAAACCGGCAGATAGAAGAGCTGCTGGCCAACAAACAGCGTATTAGGCAACATATTTCGGCAAAATTTAATATTTTTGTACTTCAAATTTAATCAGCACAAATGAAAAATAGTAAGATTGAGGCTAATTCAGACATATTGGCAGAGCTTGTTGTAAAAGGCATGCAGGAAAAAAAAGCAGCTGATATTGTCGTAATGGACCTTAAATCACTAAAGAATGCCGTTTCGGATTACTTTATCATAGCATCAGCTACCTCTGATACACAACTTGATGCCATTGCAACTGCCGTAGAAGAAGAGGTTTTTAAAGCTACCCAGCAAAACCCCTGGCAGAGCGAAGGCCGCATGAACAAGGAATGGGTGTTGCTTGACTACGTAGATGTAGTGGTGCACGTATTCCTGAGAGACAAACGCGAGTTTTATGCCCTGGAAGAACTTTGGGGCGATGCCCAGATAAAACACGTAGAATCGGTTAACTAACACGGGCTGTAAAAACAATTTAATGTAGCTGGTGTTTTTACATCATCTGATAACTAAATCATGGCAGAAAAGAATAATAAAGGCAATAACAAAAAGAAAAAGCCTCTGATCCCGAACACGCCGCCCCGCCCAACCATGCAACTATGGATGCTGGCCGTGCTGATACTCGTGATCTTTGGTATCACCTACCTCAATAACAGCAACGCCTCTGTCGAAACATCTCAACGCGATTTCGAAGAAATGCTGCTAAGCGGCGATGTAAGCAAAGTGCACATCGTTAACAAAAAAACGGTTGAAATATACCTGAAACAGGAAGCGTTAGAGAACGAAAAGTATAAGCAGGAACTGGAAGACCGTGGCAGCATTGCTCTCGATAAAGGCCCGCAATACCATTTCCCTATTATTTCTCCGGAGATATTTAATGAAGACCTGGGCGAGCTGGAGAAAGACCTGCCGCGCGAACAACGCGTACCGGTTATACCGGAAGAGCGTACTGGCTTCATGGATTTCTTCGCAACATGGGGTTTCCTGCTACTATTGTTATTTGGTTTCTGGTTCCTGATGCGCCGCGTTACAGCCGGTGGCTCTGGTGGCCAGATCTTTAACATCGGCAAATCTAAAGCTGCTTTATTTGATGCGGAGAACAAGGTAAAGATCACATTTAAGGATGTGGCCGGCCTTGAAGAAGCAAAAGAAGAAGTACAGGAGATCGTGGAATTCCTGAAGAACCCAAGCAAATTTACTGTGCTGGGTGGTAAAATACCGAAAGGTGCGTTACTTGTAGGCCCTCCGGGTACAGGTAAAACCTTATTGGCAAAAGCAGTTGCCGGCGAAGCCGACGTTCCGTTCTTCTCCCTGTCAGGTTCTGACTTTGTAGAGATGTTTGTGGGTGTAGGTGCTGCCCGTGTGCGTGACTTGTTCAAGCAGGCAAAAGCCAAAGCGCCGTGTATCATTTTTATAGATGAGATCGATGCGATTGGCCGTCACCGTAGCCGTGGCCAGGTGCCTGGCGGTAACGATGAGCGTGAGAACACCCTGAACTCCCTGCTTGTGGAGATGGATGGTTTCGCTACTGACTCAGGTGTAATTATACTTGCAGCAACCAACCGCCCTGATACACTGGATTCTGCCTTACTTCGCCCGGGCCGTTTCGACCGCCAGGTAAGTATAGATAAGCCGGATATTAACGGCCGTACCGAGATATTTGATGTACACTTAAAGCCGCTTACACTTGCCCCTGATGTGGATGCAAGAAAGTTAGCTGCCCAGACACCTGGTTTTGCCGGTGCCGAAATAGCAAACGTTTGTAATGAGGCTGCCCTTATCGCTGCCCGTCGTAACAAAAAGGCTGTAGAAATGCAGGACTTTAACGATGCTGTTGACCGTGTGATTGGTGGTCTAGAGAAAAAGAACAAGATCATCTCTCCGGGAGAAAAGAAAATCGTAGCTTACCACGAAGCTGGTCACGCTGTAGCAGGCTGGTTCCTGGAGCACACCGACCCATTGGTAAAAGTAAGTATAGTTCCGCGTGGCGTGGCTGCGTTGGGTTATGCCCAGTATTTACCAAAAGAACAGTTCCTGTATACTACAGAGCAGTTAATTGATGAGATGTGTATGGCTTTAGGTGGCCGTGCCGCTGAAGATATCGTTTTCGGTAAGATCTCGACTGGTGCCCTGAGTGACCTGGAGCGAATCACTAAAATGGCTTACAGCATTGTAACTATGTATGGTATGAATGCGAAGATCGGTAATGTTTCGTTCTACGATTCGAAGCAGTCTGATATGCAGTTTAACAAACCGTACTCAGAAGCCACTGCCGAAACTATAGACAACGAAGTTCGCATTATCATCGATACTGCTTACCAGCGTACTATTCAGTTATTAACTGAGAAGCGTGCTGAGCTAGAGATCATTGCAAAAGAGCTTCTGGAAAAAGAAATACTATTCCAGAGTGACCTGGAGCGCTTGGTTGGTCCGCGCCCGTTTGAAGCGCTGACTACTTACCAGGCACATACAGCAGGTACAGACAGAAGCCAGACCAAAAGCGAAGTAGAGCAGAATCATCCTGTTGACTTTGACGAAACCAACAATGCTGCCCCGCAGGAAAATGAAGTGAATGGCACTCCGTCAAATAACGGAAACGGACACACTACTGCTGAGCAGGAGGACAATATCAATTCCAGAACAGCTTGATATAAACAGGCATGTACGAAGCAAAAACCAAAGAAATAGTATTAAGAAGAGTAAGAGAGGCGCTGGCTAAGCCAGCGCCTTTTCTGCCTCCTACTCCCGATTTCACATCGCCACTACACCACGCCTCTACCGAAGACCTTTCGGTTATTTTTGTAGAGAGCTTCCTGAAAAACAGTGGCACCTTTTTTTATTGCGAAACAGAGGAAGCCTTCTTCGATCAGCTTTATACTTTTAAAAAGGAGCATAACCTGGAGCACCTGTTTGTTTGGGAGCCTAACCTGCAACAAGCGCTGCAGCACGCCGGCATAACCTATAACGATACCGTACAGGACTTTGTGAAGAACGGAGATGCCAGCCTGACCACCTGTGAGTCGCTGATTGCACGCACCGGCAGTTTGCTGGTAAGCTCAGCTAATGCTGGTGGCCGCCGCTTAAGCATCTACCCTACTATACATATAGTAGTTGCCAAAGCCAGCCAGTTAGTACCCGATATTAAAGACGGCCTGCAAAAGCTGCGCGACAAGTATAAAACCAATTTCCCATCGATGGTAAGCCTTGTTAGTGGCCCGAGCCGCACCGCCGACATCGAGAAAACCCTTGTAATGGGCGCACACGGCCCAAAGCAATTAGTACTTTTCCTTATAGATGACCTTCCGCATTGATAAATTAGCGCCAGGCCAGAAAGTATACTTTGCATCTGATTTCCATCTGGGCGTGCCCGATGCGGAAACCAGCAGAGCCCGCGAGCTTAAAATTGTGCGCTGGCTGGACGAAGCAAAGAAAGACGCCGCTGCTATACTTTTGCTCGGCGATATTTTCGATTTCTGGTTTGAGTACCGCCATACTATACCGAAAGGCTTTATAAGGCTGCAAGGCAAACTGGCTGAAATAACCGATGCCGGAATACCGGTACTTTTCTTCACGGGCAACCACGATATGTGGATGTTTGATTACTTCCCGAAAGAACTGAACATACCGGTCCTGCGCCATCCGATCTCTACAACTATAAACGGCCATACTTTTTACATTGGCCACGGCGATGGACTCGGCCCCGGCGACCATACTTATAAGATCATTAAAAAAGTATTTGCGAACAAAGCCTGCCAATGGGCCTTTGCACGTTTGCACCCAAACTTAGGTATAGGTTTAGCCAATATGTGGTCGCGTAAAAGCCGCATCAGCAACGTTAAAAAAGATGAAGCTTTTTTAGGGGAAGATGAATGGCTGCTACAATACTGCAGAGAGGTTGAAGAGAAGCAACACCACGACTATTACTTGTTCGGACACCGCCACCTGCCCCTTGACTTACCTATAGGTGATAAAAGCCGTTATGTGAATCTGGGAGAATGGGTCAATTTTTGCTCTTATGCCGTATACGATGGCAATACATTAACCTTAGAGCATTTTGAAGCTTAGCAACTACATAGTTATACTTTTACTCTTGCTCTGCACCTTACCTGCAGTTGCTCAAACCGACTCTACGGGCACTTACCTGCGCACGATACCGGTTAGCTCGCCAACGGCAGTTTCCGTGGACCGCAATGGAGCTGTATACTTCCTGAACCCACGCCGCAACCTGGTTCAACTCGACTCGCTTGGCCGGGCTGTTGCTGTGTATTCGCCGTCTGGTAGCGGTAGTATTAAAACGGTAGATGCCTGGAATGCGATGGAGATCATGGTCTTTTATGAAGATCAGCAGGAAATTTTGCTACTCGACAGGTTCTTCAGCCTTATAACACAAATACCTTTAACTGATTTTGGCCTGAACAGCACCGTAACGGCTGCTGCCGTAGCATCGTCGGATGGATTCTGGCTTTTTGATGAAACTGATTTTAAGCTGAGCAAATTAGACAGTCGCTTGAGAAGGTTAACTGTTGAGACCCCGCTTAACCTGATCCTGGACCGGGAACGGTTTGACATCAGGATGCTGCGCGAATACCAGAACCATGTGTACCTGCTGGACTATAATGCCGGCATTTATGTATTCGATAACCTGGGCAACTATAAACAGAAGATACCAGTAACCGGTGTGCAATACATCAATTTTATCGGTAACGAGCTATACTTTGTGAAAGAGGATAAGCTACACTTTACAGACCTTTATACCGGCAAACAATACACGTTAAACCTACCTGAAACGAAGGATTACCAGTCTGCTTTGGTTACCGGGAACCGTTTGTACCTGTTCCGGAATAAAACGGCCGATATTTTTGAACGCTAGTTTATTTAGCCTCTCCTGAGAAAACCTTCAGGCCTACCACACCAGCAACTATCAACAGAATACAGAATATCCTGATAAAGTCCCGCGGTTCGTTCAGAAAAACAATGCCAAGTATAGCGGTGCCTGCGGCTCCAATTCCCGTCCAGATGCCATAAGCTGTTCCTAAAGGCAGTTCTTTCATGGCCTGCGCTAAAAGTATAAAACTCAGGATCATGACGGCAACTGTAACCACACTGATAACAGGTTTTGTAAAACCTTCGCTATATTTCAGGCCAAACGCCCATCCTATTTCGCATATTCCAGCCAGTATCAGGTATACCCAAGCCATAATTTCTCAGTTTTGTAGTAGCTACAAAGTTAAGTGTTTATACTTTCTTTTTTGTTGATAAGCTTGACCATGGCAAGTTTATTGTTAATGCTACACTCACGATAACTATAAAGTTAATATCATCTCGTATTGCCCCAGGAAACGGGAGAAATGTTTTCGCTTCAAAAACTCTTTAAAACTTATGGCATTGGTATCTATATTAATAAAGAGCAAGGCCTGCGCTGTAGTATGTTGTGCTATCTCCTGTAAAAGCATATTACCAACTCCCCGGTTGCGGGCTTCCTTAGATACTGCAAGTTGTGCCACTGACCCGATCTCGGGGAAGAAAGCAGCGAAACCAACCAATTCCTGGTGTTCATCGCGGGCTTCGAGGTATAGTTTAGTATCGGGACTATGTTTAATAGCCGTGCCAGAGTTTTGCCAAGTTGGAACAACATCACAAAAGCAGTTATTCTGGCGCCAGTCGGGTTTTATAGTTGGTATTATAGTTACATTATCGGGGGCTTCGCGTGGCAGCAATAATTCATCTTTTAGTGCCCGGAAGCAATCAAGCGAGCGGGTTACTTTAAAGCCAACCTGTTCATAAGACCTTATCGCCGGTTTGTTTTCCTGTATCACCTCCAGCAGGCATTGTTCTGTTCCGCTTTCACGTAATTTGGGTAGCAGGAATTCATACATCCGGCGGGTAAGCTGGTGGCCCCTGTACTCCGGAAGTACGCCCGTACCAGCATTGTAAGCCGTAGGTTTTCCATCGAATTCGCCGAGCCCGGTAAGTATAAACCCCACCAGTTTAGTACCGGCGTATGCTCCCACACAAAAAGAGGGCTCTATACTTTCGCGCTTTAGTTTTGACTGGAACTGGGCAGTGGTTAATTGTATAGGTATAATATAATCGGCAAATGCTTCCACAAAAACCTGGTGCACCTCAGGCATATCGCGGGCATTTAACAGAGAGAATTCGTAGGCAGCTTCCATAATTTCAGGCAGATCAGGGTTAACAGGAAAGCAGCAGCAGTTTATACCTGCAGCTTCACCTTATTACGATACGCAATACCTGCTACTAATGCTACCAGGCAAAGTATAGCTGTAATTATGATCTTAACGGAAACAGCAACAGCAGCCAGGTTATAAACGCCCAGTAACAGCACTATAGTAAGTATAAGCCAAACCATAGGGTAATAGCGCACCAGTTGCGTTTCGCGGAAATAGCGCACATAAAAACCGGCATACCCCATATACAACAACGCTGCAAAGGTAGTATAAGCAGCAGCCTGGTAACCAAAGATCGGTACAAGTATAAAATTAAGAATTATGTTGCCTACCCCGGCCACAACCGAGATACGCCATAGTTTATCGGAGTGCTCGCGGTAAGTTAATGTATTAAAAACCAGCAGGTACATAGGCCGGTAATTATACCCCATCAGTATTATAATTGCCAGCGGGTAAGCCTGTTGCAGGTCATCGTTCTTTATAAGCAGTTCAAATATCTCGCGCATCCAAAGGCAGGCAACCGTGGTCAGGAACAGGAAAAGCCCCATCAGGGCAAACGTAAGGTACCGTATCTGTATGGCCGCGCTTTTGTCGGTGTTGCGGGCCAGGTTGTGCATATAAAACGGCGATGCAGCCTGCGAAACCGCCCACGAAGCCATCACAAAGTAAGTACCGAAACTGGAAGCTACATTGTATAAACCTATCTTCCGGACGGGCACATTCAGCACATCGAGTACGAGCCTGTCGGAGGTATCCATTACAAAAGAGGCCATATGGTGCGGCACAACCGGCAACGATACGCGCAACGACTGCTTTATGCGGCTCCACTTAAACTTAAATATCGGGAAAAGGCGCTGCTGTATATAGATATGGTAGCCATTGAGCAAAAAACCAATGAACACCGAAACAAAACCGGCATAAAACCAGCCCATAAAACCCATCCGCAGGTAAGCTATAGTATAAATATTAAGCCCCACGCCTATTGCCCCAACTATAAACGTCCGGATGGCAACCGGCACCGGCTTCTGCGATAACTGGTAGTAAATATTGCTCTGGATCTCCGTCATGGAGAACAGCATAATAGGCAGGCCAGCCAGTAAGGCAATCTCCAGTTGGTAACCTTCGGCTTCAGCAGGAACCAGGAAGTATAAAGCCACTATTACCAGCAATCCGTATAAAAGCGACCATAAGCTAACAAAGCCGTTTATTTGTCGCCATATCCAGGTATAGCGTTTAGGCAACCGGGCATAACTGTTTACCAGCACAACCGAAAGGCCTAAGCTCTGCAGCATCGAAAACAAAGACACGTACGCCGTTACGATACCTGCCACACCATAGTCGGCGGGTGTAAGGTAGCGCGTAATAATGGGCAGGGTAACTACTCCGGCCAGGCGGGGTACCTGGGCAGCTAAACCATAAATTGCCGCATGCGATAATAACTTTCGAAGCATTGCTTAAAATTATAGTTTAAATTTCAGCATCGTGCATAGTGCCGGTAATTTTGTAGCATGTTGGCCGCTGCACAGGCACATTTCGGAGGGTGCTACACCATTGGCACAAAAAATTAGTATATTTGTTACTTACCTGATTAAGAAAACAAGAATTAATAGCTATATAAAGGAGATTAAAAAGTGGGTTGTAATTCATGTTCCAGTGGCGGATGTGGCACCAAAAAGACCAGTGCTGATGGCACAGAGGTAGTTGGTGGCTGCAAAAGCAACGGCGGCTGCAGCACAGGAGGCTGTAACCGTTTAAATGTGTTCGACTGGCTCAGCGATATGGAAATACCCGTTTCGTTTGAGGAGTTCGACATTGTAGAAATAAGATTTAAGGGAGGCCGCAAGGACTTTTACCGTAATAGTAGCAGAATAGACCTGACCACCGGCGATGCCGTGGTAGTAGACGTGCCGAATGGCCACCACATTGGCTTTGTATCCCTGAAAGGGGAACTTGTGCGCCTGCAGATGCTGAAGAAGAAAGTTGACAACAACGAGGAGATCCGCAGCATTTACCGCATCGCTACCGAGCAGGACATGGAGAAATTCAACGAGGTCCGTGACCTGGAAGGTGGCGCCATGTACCGCTCGCGCGAGATCATTCAGCAGCTGGGTCTTAAAATGAAGTTGTCGGATGTAGAGTACCAGGCTGACAGAAGCAAGGCTACTTTTTATTATTCTGCTGATGACCGTGTTGACTTCCGTGACCTGATAAAGAAGCTGGCTGAAGAGTTTAAGGTGCGAATTGAGATGCGCCAGATAAGCCTCCGCCACGAAGCAGGCCGCTTAGGTGGCATTGGCTCGTGCGGCCGCGAACTTTGCTGTTCTACCTGGCTCACCGATTTCAAGAGCGTATCAACAACAGCAGCGCGTTACCAGAACCTTTCGCTTAACCCAAGCAAGCTTTCGGGCCAGTGCGGCCGTTTGAAGTGCTGCCTGAACTATGAACTGGAAACGTACATGGAAGCCCTGAAGGATATTCCAACAGTAAGCCGCCCATTGCAGACCCAGAATGGAGACGCCTTTTTACAGAAGACCGATATCTTTAAAAAGATGATGTGGTTTGGTTTTAAAGGCGATAATAACTGGTACCCGGTGCCTGTGGAGCGTGTGCATGAAATACTGGAGCTAAATGCTAAAGGAGTTGCTGTAGATTCGTTGACTGTAGTTGTAGAAGAGGAGCCGAAACAAAACGAATTTGTAGCGCAGGTAGAAGGTAACCTGGAACGTCTGGACGACAAGTATAAAGCCAAGAAGAAAAAGAAGAAGAAAAAGAAAAGTGGCTTACCTGGCGGAGATAGTGCAGTTGCAGAATCACAAGATGCGCAGGTAAGGGAAAGCAGGCCAAGACCAGCTACCGAACAACGCGAAGGCGAACAGCGCCCGAGACGGCAGCGCCCTGACAACAGGAACCGCACCCGCGATGGCCGTGAAGGTGGAGGCCGTGAACGCGACATCCGCGAAGGTGAGAACAGAGAGCGCGAACCGGGCCGCGAGCGCAGCAGCAACCGCGAACGCGGCGACCGCAGTAATCGTGGGCCAAGGCCACCGCGCGAAGGCCGGGACAAACCAGCTCAGGTGCCTCCTGCAACACCGCCACAGGCAAACGCCGAAGGGCAACCGCCTAAAAAGCAACGATCCAGAAAACCGTTCCGGGGCAGAAAACCGGATCAGAATAAACCGAATACTGATGCATAAGAACCTTTTATGCTGGGCTTCAGCATTACTGCTACTGTTAACTGCCTGCGACCCGGCCCGTGTGTACGAACAAAACACAGACCTGCCGGAAGGCAACTGGGCGATAGATAATGCTCCGGTATTTGAGTTTGAGATCCAGGATACGGCACAGCAATATGCGGTGTTCGTGAACCTGCGCTACGACCTCGACTACGAGTTCTATAACCTGTATATGCAGCACGAACTAACCGGCCCCGATGGGAAGCAGCTATCAGAAAAATTGCACGAAATTACACTGATGGATCCTAAAACTGGTCAGCCGATCGGTAATGGTTCTGCCGGCACTTTTGATTTGCAGCAACCTATGCTTGAAAGTATAAAGTTTAAACAAGCCGGTACTTATAAGCTTAAAATAACCCAGTATATGCGCCGGGACCCCTTGCCGCATGTGCGGGCCGTAGGAATACGGGTAGCAAAAAAAGAATAGCGAAAAGGTTTAGAATAGAGCCCGCATCCCCTCAGGTTGCGGGCTTTGTTTTTATACTTTAATCAAAAACCGGGTTGCTGCGTAATATAGGTACCAAACAATTATTAACCAGAAAAAGATACCACTACACCTCGCCATTCTATATGGAGTCTACCCTTATAATAGCCGGATTTATATTTACCCTCTTTTCGTTTCTGCCCTACCTGCAGGTGCCCTGGTGGTGGGTGCGTGTGCTCGATTTTCCGAGGCTGCACGTAGCCGTTATACTTTCAGTTATACTTGTAGCATATGTGGCCACTTATTATACCTGGTCATGGCAGATAAACGCAATGCTGGCATTATGGGTGTTAGCTATACTTAACGAGGTAAAGTACATCTATAATTTTACACCCATTGCCCGCACCGAAGCCCTCCGTTCCGAAAAGCAGAAGCCCGACAATGCATTTACTATCCTGATCGCCAATGTACGGATGGTAAATAAGAAGCATAAGAAGTTTCAGGCCCTGGTGTTAAAAGAGAACCCCGATATACTGGTAATGAACGAACCTGACGAGGCATGGCATAAAAGCGTGTGCAAAGCCTTTGATGAGCGTTACCCTTATAGTATAAAGAAGCCACTGGAAAACACCTACGGCATGATGATGTACAGCAAACTAAAACTTTCTGAGAGCGAAGTCAGGTTTTTGGTGGAAGATGATATACCTTCTTTTTATACTGTGGTGGAATTGCGCAGCGGCAAAAAGTTTGACCTGTATACAGTGCATCCCCAACCGCCACGCCTGTTGCGCGACACCGAAACCCGTGAAGCGGAGTTGCTGCTGGTTGCCAAAAATGTAAAAAAGACCCGCTACCCTTCGGTAGTGGCCGGCGACCTGAACGATGTGGCCTGGTCGAGAACTACGAATTTATTTAAACAGATAAGCGGCCTGCTTGACCCGCGTGTGGGTCGTGGCTTTTACAATACTTACAATGCATTTATCCCGCTTTTCCGCTACCCTTTAGATCACGTTTTTTACGATCCGTCTTTCCGGTTGCTGCGGCTTAAGCGTCTATCGAAGTTTGGCTCCGACCACTTCCCGATAAGTATAAGCCTGAACTATGAACCTGAGCGCGAAGAAGAGCAGGACACACCTGTAGCAGAGCCCGAAGACCACCAGGAAGCGAATGAGCTGATACAGGAAGGACTTGAAAAAGGCGAGGAACTGAACAACGAGAAAAAGCAGGAAAAATAAAAAACCCGCTCAGCTAGCTGAGCGGGTCAAAATAGATGAATGAGCCCGAGGGCCAATGTATCGTTATAACTTAGATTCTCTCTACGTTAATAGCATTCAATCCTTTTTTGCCATCTTTAACTTCATAAGACACGCGGTCGTTCTCACGGATCTCGTGAGTTAAGCCTGTCTGGTGAACAAAGATCTCCTGGTTTGTATCGTCAGAGATGATGAAACCGAAACCTTTAGATACGTTAAAGAATTTTACTTTACCTGTTTGCATGATAATGATTTTAATTAATTGCCGTAAAGGTAAGAAACCCTGACAAATACATAGCCCGCCCCTGCATTTTTTTTGCAAAAAAGTTTTTCCTTACCGGTATTTATCTTTCGCCTGCACTTAAAAACGCACTGCTTAAATCACTTTTAAAACCTCATCTGCTAATTGATACCAAAAACTATGTGCCCTGAGGTGCGTATAGTTAAAACGTTCTGTTACACTAAAATGGGTCTTTAAAAAACCTTATTTCAGTGTTTGGAATAAAACCAATGCCGTTACCGGAATACAAACAATTACCGGTGCGGCAATCAGCGCTCTTATTTTTTAACTATATAAATCCAGGAGATTATAACTATGAAAGACAACGAGAAAAATCAATCATCCGGCAACCTGTCGGATAGTACATCAGGGTCATCAGGCTCATCATCGATGGGTAGCAATACCGGAAGCTCAGATCTGACATCAAGATCAGGTTCTTCCAGCTCAAGCCCGACAGCGTCAAGCTCATCATCAACATCGAAAAGTAATAAATCAACTACAAATGGCAGCGGTACTTCAGCTACCTCATCAAAAGCCAAATCAGGCACTAAAGCCAAAACATCAACTTCCACTACTTCCAAGTCTGGTAAAGGTTCTTCCTCATCTTCTAAGGGCTCCGATTCGTCAAGCTCACAGAAGGGTTCAGGATCAGATTCAAGCATGGGCGGCTATGGCTCTATGAGCACAGGCAGCTCGAGCCAGGACAGCTATGGCAGCCAGCAGCAGGGCTCTCAGAACCGTGGTAGCCAGCAAGGCAACTATGGCTCGCAGCAGGACAGCTACGGCAGCCAGCAAAGCGGAAGCGGCTATGGTTCGCAGGGTGGTTACGGATATGGCAGCCAGCACAGCAACTATGGCGGCCAGAGCGGCTATGGTTATCAGGGCGATTATGGTTCGCAGCAACGCGGCGGTAGTTCCGACCAGGATAATTATGGCAGCCGCCAGCAAGGCTCTCAGAACTGGGGCAGCCAGGGTGGCTATAACTATGGCAACCAGGGCGGCATGGAAGGTAACCGTGTAAGCAGCCAGGACTCTTACAGCCAGGGCTCGTGGGGTAACCAAGGCGGCATGCAAGGCGGCTACCAGAACCGTGAAGGCGATAACCAGGGCGGCTATGGCGTTATGAACGACCAGGGCGGCATGGGCAGCTACAACGCAACCCGCGGCGAAAGCCGGTCTAACTATGGTGGCAGCTCACAAGGCGGCTACGGTAGTTCTTCTCAGGGAAATTACGGCTCGTCTCAGGGCAACTACGGTTCATCACAAGGCAACTATGGCAGCCAGGGCTCATCTTCTGGTAACTACGGTGGCCAGAGCAACTATGGCTCATCAGATTATGGCAGAGGCCAGCAGGACTACGGTTCAGGCTCATCCAGATCTAACTATGGTTCGTCATCAGGCAGAGGCGGAAGCGATTATGGCCAGGGTGGCTATGGTTCTTCATCCAGAAGCAGCTCACAAGGCAACTATGGCGACTCCGACCGTTATGGCTCTATGGGCTACGGCTCGTCAAGAGGCATGAGCGAGTACGATCGTGATGACTATGGTTCATCAAGAGGTTATGATTCGCAGAACAGTATGCGTGGCGGCTATGGTTCGCAGGGCGGATACGGCTCAAGAGGCGGATCTTATAACGACGAGTATCGTTCATCGCGTTACGGCTCACAAGGTTCTGATTACGGACAAGGTGGCTATGGCGGATCATCGCGCAGCGGTGGCTCTTACGGCAGCGATCGTGACCAGGGCGGTTATGGTTCTTCATCAAGAGGCTCATCGTCGCAGGGCAACTATGGCAGCCAGGGCGGCTACGGCGACAGTAACTATAGCCGTGGCATGAGCGGCGGATATGGTTATGGTTCAGGCAGCTCAAGCCAGGGTGACTACGGTTCTTCTCAGGGCCGAGGCAGCCAGGGCGGTTACAGCCAGGGTGGTTATGACCAGGGAGGCCGCGGAGGCGACCAGAGCCGCTATGGTTCCATGGACAGCAACACCTCGTACTACAGCGATAACCGTGGCTCTAATTCCCGCGAAAATTACAGCGGATACGGAAGCCAGCAAGGTCGTAACTATAACCAGGACGATAATGACTCGTACCAGACGCGCCGTAGCGACCGCTACCGCAACTTAGACTCTGACTATTAATCAGATAGATAACATATAACAGAAAGCCACTCCTTTTTTAGGGAGTGGCTTTTTATTTTTATCTTAAGATAACCTGCCCCTACTTAAAGGAGTCTTTGCATTGCTCCAGGAACTGCCTGATATTATGAGGTTTGCAACCAGTTAGTTCTTCTACAGTTCCATTTGCCTGGCCGCCGTGCCCTGCCCGTTGCACACTGCTAAGCTCCATAAAAGCATTGATAAACCACTCAGGTGCCTGCTGTTGTTGCATACCTTGCCGTGCAGCATCATCGGGTACATCCACATAAGTTACAGACTTACCTGTTGCATCACTTAAGGCTTCAGCCAGTTCCGTACCGTTCAATGCTTCAGGGCCAGTCAGGTCGTATGCTTTGCCTTCGTGCCCGTTGCCGGTCAGTACTTCTACCGCTACAGTAGCAATATCGCGGGCATCTATGTAAGGTACTTTTCCATCGCCTATAGGCATATATAATTTGCCTTCCTGTTTTACACTTTGTGCATTATAGTCTTCTAAATTCTGCATAAAACTTGATGGCCGCAGAAAAGTATAGGGAATGCCACTCTGCTTTATATGATCTTCGATCTCACGGTGCCAGCGCCCCAGTTGTATACCTGGCTCTGCATCAGCGCCCATGGCCGATAGTTTTACAATATGTTTTACATCGGTTCGCTTTGCTTCATCTACCAGCTTTTTAGCCATCTCAACCTGCCCGTCGGTAAACGGTGTGATCAGGAAAACTTTATCGGCGTGTGTAAAGGCAGCGTGCAGCGATTCCGGGTCTGTAAACTCCATTTCTACCAGTTCCACATCGGGGAGGCGGCGCAGGTTTTCGCCTTTAATAAGTGAGTGCACGCCGGCCCTTACCCTTACGCCATCAATCATCGAAAGCTGTTTAACTACCTCGCGGCCTACGGTACCTGTGGCCCCGGTTATTAATATTGTTTGCTGCATAACTGGTTAAAATTAGGTTTGTAGCTATAGTTACGATAGCAAGCCGCATTAGGGTAGGCTTAAAAACAGTTTTGGCTTAGACCTTACTTAGGCTCTATGGTAACCAGGTATAGCTTGCCTTTTTCGTTTGATAGCAACAGCTGATTTGGAGATAAAAAAAGTACGGCTTCAGCCTGACCGGTACGGCCAACTGGCAAACAGTAACGCCTGCCTTCAAACCCAATCTGTCCTCCCTCCTGCTCAAACAAGTATAAACGCCCGTAGCCCAGCAGGGCAAACCTACTTCCATTTGCAACTATATCGGCAGCTGTGACCGGCGACTTCAGCCTCATCTCTTCTATAGGTTGTAGGTCATGGTTAGTTCCGGAGGCAGGCAGTTTGTATAGTTTGGTTAGAGGCTTCAGGGCACGGCTTTTCGTGAAAAGGTAAAGCGAGTCGTTATGATGAAAGAATGCTTCGAGGTCGTAGTGGCGGTTTTTACGAACAGGAGGAAACCCCTGCTGATCGGAGAACTGAAACCGTATCGTATCCTGAATTTGTAGCGAACCTGCGTGTAATTTATAGATCCTGAGGTCGCGGCGAAGGTTTGCGTTATTCCCGAAATCCCCGATGTATAGTTCGCCGGTTTTGCTTTGAGCCAGGTCTTCCCAATCCGTATTTGGCAGATCCAGCTTTTCGGTTTTCAGCAGTTCTCCGCTTAGGTTAAACTCGTATAGTTCGGGGGCTATGCCGCTATCCGGATTGCTCCAGTACGTGGTGTCAGTTGCAAATGCAAAGCCTGAGCTTTCTTTTATTCTATCATCTAAACGCCCGATACGCTCGATGCTAACTTTATAGTTTTTCCGGAGACGCTCGAAATCGCTGTTCCGTTTATCAGACGAACAACCGCACAGGGCACTTTGCAGGTAAATGTAAAAAGTAAAGAGTTTTATAAGCATCCCGGACCAAAGTTAAGTTCTATCTGCCTGCCTGAGCACATCCATTACCTTGTCTTTATCAGCCCAGAACTGCCGGCTGTATACTTTGCGATAAGGCCAGTGGCGTTGCTGCAACAGCTGCGGCACATCGGCATGTGTATGCTTTACGGATAAGTGGCTATAGTATAGGTCATCGTCGGTAAGAACAGCGGCTTTATACTTTCCGTTTTCTATTAAGGTGAGGTCAGCGAATGGTACGGCAAGTTGCAGACCTGATAACTGGCTGGCAATACGTTCTTTTAGCAGCGGCACTCTATCGGGCATCGGTTCGCTTTTAGGCTGATAAGTAAAGTTGCCCTGGCTTACTTGCCTCGCGTAGTGCAGGTATTGTTTCAGTAGCTTCGGGCCGCTGTGCTGGGTATACTCTACGTGCAACTGCTCCGGTATTATACTTGCCACCACTATAATTTTACGTTTGGCCCGGGTGATAGCAACATTCAACCGGTTCTCGCCGCCGGACTGGTTCAGGCTACCAAACTGCATGGCAAAACGACCCTTCTCATCAGGCGCATATCCCACCGAAAGTATAATGACATCTTTCTCATCGCCTTGCATGTTCTCGATATTTTTAACCAGTATAGTTGGCGGCAGAACTACAGTTTGCTGTTGTGCTCGCTCCTCCAGCAGATCCTGTACCAGCATTTGCTGATTATAGTTGAACGTGATCACGCCTACATCCTGATGGCCCTGTTGTAGTAAACGCAACACCAATTCCACCACTTTTTCTGCTTCGGGCAGGTTGCTATTGTTTTGCCACAGGCCATTTACTTTTAAATATTCTATAGCTGGCTTAGCTTTATTTAACTCCTGCAAGTCAGGTATAAACTCGAGTTTGCCGCGGTAAAAATACTGGTTCGAGAATTCGATCAGCTCCGGGAAATGGCTGCGGTAATGCTGCGTGAGCATGGTTTGCGGCAAGTATAAACTACACAACTGCAACAACGATTCGGCAGATAGCTCTTCCACTTCTTCGTCGGTGGCATCGCTCCAGCGGGCACGGTACAGATCCGATGGTTTTAGCTGCTGCTCGTCGCCGGCAACTACTACCTGTGCGCCGCGCAACATGGCCGGTATACCCGTTTCCGCAAAACACTGCGAGGCCTCGTCAAATATCACCACATCAAAACAACGCTCCAGCGGTAACACTGCCGATACCGTTTCGGGAGAAGCCAGCCAGCACGGCACCAGGTTCAGCATCTCATCAGAGAACAGCGAGAACAACTTCCGGATCGGGTATAAGCTTCGTTTTTTACTGACCTGCGCCTGCAGCCTGCGATAGGTAACAGCATTTCCCAAACGGTTAAATTCCATGTCGGCATAGGTCTGTTCCCGCAACTTTGACAGCACAATTTCCTGGCTCAGGCGTTGCTTTTCGTGTAATAGTTGCTGCAATTCAGTTTCCAGGTTTTCCAGTTCGCCACTCGATGCCATGCGCAGTTCCGGGTACTGATTCTCGATCTCGTAGAGCCAGGCCAGGTATAAACTGTTCAGGAAAAGGTGTTCGCCTTCGGTGGCAGTAGTTATAGTTTGAGACAGTAATTGGTGCGCAACTTCTCGTTCTGCATCGGTAAAGTTTGCTACCAACGCATCGTGCCCTACCAACTGCTCAAAATGCTCCGACAGGTCTTTCAGTAAAGCAGATTTATAGTTTTCGTTTGCCAGTAATTCCCTGACCTGTAGTTCAGTTAACCATTTCAGCCAGTGGCTATAGTTTGCCTGCAGCTCTGTTATAGTTTGCGTTAAAGTTTGCAGATGTTGCGGCAGGGCTATAGTTCGGAAAAGCTTTTCGTGAAGCACTTTTTCGCGGTGCAGCTTTTTCAGCAGCTTTTGTGACTGTAGTGCTTTTTCTATAGTTGCTACTTTATCTAAAACCTGGTTCGGATAAGCTTCAATTTTAAGGTTAGTAACTATAGTTTGGTTGATGGCCTGCATCAGATTTTCGGCTTGCTCGCGTAAGGCGATCCTGCGTTGCAGTTCGCCTACTCCGCCTTCATTCAGTTCGAGTTTATAGGTTGCCAGCGCCTTCTTTAATGCTTTTTTATCGGATGAAAAGGCCCAGCCTATACTTTTAAACAAGTTGTTCTGTTGTTGCTCAAATGCTACTATAGCCTGTTTTATAGTTCGCAGATCTTCGGCTGCAAGTGCAGCATCCGGGGCCGGACAAACCAGGTATAGTTCTTTAAGTTGCTGTCCCTGTTTTGCCAGTTCTTTGGAGTTACTCTTAATAATTCGCACCAGCATACCCGGCACATCATCCTGCTCCAGAAGCCCTTGTATTTCAGTTATAGTTGGCAGTGCCAGTTTATACTTTTCCAGATCATCCAACCCAAAACCAAAGCCGCTTAGCTCACTTATACTTTGCTGACGCTGCGCAAATTGCTCCGGAAGTTGAGTTATAGTTTGCTCCAGTTCCTGGCGTTGCGGCCAGCCATAGTTTTTAAAGCTATGCCTGCTTTTCCACGTGAAATCATCCTGAGCATAAACTATAGCCTGTTGCAAAAACTGACGTAAGCGTGGCAGAAACTCAGCTGCTGTAGTTGCGGTAAAGAATTTATAGTTTGCTGACAGTGAAATATGCGGTTGCTGCAGGTTGCTGCGCAGGTATAGTTCCTTAGCCGACCAGCCACATACAGACGTATCAAAAAGGGCAGACTTAAATCCTTCCAGTTTTTCGATGCAGCGGTTTATGCCGCGGCTCACCTCCAGGAAAGTGCGGTCGGTGTAGATGCTGTTGAGCGCCAGGTTCTGTTTTTTATACTCCGGCAGTTGGTCTATCTGCAAACCTATCTGCTGAAAAACACTTTTGCGATCGGCGTTAATGTCGTGCACCAATGCGGCAAAAGCTCCAAGGCCTTCTTCAGCCAACCGTTTGTGCACTACATCCAGGGCGGCGCGTTTCTGGCTTACCACCAGCACCTTTTTGCCTCGCGCAGTAAAATCCGAAACCAGGTTACAGATAAGCTGCGACTTACCTGTACCCGGCGGGCCCTGCACAACTATACTTTTGCCTTGTTTTACCTGTTGCAGGGCAGCTTCCTGGGAGGCATCTATTTTAAAAACAGTAAAGGTGTGTTGTGCCTGCATGGTCTGTGTTGGTACTACAGGAGTTGCGAACAAATCTTCCATTGTCTGCAGTTCTTCGCGCTCCAGCAAGGCATCGTAATCAGCTAACAAATACGAGGCTGCCTGTGGGTAAATGCCCAGCACAGCTTCCTGCTCCAGGTATAGTTGCCCCGGTTTCAGGTCTGCTTCGTAGTCTGCTTTTTTATAGTCGCGGAAAGCCTTTAGTTTGTCGGTAAAAAGATCACGGCCGGCGTGTATAGCCAGCTGCTCAGACTTTAACAGTTCATACACCTGCGTCCGGAATTCTAAGGGATGATCTGATAAAGTGCTTACATCCAGCTCCAGTAAATTTTCGGCTAAAGGCGTGTTGTTATAGTGTGCGTAAGCGAGTAAAAAGCTTTGGTTAAAACGGGGCGGCTGTGCCGTACTTTGCGCTACTTCCCACTCCTGTGCAGCATTTACCTGTAACGCAACCGGAAACAAGAACAGCGGGCAACGCACCACGGTGCCATCCGAAAACATGCCATGCACAAAGGGCCAGCCAATGTATAGTTCTTCGCTGCCGCGCTCTTCCTGTAGCATGTCGGAGCGGCGTTTTATGTAGCGCAGGCGTTTGCTAAGGGCTGCAACAAGCTCGTAACGGCTGTCGGTTACCGGGCTTAAAGCTATCTTCTTAGCTCCTGCAATCAACTTCTCAACTATAGTATAAGCCGGCTGCCCAAGTATAAAATCCAGCGATTCCACATCCAGGTGCAACTCCTTTTGCAGGCGCAGCAACAGCAGGGCTTTGTTGCCGGTGCTCAGGTTCAGTAGCCTGCGTCGGTAGTTCTTAAGGATGTTTTTCATCGGGAGTATAATTAAAAGCAAGTTAATAGCTTTTAGCTATAGTTCCAGTTAAGGGCGGCCTACCTGCACTTTAATGGAACGCCCCAGGTCTGAAATTATTTAAAATAGAAGTAACGAATAACCGGTATGCAACAAATAAGCCTGAAATCAGTTTTAAACTTTACCTTCGTTTAAACATTATATGTTGCCTGCATGCACACCCCGATCTCACCTAAATATAAACCTGTTTACTGGCTGGGCTTTTGCCTTTTTTTACTCTTTTTTACTGCCTGCGATAAACCTGAAAACAAAAAAGTATACCAGAAAGGCGCCCGCCTCGACCAATACACCACCACCAAACAATACCCCGGTAAAGTAGCCGACGAAAGCCTGGCCGACTGGAAGAAAAAAATCCCGGAAATAGAAAAGATCGCCATTACATCTACTGCCGACGGCGAAAAACAACCCGCTTTATTTTACGATTCCGGGACATCTGAAAAGAAACCGTTGCTGATAGTATTACATAGCTGGAGCAGCGAATATTTGCAGGTGGTAAGTATACCTTATGCGCTGTGGGCCAAGCTGAACGACTGGGTATTTATACAACCAAACTACCGCGGCGCTTTTAAACACCCCGATGCCATGGCATCTGATGTGGCCATTCAGGATATTATAGATGCTGTGAACTTTGCAAAAGGCAGCGCGAACATAGACCCATCCCGGATTTACATTGTAGGGTCTTCGGGGGGAGCGATGACGGCCCTGGTGGCAGCAGGAAAGCACCCGAATATATGGGCTGGCGTAGTGGCCTGGGTTCCGGTTTTTGACCTGGTGGACTGGTATAAGTTCAGCCAGAATTATCCGCACCGCGACTACAACCGCCATATAGTTACAGCCTGTGGCGGCGAACCTATACCGGGCACCGATGCAGCCGCAGCATGCAAGCAACGCAGCCCCAGCTCTTATCTGCAAAACCTGAAAGGCGTGCCTGTATTTTTAGCCCACGGAACCATAGATGTGTTGGTGCCACCAGACCATTCGGTGCGCGCTTTTAATATGCTCGTAGACTCTGCCGACCGGATACCGCAATGGCAAATGGACTCGCTGGTGATAAACCAGGAAGTGCCCGGGGAAATGGAGAGCGACGGCCCCAGCAAATATTTTGGCCCGAAAGACCCAAAGGTAATGTATACTAAAAAGTCTGGCGTAGTGGACCTGGTGCTATACTACGGTGTGCACGACATGGCTTACAACCCAAGCCTGCAATGGCTGAGCGAGCAGCAAAAAGATCTTAGTCAGGAAAATAAACTATAGCTGCCTTCCAAGCGCCCCTGCTTATCCTTAGTTTCCTGTTAGGCACTTTCACAGACCAGGCATGCACCAGAGGCAGGGCTTTGGACAGGGAGCACCAGATACATAGCAGCACCACATTGCAGGCTTTCAATTGATGCCCCACCAGGGAAATTCATTTCAAGTCAGGCAAAACAGGAAACCCTGGCAAAGCACCTTCAGCGACTTTCACTCATATAAGGCTGCCAGTTTACGATCAGCACCTTTTCTTCTGGCAAAAGCAGGTACCCATAGTCGTAGCAGAAGTGGTAGGTGTTGCCTTGCTTTGTTTGGTATACGTGGGTGAAATAGCGGAAGTCGAAGCCGGCCATGTCGAGCACCTGTCGGTAAGTGGTGGTCTTGCCTTGCGGGCTGGCCTGCTTTAAGAGCGTGCGGTTGCGGCGCAGCACGGTGTTGATGCTCAGCAGGAGCTGCTCTGCACTGTTGTGCCGCCTGTTTACGTTATGGGCCTGCGCCCGGCACTGGTTGGAGCAGAACCTCTTGTCTGATCTCCCGCTCAGCGGATTGCCGCACTGCGGGCACTGTTTTTCTTCCTTCATTTCAGCATCCGTATTTTGAAACGTATAGTTGCGTTTATAAACGTACTTAGGTGTTTCCAAAAACGGATGTGTTCACTACGGGTTTTACTTTTGGGTAAAATAAACACTAAACCCCATGCAGCAGACTTACCATACTGCCCCTGTCCTGTACCTGAACTCGCTTGAACACGATGGGAAGCCCTTTATCCGGATATGGCACAAACCCAACCCCTTTATAGTGAAGCGATTGAAGGAGGCGACCTGGGTAAAATACAGCAAGACTTACAAATGCTTTGTGATGCACCACAGTTCGGATAGCATTGAGAAAACCTGCGGGCATTTCCAAGGGTTGGCCGACGTAAACACGCGGTACCTGTATAGGCCTAAAAGGCTGAAACCAAGTAAGCTCATACCTGTGCTGGCAGGTGAACAGGTGGGAGAGCCGCTCGAAAAGTTGCCTGAGATGCCCGTAGTAAGGCTTCAGCCCATGCTGGTGGGAGACGGGCAGACAACGGTTATCAGTGTTACCTTCCGTTACAGCCAGCAGGTATATGAAACGCTCAGGTACAGCAGCCTTGCCACCTGGCAGCGGGAGCAGAAGTGCTTTACCATACCCGAAGGCGGCCAGCACCTGCAGCAGCTGGCCCAGGACCTGGAGGGAGTTGGCTGGCTGTGGCTGAGCCAGGAACTGGTGGTGCGGGATGTGGTGCTGCTGCGCCAGTTATGGGAGCAGACTTACCACAAAAAGGAAGACTACATCCCCTGTCCGATCGACTACCTGGAGAAGCTTTTTCTGCTCAATTACTCCATGAACACCATCCGCACCTACCATAGCCTGTTACTACGGTTTCTCAACAGCCATAAAGAAAAAGGGTTGGAGCAGGTGAATACTTTTACAGAAGAAGCTATTAACCAGTACCACCGGCAAATGGTGCAGACCGCCAACTACTCCTGCTCTTTTATTAACCAGAGTATTAATGCCATTAAGTTCTACTACCAGCGGGTGCTGGGCCGCCATGAGGTGCAGCTGCGCAACGTGGAGCGCCCCGAAAAACCTGACCGGTTACCCACCGTGCTCAGCAAGCAGGAAGTGCTGAAGATACTTTCTGCGACTGATAATCTGAAGCATAAATGCCTGCTGCAATTGCTGTATTCCGGTGGCCTGCGCATTGGCGAAGTAATTAACCTGAAGCTGACGGATATAAAATCGGAGCGGAATATGCTGTTTATACGTGGCGGCAAAGGTAAAAAAGACCGCACAACTGTTTTATCGCAACGGTTGCTGGAGAACCTTAGAAATTACTATAAAGGTTATAAACCGAAAGAATGGTTATTTGAAGGGCAATACGGTGGCCAGTACACAGCAGACAGCATCCGGAATGTGTTCAGGGCGTGTATGGCGAAAGCTGAAATAAAAACAAAGGCTACCCCACATACATTGCGGCACTCTTTTGCCACACACCTGCTGGAACAGGGCACTGACCTGCGTTACATACAAACCCTGTTAGGGCACCGTTCGAGCAAAACCACCGAAATTTATACCCACGTAACAACCTACGCGTTAGATAAAATTGTGAGCCCGCTAGATAATCTTTAGAAAAGGCACTATATTAGCTAAATAATATGCAAACGGGGCGATCTATGAGTGCTGATGCATAACAATAGCCTAAAAAACAGGTATTGCTACCTCCACACATAGTGCAGATAAGCCGAATAGACTTCCGTTTATACTATAGTTGTATGCAAGCTAAAATTATGAAATGGAGATAAAACTGAAAGAAGGAGTAGACGATTTGAAGTTCGGTATGACTCGTAAGGAAATTATCTCCATTCTTGGAGAGCCTGACAGAAGCTTCACAGATGGCGATGACGATACCGAGTTGCAGTTAGAGTGGAATGACAGAAAACTACGACTTACATTTTATCAGAATCATAACGACCGCTTTGGTTACCTGAGAACAAAGAATCAAAAGCTGAATTTTGAAGGAAAGGAGATACTTGAGAGAAGCTTTGAAACTGTAAGAAACGAAGTCTTTGGGAATGTAATTGAAGAGTGGGAATGTGACGACTATGGCACATTCTTGACCTACTTTAATGAAGAATACTGGTTGACCTGCCAAGTGGAGTATGGTGTAGTGAGTAATGTTGAAATGGGAGTGCCATTTAAAAATGAAGAAGAGTATGAGTGGGCAGTTTAAAAGAAAGCCTTCATACAACACGGCACAGGCTCCATACTCGGCTATGCCTCGTTCGTAGCCTGTCCTAAACGTTAGGTGGTAATTGAAAACATCTAAAACTTTAATGAGATAAAAAATGGAAACAACCTCAAGTTCAGCAGGAAATATTGATTTGCTGAGGCAGGATATACTTGATAAAATAGGAGAAATAATAATTAAAGAAAAAGGTGGTGACCACAATGAAACTCTTGAAGTGACAAAAAAAATATACCAGAAGAAGCTACAAACGGCGTCAATTCAATATAGAATTACGCGTCCCATAACAATAGCTATGGTTATTCTCTTTATCCTTACCTGCCTTGCTCATTTAGGCGACTTCAACTTTTTAATTCAATGGCAACAAGCAACTTTGTTCACCTTTATGACCTTTACATTGATATTGAGTACCTTCAGCCTTAAACAGCAAATTGAAAGGTATGAGCATCTTCTGTACCTGCTCAGAGTGACAGAAAGTATCGATAAATTAAAATAACTTTCACCAACCCAGTGCAGCCTTAACCCTTGCTACACTGCGGACTTGGGCTGCACGAACACATTATGCTAAATAAAATTATAGAGAAAGTAGATAGCTAAGAATCTAAAGCCCTATGAAACACCTGAACTTAATCCTACTTCTACTCCTAATTTCAGTGTTCATTTCTTGTAAGAAAAAGGACATAGCACCAGCAGACCCTATCACCCAGCTACCTATGGCCACAGGTTATGGAGCAAACACTATTGGCTGCTTAGTGAACGGGAAGGCACTGCTGCCAAAGAGTGGTGGCTGGATGAGCCGCCCCTACAGCTGCTATTATCAGTACCTCGACAACAGCATGAGCAAAGGCTACTACTTTAATGTGTCAATCTATAACAGTAAAGGTGAGCCTTATAAAGGTGTTTATGTTCAGACAGAGAACATAGAATTTGAAGAAGGACAGACCTACCCGCTCACGACAAAAGGGATAGACGGTAAGGCTTATGCCTTTTATGTGGAAGATTATGAATCGGGAGTAGAATTAAGATATGATACCAACGAAACATATACAGGCGAGCTGACCATCACCAAGCTGGACAGGGCGGAGCAGATCATCTCGGGCACTTTCTGGTTTGATGCCGTTAGCGAAAATGGGCGGACAGTAGAAGTGCGTGAAGGTAGGTTTGATATGAAATATGTAAAATAAGCAATTAAGCGTAAGCTTTCAAGCCAATAAAGTATAACCACACCTAAACTATAGCTACGGCATAGTTTATCTCAGTCCGTTGCCTATCATAGTAATCTATAGAACTTTGTCTTGTAATTGATCGTTTGTGTAATAACTTTGTAATTACTTTAAACAGAAGTACTATGGAAGTATCAATCATTCAAATCGGAAATTCAAAGGGACTTCGGCTGACCAAGTCCATTCTGGAAAGGTATAACATTAAGGATAAAGTTGAGCTAATACTGGAAAAGAATCAGATTATTCTAAAGCCAGTTGAGCATCCAAGGAAAGGCTGGGATAAGGCATTCAGGAAGATGCATGAGAACGGTGATGACCAGCTTTTGATGGATGATGTGTTTGGTGATGAAAGCTTTGACGAATGGAAATAAGCCAATATGAGATAGTCCTGGTGAATCTGGACCCTACTGTAGGCAGTGAAATACAGAAAACAAGGCCATGTGTGGTGATATCCCCTGATGAGATCAATCATAACCTAAGAACAGTAGTTATCGCGCCGATGACCACCAAGAGTCGTAGCTACCCTACCAGGGTGAAAGTGAAACACAACAATCAAGTGGGGTGGGTGGTAATTGACCAGATAAGGACTATTGACAAAGTCCGCATTGTTAAAGTGTTAGGAAACCTGAACCCTTCAGAAGTAGCTATCTGCAAAAGTGTGATAAAAGAAACCTTCGTGGACTAATAAAAAACGACAATAGGTAACCCGTTGCACCCGTAACCCTCGCTATGCTTCAGGCTTCAACTGCACAAAGCCGTTATACTATATCAATATAAATAAATATAAGGTAAGAAAACCTTAGTTTTTGATCTTTCTACTAATCCCTTGTTATGATACGTGCTTTATATTCCCTGCTCTGCTTTATACTTCTGGTTGGCTGTGCTTCCTCTAAAAACATAGCCCCCGAGTCACTCACTTTTCAGCAACAGTTAGCGTTGCACTGCGGCAAATCTTTTGCTGGCAAAACTATATTTCCTGCCGATGGCACCGACCCTTTTGCAGGCAAAGCGCTTGTAATGCATGTGCAAACCTGCAACGATACCGAAACGCGTATTCCCTTTACTGTTGGCGAAGACCGCTCGCGCACCTGGGTACTTACCCGGCTACCCGAAGGCCTGCAACTGAAACACGACCATCGCCACGAAGATGGCACCCCGGATGAGGTAACCATGTATGGCGGCATATCTACACAGGCGCCGGATGCTTTACAACAACGCTTCCCTGCCGATGCTTATACTGCCGAATTGTTACCAGCAGCCGCCACCAATGAGTGGACCATGGCTATCAGCCCTGACGGAAAAACCTTCAGCTACATTTTAAAACGCGACGGCAAAATGCGTTACCAGGCAGATTTCGACCTGACAGCCCCTTTGTAACAACTATAGTTATAAACCAAAGTATAAATTTGCACCCACATTTACTTAGCTTATAAAACTATGGCAGACAAACAGAACGAGCCATCCGAAGAAAAATACCTGCATGGTTACTCCACCGAAGAGCAGCAGCGCCTTTACAAACAGGCCCGCTTTATGGAGAACAAGATCTATTCTGATATAGATTTCTCGACGGTTACAAACTTATTGGAGGTTGGCTGTGGCGTAGGAGCACAATCAGAGATACTGCTGCGCCGTTTCCCGCACTTGTTCTTAACAGGCATCGATTACGCTGACAAACAGATAGAACAGGCCCAGAAATTTTTAGAAACGGTGCCTTATGCCAAAGACCGCTATAAGCTGATGCAGGAAAATGCAATGGATATGAGCTTTACGTCGCAGGCCGAATTTGATGGCGCTTTTCTGTGCTGGGTGCTGGAGCATATTCCGGACCCGGCAAGAGTGTTATCTGAAGTTCGTCGCGTACTGAAACCGGGCAGCCCTATCGTTATAACCGAAGTATTGAACTCGAGCTTTTTTGTAGAGCCATACTCGCCGAGCGTGCTGCAATACTGGATGCGCTTTAATGATCTTCAGTACGACATTAGCGGCGACCCGTTTGTGGGCGCTAAACTGGGTAATTTGTTACAATCTGTAGGTTACCAACGCATCACTACCGAGCCCAAAACCTTCCACCTGGATAGCCGCAACCCTGCCAAACGCGCCGAGATGATCGCTTACTGGACAGAGTTATTGTTGAGCGGATTACCCCAATTGCTGGAAGCCGGTTATGTAGATAAAGAACTGGCCGATAACGTAAAGAAGGAAATGCAGATAGTTGCCAAAAGCCCGAATGCCGTCTTCTTTTATACTTTTATCCAAGCCAAAGCTTTTACGTCGTAAGTTATACTTATACCCCAAGGTAGGGCCTGAGCTTTTCGTATAGCTCGGGCGTTACTAATTTTATTTCTTTCAGTTCTTCCACATTTTCAAAACGGCCATGCTGCTCGCGGTAAGCAACTATAGCGCGAGCTAAATTCGAGGTCATGTAGGGGTGTGCTCTTAACTGCTCCACCGTAGCCGAGTTTAAGTTTATACTTGCCGGGCTGTGTGTTTTGGCTACAAACGTATACTTGTGCAGGCTATCAATAATGTTAGGTTGCAGCCCATATACTTCCTTTACCTGCTCTAAACTATAAAAACTGCCCAGCCTGTCGCGGTACTTAATTATTCGTGCCGATAGTTTGCTGCCAATTCCCCGGATCTGTTTTAGTTGCGTAGTGTCGGCTGTGTTGATGTTGAAGGGGGCAAGTATAAACCTTTCGCGGGGCCGGCTCTCCCGAGGAAAGTCGGGGTATGGTTGCCCAGCGTACGAACGGTTCCGGTTATACTTATCAGGCCTGGTTTCGGGTAAGTTTATAAAAGGATATAGCCGCTGATAAACCGAGTCGGGCATGCCATAGATCTTTCCCAACTCAGCTTTATAGGTCAGGTCGCCTACTTTGCTCCGGTAATTTAAAATGCGCTGCGCCAGATATTTTGGCAACCCGAATGCCTGCCACTCTTCCAGGGTCAGGGTATTGGGGTTAAAGGCGCGCAGCGGTGTTGCAGGTACTGTAGTCCGTTTATACTTGTCGGGTGCTTTTTCTAACTGCGCTACCAAACTATCGAGCAACTGCTGGTCGGCAGGGTTGGGCTGCATTGCCTGCTCCGAAGTATAAAACCTTGAAAATAGAAATGGTGCTGCCGTAAGCAGCACCATTATACTTATCAGCCACAAAAACCCGTTTACCTCGCGCTGCGAAAAGCCAAAGTAGTTCCGGATCCAGTGCTTCAGTTTTCTCATTCTATAGGTTTACGGTTCGTCATGTCCCTGTCCGGGTCATCGTCGTTAAACAGGTACGAGTCCGGCTCCGGTTTGGGTGGTGCATTTAACACCTGGTAAAAGAAATATAGTGTCAGGCTGGTTACCAGGATCATGGTAGTGAGCATAACTATTAGGGCAGATGTATTCATATCTATTTGGTTATTCTTCCTTCTCTAACTCGTTTTTTATACGCAATGTATACCAGCGCCGCAATGCTCAGGAATACGATCACTAACAGTATACGCGACGCATTTACAAAGAACAAAGTATCCTGTAATTGCTCTATCACGGCCGGGTCGGTTGCCTCGGCTAACTGGCGCTTCAGGCTGCTGTTCTTTATCTTGTTGATGATAGAACTATCGTCCAAAACCCAATCGCCGCTGAATGCTGCTGCCCAGTCGCCACCTTTAGGTGTTACCAGGGAGCCTACAAATACCCAAAGCAATAACAACGGTGTTACAAACTTGATGATATACTTATAGAAGCCCGGCACCCTGATATCAGCACCAGACGTGATCTCGCGCCAGCCTTTGGTCATACCGAATACCCACGCAAAAAGGATAGACTCAAACAAGGCAAATACTACCAGCGATACCGTACCAGCCCAGTAGTCATATTCATCGAATACGCCATACTTAAAGAACAGCACAGTTGGCATACCCAGTATCAACACGATCAGACCAAAAGACCACGCTGCCGGCTTGCGCTTCCAGTTAAACTCATCCTGAAGGAAGCCGATCCATGGTGTACCCATTGCAAGCGATGATGTGATACCTGCAAAGAATAACAGGCCAAACCACATAACACCCGAAACAGCACCCAGAATATCACCCCACTGGTAGAACAGGTAAGGCAGCGTTCTGAAACCAAGACCAAGACCACCTTGTCTGTTTACCAGGTCTGTTACGCCATCAATACCCAGGTAACCGATCGAGATCGGGATAAGGATAGAAGCACCCAATACTACTTCCACAAACTCGTTCATCCAGCCTGCAGACATTGCATTTAAGGCAATATCGTCTTTAGAGCGAACATAAGATGCGTAGCAATGCACGGTACCCATACCCACCGAAAGCGTGAAGAATATCTGCCCAGCTGCTGCTAACCAAACAGTTGGCGACCATAGTTCGTCAAAATTCGGGGTCCATAGGAAGTTAAGGCCAACAGCACTGTCGTTGATAGCACCATTCTCACCGGCATTGATAGTGAAGCCTTTGTAGGCCAGGAATGCACCGAAAAGTATAAGAAGTGGCATACCCACCTTGGCTACGCGCTCTACTCCTTTTGCAAGTCCCTGAGAAAGTATCCAGGTGTTTAAAAGCAAACAAATAACGAAGAATACGATCGGCTCATAAGGAATACCGAATGTAGACTCGCCTAAGTTAACATATTCATCAAAGAAAGCTGAAACGCCATTCTGATCTAGGCCACTGAACGTACCACCCAGTGAGTGAAACACGTAAGAAAGCGTCCAGGACTCGAGGTAGCAGTAATAAGAAGCTACGGCAATGTTTGTCCAGATACCGAATACGCCAATGTATTTCCAGAGGCGGTTGCGGTGCATGGTATCTACTATAAACGGCGTAGAGTGGTGCCCGAATTTACCACCGAAACGGCCCATCGACCACTCGATCCATAAAAGTGGAATACCCATTACCAGGAAACAAACCAGGTAAGGGATAATAAATGCGCCACCGCCATTCTGTACGGCCTGTACCGGGAACCTCAGGAAGTTACCGAGACCAACAGCATTACCGGCCATCGCCAGAATGAGACCCACCCGTGAACCCCATGATTCTTTGTTAGCACTCATAAAAAAGGTAGAAGTTGATTAGTTTAGTTAGGTTGTGTAAGGTATAGTATTCTGATAATAAGCTTACAATTTAAGGATTGTGTTTGACTGTGCCATACTAAATTCTATATTTTTAATATAGTTTCTACCAGCCACAGGTATCCCCCGACGAAACAGCAAAATTTTTACTGTGCTGCCTGCTCCGCCACTATCCGGATGCCCTCGGCAAAAGTATGCGGCCTGTAGCCTAATTGCTCCTGGGCTTTACTTATGTTAAAACCTGTTTTTGGGGGGCGCTTTGCCGGCTGCGAAAAGGTGTTTCCATCGGCTTTATCTATCAGGGAGTTATCAAGGTCGAAGTAGTCGGCTACCTGCATGGCCATGTCGTAAGGCGTCAGCATTTCGGAGCCCGAGATGTGGTAAATGCCTTCTGCGTCGTGTTTCGCTGTCAGCCAGCAACCCATAGCCAGGTCTTCGGCCAGTGTCGGCGTCCGGAACTGGTCGGTTACTACTTTTATTACTTTACCTGCCTGCAAGCTATCGCGTACCCACAGCACAATATTGGTTCGGCCATAATCGTGGGCAACGCCATACACTAAAACTGTTCGAAGTATAGCCCACCTGCATTTGGCTTTTTTTACTATCTCTTCGGCCAGGCGCTTGGTTTCGCCATAAAAGTTTACCGGGTTTGCTTCGGCATCTTCGCTGTACGGGCCATCTTCCCCGTCAAATATAAAGTCGGTGCTTACGTGTACCAGGTGCACGTTATACTTTTCGCAGGCATCCACTAAATACTGCACGGCATCCCGGTTTAAAAGCAAAGCTCCGTTGTGGTCTGTTTCGCACTGGTCCACGTTGGTCATGGCGGCAGTATGTATAATGTGCGTCGGCCTGAAGGTGCTGATAACCTCTTCTACCTGCGCTTTATCGGTTACATCCATCGAGGCAAAAGGTACCTGCGGAAGTATAGCTGCCAGTTTGTTTTCGCCACGGCTGGTAGCCAGCATCTCCACACCGGACTGGGTAAGTAATAGTTCGGCCAGTTTTTGACCCAGTAAACCGTTAGAACCGGTTATTAAAATTCGTTTCATAGTTATAGTTGGGTAGCAGCCTGCTGGTTATAGTTGTAGTTATACTTGCGGGCGATCTTCTTCTTTTTCACTTTCTCCACGGTCACTTTCATTTTTACATCGGTAAGCGGGCGGTTACGTGGGCTGGCAGGCTGTTCTGCAATTTTATCGATCACGTCCAGGCCATCCACTACCTGCCCGAAAACAGTATAAGCTTCGTCCAGCATCGGGGTACCGTCGTGGTTCTCTACAATATAAAACTGCGATCCACTCGATTCTTTCATCGGGTTTACCTGGTCGCCCATACGGGCTGCAGCCAAAGCGCCACGCACATGCTTATGGTGAGTGGTTATTTCGGCAGGTATCGTATAGCCAGGGCCACCTGAGCCATCGTTGTTCGGGTCTTCGTCCTTACTGTTCGGGTCGCCGCCCTGTATCATAAAGCCATCTATTACCCTATGGAAGGTAGTACCATCGTAAAAGCCCTCTTTGGCCAGCTTCAGGAAATTCTCTCTGTGTTTCGGTGTGTCCTCAAACAGTACCAGTTTTATCTCGCCCTGTGGCGTTTCTATAGTTACCAGCTGGTCTTTTCCTTTTGGTTTCTGGGCCTGCGCTAAATCTGGCAACAGCACCAGGGCAAGTATAAAAGCAGTTGTTATTCGTAGCAAATTCATGATCAAGGTTAAATTCTGAAGTATAAACAGTGTTCACAATTTCAAATTTAAGCCTTTTTAGCTCCTTTTTATACTTTGCAGTTATTTTCTGTCGCTTATATTAGATGCCTGCAATTCCGGTTGAGCTCCTGCAACTATAGCTACTTTAAAAATCAGCTGCTACAAAGCTTACACGCTTTGCACTATCTTAATTTTGTGCTGCACCCTTGTAAGCAATTTGGCTGGCTATTTCCTATTTACAACCTAAAAAGTTATATTAATGACACCTGACTAACTTATCTAAATCATATTTAATGAGAAGAATCCTACTTTCTGCAGGTCTTTGCCTTGCTGCTTTTGGCAGTGCTTTGGCAAACGCACCTCAAGCCACCTCTATCGACCAGGAAATTGATACTGCAGTTGGCCCGGCTGCACAGTTTATATCAGACATCATTTTTTACGAAGTACAAATAGCCGGAGTGGGCATTCCGCTGATCCTGGTATGGTTGCTTACGGGTGCTTTGTTCTTCACGGTTTACCTGGGTTTTATAAATGTAAGAGGCTTTAAGCACGCCCTTGATATTGTGCGCGGTAAGTATAATCAACCCGATGCACCCGGCGAGGTATCTCATTTCCAAGCCTTGACAGCAGCAGTATCGGGCACGGTTGGCCTGGGTAATATTGCCGGAGTAGCAATTGCTATCTCGTTAGGCGGGCCTGGCGCTACATTCTGGATGATCATGGCCGGTTTATTTGGTATGTCGTCTAAATTCGTTTCGTGTACACTGGGCGTGAAGTACAGAGATGTGCATGCCGATGGCACTGTATCGGGTGGACCGATGCATTACCTGAACAAAGGGCTGGCCGAGCGTAACATGAAAGGCTTAGGTAAGTTTTTAGCAGCTTTCTTTGCTGTAATGTGTATTGGTGGCGCTATCGGGGCAGGCAACATGTTCCAGATAAACCAGGCTACGCAACAGTTTATAAGCGTAACGGGTGGCCCGGAAGGCTCTCTTTTTGGCGGGGGTAATGCCTGGATCTTTGGCCTGATCATGTCGGTGCTGGTAGGACTGGTAATTATTGGCGGCATGAAAAGTATAGCACAGGTTACTGAGAAGGTAGTGCCCCTAATGTGTGGTATTTATATAGTAGCAGCGCTTATAGTATTAGCTGTTAATTTTACCCAGATACCTGCTGCTTTTGTAGCCATTTTTGAAGGCGCCTTTACCGGTAATGCTATAGGTGGTGGTGTAGTTGGTGTTATGATACAAGGCCTGCGTCGCGGACTTTTTTCAAACGAGGCTGGTATAGGTTCAGCATCTATCGCCCACTCGGCTGTAAAAACAAACGTACCGGTTACCGAAGGCTTTGTTGCATCGCTGGAGCCGTTTATAGATACCGTTATAGTATGCACCATGACTGCCCTGGTAATTGTGGTTACCGGCGCTTACACCCAGGATAACGGAGATGGTATTGCGCTTACTTCATCGGCATTCGCTACCGTGATCGACTGGTTCCCGCTGGTGCTGGCCGCTGCTGTTATACTTTTTGCTTTCTCTACCATGATCACCTGGTCGTACTATGGCCTTAAATCGTGGACCTACCTTTTTGGCAACACCAAAGCTGCTGATGTTTCTTTTAAAGTACTGTTCTGCGCCTTCGTTATACTTGGTGCGCCTATGCAACTCAACAGTGTAGTTGCTTTCTCGGATGCGATGTTATTTGCGATGAGCATCCCGAACCTGGTCGGCCTTTATATTCTGGCCCCGGTAGTAAAGCAGGAAATGAAGGAGTTTATGGTGTATGCGCGATCATCTAAAAAGAAACCTTTAACCGAAGAAGCCATAGAAGCGGCACAAGTATAGACTTTAAGTCACCTATAAAACAAAGGGCCGCCAACTATAAATTGACGGCCCTTTGTTTTATAGTAGCTACGGTATCCTATGCGTACCTTCTCACGCCATTGTTGGTGTTTTCACCAACAATCCAGATGTCCGGCATCTCTACTTGCTGGTGAAAACACACAGCAAGGGCGTTAGACAGAGAATCTTAAAAACCCATAATACCTGCATAGCACTAAAAAAGCCATCAATTTATAGTTGATGGCCTTTTTAGTAGTTTATAGTTTATAATTTATAGTTACCTACTCGCCTCTTTCAGCTCTTATCTCTTTCAGGATCTCCACGCCGCCCTGGCCAAGTATAGTTTCAGCTAATTTTACGCCTATAATTTCTGCATCGGCAATAGGAGCCTCAAAAACTTCATATAAGTGCTTCTGCCCATCCAGGCTTACCAGGCCACCTTGTATGGTTAAGGTGTTTTCATCTTTAAGCGTTGCTAGGGCAAACGACGGAATGCTGCAACCTCCTTCCATGGTTCTCAGGAAAGCACGCTCGGCTAAGAGGCAATGGTGGGTTTCTTCGTGGTCAAGGGCAGCTTTTATACTTGCTTTCAGGTCAGAAGGCATGTTGCGGGCGCACTCTACGGCTACACTCCCCTGCCCTGCTGCAGGCACAAACTCGTTCTCCGGGAACCTATGCACGATCAGGTTGTCGTAGCCCATGCGGAACACACCGGCATACGCTAGCATCAAAGCATCAAACTGGCCATCTTCCAGCTTCTTTAAACGGGTTTGCAGGTTACCTCTCGATTCGGCGGTTTTTACGTTCGGGTAGTATTTTTTAAGCAGCGCGCGGCGGCGGGTTGATGATGTACCAATCGTTGCGTTGCTGTCACGCTCCAGTTTAAAATCAGGGTTAAAGCTCAGGATAACGTCGTTCACTACTTCACGCTCCATAAATGCGATAAGCTCCAGGTCTGCCGGTATCGAAGACTGCACATCTTTGGCACTATGCACGGCCACATCTATACTTCCGTCGCGCAGCTGGTCTTCCAGTTCTTCAGTAAACACGCCTTTCGAGCCAATTTTATCCAGCGATTTATCCAGTACCTGGTCGCCTTTGGTGCTGATAATGACAATCTCAGTTGAGAAACCAGCTGACTGTAACCTGTCGGCTACAGTGTTTGCCTGCCATAGCGCCAGTTTGCTGCCGCGTGTACCAATATTTATAGTTTTTATTTCTGTTGCTGTCTGCATGATTGATCTTTAATAATTGCCACGCAAATAGTGCGCGATCTGTATAGAGCTGTCTACGAAAACAATTTTAGGGTTGGCGTTACGCTCTATGTGGTAATGTGCCTGGCTTAGTTCTTCAGCCATTAAAGTGCCATTTTGCTGGTTAAACAGTTTCGAGAACTTCTGCACGAAGTCCATCTCATCGGCTGGCAGGTATTTTATCAGGCTGGCATCCACACCATAAAGCATCACTTTCCGGAACAGGTTTAGCGCATACAGCAAAAAGTTCTTCTGGTTTTCGCGCCCGAGCTTCTGGAAATTTTCACTCATGTCTATCAGTTCGCCAAACTTGTAACCATAACAGCTGCGCAGCCATTCCCTGAAAAACGTAAAATAGTCGGAGCTTACTTCGGAGAGTAGATGGGCGGCGGCGTTCAGGTTGCCTTCGGCCAGCTGGGCTACCTGGTAGGCGGTGGTTTGGTCAGTGTTATAGTTTTGTTGCAGCCAGGTTATTACTTCCTCTTCGGTAAAATTACGCACCTGCACTATCTGCGTACGCGAGGTTATAGTTGCCAACAGCTTCTCAGCAGATTGGGATACCAACAGAAAAACCGTTTTTGCCGGAGGCTCCTCGAGTAATTTCAGCAGGGCATTGGCAGCCGTATGATGCATCAGTTCCGGCAACCATACCAGCACGATCTTATAGTCGCCTTCAAAAGCCTTCAGCGAAACTAGTTTTACCAATTGTCGGCTTTCTTCTTTTGATATGTTGCCCTGCTTGTTCTCAGCACCAATGTGTTGCATCCACTCGTTCAGGCCTTGGTAGGGGCTGGCAAGTACAAACTCGCGCCACAATGCCAGGAAGTTTTGACTCAGCAGTTCTTTGCCTGTATTCTTTTTAGAAGCAGTAACCGGCATCACAAAATTAAAATCCGGGTGAACCAGCTTGTTTATTTTGGTGCAGCTGCCACATGTTCCACATGAATCATCGGGCTGCTTGTTTTCGCAGTTGATGTAGGTGGCATAAGCCAGCGCCAGTGCCAGGTTTGCACTTCCCTCCTTGCCCAGAAACAGCTGCGCATGCGCCACATGGTTCTGCCGCACAGAGTTCAGCAACATCTGCTTTGTTTCCTGGTGTCCTAAAATCTGAGAGAACTGCACGTTATAGTTGATTGTTAATTGTTAGTTGTTGATTGTTAAATTGTTTGATGGTTAAATTGTTGATCTGAACTACATATTTCATAAACCACGAGCCCAACAATCAACAATTCAGCAATTAACAATTAAACCTTATCCCACACCCTGTACTGCTGGGTCTGGTTGAAAATATCGGTAAGTATGGCTTTTTCGGTTTCATCTAAAGCTTTGTGGCGACGTTCCATTACTTTTTCGGCCACCTCAAATACTTTGCGCAACTGGTATGTTTCGAAGCCGGCAGCACCGCCCCAACTATACGAAGGCACAAAATTACGTGGGAAACCCGAACCGAAAATGTTGGCGCTAACACCTACTACCGTACCCGTGTTAAACATCGTGTTGATGCCGCACTTGCTATGGTCGCCCATAATTAAACCGCAAAACTGCTCACCTGTATTTTTGAAGCCGCCTTTGCTATAGTTCCATAGTTTAACCTGCGCATAGTTGTTCTTCAGGTTCGATGTGTTGGAGTCTGCGCCTAGGTTGCACCACTCCCCTATTACAGAGTTTCCTAAAAAGCCATCGTGGCCTTTATTAGAGTAGCCAAGTATAACCGAGGCACTTATCTCACCACCAACTTTAGACTGCGGACCAACCGTTACATCGCCGCGCATTTTAGCACCCATGTTCACGTGGCTACCTTCGCACAACGCGAACGGGCCTTTTATGAGCGCGCCTTCCTGCACCTGCGCATTTTTGCCAATATAGATCGGGCCGTCTTCGGCATTTAAAACAGCTGCTCTTATTTTGGCGCCCTCTTCAATAAAAATGTTCTCTTCGTTGTAAACGGCTGTAAACTTATCGTTCAGAGGCTGGCTTTTGCGGTCTTTGGTCAGCAGTTTAAAATCGCTGCGTATCTCACGGCCGTTATGCACAAATATCTCCCACACTTCGCGTATCATCAGCACTTCGCCGTCAAAATCGATACGCTTGCTCCCACGGGCTTTCTCCATCAGCTCTTCTACACTGTCTATCTTCAGTCCGTCGCCGGCATAAGCCAACAGGGTATCGCCCTGCCAGTACGAACTACCAAAAGCCAAACCCTTCATTTGCTCAATCATGGCGGCAGTGGGTATAACAGCACCGTTTATGTAGCAGTTCTCGGTATTATAATATGTCACGAACTTTTGCTTCAGGTAATCCTGGGTAAGCGATGATACTACCTGCCTGGTAAGCTCCTGCCATTTTTCGGCTATAGTTAAAATACCAGTGCGGATATCAGCCACCGGACGCGTAAACGTAAGCGGCAACAGGTTCTGCCGGATAACCGGATCGTCGAAGAGAATGATGTTCATAAGGCAAAAATAAAAAAGTCTTCCCGATATAGCTCAGAAAGACCTCTTTAATTCGGATTATTCTTTTTTATAGTACGATCTCTATCGTTTTGGTATTTTCATCGTCGGGTACTGGCTCGTAACTGCCGTAGCCAAACTGCGCTACCCTATACCCGCTGCCCAGGCTAACAAACTCCTTTTTGGTATCAACATCAGGTATGGTTTTTCTTATCACGATCTTGTTATCCTCCATAGGCAGGTGCTTTAGGAGCATCACAAACGTTGAATCGAAGATCATTGGTGTTCCGGCTACACCCTTTTCGCCGCGGTAGATATAAAGGTGTATGGTAGCTTCTTCCTCAGCCAGGTAGCTGTTGGTGTAGTCTCCTGATGCAAAAACTTCGAAAACGGCAGTTTTATCAGTAAGTGCAGGTTCAGGGGCAACTTCTTCTTTGTCGCAGGCAGTTAAGGTAGCCAACCCGGCAAAAGCCAGTAAATAAGTATAACGTAGTTTCATAAGCAGCATCGGTTATAGTTTATATATGATTTCTGCTATATCATAAACCGGGCCAGTTTATACTTGCGTTCATGTAAATAAAAAAAGTCTTTCTGCGCTATGGCAGAAAGACTTTTTAAGAAACGTTTTAACCGGTTGGTACCGCTTACTTTTTCTTGTAACGTGTGTTGAACTTCTCCACACGACCAGCAGTATCCACGAAAATGTTTTTGCCAGTATAGAAAGGATGCGACGCAGAAGAAACTTCCACTTTGATAACCGGATATTCTTTACCGTCTTCCATGGTGATTGTCTCATCAGAGTTCATGGTAGAACGAGTGATAAATTTGAAATCACTTGTCATATCCTGGAAAACAACCTCTCTGTATTCTGGGTGAATGCCTTTTTTCATTATTATAAACGTTATATTAACCTTAATTTCTCTATCGGACTGCAAATTTAGCAATAGTTTCTGAATTTTAAAGAGCCCTCACCAAATTATTTTATGCAGTCGCTAAAATATTATGCTGCTGCAATTTATCTTCTAACTTTGTCTTAGCCATAACTATAACCCCATGACACATCCGCAGCAACACCTTATACTGGACCAGACGCAGATACAGCAGAAAATAAAGCGCATGGCCTACGAAATATACGAGCACAATTTTGAGGAACAGGAACTTGTACTGGCCGGCATACACCAGAATGGGGCTATACTTGCCGGTATGCTGGCCACCGAATTACGCTCTATATCGCCGATAGCAGTACAGTTGCTGACTATAAAATTAAACAAAGTTAGCCCACTTAATGCGCCTGTAAACCTGGACCCCGAAAGTATAACGATAGCCAACAAAGTGGTAATTATAGTGGATGATGTGCTGAACACCGGCAAAACGCTGGCTTATACATTAAACACTTTTCTGCCCCAAAACCCGAAGAAGGTTGAAATTGCTACCCTCGTAAACCGCCACCACACGTTGTACCCGGTTGCAGCCACTTACACCGGCTACTCGCTGGCCACTACATTAAATGAGCACGTAGAAGTTGTGTTACAGGAGCAGGAAGTAGCCGCATACGTGCATTAAATTTAATTGCTGCATTGTTAATGGTTAAATTGTATTGAGGCCATGAGTTTGAACAATACAGAACAAAAACATATCCGGAGTTGGGAGCTAGCAATACGGAGAGGCAGGCTATTTTATATCCTGACTTACGGCTTTGCATAGGGAGTTGTGCTGGCAGTAGGGAGTCATTTGTTCACCAACTGAGGCGAAAGCATGATCTGGCAATCGTTTATGGCTCCAGATTTCCTTATCAGAATACTGATAAACACCGTTTTAGGGTTTGCTATATTTACTTACTACTGGAAAGCTAACTCTAAGAGATATTGTAAACTGAAGCGGAAACAAGAGTTTCAAAACCTATACAAGCAACTATAGAGTAAACCCGGCATTTAACAATCAACAATTTAGCCATCAACAATTAATCAATCTTAGTTCATGACCACAAAAGAACAGTACCTATTAGAGACCTGGCCAAAACAGCAGGCAAAAGGTAAGTTGACGTACATGGCGTTCCATGCATTATTTTATAGTGTTATAGTAGGCGCTATTTCGTTGCTGTTCAGAATTGGTGATGCACCTATTATAGATATCATCTTCTCAAAAGAATACCTGATCAAACTGGTGCTCTTTACAGCCATAGGATTGGTAATAGCCAACTATAAATGGAATGCCAACAACAAAAAATACGACGAATTAAAGCAACAGAGCAAGCAAGGCCCTATTCTGTAACTATAAACTATAAAATCGGGTAAATTCCAGACTAACTATAAATTACGGACCCCGACAAACTATAAATTATGAAGGAGCTTTGCTTTGCCACCAACAACCGGAACAAAATTGCTGAAGTTAGCCAGATGCTGGAAGGCAAGTATAAACTGCTGAGCCTCGAAGATATTGGCTGCCACGAAGAACTGGCCGAAGACCAGGACACTCTGGAAGGAAACTCGCGCCAGAAAGCCCGTTATGTTTGGGAAAAGTATAAAGTAAACTGCTTTGCCGACGATACCGGCCTGGAAGTAGATGCCATTTGCGGCGAGCCCGGCGTTTATTCTGCCCGCTATGCCGGCCCGCAACGCTCCGACTCCGACAACATTAACAAAGTACTGCACAAACTCGAAGACCAGGAAAGCCGCAGAGCTCGCTTCCGTACAAGTATAACCTTATACTTAGACGACCAGGAATACCAGTTCGAAGGCATCGTGAACGGTACTATAGCCCACGAGTATAAAGGCAACAAAGGCTTTGGCTACGACCCGGTTTTTATACCTGAGGGCCATGAGAAGACATTTGCAGAGATGGATCCGGCCGAAAAAAATGCCATCAGCCACCGTGGCAGAGCGATGCAAAAACTCATTCAATTTTTACAGCAAAAGTAGAAACTATAAATTTATTGCAGCAGTTGTGGTCTTGTGCCTTATAAAATCTTAATTTTGTAGCCTGAAACCATAGCTTCCAATGCAAAAGCCATTTATTGTCGGGATTACAGGAGGTAGTGCTTCAGGAAAAACAACTTTTTTGAACAAGCTACTTACTTCGTTCTCACCTGAAAATGTTTGCCTGATCTCCCAGGATAATTATTACAAATCGCGTGAACACCAGGCTTTAGACGAGAACGGTGTAACTAACTTCGATCTTCCGTCCTGCATCGACGACGAAGCCTACGCCCACGACCTGCTGAAAGTGAGCCGCGGCGAAACCGTTTACCGCACCGAGTATACCTTCAACAAACCCAACGTAGTACCAAAGCAGCTCGAGTTCAGGCCTGCGCCTATTGTGGTGGTAGAGGGTATTTTTGTGTTCTACTTCGAGGAAATTGCCAAACTGCTGGACCTGAAAGTATACATCGACGCCAAAGAATACATAAAACTGCAGCGCCGCATAGTTCGCGATAAAGTAGAGCGTGGCTACGACCTCGACGACGTACTGTACCGCTACACAAACCACGTAGCGCCTACCTACGAAAAATATATCAAGCCTTATAAGAACGATGCGGATATAATTATCCCGAATAATAATAACTTTGAGAAAGGCTTACAGGTGCTTACCACTTTCCTGAACTCAAAAATAAAATAAACCTATGAGGCATAAGTTCGCAGTAATTGGACTGGGTATATTTGGCAACTCTATTGCCCGCACGCTGGCAGAGCGCGGTGCCGAAGTATTGGCTATCGACAACGACGAAGACCATGTAGAAGGCATTAAAGATGAAGTTGCCTATGCCGTAGCTCTTGATGCAACCGACCTGCGTGCCCTCGAAGCCCAGAACATAGGCGACATGGATGCTGTAATAGTGGCCATAGGCGAAGACTTTGAGGCCCTGCTTATTACAACCGCCAACCTGCAGGAACTGAATGTAAAACGCGTTATTACACGTGCCTCTAACAAACAGCAGCGCCGCATCCTCGAAAAAATGGGTGTGCACGAAATTCTGTCGCCGGAGGGTGAGGTAGGTAAAACTGTTGCCGAAAGATTGCTGCAGCCTAATATACGCACCTTCCTGCCCCTGCCTGATAATTACGAGATCGTAGAGATAAATACCCCGCCAGGTATAGCTAACAAAAGCCTGGCTAAAATATCGCTGCGCGAGAAGTATAACCTCAACATGATAACTATAAAGCGTTTTTTTGAGGAGATGCAGGACGGCAAACCTACTCAGGTAGAGCATATTATTGGTGTGCCTAAAGCCGATACCATCATCTACCCTTCCGACGTTCTGTTACTCATCGGGAAGAAGCACGACATTAAACGATTTATTGAAGTAAACCGCTAAGGATTTTATTTTTACAGGAAAGCCGTTACATTTGTAACTACACATGCCAGAAACTAAAGCTATAGCACAACACATCAGGCATCTTTTGATGTCGGTTACCCTGCTTTGGGCACTTATGCTCAATGGCCAGGAGGTGCGCGCTTATAGTTTACCGGCCGATAACACTACAAAACAGGAAGCTTCTAAATTAACAGATGCACCAGCTCCTGAGCATAAAACTGTAGTTAAACAGAAAGTATCGTTAGAGGCTACTACCTCTTTTGTTACTTTAAACCTGCAGCAGGCTACGTTGCCTGCCCCGCTGCCTGCCTTCGCAGCACCAACCGACGACGAATTGCCTGCCCAGACGGCTTTACCGGTAGGTAATGGCTTTGTAGCGCAACTTTTCCCGACAACTATACAGCCCAACGCCCCTTAGGCTGCCATTCACCCGCTTTTATACTTCTTAACTGGCTGGCACCGGTAATTCTATACTTGTGTGCTTATGTCCAGGCCGGAAAAACCATTAATCAATTGGTTTTCTGTAGTTTATATTACAAAATCTAACAATCTATTCTATATTAATTTAACCAATGCGTAACAAATCGTTTATAATCACGCTGACAGCTATAGTATCGGCTCTGTGCCTTTACTTCCTGTCATTCTCGTTTGTTGCCAATAACGTGCAGGAAGATGCAGAAGCATATGCAACTGACGCACAAGGCAACGTAGATCTCTCTAAGAAGCAGACCTACCTCGATTCTATGTGGAAAGAGCCTGTATTTTTAGGCTATACTTACCAGGAAATCAAAGAAAACGAGCTGGGCCTTGGCCTTGACTTAAAAGGTGGTATGCACGTGGTACTTGAAGTATCGCCTGTTGAGATCATCAAATCTATGTCTGGTAACAGCAAAGACCCTAACTTCCTGAAAGCCCTTGACCGTGCGCAGGAATTACAGCGTAACAGCCAGGAAAGATTTACTACCCTGTTTGCTGAAGCTTACCGTGAAATTGAGCCAAATGGCAAATTAAGCCGTATCTTCTCTAACACTGCTAACCGTGGCAAGATCAGCTACGAGTCTACGAACGACGAAGTAATTGAAGTAATTGACGAAGAAGTAGAAGGTGCTATCGACCGCTCTTTCAACATCCTGCGTACCCGTATCGACAAATTTGGTGTAACACAGCCTAACATTCAGCGCCTGAAAGGCAGCGGCCGTATCCAGATCGAATTACCTGGTATCGACAACCCGGAGCGTGTGCGTAAATTATTATCTGGTATGGCTAACCTGGAGTTCCTGGAAGTATGGGCTCCACAGGAGTTCAGCCCGTACCTGATGCAGCTGAATGACTACCTGGTAAAGCAGGAAGAAGCCGGCAAACTTAAACTGAACGCTACTACAACTGATGCTACTGCAGCACCTGCAGCAAACGCTGATCAGGATGTACTGGCTGCCGCTGCTGCTACCGACTCAAATGCTGTAGCTGCTGTTGCTGATTCTACTGCCCAGGATTCTGCTGCTGCTACTTTAGCTGCTGCCGATTCGCTTGCAAACCAGGTTGGCCCGCTTGCCCGCCTTTTCACTCCGCTACCTAATGGCCTTGGCGCTAACGTACGCGATACTGCCAAAATAAACGACATCCTGTCTAATCCTGAAGTACGTGCTATCTTCCCTCCAAACATGCGTTTCCTATGGGATGTTAAAGCTATTTCAGGTGACGGCCGCCAGGAATTTGTGGAGCTTTATGCTGTTAAAAAAGGACGTGATGGCAAGGCTCCACTTGGAGGCGATGCTATCAACGATGCCCGCCAGGACTTCGACCAGAACGGTCAGCCTGAGATTACAATGACAATGAACCCGACAGGTGCCAAAAAATGGGCTCGCCTGACAGGTAATAACATCGGACGCCAGGTAGCGATCGTACTTGATAACTATGTATATTCTGCTCCGGTAGTACAGGGCGAAATTTCAGGTGGTAACTCTTCTATCTCCGGTAACTTTACTATCGAAGAAGCACAAGACCTTGCCAACATTCTGAAAGCCGGTAAAATGCCAGCTCCAACCCGTATCGTGGAAGAAGCTGTAGTTGGTCCGTCACTTGGCCAGGAATCTATCAATCAGGGCTTGCTGTCAACTATAGCTGGTTTAGTGCTGGTAGTAGTGTTTATGATAGCCTACTATGCCCGTGGCGGTTTTATAGCTGACCTTGCGCTTGTATTTAACATCTTCTTTATACTTGGTATACTTGCTCAGTTTGGTGCTGCACTTACATTGCCTGGTATCGCCGGTATCGTACTTACATTAGGTATGGCCGTTGATGCGAACGTACTGATATTCGAACGTATGCGTGAAGAGGCTAAAAAAGGCCTGAGCATGCGCGAAGTGATCAACAAAGGTTACGACAACTCATTCATGACCATTTTGGATGCGAACGTAACTACCTTCCTGGTTGGTTTTATACTTTACTACTTCGGTTCTGGCCCTGTTAAAGGCTTTGCTATTACCATGATGATCGGTATCGCTACCTCTTTCTTCACATCAATCTTTATTTCAAGAGTATTGATAGAGAGCGTGTTCAAGAGATCAGGTAAACTGTCGTTCTCGTCTGTGCTTGCCGACAAGATGTTCCGTAACGTTACATTTGATGTAATGAAGTTCAGAACTCCTGCTTACATTTTCTCATCAGCTGTTATCGTGTTCGGTTTTGTAGCTATGGCTATAAACGGACCAAACCTGGGTGTTGACTTTAAAGGTGGCCGCTCTTATGTAGTGGAGCTAGATGAGGCAGTTCCTGCTTCTGAGATCCGTGCAGCCCTGTCTGATGACTTTGAAGGTGCCGGTACAGAAGTGAAGACCTTTGGCGCAAGCAACCGCTTTAAAGTAATTACCAGCTGGCTTGCCGACGATGAAAGCATTCAGGCTGACGAAAAAGTAAAAGCTGCCCTTGATGCCGGCCTTAGCGAGTACAACAACCTGACTCCAGAGGTTCTGAGCTCATCTAAAGTAGGTGCAACCATGGCCGACGACATCCAGAAAACAGCCCTTATCGCTGTTATACTTGCCCTGATCGGTATCTTTATTTACGTGATCATCCGCTTTGGTAAATGGCAGTTCTCGCTGGGTGGTGTTGTAGCCTTGCTTCACGATGCCCTGATGATCATTGCTGTGTTCGCTATACTTGACCTGTTTGGTGTTTCTTATGAAATGGACCAGGTATTTATAGCTGCGGTACTTACAATCATCGGTTTCTCAATTAACGATACAGTGGTTATTTTCGACCGTATCCGTGAGTACCTGCGCGACAACCCACGCCAGGGTATCCGCCAGGTAGTTAACCCTGCCCTGATCAGCACATTCAGCCGTACAATTATCACATCACTTACCTTATTTATGGTAGTGCTTGTATTGTTCCTGTTTGGTGGCGAAGTGCTACGTAGCTTCTCACTGGCCATGATGATCGGTGTGGTATTCGGCACGTATTCGTCGCTGTTTATTGCGGCACCAATTATTGTAGATACTACAAAAGAAGAAAAGAAGCCTATCGCTACCCCGGTAGCTCAGAAGGTTCGCTAAGTAGTAGTAGCTTAAAATAAGAAGAGCCCGAAGTTTATACTTCGGGCTCTTCTTATTTTAAATAGCATTCGGGTTCTAAACGAACACAGCAGTAAGGACTTTACTTTGCGCGGTTCTATACTTTCATTTCAAGCGCGCTCTTGGAAAGAAGTGTGGCTTTATACTTATATCAAACTATAAACAAAGCGGTATAATAGTAAAGCTATAGTTCGTTACCTGATCACTTCATTTGCTGCATCTATCATTATATAAACTTCGCCGGGGTGATTGTTTATATGCTTGTCGCGCTCTTTTCCTAAACGTACTATGATGAGCTCTTTTTCAGGAATTACAATAACATACTGCCCTAAAATGCCGCGAGCATAGAAAATATCCTGTCCTTTATAGTCTGGCAGAAGCCACCACTGGTAACCATAAAAATCCGACACTTCCCCGGACTCAGTTGGCAGGCCATGAGGCGTAATTGATTCACGTACAAAAGCAGGATCTACGATCGTATCGTTATTCCAGATGCCATTCTGTAAGTATAACTTACCGATCCGGGCGAAATCCGGGGCATTGCTGAACAGGCAGCAGTAGGCTTTTTCTATACCTTCAGGCTTATCTACACTCCAGCCGGCATTTTGCATGGCGCCCAGCGGTTTCCATAGTTTATCTTCTGCATATTGGCTTAACTGCTTACCGGTAGCAGCCTCCAGCACCAGGGCCAGTATCTGCGTGTCGCCACTTTTGTAGCTAAATGCTTTGCCGGGTTCAGTTTCCGGCTCTAACCGGTCTATCACCTTCTTCAGATCATCGCCATAGTATGCTTCCGTAGTTACCGACAAAGGGTTGCCATACGACTCATCCCAGTTAAGTCCGGAACTCATCATCAACAAGTGCTTCAGGGTGATTTTGCGCTTATCTCCCTGTTTAAATGATGGCAGGAAATCGGCTACAGGTTGATTTATACTTTTAATGTATCCATCGCGGAGGGCAGCACCTATTAGTATACTTACCACGCTCTTCGCCATCGAAAAAGAATTGCTTAACGAGGCATTGGAGTAACCCTGCCAGTACTGTTCGTGCACCACCGAGTCTTTATGTATAACCACGAAAGCAACCGATTCCAGGTCTTCGTGCATTTCCTGCAAATAAGAAGGCCATGTTAGTTGGTTATACTTTGGCGCATGTGGCCAGGGCTGAGGCTCGACAGAGGCATGTATGGTGCGCTGCTCAAAAATGAGGTGGTCGTCTATATCAGCGAAATTATGATAGAGAGCACCATATATGTAGTTCTTATCAGCAAAGTGCAGCCAGGCAGCACCAGCACCCAGCAACAGTAATCCCACGAAAGCAGGACGTAGAGCTTTCAGGTTCATAGAGGGTCTATGTGTTTAGAAGTCGTACCCTAGAGTAAGGTATAGTTTTGGTCCTTCGTTGCCCATATCGGCTTCGCTCCAGGCTACATCCAGTTTACCATATACCCCAAACAGTGTAGAGCGTGCTCCAAAACCATAGCCAACCAGGAACGGGTTACGGTAGTTGATAACCGTTATCTCGAACGGGTTACGTTCGGTTGGGCTGGTACGGCCACCTACCACACGGGTGTTGATAGAGTTGTTACCGGTAAACGGGTTAGAACCATTGTAAGCAGAGCCGGCATCGGCAAAGGCTGTTAGTTGCAGGTTCCGTAAAAAACCCGAGCTGATAGCCCCACTGTACAGGTACTTCACTATAGGAACGCGAAGCTCGGCATTGGCCAGCAGGTGTTTGCTACCGGTACGTGTGTTATGGTCGAAGCCGCGCAAAGGCATGGCATACTCCTGGTAAAATAATTCCGGTGCCGATTGTATGACCACATCACCAGGTTCTATTTCATTATCCTCGCCGGCAAACAGCCAGTTATCCATACCGCCTATCAGGTAGCTTTTAGGCGAATTACCTGAAAAAGCTCCATAGCTTACACGGGCGGCAAGTACAACTTCACGGTGGATTTTCTGGTAATGGCGTAGGTCTACGTAAAACTTATTAAAGTTGGCCTGATTGTTCTCCAGGTCGCGCATCGTCAGGAAGCCTACTTTCATGCGGGTTCCTTCCATCATGTTAACGCCTGTTACCACCGAGTTATCGAACACCAACTCTAAATTTCCGCCATACATGTTATTCACGCTATCCGGCGAAACGAACTCGACCAGGTTAGTGAAACGGGTACTTGCCAGACGCGGCTGGGCACGAAGGCTGGTACTATAACTTAGCGGGTAAACCAACAGTGGCGCCAGCTCATTTCGGGCATTACGTACAAGCTGGTTAGGCGCATTCGGGATAGAGCTTACCAGCACATCCCGCCTGAACTGGATACCAATATCTACACGGTTCTCAAGGTTTATATATTCGGCAAAGGCACGGCTTGTTTCGAGGTCGGTACGCAGGTAAGCGGTGCCCCTTATGTGGTGGTTCTCAAAAAGGTCGCTCATGTTAACCCCTGCCACAATGCCAAACCCAAGCTGCGGATCGGCATACACCGACGAAATGATCTCGTGAATACTAAAGCGGGTGTCGTAATCTATTGGGCCTGTAATTCTAAACTCAGGTGCCGGACGAGTGGTACGCACAGGAGCAGTAGTTTGTACCTGAGCAGTATCAGGCGCAACTTGGGTGCTGTCTGTAACAGTTATCTGCTGCGCTGTCGTGTCGGTTTTAACTGGTTTGCCGGCTCCAAACTCGTAGTTCTCAATGTTTACTTCTCCTACTGGCCGGTTATCCTGCTTTTCAGTGGCTTCGTTCTCCAGTATTTTGCGGTTGCTGGCAGCAGCTGCCTGCGGTACGCGTGCCCGTGTTTCCAGTATTATCTGGCGCGATGTTTTTGGCAGCGAATCGAGGGTGGTAGAAGTATAATCCGGGAACAGGTACACAAAGTCCTTGCCCCAGTCTTTGGCAGTTAGCGCCAGCGCATTTGTGGTAGCACTGTAATCGTAGTTTTGTATGTTTTGTACAAAGTTAGATATCGGCGTAGCTTCCCTGGTTGCCATATCATAAGTATACAAACTCCTGATCCCGTTCTCTTCGCTTAGATAAGCAAAATTACCATTCGCTGTAGCGCGCGGCCTTAGTTCACTGGCTATACCTGATGTGATCTGGGTTACCGAAACAGGGCTTGTAGTTTGCAGCAGGAAAATATCATAGTTGTTTACCACGTCCCGGAAAGTAGCATCCTGCACTACACCGGTATCATCTACCCATCTGTTAGAGCTAAACACAATACCGTTACCGCCCTTCAGGAAAACAGGCTGAATATCATCGTAAATATCGTTGGTTAACTGGCCTATCAGTTTACCGTTACTCTGCAGCAAGTACAGATCAGTTTGCCCGTCGGCTACCGCGCTAATAACGATTTGGTTTCCATCTTCGGAATAGCTCATGTCACGCACCTGCGTAAACTGGGTCAGGGAAACAGATGGCTTGGCCAGATCATCGAAAAAGGGCAGGAAAGAACCTTTGTTTCTGGCTCCAACCTGGCGCAGCAACATTTTACCGCGACGAGCCTCCACAAAACCGAGTTGGTTATTATTTCGCCAGGCAAGTACAGGTAAACTATAATCTGTAGGTTGGTCCAGTGTTTTGTAGCCACCGCGCCAAACTATGCGGCTGCCCCGGCCTTTCACATCTTTTACGATGATCTTATAGTTGCCATAATCGTTTTCGGCGTAGGCCAGCATAGTGCCATCCGGGCTTAATACCGGCTCAGTGTAATGCAGGGCACGCCTGTTCTTATCAAATAGCTTTTTATCGTCAGGTAGTGTCGCGAAAGGTTCGTCCTGCCGGGCATTTATCTGCTTATAGTAATTAAACCAATCCTGCAGGAAACGTTTGTAAGGTACATTTAAGCTACTACTAACACCAATCTCTACATCGCGGGTTATGCGTGTTAAGTTAAGGATGTTCTGGATGGAAGTATAGCCATAGCGCTCGGCAATGTAATTCCACACCGACTGGCCTGTAAGCTCGGGGTAACGCATCAGTATCTGTCCAGGCTTTACGTTGTCACCGTCCAGCAGAATATCCCGGATATGGCTGTCCATATCAAGGCTCCACCCTTCGGCAGTATAAGCCGCTACGCCGGTCACAAACCAGTCTGGCAGGCGCAACAGGTAACTGCTTTGCAGAGCCTCTTTTAAGCTGCCCCCATACATCATATCGTTTAGCAGCAGTTCGGTTAGTTTATAGCTCAGGTCGGTTTTAAAGTCGGTCTTGGTGCCATCATAAGCCAGCTGCAGCTTATTTTTCATGAACAGGGTTTCGCCCCCGGTCTGGAACTGGTCGTTGTACAGGCCTATGTTACTCTGGCGCAGGTCGGTGGCCGAGTTGTAAAGTATAAGCGTTATTTTGGAGTAAGGATAATAGCCGATGAGGCCGGTAATGCGTTTTAATTCGCGCTCAGCGTAGTCGGCTGCATCCTTTGCTGTTTGCTCGCCACCTTTGTAATAGTACAGGTTAAAGTTTTGCGTATTGTACCGTTTCCAGTCAAAGTTCTTGTATTGAATGCGGCTTTTGCCAAAGGGGTCGCGGCCAGGTTGCGCCTGCAGGGCACCAACCGTTAATAAGCACACAAACAGCAAAAATAACCTTGTAGTAACACGCATGCGCTTAGGGTTGTAGGTTTTGGTGTTTTATATAGTCGTAATATAACGAAAAATAACGTGAAATATGTATCTCAGGCATCAATTCTGCCTTTCCAGCCAGTGCGTCGGCAAAGTGGGCAGCCAGGTAAGGAGCCATCATTACTCCTTTAGACCCCATGCCATTGAAAACACTCAGCTGTTCATACGCAGGGTGCATGCCCATCAGTGGTTTGCGGTCGCGTACGGCTGGTCGTATACCTGCCCAATGCCCGGTTACAGTAAATGCCTTTGGTGTGATCTGCCGAAACCGTTCGCTCAATTCGTCCTGCCCCTCCTGCGTTGGCTCCTCATCAGGAGTTCGCCAGTTATAGGTAGCCCCGATTATAAAACGGCCTGCTCCTTCCGGAACAACGTAAACGGCTTTGTTATAGATGCACTCCGGGGCAAAATTCTGTTCGGCCTGCACTTCCAGCACCTCCCCTTTTGTAGGCTGTAACGGCAGCCACGCAAAATACGGGTTATTGATAACCTGGTAGCCTTCGCAAAAAATCAGGTGCCTGGCTTTTATAGTTTTATAGTTCACACCCTCATCAGTCAGCTGCAACTGGCTTATATCAAACCGCTCAGGAAACAATAAGTTTTGTTCCAGTAAGTCTTCGGTCAGCAAATCGAGCATGGCGTACACGTGCAAGAAACCACCGCGCTTTATCATCAGGCCGCCAAACGGATCATCGATACCCGGCTGGTTTATACTTTGGGTATGCGTAGCTTCTATGTAATCGTCCCAGTTGCCGCCTTCGCTTTTGGCCATCCAGGTGTTTTGCTCTTCTACTGACGAAAATATTTTATAGATGGGCTTATGAAAGTATAGTTCCTGGTTGTAGCGGATTTCCAGGGCATCATAAAAAGTATTGGCAGCAGGTATAAGCGTATCGGCGAGCCACGATTTGGCAAAGCGTTTACCGGCCACCGGGTTCAGCAAACCAGCCGCTACCCGCGAAGCAGAGTTCTCTTTTGGCTCATCAATTACCAGTACATTCTTTCCGCGACTGCGCAGCGTTTCTGCTAAAATGGCTCCGGCCAGGCCGTGGCCCACAACTATAAAATCGTAAATCATGTAGGCAAGTTACGAGATGTACCCGTTAAATTTGTAACTTAGATCCCGATTTTATAGGCTACGGCCGCTGTAATACAATGAAAATAGCACGCTTTACATTTAACCCCTTCGCCGAGAACACCTACCTGCTGCACGACGACACAAACGAGTGCGTGGTAGTTGACCCGGGCTGTTCCGATAAAAGAGAGCAAAACGAACTACAGCAATACATCACGGATAATAACCTGAAAGTAGTACGCCTGCTGAATACACATTGTCACATAGACCACGTGTTGGGCAACCGCTTTGTAGCCAACACCTATAACGTGGGCCTCGAGATACACGAAAAAGACCTGGAAACATTGCGCGCTATACCTGTGTATGCGCCGGTTTACGGCATTACCGGTTACCAGGAACAACTGCCGGCATCTTACCTGAAAGAAGGTGAGCAGGTTAAATTTGGCAACACTACCCTGGATATTATTTTTGCACCAGGCCATGCACCGGGCCATGTGGTGTTCTATAACAAAGAAGATAAAACGCTGATAGCCGGCGATGTGCTTTTCCAGGAAAGTATAGGCCGCACCGATTTGCCGGGCGGCGACCATGAAACGCTCTTAAACAGTATCAGAAAAAAACTTTTTGTACTGCCTGACGAGGTTACCGTTTACCCGGGCCACGGACCGGAAACCACTATTGGGCACGAAAAGAAATACAACCCATTTTTGCGGTAACACCCGCCGCGAACTATACTTTGCATGAAGAAACACATTCCTAACTTTATAACCTGCCTTAACCTGTTTTCGGGTTGCGTGGCGCTATACTTTATTTTCCAGAACGAGCTGGTTTACGCGGCTTATTTAGTAGGTCTGGCCGCTGTTTTCGATTTCCTGGATGGCATGCTTGCCCGCGTACTGGGCGCTTACTCTGAAATTGGCAAGCAACTGGACTCGCTGGCCGATGTGATCTCGTTTGGTGTGGTACCGGGCGCCATGATGTTTATGCTGATGAACCGTGCTGAAGGCGACATGACATCAGAGCAGGCATTACTTCCTTTCGCAGGTTTTATTATCACTGTTTTTTCGGCGCTGCGCCTGGCTAAATTTAACATCGATACACGCCAGACCACCTCGTTTATAGGACTGCCTACACCGGCCTGCGCAATTTTTGTATCGTCGTTGCCACTTATACTTGCCTTTAGCCAGCCATTTTTAACTGATATTATACTTAACCAGCTGGTACTGCTGGCTGTTACACTTATACTTTCGTTGCTGCTGGTAGCCGAACTGCCTTTATTTGCGCTAAAATTCACGAATCTGACCTGGGCTGATAATTCTGTAAGGTTTATTTTCGTGGGGCTTTCGGTTATTTTACTGGCTCTTCTTAACTTCGCAGCTATACCACTTATCATAGTGCTATACATAGTGTTATCTATTTTCAAAAAACAAACCGCGTAACTATGAAATTCGTTGCCGAAATAAATGTAATGCCACGCCCTGAGCTGTTAGACCCACAAGGTAAAGCGGTGCTGCTTGGCCTGGAGCACCTTGGCCTGGACCAGGTAGAGAATGTGCGTATTGGCAAACACATTACCCTGCACCTGGAAGCAGAAAATGAAACAATAGCCCGCGAAAAAGTAGACAAAGCGTGCAGCAAGCTACTGGCAAACCTGATCATGGAGTCGTTTGAGTACGACCTGAAACAAGTATAAATTACTGGGGCACAATAAACTGCCTTATTTTTTGTTATTTTTACAGATGATGCCTTCCTGGTACAGGTGGGCATTATCTGCTTATTTAGTTCTGTGCGTTGCCTATGCAGTCACGTTTACTTTTCCTGATATGCATGCTGCTTTTTTCGAGCGTTATGGCCGGCACAGCTATAGCCCAGCAAAAAGCCACAGCGCCTGTTATACTTACCTGGAATACCCAGGAAGCTGTTTTTCCGGCAACCGGTAATGCAGCCAGCATCCCCTCTTTTACAGGTGCAAGTATAGATCTGCTGGAACGGCTGCCTTATTACCGTTTGTCTATCCCACACACACACATCAGCAGTTTTAATGTAACAGAAGCTGTATTTGCCCCTTTCACAGCTAAGGAGCAGGAACAGTTTAAAGGCGTAACCATCGGCACAAATGTTAAAGCCGAGTTTGTGAATGCACGACAGAATAAGCAACCGGTAACTTTGGTTTCAATCCTGCCCATCCGCCGTAACCCACAAACAAACCAGCTCGAGAAACTTACCCGCTTCAGCTATACTTATACTTCTGGGGCAACAACGACTCAACGTATAAACAGCACCACAAATAACGTTGCGAACAACTCTGTATTAAGCTCCGGCGAATGGTATAAACTGGCTGTAACGCAATCGGGCATTCATAAAATTGATAAAGCTACGCTGCAGGCACTCGGCATTAACACCCAGGGCTTGGACCCTAAAACAATACAACTGTTTGGAAATGGCGGCGGCATGTTGCCCCAGCCTAACAGCGCCCCTGTACCAGACGACTTACTGGAGAATGCTATAGTTGTAAACGGCGAGCAGGACGGGCAATTCAACGATCAGGACTTTATACTTTTCTATGGACAGGGGCCACATACCTGGCAATACAATCAACAACAAAATAAGTTTGAGCACACCTTTAACGTTTACACCGATACCACCTTTTACTTTTTAAGAGTAGGCTATACTTCGGGGGCCCGGGTGCAGAACCTTAACCCGGCTGGCAGTGCATCACAAACTATAACTACTTACAACGAGCGCGTTTTTCATGAGCGGGACCTGATGAATGCAGTACACTCAGGGCGCGAGTGGTTTGGCGAGGCATTCAGTACGTTCACCACATCACGTACCATAACATTACCTGCTTCGGATGCTGTAGCCGGCTCTGATGCCCGGCTTACGGTGGCCGTTATGGGAAGTTCTGCTACCGATTGCTCTTTTACAGTAAAACAGAACGAACAACTGATCGGAACCATACCGGTTGCAGGCCGCGGCACATACAATTACCACCCCGAAGGAGTTATAGCTGACAGAACATTCACCTTAAGCCAGCTTAACGGCAATGCCAATGTGCAGCTTACCTTTAATATGCCCTCCGATGCAACTGCCACCGGCTACCTGAATTACCTGGAGCTAAACTATACCCGCCAGCTAAAACTATACAACGACCAAACCACTTTCCGGAGCCTGGCAAGTATAAACCAGCCTGTTAGCAACTATAGTATAGCCGGTGCACCCGCAACAGCCAAGGTCTGGGATATTACCAACCCTTTACGCCCTGCACAGCAACAAACAACCCATAGCGGCTCACTGCAGTTTTCAGCGACTTCGAGTATACTGCGCGAGTTTGTGGTATTTACAGAAAACAACATCAGCCTAAAACCTATAGCTAAAGGCAAAGTAGCCAACCAGAACCTGCACAGCCTTAACCTGAACGGAACTATAGACCACGTAATTATCACGCATCCATCTTTGCTGCAGCAGGCAAACCAGCTGGCAGACCACCGTAACACAAAAAGCAACCTGAAAAGTATAGTTGTAACGACCACACAGGTGTTTAACGAATTTTCGTCGGGAAGGCAGGATGTAACAGCTATCCGCAATTTTATGCGCATGCTGTATAAGCGCAGCAACAAACCTGCCGGCGAATTAATGCATTTACTATTGTTTGGTGATGCCTCTTATGATTATAAAGACCGCATGCTCGGGAATACCAATCTGGTTCCGGTATACGAGTCCCGGCAGTCGCTGCACCCTATTGCCAGTTACTCTTCCGAGGATTATTATGGTTTCCTGGATGAGGAAGAAGGTGAATGGGCCGAAAACAACTTAGGTGACCAGTTATTAGACATAGGCATCGGCAGATTACCAGCTAAAAATGTGCAGGAGGCGGCGCTTATGGTTGATAAGATCATCGCTTATGAAAGCAGCAGTCACTTTGGCGAATGGCGAAACCAGGTAACCCTTGTATCAGACGATGGGGACTATAACGAGCACCAGGACGATGCCGAATTTCTGGCAGACTTTATGGAAACCCAAGCTCCGGCTTATACTACAAACAAACTATACTTAGACCTGTACCGCCAGGAGGCTGTAGCCAGTGGGCAACGCGCACCACAATTAAACCAGGATATTACAGCTGCCGCCGAACAAGGCTCTTTACTCATAAACTATACCGGCCACGGAAACGAAGTAAGCTGGGCATCAGAACAGATATTGACCATACCACAGATAACCAGTTGGCAGAACCCCGATAACCTGACCTTTATGCTGACTGCCACCTGCGAGTTTGGCCGTTACGACGACCCAGCCCGCGTTTCAGGAGCAGAAGTAGCAATTCTTCATAACCAGGGCGCAGCTGTTGGGCTTGTTACCACTACCCGTCCGGTATACTCCAGTAGTAACCGTGTGCTTAACCGAAATTTCTTTGAGAGTGCTTTTACGCCTGCGTCGGGTACGATGCCCAGGCTTGGCGAAGTGGTGTTACAAACTAAAAATAAAAGTATCACCGATAATGTAAGCGGCTCACGTGGCGTTTACAACCGCAATTTCACGCTTCTTGCCGACCCGGCCTTACGCCTGGCTTCTCCAACCCTAAATGCCAGTATAACGCATATAAATGGCCGAGCAGTGGCTTCCGATACGCTAAGCGCACTTGGCAAGGTAACCATGCAGGGCAACATACTTACTCCGAACAACCAGGTAGCAACTAACTATAACGGCACGCTACGCATTGCTATTTACGAGAAGCAGACTACGCAACAAACCTATGGCGATGAAAAGAGCCCGACCGTACCGATTGAGGTCCGTAAAAATGTGCTTTACGAAGGAACCGCTACCGTAACGAACGGCCTGTTTAATGTAAGTTTTGTGGTGCCAAAAGATATTGCCTACCAATACGGCGAAGGTAAAATAACCCTCTATGCCAGCAATGCTGCTCAGGATGCTCTTGGCTCTAACACAAGTATAATTATAGGTGGCACAGCAAAAAATATCATCCTGGATAACACTCCACCAACTATAGATCTTTTTCTTGAGGATGAGTCGTTTGTATTTGGCGGCAGCACCGGAAATGACCCATCGTTGCTTATAAAACTGTTCGACGAAAGTGGTATAAATACGGCTGGTTTGGGCATCGGGCACGAACTGCTGGCCATACTGGATGAGAACGAAGAAAACCCGATTGTACTAAACGATTATTATACTTCGGATAAGGATACCTACCAGAGCGGGCGCATTTCGTACCCGTTAAAGGGCTTGGCTCCGGGTCCTCATTCGCTCCGTTTTAAGGCCTGGGACACTCATAACAATGCTTCCGAAGAATACATAGAGTTTTTTGTATCTAATAGTGAAGAATTTTCGTTAGAGCATGTGCTTAACTATCCGAACCCGTTCTCGACAAAAACCACTTTCCATTTTGATCATAACCGAGCTGGCGACGACCTGGATGTTCAAGTACAGATTTATACTATATCAGGAAAGCTGATTAAAACTTTACAAACTATAAGTATAGCTTCACCCAGCCATGTGGCAGCTTTATCATGGAATGGGCGCGACGAGTATAATGATTTGCTTGCAAGAGGCGTTTATATATATAAAGTCAATGTTCAGTCGAGAAGAGACGGAGCAAAAGCGTCAAAATTTGAAAAACTTGTAATATTAAACTAATAGTATCCTGTAATATCCCTATATTTGATTTAGTTATCAATACCCTATCTATGTACAGAAAAAGTATTCTCTTAAAGGTTGCTGCATTTGCTTTAACCTTTATGGCAGCAACCACTGCATATGCTCAGCAAACCACTATAGGCCAGGAAGGTCAGGTTTTAACAACAGCAGTACCCGTACTGCTTGTAGCACCCGACTCACGCTCTGCAGCGCTTGGCGAAGCTGGCGTAGCCTTATCTCCGGATGCAAACTCACCCTTCTGGAACCCAGCTAAATTAGGCTTTGTGCCAAACGACTTAAGTGTAAGTTTTTCTTACTCTCCGTGGTTGCGCAATATCACCGACGATATGTCGCTTAACTATTTATCAGGATACAAGAAAATAAACGAGACTTCGGCTATTTCCCTGTCACTGATGTATTTTGATATGGGTGAGCTGCAGTTTATAGATGAGAACCGCGTTCCGATCCAGGATTTCAATCCAAAAGAATATGCCATTTCGGTAGCATACGGACAAGCGCTGAGCGAATACCTGAGCTTAGGTATTGGCGCACGGTTTATACATTCTAACCTTGCCGGCGAAGTAAACATGAGCGGCGGCAAAGGCGAAGCACAACCGGGCAACACGGCTTCAGTTGATGTTGGTGTATACTATAACCGTGACATCTCGCAGGAAATGAACCTGGCATTAGCTGCTAACATCTCTAACATAGGTGGTAAGATATCTTATTACGAGGCATCAGGTAAAAGCTTTTTGCCTACAAACCTGAAGTTAGGAACTGCACTGAAGTATAACCTGGATGCATTCAACTCGATCACGTTCCTGTTAGATGCAAACAAGCTACTTGTACCTTCCCCAGCCGCTGATCCGGATCAGTCAGTGATCGCTGGTATCTTCTCATCGTTTGGTGATGCGGAAGGTGGCGCTGGCGAAGAATTTAAAGAAGTAAACTTTAATACCGGTATCGAGTATTGGTATAACGACCTGTTTGCTGCCAGAGCCGGCTATTTTTACGAGAACGAAGAAAAAGGCGGACGCCAGTTCTTCTCGATGGGTTTAGGATTGCGTTACCAGAAGTTTGGTGTAGATGCAGCATACCTGATCCCAAATGACCAGAATAATCCTTTGGCACAAACTATACGTTTTACATTAGGATTGAACCTGGATTAATAAAATACACAAACTATAATGCTTGATAGAACTAAAGCACCAGAAATACAGGAAATAGATGCGGTTTCACTTCAGGTAGCTGAAGTTTCTCACTTAGCTAATGGAGTAAAACTGCACATCATAAAAAGCGAAACCCAGCCCGTTATAAGGCTGGATTTTGTTTTTAAGGCCGGTAAAGTATACGAAGAGGTAAAAGGCACTGCCGACCTGGCTGCTAAAATGCTGTTCGAAGGGACAGCGAACTATACAGCTAAGCAAATAGCAGAGAAAATAGCTTACTACGGAGCATCCTTCGACAACACCCCCGGCTACGATCGTACTGAATTTACACTTTATTGCTTATCAAAGTATACAGAAGAGCTGCTGCCAGTTGTATTAGATGTATTACAAAACCCGGTATTCCCATCGGAAGAGTTTGCTACATTAAAACAACGTAATCAACAGAACTTAAAAATTCAGCGTCAGAAAAATAATTACCTGGCAACACACACTTTTACAAAGTTAATTTATGGTGAAGACCATCCTTATGTTTTTGGTTACAATGAAGGAGAACTTGACACTATAAACTTAGAAGAGGTGAAGGCATTCTACTATAACAACTATAGTTTAGATGGCCTGGAAATATTTGCGTGCGGAGCAATAAATGATCACCTGGAAAAGCTTTTAATAGATGAGTTATCTACCTTATCAGCACCTTCTAACAATAGGAATCAATTTAAACTGCCTGATAGCACTAAGGACAAAAAAGAAGCCTACGACGAAATAGCAGAGAGCTTACAGTCATCTATTAGAACAGGCTTAAGCTTTCCATCTATACATCACGAAGATTATCATAAACTAACTGTACTCAACGAAATACTGGGTGGTTACTTTGGTTCCCGCTTAATGCGTAACATCCGGGAAGATAAAGGTTATACCTATGGTATCTACTCCTCCATTTCACCGAAAGAAGAAAGCAGCATGTTCTTTATTGGTACTGACGTGAACTACGAGGTAACAAATAAAACAATAGAGGAAATTCAAAAAGAGATCAGGTTACTTCAGGAAGAATTGGTACCAGCAGACGAACTACAAACAGTTAAGAGCTACATGATCGGTAAGTTCCTTAATAATATAGGTACCATCTTTGAGCAAACAGACAAGTATAAAAAGATAATTCTCTATAACCTGACAACAGAGTTTTACTCTAACTACCTCTCAACTATAAGAACTATAACTGAACAGGAAATACAGGACCTGGCTAAAAAGTACCTGGATCTTAAAAATTTCAAAACAGCTATAGCAGGTAAGAAGCCTGAATAAATCACAGATTATTGTAATACCATAAAATCCCGGCCTTGAAGGCTGGGATTTTTTATTCTAACATGGTTTCTGTTACGACTTGGATAAACGGATACGTTCTAAATAGTTAGAGGTAGAGTAATAAACCCAATGTAAAGAATTTGAGCTCATTTATAGAAATGATTAAAGTCCTCGCTCCCTTCACCCACCCGCCTTTACTACCACCACCACACTAGCTATAAACGCAAAAACACCCCATCTACTTTCGTGGAAGGGGTGTTTTAGGATAGGGTTGGCGGCCACCTACTCTCCCGGCTGTGAGACCAGTACCATCGGCGCGTCCGGGCTTAACTTCTCTGTTCGGGATGGGAAGAGGTGAACACCGGAGCCATAGCCACCATTATTGTCACACGGATTATGGCCGTGCCGGATATGGTTAAAGCTGTAGCTGTTTGCAGCTGTTTTGAGGCAGCTACAAGCTCGTTTTGCTTTTGTTAAGATTGACATAGTGGGCAAGAGTGCTTTTTTCAAAAAGAGGGTGTGGAGAAAAAGCTGCGGGCAG
>CANMMP010000002.1 GCA_947499125.1 uncultured Pontibacter sp.
ACAGAGAAGTTAAGCCCGGACGCGCCGATGGTACTGGTCTCACAGCCGGGAGAGTAGGTGGCCGCCAACCCTATCCTTAAAAACACCCCTTCCACGAAAGTAGATGGGGTGTTTTTGCGTTTATGCCAAGTGTGGTGGTGGGGGTATGGGTGGGGAAGTATGGGGTTGCCTGCTTAGTAGCTGGTGCTTGTTGGTGAAAACACCAACAAGGGAGGCAGGGCTTAAGGATAGGTCAGAATTTTAATCTTTTTGTAATTCATTCCTTTACTATATTCTCCCTTAAATGTATTAGTTATCAGCAGTTGTAACAGACTAGCGTGTTATTCGTTGTAAGTTTGTTATTTCCTGTCTAACTTGATACATGACATTTGTTCATCCCTTCTTCCTGTATGCGCTTGCTGCTATTGCTATACCTATAGTTTTGCATTTGGTGCAGTTGCGCCGAGCAAAACGTATTGCATTCAGTAATGTTCAATTCATAAAAGCTTCTCAGGATGTAACGGCAAGTCAGCGGAAGCTAAAAGACCTGTTAATTCTTTTCTGCCGTATTCTTTTTGTGATATTTCTGGTTTTAGCTTTTGCCCAGCCTTTTCTTCCAGGTACAGTTAATTCTGCCGAAACTTCTCAGGACAATGTTACTTTACTTGTCGACAATTCTTATAGTATGCAGAACCAGCACGCAGAGTCGGATATGCCTTTGCTGGCTTATACTGTAGATAAGGCTTCTGGTATTTTAAATTTGTTTCCTCCCGCTTCTGTCTTCTCTGTAGCCGATTACACCAGCTATAAAGGGAACAGCTATTCTTCTAAAACGGAAGTTGTATCAGCGCTCAATAATTATACTTATAGTTCTTCTTTCTCTCCAGAGTTCAAGCCATCAGCATCTGGTCACGTTTTCTTTCTTTCCGATTTCCAGAAGAATAGTTTCAGGCCTTCCTTTTTACAGCGATTTGACTCAACGTCTCAGGTACATTTAATTCCGGTTGAGGCAGATAATAGCCAAAATGTTTACATCGATACTTTATTCCTGGAAGATGCTTTTATCAGGCAAGGTGTTGAGAACCGATTACATATTAAACTATATAATGCCGGCGATAACGAAGTACAGGATATACCTGTAAAGCTTTTTATTAACCATGAGCAGGCTGCGGCTTTTAGCCTCGATCTGGCACCTAAGCAAATTACTTCTCATACTATAGCTTTCCAGGTGAGGAACAATGATGTGAGCGAGGCTTATGTTATGGTGGATGATTATCCGGTTGAGTTTGATAACACCTACCATTTTGTATTAAACCCTTCTGAAAGTATAAGTATAGCTGAAGTAAGAGAACCAGAAAGTTTGGACCTCAAATCGGTGTTTGAGAAAGAAAAGCTGTTCCAGTTCAATAGTTATACTTCTCAGAATATTGACTATGCCAGAGCCTCAACTGCAGATCTTCTGGTATTAAATGGGATTAAAAGTATAAATGCCGGTCTCGCAACTACTATAAATAACTATGTGCAGGCTGGTGGTACTTTGCTTGTTGTGCCTCCGTCTATTACTGAATCGCAGGGCTATGAAACATTGTTTCAGCAGATAGGAGTTAGTGCCAGGTTAGCTGGTAATTCTTCTTCTTCAAAAACTGATCTGGTAGCGCCTGCTCCTGATAATCCTTTTTTTGCGGGTGTGTTAGAAGATTACGATACAAAACTTAAAATGCCGGCAGCTATACGCAAACTTAGCTGGTCCAGGGCGTCAGAAGATATTTTAAAGTATAGAGGCGGCACAGCTTTTATGTCGCGGTTTGATAGAGGCAGAGGACGTGTATTTTTAATGGCTGCACCGTTACAGGAAGACCAGAATACTCTTGTACACCACGCCCTGTTGCTGCCTGTACTATACAAAACTGCTATAAGCAGCTACAAGCAGGAGCAGCAACTTGCTTATAGGTTGTCCGGCGAAACTATAAAGTTACCTGTGGTGCAAGCTAAAGGGAGTGAAGGCATCTATAAACTGGAGAAAGACAGCCTGGCATTTATACCTGAGCAACAACTACGTGGCGGTAATTTATACTTTACAATCCCGCCTGACCTGAACGAAGCCGGCTTTTATGACCTGACACTGGATGGTAAATCTACTGCTACTATAGCGCTTAACTATAACAAACAGGAATCGGAGTTAGAACAGTATAGTCCCGAGGAATTGAGGAACCTGATAGGCGCTGGAAAAAATAATATACATGTTTACGACTATGGAGATGCCTTTTCGGTAAAGAATGAGTTTGAAAAAAGATTTTTTGGCGTGGAGCTTTGGAAATATTGTCTAATATTGTGTCTGGTTTTCCTGATGGCCGAAACTGCCCTCATTAGATTTCTCTGACAAATGAACATTTTCCTAAGAGCCGCTACCATCTTCCAGCCTTCTTCGCCATTTCATCTGCAAAGGCAAAACATTTTAATTGAACAAGGTCAAATCACTTACATTGGTCCTGATGAAAAGCAGGCTGATAAAACCTTAGAAGCGGATAATTTATGCGTTTCTGCAGGCTGGGTGGATATGTTTGCGTTGCCTGGCGAACCAGGTTTTGAGCACAAAGAAGACCTGCAAAGTATAGCTGCTGCAGCAGCTGCCGGTGGTTTTACCGAAGTGCTTTGTATGCCAAACGTGCACCCGGTAGTGCAAACCAAAGGCGCTATCAATTACATAAAGAACAGATCGCAGGAGTTGCCTGTAACGCTGCACCCGGCAGGAGCGGTTACTACTGACGCAACCGGTAAGGAGCTTACCGAGATGATCGACCTGAAAAAGGCCGGAGCCGTAGCTTTTACTGATGGCACTCAGCCGATACAAGGCACAGAGGTTATGGTAAAGGCGCTGCAGTATTTGCAATTGTTTGATGGCCTGCTTATTAACCGGCCAGAGGATGCTAAACTAACTGCATTCGGGCAGATGCACGAAGGTATAGCCAGCACCAGGCTGGGGCTTAAAGGCTTACCGGCATTGGCAGAAGAAACAATAGTGGCGCGCGACCTTCAGTTGCTGGCTTACACCGGGGGGAAACTACACATCTCTATGGTATCAACAAAAGCAGCGATAGAGAGCATTCGCAAAGCAAAAGCGGATGGGCTGCAGGTAACCTGCGATGTGGCCAGTTACCAGGCTGCCTTCACCGACGAAACCATGGCTCCCTTCGATACAAACTATAAAGTAAACCCACCATTCCGTAGCGCAGCCGATGCAGAAGCAATTAAGCAGGGACTGGCCGATGGAACTATAGATGCGCTTGTTTCGGGGCACCAACCACACGATACAGAAGCCAAGAACCTGGAGTTTGACCTGGCAGATTTTGGTATAATGAACCTTGAAACTGCCTTTGCCATAGCCAACCAGACATTTGCTGATTCGCTTCCGCTGGAGAAGCTGATTGAAAAGCTGACAGTTAACCCAAGGAATATTTTACAGTTGCCACAGCCAGGTATATCTGAAGGTGAGGTGGCTAACCTTACTATTTTTGACCCAAGCCAGTACTGGACACCGACCTTAGCTACCACCAGATCGAAAGGAATAAACAGTCCGTTTTTTGGGCAGCAGCTGAAAGGCAAGGTGTTGGGTATTGTACATAAAGGCCATGTAGTGCTATATTAATATTATTTAATAAATTTATACTTATATTACAGTTAGGATAGACCCGCTGTACTTTTTGCATCCATGTTTAACCAGGCAATAACACGAGTTGGAATCCGCTTCGGCGTAATAGGAGGGCTGGCATGCTTTGCCATTGTGCTGCTGTTATACTTTATAGGGTATAACCCATTTGGCAACTATGGCCGCTGGAGTTTTATACCAGTGCCGGTCGCTATTTTTCTGGCGATCAAATACTATAAAAATTTTTACAATGCTGAGCTAGGCTTTTTACGCGGATTACGGGTTGGCGCCTCAGTTGCGTTTTATGTAGCGCTTACGGCTTCGTTGCTTATTTTTATACTTACATACTTTGCAGGGCCAGAGCTCATAAAAATGCATGTAACCGAAATGAAAGCCTTGCTTGATGAGACCCGGGAAGAACAGATAAAAATACTTGGGGAGCGAATGTTTGAGGAAGGCTATAATGCGCTGGACTCGCTTACGCCATCAATGCTGGCAGCCGACGATTTTGTGCGGAGATTTTTAGGAGGGGTGATTTTTGCGTTGGTAGGTGCTATTTTTTACAGAAAGTAAACCATAATCTTTAACCTTTAACCTACAATTTTATGACTGAACCACACTACGAAACAAAACCGTCCATTTTAAAGATCGCACTAAAATGGGGACTCTTAACAGGACTTGTATCCATTATATATGCGCTGTTCGGGTTTGTAACAGAGAGCTTTGGTAATTTTTTAATTACACTGCTGGTTTCCCTCATCATATCTATACTTGGTATCGTGATGGCTCTGAAAGAGTTTAGGGAGAAAAACGGCGGATACATGACCTATGGCGAGGGCTTGCTGCTTGGTGTGGGTGCGATGGTAATTGCAAGTATACTTTCGGGCCTGTTTGCTATGCTGTACATGCAGTTTGTAGACCCTATGATAGGTGAGAAAATGGTAGACGCCACCTTAGAGCAAATGGAAGGCTTTGGTGTAGATGCTGATGCCCTGGAAGAACAGCGTGAAATGATACTTGCCGAGAATACTCCGCTTAATCAGCTGTGGGGTGCATTAAAGAATGGGCTATTTGGTGGTTTATTTTTATCTTTGATCATCTCAGCCATCATGAAAAGAAAAAGGCCGGAGTTTGAATAAACGATGCAATACCCTTATGATATTTCGGTAGTAGTTCCGCTCTTTAACGAGGAGGAGTCGCTGCCAGAACTCGTGCGCTGGATCAAACGTGTGATGCATGCGCACGAGTTTTCTTATGAAATTATACTTGTTGACGACGGCAGCACAGACCGCTCATGGGATGTGATCCATGAACTGAGCGCCCAGGACAACACGATAAAAGGCATTAGCTTTAACCGCAACTACGGCAAATCTGCTGCGCTTAATATGGGCTTCCAGCGTTGTGCCGGCGAGGTGGTTATTACTATGGATGCCGACCTGCAGGACAGCCCGGAAGAAATACCTGCGCTGTACGACATGATTAAGCACCAGAAGTACGACCTGGTGAGTGGCTGGAAGCAAAAACGCTTCGACCCGATAAGCAAGACCATTCCTACAAAATTATTTAACGCCGCTACCCGCAAACTGTCAGGTATAAAACTGCACGACTTTAACTGTGGCCTTAAGGCCTATCGCCAGCTGGTTGTTAAAACGATAGATGTACACGGCGAAATGCACCGCTATATTCCGGTTATTGCCAAATGGAACGGCTTTAACAAGATTGGCGAAAAAGTAGTGAAGCACCAGGAACGCAAGTATGGCACCACCAAATTCGGGTTGGAGCGCTTCGTATACGGTTTCCTGGACCTGCTATCAATTACTTTTGTAAGCCGTTTTAAAAAGCGCCCGATGCACTTCTTCGGTACGCTGGGTTCGTTGATGTTTACGGTTGGTTTAGGTATAACTATCTGGCTGATCGTGCAGAAACTGTTCAGGTTGTATTCTGATGGACGAGTACGAGATATCGTGGATCAGCCTTTATTTTTCCTGGCCTTGGTAACGGTTATACTTGGGGTGCAGCTTTTCCTGGCTGGTTTCCTGGCCGAAATGATATCCATGGCATCAAGTAAGAAAAACGAATACCTGGTGCGTGACCGCGTGGGTTCTGTAAAAGCATAATGGCGAAACGGCGTATAGTTATAGTTGGTCCGGCCCACCCATTGCGTGGTGGCGGTATGGCCACTTTTAACGAGCGCCTGGCCCAAGCTTTCCAGGAGAATGGTGATGAGGTAGAGATAGTTACGTTCAGCCTGCAGTATCCATCGTTTTTGTTCCCGGGCAAAAGCCAGTATTCTGATGAGCCTGCTCCCGAAGGCTTGCGCATTAAAGTCCTCATCAACTCCGTGAACCCACTCAGCTGGTTTAAAACCGGCAATTATATTCGTAAGCAAAAGCCTGATATAGTTATTTTCAGGTATTGGCTGCCGTTTATGGGGCCAGCATTAGGTACGATTGCCCGCATCATCAAAAAAAGCAAGTATAGCCGCATACTGGCCATAACCGATAACGTGGTGCCCCACGAAAAGCGCCCCGGCGATGTTCCTTTTACCAAATATTTCCTGAGTTCCTGCCATGGGTTCATTACCATGTCCCGGTCAGTGCAGGAAGATCTGCAACGTTTTGAGCCTACAAAGCCAAATCTATACCTGGCACATCCACTCTACGATAACTTTGGAGGTATAACATCTAAAGCCGAAGCTTGTGCAGCTTTAAACCTCGACCCAACTTACAACTACCTGCTGTTTTTCGGGTTTATAAGAGCCTATAAAGGGCTGGATCTGCTGCTGAAGGCCATGGCCGAACCAGGTATAAAAGCACTGAAGAATGTAAAGCTTATAGTTGCCGGTGAATTTTACGAAGATGCCGCGCCTTACCACGAGCTGATAGAAAAGCTGGACTTGCAGGGGCAGCTTATACTTCGCACCGATTTTATACCTAATGCTGAAGTCCGCCATTATTTCTGTGCTGCCGATCTTATAGTTCAGCCTTACAAACATGCCACACAAAGCGGTGTAACACAGGTTGCCTATCATTTTAATAAGCCAATGGTAGTTACAAATGTAGGTGGCCTTGCCGAATTAGTGCCTGATGGCGAAGTTGGTTATGTGGTAGCCCCCGAACCGCAACCTATAGCTGCCGCTATCCTCGATTTCTACAATTCTGATATAGTCAGAAAACTGGAACAGAATATTAAACTGCACAAGCAGCGCTTTAGCTGGGCAAGTTTTACTCAAAATATTTACCGTCTGGCAGATAGTGTTTTACTAAGGCGCATGTAATTATTTTAATTAAAGAAATTTAGCAATATAATTGTACTTTTAGTTAAGTTGTATTTTAGGTTGAATCTTATAAATATTGTATTGTGATTTAATATTTATAAAATATTAACTACGCTTAACTTTTATACTTCGGATGCCATTGGTACTTATGTTATTGTATTGCAAGGCATGACAGCAGAAGGCGAAGCAGGAAGCAAAGTAGTAACGATACAGGTAAAAGAGCCTATAGCACGACGCTAAACTCCTAACTATAAAAATAAAAATCCCCGGCTATACTTATAATAGCCGGGGATTTTTTATTGGTGTGGTCTTATACTTAAATCAGGTCTACGCCGGTGTAGCTGTAAGGTGTGATCTGTTTTAACTCAGCTTTTATACTATCGTTAACCTGCAGGCTGTCTATAAAATTGCTTATAGTTTGCGCTGTCATCTTTTCGTTTTTGCGGGTCAGTGCTTTCAAGGCTTCGTAAGGTTGCGGGTAACCTTCACGCCTAAGTATGGTTTGGATACCTTCCGCTACAACAGCCCAGTTATCTTCGAGGTGCTGCGTAAGGGCAGCCTCGTTAAGCTCCAGTTTACCGATGCCGCGTTCCAACGATTTTAAAGCGATAACAACATGCGCCAACGGCACGCCAACATTCCGTAAAACTGTAGAGTCTGTCAGGTCGCGCTGTAAACGGGAGATAGGTAGTTTGGCCGAAAGATGTTCCAGAACAGCATTGGCTATACCTAAGTTGCCTTCCGCATTCTCAAAATCGATAGGGTTAACTTTATGCGGCATTGCTGATGAGCCCACTTCGCCGGCTTTTATCTTTTGCTTGAAATAGCCCATCGACACATACTGCCACACATCGCGCGAAAAGTCTATCAGGATCGTGTTCAGGCGTTTCAGGCCATCGAAATAGGCTGCCAGGTTATCGTAATGCTCTATTTGAGTAGTATACTGGCTGCGCTGCAAACCAAGGCTTTCCTGCACAAACCTGTTTCCGAACTCTGGCCAGTTTATACTTGGGTAAGCTACATGATGGGCATTAAAGTTACCTGTAGCACCCCCAAACTTAGCCGAGAAAGGAACCTGGCTCAGTAAATTAAGCTGAGATTCGAGTCGCTCGGCAAAAACCATGATCTCTTTGCCCAGGCGGGTAGGGGACGCAGGCTGCCCGTGGGTGTGCGCCAGCATCGGTATGCTTTTCCACTGTTCGGCCAGGCTTGCCAGCGTTTGGTGCAAGTGCTTATATATAGGCTGTAACACACGCTCGTTGGCCTCACGCAACGACATAGGTATGGCAGTGTTGTTCACATCCTGCGAGGTCAACCCGAAATGTATAAATTCTTTGTACTGGCTCAGGCCAAGCTGGTCGAACTTGTCTTTTATAAAATACTCAACCGCTTTTACGTCGTGGTTGGTCGTTTTTTCAGTCTCTTTTATAGTTAAGGCATCCTGTTCAGTAAATTGCTCATACATAGCACGCAGGGCTGGATATGTATCTTTAGCTACATCTTTCAGTTGCGGTAATGGCAGTTCGCAAAGCGCTATAAAATATTCCACTTCTACCAGCACACGGTACCGAATCAGGCCAAACTCTGAAAAATAATCGGCTAATTCGTTTGTATTGCGGCGGTAGCGGCCATCTACCGGCGATATAGCAGTAAGTGTTGTAAGGTTCATAGAAGCAGGAATAGTTTTGCACCAAAGATAAGCAGTAAAGCTATAGTTCGCCAATTTGCACCAGTTTAAACCGCGTATAAAAACTGGATAATGAATGTATATTGTTATAACTATATCTAAAATGAGGTGTTGCCGTAATAGGTGGTTAACTAACACAAATTATACAATAAAACGTATCTCTAAGAGTTGACTTGTTTAGCCCTGTGTTTTAGATACTGAATCTAAATAGCGTAATTCGCATCTGGAATTTTGAACCATAAATTGAAAAAAAGGATCCTCATCGGGGCAGGCATTTTTGTGTCGTTGCTCCTGATACTACTTGTGCTGCTCGTTATCTTCAGAAGCAGCCTGTTAACTTACACCCTCGAAAAAGTCGAAGCACGCATCGAAAATAAGTACCCTGTAGACTTTGCTGTGCAGGATGCCCGCTTTGCCGACCTTAATACGGTAATACTAAGCGGCATTTCGTTAGTGCCCCACGACCGCGACACCCTGTTTGTAACAGATAGCGTGGAAGCTTCAGTAAGTTTGCGCTCTATTTTTAAAGGCCGCCTGGCTTTTCAGAAACTCGATGTGACCAATGGCTACCTTACAGCGCGTAAAAAAGGTGATATAACCAACTTCTCGTTTTTGTTCGAGAGCGACAAAAAAGCGCCTGTTGATACAACTAAGAAAAGTGGCCGCAACTATGGCGAACTCCTGAACCGCGTACTGGAAGCTGCTTTTGATAACGTACCAGACCAGGTAGATTTTAAGAACCTGAATGTGTCGTACGAATCGCCTAACCGGAATGCTTCGGTGCACATGCCTTTTCTTACGATGGATGATGGCGATATTGAAACAAGGCTATCGGTACGGATCGATACGCTGGTAAATAACATGCTGGTGCGCGGCACCATAGACCCCGGCAAGTATAACATCGAAGCCAGTTTTTATGCCTCTGATAACAAAGGAATACGACTGCCTTATGTAGAAGAAAAGTTTGGTGGCTCGGTTAAGTTTGATACCATGCATGTCAGCCTGAAAGATAAGAGCTACCGCAAAGAACGCCTGAAACTGGAAGGAAGCGGCAAAGTACAGAACCTGATCGTGAACCACCCCCGGATAGCTACGGAAGATGTGCATGTTGCCGAAAGCGCTGTAAACTATGTGGTAACTATAGGTAAAGACTATTATGCCATTGAGCGACCAACCGAAGTGCGTGTAAATAAGGCCGTTGCCAGTGTAGAGGCATCTTACCAGAACGAAACTTCCAAAATTATAGACCTGAAAGTAAGTACGGAGCCTACGCCTGCAAATAACTTTTTCGGGTCGTTGCCGGAAGGTTTGTTCGAGAACCTGGAAGGTATAGAAGCGCAGGGCGACCTGCAGTATAAAATGAACTTCCATGTGAACATGGACCAGCTCGACAGCCTGAAGTTTGATTCAGACCTGGACGCTTCGGAAGACTTTAAGATACTGGAGTGGGGCAGAACCGATATCGAAAAGATAAAACGCTCGTTTGTGCACACCGTGTACGAGTATGGCAAGCCGGTACGTACCTTCACTGTTGGCCCTGCTAACCCGTTTTATGTACCTATAGGTCAGGTGTCGAGACACTTGCGCAATGCCATACTTACTGCCGAAGATGCAGGCTTTTACTCGCATAACGGTTTCCATGAGGAAGCATTCCGTCAGGCATTCATTAAAAACCTGAAAGAAGGCGAGTTTGTACGCGGTGGCAGCACCATTTCGATGCAGCTTGTTAAGAACGTATTCCTGACACGCCATAAAACGGTTACCCGAAAAGTAGAAGAAGCCATTATCGTCTGGATGATAGAGAACCTGGACCTGGTATCCAAGAACCGCATGTTCGAAGTATACCTGAACATAATTGAGTGGGGACCGAACGTGTATGGCGCGAAAGATGCCTCCAGATTCTATTTTGGAAAGCAGCCATCTGAGCTGAACCTGGCCGAAGCTATTTTCCTGACCAGCATCATCCCAAGCCCGAAACGCTACCGTTCTTCTTTTGATAGTTACGGCAATCTGCGTAGCCATAAAGGCTATTATTACAGGCTGATTGGCGGTATTATGCGCCGCCGCGGCTTAATTACCCAGGAAGAGCACGAGAACCTGTACCCGAACGTAACCTTGTATGGCCGCGCCCGCGACCTGATCGTAACTTCCATAGATACTACGCAGCAAGAGGAGTTGGATACTTCGGAGTTCGAACTGGAAACGATCGATATGTTTTGATCCGCAACTATAAGCTATACTTTAACGGCCCGGCAATTATACTGCAGGGCCGTTATACATTACATACCTTTGCATGTATACTTGTGCATGAACTCCAAAAACAACCATAAAACCCCAGAAGGTATAGGCCTGATGCCCCGGCTAAGCAAAGCAGGCGCCCGCCTGGGCCTGGACTGGTTCCTGGTTGCGTTGCTACTCATGATCGTGCTGGCATATTTATGGCCGCAGGTTGGCTTAAAAGATGGTCCGCTAAGGTTAGGTATAATAACGGATGTAGGTGTTTCGGTTATCTTCCTGTTTTATGGTTTACGCCTGAGCCCCGCAAAGCTGAAAGCCGGTTTAAGCAACTGGCGACTGCATGTGCTGGTGCAACTAAGTACATTTGTGCTGTTCCCGGTGCTTATACTTGTGCTGATGAAACTGGTAAACGCTGACGCTACGGACCTGCTTTGGGTAGGCATTTTTTACCTGGCTGCGCTTCCTTCTACTGTTTCGTCGTCGGTGGTGATGGTGTCGATAGCAGGTGGTAATATGCCGGCGGCTATTTTTAATGCCAGTATATCGAGTTTGCTGGGCGTATTTATAACCCCGCTTTGGATGGGCGTGCTACTGGCTGGCAGCGAAAGTACAGGCATTAACATGCAGGACGTAATGCTAAAACTGGTAATGCAGGTGTTGGCCCCGGTTATAGTTGGGGTGTTGCTGCATGGCCGCTTCGGTGCCCTGGCCGAAAAGTATAAAGCTAAGATCCGGTTATTCGATCAATCCATTATCCTGCTTATAGTTTATAGTTCGTTTTGCGAATCCTATGCCCGCGATCTGTTCGGGGGCTTAAATATGTGGCACCTTATAGGTTTGGGCACAGGTATGCTTGCCTTATTCTTCTTAGTTTACAGCCTTATAACAGGTATAAGCCGCCTGCTAAACCTGAACCCCGAAGATGAGATAACTGCCGTTTTCTGCGGGTCCAAAAAATCGCTGGTACATGGCACAGTTATGAGCAAAGTGCTTTTCCCGGATGCGAATGTGGTCGGTATTATACTTCTGCCGATCATGTTGTACCATGCACTGCAACTGCTTATTGCCAGCATCATAGCCCAATCCAAAAGTCGTAAAGCCGCTGCCAAACTATAGTTGAAGGTTAAAAAGCTGAAGCTGCATGGCAGCAACCTCAGCTTTAATAGTCCTGATCTATCTGTCTATACTACCTGTTCTTCCAGTTCAGCTATAGTTTGATGATTGAAAGCGTTAACATTATCAACTATACTTTGAAGTATAACAGATGGAGTACCAGTCGGGTGTTTCACGAGCTCTTTCAGGTTGCTTAGCGATATGGTGCCTATAATATAACTGCCGCCATTTTTTGTACAGGTCTCATCTATACTTTCAAACAGATCTGTGTATTCCGAAATGTCAGTCTGGTTATTTGTCAGGAGTACGTTCAGCAGGGTTTCTTTGCTTGGGATGATGCTTTCGTTTTGCTGCAGTTTTTTATACTCGTAACGGTAATCGTAGGTAAGTGCCGACAAGTCTGAAAGTACAGCAGATGCTGTTGGATAAGCACCTGCTCCTTTTCCTACAAAAAACTGGGTCTCTGCAAAACTGGTGTGGGTTATTACGCCATTAAATGCTTCATCTACGGTATACAACCTGCTCTCAGGGCTCACAAACTTTGGTATCACAAAAAAGCTTATCGTGTTGTCTGTGTGTTTAATGGCTTGCGCAACCAGTTTTATCTTACAGCCTTTTTCCCGTGCATACTGTAGTTCGGTGCTACCTATCCTGTCAATACCCAGCGTAAAGATATCTTCCGGATTCAGCACCAAACCAAAGGCGTGTGCAATAAGCAGCAGCAATTTATACTTAGCATCGGAGCCATTCGTATCCAGTGTCGGGTCGCTTTCGGCAAAGCCTTGTGCCTGTGCTTCTGCCAGCGCAACATTATAATCCAGGTTCTCAGAGAATATTTTAGATAAAATGTAGTTGCACGAGCCGTTTACGATACCTTCCACAGATGTCAGCAGGTCGGTGTCGTAATACTCTTCCAGGTTCCGGATGATGGGGATACTGGCGCAACAGGCTCCTTCGTAAAGCAGCGGGGTATTGTATTCTCGCTGCAGCTCCAGCAATTCCCGGAAGTGCTCTGCGATCATTTTTTTGTTTGCCGATACTACCGCTTTGCCTTTTTTTAGCGCTTCCGATACTATCTCAAAAGCAGCTTCGGTATCATCGATCAGTTCTACCACCACATTTATGTCAGGATCATCGAGTATGTCGTGTTTGTTAAAAGTGAAATTTTCCGCTGCTATTGGCCTCGATTTGCCTTCATGTTTCACACATATTTTTTTAACTGTAGTTTTAAGACCGGGCGTTTTGTGCAGCACCTCAAACAAACCATAACCCACACAGCCGAAGCCAAAAATGCCAATGTTCAATTCTTTTCTGTTCATCGTTCTATGTCGTTGTGTTATGCTGATACTTTATTTTCCTTGGCTTTATGAAGCACTGTGCTGATGGCTGTCTGCAAGTCTTCGATCAGGTCTTCCGCGTCTTCCAACCCAACCGATAAACGGATCAGGCTGTCGGTTACGCCGGACAGGTAGCGTGTTTCGGCAGGTATGGTTTTGTGCGTCATGGAGGCCGGGTGGCACAATAAACTCTTAACGCCACCCAGACTCTCGGCCAGCTTAAAGTATTTTGTAGAACAGACGATCTCTTTTGCCAGTTCAGCCGAATCTATAGTTAGGTCGAAGGAGATGACGCCGCCAAAATACTTTTGCTGCTTTTGTGCGATGTGGTGTTGCGGGTGCGTAGGTAAGCCGGGGTAGTATACATTCTTTACACCTTCCTGCGTAGTCAGGAATTCGGCAACCTGTTGTGCATTGTGGCTATGTTGCTTATAGCGCAACTGCAGGGTTTCGATGCCGCGTATGGTCAGCCAGCTATCAAATGGGCTAAGCACACCGCCGGTGGCGTTCTGGTAAAACTTGATCTTTGCGCCCAGTTCAGGAGTGCTTGTAACTACCAGGCCGGCAATTACATCGCAGTGACCGGCAATATACTTGGTGCCGCTGTGCACTACCAGGTCAGCGCCCAGGTCAATCGGTTTCTGCCCGATAGGAGTAGCAAAAGTATTATCGACACACAGCAGGCAGTTGTTTGCTTTGGCTATTTTCGAGATCTCGGCAATGTCGGCTATTTTAAGGGTAGGGTTGGTTGGCGATTCTATCCAGAATAGTTTGGTGCGTGGCGTAACGGCATTCACCACTTTTTCAATAGAAGTAGCATCTACATAATTTACCTGTATCCCGAATTTTTTAAAGACCTGCTCAAACTGCCGGAATGCCCCGCCATAGATATCATCTACAGCTAAGATCTCATTGCCATACTCCAGCAACTTAACTACGGCATCAATAGCGGCCAGGCCACTGGCAAAAGCATAGCCGTTACTGCCGTTTTCGAGTGTGGCTACCAGGTCTTCGAGTACTTTGCGGGTTGGGTTGTTGGAGCGGGTATAATCAAAACCTTTGTTTACGCCCGGCGCCTCCTGCACAAAAGTTGAGGTTTGGTAAATAGGTACGGCAATGGAACCTGTGAGTGGGTCTACCGGGATGCTGTGTAAAATGCTCGTTGCTTCTTTCATCTTTGTCTGAATATGTATGGTTAGTAAAAAATCAAAACCACTTATCCAGAAAAGCCTACCGGAGAGCATAAAAAAAGCTCTTCCGATAAGTCAGAAGAGCCACAGATGTGTTACGTAACGTAATTGCTCGATCTTGCTTATCTTTCCCTGCATTGCTGCAGAGCAGGAATTGGCACCGTTATCAAAACGATCGGTTGCCAAGGTATCATAGGGCCTGTCCCTCCACCTTTCTGGATAAGAAATTATTGATACAAATCTACGGCAGGAATTAAACAAAGGTCAAGCTTTTTACAGCATTTATTTTGAAAACACCCTTGGTTTCATTTTAAGAGCCTTTTTTAACTGCATTTTATACTTAGCTTGATTGGTTTTTTGCATGACTTTGTGATAAAGCATAGGTTGTAAGTTCCGGTCAGTAGCTCAGTTTTTATACTTTACCCGAGCATATCATTTTAAATATTGCCACTGCTGCAATTCAATCTTTCTGGTTGCGGATAAAACAAAACTTGTACTTACTTTGCGCTTACATGAAAAGCACTGCAACCCGATACTTCAACTATAAACAGCCGTTCGAACTGGAGAATGGTGGCCAACTACCAGAGCTAACCATCGCTTACCATACATACGGTACCCTGAATGCTGCAAAAGATAATGTGATCTGGATCTGCCATGCACTTACCGCTAACGCCGATGCTGCTGACTGGTGGAATGGGCTGGTAGGAGAGGGCAAAGCGCTGGACCCCGGGAAATATTTTATAGTTTGTGCCAATATTTTAGGTTCGTGTTACGGCACTACCGGCCCGTTAAGTATAGACCCTGAGACCAGTCAGCCCTACTATAGCCGGTTTCCGGGTATAACTATACGCGATATGGTAAAGGCGCACATCTTGCTTAGGCAAAACCTGGGCCTGGAAAAGATACATTTGCTCGCAGGCGGAAGTATGGGTGGTTACCAGGCATTGGAATGGAGCATAATGGAAAGCCAGGTAATTGACAATCTTTTCCTGCTGGCTACCTCAGCTGCCGAAAGTGCCTGGGGAGTTGCGGTGCATACAGCACAACGAATGGCTATTGAAGCCGACCATACCTGGCAGGATTATTCAGCCACAGCCGGAACCGCCGGGTTAAAGGCTGCCCGTGCCATTGGCATGCTGACTTACCGCAACTACGAGTTAATGGTAGCGCTGCAAACAGACCCGGAATCCGGAAAAACCGATAACTATAAAGCAGAATCGTACATTCGGTACCAGGGCGATAAGCTGGTGAAAAGGTTTAATGCTTATACTTACTGGCTACTTACGAAAGCCATGGACAGCCACAACCTGAGTCGCGAACGTGGAGGAGACCTGGAGAGCGTACTGAAAACTATAACGCAACGTACGCTGGTAATTGGCATCAGCAGCGATATACTTTGCCCGGTGCAGGAGCAGGTTTTTATAAGCCAGCACATCCCGGAAGCCACTTATGTAGAGATTCATTCTTCGTATGGGCACGATGGGTTCTTAATTGAATCAGAGAGAATAGCTGCGAATCTAATGCCCTGGTTAAAGGAGTCTGAAGTATAAATTTGGGTTAAACACCAAACAAAAAGCCCCACCGTTTCCGGTAGGGCTTTTTCGATATTAAAAGTATAACTTACGCTACTTGTTTTTCACGGTGCTGAGCCAGCTTTTCCTCTTCTTCACGCTTCAGTTTTTTATCTAGCCAAAACGTACCGAATGGTATAAACGAAAGTGCAAAGGCAACTACGCCTTTCATAAACGACCAGCGATCTGCAAAAAATACATGGGCTAATGTAAGTACATACAGCACAAACAGAACTCCATGCGCCCAGCCAACATACTTAACCGGCTCAGGTATATCAAACAAATACTTAAGCGGCATGGCTAAAAACAACAATACAACAAAAGAAATACCTTCGTAAACGGCAATTGTCCGAAATCGTGAAAGTGGAGTACTCATATCAAAAATTTAGTTTTTCAGGATGAAGTTGCAACTTAACACAGAACAACCGGAAAACGTGCCTTTCAACCTATAAATCATAGTTTTTGCTGCTAATTTACATGCCTGTCAGGCTACAGCAACTGTTAAATTTTGTTTTGTACTGGTGCTGATGTACTGCTCAAGTAAACTGGCCAATTGCTCCTGTTTCCGGCTAAGCTGCTCTGTGGGCGCCGGACTACCCAATCCAAAACTGCTCATCTGGCTGGTAACGGATGTTCGGTGCAGTAACAGTTCCAGCAGTTGCTGGTCCAGGTTTTCTACTTCCTGGTGCAGGGCATCCAGTTGCTCAATAAATGTATTTGTCTCGGTCAGTTTAGCGCGCGTCTTTAAGGCGTTTACCAAAACCTCCAGTTCCTGTGGCATTAACTGCTGCTGCGGACTGCCCAGGGCTTCGGCTGGGTTTATGTGCGACTCCAGCAGTAAACCGTCTGCGCCCAGGTCCAGGGCGCGCTGACCTACCGGGTATAGCAAGCTACGTTTGCCCGCAATGTGGCTAACATCTACCAGTATAGGCAGGTTCGGTAACTCCTGGCGCAGTTGCAGCATTACATCCCATTTAGGTTGGTTACGGTATAGTTGGCTGCTATCCTGCCCGGAAAAACCACGATGTATGGCCCCTAAGTCTGTAAGGCCGGCACGGTTTAGTCTTGCAAGGGCTCCAACCCATAAACCCAGGTCAGGGTAAACCGGGTTGCTTACCAGCAAAGGCGTAGTAGTGCCGCGGAATACTTCGGCTATCTCCTGCACAGCATACGGGTTTACAGTTACCAGCCCGTTCAGGCTCAGCACGTCTGCGCCATGGTTCAGGGCCTCTTCCGCTTGCTGCACATTCGATACATCAACTATAAACTTAAAACCTGTTTCAGCTTTTACTTTTTGCAGCCACGGCAAACCGGCAGCACCCACTCCCTCAAACCCATCAGGGCAAATACGCGAATTCCAGATACCGGCCACATACATATTCACGAACTGCATTTTCTGCAGTTGCTGTGCTGTAGTTAAGGTCTGTAATTCGGTTTCGGCGCTGCCTGGGCCCGCTATCAGCATAGGCTTCCCGCTTGCATTCCTGAAGCTGGATTGCGGTGCCAGGCTGATGGTGGTTTTACTTGCTCTCATGACTGTTCATAAAATAATTGATGTAAAAATTGGCTTTTCAGCCTTTTGGTTACTGGTTTTAAAATGGTTGACAAACAAAAAGCCCCGCTTGTGGGCGGGGCTCTTAATGGCTTTGTTAAAAAGTATATCTATACTATACACAAACGTCTACCACGAGAGCCCCGCTTAGCTGGACCTTGCAAATATTGGCAAACATGTATGAATAGAAAGTTGTCATTTTTTATCTTGATTGTTGCAATTAAAACTATAAAATCCCGGAAAAGCAATTTTAGCTCAAATTATTTTACTTCTGTATTCTCTTTATCCTTATCAAAAGTCTGAGGTTTTGGTAACCCGTCTTCTTTTTTAGGGAACAGCAAGGAAGCTATAACTGAAATTGCCAGGATAGTACCAACCACGCCCAGGGCAATACGCATATCGAGGTGATAAATATCGCTCAGGAGTAATTTAAAGCCAATAAACGCAAGTATAACCGACAAGCCGTAATGCAGGTAATGGAACAGCTGCATAATACCCGCCAGCGCAAAGTATAAAGCTCTTAAACCCAGCAGGGCAAACACGTTGGAAGTATAAACTATAAACGGATCTTTTGAGATGGCAAGTATAGCCGGGATAGAGTCAGCAGCAAAAACGATGTCGGTGGTTTCTACCATTATAAGTACCAGGAACAAAGGCGTAGCTACAATTTTGCCATCTATCCGGGTAAAGAATTTACCGCCATCCGAAGTTTTAGTAAAAGGCAGTTTCTGGCTTACCCAAACTATAAATGGGTTTTGCTCGGGGTGCAGCTCATCATCATTCTTCTGGAAGGCCATTTTTATACCTGTAAATACCAGGAACGCTCCCAAAAAGTAGATAATGAAGTGGAATTTGGCAATAAGCGCCACACCTACAACTATAAATATTGCCCTGAACACCAGCGCGCCCAAAATACCCCAGAAAAGTATCTTATGCTGGAATTTAAGCGGAACTTTAAAGTAGTTGAAGATCAGGATAAATACGAAAAGGTTGTCAACGCTCAGCGACTTCTCTATAAGATAACCTGTTAAAAATTCCAGCGCCGGGGCAGGCCCTTTCCAGTAATATATAAGCACGTTAAAACCTAAGGATAGCGCGATCCAGAAGGCGCTCCAGCCAAGGGCTTCTTTTATTTTTACTTCATGCTCTTTTCTATGGAATACCAGCAGGTCCAGGGCAAGGAGTAGTAATACAAAGACGTTAAAAAATATCCAGAAGTATATGTTATCCATAAAAGGGTGCGTTCAAAAACTAAAGCCCATAGCGGTAAAACAATGCGTTAAACCCGCTTAAGATAGGTAAAGTTAGTTTATTTGGATGTAGATACGTAGCGTGTCGCCATGAAATTCTGCCAGAAAGCAGGAATTAAACCCTATACTACGGAAATGGAATATTTTAGTAGCGGTCGAAGTGGCGGAAGAAGCTATTCACTTTCATTTTGAGTACGCCCAGCACCGCTTCCTTAAAAATACCCGACGACATTTTGCTCTGGCCTTTCGTACGATCGGTGAAGATTATAGGAACCTCTTTTATCTTAAAACCATACTTGTAGGTCAGGAACTTCATCTCGATCTGGAAGGCATAGCCCACGAACCGGATCTTATTGAGTTGTATGGTCTTTAATACTTTGTGGCGGTAGCATTTAAAGCCGGCCGTAGTATCGGCAATGGGCATACCTGTAATCAGGCGTACATACCAGCTGGCAAACCACGACATCAAAACACGGTTCATAGGCCAGTTCACAACGTTTACACCTTGTATATAACGGCTGCCTATAGCCAGGTCAAAGCCATCTATAGCACAGGCATCATGCAGCTTTATCAGGTCGTTGGGGTTGTGCGAGAAGTCGGCATCCATCTCAAAAATGTACTCGTAGCCATTGCGCAGGGCATATTTAAAGCCATGTATATAAGCAGTGCCCAGGCCAAGTTTGCCGGTGCGTGTTTCGAGGTGCAGGCGATCGGGGTATTCCGGTTGCAGGTCGCGCACAATGTTGGCAGTGCCGTCCGGGGAGTTATCGTCGATGACCAACAGGTGAAAAGGGTGATCGAGCGACATCACTTTTCTAACTATAGCCTCAATGTTCTCCCGTTCGTTATAGGTAGGGATGATCACCAACGATTCATTCATACCCCAAATATAGTTATTCAGCTATTGATGGAGCAGGCCTTTTTAAATTAATTTTAGCAGCCAGCTCCTGGGCGTGCTTTATACAGCCTGGCACCGACACGCCAGCCTGCCAGTTGGCAGCAATAAAAAGGCCATCCTGCTCAAGGTTTTCCGCCATGTGGTGAGCGTCCTCAATATGCATATCGTACTGCGGAATAGAGTGTTGCCACAGGTGCATATGTTCAAATACAGGCTTGCTGGCCGTAATGCCATACTTTTCGCTGAGTTCCTGATGGACACATTCCAGCAATTGCTCCTTATTGGTCAATGCATTTTCAGGGTATTGGGCGCCGCCAACAAAGCTGGTGAACAAGGCCTCGTGCGGGCGGCACCTCCCCTCGAACAACGAACTTGGCCAGACCGAACCAACCGCAAACGTGCATTCTGCTTTTGGGTGCAGCGCTCCATAGCCATCGAGGGCATGGCGCACATCGCGGCGGTTATAAATGGTATGTACCACTGCCATGGGCGGGTAATGTATGTTTTGCAGCGCAGCCGCCATCCCCGGGAAAGTATAATGCAACAACTCGGCGGCAGGCAACGCAGGTAGGGCCAGCACCAGCATGGTATACTCGCGGGTATCGTATTCGCCGGTGGTGGCGCAGCTTATAATATAGCGGCCCTGGTTGCGGGTTATCATTTCTACGCGATGGCCTGTGTACAACGATATCAGCTTGCCGGCAATGGCTTTTGGCAAGGTCTGCATGCCGTTTATAAACGAAATGTTATCTGTTGTAAGCGGATTATTCTTTACCAGGCCTTTCAGTACAGAGCCATAATTGTTTTCCATGTGCTTCAGGGTTGGGAGCACTTTATGGATCAGGAGTTTTTCAGGGTCTCCGCCAAGCAAACCGCCTATTAAAGGGTTAACACCATACTTCAGAATACCGGGCCCGAACCTACGCTCAAAAAACTGGTTTACAGTTTCGTAATCGATGTCGGCGGCTGGTACTCTTTTTTCCTGGAGGATGCGCAGTTTTGTGTTCCAGGAGAAAAACGTATTGGAAAGAAGCGAGAAAGGATTGTCGGGCAGTTTTTCGTAAACGCCATTGCGCAGAATATACCGGTGGTGGGCAGCCTGCGCCGACTGTACTACTTCCGGTTCCAGCTTCAGTTCGCGTATCAGGGCTTGTAGTTGGGGTGTGCATTGCAGGGCATTGGGGCCAAGCTCCAGTAAGTAGCCCTCCTTTTCTATCGTTTTAATATTGCCACCAACTTCCTCGCTTTCCTCAAACAGGTCGTATGGTATACCCATTTTTTGTAGGTAATAAGCCAGCGCCAACCCCGATATCCCCGCTCCAATAATCGCCACTCTCATACACTTGTATTTTCTTCCTGCTATTGCACTAAAATTTCTTGATTTTTTGCAGAGGGCTTATTAGTATGTACGTTGAGCCCTTGTAAATTGTACCTATATCAACGGTTTATTTTCTATTTTAGCATTTTACCAGTTATACTTTTATGCCAAACCAGAAATGTGTGTTCCTGGATCGGGACGGCGTACTGAACCGCGAACGGGGAGATTATACTTATAAACTTGATGAGTTTGAAGTGCTGCCACGCGTGCACGAGGCCCTGGCTCTCCTGAAACAAAATGGCTACCTGCTTATAGTTATTACCAACCAGGGCGGAATTGCCAAAGGGCTGTATACAAAAAAAGATGTAATGGCCTGCCACCAGAAGCTGCAACAAAGCTGCGAAAGTATACTTGATGCCATTTACTACGCGCCCTCTCACCCAAACTATAGCGAATCGTTATCGAGAAAACCCGACAGCCTGATGCTGGAACGCGCCATGGCAAAGTATAACATAGACCCAGCCCAAAGCTGGATGATAGGCGACTCGTTACGCGACCTGGAGGCTGCCGAAAAAGTAGGCGTTAAAGGTATTCTGGTAGGTGATAAGTATAAACCCGGAACCTACCCGCTGCAACTGAATGACCTTTGGGAAGCGGCGCAGGTTATAGTTGGGAGGGGAAATTGAATTGATTTATTAATCTGTAAGCACAAATTATAACGCTAAAAGCTAATTGTTTAAGGTATACATATTTTGTTAAAAAAGCTGACTTACTTGTTGATTGTTAAAATAATACAGAGTTAGAATCAATTAGGTTAGTGACATTAGAAATGAATAGAGATGAAGGTTAAAACTGTAGACAGTTCACCTAACAAATTAGGAATTTTAAATTTACTGGTAATCGTTTTATCATTATATGTCTTAGGCTCATTGATCGTAGACACAGTTGTCGTTTTACCTGAGGAAACCTCAGTTTTACTGCAATACATAGACTACGCTATTTGTATTTTCTTCTTTATAGAGTTTTGCTTACGCTTTTACAAGGCAGAAAGTAAGCTAAAGTTTATGCGTTGGGGCTGGGTTGATCTTATTTCCTGCATCCCAATGGTCGATTATTTAAGAGCTGGAAGGATATTACGTTTAATTAGGTTGCTTCGGGTAGTTAGGGCCTTTCGGTCGGTGCAACAATTGGTTAGTTATATTTTCGCTAACAGAGTTAAAGGTGCATTCACTTCAGTATCAATACTTGCTATACTTCTGGTAATTTTTTCTGCAATTGCCATCTTACAGGTTGAGACTGGTCCGGAAAGCAATATAAAGACTGCAGAAGATGCTATCTGGTGGGCATATGTCACAATTACTACTGTTGACTATGGCGATAAATATCCTGTAACTACTGAAGGTAGATTTATTGCAGCAATTTTAATGACAGCAGGTATTGGGTTATTTGGGACATTTACAGCCTATATAGCATCCTGGTTTGTAGAAGATAAAGCAACCGAGAAAGTTGAATCTGAAGTTCTGATAAAATAGCTAACATTACTTGCCAGGCGTCTGCTATGCATCACTAACCAGATCATTACACACCCATGAATTTTTATTAGAACACTAACAATAGTTTGCGATATGAACACAGGAATTTAAAGGGTTGAGTGCTTTAAGAGGTATAAAATAAAAAAACCGGCCATAAGCCGGTTTTATATTTTTAGGGTGGTAAGCAACTATAAAATTAGCCGTTTACTCTCTCAGTTGCTGGAGTCTCGTTAGATGCCGATACGCTAACTTTTTCCTTAACAGTAGGATTTTCTACGTTACCCAGGTTATAGTTGTAAGCAGGGCAGTAGGTTTTGCAGGAAGCCATACCCATAGCCAGGCAAAGCGTACCGAATACTAATAACTTTTTCATGATGGTGAATTTTTTACGATGGTAGTTCAAAAATAAGGGAAATACAATTAAAGCAAAAACTGTTTACTAAAAAAAATGAAAATAGTGTTTTGCTTATACTTCGTAACCCAAGATACGTAACATCGACTCACTTGTTTGCTCGGGAGCAAATTGCCATGTTTTTATTTCGCCATTTTCGTCTCTGTCTACCAGAATGTGCTGTGGCGACGGAATAAGGCAATGTTTAATGCCACCGTAACCGCTAAGCTGCTCCTGGTAAGCGCCCGTATGGAAGAAGCCAATGTAAAGTGGCTCATTTTTAGGGATTTTAGGTAAGAACACCTGGAACGAGTGCATCTCGGAGTTATAGTAGTCCTGGCTGTCGCAGGTCATGCCACCCAACTGAATTTTACGGTACGACTTATCCCAGTGGTTGATGGAAAGTAACGGCCAGCGTTGGTTCAGCGCCCAGGCATCCGGAAGGTTAGTAATAAACGATCCGTCTATCATATACCACAGCTCTTTGTCGTTCTGTAGCTTCTCATCCAGGATAGAGTAAATATTGGCTGCGCTTTCGCCTACCGTAAAAATACCAAATTCAGTAAAGATGTTTGGCTCCGGCACGCCCTCTTCAGCACAGATACGTTTAATGGTTTTCAGTATCTCTTCCGTCATGTAACGGTAGTCATACTCCACCTGTATCGATGTCTTTATCGGGAAGCCGCCACCAATATCGATGGTATCCAGTTCAGGGCATATCTTTTTAACTTCGCAGTACTTATGCACAAAACGGCTCAGTTCCGACCAGTAATACGAGGTGTCTTTTATACCTGAGTTTATAAAGTAGTGCAGCATTTTCAGTTCAAAACGGTCGTCCGTCTTTATCTGCTGCTCATACAGGTCAATTACGTCGTTATAGCGCACACCCAGGCGCGAAGTATAAAACTCAAACTTTGGTTCTTCGTCGGAGGCTAGGCGTATACCTAACTTTGCTTTTGTTTTAACATGCTCCTTATAATAGTCTATCTCGCCGAGGTGGTCCAGTATAGGCATGCAGTTCACAAAGCCCTCGTTCAGCAGTTCCGAGATCCACTCGCGGTAGCGCTCACGCTTAAACCCATTACAGATAATATACTTGCTCTTATCTATCTTGCCTTTTTTATAGAGCGCACGCACAATTTGCATGTCGTAACCCGATGAGGTCTCGATGTGCACATCGTTCTTCAGGGCCTCTTCCAGCACAAAAGAGAAATGAGATGCTTTGGTACAGTAGCAGTAAGTATAAGTGCCCTTATAATCGAGCTTTTCTATACTTTCGTTGAAAAGTTTTTTGGCTCTTTGTATCTGCGAGCCTATTTTTGGCAGATAAGTTAATTTTAGCGGCGTGCCGTATTGTTTAATAATGTCCATTAACGGAATTCCGTTAAAATGGAGCTCGTTATCCACCACTTTAAATTCGTCTGTCGGGAAATCAAAGGTCTGGTGGATGAGGTCGGTATATTTATCCATTCTGGTGCTTGTGGGCTTAAGAAAACATGCAATATTGTTCGTTATTTACCATCTTTGCAAAAAGTTTGTTTAAAAACTATGAAAAAAGTGAAGCTGATAGAAGTACGCTCTGAACTGGGAGCCGGTACAAGAGGAGCCAGTATGGGGGTAGACGCACTTCGTGTTGCCTGTTGGGATAAAGGATCTGATTATTTCAAACGCTTCAACTCTGTCAGTGTTCAGGACTTAAATTATACCTTATTTGATAAGGACCTTTTCCCGAATGCCCACCGCATAGATAGCATACTTACCGTTCAGAAAAACATAGCCAACACAGTAGAGCAAACTATAGCCATGGAAATGTTTCCGTTGGTGCTCTCCGGCGACCACTCTAACGCACACGGAACTATAGCCGGTGTAAAAGCCGCTTATCCCGATAAAAAACTGGGCGTGATATGGATAGATGCGCATGCCGATATTCACTCTCCTTATACTTCGCCGTCGGGCAACGTGCATGGTATGCCGCTCGCCATGGCCCTTAACATCGATAACATGGAGCGCCAGATAAATGAGCCGGCTCCTGAAACGGTTTTCTTCTGGAATTCGCTTAAGAAACTGGGTTTTGATGGTCCTAAACTGGAGCCGCAGCACCTGGTTTACATTGTAGTGCGCGACACCGAAGAGCCCGAAGATTTCTTGATGGCAAAGCACGGCATCAAGAATTTTACCTACGCCGAATTGAATGAGAAAGGCGTAGCGCGCGTGGCCGAAGAAGCCCTGGAGCGCCTGAAGGACTGCGATATTATCTATGTGTCGTTTGACGTAGACAGCCTGGACTCGAAGTTCTCGAAAGGAACAGGAACACCTGTTGAGATTGGTTTGACTGTAGAGCAGGCCAAAGAGCTGAACTACCTGTTGCTCCAGGATCCGCGTATAGTGTGTTACGAAATGACGGAGATCAACCCGACCCTGGACACCGAAAACACCATGGCCGAGAACGCTTTCGACATACTGGAGACTGCTACAGAAGCTATTTTAAAAAAAGAATCTAAAAGTACAGCAAAACTATAAATGCAATTACAAGCTACCATCGCTACAAGTATAAGCCAGGCGCTTCAGGCGCTTTTCAATATAACTGTTGATGCCGGACAGATCGCTTTGCAGCCTACGCGCAAAGAGTTTGCCGGCTCTTTTACTTTTGTAACCTTCCCATACACCAAGCAGGCCGGCAAAGGCCCTGAGCAAATTGGCCAGGCGCTGGGCGAGTACCTGAAAGAGCATGCTGCGGAAATAAAAGACTTTAACGTGGTGAAGGGTTTCCTGAACCTGGAAATTGAGCAGACCGAGTGGCTGAGCATTTTCCGGGAGCTGATGCAGGATGCAAAGTATGGTTACGGCGAGAACAGCGGTAAAAAAGTGATGGTAGAATATTCCTCGCCAAACACGAACAAGCCGTTGCACCTGGGCCACCTGCGTAATAACTTTTTAGGCTACTCTGTTTCGGAGATACTAAAAGCCAACGGCCACGACGTAATGAAAGCCAACCTGGTAAACGATCGCGGTATCCACATCTGTAAATCGATGCTGGCTTACCAGAGGTTTGGTAACGGCGAAACTCCGGAAAGCAGCAACATTAAAGGCGACCATCTGGCCGGTAAATATTACGTGCAGTTCGATAAGGCTTACAAAGAGCAGATAGACGAGCTGGTAGCCGGTGGCATGGAGAAAGAGGAAGCCAAGAAGAAAGCACCACTTATACTGGAAGCCCAGGAAATGCTGCAGAAATGGGAGCACAACGACAAAGAAGTTGTAGACCTATGGAAGCAGATGAACGGCTGGGTGTACGAAGGCTTTGATGCGACCTACAAAAACATTGGTGTTGATTTCGATAAGTTCTACTACGAATCGGAGACTTACATGCTGGGCAAAGAACGTGTGGAAGAAGGCCTGGCAAAAGGTGTGTTCTTTAAGAAACCAGATGGTTCTGTGTGGGTAGACCTGACCGACGAAGGGCTTGACGAGAAACTGCTATTAAGAGCCGACGGTACATCGGTTTACATTACCCAGGACATGGGCACCGCCGAGCTAAAGTATAACGACTTCCCGTACGATCAGTCAATTTACGTAGTAGCCGATGAGCAGAACTACCACTTCCAGGTGCTGAAGGCTGTATTGAAAAAGCTAGGCAAACCATACGCCGAAGGCATCTATCACCTATCTTATGGCATGGTAGACCTGCCTTCCGGTAAAATGAAATCCCGTGAAGGTACTGTGGTTGATGCCGATGAGCTGGTGCAGGAAATGATCGATACCGCACGTCAGCAGACCGAAGAGTTAGGTAAGATTGAAGGCTTTACGCCGGAGCAGGCAAAGGAACTATACCACACGCTGGCAATGGGAGCCCTGAAGTACTTCCTGTTGAAAGTTGATCCAAAGAAACGCATGCTGTTCAACCCGCAGGAGTCTATCGACTTCCGTGGCAATACAGGGCCGTTTATACAATACACACACGCGCGTATTGCAGCTATCCTTCGCAAAGCTGCTGAAATGGGCTTAAAAGTTGATGTTACGGCATTTGATACTGTAGATACGATGCACGAAACGGAGCAGGAGGTAATTACACAACTTGCCAATTTCGGCGCTGTAGTAAAAGAAGCCGGAAACCTGCAGGCACCATCTGTTATCGCAAACTATGCATACGAGCTGGCCAAAGCATACAACCGTTTCTACCAGGAAATATCGATCTTTAACGAAACCGACGAGCAGGCCCGTAACTTTAGAATTGCGCTGTCTGCTATGGTAGCCCGCTTCGTACACGAAAGCATGAGCCTACTGGGCATTGCCGTACCGGAGCGTATGTAGACTAAGATTTAACGGATTTACAGGATTTTGTCTGAATCAGGATTTACAGGATTAAGAAGGATTATTGGGATATGCTTGCAGCTATAGAACTATAGATCAACTATAATTATATCAGAAAAGTCCCCCTTAGAAGGGGGCAGGGGGATGACAAACATACCACGATTAATACTACTAATTATAGAAGGTATAGATTGGGATGACAAACATACCACGAGCTATGCCACATAACAATAACTATAATCCTAAACTAAAGCCATTTGCAAGATCACTTAGACAGGAATCTACAAAGGCAGAGGTGCGGTTATGGTGCGAAGTGTTGAGCAAAGGGAAAACCGGCTATACTTTCCTGCGACAACGGCCTATAGGTAACTACATCGCTGACTTTTTGTGTAAGGAGCTAAAACTGATAATTGAAGTGGATGGATACTCTCACAATTTTAAGACAGAAGAAGATATTAAGAGGGATAAAGATATTGCTGATTTAGGATTTACTACTATCAGGTTTACGGATAATGAAGTGATGAAAGACTTGGCAAATGTGGAGCGTGTTATAGTTGGCTGGATTGATAATTTGCAAACGTAGGTCATCCCCCTGCCCCCTTCAAAGGGGGACTTTCCTGATAACGTAAATTTGAAAAGCAAAATCCTATAGTCCATTAAATCTTATAAATCTTAGTTCGTCACTGCTCAAACAATTAACTACAAACACCGGTTATCAACCGTAAACTATAAAACTATATGAAAAAGCTGGTTAAACTTTTGGCGTTGGTGCCTGTATTAGGAATGATGGTAGCCTGCTCGGGTTCGGGCAATAACAGTACGGCTGCCGATAACGCATCAACTGATAATACTATGGCAACAGAAACACAAACTCAACAAGGTTTCTACGATTTTAAACTGGAAACCCTGGAAGGGCAGGAGGTAGACTTCTCGAAGTATAAAGGCAAGAAAGTATTGCTGGTGAACACGGCATCGGAGTGTGGTTTTACACCGCAGTATAAAGACCTGCAGCAACTGCACGAAACCCATGGCGATAAAGTAGTTATACTTGGTTTTCCGGCAAACAACTTTGGTGGACAAGAACCTGGCTCGAGTGAAGAGATAGCTGCTTTTTGCGAGAAGAACTATGGCGTTACTTTCCAGATGATGGAAAAGATATCAGTGAAAGGAGATGACCAGCACCCGCTTTATACCTGGCTAGTACAAAATGTTCCGGGAAACGAAGAGCCGAGCTGGAACTTCTGCAAGTACCTTGTGAACGAGCAGGGCGAGGTAGTGGCTTTCTTCCCGTCCAAGGCCAAGCCTATGGGCGAGGAAATACTGGCTGCTATTCAGAAATAGATTATACTTTTAAAACGGAGCTTATTCGTTGGATCATACAACACATCAAACATCACCGAATCCAGGTCTGGTAAAGGCCTGGATTTCGGCTTTTAGGCCACGCACCCTGCCTTTAGCGCTCAGCTGCATTGGCATGGGCGGTTTTATGGCGGCTGCCAACGGCGTTTTTAACGGAACTATAGTTGCGCTTTGTGTGCTTACCACGCTTTTCCTGCAGATACTATCTAACCTGGCTAACGACTACGGCGACTCCAAGCACGGGGCAGACAGTGTACACCGCGAAGGACCTATGCGTGCCGTGCAGGCCGGCCACATACAAGCCAGTCACATGAAAAAGGGCATGATCGTGTTCAGTTTACTATCTCTGGTATCTGGGTTAGCATTACTCTGGATGGCATTTGGTACTGAGGGTATGTCGCTGGCGTTGCTATTTTTAGGCTTAGGACTGGCCTCTATCTGGGCGGCGATAAACTATACGGCTGGCGATAAACCTTATGGCTATGCCGGATTGGGCGATGTGTTCGTGTTCATCTTTTTCGGGTTGGTTGGTGTGCTCGGTACGTACTTTTTGCAGGCGCAAAGTTTAGATACTATCGTTATACTTCCGGCTATGGTTTGTGGCTTTTTTGCAACGGCAGTGCTTAATGTAAACAACATACGCGATATTAACTCCGATGTATTGGCCGGTAAACATTCTATACCTGTGCGCCTCGGGCCAAAACGTGCACGCGTGTACCACCTCTTTTTATTGACTGCCGGTACGCTGAGTGCTGTTGCTTATGTAACGCTTAACTTTTATAGTTGGTGGCAGCTGCTTTTTATACTTGCTGTGCCCCTGCTTATAGTTAACGGCGTAAATGTGTGGCGCAAACAAACCTCCAAAGAACTCGACCCTTACCTAAAGCAAATGGCGCTAACGACGTTGCTGTTTGTGTTGTTGTTTGGGGTGGGGCAGGTGTTGTAGAGTTATTTTCCGGTTGCTGTAAATTCTAACGCTCTTTCCAGAATCTCGTCATTATTGCTCAAAACACCTTCTATAGTTGGTTTAACTTCTATATCAGGTACAATGCCAATGCGTTGCATTTCGCGTCCATCAGGGTAATACACACCTAAACCCGACATGCTTGCCCTGAAACCGCCGGGAAAATCTATGTAAGTGATGTTGCCATCGGCGCCGGCGGTTTGCCTGCCGATAACGGTTGCATTTGGGGCAGATTGGAAAGCCATGGTGCCAAATTCTCCCATACTCATAGTTCCTGCATCTACAAGTAACACCACTTTACCTTTGTAATAATCTTTGTTTCCCATCTTGCCATACTTTATCTGCTTAGGGCGGAATATTCCCGGGTACTTCAGGTCAGGGTAAGGCATGATAGCGGTTGTAACTTTATCCGGAAGAAGATGTTTTGCTAAAGCCCCTATTGTATAGCTTGGGTATTCCCGCATATCGATAATGATGGCTTTCGAGTTTTGGAGTACTTTCATGGCCTTGTTCACTTCCTTTGTTTGGAGGGTGCCGATGTTTATATAGCCGATTTCGGAGGTAAGCAGTTTCCAGGAAGGTTTAACATTGGTTTCAGAAATATACCCAAAGCGGCTGAACGGATATCTTCTGATCTGGCGTTCATATTCTTTGCCATCTTTTTCTATAGTTACTGTTAGGGTAGGAGTGCCACCGTTTAGAAAAAGGCTACTAATCCAGTTTACTTTATAGTTATAGTTTGAGCCGGGGATATATGGCAGTTTTTGAACAAGAACATCTTTAACAGGTACACCATTTATTTTCGTAATCACATCTCCAATAAATACACTATCAGCCTGTCCAAAACCCTCGTGGTAATAACCTGTAACCAAAACCTTATCATCGATGATCTTATACTTAAAAGCAGGATAAAAGCCCCCGATAAACCTTTCGGTGTAGTTTGTACGGAAGGTGTTGTGCCCGTCGTCTATACTGTTGCTAAGCTCCAGCATAGCCAGGTGGTACTCTAAAGGGCTGGCTGCGTTCCTGAACTTTGGTAGCATGTTGGCCAACACACTATCCCAGGGTACATCGGTAGCATATTTGTAGGGGAAGAAATAATTGATGATGTTCCAGTGCCGGAACAACCCTAACAGGCGATATTCTTCTGATGGCAATGCTTCCAGGTTTTCATATTTCTTCTCGGTAAACTCGGCCTGTGTTTTAAATACCTTATAAGGGTAACGCACATACGCATTCTTACCCTGGTTGCGGTTCTGTCGGATGTAGTGCAGGCGTTTGCTTAACTCTGGCGATAGGGTAGCCGTATCATAGAGCCAATCTAATGTAAGGTTGCGTTTCAGGTTTTCAGGCAGGTTGTTCTCGCAGCTGTTGCATGGTTTTACCTTCCCCAATTTGTCCAGCCAGTTACTGTATAGTTCATTTAGCTCCTGCGGGCCTTTGGCCGCTTTAACCTCTGCTATTTTCTGCATCAGTTCCGCATCCCAATCCAGTTTGCCTTTGGCTACCTCAGGATGGTAATATTTCAGAAAGCCCCATACTTTGGCTAAGTTTTCCAGTTTCTGGTTTTCGGTGAGCGGTGCTGAAGCAAATATGTGAAGGGAGTTTAGCAGGAGTACAACTATAAGTAGTCTTTTCATGATCCGGGATAACATACAGGTTAATGTAGAAGCTTATACTGAAAACAAAGCCCGGTTACCCAAAGAGCAGCCGGGCTTTACGTTGCAGCAACTATAGTTTAATTACCGCCTTTGCTTTCGCCGCCTTTTAGGTCGTCGTTTTTAATGCCGCGTTTAGTGCGCTTAATGTCTTCTTTCAGTTTTCCGAATTTATAGTTGAGCCCGATACTTACACGGCGACGCAGGTACTCGTATTCGCTGCGCTGGGTAAAGTCCTGGCCAATAACTTCGTTGTAAGAGGTAAAGTACTTCTGGAACGGATTTGAAACCGATAAACTCACACTAGCTTTCTGGTCTTTCAGGAAGCTTTTGTTTACCGAGAAGCTATTCCAGATCATACCCGACGATTTACCCTGTAACATTACCTGAGGTGCATAGTAGCCCATGTTAGCGCTTGCACGCCAGTTCTTCGGGAATTTGTAGCTCAAACCACTGTGCATATAACCGCTCACGCCACTGTTCTCTAAGTCCTGGCCACTAATGCTGCCACTAAGCTGGCTGTAAGAGAATGTACCACTCAGGTTCAGGCTCAGGTTCTTAAACAAAGTAGAGTTACCACTTAGTGTTAGCGTAGAGGTGCTGTTTTTGCCAATGTTACCAAAGGTCGAGCTGCTCACCGAATCTGCCGGGTTAAAGGTGGTATAGTTCTGTATGGCGTTGTTGGTAAAAGCATGCGTAAGCGTAGAGTTAAGCGAGGTGGTGCCTTTAAAGAAACTATGGCTCAGGCTTATAACATTGCTGGTAGCTGCTTCCAGTTTAGGGTTACCAAACGACACGCTCTTCTCTGTAGTTCTGTTTACATACGGGTTCAGGTACCACAAGCTCGGGCGCTCTATTCGCTGCGTAAACGATACCTTTAAAGTAGCCATGTTCTTTAGCGTGCGGGTTAGGGCAATGCTTGGTATCAGGTTAAAGTAATCCTGTTCCGTTATAGGTGTTTCGCTCCCGAAATCAGCATCCACAACAGTTTGCTCCAAACGTGCTCCCATGCGCACTCCCCATTTATTTAACTTTAAGCTGGTAGATGCATAAGCTGCAAAAATGTTTTGGCTATAGTCAAACTCGTTACTTAGTTTTTCATCTTCTATATAGTTACCCGTTTCAGAATCATAGTTGCGGTAAAAGTAGTTGCTGCTGTTATCCCGGAGTATTGTTTTGGCACCTAACTCCAGCGAGTGTTTTTTGATCGGGTGCACATAATCGGCCTGTATAGTTTGCTCCATCGAGCTACCGTCGTTCTGGGTTTGGGTATTTGATTCTCCTTTATAGTTCTCGATAGATCCGAATAAGATACTGCCATCGCTATCGTCTTTGTTGTTGCCGATCTTATAAGATAGTGTGAACAGCTGATCTTTGTTACGCTTGAACGTGTGCTGGTAATCGAGGCCGACTTCATAACCTCCCCAGATCCCTTCGTTTCTATTCTCCCTTCTGTAAGCCAGATTGCGCGTGCCGGCGTCATTAAATTCTTCCACCGTTTGCAGGCCTATGGAGGTATAATTACTGTTGTTCAGGCTGAACTTAGCAGAGAGCAGGTTTAAGGTATCTATCTCATAGCTCATCTCGCCATCAATATAGCTATAGTTGTTTTGGTTATTACCATTGGAGTTTTGCAGCAGGTTTATGCCCGTTCGGTTATCGTAACGCTCAAAAACAGATGTATTGCTTGGGCTTGCAAATTTGTTGGTACCACCATATCCCGAAAAACCGAACTTGCCGACTTTAGCAGTAAGGTTTGCTGAACCATAGCGGCTATCGGGCGTGCCCTGCGAAAAGTATAAACTACCGTTATAACCATTCTTCGGGTTATCGGTAGTAATAACGTTAATGATACCGCCTATGCCTTCTGCATCGTACTTGGCTGGCGGGTCGGTTATTACTTCGATGCGCTTAATGCTGCTCGCCGGCATGCTGCGGAAAACGTCTTTAGGAGAGCGGGCAAACAGGGTAGATGGCTTTCCGTTTACCAGTACTTTGTAGCTGCTGCTACCGTTCAGTTTAATGTTTTCGTCCGAATCAAGGTTTAGCATCGGCACTTTGCGGAGCATATCCAGGGCAGTTATAGTTTTGCTTTCCGGGTCCATCTCCACGTTATAGCTCAGTTTGTCTACATCCTGTGTCACGAGCAGCTTTTCGGTTACTACTTCCACTTCCTTCAGTTGCTGCGCCGACGAAACCAGGCTGATCTTCCCTGCATCAACTATAGTTTTACCGGCATCCAGACTTATTTCTGAGGCCTGTAGTTTATAGCCTACAAACGTGAAAATGAGCTTGTACTTTGCCAGCGGAACACCGGTAAACTCAAAAGAGCCATTGTCTTTAGTAAAAGTGCTTTTAATGGGTTCGTTTTTGTCGGGGTGGGTGAGTACTACCGTTACATAGCTTACAGGTTGCGAGGTAGTAGAGTCAATCACTGTCCCTTTAATGGTGCCGGTGGAGGCGGGGCTTTGCGCGAAGGCAAAAGAGCTGAACAGCAGGCACAGGGCCAGCAGTAAGTTTTGTTTCATGTGTATAGGTTGGTTAAAATAAGCACGGTAACATCTGACTGCCTGTACATATTGGCACTACTTCTCCAGGTTTCCCGCTTATCTATACACACCAGGTAGTTCTACCTGTTCTTTCCTAAAAGTTCGTTCTCAGAGCTGCAAAGCGCATAAGCTTCGCGAATATAAAGGTAAACGATTTTAATATAGCGCTAAGTATATGTTTGAAAAATAAATATAGTTTATGCACAAGTTAAGAGGTTTTACCTCACCCCAACCCTCTCCTAAAAACAGGAGAGGGAGTTTATCCACCCCGACCCTTCTCGAGAGGGGAATTTCTACTATAGTTATAGCTGACTTTATTATTTTACCGCTGGCGCGAGTCTCCAGACTCGTGACGTAGGATGGTGTTGAGTCTCCAGACTCAACTGGCCCGATAGGGACAGGAATAGCAAAGGCTGTAGCTATAGTTTTATAGTTTGGTGTTTTCCAACCACCCCTACCCCTCCTTTTCTAAGGAGGGGAGTTTTCTGCTTATGGTGAAGTCCCTCTTTGAAGGGGGTAGGGGATGTTTTTTTTTAGCAGCACACTAATACACCCCTATAGTCCCCTCAAGGGGACAGTACTGCTAAAGGTATAGTTGAGTTTGTAGTTCTATGGTTACAGACTAAGAAATGACAGGTTGCGACCTGTCCCTACGGAATGGTATTGTAGAGACGCAATACTTTGCGTCTTTTTCAGGTTGCAAACAGCTTAAACTATAAAATAACCAGGCTCCTTCCCCTGTTTTGGGGGTAGGGGTACTCTTTAAAAGGGAAAGGTTAGGAAGGGGTAAATTCTGAAACTATAGAAACAAAAAAAGGATAAACGGTTGCTATGCCATTTATCCTTCTATAGTTGATGCTCTGTTATAAATCTACTTACAGAACTTCTTCAAATACTGGTCGGCTTCTTTTACGCCTAATTTCCTGGCTTTGGACCAGTCGGTACAGGCGCCTGCTTTGTCGCCGAGGTTATACTTTGGAGCGCCTCGGTTATAGTAAGCCTCTTCGTATTTTTCGTTCAGTTCAATGGCTTTGGTATAGTCGGTTATGGCGCCGCTGTAGTCTTTTAAACCATAGCGCACCAGGCCGCGGTTGTTGTAAGCCTTGGCATCCTTTGGGTTAAGCTCTATGCCTTTGTTATAATCCAGGAGGGCACTTCTAAAATCTTTCAGGTTATACTTTGCTAGACCGCGGCTCAGGTAAGCCTCTGTATACTTTGGGTTCAGCGTTATGGCTTTTGTAAAATCTGCGATAGCGCCACGGTAATCCAGGAGGCGGTCTTTAGCTACACCTCGGTTAGTGTAAGTAATGGCATGCTTGGGCTCCAGCTTCAGAACCTGGTCGTAATCTTTAATGGCTTCGGCGTATTTTCCGGCTTTAAATTTCTCGTTGCCACTTATAAAATGGTCCTTCGCCGATTTCTGGGCAAAAGAGCTAAAAGACACAACTATAGATAAGAGTAAGGGTAAAAGTATTCTCATGCAAAAGGGTAATAGGTTCAATGTCAGCGCAAAGAACAGCAGTTACAGTATCTTTTAAAAGAGATTTTACGATTTTATGCTAGCATAATGGCATCGTACAACGGCCTTCTTGCCATTGTGCCAAAACAGCAACTTATAGCAATTTTGCTAAGTAAGGATTTCCGATTAATTTTGCTCATCATTTTAAATAAAGAAACTATGGCATCAAAATACGATTTAGTAGTGCTTGGCAGTGGCCCGGGCGGTTATGTAGCAGCTATCCGTGCATCGCAGTTAGGTATGAAGGTAGGCGTTATCGAGCGCGAGTCGTTGGGTGGTATCTGCCTTAACTGGGGCTGTATCCCAACAAAAGCCTTACTTAAAAGCGCGAATGTATTTGAATATATCAACCATGCAGCAGACTACGGCATCACGATCGGTGAGGCGTCAGTAGATTTCAGCAAAGTTATACAGCGCAGCCGTGGCGTGGCCGAGGGCATGAGCAAAGGTATCCAATTCCTGTTCCGCAAAAACAAGATAGATGCGATAATGGGTACCGGTAAAGTGGTTGCCAAAGGTAAAGTTGAAGTTACCGATGCCGATGGCAAAACTGAAATGATAGAAGCTACCAACATTATACTGGCAACAGGTGCACGTTCGCGTGAGCTGCCTAACCTGCCGATAGATGGCAAAAAGATCATCGGTTACCGCCAGGCCATGAACCTGGAAAAAATGCCGAAGTCTATGGTTGTAGTTGGATCAGGCGCTATTGGTGTTGAGTTTGCCTACTTCTATAACGCGATGGGTACCAAGGTAACTATAGTAGAGTATATGCCGAACATCGTGCCTGTAGAGGACGAAGAAGTATCGCGTCAGCTGGCTAAGTCTTTCAAAAAGTCCGGCATCACTATCATGACGGATTCTTCGGTGGAGCATGTGGATACAAACGGCGACCTGTGCAAGGTTTCTGTTAAAACAGCCAAAGGCGAAGAGATACTCGAAGCGGAGGTTGTACTTTCTGCGGTAGGTATCCAGACAAACCTGGAGAACATCGGCATCGAAGAACTGGGCATTAAAGTTGAAAAAGGCCGCGTTGAAGTTGACGAATACTATAAAACAAATGTGGATGGCATCTTCGCTATCGGTGACATCGTTCCGGGCCCTGCGCTGGCGCACGTAGCATCTGCTGAAGGTATCATCTGCGTGGAAGCTATAGCCGGTCATGAGCCGGAGCCACTTAACTATGGCAACATACCAGGCTGTACGTATAGCTCACCAGAGATCGCTTCGGTTGGTCTTACCGAAAAAGCGGCACGCGAGCAGGGTATCGAGATAAAAGTTGGTAAGTTCCCATTCTCGGCATCAGGTAAGGCAAGTGCTGCCGGTGCTAAAGACGGTTTTGTGAAGGTGATCTTTGATGCCAAGTATGGCGAGTTCCTGGGCGCACACATGATCGGGGCCAACGTAACCGAAATGATTGCTGAGATTGTAGTTGCCCGTAAACTGGAGACTACAGGCCACGAGATCATCAAGTCGGTGCACCCGCACCCAACCATGAGCGAGGCTATTATGGAAGCTGCCGCCGCCGCTTACGACGAAGTAATTCACCTGTAAGCTTAGGTTTGGCGATATTTAAAAAGGGTTGGCCGGGTTTTCGGCCAGCCCTTTTTTGTTGCCGGTTTATAGTTTAAAACATTCCCGGTTCTTATCTGTTCGGTAAGCTGACATTTGTTTGATGTTTAAACAATTATAGGATAGATAATCCGTACCTTTGCAAATCTAAAGCGCACGACTTACTTAAAAGCAGGTCTGCGCTTTTACTTATTTCCGGCTTAGCCGTTTTACGTGATACATGAATAAAAAAGAATACCGAACTATAATTCTGGTACTGGGTGCACTGGCAGCACTTGGTCCGTTTGCTATTGATATGTACCTGCCAGGTTTTCCGGCCATTGCCAAAGACCTGAACACCGATATTGCTAAAGTTGGCCTTTCGCTTACAAGTTATTTTATAGGTATAGCAGTAGGGCAGCTCATTTATGGTCCGCTTATAGACCGCTTCGGACGTAAAAAGCCGCTGGTAATTGGCCTGAGCATTTTTGTAGTTGCCTCGCTGGGTTGTGCGCTGGCGCCCACTGTGGAGTGGCTTATTGGCTTGCGTTTGTTGCTGGCATTGGGTGGTTGCGTGGGTATGGTAGCCAGCCGAGCTATGGTTCGCGATCTTTTCCCGCTGAAAGATATTCCGAATGTGTTCTCTACGCTGATGCTGGTAATGGGAGTGGCCCCGATAATAGCGCCAACTATAGGTGGTTATGTTACAGCGTCGTTGGGGTGGCATTATATATTTGTGGTGCTGGCTGCTATTGCAGCGGCTGTGCTTTTTGCGGTTATCAAGCTGTTGCCCGAAAGCAAAGGCCCGGATGCAAGTATAAGCCTGAAGCCACAGTTTATACTTCGCGATTTCGCCGGGGTGTTTAAAGAGCGCACTTTCTTAACTTATGCCATTGCCAGTAGTTCGGTTAATGCAGGTCTGTTTGCCTACATTGCTGGCTCACCATTTGTATTTATGGAATACTTTGGCCTCTCTGATAAACTATACGGAGTGTTTTTTGCGATGAATGCGATGGGCTTTATAACGGGAAGCCAGTTTAACCGCCTGCTCATCCGCCGCCAGACCAGCAACCAGGTAACGCTTAAAGTAGGTGCTTTGCAGTTTGTGATAGCGGCCGCGCTTATTTACGGAGCACTTACCGGGCATTTAGACTACATCGGTACCCTGATCCTATTGTTTATTTTTATGTTTACGCTGGGTATCATCAACCCCAATGCTTCTGCGCTGGCGATGGCCCCATTCACCAAAAATGCAGGAAGCGCTTCGGCTATACTTGGAAGTATGCAAATGGGCGTGGGAGCTCTGGCTTCGGCTGCTGTTAGTTACTTCCACAACCAAACATTGTTACCGATGATGGGGATTATTGCTACAGCCACTACGCTTAGCCTTACCATTTTGCTTATTTACCAGGTAACAGTTGGGAGATCGCAAACTATAGAAGTAGTGCACAACCGTTGATCTAGGATACGAAAACTTAGTTTGCATCTCATGCAATTGGCCTATGATAGAATCGGCTAAACTGCCCTCTGAAACTTAAACAGGAAAGCAGAGGTTGTATCATTACGACATTCTTTCCTGTACTTATATTCAATTCTTGCCTATTTATAGTTAACTTGTAGGTTGTTTTAAGATAAGAATTAGCTAAAAGATACACTAAGTTCTTGTCTGGCACCATTATAGTATAACATCTACTATAAGCGGTTGCTTCTTATACTTCCTCATTACGCGCTCTGTGCTTTTCTGCGTGCGTTTTGATCAATACACAACATTACAGAACTATGAAGCTGCAAAGCAAAGTCAAGTTTGTCAACAAAGACAAGAGCCTGTTTTTTCCAACTCTCCGCAAGCGTGTAGATGCCTACTTCGCTGAAAATAAAATCCCGACAACCGCCAACACAACCATGAAAGTGAAAAGTGTGGTGCTACTGCTGGCCTACTTATTACCATTTCTGGCACTGCTTGCTTTTCAACCGGCTTATCCGCTTAGTTTGCTGCTGTGGTTCGTGATGGGTCTGGGTGTGGCAGGTATAGGCATGAGCATTATGCACGATGCCAACCATGGCGCTTTTTCTAAGAGCAAGCGTGTAAACGACCTGATGGGCCATACTTTAAATTTAGTGGGCGGCTCCGCTTTTAACTGGAAACTACAACACAACATCCTGCACCATACTTATACCAATGTAGTGGAGCTCGACGAAGACATACAGGACAGGCTGGTGCTGCGTTTTAACCCCCATTCTAAAGTGAAGTTTTTCCATAAGATACAATGGTTATACGCTTTTGTGTTTTACGGTTTGCTTACGCTTTATTGGGTGGTGGCAAAAGATTTTGTGCAGTACGCGCTCTTCAAAAAGAACGGCGTAAATAATAACTCAACCGCTGAGAACAGAACGTGGTTTACCAAACTAGTAGCCATGAAAGTATTATACTTCTTCGTTATACTTGGTGTGCCAACACTGTTCTTTGGGATTCCGTTTTTACAGGTATTGCTTGGCTTTTTGTTAATGCACTTTGTGGCCGGTATCATCCTGACTGTCGTGTTCCAGTTGGCGCACACTGTAGAAGGTACCACGCACCCGCGCCCGAACGAGCAAGGCATTATTGAGAACGACTGGGCCATTCATCAAATGAATACGACGGTAAACTTCTCTCGTCACAACAAGCTATTATCGTGGTACGTGGGTGGTCTTAACTTCCAGATCGAGCACCACCTGTTTCCGCGTGTGTGCCATGTGCACTACCCGGCTATTGCTGGTATTGTGAAAGAAACGGCCACTGAATTCGGTATTCCATACATGGAAAATGAGACTTTTGGACAAGCCGTGCGCTCTCATATTGCTACATTGCACCGCTTTGGTAGGCTGCCAAGTTTGAACGAGGCCATCGGTTAAAAAATGAAATAGGCACTGAAAGCTTATAGTGTCGTGTTTCACTTCTATATTTACACCCCAATTGTGTAGATCCGCGCTTTTTGTATCATCTGAAAGTTTCTGTTAAGAGAAACAAAGAGGGTTACAACCAGTTTTTAGCTAAGCTGGCGTAAACACAGGGACTCGCTGAGTCGTAAAACAGTTTTTAGAGTGCGCGTAATTTTTAGATTATCAAGTAGATTAAATGAAGCTTAAAGGCAAAGTAAAATTCGTTAATAAAGACAAAAGTTTGTTTTTTCCAACGCTCCGCAAACGTGTGGACGCTTATTTTTCAGAGAATAAACTGCCCAAATACGGTAACACCAGCATCATAGTAAAGAGTATCGTGTTGCTCTTGCTCTATGTAATACCCTTCGCGGCCTTGCTTACCTTTACGCCGCATGTAGCGATCAGCCTCATGCTATGGGTAGTGATGGGTATAGGCGCGGCCGGCGTTGCCATGAGTGTGATGCACGATGCTAACCATGGTGCTTTTTCCAAGAGCAAAACCATGAATTACCTGATGGCGCATTCTGTGAACCTATTGGGAGCTTCTGCTTTTAACTGGAGACTACAGCACAATATTCTGCATCATACCTATACCAATGTGGTAGAGATGGACGAAGATATTGATGACATGGTCGTGCTGCGTTTTTCCCCACATACAAAAGTGAAGTTCATTCATAGGTTGCAGTGGGCTTACGCTTTATTCTTTTACGGATTACTTACGCTTTACTGGGTAACTCTAAAAGATTTTATACAGTTTTTTAAATACATCAAAAGCGGGGTAAATGCGAGTTCCAGGTCTGAAAATACAATTGCTTTTATAAAGATCGTTGCCTTTAAAGTACTTTATTTCTTCTCGATCCTGGTAGCTCCGACACTCATTTTCGGTATACCTTTCTGGGAAGTTCTGCTTGGCTTTTTGGTGATGCACTTTACGGTCGGTATCATTCTTTCTACAGTGTTCCAATTAGCGCATACAGTAGAGGGTACAACCCATCCGCTGCCTAGTGAGACCGGTGTAATTGAGAATGATTGGGCAATACACCAATTGAACACTACTGCTAACTTCGCCCGCAAGAGCAAGTGGTTGTCTTGGTACGTAGGCGGACTGAATTTCCAGATCGAACACCATTTGTTCCCGCGCATCAGCCATGTACACTACCCGGCCATTGCAGACATTGTGAAGCAAACCGCTTCAGAGTTTAACCTCACCTATATCGAGAGCAAAACCTTCCTGCAGGCAGTACGCTCGCATTTGAATACTCTGCACCGCTTCGGAAGATTAAAGTTACCAAACCTGAATGAAGTAATGGCTTAATTGACCTTGATCTATAGTTTAAAATCGCCCGATTTGTTAATGCAGGTTGGGCGATTTTGTTTTTGTCTGAATCAGGATTTAAGGATGAGCAGGATTTAAACTATAGTTCATACCGCAAGTTTAGCACCAGCGTAACTTGTGGTTTACCTTGGGGCCAGTTTGTAACTGGCTTTCTGCAGTAGCAGGAAACTATAATTTGCTGTATTACAGTTGCAGCAATTGCTGAGGTTATAGTTTCATATTTGCCATTCGTCATCCCCCTGCCCCCTTCAAAGGGGGACTTTCAGCTATAGTTCTGTAGTTGTAGCTATAGTTGGTTTTGCTTTTCCAAAGCAAAGTCAGTTACAAACTGACTGCTCTGACCAGCCACAAGTTACGCTAGCGCTAAACTTGCGGCATAAAATTCATCCTGTCCATCCTTAAATCCTGTAAATCCTGATTCAGACAAACTATACATTCTGGAACCCACTTGCGTATAGTTATAAGTTTTAAATTGGATCATGAATATGAGAAAAGCAGCCTTATTTATACTTACCATTTTGCTGTTGCAGTTACCAGCTATAGCACAGCAGCAACCAGACCTGAAGAACCTCGATATCAACCTCAAAAATTATACTTACCCATACCCGGTGCAATTTCTGCCGCTAACCATACAAAAGCAGGAACTGCAGATGGCTTATATGGATGTGAAACCAGCCGAGGCAAATGGTAAAGCTGTACTGCTGCTGCATGGTAAAAACTTTAATGGCGCCTATTGGGAGCAAACCGCTGAAGCTCTAGCCAAAGCCGGTTACAGGGTTATCATCCCGGATCAGATCGGTTTTGGCAAAAGTTCGAAGCCGGAACAGTTGCAATATACTTTCCAGTTGCTGGCCCACAATACGAAAGCTATACTTGATACGCTTAACGTGGAGAAAGTAGCCGTGCTGGGCCACTCGATGGGTGGAATGCTGGCTACACGCTTTGCGCTGATGTACCCGCAAATGACAGACAAACTTATACTTGTAAACCCGATAGGGCTGGAAGACTGGAAACGGAAAACAGGTTACCAAACTGTAGAGCAGGCTTACAAGGGCGAATTGCAGCAGACGTACGAGAAGATCAAAAAGTATCAGCAGGAAAACTACTATGGTGGCAACTGGAAACCGGAGTATGACAAGTGGGCAAGGCTGCTGGCCGGCTGGACGATAAACGAAAATTACCCACGCATTGCCTGGAACGCGGCCCTTACCTACGATATGGTTTTTACCCAGCCTGTACTTTACGAATTCGACCAGCTTAAAATGCCGGCACTGCTTATAATAGGTCAGCGCGACCGCACCGCATTAGGCAGGCACCTGGCACCCAAAAATGTGGCTGCAACAATGGGCAATTACCCGCAGTTAGGCAAAGAGACCGCAAAGAATATAAAGAACAGCAAACTGGTTGAACTGGAAGGAGTAGGGCACATGCCGCACATCGAAGCATTTGATCGATTTATAAACCCTCTGCTGGATTTTCTGAAAAAGTAAGCGATGAAAAAGGCGAAAGATAATTTCTCAGCACAGTCGGAGTTGTATGCCAGGTTCAGGCCTGTGTACCCGGATGCTTTGTATGATTTTATTTTCAGTTTGAAACCGCACTTTGCCAATGCCTGGGATTGTGGCACCGGAAACGGGCAGGTAGCTGCCAGGTTAGCCGAGCATTGCCACCTGGTTTTCGCAACCGACATCAGCCAGAAACAACTCGATAACGCCATCCGGAAAGAGAACATACAATACCTATGTGCCCGCGCCGAAGAAACTAATCTGCCTGACAGTATCATTGACCTGGTAACAGTAGCGCAGGCCATCCATTGGTTTGATTTTGATGCATTTTACCGGGAAGTATACCGTATTACAAGAGCTGGGGCAGTGGTAGCAGTCTGGTGTTATAACCTGCCGCGCATATCTGCTGAAATAGATGCCGTACTCGATGATTTCTATAAGAACACACTACACACTTACTGGGACACAGAACGGAAGTACATCGATCTGAACTATATTACTATTCCTTTTCCGTTCGAAGAAATAGAAGATAAGCCTGAGCTAAGTATAACGGATAGCTGGAGCATCGAACATTTACTGGGTTATCTCAATTCCTGGTCGGCGGTGCAGCATTACATCGATAAAAATGGCTTTTCCCCGGTTGATGAAGTTGCTGCAAAATTCCGGGAAGTATGGCCTGATACACCAATGCTGAAAGTACAGTTTCCTGTTGCGCTCCGGATAGGCACCACCTGATTTACAACTATAACCCGAAAGCTGCGTTAAGGGGCTGGCATAGGAACATAGCTTAATTAGCTGTACCTTTGTCCGTCTGTCGATCATTATGGTATAAATAGAACCATAGTTCCCCTTTTAAGGTTGATAGAGAATAATAACGCCGGGATTTATCGCAAATGCTATGTATTCCCGGGAAAGCTGAGCCAGTGCACATGGTACTGTACAGCATCATAAAACCAATTACATGACATTTAACGAATTGAACCTGATAGAGCCTATCCTAAACGCTCTTGAAACAGAAGGATACACAAATCCCACCCCAATACAACAAAAAGCAATTCCTTACATACTTCAGAAACGCGACCTGTTAGGTTGTGCGCAAACCGGTACTGGTAAAACAGCTGCCTTTGCCATTCCGATTCTGCAGTTACTGTATGCCCTGCCGCAGGAGCGTAACAAGCGAACTATAAAATCGCTGATACTAACACCTACCCGTGAACTTGCATTGCAAATAGGAGAGAGCTTTGGTGCGTATGGTCGTAATACCGGTTTGAAGCACACAGTAATTTTTGGTGGCGTATCGCAGCACCCACAGGTGCAGGCTTTAAAGAATGGAATAGATATACTGGTTGCAACACCAGGCCGTTTACTCGACCTGATGGCACAGAAATATATTGACCTGAGCCAACTTCAGATATTTGTACTGGATGAAGCCGACCGTATGCTGGACATGGGTTTTGTGCACGATGTGCGCAAAGTACTCAATGTAATACCTGCGAAAAGACAATCATTGTTCTTCTCTGCTACTATGGCTCCGGAGATCATGAAGCTGGCTGATAACATATTAGTTGATCCTGCTAAAGTAGAAGTAACGCCGGTTTCAAGTACGGCGCATACTATAAAGCAGGCAGTTTACTATGTAAAGAAAGCCGATAAGAAAAACCTGCTGATACACTTACTGAAAGGTAATGAAATAGACCGTGCCCTAGTATTTACCAGAACCAAACATGGTGCTGATAGAGTTGTAAAAGACATGGCAAAAGCCGGAGTTCAGGCCGAAGCGATACATGGTAACAAATCTCAGAATGCCCGTGTGCGTGCACTTGATAATTTTAAAGCCAGCCGTACCCGCGTATTGGTAGCTACCGATATTGCCGCACGCGGTATTGACGTAGACGACCTGAACCACGTGATCAACTATGAATTGCCAAACGAGCCGGAAACATACGTGCACCGCATTGGTCGTACTGGTCGTGCAGGAGCAAGTGGTACTGCGTTATCGTTCTGCGATGGCGAAGAAACGGCGTACCTGGTAAGTATCCAGAAACTGATCGCTAAGAACGTTCCGGTTATTGACAACCATCCGTACCCGATGACAGCCAAGGATTTTGCGGAAGCTGCTTCAACCATGAAAGAGCAGAAGAAGCGCGGCGGAAACGGTGGCAGAAGTCGTTTTGGCGGCAAGCCATCTGGTAACGCAGGTAGCAACTCGGGTTCACAAACCAGAAGCAATAATAACGGCGGCCAGAGCAGAAGCTCAAATTCAGGAAATAGGAGTGGTGGTAACAGAAGCTGGGGTAACAAGTCCAGAACTGCCAACGCATAACTTTTAAAAGTATAAAGTATAAAATCCCTGCTGGTGTAAACCGGCAGGGATTTTTTTATTTGCCTGTTCCGGTGCTTATAGTTCTTTGTTTCGAACCATAATGAAAAGTCAAGGGGGCTCAGTTTTGCCAGCTGCATACCTAATAACAATTGCACTCCCTCACGGCCCTGGTCCACTTACCCATGAGTTAAGAAGCTTTACACACACGGCTAAGGTTGTCAACTTAAAGTGTTGTTTCTGAATTGTTTAGCTTTTGGCTCTTTATTTCTGTACTAACTGCCCACCATCTCTTTTCCTCCTTTCACATCTATAAAAAGGCAGACTACAACTAAAAAGGTTTTTTTATGAATAATCTAAATTAAAATAGTATTTAAATGCGTATTTATTAGAATGTATGATGTTGTCTATTGACTATTCCCCCCTGTATCAGCTGTCTCTGTTCCTCTACAATACTTCGATTAACCTTTAACCATACTATGACACATGAAAATTCTACTCTTAAAATTCAACCATTTAGCGACATTACTCCTAATGCAGTTTCTGTTAGTGGGTATGTCGCTTCAGGCACAGGAGGTGGAACTTCTAGACCCGGCTTCTGTACCAAAGTTTAAAAACCAATTGCCTATCCCATCTGTAATCGACGCCACCAACTCCGGCAATAGGTCTATCACCATGACTATTTCCCAGTTCGAGCAGGATCTTGGGTTAGGGCTGAAGGATGGAGCTGGCAATGCTGTGCTTACAAAAGTATGGGGGTATAACGGGCAATATCCGGGACCTACTATTGTCGCCAAAAAAGACCAGGCCATTAATGTGAAGTGGCTGAACAGGCTGGTGGATGCTAACGGAGTGCCCCTGCCGCATCTGCTACCTGTCGATAAAACCATTCATGTGGCAGATCCGGAAGGCCCCGGCGTCCCTATAGTTACACACCTGCATGGCGGGCACACGGAGTCTGAGAGTGATGGCCTACCGGGGGCGTGGTATACGCCTTATGCAAGTGACAAAGGTCCCCTTTTTATCAAAGGCGAGGACATTCCTTATTATTATGACAACGACCAGGAGGAGGCTACACTGTGGTACCACGATCATACCCTGGGTATAACACGACTTAATGTGTACGCTGGCCTCGCAGGCTTTTACCTGCTCACAAGTGGTTTTGAAAACGGCCTGCAGAAAAGCAAAAGTCTGCCAGACCCTAAGTACGACATAGGGTTGGCTATTCAGGACCGCATGTTTACCACTGATGGCCAGTTATTTTACCCCTCTGAGCCTAATGGCGAGGGGGACCATGCTATGGCAGACATGAACGGTGTGCCAGACCCGACTATTTTGCCGGAGTTTTTCGGGGATATTATACTTGTAAACGGAAAAGCCTGGCCTGTCTTAAACGTAGAACCAAGACAATATCGGTTCCGGCTGCTCAACGGCTCCGATTCAAGGTTTTATAACCTGAAGCTTACGGAGGGAGTGAAAATCACGCAAATCGGGTCTGACCAGGGCTTTCTGAAAGAACCGGTAGAGCACAGTGAGCTGCTGATAGCTCCCGGTGAGCGCTTGGATGTGATAATAGACTTCTCGGACCTGAAGGGGAGAACTATCATTATTACGAATAATGCCAGTACGCCATTCCCGGATGGGGACCCTGTAGACTCGGATGACAGCCAGGCACAGATCATGGCTTTCAAAGTGGATGTCCCGTTTAACAGGGCGTATCCGCACACCAAAATACCTTCCTCCTTCCAAAAGCCGCTTCCTGAAATTCCGACCGCGACGAATGTCAGAAAGCTGATCTTGTTCGAAGGGGAGGATGACTACGGAAGACTAAAACCAATGCTAGGCACAGTGGAAGAAGGTGCCCTGGAGTTTTTTGACCCGATCACGGAGAATCCAGCCTTGAACAGCACTGAGATCTGGGAGATCTACAACCTCACACCTGACTCTCATCCTATTCACCTGCACCTGGTGTTTTTTAGGGTATTAAGTTCTCAGGGATTTACCGGGAATGTAGACGCGGACGGACGGCTAACGAACATACAACTGGTAGGGCCGATGGAGAAGCCCGAGCCGGGACAGGACGGGAAGAAGGATACCTATGCGATCGCGCCCGGTGAGGTAACGCGGCTGATCGCCACCTTCGACCGGGAAGGGCGTTATGTCTGGCACTGCCATATTCTGTCGCACGAAGACCATGAAATGATGCGGCCGCTCTATGTCGGTAACATGCCTGGTGATATGCCAGATCACATACTGGCAGATAATACTCAGGAAATAAAAGGTGAAAAGCTGGTTACAGATAATGGTGAACTAAACATCTATCCAAACCCATTCTCGAGTTCAGCAACAATGCAGCTAAAAGTAGAAGAGCCTACCGCCGTTGCAGTACGCATCTTGGATATAAGAGGGCGTTTGGTGCGGGAGGTTCCGGTTAAACAACTGGCAGCCGGCACGCACGAGCTCGAAATTAAAAGTGCTGACATGCAGACTGGCATGTACATCTGCGAAGTGAAAATGAACAGCAAACTATACCGCAGTCGACTGGTGCTAACCAGGTAAATAATTGGTCAGATGGAAACAGAAAGCCCTGCATAATGTGGGGCATTTTTGTTTTAGCTACTCCGCACCAACACTCTGCCTCGTGCGGCTTACCAGGTATACACCCACAAAAATAAGTAGCGCGAAAATTCCTTTTTGCAGGGTAAACACATCCTTGCCAAAACCGATCGCGATAAATATGGCCATGAGCGGTTGCAGGTAAATGTAGGCGCCCACCAGCGAAGGGTTGGCATAACGAAGCGCCCAGGTGTTGAACAAATATGCAACTATAGTTACGGCCAGCACCATAAACACGATCGCCCACCAGATCTCTGTCGGGAACGAACTATAGTCTGGCGCCATTACCTGGTTAAAGCCGAACGGCACTACTATAACTGCACCCACAGCAAATATCCTGCTAACTATGGTAAAGGCGTTATACTTCTGCATCAGTGGCTTAACCAAGACTAAGTATAAACCATAACTCGCCGCATTTAGTACTATAAGTAAGTCGCCCCACAGGTTGCCGGGCGTGCCTTCGCCGCGCGAAGTATAAATAAGCAGGAAAGCTCCTAAACAGGCCAGGGCTATACCACTGATCTTAAGGAAGCTCACACGTTCCCGTAAAAGTATAGCCGAGAAGATGAGCACGATGATCGGAACGATGACCATCAGCAAAGCGGCATTAATAGGAGAGGTAAGGTTAAGTCCTCCGAAAAAGCAGAGTTGATTAATGGCAATGCCGGTAATGCCGCAAAGCACAGAGCGCATATTATCAGCCCAGCCTACTATCTTCTCTTTTACAACCAGCCTCGAAAATATCCCGAAAAAAATAGCAGCCGATACCACCCGAATAACAATAAGCCCATAAGGGCCTACATAAAAAGGCATCACTTCTTTAGCTATACTATAGTTGCTCCCGTAGATCAGGGCCACCAGGATAAGCGCCCCATGCACCTGTACTTGTTTACTCATGCTGCAAAGGTACGCGCAAATTATACTTGCACCGTATAAGGATGATCGACAAAAAACTATTTCTGAAACTATGGATCTGAAAAGTATGCCCCTTACCGCAAAACGCTCGCTGGAATTGATGGGGCTTTTTTTCCTGGGGTGGATTATTGTATTGGCTAAAGGCTTGCTGGCACCTCTGCTGATGGCCTTTTTTATAAGTATTATGCTGCTGCCGGTGTTTCGTTTTTTTAAGAAAAGAGGTGTGCCCGATGTGCTGGGTATTGTAATAAGCCTATTGGCGCTTGCAGTTGTGTTCGGGCTTATTATCTGGTTCTTTTCTGTGCAGATCGGCAGCCTTATTTCTGATTTCCCGAAGATCCAGAAAAACGTAATGAACCACCTGAGCGCTTTAAGTGCCTGGCTGGAAGGAATTACTCCATTTTCTACGGCCGAGCAACTGAACTTTATAAAAGAACAAAGCAATAAGTTGCTCAACTATGCCAGCACGTTGCTGGGCGGCGTAGCAGGTTCTGTTACATCAATGCTCATATTCCTAGGCCTGCTGCCGATCTATATCTTCCTGATCATGTTCTACAAAAACCTGCTGCTACGCTTCGTATTTCTGTGGTTTCCGGAGCGGAAGCACGAGAAAGTAGAAGAAACGCTTCGCGAGGTGCAGGTCATCATTAAAAGCTACCTGTTTGGCCTACTGATACAGGTAACCTACATGACCATATTGTTAGGTGGCATATTACTGATCATCGGAATAAAACACGCGCTACTTATCGGGTTGATCTTCGCTTTCCTGAACCTGATACCTTATGTGGGGGCATTGCTGGGGAATATTATAGGTGTATTGCTAACGCTGGCATCGTCGTCGGAACTATGGCCTATACTTACAGTGCTGGGCGTAATTGCCGGTGTGCAGTTCCTGGATAACAACATCCTGATGCCGCGTATAGTTGGCTCTAAAGTAAGGATAAACGCGCTGGCAACTATAGTTGGCGTAGTGGTTGGCGGCGAGATTGCTGGTATAGCCGGTATGTTTTTGTCGTTGCCGATTATCGCAGTGCTGAAAGTAGTGTTCGACCGTACCGAAGACTTTAAGCAATGGGGCGTTTTATTTGGTGACGAAAAGCCAGAGCGCAGCCCGATGACCGAACCTGCCATGCGCGACGACAGCGAAGATACACGCGAACACCTGGAACGGAAAAACAAGATAGAACCGCCTCATGAAGATTGACGAAGTATAAATTTATAGTTCGCGGGGCAAGTGTAACTATAGACTTACCTCTTTGCTATCAATTCCGTAACTTTGTTTAAACCTTTTTCAGGTAAACGATTGAGCAGATGACCCACCCGAATATACCGTTGGCCGAGCGCATGCGGCCGCATAATTTAGATCAGTATTACGGACAAAAACACCTGGTAGGGCCCGATGGAATTTTGCGTCGCTACATAGAGGGCGGTGTAATACCAAGTATGATACTTTGGGGACCTCCCGGGGTTGGCAAAACTACGCTGGCTAATATTATTGCTAACCAGATGAAAGTGCCTTTTGTAGCCTTAAGTGCCATCAACTCTGGTGTAAAAGACATACGCGAAGTAATTGACCAGGCCAAGAAACGTCAGGGCACGGTACTTTTTATTGACGAGATACACCGCTTTAATAAATCGCAACAGGATGCCTTGCTGGGTGCTGTGGAGAAGGGAACAGTTACGTTGGTAGGCGCCACTACCGAAAACCCATCTTTCGAAGTGATTTCAGCATTACTGTCGCGTTGCCAGGTATACATTTTAAAGCACCTTACCAAAGACGAACTGATAGAATTGGTTGATAAAGCGCTGGCTCAGGACGAGTGGATGCGTCATCGGAAGGTCAGGATCGAAGAATACGAAGCGCTGCTAACTATATCAGGAGGTGATGCCCGTAAACTTTTGAACCTGCTGGAAATTGTAGCTGAAGGTGTACAAGGGGCTGATGAAGTGGTAGTGACAAACGACCTTGTAAAGCAGGTTGCGCAGCAGAACATCGTGATGTACGATAAGTCCGGGGAAATGCATTACGACCTGGTTTCGGCGTTCATCAAATCTATTCGCGGCTCCGACCCGAACGCGGCTGTTTACTGGTTAGCCCGCATGATAGAAGGCGGCGAAGACCCCAAATTTATTGCCCGCAGGCTGCTTATTGCCTCTTCCGAAGATATTGGCCTGGCTAACTCTAACGCGTTACTAATGGCTACGTCGTGTTTCCAGGCGGTGCAGATGATCGGGTATCCGGAAGCGGAAATTATACTTTCGCAATGCACGGTTTATCTGGCCACATCACCTAAAAGCAACGCATCTTATAAAGCCATAAAAACAGCCCGGCAAATGGTGCAGCAAACCGGAAACTTACCAGTGCCATTACATATCCGCAACGCACCTACCAAACTAATGAAAGAGATAGGCTACGGCAACAACTATAAATACGCTCACGACTACGAAGGCAACTTTGTAGAGCAGGAGTTTATGCCGCAGGAGCTTTCCAATACCGCATTCTATAACCCGGGCAAAAATGGCCGCGAAGTAGAAATGCGTAAACAGCTACAAGCCCAGTGGGGTAAAAAGTACAGGTATTAGTTTTCGTTGTTAGGTATTCGTAGTTGGTTGAGTTGTTTCTTTGGCCTTTATGTTTTAATAATTAAATTAGTCTAGAGAAAAGTGGGGTTGGTCGAGTTCGGGTAAGGCAAATGAACTATAAGCTATAAATTTGATTACCTTAGTTAGAGTATAGTCTCTTTTAACAAATTGATAATCACACAAACCCAAATATGTTACAATTCCTGAAATATGTGCTGGCAACTATAGTTGGCCTGCTCTTATTTGGTTTCATCAGCTTCCTGATCATGATCGGGATAATAGCCAGCGCTGCTTCCGACGATAAAGTACGGATAGTAGAAAACTCTGTGCTCGAACTGAAACTGGACAAACCTATAACTGAACGCGACCCGGACAACCCGTTAGCTGAGCTTGGCTTCTCATTTGGAGGCTTCTCCAGCTCCGATGGCCTCGACCAGATAAAAGCATCTATCCGTAAAGCCAAAACCGACGACAACATTAAAGGCATTTTCCTGAACATGCGCTTTGTTGATGCCGGAATGGGTAAACTGGAAGAAATACGTAACGAGCTGATCGATTTTAAAGAATCAGGCAAGTTCGTGGTTTCTTACACCGACCTGGCTACCGAAAAAGCATATTACCTGTCGTCAGTAGCAGATAAGATCTATGTAAACCCGCTGGCAACTGTAGAGTTTAACGGCATGGGCTCCGAAGTATACTTCTTTAAAGGTACTTTAGAAAAACTCGACATTAAGCCGCAGATATTTAAAGTAGGCGAGTTTAAGAGTGCCGTAGAGCCTTTCTTCCTGGAGAAAATGAGCGACCCGGCACGTATGCAGATGGAGTCTTTCCTGAACTCGATCAACGATTACCAGCTGCGCAACATCGCTAAGGCACGTAATAAAACTTATGAGGAGCTGAAGAATGTTTCTGATAACCTGCTTATTAGAGATGCGAACGATGCTAAAAAGTTTGGCCTTATTACCGATGTTGGCTACTACGACGAAGCAATTGCTTACCTGAAAGACCAGTCTGGTATTGAGGAAGAAGGCAAACTGGAACTGGTAACGCTTAACAAGTATAAAAAAGCGGAAGGTAAAAAAGAGTCTAACTCATCGAAGAACCGCATTGCTGTAATTTATGCTGAAGGCGACATTGTAGACGGTGAAGGCGATGAAGACAACATTGGCAGCGAGCGTTATGCAGCAGCCATCCGTAAGGCCCGCCTTGATGATAAAGTAAAAGCAGTAGTACTCCGTATAAACTCGCCGGGCGGCAGCGCCCTGGCTTCGGATGTAATGTGGCGCGAAATTCAGCTTACCCGCAAGGTAAAACCGGTGATTGCCTCCATGTCTGATGTGGCTGCATCTGGCGGTTATTATATGGCGATGGGCTGCGATACTATAGTTGCTCACCCGAACACCATTACTGGTAGCATTGGCGTGTTTGGCATTATCCCGAACATACAAGGCTTTATGAACAACAAGTTGGGCATAACTATAGATAACGTGAACACAGGCAAGTACTCTGATGTGCCTACGCTTACACGCCCTATGACGCAGTTTGAGCAACAGGTTGTGCAGCAGCAGATCGATCATATCTATGATGTGTTCACAAAGAAGGCTTCTGAAGGTCGTAACATGACGCAGGACCAGCTAAAAGAGTATGCATCGGGCCGTGTTTGGTCTGGTATCGAAGCGAAAGAGCGTAACCTGGTAGATGTGCACGGTGGCCTTGAAAAAGCGATCGAGATTGCCGCTGCCAAAGCCGGTATCGAAGGTAATGATTACCGTTTACGTGAGTTGCCTGCCAAAAAATCTTTCCTGGAAGAGCTGATGGGCGATGTAGGCAAAGAAGTTAAAGCTGGCTACGTGAAAGCTGAACTGGGCGAGCTTTACCCGCTGTACAACATGTATAAAAAAGTAGAGCACCTGCAGGGCATCCAGACGCGCATGCCTTACAACCTGACCGTTGAGTAATTTAAAACAGTAATTGCGTGAATGAGTGACCAACGGATCTCAAACACCTGAATTATACTTTAACCGCCGCAGCTATACTTGTAGTTGCGGCGGTTTTGTTTTTGGGGCAGGCTAATTTTTTGCAACTTGCAGCACCTGCATTAAACTATAGTGCAGGCTCCGGAAGTATAGCCAATTCTGATAAATGTCATTTATTATGACGTTTAATTTCGCCTACTTCGCACATTCAAATTCTATTATTCACTAATTCAGTTATTCAGAATTATGCTCATGATGCAGCAACTACACGAAGCGAAAGCGTACATACAACAGCACACCGAAAACTTTGCTCCTGAGTTTGGTATTATACTTGGCACAGGCCTTGGCGCACTCGTAAACGAAATTAAAATACAGTACAGCCTGTCTTATGCCGATATACCACACTTCCCGGTTTCTACAGTAGAGAGCCATTCCGGTAAGCTTATATTCGGTACACTGGCTGACCGCCGTGTTATAGTGATGCAGGGTCGTTTCCACTTTTACGAAGGTTATACCATGCACCAGGTAGTGTTCCCGGTTCGTGTTATGAAGTTGCTGGGCATACAGAAGCTGTTTGTTTCTAACGCATCAGGCGGCCTTAACCCGGAATACAATGTGAGCGACCTGATGATACAGACAGACCACATTAACCTGCAGCCAAGCAACCCGCTGTTAGGCCCTAACCTGGATGAGCTTGGACCTCGTTTCCCGGATATGAGCGAAGCATACGACCGCAAAATGGTAGAGCAAGCTGTGGAGATCGCCGCTAAAGAAGGATTTGAAGTGCGTACAGGCGTTTACGCCAGCGTGCCTGGGCCTATGCTGGAAACTTTAGCCGAGTATAGCTACATCCGTACCATTGGTGCCGATGCGGTGGGTATGTCTACAGTGCCGGAAGTAATTGCAGCGCGCCACATGGGTGTTCCGTGCTTCGCCGTTTCTGTTATAACCGACATGGGCACACCAGACCGTATCAAGAAAGTGATTCTGAGCGATATCCTGGATGCTGCTGCTATTGCCGAACCACGCATGACCCGACTGATCCGTGAGCTGATCGCGATACAGTAAGTATAAAGTATAGGTAACATAAATGCCCCGGCTATAAGTATAGTCGGGGCATTTTTACTTTATGAGATAGTTAGCCAGTTTTTATTGTTTAGTTTATGGGCCGGCTTATAATTACAGTGTCGCGGTCATAGGCCAGGTTCGTGAAAATACCGATACCGCCTTGTACCGATGAGGTTACTTTAGCTGGTTGTGCAAAAGGGTTTCCATTTGCGTTTTTAGCATCATCCACCGACCGCAGGAAATTATAGTATTGCTCTTCGATGTGGTAAAGCGAAAGTATAAGTGTGTCGCCTTCTTCAAAATCGTAACCCGAACCGTAAGAGGTACGCTTGCCATTTGTTAGTTCATCGGAGGTGGCGAACTCGCGGTATGCTCCTCTTTGCAGGCTATCGCGGTGGGTCATGTAACGGTAAAAATCGCGGGTAGCTGCGTCGTCCTGGTAAGTGGTAAGAATGTACGCTTTATCCTTATCATTAAACTTCCACTCAACAGACTCGATAGGCACGCGCGGCAGCACAGTAGTATAGCCAGTTACTTTTCGGCCATTGGCATCCACCACCTCTATACTATAAACATCGCCGGGGCGTAGTTTTACCAGTTGGTGGTTGTAATGCGTGTAATAGCGGCGCGTTACATTATTAATACCAGGGCTATACTTTAGCTTTAAGCGCTGGCCGCCAAATGTAATGTATACTTCGGCGCTGGGCACTACAGGTGGGGTAGGAGCATCAAAATAAGAGGAACTCTCTAAAATAGTAGCTTCAAAACGCAGGCCATCTTCCAGGTAACACTCCACCACCAGTTGCGGCTCATGCTCGGGTAGCACCACCTCAATTTCTTTTTCCATGTTGCAGCCAGCTAAAACAAATAGTGGCAGCAAGTATAAAAACAGGGTACGCTTCATTAGAATTTAAAATTATAGGTAACCGAAGGTATAACCGGGAACAGCGATACCTGTTTTGCGCGGAAGCCAATCGTTTTCTTGTCCTGCTCGTCTTTTAGCTGCTCGAAGTACACAAAGTATGGGTTACGGTGGTTATAGGCATTGTAAGCATTGAACGTAAGGTCGGCCTCGCCACGGCGGGGCTTCAATTTCCAGACAACACCCAGGTCGAGGCGGTGCGAAGCTGCCAGCCTGAAACTGTTACGATCGGTGTAAATAGGTACTACCGTCGGGTCTTCGCCTTCCACATCCTGGAAAGCAAAACGTGCTGCCGGCAACGAGAAGGCATTGCCAGTGCCATAGGTAAAGGCCCCGGTCAGGCTCAGGCGTTTGTTTAACTGGTGCAATACAACCAGGCTAATGTCATGGCGGCGATCGTATCGCGTCGGGAAACTGCGGCCATCGTTTATCTCATCGAACTGGCGATCGGTCCACGATAAAGTATAACCTAGCCAACCCGTAGTACGGCCTTTTATTTTTTCGAAGTAGATCTCGTTACCATAGCTTTCGCCTTTGCCAAACAGGAATTCATTTTCCAGGCTATCGTTTACAAACAGGTTAGCTCCATCTCTGAAATCAATCTGGCGGTGCATCCACTTATAGTATACTTCGTTTGTAACCAGGTATTTGCCATCGCCGAAAAGCTTGCTGAAACCTGCCGCTACCTGTTGTGAGCGTTGTGGCTTTACGCGTTTTGTTGACGGAAACCAGATATCGGTAGGAAGCGAAGCTCCTGAGTTTGCTACCAGGTGTATGTACTGCATCATGCTGGCAAAGCTGGCTTTTATAGTTGCCGTTTCGGATAGGCTATACTTGGCAGATGCACGTGGCTCCAGGGCAGTGTATAGTTTGCCGCTGTTATGAAAGCCCGATAAACGCAACCCATAGTTTACAGCCAACTGAGCATTTACTTTAAAATCGTTGGATACATACACCCCAAACTGGCTCGCGTTGTAGTCATTTCCCGAGTTAAAGCTCAGGCGGTCGTCGTCGCTGTCGAAGTTGAGGCGGCCTACTGTAAAAGCGTGTTTAGTGGCCTGTGCGCCAAACAGCAAAGTATGCTTGTCGTTTATTAGCCAGTTAAAGTCCGATTTTATAGTTTGGTCTGAGATATCGGAGGTAAGGCTAAAGTTAAACACATCGATCTTGTTGTTGATGCTATACTTGTAGCCGGTTGCCGAAAGCGAAGTATTTACAAAAAGACTTGGGTTAAAGGTATGGCGCCAGTTCAGCACTCCCATGGTATTCCCCCAGTCAAACGAAAACTTAAAATCCGAATCAGAGAAAATAAAGAAGTCGCGGCCAAAGTATCCGCTCAGCGAAATATTGTCCTTTGGTGTTGGTTTATAGTCGAGGCGTGCATTGAAGTCGTAAAAATAATAGTCCGGAATGGGGCTGTAGTCTTTGTTGCCTTCGTTTACTTTGTTCAGCATCCGGGTAAAGGTATCAACATACGTCCGTCGCCCGGATATCAGGAATGTAGCTTTATCTTTAACAATAGGGCCATCTATACTTAACCTCGACGAGATAAGACCAATACCGCCATTCACGCCAATTTTCTCGTTGTTGCCCTGGTTCATGTTTATGTCCAGCACCGACGATAACCTGCCGCCAAACTGGGCCGGAAAGCCACCTTTATAAAGCTCCACATTCCGAACCGCATCAGGGTTAAACACACTGAAAAAACCGAATAAGTGAGAGGGATTATAGATAAGCGCATTATCGAAAAGCACCAGGTTCTGGTCGGGGCCGCCGCCACGCACATACAAACCCGACGAGCCTTCGCCGCCACTTTGCACACCTGGCTTTAATTGCAGTGTTTTTATCAGGTCTACCTCCCCGAAAAGAGCAGGCAACAACTTAGCTTCGCGGCTGGTCAGTTGCTCCACGCTCATGCGGTTCTCATTTAACTTTTGCACCAGCGAGTTAGCCTCAACCACTACTTCCTTCAATTGATTATCGGTTGGTTGCAGGTTGAAATGTAAGGTCTGGTCTTCGGTTTGGAGGTTTATAGTATTTGCTGAAGCCTGGTAGCCCAGGTATGAAGCCTGTAACTGGTGCGAACCTGCTGGAAGTTGCAAACTATAAAAGCCACTGGCGTTGGTAGATGTGCCAAGGCTCAGGGCCGGTACGGCAACTGTAGCGCCGATTAAGGGCTCGTTAGTGCCGGTAGCGCGCACGTACCCGGTAATGCGGTAAGTCTGGGCCAGTACATTGCCAGCAAAGAGTAAGCAAAACAGCAGGACAAAGGAAAAATAAGCTAAACGGGGCATGCAGGTCAATAAGTATAAAATAGAGTGCAAAGCTAAGAAAAACAGTGCATTAGGCAGCTATAAAAAATAGCTATACTCAAAACTGGCAGCTATTATTTTTGTTCAGAGAATGTAGAAAAAGAAACAGGCCCGCTTTTGTAAGCAGGCCTGTTATACAAACTATAATCTATACTTATTCGGGTTTTATATTGAGCCAGGCCGCTTTTAGTGCAAGTTGTGCCGGAGTTGCCTCGGGGTTAGGTTGCAGGTAATGCGGTGCGGTGCGTTCTATTTGCTGTACTTTCGCTGTTAAGGTCACCTCTTTAGGTTTCTTTAGCTTGTTTTTACGCAGTACCGTCACCGTAACGTCATCACCGGGTTTCATTTGCTGTAACTCTTCTCCTATCAGCTGGCGGATATTCATAGGTGTGATTTCGGTGCCATTCCATTTCAGCAGCTGGTCGCCATCTTTCAAACCGAGCGCTTTACCAAATTCATCCATTCCCTGTGTAGATTCTATTATGATCCGGCCAGTTGACTCGTCGTAGCCGGGCACAAAGCTGCCATAGGAGTTTATGAGTTGCGTCGCCATCGGCTTATAGGTTATACCTACTGTTTCAAATGTTTCTTCCAGCGGCAAAGGTTCGCTGCCTTCCACGTAACGGGTAAAGAACTCCCGTATCTCGGGGTTTGTAAGGGCCGTGATCTTATCAAACAGCTCGTCATCTTTAAACGACTTGTCTTTGCCGTATTCCTTGCCCAGGTCCTGCATCAGGTTGCGTAAGCCATACTTGCCACCAGACAGCTCCAGTAACTTTATATCCAGCACCAAACCGATCAGGGCACCTTTCTGGTACACATTACCATATTGTTTCTCGTATTCTCCGAGCACGTTGGCGCTCATTTCGGTAAAAGGCAGCGTATCGTTATAGTAGGCCCTGGAGGTAGCAATGTACTGCTGTATCTTCATCAGGAAAGTTTCTGCGTCTACCAACTTTTCAAAGACCTGTACGTGCGTGGCAAAATATTCTGTTACGCCTTCATACAACCACAAGTGCTTCGACATATCCGGGTTTATAAAATCGAAATTGCCGATCTGCTCCGAATGTATAGTTAGCGGTGTTACGATATGGAAAAATTCGTGAGCTGCTACATCGCGCATTGTACTGCTAAACTGCTCCTCCGGCATTTCAGGCAGAAAGTATACCGATGAGTTAGAATGTTCCAGGGCACCATAAGAACCAGTAGAACCTACTTTTTCCGGCACATAGATCAGGAAAGCATATTTATCTACTGGCAGGGTACCGCCCAGGTAACTGCGTTGTGCTTCGAGAATGTCTTTAATATTAGCTGCTATAACTTCCGAGGTAACATTGCCGCTTGGCGAGTAAACAGATACCAGCACATCCGTTTCGCCGAGGTCCAGTATGGTTGTATCGGGCTTGTTATACATTAACGGCGAGTCGGCCATCGTTACATAGTCCGGGATCTGGTAAGTGTCTGTTGTGGCCGTTGTGGATACTGCTTTAAGCGGTGTAGAACCATAAAAGTCCTGGGGTTTGGTAATGGTAAGCGTGTATGGCAATTGCTTCATGCCATCCAGGTAGCCGGTAAAGCCAAACATGTTCAGCAAAAAGTTCTGGCCAGCCTCAATATTAGTGCCTCCCGGCTCAAAAACAGGGTCTTTACGCTTCGGGGTATCAAAAGTGTCGTCTATCCAATAGGTTATCTTATGCAGTTTATCTGCTTTTTTTATTCGCCAGCGGTTTGTGTCGAGTTGTTCTACAGGCAGTTCGCGGCCTCTTTTATCCAGCGCTTTAAAATCAGATACAAACCTGCCAAAATCGGATACCGAATAAGTACCCGGCACTATTTTAGGCATATTATACACTACTTCATCCTGGTTTAGCTTGGCCGGCGGCATCACGGTTACAGGTACTTTATCGTTTTTAACCTGCGTCAGGTCAATTTGGATATGGTAGGCGTTGTCGGAGTTCTTCTGAGCAAAGGCGCCGGAAAAGCTGATGCAGAAGCACAGCAGCAGGAGGTAGCGGTATAAGTTCATAGTTTGGTTATAAAGTTGTTTAAACGCTGGCAGGGGTGCTAAAGTATAAACCAGCTGTTATTCCTGCGTAACTGTCAGGTCACCGATGCCTCCGGATACGTTTAAAGTAATGCTATGTTTGCTTTTGCCATAGGCGCTGTTCTGGTAATAGCCATTCACTTTTTTAAATCCTTTCAGGTCCAGGTCTCCCAAGCCCGATGGATCGATGCGCACTCCAGTATTGCGGGGTACTTTTATGTTGATCTCGCCGATGCCTCCAGTCAAATCCGCTTCCAGGTCGTTTTTCCAGTTTCCTGTCAGGTCCAGGTTCAGTTCGCCTACGCCAGCCGAAATGCGTACTTGTCGGGCAGTGCTGCCGCTCAGGTTTATATGGCAGCTTACGGCGCCAGCTTCTACCTCCAGTTTCTGAATGCGGCTGTTGCTCAGGTCCAGCTGGGCCTCGCCTGCACCCAACTCCACAGAAAGGCTTAGCGGAGTGGACCTGTGCAGGTTTACTTTCCAGTTATTTTCGTCGTTGTCGGAGTTGATATTCTTCTTGGGCTGCTGCAGCGTAAGTACCGATGTGCTGTTGTTGCGGTTAAGCGAAAAAGTGGGCTTAAAGGCCTGGTTCGTGTAGTTTACCTGGGCATCCAGCAGGTGGGTGGTTCCCGTGTTAAGTTGTAGTTCGCCGGCGAGCATTTTCAAGTTTACTTCGCTTTTAGTAGTTTTCTCTACCGGAACGGTTCTTTTAAATTCATTGCTTTTCTGGGCCGATGCCAGTAGCGGGAACAGCAGGAGCAAAGTATAGAATATCTTTTTCATAATATAGTAAGTATAGCGTGTCGTTTTATTGGGTCCTGATAGCTTTTACCGGGTCCTGTAGGGCCGCTTTTACTGCTTGTAAGCTAACTGTTAATAATGCAATGATCATAGCAGCTGCACCAGCCGAAGCAAATATCCACCAGCTCAACTCAGTGCGGTAAGCAAAATCCTGCAGCCATTTATCCATGCCATACCAGGCAACGGGCACAGCCAGCAGTATCGCTACAAAAACAAGTAAGGCAAAATCTTTCGAAATTAACAGCACGATACTACTTGTAGACGAACCCAGCACTTTGCGGATGCCTATCTCTTTTGTACGTTGTTCTGTAGTGAAAGACGCCAGGCCGAACAAACCCAGGCAGGCAATAAAAATGGTTAGACCCGCAAAATAACCAAATACGGTCAACATTTTCTCTTCGGCGCGGTACTGTTCATCGAAGTGCTCATCCAGGAAAAAGTATTCCATCGGGTGTTTTGGGTCGAAAGCCTGCCACTTTTCTTCTACAAAACCTATAGTTGCCTGCATGTTATCAGGTTTAAGGCGTGCCAGCAGGTAACCCGGAGATACGGGGGTAAGCGCAATAACGAGTGGCTCCATTTCTGTGTGTAACGACCGTACATGGAAATCTTTTATCACTCCGATCACCTTAGCGTCCCAATCATCAACCTGTATGCGCTTACCGATGGGGTTTTGCCAGCCAAATTTGCGGGCTGCTGTTTCGTTTATTATCAGTGCGCCCTTCAGGTCGGTTCCTGTTGCCTTGCTAAAATTGCGGCCTTCTTTCAGCTCTATCCCCATCAAGTCCAGGAAGTCATAATCCACGAACATCATGTCAGTGGTTTTTTCGCGCATTTTATCTTCAGCCTCCACTAACATCAGCAATTTAGATAGAATGTTTGCCGGGATATCTCTTGTGTTGGATACCAGTTCGATATTCGGGTTGGCGAGCAGTTGCTGTTTTATAGTTGGAAGACGTTTTACCAGGGTAGAATCGCCACCTGGTATGTCGATCACCATTATTTGTTCTTTATTAAAACCCAGGTCGCGGTTACGCAGGTAATTCATCTGGCTGAACACGACGATGGTGCCAATGATAAGTATAAGCGAAATAGTGAATTGCAGAATAACCAGCCCCCGGCGCAGTGTAGCGCTTCCACCTTTCGGGGATTTATCTGATTTAAGTACCTCGGCAGGTTTAAAACCGGATAAGAAAAATGCCGGATAACTGCCGGCCACCACACCAACAAAAATGATGATACCAGCCAGGGCAAGCAAAACCATAGGCTGCACAAAAAAGTTAGCCCCGAATTGTTTGCCGGTAAGCTCGTTAAAAGTTGGAATGAGTATCTGGGTAAGTGCCAAAGCCAGCACCACTGCCACAAACGTTATCAGCAGGGACTCACCTATGAACTGCCCGATGATCTGGGAACGGTAAGCGCCCACTACTTTACGCAAACCAACTTCTTTAGCCCGTTTGGATGAACGCGCAGTAGCCAGGTTCATGTAATTGATGCAGGCAATAAGAAGTACGAATAAGGCTACCAACCCAAAAATATAGATGTAGGCAGGATTGCCGGATGGTGAAAGGTCAAATTCGTTGCTGAAAACCGTATCGAAATGGATCTCTTTTAGCGGGATAACTATAAACTGCATGGCTCCTGAAAGCCTATTCTCTTCTAACCATGGGTTTACACGTCGCTCTGAAAAAGTGTGTAGTTTTTCCTGGAAAGCAGGTATCTGGTCTTCGGATGGCAATTGCACATAGGTAAATCGATTCAGGGCAAACCAGTGCCGTAATCGTATATCCTCGGGCAAAACTGCATCCAGGGTACTCCTGGACATAAACCCGCTAGCTTTTATATGAGAATGTCCTTTGTCTCGGTAAACACCGGTAACTACATACGGGCCGTTGCTGAACGTAACCATCTGCCCCATAGCCTGCTGCGAATCACCAAAAAGCTTTTCGGCCAGGGTTTCGCTTAGTACAAGGGTTTTGGGCTTGTCAAGCATGGTCTCTATGTCGCCGGCCACTATCTCGTAGTCAAATATTTTAAAGAAGACGCTATCTGCAAAAAGCAGGTCGTCTACGTTATAGCTTTTCTCCTCTATCCATAAGGTTTGCAGGCCCGGGCGTGCCAGCTGCGTTACATGCTCCACATCCGGGAAGTCAGCAACGAGGGCCGGGGCAAGGGCTGCGGGCGTAATCACTATTCGGTCCTGGCCGGCATCTGTATTTAACTCGGAAGCAATTCTAACTATTCTGTCGGAACGTGTAAAGTGGCTCTCGTAGTTTAACTCATCCTGAATGAACAGAAAAATAAGAATGCAGGAAGCTATGCCTACTGCAAGACCTGTAATATTTATAGCAGTGTATACCTTGTTGCGGTATAGGTTGCGGAGTGCGATCTTAAAGTAGTTCTGCAACATAATTAAATGATTTTTATAGTTCTATTCTGAACGTAGCGCTTTTACAGGGTCAGTGAGGGCTGCTTTGGTGGCGTGGTAGCTAACAGTTAACAAAGCTACAACCATAGTTGTAATGCCTGCCAGCGCAAACAATTTCCAGGTAAGTTCTGTGCGGTAAGCAAAGTTCTGTAACCAGTTATCCATCAGGTACCAGGCAATAGGTATGGCCAGTATAACTGCAATGGAAACCAGCAAAGCGAAATTGCCCGAGATCAGCATAACAATATCTGTTACAGTGCCTCCCATCACTTTTCGGATGCCAATTTCGCGGGTGCGTTGTTCCGCCATATAAGCTGATAAACCGAACAAACCCAGGCAGGCGATGAGGATGGTGAGGGCTGCGAAAAAACTAAATATGGTAAGCATCTTTTCTTCAGCCTGGTACTGCATATGGAAACTCTCATCCAGGAAAGTATAATCCATGGGATAGCCAGAGAAGTGTTTTTGCCAGACATCATCGATGGCAGCCAGGGTTGCAGGTAAAGGTACATTTGCGTGCAGCCGGACAAGTAGTTTTCCAAAATGGGGCTCAAGACGAATAACCAGCGGCTCGATCTTGCTGTGTAACGAAGTATAATGGTAATCTTTTACCACCCCGATCACGCTGCCATTGGCGGTCTCGTCCAGTGTTGGTTTTATGCGCTTATCTATAGCATCGGTCCAGCCTAACGCTCTTGCGGCAGCTTCATTCACTATAAACTTATAGTCTTCGTCGGTGCGTATATCTTTATTAAAGCCTCTGCCAGAGCTTAACTCTATTCCCATCAAAGAAAGGTAATCATAACCGACTCCAATGGTGTTTATGTTCTTCTTGATTAGCTTGTTATCATGTTCTACCAGGTATTCGCTGGGTATGGCATCATCGCCAGGCAATTGCTGTGCATTAGATGCATAAAGTACCTGTGGCAACCTGCGGAGTTCCTCTTTAACAGTAGCCAGTTTCTCTTTTTGTTTTACCCAGCCAATAGATGGAATACGGACAGCCAGCACCTGTTCTTTATTAAACCCCAGATCGGCATTTTTTACGTGCAGCATCTGGCTATACACTACAGCAGTGCCTATAACCAGCACCAGCGATACAGTAAATTGCAGCACCACAAGGCCTTTCCGTAACAGCGCATTACCGCCCTTCGGCGTTTGGTTCGTTTTAAGGACCTGCACCGGATTAAAGCCTGATAAATAGAAGGCCGGGTAACTTCCTGCTGCAATACCTATAAATAAAATGATCGCCAGCAACGCAAGCCCTAAGCCCGGGTTAAGTATAAATACGGTATTGATATTTTTGCCTGTAACGATGGTGAATAATGGCAGGAAAAGCTCCACTAACATTAAGCCTATTAAAGCGGCAACTATAGCCAGCAGCATAGACTCGCTTAAAAACTGAAGTACGATCTGGCCGCGGCTGGCCCCCATTGTTTTGCGCATGCCTACTTCTTTTGCCCGTTTTACAGAGCGTGCCGTTGCCAGATTTATATAGTTAACCGATGCGATAAGAAGTATAAACAAAGCGATAACCCCGAAGATGTAGACATACGTAATATTGCCAACTTCCCCGACAGGGTATTCCCGCTCATTGTCCAGGTAAGCGTCTGTAATTTTTTGCAGGCTATAGTTTGCGTGCGTTATACCTGCCATCGACTCGCCGGGAGTTGCCTTGCGTTTATAAAGGTCCTTTATCTTTTCCTGTAGTTGTGTCGCCTGATCGGGGTTGCGGAGCTTTACATACGTATAACCGCCTGCTCCTTTCCAGTCGGTTACATAATATTCTGTCTGGGAATCGGAGTGGAGTGGAAGTATAGCCCCCGGATCGATGTGGGATGGGTTTTCGGGAGCAATTACCCCGGTTACCTCAAAGCTTCTGGCAATGTATTTTACTGACCTGCCAAGGGCAACATCAGGCGAACCAAAAAGCTTTGTAGCTAACTCGGCGGTAATAACTATAGATGCAGGATTGCTAAGCGCTGTTTTGGGGTTGCCAGCTATAAAGGGAAACTCCAGTACACTGAACAGCGAGCTATCGGCATAAATAATATTATCGACATAAAAGGCCTGTTCAGTAGTTCTGATGGCATTTTGCCCCATATTTACCAGCACGGTAGCGCTTTCAACTTCGGGGTACTCCTCAGGCAACAATTGGTTTAGCGGCCCGATTGCTGCAGCCATTTTGATCTGCTGATCTCCATGCTTTACATCACTGACTACCCTGTAAATGCGATCAGCGTTTTTAAAATGCTGGTCGTAGCTTAGCTCGTGTTGCAGGTACAGAAATATAAGCAAACAGGCTGCTATACCCGTAGACAACCCAACCAGGTTTATAAACGCATATACCTTGTTCCGTTGCAGGTTGCGGAGCGTAATTAGCAGGTAGTTTTTCAGCATAGTTCAGGTCAGGTTAAAAGCAGCGCAAGGGTTTATACTTATAGGTTAAGTATAAGGCCATCGTTAAGTATAAGCTATATTTAGAGTAGTTCAGCAGCATGTTTGCGCACATTCATGTTCTCTGTTACAATCTGACCGTCAAATAAATTAACTATGCGGTGTGCGTATTCGGCATCGGAAGGGGAGTGGGTTACCATTACTACCGTTGTGCCCTGTTCGTTTAGTTCGCTTAGCAGCGCCATTACTTCTCGGCCGTGTACCGAGTCGAGGTTACCGGTTGGTTCGTCGGCAAGTATAAGGCTTGGGCTCGAAACTGTGGCACGGGCTATAGCAGCACGCTGCTGCTGACCACCTGATAGCTGCTGCGGAAAGTGGTTGCGGCGGTGTGCAATTCCCATTCGTTCCATGGCCTCGGTTACGCGCTTCTGTGTTTCTGCTTTGTTAAAACCCAGGTAAGCCAACGGCAGGCCAATGTTCTCCTCCACGGTCAGCTCATCAATCAGGTTAAAGCTCTGGAATACAAAACCAAGGTTCTCTTTTCTGATGCGGGCGCGCTGGCGTTCGCTGGCGTAGGCAATGTCCTGGCCCATAAACCTGAAAATACCTGACGAAGGACTGTCGAGGAGGCCAAGTATGTTCAGTAATGTAGATTTACCACAACCTGAAGGCCCCATTATCGCGACAAATTCGCCCTTTTTTATACTTAAGTCCACGCCAGCAAGGGCCGTGGTTTCAACTGTATCAGTAATGTATTTTTTCTGCAGCTGCTTTGTTTCGATGATGAGTTCCTGGTTCATGTGGTAGCGTTTTTTAAATGTCTTTCGTTTTATTTTGTACTATCGGAGCGGTAATTGTATTCGGTAATATTGTATTGCTATAGTTATTTAAGCTCAAGCCGGTCTACATCCTTATAGTTTTCATAAGTCGAGGTAACCACTTTTTCGCCGGGTTGCAAACCACTCAGCACTTCATAGTAATTCGGGTTTTGCCTGCCAAGCTGTATTGTTCTTTTCTGGGCGAAAGTACCTGATTCATCAAGTACAAATACCCAGTTGCCACCTGTGCTCTGGTAAAAGCCGCCTCTTGGTAAAAGTATAGCTTTGCCGCTGTCGTTCAGGTTTATTTTAAGCTGTAATGTCTGTCCCCGGCGAATGCCTTCCGGGGTTGTATCGGCAAACTCCAGGTCAAGCTGGAAAGTGCTGTTCTGTACTTCCGGGAAAACCTTGGCCACTTTTACCTGGTAGGTTTTGCCATTAAACTCGAAGCTGCCACCCAGGCCCGGGTATATTCTTGAAATGTAGTGTTCGTCTATGTTCGCCTTTATCTTATATCCGTTCAGGTCGTCTATCTGTCCAATGTTTTCGCCGGGGGCTTTCGATTCGCCAACTTCTGCTTTTAAGGTAGAAAGCTGACCCGTAAAAGGTGCTGTTACATATAGGTTGTTCAGCGTATTGCGGGCCATGTTAATGTTTGCCTGCATGCGGCGTATCGATTCATCGAGCTGGCGAAGGCGGTCGTTCATAAGCTGCTCATCCTGTTTTACAGAGCGCTCTGCCAGGTCTTTGCGGCGTTTCAAGTATAAATAATTGTCTTTAGTTGATTCAAACTCTTCCTGCGGAATTACCTTTTCGGCTATGAGTAATTTATTGCGGTTGTAAGTGCGCTCGGCAGTAGCCAGGGTATACTCGATCTCGGCAAGCTCATTCAGTTTTCTTATCTGGTCCTGCTTCATCAGTATCTCCGAGTTCTGGCGTTCGTTCATCAGGTCGTACAACTGGGTTTCGCGGGTCATAAAGTCTATCTGCAGGGTTGTGTTCGATAGCTTTAAAATGGTGTCGCCTTTCTCTACCATGTGCCCGTCGTCGGTATAGATCTTTTCCACGCGGCCACCTTCGGTAATGTCAAGGTAAAAGGTTTTCAGCGGATCAACGGAGCCATCTACCGCTATAAACTCCTGGAACAAACCTTCCTGTACCTGCCCCACCTGTATGCGCTGTGTTTCTACGTTTAGTTTAGAGGTGTGGTCAGCAAAAAGCATGGTATAAATAATGAACACCAGTACGAGTGAGATGCCAGCCGTAACAGCTAGTTTTTTGGGAGTAAATCTTTTTTTCTCGATGACGCGATCCATAGTTTCGGAAAATTCATGGCTTGTGATGCTACTAATGCCAAAATGTATGCCACTAATTATAACTTATTGATTTGTAGATAGTTAACGATAAATATTCTAAAATGGCTATGTTTATAGTGTGCGGTTTCGGACACTATACTGTATGCTACCGAACACCGGTACAATTCTGAAATGGGGAACAATCAAAAACTGAGGGCAGAAGTACCTTAAGGTATAGCAGGCAGTTTGATTTTATGTGCAAAAAACTCTTACATTAGTAGTATAGATCCAACCTGAAAAACTACTGAAATATGAGTAAAGTAGCCTGCCACATATTAATTGTTGATGACGAAGAAGATATACTTACAGCCGGCAGGCTACTGCTTAAACAGCATTTCGCTTCTGTTAAAACCACATCAGACCCATACCAGATCCCGGCTATACTTAGCGAACAATCTATAGATGCCGTTTTGCTGGATATGAACTATAGCGCCGGGGCAACCAGCAGCAAAGAAGGCCTGCACTGGCTAAAACAGATCAAGCTCCTGAACCCCGATGTTACTGTTATCCTGATGACTGCTTACGGGGATATAGAACTGGCTGTGCGCGCCCTGAAAGAAGGAGCCTCCGACTTTGTGCTGAAGCCCTGGAAAAATGAGAAACTGGTAGCTATACTTAAAGCCGCATGCCAGCAACGCCAGGAAGAACAAACCCCTCATAGATCAAAAGCCCCGGCAGGTACTGTTTACCATTATGGTGAATTTATTGGTTCGTCGCCGGCTATGCAGCGTGTTTATCAGACAATAGATAAAGTGGCTGCCACCGATGCCAATGTGCTTATACTTGGCGAAAACGGCACCGGTAAAGAACTGGCGGCCCGCGCGCTGCATCAGAACTCGAGAAGGGTAGGGCATGCTTTTGAAAAAGTTGACCTGGGTGCCGTAAGTGAGACCTTATTTGAGAGCGAACTTTTTGGCCATGCAAAAGGCGCTTTTACCGATGCCCGCGAAGAACGCACCGGCCGCATGGAAACTGCCAATGGCGGTACGCTTTTCCTGGACGAGATCGGTAACCTGTCGCTGGCCCTGCAGGCAAAGCTTTTAACGGTGCTGCAAAGCCGTCAGGTAATAAAGATCGGAACAAACAAGCCGCGCCCTATTGATATCAGGTTGATATGTGCTACCAATATGCCTTTGTATGATATGGTGCGCCAGGGCACGTTCAGGCAGGACCTTTTATACAGGATCAATACTGTAGAAATTAAGTTGCCTCCGTTGCGCGAACGCCGTGAAGATATAAAGCTGCTGGCCGATCATTTTCTGGCAGTTTACAGGCAGAAGTATAACCGCCCGAACTTAAGTATGAACACCCAAACGCTGCACCGCCTTACTGCCTACCACTGGCCGGGCAATGTACGCGAACTGGACCACGCCATGGAACGCGCCGTTATACTTTGCGACGGCGACGAACTGCATCAGGGTGATTTCTATTTTGCTCCGGGAATGAGCGAGAACGGAACCAGGCAAACTGAGCATCAAACAACAAACCAACTAACTGAAGGCGATTACACGCTGGATGCCCTCGAAAAAATGATGGTGCAAAAAGTACTTGTAAAACACGCAGGTAACATAACGCACGCCGCCAAAGAACTGGGTATAACCCGAACCGCCCTCTATCGCCGAATCGAAAAGCATGGTCTATAACCAATTCAGGTTTAAACTGCTGTGGCAGGTAGGGCTGACCATGCTGAGCATGCTAGCTCTTGTAGTTGTGCTGTACCGTACCGAGTGGTATGTTACTGCCTTCTGCATTGGGGTGCTGCTGCTATTGCAATTATATGGGTTGGTGCATTTTGTGGAGCGCACTAACCGCGATATTACGAGTTTCCTTGAGTCTATGCGACATTCTGATTTTACACAACGTTTTCCGGAGGAGGGGAAGAATGCTTCGTTTGGTCATCTATACAAAGCTTTTAACGAAATATCAGGCTCGTTCCAGAAGATAAAAGCGGAGAAACAGGCGCACTATTTATACTTACAGGCTATAGTAGAGCACGTTGGTACTGGTATCATTTCTTATGATGAAGATGGTAACGTAATGCTGTTGAATCATGTGGCTAAAGAAACACTACATGTACCGCATCTGACAAATATAAAATCCCTCAGCCATGTAAGCGAACCACTATTGGAAGTATTGCAAGGCATACAGAATAACGAGAAAGCCCTGGTAACCCTTCACTTTAAAGGCGAACAGCTTTTGCTTTCAGTGCATGCTAATGTGCTGGTGTCTCAGGGCAAACTGCTGAAAATTGTGAGCCTGCATAATATACAAGCCGAGTTGGAGGAACAGGAAGTACAGACCTGGCAGAAAATGATACGGGTACTGACCCATGAGATAATGAATTCGGTTACGCCGGTCATATCGCTTACATCAACAGTTACAGGCATCCTCGAAAATGAAATACAGGCCATGCAGACCGGGAAACCTATAAGCGAGGAGGCGCTGGAAGATATGCAGGACGGCCTGAGAACTATAGAACGGCGCGCAACCGGCATGCTGCACTTTGTAAAGAACTACCGCCGCCTGATGCGCCTGCCGCTTCCTGAACTGCAGCCGGTAAGTTTAGTTGAACTGTTGCGCGAGGTTTATACTTTACTGAAGCCCGATTTTGATAAAGAGCAGGTGAAGCTGGCTGTATACCTTCCTCAACCGGACATTGTGTTACAGGCCGATCCCGAACAACTGGAACAGGTACTTATAAACCTACTTAAAAATGCGAAAGAGGCTTGCCGCCAAAGTATAGATCCGCAGGTAGAAGTAATAGCCTATGGCGACGAGAACCGTAAGTTTAATGCCCGCATCGAAGTAAGTGACAATGGCCCCGGTATTCCACACGAAGTGCTCGACAGGTTATTTATTCCGTTCTACACAACCAAAAAGCAAGGCTCCGGCATTGGACTAAGTTTATCGAAACAGATAATGCGGCAGCATGGTGGAAGTATAAGAGTAAGCAGCAAATCCGGCGAACCGACTGTTTTTACTTTGCAGCTGTAACCTTAAAACTGGCAACAATACCCTTACTCCACATACTTCTTAATAACCTGTGCTAACTGGTTGCCCGGCAACGCACCAGACTGTCGCCAGACGGCTTGTCCTTTATGGAAAAGTATAAACGTTGGTACACCCTGCACTTTAAACTGCGAAGCTGCCGCCTGGTTATTGTCCACGTTCACTTTCAGTACTTTCAGTTTGCCCGTAAACTCCGAGGCTACCTGTTGTATAACCGGGTTCATGGCTTTGCAGGGGCCACACCAATCAGCATAAAAGTCAACTAAAACCGGCATGCCCGGGCTGTTTATCAATTCCTGAAAAGATTTTTTTGCCATTATCGCTGTCTTAAATTTGATGTTATACTTACGCGCAAGTACATAAAAAGTATACCTGTTTTCAAAGTGCTTCTTAAACTCCAACCCTTGTTTTTCTGTTTATTTAAGAGATCACAGGAAAGTATGGCAGCTAAAAACGAAATTCAGGAATGCGAATTATGTGGCCGCGAAGTACAGCAGCTTTCGAGGCACCACCTGGTTCCACGCGAGGAGGGAGGCCGTTACGGTGCCACCGCCGATCTTTGCCAGCCCTGCCATAGTACGCTGCACCTTACCTTCAGCAACCGCGAGCTGGCTATACTTTATAACTCTATTCCGGCATTGCAAAAAGCCGAGCCTTTGCAAAAATATCTAAACTGGGTAAAAGGCAAACGGCTGGAACGCATTAACAACCGGCGTGGCAGAAAAGCTAAAAAGTAAGTTTTAGTATAGGCCCTGACCAGAACTATAGGTTATACTTTTGCTTCTGTGCAGGTTGTTTTGCACCTTTATACTTATGATCAAAAAGCAGTTTATACCTTTCTCGGAGCTTAAAAGCAAGCAGGCAATTGTGGTGGATAGTACACACCCGAACGGGCTTATACTTTCGCACTGGCGTGGCGCACCTACTCCCGATGCTATCCGCGACGATACAAGTGCAGCTATCGTTCTGAATGCGATACGTACCAACCTCCCGGGCCTGGAGCTACCTTATGTAACCGCCAATCATTTCGATATTGATGGCTTTGTAGGTGTCTGGAGTTTGCTTAACCCGGAACTGGCTATGGAGCACGAAGAACTGCTAAGGCAAATGGCGCTTATCGGCGACTTCAGGGAGCTTGACCTGAACCACCCGCTGGCCGGCGAAGCCCTTAAACTTGTTTGCTGGATAAATGCCCGCGAGCGCGAACTGTTTTACAAACCCTTTGCTGCCGACGAAATGGAAGAAAAGGAGACCGTGCAGTGCGTTAAGAAATTTGAATATTTCCTGCCCCGTTTTAAACAGATACTGAAAGACCCCGACTGGGAACGAGGTGCCTGGGAAGATGAAGTAGGCGATGTACTTTTGGGTTACCGCACTTTATACAGCCCTGCTACCAAACTCACCCGCCACCCCAAGATCGGTCTGATTATAGTTGAAACACCTGAACCTGTGCATTATTACGCCCTTTTCAGTAGAACAGTAGGCTTTGATATAGTGCTGAGCATATACGATGATAACAGGTTTGAGCTGGAATATAAATATACTACCTGGGTTGATATTTCGTCGCGGCCAACCTTACCACGCCTGCCACTAGGGCCACTGGCTAATAAGCTAAACCAACTCGAAACCTCAGGCCATACCTGGACAGCTGATCCGGTAACTGAAACAGGCCCTTTACTCAGGTTGCAGGGTAAAGACCTGAGCCGCGAGATGACCTACGACAACCCGACCGAACGCAAGATCTATAGTTCAGGCATCTCCCCGGAAGTGTTAAAAGAAACTATAGTTGCGTATTTTAAAAATGGATACCAGCACATAACACCAAAGTATAACTGGACCTGGAAAGAGGTGAAAGCGCTCGGACAGGAAGTATAAGTATGCCTGAACCAGTGATTGTTATCACTTTTAGATTTTTTGCGTTAATGTGATTTGGTAACCTGCGTATACATAGCCATCTTCGTATATAATCGACCCTAAAGCAACTATAACCATGAAAAAGATACTTTGCCCAACCGACTTTTCGAATACTGCCGCCAAAGCCCTGGATTATGCTGTGTATATAGCCAAGAAAACGAATGCACATATTTCGTTGCTGCACGTGGTGCATTTGCCTATAGTTGATACCTCGGAAACGGCTTTAGTTGCCAGCGAATTGTTAGGGGAGCAGCTACGAGATGCCGGCGAAAAACTGAAAGTTATGGTTAGGCAGATGGAAGAAAGGTACGGCGCGAATGGTGCCGGAGGTTTTACCTGCGATTATATACTGAAAGAAGCCCTTTTGACTGATATAGCTGAGCACCTCACCAAAAACGAAGGCTATGAGCTGATCGTGATGGGTACTACCGGGGGCGGAAGCGCCCTGGAAGAATTGCTGATAGGCAGTAATACCGAGGCGATGCTGGAGGAAGTAAAAAGCCCGCTGCTGGCCGTGCCTGCAAAAGCATCTCCCCCTGATTTTACCAAAATTGTATACGCCACCGATTATACTCCTGAAGATAAAACTGCGTTGGAGAAAGTGATTGCGTTTGCGGCTATTTTTGGAGCATGCGTAGACCTGGTACATGTCACGAAAGAGGCTACAGTCGATAAGACAGTTTCCAGCACTTTTTATGATGAGGTGCAACGAGCAAACCCGGGTACTGAACTATGCCTGAACGAAGTAGTTAGCCGCCATCCGGACGAAGGTCTAAAAGAGTATTTTGCCCGTGAAAATGCCAGCTTACTAACTGTGCTGAGACGAAAGAAAGGCTTTTTTGCTGAACTGTTTACCCAGCGCCTGGCCGACAGGCTTACTTACCAGGCCGAAGTGCCGTTGCTTGTCCTTCACGAAACAAAATAAAAAAAGGCCCTGTAACGGGCCTTTTCTGTTTCATGCTATGCAGGTATTAATATTCTGCACGAATCAGGTCTTCATCGAAAATGTGGTCTAATTCTTTGCTGCAAACCTGGCAATTATAGCGGCCAAAATGATCGATAGCGCGGGTAAGCGTTACGTTACGGTAAGTTCCCAGGCATCCTTTCAGCACTTCGCAATCGTTTTTTATATGGAAGATGTCAGAGTAGCCATCATCACAGATCCACACACGGTTTTTGGCGCTTTGTGCCGGTATAATAAAAAACTCAGGAGCTGGCCTTGGTGTTGTCGTATCAGCAACTGCTACCGGAGCCTGTTCTTCAGGGGTAGTTTGCTGTTGTGTATTATCTGATGGCTGGCATGCTGCAAGAGATGCTACAAGCAACGCAAAAACTATAAAACGACTGTGGAAGGCGCTCAGAAATTTGTTAAAGCTCATGTATAGATAAAGGATAGTTTTCAATTAGGACTACAGGTTTTGTCGGGACGGCGGCCATGCTCACGTATAGCCTGTGCTTGCGTTACTGTTAGCATATTGGTTTTACAACGTTTCAGCACGGAGCAATTTTGTGTAAAATGGTATACGGCACTTCCCGAACTATTGCAAAGATACACTTTTCGGGTTGTAGCGCCGGCAGGTAAAGGTGCATTTTGAGTAGCAGCCTCTTTTTTCTCTTTTTTCAATGCCGCTAACTCCCTTTCATTTTTCCGGAAATCCCAGGGGGCGACTGCTTTCGGGTCAGACCAAAGGCCGCGTTTAAAGCGGCGCGCATCAGTTTCCAGGTTAGCCAGCTTTACATCTTTCGAGTAATCTTTATAGTGCCAGGCGAAGCCTTCTTTTATTATTTCTTCGTTCAGGCTGCGGCCATCGGGTAAAATTATAGTGCCAACAGTGCGGCCATAACGGTCTTTGTTGTGCTCTATCAGTCGTACAAATTTACCAAATGCCAGGTCTGATGTAAACTGTTTGGAACGCTGCCCAAACGCTTGGTTCTTTTCAGGAGCATCCACACCATACAGCCTTACTTTTATGGTTTCGCCGTTACGGAGTAGTTCTATCGTGTCGCCGTCTTTTATAGCTACAACTTTATCGCCGGCTGTGCTGGCTGGTTTTGGCTTATTAGCGTCTGGTACTGGCTGTGGAGCAGGCTGAGGTTGTTGCTGTTCGGGTGTTGCGGGAGGTGTGTTGCCGGCACGTTCCTGTATGGTGCGCTGCCTTTCCCGGAACTGTTCCTGCGCTTTTTCACGGTCGGAGTTGTTGCAGGCCAGTAAGCTAACCAGGCAAAGGTATAAAAACAGCGTTCGGATCATCTGCATCAGTTTATACTATAACTACCGACCTCAAACCTGGTAATTTATACTTAAAACGAAGTGCTTTCAGGTTAAGCGGAGATTTTATACTTGTGTATACTTATCCGGGTGAGGTGTGGTTTTATACGAGTTCGGCTGTTTGTAGTGCTGCATTTGTCACAGGCACCGCCTCCGTGATCATCGGAAGCGTAAAGATGAACGTACTGCCTTCCCCTAAAACACTTTCCACCCAGATGTGGCCGTGGTTTAATTCCACAAAGTCGCGGCACATGGCAAGGCCCAAACCGCTGCCTCTTTCTTTTGCCGTACCTAAAGTGGTCACGCTCTTTACACCAAACAGTTTTTCCTGCTTTTCAGGGCTTATACCTACACCCGTGTCACGCACGATCACCTTAACTGTATCTATGTCCGTAATGGCAGTTTCTATAGTTACGGTATCGTTCTCGTTACAGAATTTAATAGCGTTCGATACCAGGTTACGAAGTATAAGCTGCACCATATCAGCATCTGCAAAAGCCAGTGCATCAGGCGTGGTCTGGTTCAGGATAGTGATCTTTTTGCGCTCTGCCTGGGAAGTAAGCAGGTCTATCGTTTCCTGGGCTAACTGGTGTAAATTAAGCTCAGTTGGGTTGATCTTGATACCTTTCATCTGCGATTTTGCCCATAGCAACAGGTTATCTACTAGCCAAAGTGAGTTCTGCTGTTCTGTTTCAAGGGTTTTGGCCAGCTGTAAAAACTTTTCTTCGGGGATGCGACCCATCGCCAGTATATGCAACACCGATTTGAGAGATAGCAGCGGCCCGCGCAGGTCATGGGCAACTATAGAAAACAGTTTGTCTTTTAACTGGTTCAGCGTTTCGAGTTCTTCTTTTTGCTGCTGTACTTTAAGTGCCTGAGCCGCCAGTGCATTTTTCTGTCGTTTTATACTTTCGCTATACTTGCTTACTTTTTTGTTTTTGCGGGAAAGCAGCTTATTCAGCCTTTTCATGCGGCGGTTGCCACGGTAAGCAAGCACTACCACAGCCAGAGCCAAACTTAGCAGAATGATAGTAGCGTACTGGATGATCGATTTCTGCTCTATCTCTTTTTCATGGATCTCATGCTCGGCCAACAGCATCAGGTTCTCTTTTTCCTTTTGTGCAGTTTCGTACTTTACCTGGAAGCTGGTGGTCTGGCGGGTTATCTCCTCTGTGTTTATACTATCGCTGTAAGCTACATACAGATCCAGGTACTCATACGCTTTCTCATAATTTCCGCTTTCGCGGTAAAGCCGTTGCAGCACCTTAGCCGAATTCTTAGCTTCGCTTTTAGAGTTGGTTTTCTGAGCTATTTCCAGGCTATACTTGCCATACATAAAAGCTTTCTCATAATCCTTAAGTCCGGAATATGTTTCGGCAAGTCCGCGGTAAGCAAAAATACGGTCGTGCAGGCTGTTGCTTTTTATAGTTAAGGCAAGGCCACGCTGCAGGTAATGCAAAGCATTATCGTACTTCCCCAGTTTCTGGTATACTAAACCGATGTGAATAAGGCTTACTGTGGTTCCTTTGTTATCGCGGGCTTTTTCTTTAAGTGGCAGGGCTCTCAGGAAGAGGTTCAGGGCAGAATCCAGTTGTTCCTGCTCCTGGTATAAGCTACCCAGGCTGTTCAGCGACCTGCTTATAGATAGGGTGTCGTTTATAGCTTTGGCAAGATTATAAGACTGGGTGTAGAATGCATGCGCTTTAGTGAAGTTGCGCTGCATCAAATATATATTGCCAATGTTATTATAGCTCGAGCTTAACCCAAGTGTATCGGCTATGTTTTCTCTTATCTTAAGCGATTTATAGTAGAAGTCGGTAGCTGTATTGTAGTCGCCGAGGTTGTAGTAACCGGCTCCTGTACTGTTATATGCTCTTGCAAGCAGCGGCTGGTCGTTTATCTGTTCTGCCAGTTCAACAGCCTCTTTACCAAAAATTACGGCTTGTTTCGGGTTCGAGTACCAGTTTGATTTGCTGAGTTCGCAAAGCTCGAATACCTTATGATGCATTGCCGATCTATCCTGCTCAGCAGGTTTCTGAGCTGTGGTCTTTGTGCCGGGCACAAGTACTAACAGCAAGTATTGTAAACACAGAACGGCAATCATAGAGAAGGGTGTTAGTAAGCTCGTTTTCGGTAGTAGGTTATAGCATGTATTTAAAACAAATATAAGAGGTTACTTAGATATTTGCATACATATATAGGTGTTTTTATTTTGATGTACAGAACAGCATTTTAGCCTGTGTGTCAAAGCATAAAAAAAGCCCTCTGCTTTAAGCAAAGGGCTTTTAAAGTATAAGCGTTCCTTTTATTTCTGTATACCTGGTACGCCTACCGGCATGGCGCTATGCCAGTTAAACTCAGGAGCCTTGCGGGCAGTAGGAGCCAGTTCGTCCATGTTACTGGCATCGTACAGGCGACCGTTGCGCATCACGTACTTAATAGTATTGGTGTTACGGATGTTCTCCAGCGGGTTGCTGTCCATAATTACCAGGTCAGCCAGTTTACCGTTCTCAATAGATCCGATATCGCCATCCAGCCCCAGTGATTTAGCACCAAGTATAGTGGCTACTTTAAGGGCATCGTGGTTGCTCATGCCGCCAGACTGTATAGACCAAACCTCCCAGTGGTATCCAAGCCCCTGCAACTGACCATGCGAGCCTACGCCTGCCAGGCCACCTTTTTTAACCAAGTCGTTCACAAACTCAGCGTGGCGCGAGAAGATATGCTCTTCTTCAGCAAACCAGCCTGGTCTGCGGCGTGCTTTCGAATCCAGTTCTGCTTTTGGCGTAAAGTAGTTCAGCTTTTTGTCGCCTACTACATCTTCTGTTGCATAGTAATAGTTTTCAGCCCAAGGGCCACCATATGATACCAGGAGAGTAGGCGTATAAGCCATTTTGGTTTCGGCTACAAAATCAATAACGTCTTTGTAAAGTGGGTAGATCGGGAAGGAGTGCTCATGACCAGGATAACCATCGATAGCCTGCGTCATGTTCAGTTTAAAGTCGAGGCCGCCTTCGGTAGTTGGTAACAAGCCCTGCTCTTTTGCAGCCATAATGATCCACTGGCGGTGCTGGCGGTTACCTACCAGGTACATTTTTATAGTTTTGGTATTGTAGTACTCCGAGTACTGGCGCAGTACGCTTTTTGCCTGGTCTAAACTCTTCAGGTTATACGACCAGAAACCAACACCAGGGCCAGTAGAGTAAACGCGTGGGCCAACCATTTTACCGGCATCTACCATGTCAGCATAAGTCAATACGTCTGTAGTTCCGGTCTGTGGGTCGCGGGTTGTGGTTACGCCGTAAGCCAGGTTAGCGGCATACATCCAAACCTGGTTGGTGTGCACGCCCCAACGCGGCCACATGTGTGCGTGCGTATCAATAAAGCCTGGCGTTATAGTTTTGCCTTTTACATCAATTACTTTAGCACCCTGCGGCACTGTAAGCGAACCACCTTTACCAACTGCTTTAATGCGGTTATTCTCCACCAGTATATCGCCGTTCTCGATCACTTCATTGCCGTTCATGGTAATGATGCGGGCACCTTGCAACAACACAATGCCTTGCGGAATATCGCGCTGTACCTGGATGGCAATTTTGGTCTCTTTCGGTTTATAACCTTCAATTACGATGGCTTCTTTTTCAGCATTGGCACTATCTGCTTTAACTTCAGTTTTAGCTTCTTTTTTCTTTTCAGCTGCCAGGTCCATTTCGTTTTGCTTGGCTCTGGCCTCATCCAGGTTATAAGCAAAGAAGCCATGACCTATGGTCCAGTAAACTGTTTTACCATCAGCAGACCAACTCGGGAACTGGCCACCAATTTCGGTTAACTTCCAGCTCGGGAACTGCGACGAAGCTACATCTGCTACCGATATAGTTGGCGTTTCGCCACCTACAACCGGTATAGTTACCACATATATCTCGTTATTAATCAGGGCTAAGGCTTTGTCGCCAACAGGGGCTTTAATAAGTGTAGTTGCTTCTGATGGTTTTTGTTGAGGCTCGCGCTCGTTCTGGTGCAGCATGTGGCACATTTCTTCCATCACGCCATCGCCGGCAACCGTACCAAATGTAGTAATACCTTTTACTTTCAGGTAAGAGCGCTTATCAGTACCATCCCAACGGATCGAAATAAGGCCATCAGAATTATTGAACAGGTAAATACGGTCTTCGCCTTTTACAAAGTGAGGGTTAGCGCCAATGTTAGCATTAGTAACAAATGTGCTCTTGCCACCTTTGGCCGGAATCCAGTTTATAGTTTGGCGGGCATCAAAAGCGCCAGGTCCCGGAGCCACTTTATACTCGTGGGCTGAGCCTTTGGCAAATACGATACGCTCTCCGTTTGGCGTGAAAGCCGGCTCAGAGAAAACGGCATTTTCTTCGGTTAACCTCGATGGTTTACCTTTGCCATTTGCGTTGGTTTTATAGATAGCACCGCCTGTTTTCTCATCCCAAGTTACATAGGCTATCGTTTTACCATCCGGCGACCATGCTGGCTGAGCTTGTGTAAATTCCTGGTCTGTCAGGCGCTTTGGTGTACCGTTCGGGTACTCCATTACATAAAGTCTGTCGAGTGCAGTAAAAGCGATACGCTTGCCATCCGGAGACACGGCTGCATCGCGCAGCTGCGTTACCGTCATCATTTTATCGTCTTTTATCGGGTATTTAAAATCCAGCTGCGGACCTACAGCGATCTCAGTTTTAACCTCGAAAGGAATTTCTTTGGCAGCGCCACCCGTTACCGGGATACTGTAAATTTTACCGCCATACGATGCTACCAGGTTTTTGCTGTCCGGCGTAAACGACATGGCAGGCAGTACACCCATCGGGGCTATACTTTCCTGCTCATCGCGCTGAACCGGGTAAGCCAGCCATTTCTCTTCGCCGGTCGTTAAGTTCTGGGCAACGAGGCCGGTCTGGTTGTTGTGGCGCGTACCGTATACCAGCCAGGTTCCGTCCGGAGAAAGGGTAGGAGTAAAGGCAGAACCATAGCGGGATGTTCTTCCGTCCACTTCACCGGTCTGGCGGTCGAAGGTTGCCAGTTGGTACTGTGGCAGCTGCGCGTTATAGTTCCAGGCGCCGTTACGCTGCGAAAACCATATATAGCGGCTGTCTTTGCCAAAAGCGGGCTCCACCGTTTTCAAGGTCTCAGGTTTGCTGATCAATTGAACACCAGTTCCACCATCTTTATGGTATAAATGTAATTTCAGGTTACGACGACCTTTAGATGCTACCAGGTATTCGCCATCCGGAGTCCACTCAGCCGAGAAAAAGTTCTCGTTCTTACTCTTACTTATCTGCTTTGGCTTTTTAGTTGCCAGGTCCATCGTCCAGACGTTATCAGAGCCGCTTCTATCCGAAACGAATACAATAGACTTGCCGTCGGGGCTAAAACGGGCCTGCGTATCGAAAGCCATACCTTCGGTTAGTTGGGTAGCTTTACCTCCTGTTACAGGTAGCAGGTACAGGTCTCCGAGCATGTCGAAAATGATCTGCTTTCCGTCCGGGCTTACATCCAGTGCCAACCACGATCCTTCCGTTGTGTTAATGCTGATCTTGCGGGCTCCTTCTAAAGGAAGGTCTTTTTTGTCCTCCTTTTTCGTATCGTCTTTTTTAGGTTTGGCTGCATCCTGGGCCATGGCCGGTTCTAACAGCAAACCAAGCGAGCAAAGCAGAAGCAGGTTCTTTTTCCAGCTGCGCTTATAGTTTGTAATAGGTTTTTTCATGTTTGTCCTGATTATTGAACAAAAGGATATGGTTAGTTAAAGTAAATATAACAAATGGGATTATCTGTTGAAAGACCATTCTACCAACAGGTTATAAATATCGCTTAATAGTTTCTAAAAGCAGGTTATCGCATAAAAAAAGCCTGCTCAGTTTCGGGCTGAACAGGCTATAGTTTATACTATAATGTTTATACTTACTCTTGTGGGCCAACCTTTATCTGGAGTGGGTTATAGCTGCCATTTGGAATAACTACCAGGCCATAAACGGTTTCGCCTGCGGCAACTTGCCTGCCGTACAGGTTATTGGTCTGTAAGTTGTGCAGCATATTCTTATTTGCATTGCTCGCCCTCAAAATGTTATAAAGTGTAATGGCTGGTCCTAATACATAACCTATTCTTATAGATTTGTCTTCCGTCTTGAGGCCGTTCACATAAGTTTCGTTCGTGATTTTTGATGGAGTTAGCAGCAAGTATAACAGGTAAATAGGCACGCCTTGCTTCAGCCTGCTATGTGCCAGGGTTGGCTCCAGTGGGGTAAATTGATTTGGACCTGAGAAAAAGCGCACATCGTTGTTGATATCTAAAGTATAAGCTGTGTTATTAGTAAGCTTTACAGCGGCAACTTTTACAAAGGTCTTATGCTCCTTCTTAGCATATTTCTTGTTGCCATATTCAGCTAAAACGCCCAGTTTATACTCCAGTACCACATTATTGTCTTCATGTTTTGCTTCGTAGCGCATTGTTTCGGGCTGCAAGGTTTTGTAACTCGACGCACAGCTACTAAAAAGAAAGATCAGGAGTAAAAGACCAAAGGAATTTGTAAAAGATGTTCTCATATAATGGCTAAAAGTTTTCGGTTTAAGTGGCTAAAGTATAAAAATAAAATTTGGTTGATGATGCTGACTTTGGAATTTCAATGGATTTAACCGATCACTTCCACTTTACTGATGCCACCGGCCTGTTTCTGTATTTTTATCTGGGTGCTGATACGTTCTTTTAAAGCCTCCACATGCGAAATGATACCAATGGTTTTACCGCTGGCCTGCAGGTTTTCGAGCGTAGAGATGGCAGCATCCAGTGTGTCTGAGTCCAGTGTTCCAAAGCCTTCGTCTATAAAAAGCGAGTTAATTTGCGTACGGCGGCCAGCAAGGTCGGAGAGGCCAAGTGCCAGGGCCAGGCTTACCAGGAAGCTCTCGCCACCCGATAAGGTATTCATTGGTCGCACTGCTTCTGCCTGGTAGGTGTCTACTATCAGGAGTTCCAGGCTGTCTGTTTCTGATTTTTGGATGCGATAACGGTCGTTTAGCTTATGCAGGTGGCGGTTTGCCAGATCTACCAGTCGGGCAAGGGTAAGGCCCTGCGCAAATTTGCTGAACTTAGAACCATCGTGCGAACCTATAAGCTTCGACAGGTTTTCCCAGCGGTTGTGCTCCAATTGCTGCACTTGCAGTTGGGCAGCCACGTCCTGGTTTTGCTGGCGTTGCTTTTCGTCCTGCTCCAGTAACTGTTCCAGCCTGGCGCGTTGAGCGATCAGTTCGCGATGCTCTGTGTTTCTCGCTATCAACTGTTGTTGCAGACTTTCTATACTTTCGTCGGTCAGGTTAAGCGCTTCGGTTTCGGAGAGTTCCTGCCTGGCATCGCTCAACGACTTACGGGTTTCGGTAAGCTGCTTTTCTACGAGTGCTTTCTGGTTGGCCAGGCGTTCCGCTTCTTCGCGTTCCAGCAACATTCTTGTTAGTGCTTCTATGGTTTCGATGCCTTTGTGGCGAAGCACCTGCAACAAACCATCGCGGAGCTTATCCAGTTCTGATTTCCGGTTCTGGTGGGTAGAAGTGTATTCCTTTTGTCGTTTTTGCTGTTCCTGTAGCTCCAATTGCTTGCGCTGCTGATTAGCACGAGCCTGCTCGGCCTGCCGGGCTCTATTATCCAGTTCAGCCTGGGCAGTATTTCGCTCTTCTTTTACCTTCTTGTTTCCAAACAGGGTCTCACGCTCATCTTTTAATTTAACTAATTGGTCGTGCTGCTGTGCCAATGCAGTTTTTCTTTGCTCCAGTATCTGCTCTTTTTCTGCTGCTTTTTCTGCCAGGTTCTTTACCTGTTCCTGTAGTTGGGTAAAAGGCTCACGCAAGGCTTCATAAGCCTCATAATGTTGCTGGTAAGCACTTACTTTTTGCTCGAATTGCTGTAATATCTCCTGGCGGTCTTTTGTAGTGAACTCAACCCCAAAACTTGCGGCAAACGACTGAGCCGATTCTGTGAAAACCTGTTGCTGCTCCTGTAGGTCCTTGAGTTGAGAAGTATAGCGCTGTAGTTGGCTGTTATGCATCTCGGCAGCCTGCTGCAGTTTGCCTGCTTTGTTATCCGCCTCAAGCTGAGACAAAGTAAGCTGTTGCAATTGCTGGCCTATTGTTTCAATAGACTTGTTTAGCTGAACGGCTTCGTTGCAGGCTTGTTCCAGTTTACCCTTTATCTGGCGCTGTTCTTCCAGCAGTTGTTTTAATGCCTGGGTATCAGTTATGGGCACGGCTATACTTTGAGCCAGCTGGTTATAATTCTGGTTCAGTCGTTGTAACTCGGTTTCCCCTTCTGCTCGGGCTCTCTGGTTATTCTGCTGGTCGTTTTGGAGGGTGTTAAGTTTTAGCTGTAGTGCTTTTATAGTTTCGTCTAGCTCTTTTACGATTTTCTGCTGTGTATCCCGGCGCTGCTCATCTTCGGTAAGTGTATCTTTATAGTTGCCCTCCACAAAAGGATGCTCCTCGGACCCGCATAATGGGCACGGTTGGTCCTTCTGTAATTGGTGGCGGTGTTGCTCGAGTTCCTGTATGCGCTGCTGTTGAGTTACCAGGCGCTGCAGGTCAGTTAGCTTCTGGGTAGCGTCGTTATAGTTTGCTTCAGATGATTCTATCGCCAGCTTTGTTTTTTGTAGCGTTAGCTCCAGCTCGGCATTGCTTTTATTCAGGCTCTCAACCTTTTGCTGCTGTGCTACATATTGCTCCGATATTTCTGCTAATCGGCTATAGTTTAAAACCACCTGCGGCTGCTCACGGGTAAGCTCATCGAGTTGCTGCAGGGTTTTATTGGCCAGTATAGTTTGTAGCTGGGTTAACTTTTCCTGTTTCTGGGTGCTTAAGTTCTGCTGCTGCTGTTGCAGGTCTTTCTTACTGGCAGCTATACTTTGCAGTTGTTCGGCACCAAGTGCAAGCTGCTGATTTATAGTTTGCTGCTCCTGTTGCAGCCCTTTAATTTGCCGTTCTGCTTCGGATATGTCGCGCACAGTTTGCCTGAACTCGGGCAGGTTTTCGCGCAGGTCTTTCAGTCGCTCGTTCTCTTGAAGCCATTTTTTGTGCGCAGTAGCTTTTTGCGTGATCTTCTGTTTTTCTTCCTCTTTTTTAGCCAGGGTTTCTTTTTCCTTTTTCAGGTTCTCATCGAGCTGTACATAAGCATTTTTATCGACTATAAACTGCTCCCGGATCGTTTCCAGTTGATGGTCGAGTTGCTGTACTTTGTCGAGTAGGGGCTCGAGTTTGCGTATAGCTTCTTCCTGTTGCTGGTGGTCTTTTGTAGCTTGCATTGTTACCTGGCCGGCAAGCTCTAACTCGGCTTCCAGTACCGGGATCTGTTTTTCGAGTACGAGCAGCTGTTCCTGTACTTCGGTAAGCTGGCCGGTGGCTGCATTTATCTGGGTAAGTTCACCTACAAACTGGTTTGCCTGTTCGTGCTGTTGCAGTCTGATGAAGTCAGGTTGTAGGCTTGCCAGTTTCTCCTCCTGGGTTTGCAGGTTGGCTTTGTATAGTTCGTTGCGCTTGCGGAGTTGCTCTAACTGGCTAAGCCAAGTACTTTTTTTTCGCAGGTTCTCAACGGCATCATTTAAAGTAAGTTCGCCCTGTTGATACTCGTTTATAGTTGCCTGGTAAGCCTGTTTTTCGTCTTCGGTAAGCAGTTTGCTCCCAGCCAGCCGACTTTCCATGGCTTCTTTTTTCAGGCGTTCTTCGCGGGCTTTCTCAAAGGCGAACCTCGAAATATCAGTATAAACCCCTGTGTCAGTAATTTTCTCGAGCAGGTTGCTGCGCTCGCCCGGTTCAGCTTTCAGGAATTTAGCAAAATCGCCCTGCGAAAGTATAACCGACCTTAAAAACTGATCATAGTCCAGGCCGCAAAGCTCTGCCACTTTAGCCGGCACCTTGCTTATACCTGCTTCAATTATCTCTCCCGAATCCGCCAAACATACTTCCATCGTAGCTGGACGCAGGTCGCCTTCCGCTTTTTTATAAGCCCGGTGCAACGACCATTTAGAGCGGTATTGTTTTCCGTTCGCCTCAAACTCAACTTCCGAAAAGCTTTCGCCAGTGTGGCGTGTCATCAGTTCAGTAACCGACGATTTTTTGTGGCGATGTGCCATACCATACAACCCAACCGTAATAGCATCCAGAATAGTTGTTTTACCAGCTCCGGTAGGTCCGGTTATAGCAAACAGACCAACCTCAGCCAGTACGCCTTCATCAAAGCGAATAATATGCTCACCTTTCAGCGAGTTCAGGTTCTGGAAGCGGACAGACAGGATCTTCATGAGGTAATGGCTTTAATGGGTAAGTATCGGGCTAAGTTTGTTGAGGTTTTATTTGTTAAGTAATGTTTAAATAAGCAGCAGTTTCGGCAGTACAGATAAGGTAGTTCGGGTATTTTGTTCTTCGTATTTGCTCAGTCTCTAACGGAGCTACATTATCTACTATGTTATAAAATTTATAGGCATGCGGCCTGAATAACTGTTCCAGTTCGATACCGATTTCATCATTCAAAACTTCTATTAAAATAGTTGGCTGTTGTTTTTGTAAAATTTCTCCAAGCCCTCTTACTACATAGGTTTCATGGCGCTCAGCATCTATCTTTATCAGGTCGGGAGTTGTTTTATTGTTATTAAAGAAAGTGTCGAGGCGTACAGTTTCTACTTTGGTCTGGATGAGGTGTGTGTCACTGTGATGCGGTTGCTTATGTATAGTTGCGTTATAGGTGTGCTCTGTAGCAGAGTCATGTATAAGTGCTTCGCCATTAGTATCGGAAACAGCTTTTTGTATGCACTTGATGTTATAGTTATTGAGGTCGTTGTTGCGGACAAGCTTTTGGTAAACGCGTGTTATAGGTTCGAAAGCTATTACTTCTGCCTGCGGGCGGAGGCATTTGGCTACCAGCGAAAAAAGCCCTGTGTTGGCACCTACATCCACTATCACTTCAGCTCTTTTGCACAGCCTTATCCATAGTCTCATGGTATATTCTTCGTGCCCTTTTACTAATCCATCCCAGAAAATGCGGTTTTCGAGCACATGCCCGTGGTGGTATAGTTTAAAACTGTGGTTGGTATCAATAGCTACATCAAAAACGCCTTTAAAATGCAGGTGCTGGTAAACTGCTTCCGGTAAACGACCAAAATTACGAAGTTGCTTATAGGCCTGCGGCTTTAACGGAATACCGTTATAGATAGCTCGCAATACTTTTCTGAAAGACTCCGGAAGCATGGTTATACTTATAAATGTAGCCTGATTTTATTGAGTTATAGTTTCGTGTTGCTGTGCAATAGCCTGCTGGTTTTCTTTTATATTTTCCATGAGCTCGTTATACATTTTAAAGCTCATGAAACCAGATGGGTAACGGTAATGCCTGAAATTGGTGGTAACCAGGTTAAGGGCAGGCGGTGCTTTGGAAGCTGAAAATATTCCGACTTTATCTATTTCAGAAACGTGAAACGTTTTGCTCCACCATGGCATCAGGTAATTTTTAACGACTAAATAGTTATCGGAAACAAGAAAGTAGCGGCTCTGAAGTATAACGATATACAGCATGCCAGCCGCAAAACCAAACACCACCAACTGGCCAGCCCAGGAGCCGGTGCCTTGAATGCCCATTAAAGTAAAAATAAGGACGAACGGCAGAAATACCCAATAGCTGAAGACTTTGAGAGCAGACTGACGGTACACCGTAAAATCTTCTTCCTCTGTGTTATAGTTCGTTTCCGGAGGGGTTTGGGTGGCAACTGTAAAAGTGCTTATTTGTCCGGAAAGATGCTGCTTGAGATGGTGCAGGTTTAGCCGGATCAGGTGGCCATTGCTATAATTCTCGAGGAACAGTTTGATCTGCTTACCATTCTTCAGTTTTAAAGCACTAATCTCAGTATTGGCAAAAAGCGACAGGTTGATAGAACTATACAGCTCGATTTCTGCAATTTCATTAAAATAAATCACTTTTCTGCCCACTCTTACTGCCTGGTTGCTTATTATGATCTTTGGTGACCTGGCAAGAACATAGAGCATCATGGCAGCAATGAAGCTTATTAAAATCAATAAAATGATCTGCTGTGGTGTCCCAAACCGACCTTCCTCTCCGAAATTAAGAGCATAAATTGCTGTAGGGAAAGCCATACAAAAAACCATAAAGAGATGTGGCTTGTAGTTTAATCTGGTCTTAAAAGTTCCGGCCATAAGTTTATTATAAATAGCTGTGGACTTGTTGTTGGATATAAAAAGCTCAAAGCTATACTTAGCTTTCCTCTCCCTGGCGCATCAGCTCCAGTAGCTCTGCGAATGTTTGTTGCAGTTCGGTATGGTCGCTGTCGGGGAACTCGCTTTGGCAGCGTTTCAGGAACACATCTTCTTCTTTTAGCAGGTGCAGTTCTGTTTCAGTTGCTACCTGTTGCTCCAGTGCCTGCCGTTGTTTTTTAATTAGGGGCGGACGAAGTATAAGTAACTGTATCTCATCTTCACGCTGCTCAAACAGGCTGTTTATCTGCTGGTGCAGGTCAGGTTGAGCAGCTTCCAGTTCTACCTGCACTTCGGCCCAGGCGGGCAAAGTATAGCGGTTGTTATCGTAGGCAATAATCTGTTGTTTTACTTTCTCCAGGTCGCCTTTAAAGCGCACGAGCTTGCGACAGGTGGGCACCTCAATTTCCCGCAGGTCAGTTAATGCACCGGCTTCAAAATCAAGTATAAGTATGATCTTGTTATCGGTTACCTCGCTAAAGCTAAGCGGAATAGGAGAGCCCGAGTAGCGGATATGGTGTGTTTTATTTACCAGTTGCGGGCGGTGCAGGTGACCTAACGCTACATAGTTAAACTCTTTCGGAAACTGATCTGCCCCGATCTGGGCCAGGTTGCCTACGTGTATCTCTTTTTCGCTTTCGGTGGTGCTGCCGCCGGCTGCAAATAAATGACCCATAGCTACAACCGGAATCTGCTGCGCTTTATAAGGAAGTATGTGCTCCACAAAACCGGCGTAATGGCTGGCTATACCTTGCTTCAGGCGTTTTTCACGTTCTTCGGTGCTTTCGCCGGGTACAGATAAACGTAGGTCCCGGTCGCGGAGGAACGGCACAGCACAAACTATAAGTTCTGTCTGTTCAGTATCCGGGTTGTTCAGTATAATGAGTTCATCCAGCGGGTTATCCGAAGCGCCTCCAATTACTTTTATGTTAAAGCAATCGAGCAGTTCTTTTGGTGCATTCAGGGTAGAAATGGAATCGTGGTTGCCTCCGGTTATAACTATATGGCGGCAGCAGGTAGCGCATACACGCGTCAGGAAATTATAGTATTGGAGGAGGGCTGTATTGGAAGGCGCCCCCGTATCGAACACGTCACCTGACATCAGCAGAACTTCCACTTTTTCCTGTTCTATAGTTTGTAGCAGCCAGTCCAGGAAATGCTGGTGTTCTTCCGTCCGGTCGAGGTTTACAAGGCGCTGGCCAAGGTGCCAGTCGGAGGTGTGTAGTACGCGCATAATCTTCTTCTCCAAATCCGTTTAAAGATACATTAAAATATACCTATACTGCAAGTTAGAGATAATAAGAATTTGCTGCTTTAGCTATAGTTTATACTTAGCCGAAGTAAGTGCGCTACCTTACTGGTTTGGTTGTTTTTAGAAGCAAGGTGTTGCTTTGTGTCACGTCATCAATGGGTTAGGAGTTGTGCTTTGATGTGTGTATCAATAAAAAAAGGACAAGCGCCGGGCTCATCCTTCTATATTTATACTTCAGAAAAGTAGATCCTGAAATCTTCGAATCTTGAAAGTCTTATTTTATTTTTCAACGGGCAGTCCGGCACTTTTCAGGTCTTCGTATCCGCCAATGTTATATATGTTCTTAAAGCCTGCCTCTTTCATTAACTGGGCTGCTTTGCCGCTGCGGTTGCCGCTTTTGCAATACAGGTAGTAAGTTTTATCCTTATCCCAGTTCTGTATACTTTTTGCAAAGGTGCCGTCCAGGTAGTCGTAATTCTCAGAGCCCGTCAGGTGTCCGTCGTTAAATTCCTGGGTTGTGCGCACATCCACCAGCATTCCTTCTTTGTCTGTTTGCTGCTTATACTCGGTTGCTGAAATCGTTTTAACGGTGCCGCCGTTCTGTTGCGGCTGGCTGCAGGCAAAAAGGCCGGACATTGCCATTATCATTAATACTTTCATAGTGTACTGCGATTGATTGTTTAGTAAAGTATACGCTAAATTAGGGAAAAACAATAGATATTTTCAGGGTTTAAACAGAGCGCCTTCTGCTAACTATACAGCTTTGCAACTGTTTATACACCCAATGATCATGGTAACGGTAACATCAGCCAGCGAATAAAATACGTTTTTCCCTTCGCGGCGGGTTTTAAGCAGGCCTTTATCGCGCATATTGGTTAAATGGTGCGAAAGCAACGATTGCTCAATACGTAAGGCATCCTGCAGTTCGCTCACGTTCAGGCTGCCGCTCTGGTCCAGCAGGTCAATTATACTTATCCGGATCGGGTGGGCTACACACTTTAAAAGGTAAGCTGCTTTTTCAAGTTTGTTTTGCTCTAATCTGATGTGTAAGTCGCTCATGCTAAAATACTTCCTTTTGCTAATATTGATAACATGAACATATATTCATGCATATAAAACATTACAAAATTTAGCGGCAACAGGTTCCTGAAGTATAAGATTATAGTACAGAGCTATTTAAAACAGTGCAAATTTAAAGGTCAGACCAGGTAGATAACTCCCAGCAAGGACAAAGTGCCAACCAGCAACCAGAGCAGTAAGCCCTGCCAGAAAGGCCGTGCACTTATAGTTTTGAGAGTAGCCAGGTTAATGTTTATGCCTATCAGGAAAAGGCTGAGCACGAGTATTCTTTTGGCTATAGTTACCAGGATGGGGGCAATAGTTTGTGCAGATGGTATAAAAGTGAAGATAACCGAAGCCAGCACGAAAAGCGGAATAAAAAGCGGGATGCTAAGTTTGGTTTCTTTGCTCCGGAAAAGGTAAGCCGACAACAAGACCATCGGCACGATCCAGAGGGCGCGGGTGAGTTTAAGGGTAGTCGCTATTTCGAGTGCTTTCTGGCTATAACGGCTTGCTGCGCCCACCACCGAACTGGTATCATGTATGGCAATGGCTGCCCAGGTGCCAAACTGTTCATCTGTTAAATCAAACCAACTGCCTAAAGCCGGAAACACAAAAAGGGCAACGGCATTAAGTATAAACACAATGGCCAGCGAAACGGAAATATCCTGGGGTTCGGCTTTTATAGTTGGTGCTACCGCCGCAATAGCGCTGCCGCCGCAAATAGCAGTACCCACATTAACCAGGTGCGAAAGTTTTGGTCCTACTCCCAGCATCCGGGCTAACAGGTAACCCGCCAGCAACGTAAACCCCAGCGATACAGCAGTATAAATTAAGCCTGTAAGTCCGGTCTCAGCTACCTGGTACATATTAATGCCAAAGCCCAAACCAACTACGGCTATTTGTAAGGCATATTTTGCACCTTTGGAAGTATAAGCCTGCCACGGATTGCCTACCAAAATGCCCATCACCAATCCAAGCAACAGCGCAAGCGGAGCAGAAAAGTAAGCGGTAAAAAGTATAGCCAGTATTAGGCCTGCGATAATTGTTTTCTGGAGTAGGGGATGATTCTGAAGTAGCGGTAAAGGCATTGCAGGTTTCTGGTAGCGAACTGTAAAGATATTCCTTACGGTTAAAACTTAAAACGACTCGCCTAAAACTACGAAAAAGTTTATACCCTCATGGCCATAGCCGGCATCCACACGCACGTTTATCTTTTCTTTAGGGTCAAGGGCAAAGCGCAGGCCGGTACCTATCGTATACTTCAGTTTATCTGCAGCCAGGTCATCTGTTTTATCAAACACATCGCCTACGCCTGTAAAGGCTACCATGCCAAATCTTCCTTTTATAGGGAAGCGGTACTCCAGTTGCGTGGCGGCTACATTGCGGGCCAGGAACCGGCTGCGGGCATAACCGCGCAGCAAACGGTCACCGCCTATAGTGGCCATGCGCATAAAAGGTACTTCGTCGGTGTTTATAGTTAGTACTGTGTTAGTGGCTAAAATATGGTTGGGCTTCAGCGAAAAGTACTTACTGAAATTCAGGTTATAGTTGCTGTAATTAAAGTCGCCGCCTAATATGCTGCCAAACCTGTATGCCGATAGCTCCAGTAACATGCCCTGGCTGGCATAGCTTACATTGTCGCGCTTGTCCAGTAAAAAGATCAGACCCAGGCCATTGTTAAAGCCACCGTTGTAGCCACTTATTTCCTGTGATAAAAGTTGGCTTGGCTTATCTTCTGAGATCGGGTTCGTTTCGTGGTTATAGTAGTTGGTAAACTGCAGGTCGGGCCCGATAAAGGTCTGGTTGCCTACTTTTTTCAAGCCAGCCAGTTTGGTGCCGATCAGGTCGTATTCGTAGCGTTCTTCGTTGTCTGTAGAGCTATTGTTGCCGGTGCCGTAAAAGCGATCGGTGTATATGCGGTGCCGCAGTTCGCCGCGTAGCAGGTATTTCTCTTCCCTGGTAAAGGCATTCCACTCCAGCCACTGGTCCATCTGTTTGTTAAGGGTATAATCCGCGATCAGTCTTACTGTAGAAAGCCGTGTATAAGTGCTGTCCGTTTTACTTTGCAGTTTAAAATACCCGATCAGGGCCGCGCCAAAGCCTAACTTGGTATCGGGAGTATAGTATATCACCGGAATAGCGATAAGGCCCCTGGTCTTCTCTTTTTTTACGATAGTAGAATCGGGTGATTGCGCGGTTACAGGCAATTTGGCCAGCAGCAACAGCAGGACGAGCAGCAGAGAGCGGTGCATAAGTATAACGTATAAGTAGGTGTGTAGCCGGCCGCTCCTGCGTATGTTTCACGAAAGGCTTAGCTCTCAGTAAGGTATAATATTTTTTTGATTTAATCCATATGTGAACGAATGCAGGATATTTTTTAGTTATGGGTTAAAGTTTTAACAACGGTATCCATATATTTGGTTAACCTAAGAGGTTGTTTTGATTTTATTGTTGGAAGCGAAAAGGAGGATTTTCGGGTTCTGGCAAAACTCCTTTTGAGTGTCATAGCAGCGCAACGGCACGAAAAAGAGGTGAAGCCAGGTTCAGTTAAATACCCTTTGTAGCCCAATGAATAAAGTTAAAACAATCTCTAAACTAAGTCTAATCTATACTTTACCTCAAAACTAACCCATGAAGAAAATCTTAACCATTGCAGCGTGCCTTGCCTTTAGTGCCGGCAGCGCGATGGCGCAGGAGACTTTTCCGCGCAATGGGGTGTATGATGAGCGTCCGGGCCTTGTAGCCCTGACCAACGCCACCATCCACACCGACTATAAGACCACGATCAACAATGCTACGCTGCTTATCCGGAATGGGAAAGTAGAAGCCGTTGGTGCCAATGTAAAAGTGCCTGCAGGTGCTGTAATAGTAGATGCCAAAGGCAAACATATATATCCCGGATTTGTGGATATGTATTCTGCTTACGGTTTGCCGGAAGTAAAGCCGGCTCAACGCAACTGGGGCGGAACTCCACAAATGGAGTCTAAAAAAGAAGGTGCTTTTAACTGGAACCAGGCCATTCGTCCGGAAACCAATGCGGTAGAACTATTTAAAGCCGATAAAAAACAGGCAGATGCATTACGCAAACAAGGCTTCGGTGCCGTGCTGGCCATTCACCAGGATGGTATTGCCCGCGGAACTGCGACACTGGTAACATTAGCTGATAAGCGCGAGAACGAAGTGATCGTGCTGGATAAAGCGGCCGGTGCGCTGTCGTTTGACAAAGGTTCCTCAACACAGGATTATCCAAGCTCTTTAATGGGATCTATCGCCCTGTTGCGCCAGACTTACCTGGATGCGCAGTGGAATGCCAAGAACCCGGGCCGTGAGCAGAACATCTCCCTGAAAGCCTTTACTGATGCAAACAAGTTTCCACAGATATTTGAAGCTGACGGTAAGCTGAATGTGCTTCGTGCAGATAAAGTAGGCGATGAGTTTAAAACGCAGTACATCATCAAAACAAGTGGCGATGAGTACCAGATGCTGAACGAGGTAAAGGCGACAAATGCCCCGCTTATCGTTTCGGTTAACTACCCGGATGCCTACAATGTGGAAGACCCTTACGATGCGCGTCGTGTGCCTTTGGAAGCGATGAAGCACTGGGAAATGGCTCCTGCCAACGCAGCTATGCTACAAAAAGCAGGTATAACCTTTGCTTTCACGGCATCAGACCTGAAAGATAAAAAAGACTTTTTGCCGAATGTGCGCAAAGCTATAAAGTATGGTTTATCAGAAGAAGAAGCCCTGAAAGCCCTTACTGCCACACCAGCTAAACTGCTTAAAGCTGAGAATATGGTAGGTAGCCTGAACGCAGGTAAACTGGCCAACTTTATAGTTACATCAGGCAATTTGTTTGAAGATGATAACCTGATCCTGGAGAACTGGGTGCAGGGCGACCGCTACAAGATAACCGAAGTGCCATCCGACTATAGAGGAATTTATACGTTGAAGATCGGCAATAACGCATCTAAAAAGCTGAAGATTGCCGGCACTCCTGAAAAGCCGGAGCTGTCAGTTATTGGTGCTGATACAGTGAAGGGTAAGATCTCTTTCAACGGAAACCTGGTAACGCTGTCGTTTACGGATGGCAAGAACAAGAAAGAAACGATACGCCTGAGCGGCTGGCTGGCTGATAAAAACCTGCAGGGCGAAGGCCAGTTGCCGGATGCCAGCACTGTAAAATGGTCGGCTACTTTCTCGGAAGCCATGACGCAGCAGGATAAAAAAGATTCTGCGAAGCAAGAGGAAACAATTGCCCTGGGTAACATGATCTATCCGTTCCGTGCGTACGGCCAAACCGAAATGCCGAAGCAGGAAACTATACTTATCAAGAACGCCACTGTCTGGACAAACGAGAAAGATGGTAAACTTGAGAATGCCGATGTGCTGCTAAAGAACGGTAAGATTGCGAAAGTAGGGAAAAACCTGAGCGAATCCGGAGCTAAAGTGATTGATGGAACAGGCAAACACGTTACGCCGGGTATCATAGACGAGCACTCGCACATTGCCCTGAATGCTGTGAACGAAGGTAGCCAAGCGGTAACCGCTGAAGTACGCATGCAGGACGTGGTTAACTCTGACGACATCAACATTTATCGTCAGTTGGCTGGTGGTGTTACAACCTCGCAGTTACTGCACGGTTCGGCAAACCCGGTTGGTGGTCAGTCGGCTATTATAAAGTTACGCTGGGGAAAAAGCCCGCAGGACCTGTTAGTGGAAGGCGCTGATGGCTTCATAAAATTTGCGCTTGGCGAAAACGTGAAACAATCTAACTGGGGTAATGCGCAAACTATACGCTTCCCACAATCCAGAATGGGTGTGGAGCAGGTGTATGTAGATGCCTTTACCCGCGCTAAAGAATACGAGCAGGCCTGGAAGAACTATAACAAGCTATCAAAAAGACAGCAGGCCAAAACCGCAGCCCCGCGCCGCGACCTGGAACTGGAAACATTAGTAGAGATCCTGAATGGCAAGCGCCACATTACCTGCCACTCTTATGTGCAGTCCGAGATCAACATGATGATGAAAGTGGCTGACCAGATGGGCTTTAAGATTAACACCTTTACCCACATACTGGAAGGCTATAAAGTAGCTGACAAAATGGCCCAGCACGGTGCCGGCGGCTCAACTTTCTCTGACTGGTGGGCTTACAAAATGGAAGTAAAAGATGCCATCCCTCAGAATGCCGGCATCATGAACAACCTGGGCGTAGTTACGGCCATCAACTCTGATGATGCTGAAATGGCGCGCCGCCTGAACCAGGAAGCTGCCAAGAGTGTGAAGTATGCCGGTGTGAGCGAAGAAGATGCCCTGAAAATGGTAACGCTTAACCCAGCTAAACTTTTACACTTAGACGATAGAATGGGTAGCCTGAAAGCCGGTAAAGATGCAGACGTGGTACTTTGGAATGAGCATCCACTATCTATCTATGCCCGTCCTGAAAAGACCTTTGTAGATGGTATAGCTTATTTTGATGCCGAGCGTGACGAGCAGATGCAGCAGGAATTGGAGAAAGAGCGTATGCGCCTTATCCAGAAAATGCTGACAGCCAAAGCAGGTGGAGCTAAAACGCAGAACCCAACTATAAAAAAGGCAAGCGTAATGCACTGCGAAGATGTAGAGCATCACGAAGAAGAAAGCTACCTGGCTCATTAAGTTGTTAAATTGTTAAAAGGCTAATTGCTGCAGGTTAAAAAAGTTGAGTTTATAGTTTTAGATCAACATTTTAACAATGCTGCAATGCAACAATTAAAATCATGAAGATCAATAAAAGATATATATCCGCTTTTGCAGCTTTATTGCTGAGCACGGCTGCGTTTGCACAGGTGCCTGCTCCGGCTGCCAAGCAAAGCAAGCCTGTGTTGCTGAATGGTGCTACTTTGCACGTAGGCAACGGTACGGTAGTAGAGAATGCTGCCGTAGGTTTTGAGAATGGAAAGATAACCTATGCTGGTCCGCAGAGCGGTGTCAACAGCCTGAGCGGTTACGAAGTAGTAGACGTGACCGGCCAGCACATTTACCCGGGCCTGATACAGCCAAACTCCAGCCTGGGCCTGAACGAAGTAGAAAGCGTGCGCGCAACGATAGACTGGCGCGAAGTAGGTGATTTTAACCCGAATGTACGTTCTGTGATCGCTTATAACACGGATTCTGATATCATTCCAACAGTGCGTGCAAATGGCGTGCTGATGACACAACTTACTCCAATTGGTGGAACTATTGCTGGCTCGTCGTCGGTGGTGCAGCTGGATGCCTGGAACTGGGAAGATGCGATTGTGAAAGCTGATGAAGGTATACACCTGAACTGGCCGGCGATGCTGATACCAACCGGCGACAAAGAGCGTGATGAGCGCCTGAACCGTATGAAGGACCGTCGCGATGAAACGCTGCGCGACCTAAGCCAGTTACTGAGCGATGCGGCTGTTTTCAAAGCTGCCAAGTCCAATACCGAGAACCTGAAACTGAGCTCTATGGCTGGTTTGTTTGATGGTACAAGTAAGTTATACATCCATACCAACTATGGCAAAGAGATCATAGAATCGGTAAATTTTGCAAAGCAGCATGGCGTAAAGAACATGGTTATAGTTGGAGCAGGCGATGCCCTGGCCGTAGCCGATTTCCTGAAGGCGAACAACATTCCGGTAATTTACTCGGGTGTGCATGCCCTGCCATCTCGTGCTGAAGAAGATGTGTACCAGCCTTACAAAACGCCATACCTGTTGCACAAAGCCGGTATCCAGTTTGCCCTGGATTACGACCTGAGCATACATGGCACACGTAACCTGCCATTTATTGCCGGCACAGCAGCAGCTTTTGGTCTGGATAAAGAACAGGCGCTGGCAGCAGTAACATTAAACACGGCTAAAATTTTAGGTATAGACAAGCAGACTGGTTCTGTGGAAGTTGGTAAAGATGCAACGATCGTGGTTTCGTCTGGCGATCTGCTGGATATGCGTACTAACAACGTAACCCACGCCTTTATACAAGGCCGCAAAATTGACCTGAACGATAAGCAGCAGTACCTGTACAAGAAGTTTGATAAGAAGTATAAGGAACAGCAGAAACAAGTTCCGACTGAAGCTACTACATCAACTGGTAAGTAAGCTATAGTTTATAGCTATACTTTTAAACGAGCTGGCAGTTTTCTGTCAGCTCGTTTTTTGTTTTATACCTTCTTTTTTGTCATCCTGAGCGCAGCCGAGGGATTTTATGTGACCTATAGTTGAGGTTTCACCCCTTCCCAACCTTCCCCTTTTAAAGAGGGCCCCTACCCCCAAAACAGGGGAAGGAGCCTGGCTATTGTTTTATAGTTTAAGCTGTTGCAACCTGAATAAAGACGCAATGTATTGCGTCTTTACAATACCTTTCTGTAAGAACAGGTCGTGACCTGTTTGCATATGGACTGAAACTATAGAACTATAACAGCAACTCTAGTAATACCAGAAAATTCCCCGCCTTAGTCAAGGAGGGGTTAGGGGTGGTTGGATTTCGCAAACTACAGAACTATAAACTCTAATACATCAGTATCGAAAATTCCCCTCTCGGGAGGGGTAGGGGTGGGTTTATACTATAGCCAAAGCTAGTCCATATTTCTCCCTTCGGGCCAGTTAAGTCTGGAGACTCAATATCACCAAAGGTCACGAGTCAAGAGACTCGAGCCAGCATAAATGAACAGATTATAGAAGAAACTCCCTCTCTTGTTTTGGGGGTAGGAACCCAATTTAAAAGGAGAGGGCTGGGGAGAGATAAACTCTTACCCTAATAGTTCCACGGATACAGGTCGGGTTCTTTGGAGCCTCTAGTCTTCATGTGGAGCGGATGCACGGCATCAGTTTCGTCGAAGTATAAAAATGCATCGTAACGCTCCGGAATTATAGTAGGTACATAGTTGCCGAATGCTTCCATTTTAGGATCGTAAACAACACCGATAGCACGGTGAGGGATTCGGCGGTCAGCTAAACCATCTGCATCTTTCAGGTCGCTGCTAAGTATTAGTTTATCTTCGTCGCTGATGCTATGCAGTATCTCTTCCCAACTACCGGGCTGTGCTGGCGGCACTTCCATCTTCTGCATAGGCGCACCCCACGACCTGCCGGCAATAACATGACCCTGGTAGCTGCCGAAACCAACAAGTTTTACCTGGTCTTTGCCATACCTTTCGCGGGCTAACTGGCCTATATTATACATGCCGTCGTCAGCCATATCGGTAGCGCGTGCATCGCCAATGTGTGTGTTGTGCTCCCATACAATCGCTTTTGCGTCGGGACCATGAAATTCCATTAAGCGGTCGAGGGTATCCATCATATGCGAGTCGCGAATGTTCCAGGAGGCAGCTCCGCCACGCACCATCGTACGGTAATACTTTTCAGCATTTACAGCTACCTGAGCATTTTGCCGGGTATTAAATTCATTCTCCGGGTCGTCGGTATGCATAGGTGTTTTAATGATGCGCTGCAGCATGTGCAGTACCTCATCTTCGCAGTCAGATTGCACGAAAGTTGTAGAACGGGCATACTCCTGCGGGTCCCGCTTAAAGGGTTCGAAGCATTTAATGGCTGATCTGGCTGCCTCTACCGCTTGTCCATCATTCTGCTCCAGGTATTTCAGCACCTGCTCCAGCGACTCCCACAAACTATAAACATCCAGGCCATAAAAGCCTACTTTTTCGTTTGCTTTGCGGAGGTGGTTAAAGTCACGTATCCATTCCATAAGTGCAGCCACCTCCCAGTTTGCCCACATCCAGGTGGGCCACCGACGGAAAACCTGCAATACATCCGCAATCTTACTGCCCGAGTTCTGGTATCCTTTCACAAAACGATTTACAGCATAACATTCAGGCCAGTCGCCTTCCACCGCTATAAAATGAAACCCTTTTTCCTCAATCAGTCGCTTCGAAATGGCTGTTCGCCAGGTATAATATTCGGAGGTGCCATGCGAGGCTTCTCCCAGCATCACGACCCGGGCATTGCCCACTTCTTCTATCAGTTTGTCTAAATCTTTCTCTTTAGTTAGCGGTGTATAGCGGATCTGTTTGTTTTCCATAGCAAGGTAAAAGTTTGGGCAAGGCGGCTTCTTTAAATTTGCTGTATTGTACTAAACTAAAGCGCTTTATGTTTTAAAAAATAAGCCCGCACTACCACCAGGGCAATGCGGGCCAACTATACTTTTAAAGTATAAACTATAGGTTAGAACTGATTTTCTTTTGCAAAAACGCGGCGAAGCAGCTCCGTTGTACGGGCGATCGGGTTTTCACGTATTTTCAGTTCTTCGTCGGCAACAAGCAGGAACAAACCATCTATTGCTTTCTGAGTGGCGTATTGGTCCAGGTTCGGGTTTACTTTTTGCACCAATGGTATCTGGTTATACTTGTTCACCAGGTCAGCATAATAGCGGGTAGCGTTCGTTTTCTCCAACGACTTCTGCATGATCGGCATAAACGCATTGGTGAGCTGGGTAGAAGTGGTGCGCTTCAGGTATTGCGTGGCAGCATCTTTGTCGCCTTTCAGAATTCCCCAGGCGTCCTGTATGGTCATCTGCTTAATGGCATTCACAAAAATAGGCACCGCACTTTGGGCTGCATCTTCAGCGCCACGGTTCAGGGTAAGTACAAACTTGTCAACTTCGCCGCCCAGGCCAATATCGCGCAGGGTATTCTCCACTTTTTTTACTTCCGGCGGAAAAGGGATCCGGATAAGCGAGTTTTTGTAGAAGCCATCGGTTTGCGAAGCCTGGTTAGCTCCGTTCTTTATACCTATTTCCAGGGCTTGCCGTAATCCCGAAGCAACTTCGGTCTGGGTAACAGGGCCGCCGGTGGTACCGGCAAGTACTTCGTCCATGGTGCGCTGTATGTCGGTTACGGCGCAGCTGCTGGTGCCTATGGCCACAGCTACTAAAGAAGTGTAAAGTAATTTTTTCATATCGTTATAACATCTTTAACTTGATGCGGTTTACAGTATCCTAAACATAAATCAGACCAAAAACCATGAAAGCGGTAATCGCAGAGATCATCACCATCGGCGACGAAATACTATACGGGCAAATTGTTGATACCAATTCTGCCTGGTTGGGTACGGAACTCACGAATATAGGAATAAAAGTAAAACAGATAACTTCTGTTTCGGATGATGCCGCGCATATAGTGTCTGCGTTGGATGAAGCAAGTAACCGGGCGGATATAATTCTGATAACCGGCGGGCTGGGGCCAACCAAAGACGACCTGACAAAACATGTACTGGCTGATTATTTCCATACTACCCTAAAACTACACGAACCATCGCTGACGGATATTGCTGTTATTTTTGAGCGGAGAGGTATAGAATTAACCGAGCTGAACAGGCAACAGGCTTTTTTGCCGGAAAGCTGCAAACCCGTGCGAAATGTATTAGGCACAGCGCCGGGCATGTGGTTTGAGCGCGAGGGCAAAGTATACGTATCAATGCCGGGGGTGCCTTTTGAGATGAAGCGCATGATGACTGACATTGTGTTACCCAACCTGAAAGTCAGCTTTAAAACGCCCGAGATCATGCATAAGGTGATACAAACAACCGGCATTGCAGAATCTATTTTGGCTGATAAACTGGAGGACTGGGAAACGAACCTGCCACCGCACATTAAACTGGCTTACCTGCCACATTTATCAGGGGTGCGCCTGCGCCTGACAGGAACCGGTGATGATGCAGCTATACTTGAAAAGGAGTTGCAGGCCGAAGTTACTAAGCTGGCCACGATCATCCCGAAATATATTTTTGCTTTTGGCGAAGTTAGCCTGGAAGAGGCAGTAGGTAGCCTGCTGAAAGAACAGAATTTAACCATAGCTACAGCCGAAAGCTGCACAGGCGGCTACCTGGCGCACAAATTTACGAGTGTGCCTGGCAGCTCGGCTTATTTTATAGGAAGTATAATTGCCTATCACAACGAGGTAAAAATACGCGAGCTGAATGTAGATCCTGAAACCTTGCAGCAGCAAGGTGCCGTAAGTGAGGCCTGTGTGCGCGAGATGGCCGAAAATGTGCGTCGTAAGTTTGGCACCAGCATTGGCGTTGCTACCAGCGGCATAGCCGGGCCAGACGGTGGTACACCCGAAAAACCGGTCGGTACGATCTGGATCGCTTACGCCGACGAGCACAAAACTATAGCCCGGCAACTTAACTATAATAAAACCCGCCTGCTCAATATTGAGTTTACAGCCTTGGTTGTACTTAACCTCATCAGGCAAAGTTTGAACACAACCGTTGAGGAATAGGCTAAAATCCTTAACTTTGTTTCAGTTTTTAAGAAGTAAGACATTTTTGCAAAGTATAAACCGCTTTGTTTCATGCTTCTTTCCCGATCAAGAACACGATAAACGAATAACGTTCAACTATAAAATATGGCACTTGTAGAAATGGTTATGCCCAAAATGGGCGAGAGTATCATGGAAGGTACCGTTCTGAAATGGCTTAAAAATGTGGGTGATACCATAGAGCAGGATGAATCGGTGCTGGAAGTAGCTACAGATAAAGTAGATACAGAAGTACCTGCTATACAAGGCGGTGTGCTGAAGGAAATACTGGTACAGGAAGGTGATGTAGTTGCTGTCGGAGCTCCGATCGCGATCATCGCTACTGACGGAGACGATGCCGGTGCTGCTGCGCCAGCTGCTTCTGCTTCTGCTGCCGCTCCTCAGGCTGCCCCGGCTCAGGAAACTGCTGCTCCGGCCGCTTCAAATGGCTCTGCTGCTGTGGCTAAACTTGACCAGCCGGCTTCCGGCCGTTTCTATTCTCCGCTGGTACTTAACATTGCCCGCGAAGAAGGCATCTCGATGCAGGAACTGGAATATGTGCCAGGTACCGGCAAAGAAGGACGCGTTTCTAAAAAGGATATTATGGTGTACCTGGAGAACCGCTCCGGTGCTCCGGCCCAGGCTGCTGCTCCGCAGGCGCAACCACAGGCTGCTCCGGCACCTGCTGCATCTGCACCGGCTCCAGCTGCCCAACCACAAGCTGCTCCTCAGGTTAAGCCTGCTGCTTCTTATGGCGGCAACGTAGAGCTTATCGAAATGGACCGTATGCGTAAGATGATCGCTGACCGTATGGTGGACAGCAAGCGCATCTCTCCGCACGTAACGTCTTTTGTTGAGGCTGACGTAACCAATCTGGTGAACTGGAGAAATAAATGGAAGAACGAGTATAAGAAGCGCGAAGGTGAGAACCTGACATTCACTCCGATCTTTATCCAGGCAATCGCAAAGGCTATCCAGGACTTCCCGATGATCAACGTGTCGGTTGATGGCGGTACGATCATCCGTCATAAAGACATTAACGTGGGTATGGCTGTTGCTTTGCCAAGCGGAAACCTGATCGTGCCTAACATTAAGAACGCTGACCAGCTGAACCTGAATGGCCTGACCAAGAAGGTGAACGACCTGGCGAACCGTGGCCGTATGAACAAATTGACTCCGGACGACCTGGCAAACGGTACCTACACGGTTTCTAACGTAGGTTCTTTTGGCAACGTAATGGGTACGCCTATCATTATGCAGCCGCAGGTAGCTATTATGGCAGTTGGCGCTATCAAAAAGAAGCCAGCCGTTATCGAGACACCGGAAGGCGACCTGATCGGTATCCGTCACTTTATGTACCTGTCTCACTCTTACGACCACCGCGTGGTTGACGGATCGTTGGGTGGTATGTTCGTGCGCCGCGTAGCTGATTACCTGGAGAACTTTGATGTGAACCAGTCGATCTAATTATTGATAAAGGAGTTTTTTGACTTAGGACAAAAGACTACAACTATAAACTATAAGGAGCCTGCTGCAGCAATGTAGCAGGCTTTCTTTTGGGATTATAGTTTTAGATATATCTTTTTGCTAATATTAAAGTATAGATACTGATCAGATCAACTATAAAATTATGAGAAAAATACTACCCTGGATACTGGCTGCCATATTCCTGTTTATGGCCGTTTATTTTTACTGGCAAAAAAGCGAAGCCGAGAGCCGCCTGGCCATTGCAGACCGACAGGTGGAAAAGATAGACAGCGAACTGGAAGAACAAACGGAAATGTCAGACTCGCTGGAAGGTATGGTGATGCCACCTGATACGATGGAACTGGTGCCTCCGGGAGGCGCTGCTTTTGTAGACGAATTGGGCACGCTAAGCCAGGGAGATATGCAAAAGCTGCAACGCAAAGGCCTTAAAAGCCCGGAAACTGATCTGATGAACGACCTGAACCGCAAACAAAGCCAGCTTATACCTGAAAAAGGCACCATGGGCGGCACTATGGCTATCAGAGACACCCGCATACTGAACGACCGCTACGCGCTTGCTTATTATGAAGACGGGCACAATGGCGGTTACCTGATCTTAAAATACACTGTAAACAACGGAACTATAAACTGGACTGTAGTTGACAGTTCTAAACTATAAATCCCCGACTATGAAACACTTATTCACCCTGGCGCTGCTTCTGATCAGCGTAGTGGCTTTTGCTCAAAAAGTAACACCCGATAACCACATTGTTGTAATAGGCCAAGCAAGTATAGATGTGCCTGCCGACCAGGTAAGGTTTAATGTTAACCTCATCTCCTCCGACTCATCAAGTATAGATAAGGTCTACCAGGAGCATCAGGAACAGGAAAATAAAATGGTAAAGTTGCTTAAAGAGCTGCAAATACCTGCTTCAGATATTCGTTATTATCGGTAGGGGAGCGGCAGGATTACCGTACCAAGCAAAATTACTTATATGGTAGCCAAACTGTATATTTTGTTCTGAGCGATATTTCCAAATTCTCAGAAGTGCAGTCCAAGCTGATAAAGGGAGGTTTTACGTCGTTCAGGAGTGATTTTACTGCCAGCGAAATTGAAAAGTACCGCACAGAGGGCATTGAGAAAGCCGTAGCATCAGCCCGCTCGAAAGCAGAAGTGATGGCAAAAGCTGCGAACAGGCAAATAAAGCGCGTGGTTAAAGTGGCCGATACCGAAGATAACGATCCGGGATTCCGTAATTTCAGGCAGAGTGATGGGCCGCTCAATGAAATTGTAGTAAGAGGGCAGTCTGTAATGGCAAACCTGATGGAATTTCCGCAAACTATAGCTGTGCAGGCACAGGTAAAAGTAGTATTTGAGCTGAGATAAAATCTTGCACGATAATTGGAGAAGGAAGTATAAACTATAGAAATTCAGGCTTATGTTGATGATCCAAACTATACTTTCTTTTCTGTTGCTCTGGCTGCAATCGGGGGAGTTTATGCTTAAGCAAGACCTCATGAAAGATGCAAAGATACTGTCGGGTTCTTCTGTGTTTATTTCGGATAACACGCATGTATCGCCAACTATAAAACACATTGCCCACGACCTGCAACTGTTCGGCTTAGCCGCAAGTATAGATCTGGGTAAAGCAACTCATACTTCGGAGAACAGGCAGGGCACTGCCATACAACATTGGGCTTTACCGGAAGGCAATATCCGTGACCTGTATCAGGTAGATCTTTCGATCGTGACAGATACTATTGTGGATCAGCATTACTTAGTTAAACCGTCTACGCAGCAGCGCCTCAGCATCGATTCCAGTTTCAGAGCTTATATACTTGTAGCCGAAAATGGCCCGGTTTTATACTACCTCACTGAACTTGACCAGGGCTTGTTGCAATACCGCATCGGGGAGAGGGAGGTACAGTTAAATTACCCAAACAAAAAAGAGGGACTGAGCGATGTAATGCCTATGGTTGAAGCGGAGATGGACCAGCTGCTGAAGGAGTTTACAAAGTCAACCTATAAATAACTGAAAAACCGTTCCTCGTGAAACCGGACTTTATACTTGGCAAAGTATAACCCGAGTTAAGTAAAGCCTATAAACTATAAAAGCTACCCTCACAGGTAGCTTTTATAGTTTATAGTTAGTGAATCAGCTTAGGCCATGTTGTGATAAACAGCCTGCACGTCGTCGTCTTCTTCTATTTTCTCAACCAGGTTTTCTATTTCTTCTGCCTGCTCGTCGGTCAGTTCTGTTCTGGTGTTTGGTATGCGTTGCAGGTCGGCACTTATTACGTCTACGCCTTTTTCTTCAAGGGCTTTCTGCATCTGGCCAAAATCAGCAAAGGCAGTCTCCACTATAATTTCACCTTCGTGTTCGTAAATATCTTCTGCTCCGTGGTCTATAAGCTCCAGTTCCAGCTCTTCAATATCAACACCTTCGGGGTTTATTTTAAAAATGCCTTTACGTGTAAAAATAAAATCGAGGGAACCGGTTTTGCCAACTGCGCCACCTGCACGCGAAAAGTAAACGCGCATGTTTGCAATGGTACGGTTTAGGTTATCAGTAGCAGTCTCTACAAGTATAGCAATGCCGTGCGGGCCATAGCCTTCATACACTACTTCTTCGTAATCTTTTTCTTCTTTAGATGAGGCACGCTTAATGGCAGCTTCCACGCGGTCTTTTGGCATGTTAACGCCTTTCGCGTTATTTATAGCCGTACGAAGTCGGGAATTTGTTTCCGGGTTTGGTCCGCTTTCTTTCACGGCCATCACAATCTCTTTACCAAGGCGTGTAAATGCCTTCGACATCTTATCCCAGCGCTTAAACTTGCGGGCTTTTCTAAATTCAAATGCTCTTCCCATGGTATCTGCTATTTATATTGCAAAGTTAGAAAGCTTAGTCAAAATTAATAACCCCGGCGGGCAATTTTGCACACTTTATACTTTCGGTTTCTTTGGTGCCGGGTGGTAATCGGAAATGCGCAGTTGCTGGTCGCAAAAGCTATACTCGTGTTGTATGTTAGAGCCAACTATAATAAGGCGGTTCTCCCGGTTCTGGCTAACGTGCTCCTGGTACCATGCTACACCTTCCTGGTCCAGGTTGGTGGTAGGTTCATCAAGTAACAGCAGGCTGGAGTCGGAGTAAATGGCCAGTCCCAGTTTAAGACGCTGCTTCATACCAGACGAAAAATCCTTTACAAATTTATACTTCGATTTTTCGAGGCCCATGCGCTCAATAAGCTGCAGGTGCGTAAGGTTCTGTCGAAGTGGCTTAAAACGGGTATGGAACTGGATCATTTCCAGCAAAGAAAATTCTTCAACCAGTTCTAAGTATGGGGCTGTTAATGAAAGCGAAGTATAAACTGCTTCGGGAGCTATGGTTTTGCCATTCTCGTAATAAGTTATTTCGCCTTCGGAGTGCAGGTTGTGGCCCGAAATAACAGTAAGAAGAGTGGATTTACCGGACCCGTTATGCCCAAGTATAGCATAAGCAGTACCCGACTCAAATGTGTAGGTCAGGTTCCGGAAAATCCACTCGTAATTATAGCGTTTACCTAAGTTGCTTAGGTTAATTTGCATCTTTACCGAAGTAGCTCTTAATAATACCGCGGCCGGAGTTACGCACAAAGTTTAGAATCTCGTCGCGCTCTTTGCTCGGGGCAAGTTCTATCTCTATCTTATCAAGTGCTTCGGTGGTGTTATTGCCGCTCATAAACAGGATACGATAGATCTGCTGTACCTCATTTATCTGCTCGCTTGTAAAACCACGACGGCGCAAACCGATTGAGTTTATACCTGCATAGGTAAGTGGCTCACGCGCAGCTTTCACATACGGAGGCACATCTTTACGCACCAACGATCCGCCAGATATCATGGCATGAGAACCTATCTTCACGAATTGGTGAACAGCGCTTGACCCGCCTATGATAGCGTAATCGCCCATTTCTACGTGACCTGCCATCTGCACCGCATTTACTACAATACAGTTGTTGCCAACTACACAGTCGTGGGCAATATGGGCATACGACATGATAAGGCAGTTGCTGCCTACCACGGTGCGCATTTTATCTATAGTGCCGCGGCTAACGGTAACACACTCCCGGATAACGGTATTATCACCGATAACGGCAGTTGTTTCTTCGCCGGCAAATTTCAGGTCCTGCGGAACAGAAGAGATAACAGCGCCAGGGAAAATCTTGCAATTTTTACCAATGCGCGCACCTTCCATTATAGTAACATTAGGTCCGATCCAGGTGCCTTCGCCGATCTCTACATTTTTATAGATCGTAGAAAACGGTTCGATCACTACGTTATGGGCGATCTTAGCTTCCGGGTGTATGTATGCTAATGGCTGATTCATACGTTTTTCTTAACTATACTTGCTGACATTTCTGCTTCCATAACCAGTTGGCCGCCTACAAAGGCCTGACCGAACATTTTGGCTATGCCGCGCTTAATTGGGGCCAGCAGTTCACATTTAAAAATAATTGTATCGCCAGGCAGCACTTTGCGCTTAAAGCGGCATTTGTCCACACCCAGGAAATATGTCCAGTAATCTTCAGGATCTTCAACAGTATTAAGCACCAGTATACCGCCGGTCTGTGCCATGGCCTCTATCTGGATAACACCTGGCATTACAGGGTTACCCGGGAAGTGACCCTGGAAGAATGGCTCGTTCATAGTTACGTTCTTAATCCCGGTTACCGTCGTTTCATCCAGGTGGATGATCTTGTCGATAAGCAGGAACGGGTAACGATGCGGCAACGTAGCCGATATCTGGTTTATATCCATTACAGGCGGCTTCTTTTCGTCGTACACAGGCACGCTTTGTATAGATGCTTCCTGAATGGCTCTTTTTATTCTTTTAGCAAAGGCAACGTTTGCGGCATGGCCGGGGCGCGCTGCCAATATCTGTCCTTTTATTGGTCTTCCGATCAGGGCAAGGTCGCCCATCAGGTCAAGAAGTTTATGACGGGCAGGCTCGTTTCTGTAACGTAGTTCTACGTTGTTTAGCGTGCCGGTCTCTTTAACTTCTACTTTAGGCTTGTTCAGCATATCCGCCAGTGTAGCCAACTCTTCGTCTTTCACTACGCGGTCAACTATAACTATGGCGTTATCCAGGTTGCCCCCTTTAATAAGGTCCTGCTTATAAAGCGCCTCCAGTTCGTGCAGAAAACAGAACGTGCGGCAAGGCGCGATCTCTTTCTCGAACTGGTTCATGTTTGTAATAGAAGCATGCTGGCTACCCAAAACCGGAGAGTTGTAATCTACCATAGCTGTCAGACGGTAGTCGTTCAGTGGTAAACCAACTATTTCTACGCCACGGGCTTCATCTTTATAAGTAATGCCTTCTGTCAACTCAAAATAATTGCGAAGCGCATTTTGTTCCTGTAAGCCAACTTCATGCAGCGCCCTCACAAACTCGATAGACGAACCATCCATGATCGGAGGCTCAGGGCCGTCAAGTTGTATCAGCACGTTATCGATCTGGAGGCCAACAAGGGCGGCCAGGGTATGTTCAACAGTGTTTACACGAGCACCATTCTGTTCGATGGTTGTGCCCCGCGACAGGTCCACTACGTTGTCAACGTCGGCGGCAACTATAGGCTGGCCAGGCAGATCGATGCGCTGAAACTTATAGCCATGGTTAGCAGAGGCAGGGTTGAATGTCATGTTAGACACCACGCCTGTGTGCAATCCAATACCGGAAACTGTTACCGGCGCTTTAATGGTATGCTGTTTATAGTTCATTTAACAGTAATTACTTGTTTGGCACTCGGCTTTAGCAAGTTGCCTTGAGGCCCGGGCACAGGTATAAACCCAGCTCGCAGCGGTAATCAGACTGCAAACTTAATGTTTTATATTCGGCCTTGCCACTTTTATTTTCCTGACTTTACAGGAGCTGTAAATTTTACTGACTTTTTTCGCGCAGTGCTTCTATTTCGCGCTGTAGTTCTGGTAGTTTTCTGAATACGGAAAGGGCACGCAGGTTTTGTTTAAAGTCGAAAGCCGGAGAGCCTTGTATTATAGTTCCTGGTGTTTTTATAGTTTTACCTACGCCTGACTGGGCACCAACTGTAGTTTTATCGGCAATGGTAATGTGGCCAACTATACCTACCTGGCCTGCAATTACGCAGTTATTGCCAATTTTAGCTGACCCCGAGATGCCGGTCTGTGCTGCTATTACGGTATTTGTTCCTATCTCTACGTTGTGCGCGATCTGTACCAGGTTGTCTATTTTTGTACCCTTCCGGATAATAGTAGAGCCCATGGTAGCACAATCTATAGTTGTATTTGCGCCAACCGATACGTCATCTTCAAGCACTACATTACCTATTTGTGGAATGGTTTTGTAAGAGCCGTCGGCCTGTGGGGCAAAGCCGAAGCCATCGCTGCCCAGCACAACACCTGCATGTATGGTGCAGTTGCTGCCTATAACGGTATTTGAGTATAGTTTAGCGCCGGCAAATATGGTGGTATTGTCACCTATAGTTACGTTGTCGCCGATGTAGGCATGAGGAAAAAGACGCACGTTATCGCCTATCTTGCAGTTGTTGCCGATGTAGGAAAATGCGCCACGGTAATGGTTTTCACCGATCTGGCTGTTACTACCTATGTAGCACGGCTCTTCAGTACCCGTTTTAGAAGCAAGTATAGCCTGCTGATAATATTCTAGTAATGTTGAGAAACTACTGTAAGGATCGCTAACGCGGATAAGAGCCGTATAAACAGGCTTTTTGAGCTCTAATTTATCTGAAACTATAACTGCACTGGCTCCTGTATTGTAAAGGTATGGTTCGTACTTCGGGTTCGACAAAAAAGCAAGGGCGCCGGATTGGGCCTCTTCAATTTTGGCTAACGTGCTGACCTTTGCAGACTTATCTCCCTCAACTTCTCCCTGTAGCAGGTCTGCTATTTGTTGAACAGTAAATTCCATGTTGTAAAATTAGAGCAAAATCTTAAAAACGCTAATGCTTTGGGGGTGCAAACATAATAAAAACTTAGTGCCGTTTGGTTGTATTTCGTAATTATACTTGCTTGTAGGTAGTATAGGTTAAGATTAATGCAAAGCAGCAAATGCCTTTAATTAGGATTTATAAGGTATAAGCAGGAGGCTTTATAGTTTATACAGAGAGGTTTGCTGTGGATGATCTTGTAGTTCTGTAGTTGCTTTGATCCAAGCACCCCTAACCCCTCCTTGTCTAAGGCGGGGAATAAACTAGAACAAAGTCCCCCTTTGAAGGGGGGAGGGGGATGATTTATAGTTAGCGTATTAACACCCCTATAGTCCCCTCAAGGGGACAGTTCTGACATATATTTTTATAGTTTACGATATTGAGCGGACAGGTCGCGACCTGTCCCTACGGAAGTATAACCATGAGAAAAGGTCGAAGCTTATAGTATAAACTTTAGATAAGCAGTGGCTATGAGAAACTTTCCAGTCTTTGGGTTGAGCGCCTTTGATTTGTTGCGGTGCCGATAGGCAATCCGAGGTACGAGGATAGCAAGAAAGCAACAGCGCGATGCCCGAAGGCGAGGCCTCGCGGCCGTGAGCGCAATAAGGTGGAGATGAAACTATAGGTTAGTAGAGCTCCCAGGATAAGAAATGGCTATGAAAGTATAGCTTGGTTGAATATGGAAAAAAGCTTTAACTATAAGCCTAGATAGATTTCTCACCATGTTCGAAATGACAAATGAGAAACTATTGGACATATAAGATCCCTCGGCTTACGCTCGGGATGACAAATAATAAAGCATCACTAATGAGCTACTTCCCTCGGATAACACACATAATATTTCTCCACTTTATTACTTAAAGCCTGAATATTCGGTAGGTCAGAAGCGTCAGCGGCATCAACTACATAACCTGCTTTTGTGAGTATATCAATAGACTGTCCTTCAGATTGGTAAGCGTTGTTGCTGATCTTGCCCGATATCATCAGGTATTTAATGTCTTCTTCGCTAACCTTAAACCGGTCCTGCACCAATTCGCTAATACCTAGCATCATATCCTCTTCAATCGGTTTGCTGGAAATGATCACTTTAAAGAGCTTACGGTTTAAGATACAGCCAGCCAGATAAGATAGTACCGGGTCCTGGTGGGAAGCCCACTCTTTAATTCCACTCCAGATATCGTGGTCATCGAGGCTTACAAAACGCTCCAGTATAGTTGGGTCCTGCACAAAGTCCTGCATGGTAAGGTCGGAGGCCAGGAAGAATTTAAGGCAGGGGCTAGCTGATACATCTACTCCTTGCTGCAATAATTGGCGGGCACGCTGCACGGCACGCAATACCATATTTTCGGCACTAATTACGGTTTTGTGCAGGTATACCTGCCAGTACATGAGGCGGCGGCTCACCAGGAAGTTCTCTATACTATAGATCGCTTTTTCTTCTACTACCAATTTATCGTTGGCTACATCCAGCATTTTAATGATGCGGTCGGCGCCTATCTTGCCTTCGTACACACCGGTATAAAAGCTGTCGCGGTTCAGGTAATCCAGGCGGTCTACGTCGAGCTGGCTAGAAACCAGTTGGTGAAAAAAGCGGCGTTCGTACTTATCTGTAAATATATCGATAGCCAGGCTCAATCTTCCGCCAAACTCTTCGTTAAGCATATGCATGATGTGCAACGACAGATGCTCGTGGTGTACCTCTTTAAATATAGCTGTTTCGAGGGCATGCGAAAAGGGGCCATGGCCTACATCGTGCAGCAATATGGCAATAAGCGAAGCCTCCAACTCGGTATCGGAAATTTCGTTATTTTTACTTTTTAAAGTTTGTAAGGCCGTGTTCATCAGGTGCATGGCACCCAGCACATGATGGAAGCGTGTATGCAGTGCGCCAGGGTAAACCATTTCGGTGAGGCCCAATTGCTTTATGCGGCGCAAACGCTGAAAATACGGATGATCGATGATGTCGAACAAGAGCTCAGACGGAACTGTTATAAAACCGTAAACCGGGTCGTTGAAGATTTTTTTCTTGTTCACCAATGCAATGCGTTAAGTTGGTTGTTCGGTTATTTGTTGTTCAGGCAATATGTTAAACGAGTGCTGCCGTATAGTATAGTTTCCATACTTTTATTACTATAACTAACGTAAGTATAAAGTGGCGGCTTATAGTTTAACTATAAAAGCGACAGTCCGTATTTCGGGCAACTATAAGTTAAAGTATACCGACACGTTACCCAGTTACGCTTACAACAATTTAACAACGAAGCAGTTTAGCCTTTTATCTAAATAAAACTATGCAAAGATATAACATTTTATGGGCCGATGATGAGATCGACCTTTTGAAGCCGCACATTCTGTTCCTGGAAGATAGAGGTTACGACATTACACCTGTAAACAGTGGTGCCGATGCCATCGAAAAAGTACAGGAACAACCTTTTGATATGGTTTTCCTGGATGAGAATATGCCCGGCATCAGTGGCCTCGAAGCCCTGAACGAGATAAAGACCATCCGCCCGGCGATGCCTGTGATCATGATCACGAAAAGCGAGGAAGAGCACATTATGGAGGAAGCCATCGGGTCTAAAATTACAGATTACCTGATAAAGCCTCTGAACCCAAGTCAGATACTGCTATCCGTAAAAAAAGCACTTGATAATAAGCGCCTTGTAAGTGAAAAGACTAACCAGGGCTATCAGCGCGATTTCCGCCAGCTTGGTATGGCCTTTGGCGAGCGCCTGAGCCCGGGCGAGTGGGCCGATATCTATAAAAAGCTGACGTACTGGGAGCTGGAAATTGACGAGACCGAGAACAAAAGTATGGCCGATGTGCTGTATATGCAGAAAGACGAGGCAAACTCCAACTTCGCCAAGTTCATCATGGATAACTATGAAGAATGGATAAACAACGACTCGGATGATGCCCCGCTGATGTCGCACCAGCTGTTTAAAGAGCGCGTTTTCCCGATGATGAAGGAATCGGACAGGCCGGTATACTTTGTTTTGATAGATAACCTGCGTTACGACCAGTGGAAAGTGCTGGAGCCGATCATTAACGACTATTTTACCGTGGATTCGGAGGAGATGTATTATTCTATACTTCCTACTACCACAGCCTACGCCCGTAATGCCATCTTCTCGGGGATGTTGCCAAACGACATCGCTAAAAAGTACCCGAATCTGTGGGTAAGCGATGATGAAGACGAAGGAAAGAACCTGAACGAACCACAGTTTCTGGATATTCAGTTTCAGCAGAACCGTGTGACTGACAAACACAGCTACCATAAAATTACGAACGTAGCAGCCGGCAAAGACCTGCTCAGCAAGTTCAGTAACCTCGATAATAACAAACTGAATGTTATAGTTTACAATTTCGTGGATATGCTGTCGCATGCCCGTACCGATAGCAACATGGTGCGCGAACTGGCCCCAGACGAGTCGGCGTACCGCTCTATTACCCGCTCGTGGTTCCTGCACTCGCCGCTTTTCGATACGCTGAAGATGATAGCTGAGAAAAAAGGCCGCCTGATCATCACCACCGACCACGGAACTATAAGAGTAAAACGACCTTTCAAGATAATCGGAGACCGCCAGACAAACACCAACCTGCGCTACAAGCACGGTAAAAACCTGGGCTACACCGATAAAGATGTTTTTACGGTGCGTAAACCGGAGAGATTTTTCTTGCCAAAAGCCAATGTTTCGACTACGTTTGTATTCGCGATAGAAGATTACTTTTTTGCCTATCCGAACAACTATAACTACTACGTGAACTACTACAAAGATACCTTCCAGCACGGGGGCGTGTCGTTGGAGGAGTGCATCATACCATTTATAACGCTTACACCGAAGAATGGATAACACCGGAGTGGAAAGAGCTCAGTTAAAGATGTCGTCTCTGGAAGATCTGCCAGAGGCGGCTTCTATGCTTTTAGATGCTATGCAGCAGGGGCCTGTGGTTTTGTTTGAGGGCCCGATGGGTGCCGGCAAAACAACACTGATAAAAGAGCTATGCCGCCAGCTGGGAGTACAGGAAAACGTGAGCAGCCCTACTTTTGCCCTTGTTAATGAGTACGAAGGCGAAACAGGGAAACTAATTTACCATTTCGATTTTTATAGAATAAGCAACGAGCGGGAGGCACTGAACATCGGGGCGCTGGAGTATTTCGAGTCGGGTAATATATGCCTGATAGAATGGCCATCGCTGATACCGAACCTTTTACCGGAGCATTACCTGCTTGTAACCCTGCAACCCGACGCTGAAGGCGAGGTGCGTACCATGACGATAAACAAGGTATAAGTATGACGGAGCGATTTGCCTTAGAGATGGGAAAGATAGCAGCTGCACAGGCGCTTTACCCAAAAGAGTCGATGCTGGCTGTTGAAGACCGGCAACGCAGCCTTTTTATAGGTTTGCCGAAGGAGTCGTCGTTCCAGGAGAACCGCATAGGGTTAACGCCCGACGCTGTAAAGCAGCTAACCGACCATGGCCACCGCATTATAATAGAAGCAGGAGCCGGCAGCCATTCCAAATACTCTGATAACGAGTTTTCGGAGGCAGGTGCCAAAATAGTTTATACTACCAAAGAAGTATACGAAGCCGATATTATACTTAAAGTTGCGCCGCCTACTTACGACGAAATAGATTATCTGCGCCCGGGCCAGACACTAATCTCAGCCTTACAATTCGGCAGCCTTACTTCTGATTATATCAATGCCCTTCTGCGCAAAAAGATAAACGCCATCTCGTTTGAGTTGGTCCGTGATAAATCAGAATCGAAGCCTGTTGTGCGTGCTATGAGCGAAATAGCGGGCAGTACTGTAATGCTGGTAGCAGCAGAATATTTAAGTATAAGCAACGAAGGCCGCGGAATTATACTTGGCGGAATTACAGGAGTGCCACCAAGCAAAGTAGTTATACTTGGTGCCGGCACTGTAGCCGAATATGCGGCCCGCGCCGCCCTGGGTTTAGGTGCCGAAGTAAAAGTATTTGATAACCACATCTACAAACTTCGCCGCCTGAAGCATAATGTTGGTACCCAGTTGTTTACTTCTACTTTAGATAAAACGGTACTATACCATGAAATAAAACAGGCTGATGTTGTGATTGGTGCTTTGGTTGCCGAAGATGGCCGTATGCCGTGTATGGTGGAGGAAAGTGTGGTGGCCCAAATGAACCCGGGCTCCGTTATCATCGATGTTTGTATTGACCAGGGAGGTTGTTTCGAAACTTCAGAACTTACATCGCATAGTCGCCCGATCTTCCGTAAATACGACATTATACATTATTGCGTGCCCAACATTCCATCGCGGGTGCCGCGCACAGCTACTTCGGCACTGAGCAATATATTTACGCCCATCCTTTCCGAGATATCCAAGTATGGTGGCATAAACGAAGTGCTGTTCATGAATGAGCATTACCGCAGCGGTGTATACATCTATAAAGGCAGCCTCACCAATTCCCTGATCGCAAAAAAATTCGGGATGCGCTATAAAGAGTTGGGCCTGATGATAGCCGTGCGCAACTAAGACTAAGATTTTTAAGATTGAATAGATTGTGGGATTAGGTTGACCTCACAGTGTTTCTAAAACCTGTGAGTGTCTGTGTGAGAACCGGACTTATAAGGATTTAAAAGAAAATGTAGAGACGCAATACGTTGCGTCTCTTTTTTGTTTGAATCAGGATTTGCAGGATTAAAATGGATTAACAGGATTTCATAGGTTTATTGAAACTGCCTGCTCCGTGGCTGACAAGACGCAACGTATTGCGTCTCTACAAAATCCATCTATAGTTTCGGCGACTCTTTATTCAGCCTAATCCTACAATCTTTTAATCTAAAAAATCTTAGTTCTAGTTCTGCATCAATAATACTTTCCAGGCTTCGGTAACCTGGTTGTTTTCCAGGAACTTTTTGCCAAGTAGTTGCAATTCATTTTGGAGCACTGCAGGGTCGTTCTTATACTTGTTTATAGTATAGGCAACTATCGGGTCGGTTTTAAAAGCTTCTACTTCGGCGTGGCCAGGTATAGTTTCGGAGTTTCCGAGGCGGGCCAGGTTGTTGCCTGTAAGTATAGAACTGTTGCGAATATGTTCCGGTAGCATATCAATCCCGATGCCTTTGTTTCTTATTGGTTTTGGAAGCTCAAAAATGCAATCGCCGTTTGCGCGCAGATAATAATCGCCACCCATACGGGCCACGCCATCGAGTTTAAATGGATCTATTTTGCCATATTCGTCCAATATAGCTTCGTTAACATGCATCAGCAACACTTCGCAGATCACCAGGTTACCGGCACCACCTTCAGGTCCTAAACTGATCACATCATTCACCTTGCATTCAAACGAAACCGGCGCTTCCTGTACACGTGGCGGAGCTATCAAAACTGAAGCCTCTGCTGTTAGCCCGGATTTTACAAACTCATTTATTCCACGGTCGTATTCGGTGCTGGCCAGCGACATCTGCTCTACAATGTTATAGTTGGCAATATTGATCACCACTTCCTTTGTAGCCATCACATTCTCCAGGGTATGCTTGCTGGTATTGTCGCGCACACGACGGGCAGGAGAGAATACCAGAATAGGCGGCTTGGCACTGAATACATTAAAAAAGCTGAACGGGCTCAGGTTTACGTTACCCTCCAGGTCGGTGGTGCTGGCAAAGGCGATCGGGCGCGGAGCAATGGCGCCAAGCAACAAAGCATGCACCTCCGATGTTTTAACGTCCTGTGGATCTATGGTTTTATATGACATGTAATCGCAGTTTAGAACTATAGTTTGTAATGCGCCCATTCAGGCTGTTATTCAAATATACGGCTAATCGGGTAAGCTGGCAATCGTTACTGTTAAACTATAAAACCACCGGGTTAGCAGTGGTTTTATAGTTTAAAATTCCGGATTTGTATTGTCTATGGTTGAAATTAACTTACCCTAATCCCTCCAGGGAGATGAGTAAAAATAGCCATTTAACAATTTAACCTCCAACAATAATCAATTAAAGCGCTGGCAGAACTTTGCCTTTTACTTCGCCAAAGCCGATACGAATACCATTCTTTTCACTGAATCCGCGCATGATCACGGTGTCGTAGTCGTTGATGAACTTGCGCTCGGTGCCGTCTGCTAGTGTTATAGGTTGGGTGCCGCGCCAGGTTAGTTCTAGCATAGAGCCGTAAGAGCCTTTCTCGGAACCGCTTATTGTTCCGGATGCATACATGTCGCCGACCTGCAGGTTACAGCCGTTGCTGCTCTGGTGCGCCAACTGCTGGTTCATGTTCCAGTACATGTATTTATAGTTGGATCGGCAGATGCTGGTTTCTGCACCGCTTTCCGGCTGTATCAGTACTTCTAGGTTAATGTCGTAGTTATGGTTGCCCGAAAACTCCAGGTAAGGCAGTGGCTTCGGATCCTGAACCGGTCCTTTCACTTTAAATGGCTCCAGGGCATCTAAGGTTACTACCCACGGAGAGATAGACGATGCAAAGCTTTTTGCCAGGAACGGCCCTAATGGCACATATTCCCAGGTCTGCATATCTCTGGCCGACCAGTCGTTGAACAGCACCAGGCCGAAAATATAGTTGTCTGCTTCGTTAGGGGTAATGCTCTCGCCTAGTTTGGTTTCTCTGCCGGTTATAAAAGCTACTTCCAGTTCAAAGTCCAGCAGGCGGCTTGGTCCGAAAGTTGGCGCATCAGCATCAGGTGCCTTGGTTTGTCCGTTTGGGCGGCGTACATCAGTGCCTGAAACAACTATAGAAGAAGCCCGACCATGGTAACCTATTGGAATATGTTTCCAGTTTGGTAACAGCGCGTTCTTAGGGTCGCGGAACATTGTGCCTACGTTAGTGGCGTGCTCTATGCTCGAGTAAAAATCGGTATAGTTGCCAACTTTAACAGGCATGCGCATACGCACATCATTTTGCTTTACCAGGCACTTTTCTATCAGCTCGCTGCTTCCGCTAATTTCGTCGTTATCGTTGCGTAGCAAAGCCGAAACGCGATTGCGCACTGCACGCCACACTGGCTTGCCTAAAGCTATAAAGTCGTTAAGATGAGGGCGATGAAAAACATTCGGGTCGATATCAATGAGCTCGAAAAAGTTGAGGCGGCCCAGTACACAAAGGTCCAGCACATAATCGCCGATGGCAACACCTACGCGCGGGTCACGGTCGTCGGTCTCAAAAATACCGAATGGCAGGTTTTGTATCGGGAAATCACTGTTTGGGTCTATCTCTATCCAGGAATGGAGTGAAGGGTCGTTGGCTTTTAACATAGTTACTGCTTCGTCAATGTATAAAGGCAAATATAGTTATTTTGATACGGAAGGGAAAGTTGATTGTTGAATTGCTTAAGTGTTGATTTTGATTGGGGATTTTTGGATGGTTAAGTTGTTGAATTGTTAAATGGTTGAGGACCTAGCAGTGTGCGCAGTTCCTGCTAGTCGAAGATCCCGAACTTGTTTCGGGACATCTGTTATCCTATATCTTCTCATTTGTCATTTCGAACATCGTGAGAAATCTATTTAAGCTTATAGTTGAGGTTTATACTTTCTTGAAGCAAGCTATACTTTCATAGCTTCTACTTATCCTGGGAGCTTTACCAACCTACAGTTTTATTGTTAGTTTGGCTCGCTCACGGCCGCGAGGCCTCGTCATTGGGCATCGCGCTGCTGCTTTCTTGCTATCCTCGTACCTCGGATTGCCTGCGGCATCGCAACAAATCAAAGGCGCTCAACCCAAAGACTGAAAAGTTTCTCATAGCTAAAGTTAGTTTATATTATATACTATAAGCTTCGATCTTTTCTCGTGGCTATACTTCCGTAGGGACAGGTCGCGACCTGTCCGCTCTTGGTCTGTAACTATAAAACTATAAATCCAACTTATAGCTACAACAGAAGTGTCCCCTTGAGGGGACTATAGGGGTGTAAAGACAGCAACTATAAAACTGTAAATGAACTAAAGCAATAGCAGCAAATTCCCCTCCTTAGACAAGTCGCAGATCCCGGACTTGATTCGGGAGAGGGGTTAGGGGTGGTTGGACCACAGCAACTATAGAATTATAGCTGAGCTCCTTCCCCTGTTTTTAGGGGAAGGCTGGGAAGGGGTGAAACTCCAACTGTAACATTAACAGAAATTCCCCTCTCGGGAGGGGTAGGGGTGGGTTAACCCACTCTCCTGTTTTTAGGAGGGAGCAGGTGTGAGCTAAAAAAACAGCCCCGGCTTAAACTATAAACCGGGGCTGTTATAAACTATAAGTGTAAATTTTATTAACCGTCGATAGGCGTCAGGTTGATGGCCTCTACCGATACAAGCTCTGGCACAGCCCTTAAAACAGCTTGCTCTACACCGGCTTTCAGCGTCATGGCAGACATAGGACATGAGCCGCAGGCACCGAGTAGTTCCAGTTTCAATACCATCTCATCGGTTACTTCCAGCACTTTTACGTTGCCGCCATCAGCTTCCAGGTATGGCCTGATGGTATCTAATGCACCTTCAATGCGGTTCAGGAAATTTTCGTCTACGTTAATGGCTGCCATATTTTCTTAGCTTTTAATTTCTACGGGTTGAGTTTTGGCTATAGTTGCGTTGCGAACAGAAACCTGCTGCGCCACAGCCTGGGCCAACTCTTTGAAAACACCAGAAGCCGGAGAATCGTTCTTTAAAATCTCAGGAGTTCCGGCATCGCCACTCTCCCGTATGCTCTGCACGATCGGAATCTGGCCTAATAACGGTACTTCATACTTGTCTGCCAGTGCTTTACCGCCACCTTCACCAAAAATATAATATTTGTTTTCCGGTAGCTCGGCTGGTGTAAAGTACGCCATATTCTCAACAACGCCCAAAACTGGTACGTTAATTTGTGGCTGTCGGAACATTTGCAGGCCTTTCATGGCATCGGCCAGGGCTACTTTCTGAGGAGTAGTAACTATAACTGCACCTGTTACCGGCAGTGCCTGTACCATAGTTAAGTGTATGTCAGATGTCCCCGGCGGAAGGTCGATCAGCAGGTAATCCAGGTCGCCCCAGTCAACATCCGAAATAAACTGCTTCAGGGCAGAACTCGCCATCGGGCCACGCCATATAACAGCACCATCCGGAGGAGTCAGGAAGCCGATCGACATCATTTTTACGCCGTATTTTTCAACTGGCATAATGTAATTCTTGCCGTGGTCGCCCTGTATCATACGCGGGCGCTCTCCTTCCACACCAAACATAGTTGGCATCGACGGACCAAAAATATCCGCATCTATCAAACCAACTCGTGCGCCAGACTGTGCCAGGGCAATTGCCAGGTTAGATGTTACAGTAGATTTGCCTACGCCACCTTTACCAGAAGCCACCGCAATGATGTTTTTAACACCACCTACTACGGCAGCATTATCGGTGCGGGCTGTGGTTACGCGCGAGGTCATGTTTACGGTAACTTCAGCATCCTTATCAACCATCGTATAAATGGCACGCTCGCAGGCGTTACGGATAAGGTCTTTCAGGGGGCAGGCCGGGGTGGTAAGTATAACGGTAAAGCTAACTTTTTTGCCGTCTACCTGCACATCCTCAATCATGTTCAGGGTAACCAGGTCTTTGCCAAGATCCGGTTCCTCTACATAGCTGAGGGCTTTTAGTATATCTTCTTTAGTAATAGCCATAAGTATAAAAAACTTGTACTTGGGTATGCCACAAAGATACAAACAAAATACTTGCAATGCAGGCCGATGAAAAGGTGATATTTATCATTGTGGTATGAATAGGTAAACAGCTGTTATCCTGGTTTGTTAGGTTGGTTGAGTTGGTTTGGTTGTATTTTATAGTTGCAGCGATGTGGTAAAACAGCCAGATTACTGTAACTTATAGAGCTATTAACTATAAACTATACTATGAGAACACCTGACATGGAAGCCGTACAGGGCGATATAACCAAAATAGAAGCCGATGCCATTGTGAATGCAGCTAACAGTAGCCTGCTGGGTGGCGGTGGCGTTGATGGTGCCATACACCGGTCCGGCGGTCCGGCAATTCTGGAAGAGTGCAAAGCTATTCGGGCAAAACAAGGTGGGTGCCCCACCGGTGAGGCCGTTATTACCACAGCCGGGAACCTGCCGGCAAAGCATGTTATACATACGGTTGGCCCTGTCTGGAATGGCGGAAATAAGAATGAGCCGGAATTACTGGCCAGTTGCTACCAGAACAGCCTGCGCCTCGCCGAAGAGCATCAACTAAAAAGTATAGCTTTTCCGAACATCAGCACCGGCGTATATGGCTACCCAAAAGACAAAGCCGCTATAGTTGCCACTGATGCTGTAAAAAACTATTTTCAGAAGAATCCCGATTCAAGTATAGAACAGGTGAAGTTCGTGTGCTTCGGCAACCAGGATTATAGTTTGTATAAGGGACTCCTGGGCTAAGCTGGAACTAAGATTTTTAAGAATGAAGGATTTTAGGATTAGGCTGCCCCGGGATAAATAGGGATTTGAATAACTTAATTGACAAGTAAATAATCAGACATTAACAATTAAACCTTAAACAATTTAACAATCAGCAACCAACAATTTAACACATCAAGCCAAATCCCACACTCCCTAAAATCTTACCAATCTTAGTTCTGAATTCTTATCTTTGTCATCCCTCAAAAGTATAGTACCATGTCCCTCATTCCGAAAGAAACCGTTGACCAGATAATTGCCCAGGCCGATATAGTGGAGGTGGTTGGCGATTTCGTTTCCTTAAAGAAGAAGGGGCAGAACATGTGGGCCTGCTGCCCTTTTCACCACGAAAAATCTCCCTCGTTCTCGGTTTCGCCGGCTAAAGGCATTTACAAGTGCTTTGGTTGCGGCAAGGCGGGTAACTCGGTGCAGTTTATTATGGATGTGGAAGGCTCCAGCTTTCCGGAGGCACTAAAATACCTTGCAAAAAAGTATGGCATCGATATTCCGGAAGAAGAGACCTCGGAGTATAGCCACGAACAGAGCGAGCGTGACAGTTTATACATCGTTTCAGAATTTGCTAACAAGCATTTCCAGCATAACCTTTATAACCACGATGAAGGAAGTATAGGCCAGTCGTACCTGAAGCAGCGTGGCATTAGTGGGGCAACTATAAAAAAGTTTGAGCTCGGCTATAGTGTAGATGCCTGGAGCGACCTGACCGATGCTGCCCTGAAAGAAGGCTACAAACAGAAGTACCTAGAGGCTACCGGGCTAACTATAGTTAAAGAAGACAAGCGCTACGACAGGTTCCGGGCGCGTGTCATGTTCCCGATACACAACGTGTCGGGGAGGGTGGTTGGTTTCGGTGCCCGTACACTAAAGTCCAACGACAAAAAAAGCCCGAAATACCTGAACTCGCCGGAGTCGGAGATATACCACAAGAGCAATGTGCTGTATGGTTTATTTCAGGCAAAGCAACCGATGCGCATGCAGGACATGTGTTACTTGGTGGAAGGTTACCTGGATGTGATCTCGCTTCACCAGGGCGGCATCGAAAACGTGGTATCTTCGTCGGGTACGTCGCTTACGGAAGGGCAGATAAAGCTGATAGCACGCTATACGCATAACGTAACGGTGCTGTACGATGGCGATGCGGCAGGTATAAAAGCTTCGTTGCGCGGTATCGACCTGATATTGGAGCAGGGCCTGAATGTGCAGGTAGTTACTTTCCCGGAAGGTGAAGACCCTGACTCATACATACAAAAAGTAGGCGACACGGCCTTTAAAGCCTATGTGAAAGAGCATGCCCAGGATTTTATCTCTTACAAGTCGAGCCTGTATGCAGAGGAGGCCAAAGGCAACCCGGTAAAGAAAGCAGAAGCCATACGAGAGATCGTAACCACTATCTCCAAAATTCCGGACTCTATAAAGCGTTCTGTTTTCTTCCAGAGTACTAGTCTTATTTTTGATATTGATGAGCAGGTACTGATATCGGAGTATAACAAAATGCACCTGCAAGGGCGCCAGCAACAGCAAAAAGCCAGTGCCCCGGACAATTACACGCCTCCGCCTATAGTTCCGGAACAGGAAAAAGAAGACTCGGATGCCGATATACTGAAGCGTTACGAGCGTGAGATAGTGCGCATGATCCTGCATTACCCTGACCAGATACTGGAAGAAGGTATAACTACCAGCCAGTATATGCTGGAGCAGCTCGATGATATTGAGTTTGTTACGCCGCTTTATGTGCAGATCATTAACATTGTAAAAGACAGCCTGAATAACGGCAACCTGCCAACGGCCCAGGATTTTATAAATTACCCGAAGGAAGAGATCCGGATGGAAGCTATTTCGCTGCTGTCGGAGCCTTATGAGCTGAGCCATAACTGGGAAACCCACCAGGTTTTTGTACCCAAAGAAACCGACCTGCTGCCTTATGGTGCCGAGCGTGCCGTGCTGCGCCTGAAATGGAGAAACGCCGAGATACTGCTTAAGAACGAACGCGAAAAGCTACGCCTTGTAACCGACCCAACCGAAGTAGACCGCGTCCTGAACATGATCATCGCCCTGAACAACTACTATAGCCAGTTAGGTAATATGCTGGGGATTGTAGTGAACAGGTAGGGTTATAATTTAAGGAAGAGAAAGTTAAATCTTCATGCAGATAGTTTACGCTTTGATTTCTTTTGTAGTAGGTTTTCTTACCCTTTTTATAACTTATAAAGATGAGAAAAGGTGTAAGCCTAATTGGTCTGTCAGTTATACAATGCACCTTAAAGGATATGTTGGCGGTATTGCCTTCGTATTAATTGGATTGATGTTAGTCTTAGAATACCTGAAATAACCTCCTCTCATACGGATTTGTAATCCGATTCTATTCTTCTGACTTTCTTTAAAACATAAGCGGATTATAAATCCTGATAGAATATACTTTCGGATTGCAAATCCGAAAGAGCAATGAGAGCAGCGTTCATGCAACAGCCTTTGCCCGCTATACTTATAGTTAACTAAAATCCCTGCTTTCTATAGTTGACTAACCTATACTTTCCTCCTCAAACTATAAAAATAATCGTGTTTGCTTTAGAGTAGGACCTTAACTTTCTACCTTTGTTCAGTTTTCCGCATTTCTGTTGCCGATAGCTATACTTTGCCGGGGGAGTCGTTTTGAACAATGCCCTGTTTTTTATAGTTATGGTAGTAGAAGCACTGAGTTTCTTAACAGTAGGGAAGGAGCAGGTATAAACTTCGTTTCTGACCTTCAAATCATCTTATGGAGAATACACAAGAACCTATAAAACTCGACTCGATCGAGTCTGCCATCGAAGATATCCGCCAGGGTAAAGTTATTATTGTGGTGGACGATGACGACCGCGAGAACGAAGGCGATTTTATCTGCGCTGCCGAGATGGTAACGCCCGAGATCATCAACTTTATGGCTACCCATGGCCGTGGCCTTATTTGTGCGCCGCTAACCGAAGAACGTTGCGACGAACTTGGCCTGGAGCTGATGGTAGGCCGTAACACCGCCCTGCATGCTACGCCATTCACTGTTTCCGTTGACCTGATCGGGCACGGATGTACAACTGGTATTTCGGCATCAGACAGAGCGAAGACCATACAGGCTTTAGTGGATCCGAACACAGACCCGAACTCGCTGGGCAAGCCGGGACACATTTTCCCGCTGAAGGCGAAGAAAGAAGGCGTATTGCGCCGTGCCGGACACACCGAAGCTGCTGTAGACCTTGCCCGTTTGGCTGGTCTGGCACCTGCCGGTGTACTGATCGAGATCATGAACGAAGATGGTACGATGGCCCGCCTGCCGGACCTCGTAAAAGTGGCAGAACGTTTTAACCTGAAGCTGATCTCTATTAAAGACCTGATCGCTTATCGCCTGAAAGCGGAAAGCCTGATAGACCGTGAGATTGCCGTACAATTACCAACCGACTTCGGCGATTTTGACCTGTATGCATTTACGCAGCGCAGCAATGGCGCCAAGCACCTGGCCCTTGTAAAAGGAACCTGGGAAGAAGGCGAACCGGTGCTGGTACGTGTACACTCATCGTGCGTAACCGGCGATATTTTTGGCTCATGCCGATGCGATTGCGGACCGCAACTTCACGAAGCAATGCGTATGGTAGAGAGCGAAGGCAAAGGCGTTATAGTTTACATGAACCAGGAAGGCCGTGGCATTGGCCTCATCAACAAACTGAAAGCTTATAAACTACAGGAGCAGGGCCGCGATACCGTGGAGGCAAACCTGGAGCTTGGCTTCGGTATGGATGAGCGCGATTACGGTGTAGGTGCACAAATACTACGCGACCTGGGCGTTACTAAAATGCGCCTTATCTCGAACAACCCGCGCAAGCGTACCGGCCTGATGGGCTATGGCTTAGAAGTGGTAGAGCGCGTTCCGATTGAGGTTGCCCCAAACAAGCATAACGAAAAGTACCTGGCCACCAAACGCGACAAGCTGGGCCACGAAATTAAAGCGCATCTGTAAAAGATCAGCTTATACTTTAAAACAAGAAAGCCAGTGCATGTAGCGCTGGCTTTCTTGTTTTAGGGCTATAGTTACTATAGATCGCGGAAGCGGAGAACGAGGTAACTTAACAGTAAAAACAACCCGATGTAAAGTATAGCAGGTATAGTTGCTATGCCCGGCGAAAGCTGTTCTATAGTTCCCGCCACCTGTCCCCAAAGGTCCTGGCCGGGCATTGGAGTAAGGCTATCCAGCGCTTTCATCGGGAAATACTTGTCTATATGGTCGGGCAGGTTGTAGTGGATGATGGGCTCCACGAGCTTGGTATAAACTATAAATGCAATAATGGCCAGCCCACTTTTACGAATGAAAAACGCAAAGAGAATAGCAAGTGTCATATATGCCACGGCCTGCACAAAGTAGTAAGGCAGGTAATCTATCTGGCTGAAAATGGCACTACCCGACGTGTCTTTGCTATAGATCAAACCAAAGTATAGGCCCAGCGCCAGCAAAAACAACGTACTGAAAGTTGCCAGCCCCAGCACCACATAAGATTTACTGAGCACAGCTTCGGCTTTGGAGAGGCCATCAATTACCTGTTGGCGTAGTGTGCGGTAGCTGAACTCATCGGTTACCAGCACAATAACAAGTATACCTAGCAGCAGGTTAAAAAAGTGAGCCACATAGGTTAAGCGCATCCAAAGTTCAGGAAACTGGTAGGTTTCGTCACCCAACGATTTGCCGTTCACTTCTATGCTGCTACTGGTGTAAAGTATAAGCACCATCAGCAATACAAAAATGGCCAGTATGATCCAGAAGGTGCGGTAAGGGAGTATTTTTCGGAACTCGGTTCGGAGTAGGTTCATCAGCAATTACGATTTAATAAGCTCAAGAAACTGTTTTTCGAGGGTGGTGCGGCGGGCAACCAACTGCGACAGCACAATGCCCTGTGCAAACATATCGCGGTTAAGGTCTGTGGCCGAGTAACCATCCTGCAGGGTAAGTATAATGTTGCTCTTTTCCTGGGCAAACTGTGTTACATAAGGCAGGCGCTCCAGCAGGGTAAGCACAGGCTGCAGTTCGTCGGCGCTTATCAGCAGCTGCTCGGCTTTAGATACAATATTGCCAACAGGCCCGTCGGTTACAAGTTTGCCGGTGCGCAATACGGCCACGTGGGTACACACTTTTTCTACTTCATCGAGCAGGTGGCTGGCCAGAATTATAGTTTTGCCCTGCGCTGCAATACGCAGTATCAGGTCGCGCACTTCGGCTATACCCTGCGGGTCCAGGCCATTGGTAGGTTCGTCCAACACCAGCACTTCAGGGTCGTTCAGCATGGCGGCGGCAAGTGCAAGCCGCTGTTTCATACCCAGCGAAAAACCTTTAAACGTAGTATGGCTGCGTGTGCCCAGGCCTACCAGGTCCAGCATTTTGTTTATGTTATCGTGGCTGGCGGCTTTGTTATCGGCTATTACTTCGAGGTTGCGGCGCGCAGAAAGGTAAGGGTAAAAGTTAGGAGTTTCGAGAATAGCGCCAACACGGTGTTTCGTAGCTTTGCTTATGCCTTCGCCAAACCACGAAAAGGTACCGCCAGTCGGCCGGATAACATCCAGCACCATCCCCAGCGTTGTTGTTTTTCCGCTACCGTTCGGGCCGAGCAAACCATAAATGCTGCCTTCCTCTACCTGCAGGTTCAGGTTGTCTACGGCTTTCAGGGAGCCATACTTTTTCGAGAGATTATCTATACTTAAAACAATTGCCACAAGTATACTTTTTAGTGATGAGCCCAATGCAGGCTAAACAAATATAGCGTTTTTGTTTTATAGTTTAGGATGCAGGTTTGGCCGCATTTCATTATCTTCACTTACAGATGACCAGACACCCGACAGAGCCCGACAGTACAGCTTATAAAAAGGAGTTGCTAACCATAAGCACCGAAAAAGCCAATGTGCTGGCGCTCGCGTTTATGGTGCCAGTGCTGCTGCTTTTTGTGCCGCTTTATATTTGGCTGTGGCCGGAGCAAGTACAGTTTGGCAGCCTGAAAGATTTCTACCTGGCGCATCGTTCTGAAATGCTGCTTTATCCTTTCCTGATCATATTAATTATGATACCGGGGGCTGTGATACACGAACTGCTGCATGGCCTTACCTGGGCTGCTTTCTGCAAAAACGGGCTAAGATCAATAAAATATGGTGTGTACTGGAAAATGCTGACCCCGTACTGCCACTGCAAAGAGCTTTTGCCGCTACAGCCTTATATGTTAGGCGGAATGATGCCGGGTTTAGTGATGGGCGTCCTGCCAACTATAGCTGGCCTTATACTTGGGAACATCTACGTTTTCGCGTTTGGGTTGCTGTTTATTATAGCTGCTGGCGGCGACATACTTATACTTTGGATGCTGCGAATAGCCCGGAAACAAGACCTCGTGCAAGACCACCCCGAACTGATCGGGTGTTTTCTGTATCGCAAAGTATAAGTTTTGCCTATCTGCGCTACGATAGCGGGCAAATCTACCTGGATTTTACTATATTGTTGGTTTAACCTGCTGTTAGCGGGCCTTTATTTAATAATCCTACTTAACCTACATGAAAAAGATTCTACTCCTGTTATTGCTGGTAGCAGTTATACTCCCGACTGTAGCGCAGCGCTCTATCAACCCAGATTCTGCGGTAACTACAAAGCAACAGGTTACAGTTAAGGGCAAGCGTATAGCTTACAATGCCACCACTGGCATGCAGCCTGTCTGGGACGAGAACGGCAAAACAATAGCAGGCCTGTTTTATACTTACTATGAGCGCTCCGATATAAAAGACCGTGCCACGCGTCCGCTGGTAATCTCTTTTAACGGCGGACCTGGCTCTGCTTCGGTTTGGATGCACATTGCTTATACCGGCCCGCGCCTGCTTAACATCGACGACGAAGGCTATCCTGTGCAGCCTTACGGGTACCGCGAAAACCCGGAATCTATACTTGATGTGGCTGATATTGTGTATGTAAACCCTGTGAACACAGGTTACTCGCGCATGGCCGAGGGCGTTGATAAAGATAAACTGAAAGAGAAGTTCTTCGGAGTAAATGCCGATATAAAGTACCTGGCCGAGTGGATCAATACGTTCGTGACGCGCAAAGGCCGCTGGGCATCTCCAAAATACCTGATAGGCGAGAGCTACGGAACAACCCGCGTTTCGGGGTTGGCGCTGGAACTACAGAGTTCACACTGGATGTACCTGAACGGAGTTATACTGGTATCGCCAACTGACTTGGGTATAGAGCGCAGCGGACCTGTAGATGCTGCCCTGCGACTGCCATACTTTGCAGCGACATCCTGGTATCATAAAAAACTGCCACAAGACCTGCAGCAAAAAGACCTGGAAGTATTGTTACCGGAAGTAGAAGCTTTTACAACAGATGAATTGATACCTGCCATTGTGCAGGGTGGCTTTATTGATGAGGCTAAAAGGAAAGAAATAGCAGCTAAAATGGCACGTTATGCCGGCATCTCAGAGCAAAGCATACTAAACTATAACCTGGATGTGCCGACCAGCTTTTTCTGGAAAGAACTGCTTCGAAACGAAGGCTTTACCGTTGGCCGCCTCGACTCACGTTACAAAGGCATTGACCGCCAGAATGCCGGCGACCGCCCAGACTTTAATGCAGAACTTACGTCGTGGCTACATGCTTTTACACCTGCCATAAATATGTATTTGCGCGACGAACTGAAGTATAAGACCGACGTGAAGTATAACATGTTCGGGCCGGTGCACCCATGGAACCGCGGTAACGACAGAACAGGTGAGAACCTGCGCCAGGCAATGGCTCAAAACCCATACCTGCACGTTATGTTCCAGGCTGGGTATTACGATGGTGCTACCGATTATTTTAACGCAAAGTATAGCATGTGGCAACTAGACCCTAGCGGCAAACTGAAAAACCGCCTGAGCTGGAAAGCCTACCGCAGCGGCCACATGATGTATCTCCGCCAGGAAGACCTGGTAAAAAGCAACGACGACCTGCGTGAGTTTATCAAGCTTTCGTTGCCTAAAAAGGGCCAGCCGGCTATGTATTAGTGGGAGCTTGTAACTATTAACCAATGCTGCAGGTTATATTTTAAAGTCGGTATGTTCAACCCAACTTATGCACTTTAGAAGAATTTGCTACCACCCTGTATTGAATTATTAAAAAAAATATTTTAATAATTCAATAAAAGGCTGTTGCCGCTTGTTTTTAGCTAGCTGCCCTGTTTGGTAGTATTCTGGAATAGAAACCTATAGCTTCTCCAATCTCTTATTAATTCCAAGAGCAATTAACAATTATATCTATATCTAATTAGTAAATGCTATATATTCTAATACTTTTTTTAAATAAAGAGCCTGCCATATTTTGGCAGGCTCTTTATTTAAAAAAAGTATTGATAACAGGTATTATACTTTAATTTATAAGTAAACGGATCCTCTGACCAGACTACTTCATTATAAGGCAAAGTAATTTCTTTGAACCTGTGTACACCTGAAACTGTAAAATTTATAACTCCATTACTATATGTCGCTAACTCCTGATTAATTACGACTTCTTCCCATTCTGGATCCATCTGATATGATGGATAAGCATCGAATTCAACTATCATATTGCCATTAGAATCTTTATGATAGCCAAATGCCATTTCAACAGCTCCTCTAGTGGTCTCATCAAATCCTACATTACAGCTATTTGGAGAACCTGTAATTGTACCACCCCATTGAGGAACACAGACAGAGAAAATATCCTGGTAAAATTCTCGATGTAAATAATAATTGCTGCTGCCAGGATACGAATAAGTTTTAACAACGATAACTGCTACCATTTCTATTTGTTTCATTCTGGCGTTATAAGTAGCATTTTTATATTCAACCGACTGAGATGCTAGTCCAATAGTAGATATAGTGGTGGGATTAAAGGTAATGTTCATACTTCCATCCGAGTTCTTTGAGTACTGCAAGTTGAAAGTAACCATATCGTCATACATCTTCGTTCCCCCTCCTTGGTTACAGTCCCCCCATGCTGAGGCTGTTCCCCCTCCACCTTCTCCTGGTTTAGGCTCATCACATATGACTTCCGGTGGGCATCCCGCTGTACCCTCCAAGAATTGCTCACGCTTTACCGATGATGTGTCGTCGGCAAGAGGTTCTACTACTTCCTGCTCACAAGAAAAAAGAAAAAATAAGGATAAAAGTGGGATAAGAATTTTTTTCATAATGATTATTAGTTTGTTTTGTTCAAAATTATTCTAAGGATTTATGTTAAAAAAGGAAGGTATAATAAGTTATATAACATTAATTATTTTATTATTATATATAAATGATCTAATATTGCGTTTGCTAATGTTATACTATATGTATAATTTTAATAATTATTCGTTAAACATTAAACAACTTGGCAAAGATTAAACTATACCAGATAGACGCTTTTACTGATAAAGTATTTGGAGGAAACCCTGCTGCGGTTTGTGTGCTGGATGCCTGGCTGGATGATGCAACGATGCAGCATATCGGTGCAGAGAACAACCTGGCCGAAACCGCTTTTGTAGTGCCCAGTAGCAACGATTATGAGATACGCTGGTTTACGCCAACCGTGGAAGTAGACCTGTGCGGACACGCAACACTGGCAGCTGCTTATGTGCTTTTTACCTACTATAACTATGCCGGTAAAACTATAAACCTGCACTCTCGGCACAGTGGCCTGCTTACAGTTACAAAACAGGAAGAGGGCCTTACACTAAACTTTCCGACCGATACACTGCAGCCAGCCGAAACACCAGAAGCGTTGTTACAGGCATTTGGCAATACGCCATCAGAAACCTATAAAGGCAAAACCGATTACCTGCTTGTGTTCGACAACCAGCAAACTATAGCCGACTTCAACCCTGATATAAATTTGATAAACTCGGTAGCAGCACGCGGCATTATAGTTACGGCCAAAGGCGAGGAGGTTGATTTTGTGTCAAGGTTTTTCTGTCCGCAGGTGGGCATTGCTGAAGACCCTGTAACCGGCTCGGCACATACCACACTTACACCTTACTGGAGCAAACGCCTGGGCAAGCAGGTGATGACGGCGAAGCAGCTGTCTAAAAGGCAGGGCAACCTTACATGCGAATACCTCGGCGACAGGGTGAATATTACAGGCAAAGCTATTACTTACCTTACCGGCGAAATAGAAGTATAATGAGTTCGACCTCACAGCGTCTGGAAGACCTGTGAGCGTCTTTAGCTACCTAGCCAACAAGCCACTGACAGGTTTGTAAAACACTGTGAGGTCTCAACCAATTACCTACATTATAAAACCGTGAAAAAAGCACTGTTACTATTTCTTCTTGTTGCCTGCTGGGCGTGCACATCATCTAAAACAGAAACCGAAACAGCTGATGTGGCAACGATGGACCAATTGGCTGAACGCTACGTGAAAACGCTGCTTAAGCTGGGCCAGTACGACAGCGATATTGTAGATGCTTACTACGGTCCAGAAGAATGGAAACCAACCGGCGAACCTTCTGATTCGTTGCCAGCCGGCGAGTTTTTAACTGAGTTTAAAGCCATACAAGACCAGCTACAGGCACACGATTCCATGAACCTGGCTACAGATGAAAAACGCCGTCTGGCCATGTTTAAAAAGCAGATACTGGCGGCCATTACCAAAGTAGAAATGATGCAGGGCAAGAAGTATAGTTTTGATGAAGAGGCAAAGCTGCTGTACGATGCCGAGCCACCGCATTACGAACTATCTCATTTCGATTCTATACTTACCGCAATAGACCAGCAACTGCCGGGCAAAGGAAGTATAACTGAGCGCTGGGATGCGTATCGCGCCAAGTTCGAGATACCGAAAGCGAAGCTGGATACCGTTTTTAAAGCCGCTATAGCCGAAGCCCGAAACCGAACCAAAGCACACTATAAACTACCCGAGCACGAAAACTTTACCCTGGAGTTTGTGACCGATAAAGCCTGGTCGGGTTATAATTATTACAAAGGCAAAGGCTATAGTTTAATTCAGATCAATACCGATTTTCCGATCTATATTGAGCGGGCCATAGACCTTGCCGCACACGAAGGATACCCGGGCCACCATGTATTTAATGTGTTGCTGGAGCAGAATTTAGTAGATAAAAAAGGCTGGAAAGAGTACTCCATTTACCCACTGTTTTCGCCGCAAAGTTTAATAGCTGAAGGCAGCGCCAACTATGGCATCGATGTAGCTTTTCCGGCTCAGGACCGGATAAATTTTGAGAAAGAAGTATTGTTTCCGTTGGCAGGTTTAAATGCAGCCGAAGCCGATCGCTACTATGCTATACTTGATAAAATTGGCCAGCTGGATTTCGCCGGAAACGAATCTGCGCGATTATACCTGAACGGCGAAATTACCCGCGAACAGGCTGCCGACATGCTGGTGAAGTATAACCTGTATGCAAAAGACAAAGCCCTGCAGCGCACCAGGTTTATGGATAAGTATAGAAGCTACGTGATAAACTATAACCTGGGCCAGCGACTGGTACGCCACTACATCGAACCCAAAGGCGGCACAGACAACAACCCGGAGAAACGCTGGGAATTGTTCGGTGAGTTACTATCTAACCCAAACACAGCATCGATGCTGAAATAACCAATCTGCTGTAAACTATAAAAGCTGCTTTTTAGGCAGCTTTTATAGTTTACAGGCTTATGCTAACCAGCATCATCCTGCGCAATAATAGTTATTTTGCCGTCCTTTTCTAGTATGGCATATTGTACCTGGTCCATGCGCTTTAATCCTTTCATTGCCCTTGCCGATTCCATGATATCAGCTTCATCCACACGCTCTTTTTTCATGCGGTCGTAAAGTAGTTTGCCCTTATCTACCAGTATAATAGGTCCGCCATCTATCACCTTCTCAAAAAAATTAAACCTTTGCTTCAGCAATGAAATGCCAATATCCATACCGATCAGGGTAATGATGAGCAGTAAACTTGCTGTCAACGATTTGTCTTCTCCCAGTAATCCCTGTTCTGTCGTCTCAGCAATTATCAGCAGCAATACAAAGTCGAAAACTGTTGCTTCTACAAGTGCTCTTTTGCCATTGATCCGGAAAATGATCATAAGAAAAAGATAGAGCACAATGCCTCTTATAATAGTATCCATGAGTAAATACTGTTAGGGATAAACAAAGTGTTTTATAGTTTCTGCACTGCTTCCCGGCCTTTGTACCGAATACTGGATCTGCCCGAAAGTAGTGGATTTGGTATGGAAAATGAGCTGTGTATTCGGGGCATCAACCGCGAAAGTATACACTATCCCGTCAGCACCGGCCTCAACTTTTTCTGGTTCCGGTATAATCTTGTCGATGCGTTGTTTTGTGTAAAAATCGGTACTGAAAAAAATGGTAGGAGAGGGTGTTGAAATATTTTTCAGGGTGATCTTTAACTCGCTGGATGCTTCACGGCGTTGAAAACGTTCGTATTCTATTTCCATCGTCCCGTCCGTGGAAGTTACTGTTTGCTTGTTCACATTAAGTAGCCCGCCTCTGCCTGTAAAACCTAATATGGCCGATAATACGATCAGTAGCATAATTACCCAGCCAACTCGCTGTATTTTCCAGGTACTTCTTTCAAAGCTGATGTCTTCGTCTATTTCCAGTTCGTTATTATGCCTTTTCATAAAATCCCCTTTTTAGTAAGGTAGTAAACGCAGAACGATACAGTAAGTTAAAGCACGTGTATTAGTGTAATGTTATTACATAGGTATAGGCGTAGACCGTTTATACTTGTAAGGGTAATAGCGAAGTATAAGCTCCATATAAGTGATGCCTGTACTAAACAACAAAGCCACCTCAGTAAGGTGGCTTTGTTGTTTATAGTTAGTTATAGTTTAAAGCGGCAATTTTATGTCTTTCAGTAAGCGGCCTACCGGGTATAGGTTGTGCGTGTACTCGTAGTGCGGTGTGTTTTTGTAGATGAAGTCGAGTTGGGCGCGTGCATTTTTAGCAAACTCGGGGTCGTTCTTTCGGCGCTCTTCCAGTTGCTTTTTCAACTCAGGTCTCTGCTTCAGGTAGTCCGCTGCCAGATCCTCGAACACGTAGCTCGAGAAATACTCTTTCTGCATCAATATTTCATCGAAGAAGTTCCAGTTAAAGTAAGAGTCCACGGCCTGCGGCTCAAGGGTTTCTACTAAAAAGCGGTTGGCATCCTGGTTCAGGTATACTACATAATCGCCTTTAAAGAACTGGCGCGGTAAGTTGCGTTTTTCCACTTCCACATCGTAGTGCAGGTAATGGCCTTCGTACGGGCGCGGGCTGGTTTTATAGTTGCTGATGTAATAACTTTCCAGGTTGATGGTGGTGTCACGCTTTAGTTGCTGCATCTGCACCTTGTTCAGCTTCAGGCGGTCAATTACCTCGCGCCAGGTCTGCGGAATAATGTAGGCTACCGGCTTCTCGACTGTAGTGGTCGGGTTGAAGGTATTATAGTAATTGATCTGCTTGCTGTAAGGCGATTTGCGGTCGTAGTACAAGCGTTCCTGACCGCTTACCTCACTGGTTTTATACTTTGCTTCGTAGCCCAGGAACGGTATCTTGTCGACTTTGGTAGTATCGAGTTGCCAGTTTAGCGGGAATTGCTTTTGCTTCAGGGTTTCCTGCTTGGCCTGCGCACGCAGTTTGCCAATCTCGTCGGCATCACGGTGCACCGTTTCGATCATGTTTTCCATCAGCTTATAAGTTGCCTGCACGCGCTGCTTAAATGGTTTCAGCATGTGGGTTTCGGGCACAAAACCGATGGTGTTATATAGTGTAGTATAGCCAGTAGCATAGCGCGGCGATTCCATAAAGCCAACTATTCCCTTGTCCGGCGTCTCATCAATGGTGTTCATGTAAGGCACCATCGGGAACTTGTCCTTTTTCATGCCTTCGTAAAGGGTAGGCACCATCTTGCCACTCAGGTATTTAGCCAGCGTAGGGTTCATTTTGTTGTGCTGCGTAGCGATCAGCGTCATTACGTGCTGGTAATCGGCTCCGTTAGAGGTATGGTTATCCATAAACACATCCGGGTCCCAGGTCCTGAATATCTCATGAAAGGTCTGGGCATTGCGCGAGTCGGTTTTAATGTAGTCGCGGTTCAGGTCCAGGTTGCGGGCATTCCCCCGGAAACCATATTCTTTGGGACCATGCTGGTTGGTGCGGGTGTGGCTGTTGCGGTTAAGTGCACCGCCAATGTTATATACTGGTATTATTGCCAGCACTACATTATCGAGTTGTTTACGCAGCTTTTTGTTTTGCATGTAGTCGCGGGCAAGCATCATGGTAGCGTCTATCCCTTCGGGCTCGCCCGGATGTATGCCGTTCTGTATCAATAGCACGCGCTTATTCTTTTGCTTGATGGAGGCCGGGTCAAAATCCTTGTCCGTAGAAACAATTACCAGGTGCAAAGGGCGTCCCACATCTGTTGAGCCGTAAGGCACCATTTTTACCTCGTCGTACGCTTCATCAAACTTTTGGTACCAGGCTATGGCTTCCTCGTAAGTGGCGGTCTGGTTGCCGTTGCCTTTTTCGTAAGGTGTTTTAAGGTCGGTTTTTTGCGGATCTGTAGTTTCGGGGCCGGAGCCAAGCAGCGTAGCAGCCAGCAGCAGGGTTGTTAGCATAGTTTATAGTTACGAATGGTAATGAACGTGTAAGTTAAGGCATTTCAGGTCGTAAATCCAGCTTATAGTAAGTGGTGTTTTTAGTTTGAGGTTTGTAAAGTGATAGTAAAGACTTGTTTAAGATTTTTATTCCATCCATTAAGTGCTGAATCTTTTTCTTTATCATCCCGAGTGTAGCCGAGAGACTTTATATAACCTATAGTTCTATTCTTGTCATCCCGAGCATTAGTCGAGGGATCTTATGTGTCTTATAGTATGATTCTCCTTCAACCTGAACCAAGCTATACATTCATTGTTGCCTCATATCCTGGGAGCTCTATTCACCTACAGTATTATAGTTCCCTTTTGTACGCTCACGGCCGCGAGGCCTCGCCTTCGGGCATCGCGCTGCTGCTTTCTTGCTATCCTCGTACCTCGGATTGCCTAACGGCACCGCAACAAATCAAAGGCGCTCAACCCAAAGACTGGAAAGTTTCTCATAGCCACTGCTTAACTATAGATTGAACCTATAAGCTTCGACCTTTCTCATGTCTATACTTCCGTAGGGACAGGTCGCGACCTGTCCGCTCAATACCGTTAACTATTAAACTATAGCTAGTGAAAAAGTAGTAACAGAAACTGTCCCTTTGAGGGGACTACAGGGGTGTTAACACGCTGCTAACTATAAAACAACAACTTAAACAATAGCAGTAACAAAATTCCCCGCCTTAGACAAGGAGGGGTTAGGGGTGGTTGGATTTCGCAGACGATGAAACAGCAAAATCAACTACAACAAATACAGAAATTCCCTTCTGGGGGTAGGGGCCCTCGATAAGGAGGTGCAGGGGTGGGTTAATCATATCCAACACAAAACCCTGAAAACAAAAACTCCTGCCATACATTGTTTTGCGTGGCAGGAGTTTATACTTCAGTTTAGTAAGTTCAGGAATAAATGCGGCGGTCTTTTTTGCCGGGGAAAAGGAGCTTATCCAGGCTATACTTGCCCGGGCCAATAAACAGTAGCGAAAAGAAAAGTATAGCTGCTTCCAATGCGTGGGAGTAACCTCCAAATCCATCGCCGGCTACTGTATGCCTTGTGGTGGCGATCAGCATTGTAATTACCAGCAACACGCACGCAACCCTGAAAAAGAGACCCAACACAATAAAAGCCCCGCCAACTACTTCGGCAAAGCCTGCCATAAATCCCCAGAAAGCAGGTGCATAATCTACGCCTACCAACTGCATCGTTTGTCCGATCTTTTCCCAGGTTTCGGGTCCGCCCATTAATTTGGGCCAGCCATGTAGTATAAACATCAAGCCAATACCAACGCGCAGTATCAGCAAACCAAAGTCTTTGTACTTGTAACGGGAGCGGAATATAGCCATGTAGCAATAATACTAATTCGCGCTAAATATTGCAAATCACTAATATATAAGTATAGATTTTACTTGTGTTTCTGCTGGAACTGTTTCGGGAGTTAAGCGGGCGCGTTGCTGGGCAGGCACCTGTTGTTCGTTAAGTACAAAAGTTAGCCCACCTTCGCGGGCTACGGCTACCAGGCCGCCATCGGCAAGCAAAACCGTGCTGATCGGGTGCTGGGCCTGTACCTGTTCGTAAGTTGAGCCCACGCGTATGCCTTTTACCGTTTTATAAGCATCTGACTTTATGTTCAGGCGCCATACTTTGCAGGCCGGCGAGCATTGCTGCTCAACTAAAATTCCTTTTTCGATTTGTTCGGGCCTCACAATATAGGCAGTAGATTGCATGCCTTCCTGGCTCAGGGTGGTGTCGGCTATGGCAAAGCCGGCCGGAATATTCTGGCGCATCTGTTCTATACTTTCGCCGATGGCTATAAACCCAACCTGGCCCTTTCTTATCTGTAGTTGCTCCGGCGATGGAGTAGCCGGCTGTGGTGTAGTAGTAGGAATGATCTCTTCGGTTATGCTACTGGCCGTTTCATCGTCCCCGCTTTTATCGTTCTGCGAAAGACAGGCGGCCATGCCTGTTCCCAGCAGTATTGCGTAAATTATGGTTTTAAACATTCAAGACTTTATTATAATTGTATTTTAATATTATTAAACCTTGATGGGCTGCATCAGGTTGTAGTATATTAGCACGAAAAACGATTTAATTTATTTTATTATACCTCATCTAAAATTAATAACAATGGCTAAACCTTTGATCCTGATTTCGAACGACGACGGCATTACAGCACCTGGCATCCGTACCCTGGTAGAAGTAGCCATGAAGATTGGAGATGTGGTAGTGGTAGCGCCGGACGGGCCGCAATCGGGTATGGGGCACGCCATAACGATAGGCAATACCTTGCGCCTCGATAAGTCTATTGCGTTCGATGACCTGGATATTGAAGCCTACGAATGCTCGGGTACGCCAGCCGACTGCGTTAAACTGGCTAAGCACCATGTACTGAAAGATCGCAAGCCTGACCTGGTAGTAAGCGGTATAAACCATGGCTCCAATTCCAGCATCAGCGTGTTATATTCCGGTACCATGTCGGCAGCAATTGAGGCAGCTATAGAAGGTTTGCCAGCTATCGGTTTCTCGCTTTGCGATTATGGCCACGAGGCCGATTTTTCGCATACCGAACCGTTTGTGGAAGAGATCATTCGGCAGGCCCTGAAACATAAGATACCGGAGAATACTGCCCTGAATGTAAATATCCCTAAAAAAAGTAGCGAGACCATTAAAGGTATAAAGGTTTGTCGCCAGGCTCATGCGCGTTGGCAGGAAGAATTCGATGAGCGCCTGGACCCACGAAGCCGCCGCTATTTCTGGATGACAGGAAGCTTTGTGAACTATGATAAGGGCGAAGACACTGACGAATGGGCAATCGTAAATAATTACGTTTCGGTGGTGCCATGCCAGTTCGATATGACAGCCTACCACGCCATCGCCCAACTAAACGAGTGGGATATTTAGAGTTAATTTCCCCAACGGATAAACTATAAAAGAGCCTGCAACTATAGCTTAGCTGCAGGCTCTTTTTGTCTTAGTTATCAGCATATCTAACTGCACTGCACTGGGCAAACTTTTCAGGAGCAGTAATGGCAAATCTATAGTTTCGTATAAAAAGATCCAGCAACTGAGTAAACTGCTCCTCCTTTTCAGGTGTGAGTTGACCTTCCGGGAAGTGGAACAGGAAGTAATCTATCCGGCCATCAGGTTGCATATAAATTCTGTTCGCGCCACGGGTTTGTATGTCCCACTTAAAATCGTTCTCTCTTAGAAAAGCTCCCAGGTCTTCTAACAGTTTAACATATGCCTGTTGCAGTTCGGTCTGCTGGTCTGGAGTTTTAAATACAGCTAAAGTAGTGTCAGTATGTACTGCACTTTTATACATTTTATCGAGCCGTTGGAAAGGAATTCCCTGTCTTTCGGCTTCCTGAAAAGTAAGTGCTCTTCCCTGACCTATTGAACTTAGGGTGATAGCAACTAAGGTTAGGGTTAGAAGTATAAATTTCATCTTTTCTATTTAAGCTTTGTAACGATCACATCCGGCTTTTTGCCTGACGTATCTGCAGCCTTTTTAGTACCATCGTTTACCACAAATTGTATGGTCAGCTTTTGAGTGGTTTCTACTGGTATACCATCAACTTTGGCTGGTGTCCATTTGCCTTCCATCAGTTTAATTACTTTTTGGATCTCGGTAAAGATGGTGGCATTTTCTTCTTTTGTGTTGGCTACGCTGCTATACAATAACGGACCCACAATTTTGCCATCAGCTTTAATTACGAAGCCGGTTTCTATCATACCCTCAAAGTTAGTATTGGCCGGGTAGCGCACGTTCTTAGCCAGGAATCGCTGCACAGAGCCTTCCTTAAAAGTTGGTTTAACATCCACCTCATCCATTTTATAGTACTTTTTGGTATACTTGGTCATGGTTGGGGTTTGTGTTTCCAGGCGCTGCGCTGTTTCTTCGGAGCCGTAAAACTGCACCGGAAGTACAAGTTGTGCGCCCGCTGCCTGCCCGTTTCTGGTAGCTGGTTCCCACTGCCCTGAGGTGGCTGCTACGGCGGCCATGGCAGCTTCAGCCAGTTTTGCCAGCATCGCTTTGTTCTGCACCTGGAACGTAGAAGCATCCATGTAATCCATGTCTTTTCCGGCGCCAACAGTTTTCTTTAGCTTTGTGCCTTCCAGCCTGATATTCGAAACGGTACCATCTTTCTCTACATAAAATTTAACTACTACCCGGGCATTCAGATTTTCCTCTTTGGCCTCTTCAGGTAGTTGTAAATAACCTGAGATAGTTTTCTGCAAGGCTTCGGGGCCTCCCTTAAACTGTGGCATCTGGTTAGCAACATCGGCAGAAGCTGCGCGCTCCGAATCAGATAAGGTAAACTTTATGGGCAAGGTAAAAATAACCCGTACAGCCTTATCGTTCTGGGTGCCTGGCGTCCAGTGGCCGCTGGTCATTTTTATAACCCGGATAGCTTCTTCGTCGGTACCCTGGCCAAGTCCTCTCACAACTTTTACATCCTTAACCGATCCGTCTGTTTCAACTATAAACTGGGCTACTACAAGGCCCTCCAGGCCGTTGGCTTTTGCAGCATCCGGGTATTGTATGTTGCTGGCTAAAAACGTCATCAGTTCCTTAGATCCGTCTTTATATGCAGGCATGTTCTCCACATATTGGTAAGGTTTGTCGGTGCCGGTTTTTTGGGCCGAGGCTGTGTGCAGCGGAAAGGTCGTTAAGGCAAATGCTACTAGCGGAGCAGCCAGCAGGGTTTTGAGTATGTTTCTGTTTTTCATGGTTGGGTTGTTTAAGGTTTTGAGTTGATTTTAAAGGCAATAGGTATCCTGGTCCGGCTTTTTTTGGCCGAAAGTATAAGTTTATGCTATGTTAAAAGAGTTACTGTTGCAGGTTAAACCTGAGGGGTATCGTAAAACTTACCCGTACTTTTTTACCGGATTGCTGGCCTGGTTCCCATTTGCCAGAGGTCGCTTGTATGACGCGGGTAGCTTCGGCGTTTGCGGCTTCGTCGAGTCCTTTTAGTATGTTAACATTCGTAACGCTGCCATCTTTTTCCACAACAAAATTAGCTACTACTAACCCGTTTAAGCCAGCCTCTTTTGTGGCTTTAGGGTAGCGCACATTTTTAGCCAGGAATTTCTGGAGCTCTAACTGCCCGCCTTCAAACTCAGGCATCTGCTCTACATAAGCGAAAGGCTTTTCAGGGTTTGTGTCCGGTTCTTTAAAGGCAGGTGTTGGCGTTTGGGATGTGCTTTGAATTGGGTTTTCAGGGGCAGGTGCTGTGACCGTTACCATGCCCATGCCGGGAGCCTCGCTTATACTTTTAACTTCGGGGTTTTCGGGTTGGTTAAGTGGGCTTGTTAATGTAGCCATATCGGCAGTGACCTCTTTTGCAGAAAAGAAAAGCACGAGCACAAGTATAAGTGGCAATACAAGCAACGGACGCACCATACCTGTTTTCTGGCCATACTTTTGCAGCATTTGCAGGCGCTTAAATACCTGTGGCCGGTTAAAGTAGCTGCCTATCATAACGCCATTACTGTGCAGCGCCTCTTTTGCCAGCAGCGAAGTATAAACGGTTGGTTGGTAAGCAGCGATCACGCTGGCATCAGCCTGGTATTCGTGCACATCGCGCAGCTCATTTTTAAGTAACCACACCAGCGGGTTAAACCAAAGTATAGCCGTTAGCAGCTCGTAGTATAAAATATCGTAAGTATGGCCCAGCTTTACGTGTGCTAGTTCGTGGGCTATAACCTGTTGTTTTTCTTGCTCGGTTAAATGGTGCTGGTGGTTTACAAAAATATAGTTCAGGAAAGCAAAAGTAGGGTAGTTGTTTTCGGTCTGTAGTACTGTAGCTTTTCCTGGGAGGGCAGTTAGGCGAGTTGATGTATGAACTAGCTTTTTTAACCGGATGAGCTGGATACCTAACCTGGCTAATAACCCAAGAACAGCTAAACTATAAAACAAGCCAACTATAGTTGCTGCCGAAAGTATAAAATCGGTACCTGACTCAGCCTCGGGCATATAGCCGGTTATAGCTACTTCGGATAGTTGGATAGCCGGAAGGGCAGGAGCGAGGTCGTACTGGGGTATAAAAGGTAATGGAATATCTAATAACGGAATAGCCAGCGCAGCAATTGGCGAAGCCAGCAAGTATAGCCTGTTATAAGCCGGCCTTGGGAAACTGCGCAGCACAGCCATGTAAAACAAGTATAGCAACAGCAGGCAAAGCCCCGACTGGATGAGGTAATTTATAGTTGCTTCCATGGTTATTGTTCGTTTTCGTTGAGGTCGTTCTTTACATGCCGCATCAGTTGGTCGAGTTCTTTTACGTCCAGGTTATTATCCTTGGCAAAGAACGATACCAGCTTCTCGAAAGAGCCCCCAAAGTAGCCGCTCATAAAGTTTTTCAGGAAGAAGCTTTTATACTTGTCCTCGGCTACAACCGGGTAGTACTGGTGCGATTTACCAAAAGACTCATGTGCTACAAAGCCTTTGTTCTCCAGTATCCGGACTATAGTTGAGACCGTGTTATAGGCAGGCTTAGGTTCGGGCATCTGCTCGATGATATCTTTCACAAATCCCTGTTCTATTTTCCAGAGGATCTGCATGATCTCTTCTTCCGCTTTGGTGAGTTCTTTCATAGTATATCCTTGTTGCGAAATAAATGTATAACTAAATACTTAGTTTTACAACTAAAAGTTTAGTTAATAGATAAAATATTTATCAGATAACAGTATTTGCAACTATAGAATGTGTTGGTTTATACTTGTAAAAATGCCCCAGTAAGCAAAACGCCCTGTTCTTTTAGCAGGAACAGGGCGTTTTATAGGTATAAATAAAAATTTAGAAGATCACAGGCATCGTATATTTAATCTTTATCTTTTCTCAGTTTCGTACGCTGGGTATCCAGTTGCCATCGCTTAGTTTTGCCAGGCGTATTGCCTCACGGTCCAGGGCAGGTTCTATACTTTTCTCAATCTTATAATCGCTTAGCGATCCGTCTTCGTTAATGGTAAAAGATACATACACTGCTCCGCGTTTTGTAGCCTGCTGCGGGTAGCGCACATTACGCTTCATAAACTTTATAAAAGCTTCGGTGCCGCCTTTATACTCAGTCATTTCCTGTTTACTGGCATTCTCTTTTGGTGAGCCACCAGAATTGTGTGAGAACCGGATAGGTAAGGTATAGCGCACTTTTACCTGCTTGCCTTTTTGTACGCCCGTGGTCCAGTAGCCGCTCATGTTACGCACTGCCTGCATACTTACCGAATCAAGGCTGGGGTGCAAACCTTTCAGTAATTTTACATCGTTTATAGTTCCATCATCATCCACCACAAACGATACCACCACCAGGCCCGACACGCTTGCATTTGTGTAAGGTATACTTCCGGAAAGGTAAGTCATCAACGCACTTTCGCCTCCTTTAAAAACAGGCATCTGGTCTGCGTATTCGTATACTTTGGTCTCCGTCGAATCGGTTTGCGCAAAAGCTGGCAGGTTCAAAAGCAGCAACACAACTGTCGCCAAAAGTGCAGTAAAAGTTGATCTCATATAAAGGAAGTATAGATTATAGTGCAAGATATAGCTTTACCTATACTTTTAAAAGTCTTGTGTTCTGTTAAGTCGAATGCTCGAAAGCGTTTACACTTACAAAGTTACTACCGCCTTTTATAGTTTGCTGCCAGCCCAGTTTTTTTAGTTCTCTCCGTATAAAAAAGTTAAGCAGGCCATGAGCAACCAGCACGGCTATAGTTTCGCGGTTGGCTTCTTCGGCCAGTTGTTTTGCGGCTGTGCGGGCACGTTGCCGGGCCTGTTTAAAGGTTTCGATGCCACGGCTGTTAAACCCCAGAAACCATAGAATGCGCGCACCTATCAACCATAGTTTTATAGGTAAGTGTAGCAAAGGCAATGAGAATATTTTCCGCTCAAACTCCCTGAAATTAGCGTCTATAACAAGTGCTACCTGCTCTCCAAAAATAGCTTTGGCTGTAAGCTGCGAGCGTACCAATGTGCTGCAATGTACTTTCTTGATCTCCTTATAAGGAATGGCCTCATTGTGGAGTACAAAGGCTTCTACCTGGGCGGCATCGTAATCCGAAATATACTGGGTGGCACCGGCTGCACTTACCAGCGTTTTTTTTGCAACCTGGGGTTTAGCGTGCCTTATCAGGAAGATCCGGTATGGTTTAGGGGTATCCAAAAGTATAGTTAAAGGTTTTAGCAACTATACGATGATGGCTATACTTGTTTACAGGTTAGGGAAAATGGTGCTTCGTATCTGCGGCCATTCGGGCTTCAGGATGCTATAGTAAATGGTGTCGCGGCGGCGGCCGTCGTGTATCAGCGTATGGCTGCGCAGAATACCTTCTTCGGTAGCGCCTATTTTTCGCATAGCTTGCCTGGAGCGTAGGTTCAGTACATCAGTTTTAAGTTCTACACGTTCAAATTCAAGCACTTCAAAAGCATGTTGCAGCAACAGGAACTTGCAGTGCCGGTTCAGCCCGGTGCCTCTGTGGTCTTTTCCGAGCCAGGTCCAGCCAATTTCCAGTCGCTTATCCACTTCCGAAATGTTGCCATAAGCTGTACTTCCGGCAGGCTTACCAGTTGCTTTATCAATAATAATAAAAGTATAACGGTCGTGTTGCGCGCTTGCTTTGGTTATAGTTTCAACCCAACGTTGCAGATCTGTAGCATTGTTGATCCTGGTTGTCATGTAGCGCCAGGTATCGGCATCCGGTGCGATCGTTTGCAGGTGCTCCCGGTCTTCGGGTTGATAGGGTCTTAACAGCACATGCCCGTTTTCGAGGTGCAGGTCTTTTTCAAAGTTCATAAAACAGGATTGTAACAGGAGATTGAACCACGATCGGGGATGAGAATTAGCAAATAAAAGACTGTAGTATTAGCCTTAGTTAAGTTCTGGTTATACTTCTGAAATAAAATTGCTTAAAAACAGGCAGAACTCCAACAGAAACAGCGAATTAACCGTAAGAGTGTTCACCGGAAATTGGCCGCAAACCAAGCCACGATATCACTGCATTGTTGGCAGGAGCACCACTTACCGGGAAACCTATACTTAATAAAACAAAAACATTCTGCTAACAAAAGTCCATAGGCCAGTAACTGGTTTCAGAACAGCTTTTGTATAGCCTCAAAATTTTTATCCACCTTACCGGTGATAAAGGGTTGCCATTAACCGCGCAGCTGCTATAGTTTATTACCGGCTTTTAAATGTTGCAGGAGATTCACCCATGGAAACATTTCATCCTACCAAAATTCTGATGACTGCCGACACCATTGGCGGTGTATGGAACTATGCCTTAGAACTTGCCCGTGCGCTCAGCGAGCAGGATATACAGATCGCGCTAGCTACTACAGGCGGCCCGCTCTCCCCCGAACAATACGAAGCGACTTCGGCCATTAACAACCTTACCATTTACGAAAGCAACTATAAGCCCGAATGGATGGATAAGAATGGAAGTGACCTGCAACAGGCAGGCGAATGGCTGATGCAGCTAAAAGATAAAGTACAACCAGACCTTATTCACCTGAACGGCTTATACTATGCCAGTCTGCCCTGGGGCAAACCAATGGTAGTTGTTGTGCACTCGTGCGTCATGTCGTGGTGGCGTGCTGTGCGCCAGGAGGATGCTCCTAAAGAGTGGAATAAGTATAAAGAACTGGTAACTAAAGGGCTGCGCAGCGCTGAAATGGTAATTACTACAACCCAGGCCTTGATGCACGAAGCAAGCAGCACCTATGGTCCTTTTAAGCAAAGCAATGTAGTTTATAACGGACGTAAGCAGCAGCATTTTAAATTTGGTAAAAAAGAGCCTTTCATATTTAGCATGGGCAGCATCTGGGACGAAGGCAAAAATATTTCGACCCTGGCACACATCGCTGAAGAACTATCGTGGCCGGTTTACATTGCCGGCGATAACAAACACCCGGACACCGGACAGGTGCTGGAACTTGAAAATGTGCATTTCCTGGGTAAGCTTACAAACGATGAGATAGCAGACTGGCTATCAAGAGCATCTATATTTGCGGCCCCTTCGCGCTACGAGCCATTTGGTTTATCAGTGCTGGAGGCAGCCATGTCGGGTTGCGCGCTGGTGGTAGGCCGAACCGAAAGCCTTGCTGAACTATGGGGGAATGCCGCCAAGTTTACCGACCCTAACAACCCGGACGATGTGCGCGATGTGATCCAAAACCTGATCGACGATGAATTTTGCCGGAATATTATGGCTTGCCGCGCAGTAAAACGCTCGCATGGTTATACGGCCGAGCAAATGGCCCAGGATTACCTGTATCTTTACAGCCAGGTTACCCGAAAAGAAGTTCTTGCTTAACAAATCTATAGTTTACAAAAAGGGTTTACCAGCTAACGTATAGTTGGTAAACCTGTTTTTTATATGGCTGCCCATACATCCACCAACCCCCTGCACTGGAAAACCCTTCGCACCGAAATGGTAGTAAACGAGAAGTGGTATAAACTTCGTCGCGATGAAGTAGAACTGCCCAACGGCGTAATACTAGATGATTATTATGTAAGTGTGCGCCCCGATGTGGTGTTGACTTTCCCGGTTACAGAAGATGGGCAGGTTATTTTTGTGCGGCAGTACAAGCATGCAGCCGGCAATGTATTTATAGAGTTGCCCGGCGGTGTAATCGACGATCACGAAACCAACCCCCAAGAAGCTGCCCGTCGCGAACTCCTGGAAGAGACCGGTTATACTTCTGATAACATGGAACTGCTGTTGGAAGTGATCGACAACCCTACCAAAGACACAAACAAAATATACTTTTACCTGGCCCGTAACGCCCAGAAAATTGCCGACCAGGACCTCGACGAATCAGAAAGTATAGAGGTATTGAAAGTACCGGTAGCTGAAGTAGAGCAAATGGTGCTGAGTGGTAAGATCAATGTTTCCGGTTCTGTAGCGCTTTGCCTGTTAGCTCTTAAAAAATTAGGTTTATAGTTTTCTCTTGTGACATTTCGAGTGTCAGTCGAGAAATCTTATATGTTCTATAACTTCTTATTTGTCATTTCGAACAACGTGAGAAATCTATTTAGGCTTATAGTTGAAGTCTATACTTTCTCGAACCAAGCTATACTTTCATAGTTGCCTCTTATCCTGGGAGCTTTACAAACCTATTGTTCTATAGTTGATTGGGCTCGCTCACGGCCGCGAGGCCTCGCCTTCGGGCATCGCGCTGCTGCTTTCTTGCTATCCTCGTACCTCGAATTGCCTGCGGCACCGCAACAAATCAAAGGCGCTCAACCCAAAGACTGGAACGTTTCTCATAGCTACCGCTAAACTATAGGTTAAAACTATAAGCTTCGACCTTTCTCGTGAGCATACTTCCGTAGGGACAGGTCGCGACCTGTCTGTTCATAGGCTGTAACTATAAAACTATAGCTAGTAAAACATCAGTAGCAGAAACTGTCCCCTTGAGGGGACTACAGGGGTGTTAATACGCTAACTATAAAACTACAACTAAAATAATAGCAACATCAGAATTCCCCGCCTTAGACAACGAAGGGTTAGGGGTGGTTGGACCACACCAACTATAAAACCAAAATCCTACCTAAAACTCCAACCAAGCTTTTACCCTTCTATCAAACAAACCCCACTAGCCCAAACCCACAATAAATCTGAACTTCTGAAACATAAACTGTGTTATGTTTGTACATTAAATGTATGTACATTAAATTTGTATCGAAATAAATTTTACCATAACAACATAGGCATGATCGGAACGGATAATAAGATAGAAACGAATGAACTGATAACCGCGCGTTGGAGCCCGAGAGCATTTGATAATAAGCCGGTAGAAGAGGAGAAGCTGGAAGCGGTTTTTGAAGCGGCACGCTGGGCGCCTTCTGCTATGAACGAGCAACCATGGCGGTTTATCTATGCTACAAAAGAAAACGTGGAAGCGTACCATAAAATACTAAGCACTCTTGTAGAGGCAAATCAGGTTTGGGCTAAAGAAGCACCTGTGCTAATACTATCGGTTGCGAAAACAGACTATAGCAATTTCGATAGCCGCAACACGCATGCATGGCACGATACAGGTATGGCTACGGCTAACCTGGCATTGCAGGCAACAGAGCTTGGTTTATACCTGCATGTTATGGGAGGCTATAGCGCTGACAAAGCACGCGAAGTATTTGAGATACCGCAGGGCTATGAGCCTGTAAGCGTAATGGCCTTAGGTTACCTGGGCGATGCAGAGCAGTTACCAGAGCCGTTAAAAGAAAGAGAAAACTCACCGCGTACCCGTAAACCTTTACAGGAGATAGTGTTTAACGGAACCTGGAAATAAACTATAGAAACTATGAGCAAGAAAATAATTCATAAAGCAAATACGAGGGGGCATGCCAACCATGGCTGGCTCGACTCGCACCATACCTTCAGCTTTGCCCGCTACCACAACCCGGAGCGCATGAACTTTGGCTTACTGCGCGTACTGAACGACGATATAGTTGCCCCGGGTATGGGCTTTGGCGCGCACCCGCACGATAACATGGAGATCATCTCTATTCCATTATCAGGCGAACTGGCGCACCAGGACAGCACAGGCAACAAGAAAGTTATCAAGACAAACGATGTGCAGATCATGTCGGCGGGTAGTGGCTTAACGCATTCGGAATTTAACAACTCAAAAACTGAGCAGGTAAATTTTTTGCAGATCTGGGTTTTCCCGAAAGAGCAGGACATAAAACCACGCTACGAGCAGAAAACCTTTAACCCTGCCAATCGTCAGAACAAACTACAGACCGTGGTGTCGCCGGAAAAAGATGCGGAAAGTATCTGGATAAATCAGGATGCCTGGTTTACGCTGGGTTCGTTAAAAGCCGGGTTTGCAGAAGACTATAAACTGCATAAAAGTGGCAATGGCGTTTATGCTTTTGTGCTGGAAGGCGATGTAGAGATCGATGGCGAAAAGTTAAGCAAACGCGATGGTATAGGTGTTTCTGATACAGATACTATTTCTATAAAAGCTTCATCCGAAGCAGAACTCCTGCTGATGGAAATACCAATGAACTAAGAACCTACCTTTGGCTAAAAGTGGGATCCCTGGCTATAGTTTATAGTCAGGGATTTTTTTGTGACCTACCCAAACTATAGCTTACACCAACCTCACAACTATAGCTGCCGTTATTACATAACTATAAACTCACAAAAGCTATGGAACAAACTACATTATTAAAAGATTACTCGCAGCAAGAGAAAGGCGCCTACTTTGGAGCATTGGCCGTGATGGCTTCATCAGATGGCACAGCTACCGACGAAGAATTACAGTTTTTGCAAATGATGGGCGAAGCTGCCGAACTACCCGAAAATTTACAGCAGGAAGTAGCACAGATTGCTAAAAATCCGGATAAGGTTAGCCTGGAAAAATGTTTGGATGTGCTTAAGACGAGCCCACTTCGTTTCTCGTTCGTAACCGATATCATTAGTTTTGCTAAGGCCGATGGGGAATACACGCCCGACGAGCAGCAGCGCATACAAGGCATCGCCGACTACCTGGGCATCGATCAGGAACAGTACAGTGTGCTGGACCAATATGTTGAGAAAGCAGACGAAGCGCAGCAGCATGGCGAAGACCCAACTTCCCAATCGTTTATGAGCAAAAGCGGTTTCGGGGACATGTTTAAGAATACAGGTATTTCGCCGCAAATGGTTAGCGGTATACTAGGCGTAGTGGCACCAATGGTACTATCCAGGATGATGGGCAGACGTGGTGGTATGGCTGGCGGCATGGGCGGCGGACTACTTGGCGGTTTATTAGGCGGCATGATGGGTGGCAGCAACACAGGTGGCATGATGGGCGGAAGAACTACAAGATCCGGAATGGGTGGTGGTTTAGGGTCTATCATCTCCATACTGGGCGGCCTGAATGGTAAAAAAGGATATGGTGGTACAAAATCGGGCGGCCTGGGTTCTATACTTGGCAGTGTGCTGGGAGGCGGCAATCGCAGGTCGGGCTGGTAACCAAACTATAAATTAACTACAGAAAAAGCAGGAATCGGAAGAAAGTCGGTTCCTGCTTTTTTTGTGAAAGTTGCAGGCCTTCAACTTCCGGATAATTCCTGTAAACTATAGTATACTTAGAACTATACCTTACACCTGATAAACTATGGAAGTGCCCAGGTTTATATTTGTACATTTTCTTTTATCTATTTGATAGGCCTCTGTAAGCTGAATTCTCTTTAATAGCCCTGTAAATATACCAGAAGCCTATATATGTTAAGTTAGCGGCTGAGCCCGGGGTTGTAGTGTATTTGTACTTCTTTCAGTAAGTAAAAATTTATTTCTTCGGGTAATCAAACAACATTTCTTTCAGAATTAAGTAAATAATTAACCCCCTTGTTGTTTCCCACCGCCCGAAATATGGCTTTATAACTACAACAGGACCTGATTTTTTAGTATCGACTTAATATGAAAAAAATAAAAGAAGAGAAAGTCGTGGTGAACGGCAAAAAAGTAGCTACGCCCAAAGCAGCTACCAACGGCCAGGATTTAGCCAACGAATTCTATAAAAAAACCCTAACGCTCCTGAAAGACAGCCCCACACCTTATTTGCTGGGCGGTGGCTATGCTATGTACGAATACACTGGCATTGTGCGCGACATGAAAGACCTCGATATTTTTTGTAAGCCAAGCGAGTACCAGTATCACCTCAAATTCCTGAACGACAAAGGTTACCAGACCGAAATTACCGATGCCCGATGGCTTGCCAAAGTATTCCAGAACGGTTATTACATCGATATTATTTTTGATACGGTAAACAACATTTGCACCGTAGACGACAGCTGGTACGAGTATGCCGTGAAAGGTAAAGTATTCGGTATTCCGGTAAAATTCCTGGCTCCTGAAGAGCTTATCTGGTGTAAGATATATGTGCAGAACCGCGAGCGCTACGATGGAGCCGATGTGAACCACCTGTTCTTAAAGTATGGTAAAAAGCTTGACTGGAAACGCCTTTTCAGCCGAATGGACCAGCACTGGCAACTGCTTTTCAGCCAGATCATCAACTTCCAGTTTGTATATCCAGCTGACCGCGACATAATTCCGCGCTGGCTTTTTGATGAACTGATGCAGCGCGCCCAGCACCAGTATGAGTTGCCGGCTTCGGTAGAGAAAGTTTGCCGTGGCCCTATTATAGACCAGACCCAGTACAAAACCGATATTACAGAATGGGAGTACAAGGTGGTAACTATAAAAACCATATAGTAGATGGATAAAAAGAAGAACAAAACACGTATCGCAGCGGTTGGCGATATTCATGTACGCGACACAGACAAGGGTAAGTGGGTAGAGTTTTTTAAAGATGCCTCCTCGGATGCTGATGTACTATTATTGTGCGGCGACCTGACTGACCATGGGCGAGCAACAGAAGCAGAAGTATTAGCGCAGGAATTAAGAGCTTGCTCCATACCGGTTGTAGCTGTACTTGGCAACCACGATTATGATCATAACGAGCAGGATGATATCCGGAAGGTACTTGTACAAACAGGTATAACGATACTGGATGGCGATATGGTAGTGTTGGAAGGTGTTGGCTTTGCGGGTGTAAAAGGCTTTGGCGGAGGTTTTAACCGCGCTATGCTGGCCATGTTCGGAGAGCCTATGATGAAGCAGTTTGTACAGGAAGCTGTAGACGAATCGCTGAAACTGGATGGCGCTTTATCAAGGTTAGAAACAGAGCACCCCGATGTGCCTAAAATAGCTGTACTGCATTACGCACCTATTTCGGCAACTATAGAAGGGGAGCCCGAAGCAATTTACCCGTTCCTGGGTTCATCGAGACTGGCAGAACCCTTGGAACGCAGGCAGGTGTTGGCGGCTTTCCATGGGCATGCGCATGTGGGTACTTTGGAAGGCGCAACGGCTAAAGGTGTAAAAGTATTCAACGTCGCCAAGCCGCTATTACAAAAACTCGATAAACCGCTTCAGTACTATGTGCTGGAAGTATAAACTATAAAATAAATAAAGCGGCCACTTGCAAAACAGGTGGCCGCTTTTGCTTTAAACAGTTCTATACTTACATTTAGTATCCAAACCTGATGAAGAAAACTATGCTATTCAGAAATACCGCTTTCGTGCTGATGCTCTCGCTTGGCCTTGCAGCCTGCCAGCAACAACCACAGCAAACCACAACTACAGCTTCTCAAACCCAGGCATCCGAAAATAAATACTATTACCCCGGCAAAGGCGATAACTGGGAAAAGAAAAACCCTGAAGAACTGGGCATGGATGCTACGCTGCTGCAACAAGCCGTAGAGTGGGCTAAAACACAGGAAACCACCCAGATACAAAAAGACTTCTCAACTCAGAAAGAGATCTTCGGAGATCCGCTCGGGCCATTGCCTGCAAGCAGAGCCAACACAAATGGCATCATCATCAAAAACGGTTACATAGTAGCCGAGTGGGGCGATACTGAAGCTGTAGACCCGACTTATAGTGTAGCGAAGAGTTTCTTGTCAACTATACTTGGCTTAACAATAGACCGTGGCATGATAGAAAGTATAACCGACCCGGTTGCAAACTATGTAAAGGATGGCGGCTATAGTTCGGAGCAGAACAGCAAAGTTACCTGGGAGCACCACGCCCGCCAGACAAGTGAGTGGGAAGGCGAGATGTGGGGCAAAAACCATGACTTTATAGGAAAAGAAGCTTTCGGTAGAGGAGAGCGCAAACCACGTGAACTACAAGAGCCCGGCAGCTTTTACGAGTATAACGACACCCGCATCAATCGCTTCGCTTTATCTATGCTGCGCCTTTGGGAGAAACCGTTGCCGGAAGTGCTGGAAGATGAAATTATGGACCCAATCGATGCATCTGAAACCTGGAAGTGGGTGCCTTACCGCAATTCTATAGTTGAAATAAACGGCAAGCAAATGCCATCGGTAAGCGGCGGTACCCGCTGGGGCGGCGGCCTCTGGATAAACACCCGCGACGAAGCCCGTTTCGGTTACCTGTTTCTGCGAAACGGCCGCTGGAAAGATAAACAGCTGATCTCAGAAAAGTGGGTGAAAGAAGCGACTACCTCTCGTGGCGCCGTTGGCCCAGACTATGGTTACCTGTGGTGGCTGAATACCGAAGGTAAAGCCTGGCCCGATGCCCCAACTACCAGTTACGCAGCCTTAGGCGCCGGCCAGAATACCGTGTGGGTAGATCCGGAGCATGACATCGTTATAGTTTGGCGCTGGCATAATGGCAACCCGAATGAGTTGATTAAACGGGTACTGGTAGCAGTGAAGGAGTAGTTGCAGGTTATTGAATAAGGTTACAGCCTTCCAATGCGAGAGCATAACCTAAACTATTAGCAGACTGTCCCCTTGAGGGGACTACAGGGGTGTAATCGTGCACTGGGAACTGTAGCCAAAGCAATTCTAAATCCGAAATATAGTTGACATTGACAAAAAACAGGATCATACCATATAGAGAAGACTTAAAGGCTAAAGCACGCGAATTAAGAAAGAATAGCACTTTGTCTGAGATCTTTTTGTGGCAGGAAATAAAAGAGTGAAAGCTTCTCGGCTATCAGTTTCACCGGCAAGTGCCCATGTTAGATTTTATAGTTGACTTTTACTCACATGAACTGCAGTTAGCTATTGAGATTGATGGCGATAGCCATAATCAGAACTATGGCTATGATTCATTACGTCAAAATGAATTAGAGCAGTATGGGGTGCAGTTTTTAAGGTTTGATGATAAGGAAGTAAAAAGGACCTTTCATAATGTTTTGAGAACTATAGAGAACTGGATATTGGATAAGCAGCAACAGTCTAAGTAGCTTATTTTCTATGCACGATTACACCCCTGTAGCCCCCTCAAGGGGACAGTCTGCCTTTTAGTTGCTTAACCTAAAAGTTTCATAATCTCGGTTTACTCGCGCCATGGTTACTATTTAATTCTAAAACCTCTTCAAATGGCTCTTCTGAAAAGTCCATTCTGGTGTATAGAGCGGACCAGTAAAAGTGGTGCTGTACCAGGGGCTTAGTTCTGGGTTCATTGGATTTTTCAGTATCTGTATTTCCTGGGCGGGCATGTAGCTTTGCGCTAGTAGAAACAGCTTTTCACCGGTCTGTGCATTAACTGCCATATTAACAACTATAACCGCATGGCCGGGGCTGCCGCCTTTAATAAAGACATCTCCGATCTGCATTTAGACTATAGTTACCGGCTTCAATTCTTTCTCCAAAGATAAAGTGCCGGCATAGGTAAATACAATTTTTAGGTAATCACGGAAAGAACTATAGTTTGTAGCTGGCGCTGTCTTCTTCACCCAATTTACGTCATTGCCTCTTACGGTTATTTTATAGCCTTGCTGCCATTTGCTATAGTTTGCAGTAAAGCCGTTGGTAAAGTTAAAGTGAATGTCGTTGTAGCGTTTTTGCTCATAAAGGTATTCTGCACGTAAGCGCATCACGGCATCCGCACATTGCTGAAGGTCATAGTTGCCGACATCAATATCGAGTACGGCATCATAAATATTATCGTTGGGTTTTACTTTGCCATTGTAATAATGTACAACCGAACCGTAGGGCTTTAGCTTGAAGTTTTGAAGATATGCTTCATAGGAATTATCAGCAGTTTTAACTCTTGTAAAGCCTTTTGGTACAGGGAATCTCTCTGCTATAGTTTTACCTTCGGGATTAACTTTTACTTCAATCTCAGCTATAGTTTCAGTAGGATTTTCCTTCACCTGTTCGGCATTGGAGTTGCATGAGGTGATAGCTAACAGAAGTACAGGAGTGAGAAAGCGCTTCATAGGTTTATCTTTTAAGGAATTTACTGATAATCTGCTATATAACAAAGTACTGAAACAAAAAGCGGCTGCCCCATCCGGAGCAGCCGCTTTTATACTTTATACTTAATAATTCTTAATGACGACAAGTGCAATGCTCACCAGCAATACCTTCAAAGCGGGTGTCAGTGCCTTCGTGCCAGTCGAATGCGGTGGCGGTGCGGCTGTTTTCCCACCAGAACTTGCCTGGTTTAGTATTATAGTTACCTATCTCAGCCATAGTTGCGGCATCATACAAGCGACCGTTCACCATTGTATACTTCACGTGTTCGGTGTTCTGGATATTCTCCAGCGGGTTTTGGTCTAATACAATCAGGTCGGCAAGTTTACCGGCTTCTAATGATCCGATCTCTTTGCCCATGCCGATGTATTCAGCACCGTTCAAAGTCGCGGCACGAAGCGCCTCCAGGTTGGTCATGCCGCCTTGCTGCAGCATCCATAGTTCCCAGTGCGCACCTAAACCCTGCAACTGACCGTGTGCACCTAAGTTCACTTTTACACCAGACTGAGCCAGTTTTGTAGTTGCTTCTGAGGTCAGGATGTGACCATTGTTATACTCTTCGTCCGGTACCAACGTAACGCGGCGAGAGCGGCCATCAATTACAGAACGTGGCGTAAATTTCAGAAGACGCTCTTTTTCCCAGGCATTGGTTTTCTGGTACCAGTAGTACTCGCCGGAATTACCGCCATAGTTCACGATCAGGGTAGGCGTGTAGCCAGTCTCAGAAGCTTTCCATACTTCTACCACGTCTTTGTAAAGTGGCGCCACAGGTATGTTATGCTCAATACCAGAGTGACCATCCAGGATCATGCTCATGTTATGGAAGAACGTAGAACCACCTTCTGGCACTACAGTCATATCCAATTCGCGGGCAGCCTGAATTACCTGCTGGCGCTGCTCACGGCGTGGCTGGTTGTAGCTCTTCACTGAGAAACCGCCTACTGCTTTAATACGACGCAGGTGCGAACGGGCATCATCCAGGCTATTGATCACGGCTTTAAAGTTACCATCAGCACCATAAAGTATAGTTCCGGTAGAGTAGATACGCGGACCAACCATAGCACCAGCTTTAACGGCTTCAGACTGGCTGAATACCATTTCGGTAGTAGATGATGGGTCGTGGGTAGTTGTTACACCGTATGCCAGGTTCGTATAGTATGACCATTGCTTCTGCGGACTCATGCCGTTACGGAACGTGCCAAGGTGTGCGTGTACATCTACTAAACCTGGCATAATCGTTTTGCCAGCAGCGTCAATTACTTTGGCATCTTTTGGTACAGCTATACCTTTGCCCACCGCAACTATACGGTTGCCTTCCACAACTATAGTTCCGCCTTCAATCACTTCATCGCCTTTCATGGTAATGATGCGCGCGTTCGTGAAAGCTACTTTACCTTCCGGAGTGTCCGTTTTCAGTATAAGGCCGATCTTCGTACCAGTGGTATCAATAGCAGGAAGTTTATCCGGTGCACCTTCAACAAAGGCAAAGCGGTTCTTGATGTCGTTCGAGAAATACTCATCGCCCAATACCCAGTTTACTTTCTTACTGTCGCCTGACCAATGGATGCTGGTGCCGGCGTCGCGGGTGAAGCGGGCAACCGGAACAGCTTTGGTTTCGGCACTTAATTCCATACCAGAACCGTTAGTCGTAAACGGAACTACATAACCATTGAACAACTCCACAAAGGCCAGCCATTTGTTGTCCGGGCTTGGGTAGAACTGGTCGGTATACTTGGAAGTATAGTGTGTTTGCTCTTCTTTTCCATTCAGGTCTACGCTCTTAAAGGCAGATTTACCTCCTGCATAGCCTGTAAAGAAAATACGATCAGAAGTAGCGTTGAATTGTGGGTTAGAACCACTTTTCTGTACGAAAGTAGGCTTGTCGCCATCGGCTTCCATGTAATAAATGCCGCGCTCGTTGCCGTGCGCATAGCCCATGTGGTTGTTGCCGCCTTCTTTATTATAAACTATAAACTTACCATTTGGCGAGAAGGAAGCGTTGGTATAGAATCCTTTCTCAGATGTAAGCTTTGTTGGCTTGGCATTCTTCTTACGGATGTCCAGCTTCATCAGGGCGCTATAGTTGTCGTCGTTCCAGGTAGAGTAAACTATAGATTTACCATCCGGAGAGAAAGCTGGGTAGAACTCAAAATCAGCACCTTTGGTAATGCGCTCTGGCTTACCGTTTGGCAATTCCTTTTTATAAATATGACCGGCAGCGTTAAATACCAGGATCTTTCCATCCGGAGAAGTTACCGCATGGCGAATTGCTTTAGCTGCAAACTCTTTCGGAGAAACACCACCATTCTTGCTAAAATCGTGACGAACCACATCGGCAATGTAATGCGTTGCAGTAGCCTCAAAAGGAATGTTAGTTACTTTCTGGTTGGCAACATCAATCTTGTTGATCTTACCATTTGCCCAGTATACGATGCTCTTGTTATCAGGAGTCCAGGAGAAAGAAGGATAAACACCGAAGATAGCCCATGATTCCTGCTGATCTTTGCTCAGGTTATCGGTTATCGGCCATTGTTCACCGGTTTTCAGATCCTGCACAAACAGCACCGACTTGGTACGCACGCGGCGCACAAACGCAATGTGCTTACCATCTCTAGAAATAGTAGGGCGAACAGAACCGCCGTTACCGGTAACTATATTCTCGATCTCTCCTGTGTTACGATCAACCCTGCGGATTACATAGATCTGGCCGTTCGGGTCCTTGTTGTACTCAAAGGTAGAGCCACCGCTCATGTCTTCGGAGTAATACACATACTTTCCGTCAGGAGACACAAATGGCTCACCGGCGTCCTGCTGGTCGTTTTTGCGCTTAGTCAATTGTACGCCTGCACCACCTGAGCGGTGGTACATCCACATCTCGCCGGCACCCAAAGAGCGGGTGTTAGTAAAGTGCTTACGCGCGATCAGGTACTGGCCATCCGGCGTCCAGACAGCGTTATTCAGTAATCGGAAAGTTTCTTTTGTTATCTGTTTAGCATCCGAGCCATCACGCTTCATGATCCAGATATTGTCGCCGCCGCCTGCATCAGAAGTAAAGGAAATGAATTTGCCATCCGGGCTGAAACGCGGCTGCACTTCGTAAGGGCGGCCAGTACGTAATAGCTTTGCCTTGCCACCCGAAATCGGCGTAATATAGATATCGCCGAGCATGTCAAACACGATCTCTTTGCCATCCGGACTCACATCCAGGCTCATCCAGGTGCCTTCGTCGGTGGTTACAGTTACTTCTTTTTCGGTGCTGTGCGCAGCATCCACAGTCCACTTTTTGTCATCTTTTTTGTCCTGGGCCACTGCCGAGCCTAATGGCAAAGCAAGTGCCGCTGCCAGGAACATACTCAGATAAGTACGTTTATTCATGGTAGGGTGAAATTGATTAGTTAGTTGTTTACCAAAGATAATAAAAATTGACCAGTGATGAAGGCCGATCTTCTGGTTTCAACAGCACATTTATAGTGGAGGTTCCGGAGAGATATTAAAGGTATATGTAGCGGGGAAATGGGAAGCAGGAGATTAAAGCTTTAATCTCCCGAATTTATAGTGGTCTTTGCCGGCACCTATAACTATAAACGAAGTAGGAGAGAGTTTATAAGCTGAATCTGGCACTAAGTAAAAATCCTGGTATCGGCCGGTCTGTGAGTTTTGCAATGGCTTTACCTTTTGTGTGCCGTCCGGTAGCAGTGTTATAAGCACGGGTGTTTTAAGGACTGCTCTGGGGCTGGCAATAGTAATCTCTTCCTGCTTGTTATAGTTGTATTCAAAATCGAGATAGATCAGTTTTACAGTATCCTGTGTGGTAGAAACAATATAAGAACCAAGCTGGGTTTGCTGGGTTGGTGTAGCCTGTAGCTTATTGGCACTGGAAGTATAAATGGTTTGGCCTTCCGGTGAGAAAGCAATGGCAAGGATGTCGTCGGTATGGCGTACCTGTTTGTTTATGGTTGTTACTTCTCCTAAAAGTATAGTTTTGCCACCAGTTAAGGGTAGCAGGTGCTGTAGCTGCAGGTTGCGCAGTCGTTGGCTTTGGTCTCGGTCGGGCTTATAGTTTTTATAGTTACGCAAAAATGTACTGTCGAAGGGAGCGAAGTTTATTACCGGTTTTCGCAGATTTCCTTTCGGGAATCGATAATAAAAAGTGCCTGTTGGCTCTGGCTTTAAACTGGCCACAAACAATGCAGGAGAGGTAATACCTGCTACCACCAAATCAGAATCAGAGACTAACATTTTAGCCTGTAGCGGCCTGTTTTCGTTGCTTCCAATTGCCTGTTGCGTACTTCTGCCATTCCGGCCTTCAAAGCGGTATACTGTAAACGATTGCTCAGCAGAGCCTGAATCAAGATGCTTTGTAAGTATAAATGCAGTGCCATTACTGGTTTGTTCAACAACTTCTATATCTCCGGTAATGGGTATGTTCTCTATCCAGACAGATTCCAGGTTAGGCTTGAAAGACATTACTGTTCCTCTTTTGCCTTCTAATGCAGGTTGCAAAGCTAATACAAGCCTATCGGCTGTTGAGTTTGTGTGTAGTGATGCGCCAGGCGGAGCTATAACCAGCTCAGTTACAGGTTGTACATAGTTACCATTTGCATCGATCTGCTGGGCGTAAAATTTAGTGGCGCTGTTATCTGTTACTGATGATAGCACATATACTTTATTTTTGAGTGAGATCAGTTTTTCTATGATAGCTGATTGGCCATCCGGGGTGCGTGGGGCTATTGCTATCGACCAGAATCTGTTACCTTCCTGAGAATATTTTTCGAGGGTTATTTGCCGGCCATGGCTATAGGTAGTATAAATGGAACTGTCAGGCCCTATACCTACTATCTCCAGGTGATCTATGTGACGTGAGTCCAGTGAAATTTCGGAACCCCAGTTTATAGTTGGCTCCTGGGCCATTGCAGGTCCAGCGTAGCATAGCAGCAATAAAGTGGTTAATAAGTGACTTAATTTTCTATAAAACTTTGCCATAATTAAATACTACGGCAACAACCTGAAAAAGAATACCAAAACCGGGTTTGTATGGAAATGGGGCACCCTGAGGGCTAAAGTATAACTGTTGAAAGTGAAACGCGAAATCCTAAAAATTTAGCTAATTTTGCAGCATCGTGAGAAATAAGAAGCAAAAGAAGTTCGAGATACTCGAAAATATACGCATTGAGGAGATGGTGGCCGAGGGCAAATGCCTGGCGCGCCATGATAATATGGTGGTATTTGTAGGTGGCGTTGCTCCCGGCGACGTGGTAGACCTGCGCATCACCAAAAAGAAGAAAAGCTTTATGGAAGCCGTGCCGGTGCATTTCAGGGAATACTCTGAGTTGCGCGTACAGCCTTTCTGTGAGCATTTTGGCATTTGTGGTGGTTGTAAGTGGCAGCACATCGGTTACGATACGCAACTATACTATAAAGAGAAACAGGTTCGCGACAACCTGGAACGTATCGGTAAAGTGTCGTTGCCTGAATTTGATCCTATACTTGGCTCTGAAAAAGATAAGTTCTACCGCAACAAACTGGAGTTTACTTTCTCAAGCTTTGGCTGGCTTACCAACGAGCAGATAAAGTCTGGACTGGACTACGACCGTAATGCGCTGGGCTTCCACATGCCGGGCCGTTTCGATAAGATACTTGACATACAGCACTGTTACCTGCAACCCGATCCGTCTAACGCCATTCGCCTGGCGGTGCGTGACTATACCCGTGCTAAAGGTTTGGAGTATTATGATGCGGTAAAGCAAACCGGTTTCCTGCGTAATCTTATCGTTCGTACAGCCAACACCGGCGACCTGATGGTTATACTTCTCGTGAAGCACAACGATGAAGAAGCTATTTTCGGAATACTGGACGACCTGTATGCGAAGTTTCCTGAGATTACCTCGCTACAATATGTGGTGAACACCAAAATGAATGATACCTTCCACGATCAGGAAGTGATCTGCTACAAAGGGCAGCCTTATATTTATGAGCAGATGGAAGATATCCGTTTCCAGGTGGGGCCGAAATCGTTTTACCAGACCAATGCTGACCAGGCGTATGAGCTGTACCGCCTAACGCGCGAGTTTGCAGGCCTGACCGGAAACGAACTGGTATACGACCTCTACACCGGTGCCGGAACTATAGCCAACTTTGTAGCCAGACAAGCAAAAGAAGTGATCGGTATCGAGTATGTGCCAAGTGCTATCGAAGATGCGAAGATCAACTCGGAGCTGAATAACATCACCAACACTACTTTTTATGCCGGTGATATGAAGGATATCTTATCTGATGAGCTGATCGCGAAGCATGGCAGACCGGAAGTAATAATAACCGACCCGCCACGTGCCGGTATGCACCCTGATGTGATTGAGAAACTTATACAAGTGCATGCCGACCGTATAGTATACGTAAGCTGTAACCCGGCTACACAGGCCCGCGACCTGGAGCTGTTATCAGAGAAATATGATGTAGCGCGTGTGCAGCCTGTAGATATGTTCCCGCAAACGCACCACGTTGAAAATATAGTTTTACTAACTGCAAAATAAGCAACCATGGAAAACGATCCGGAATTAAACGGTAAATACCTGGGCACCATTTCGAAGGATTTTGTAGTGGTGGCCGAAACCCTGCGTGAAGCCTCTTATCAAGTGCGCAAACGCCAGATATCCAAGTACCCGATCTTTGTGTTCAGCAGAACGCAGGTGCCGGTGGGTTCTAACTTTTTGGCTAAAGAAGAGATGGCCTTAGAGTGGAACATCAACGCATCGTACCTGGAGGATTTTATGCAGCGCCAGTTGGTTCTGGAAGATCGTGTCGAAGATTTTAAAGCCGCTTACAAAGACCCGGACGAGTTCTGCTGCCTGTTTGTAGTAGATGGCGATTTTCAGAACTTCGTGTTTATTCCTTACCCGGAGGATTAATTTTTGGACAAATGACTATTTGACAAAGGAGAGGCTGTAGTGGCTTCTCCTTTTTTGTTTTACCTCACCCCAACTTTCTCCTAAAAACAGGAGAGGGTGCTTTTTCTGGTATTTCTATAGTTTGCAAGTTCTATAGTTGACGTTTGTCAAACCACCCCTGCCCCTCCTTAACTAAGGAGGGGAGTTTTATGCTTCTACTTTAGTTCGCTTTGCCTTTTCATAATTTCATGTCTATCGCACGGACAGGTCGCGACCCAATGCTGTCAGCTTAAGCAGAAATTGTAATCTGGAACAACATGAGAGATCTTATGTGTTCATTTGCTGTGCTTTATAAAATTGCTCGACTACGCTCGGAATGACAGCTAAAAATAAATAACCCTTAAGTAGAGACGCAATACTTTGCGTCTTTTTGCCAGTTGCTGTTAACCTATAGGACAATTAAGATTCCTCGGCTAACTCTCGGAATGACTTAGACAAACTATAACTATAACAGGAACTCCCTCTCCTGTTTTTAGGAGAGGGTTGGGGTGAGAAAAAAAAAAGGAGAAACCACTACAGCCTCTCCTTTTCAAATAATCTTTCAAAAACCTTAAAAATGCGTCCAGCCCTGGGCTTTTAGAGGGAATGCCTGGCCGTGCTTATTTGCGAGGTTAACACCTTCGCTGGCTTCTGTTATTTTACCGATCAGGCTGACATCCGGCAGGTTCTTTAGCTTTTCGTAATCTTCTAAGGGTACAGTAAATAACAGCTCATAGTCTTCGCCGCCATTCAGCATGCACATTACCGGGTCCAGGCTAAACTCCATGGCTGCTTCCAGCATCTGGTTGTCGGCGGGCAGGTTTTCGCGGTAAATAGTAGCCCCAACTCCAGATTGCGAACAGATATGCATCAGCTCCGAAGCCAGCCCATCCGACACATCTATCATAGAGGTTGGTTTAATGCCGAACTCCTTCAATTCATGGATCACATCCATACGCGCCTCCGGTTTTAGCTGGCGACCAACAATGTATTCATACTTATCGAGTTGCGGTTGCATCTCCGGGTCGGCCATAAATGCCTGCTTCTCGCGTTCCAGCACCTGTAAGCCCATGTAAGCAGCGCCAATATCACCGGTCAGGCAGATGAGGTCGTTTGCTTTGGCACCGCTGCGCATGGCTGCTTCGCCTTTAGCTACTTCGCCAATGGCAGTTATACTTATCACCAATCCTGTTCTGGATGATGTGGTATCGCCTCCAACAAGGTCTACTTTATAGTTTTCGCAGGCCAGGCGAATGCCCTCGTATAGTTCTTCAATGGCTTCTACAGTATAGCGTGCGCCAACCGCAATGTTAACCGTTATCTGTGTCGGCTTTGCATTCATAGCAGCAATATCCGATACGTTTACAGCTACTGCTTTATAACCCAAGTGCTTCAGCGGGCAAAAGGTCAGGTCGAAGTGGATGCCTTCCAGCAGCATGTCGCTGGTAACTACCAGTTGCTTTTCTTCGGGCTCCAGTATGGCTGCATCGTCGCCGATACCTTTTATAGTGGATGGGTGCTGCAACACCACTTTCTCTTTTATGCGTCTGATCAGTCCAAACTCGCCTACTTCGCTAAGTGGAGTTAGTTCGCTCATAGTTCTATCTTAAATGTATCGGCTGCAAAATTACGAAATATAACTATAAGTATTGCTTCTTACCGTTCAGGCGTATTGGCAGGCTTTATACTTGCGTCATCAAATAGAGAGCTGTATACAAAAGCTAAGAAACAGAAAAAGCGCAACCGGGGCCGCGCTTTTTCTTTGATGTGCTATACTTTATAGTTAAGCGTCCTGCTCAGGTAGGTGTTTGCCCGATGCAAGTAGCTCGCCTTGCTCGTTCTCGTTGAAGTTAATGGCCTGCATCTGGTTGATGGTGCTTTCTTTTAATTGCTCAAAATCCTGAAGATGGTTTCTATGGATCGGATCAGCGGCTGGTAGTTTTACTTTGAGGGCATCTACCTGGCGACCGTTCTTCCAGAAACGATAGCAAAGGTGAGGGCCGGTGGCAAGGCCGGTGCTACCCACATACCCAATGGTCTGGCCTTGCTTTACACGCTTGCCTGGGCGCATGCCTTTCGCAAATTTAGACATGTGCAGGTATTGGGTAGTATACGTTTTATTGTGCTTGATCTTTACATAATAGCCATTTCCACGGGTATAACGAGCCTCTAAAACTACGCCATCGCCAACTGTACGGATGGGTGTACCCTTGCGTGCTGCAAAGTCGGTGCCCAGGTGTGGCTTGTAACGTTTTTGCACCGGATGGAAGCGTCTTTTAGTAAAACGTGAGCTAATGCGGCTATACTCCAATGGCTCTCTCAGGAATGCTCTTTTCAGGCTGTTGCCCTCCTGGTCGTAATAACCGGAGCTTTTGCCTTTCTCGAAATGGATAGCGTATAGTTCTTTGCCTTCGTGCTCAAAATAAGCTGATTTGATCTTTCCAAAACCGATCGTTTTACCATTTACCACATGCTCATCATAGATCAGTTTAAACTTGTCGCCGGGCTGCAAACGGTTCAGGTCAAGGCGCCAGGCATAAATATCCGCGAAGTGGTTTACCAACTGGGCTGAGCCACCTGCTTCGATCATGGCATCATAAAGCGAGTTCCGGATAAGGCCGGCAACTGCACGCTCCACTGTATCAACCTGGCGCTTTTGTAAGTTTACTGCCAGTTCTTTGCGTAGGTCATAAATTACATATTCTGTTTCGTTGGGCTCATAAATAAAATATTGTGCCGTACGGCCCGAGTCGGGGAGGTGCAGGATGGTATAGTTGCGGTTGGCGCTGATGCGACGCACATTAAATACCGGTTTGGATTTTTTTGCCAGTTCCGAGATGGTTGCCAGCGTAATGTTGTACTCGTCTAGTATCTGCGACAGGTTTTCGCCACGTTTTACGGTTGCTTCCACAATCTCCAGCGAGTCGGTAGGGATACCATAGACTATAGGGGCGGGGGCTTTGGGTTGTGGCTCAGGAGCTGTAATTACAGCATTTCTGGTAGGTGTCTGGGCGCTGGCTTTATCGAAAGTCAGGTTTTGTACAATTAAAAAAACAACTGACAACGACACAGCGATCAGGATGGCTAGTCCGATACTACGTTTGTACATTATAGGGTGGCTTTGGTTGAAAAATCGACACGAAAATATGTTTTAAACAATAGAAATAAAAATGAAATTTTAGACAATAATCAGATTGTAAATATGTTGCAATAGTTTTACTGAAAATGAATATAAAATTTCCGTTTTGTGACTTAGGGTGTATTTAGGATTTATCCGTTTAGAGAGGGATGAGGTTTGAGATGCTGTAATTGTTGTTTATAGAGATAACAGCTTGATTTATATTTGTTTGGTTTGTTGCTGATGTTTGCAGAGATCAAATTAAAAGAAAGGTTTGGTTGCTATACTCTAAGATGAGTGTAGCATGCTGAGTTTTAACCCTGCTTATCTGGCCTTCATAAAGTATAATAAGCTATACTTTAAAATGCCGGTCAGTTGTTTAAACATTAAACATCCGTCTATACTTCTTCCTAAACTATAGTTCTAACAGAGTACTCGTCTGAATTATTGCTTTTGAAAATCTTTTATAACTTTGGTACTTATGAAAGCACTAGAAGGAAAAGTAGCTCTGGTAACCGGGGCATCAAAAGGAATAGGCCGCGCCATTGCACAACAGTTTGCAGAGGCAGGCGCACAGGTAGCATTTACCTACTTGTCGAGTGTAGAAAAAGGCCAGGCGCTGGAGCAGGAGCTATCAGGTAGCGGCAGCAGAGTAAAAGGCTATCGCTCTGATGCATCGGATATGGCCCAGGCTGAAAAGCTGATAGAAGATGTAGTGGCTGACTTCGGTAAGATAGATATACTGGTAAATAATGCCGGTATTACCCGCGACGGACTGCTGATGCGCATGACCGAAGACCAGTGGGATGCCGTGATCGATACTAACCTGAAATCGGTATTTAACCTGACCAAAAACGCTACGAAGCATATGATGCGCGCCAAGAGTGGCTCTATCATCAACATAACTTCGGTGGTAGGTATAAAAGGTAACGCCGGGCAGGCGAATTATTCGGCCTCAAAAGCAGGCAGCATTGGCTTTACCAAGTCGGTTGCATTGGAGTTGGGTTCGCGCAATATTCGTTGCAATGCTATAGCTCCGGGCTTTATCGAAACTGAAATGACCGGCGAACTCGACCAGAAAGTGGTAGAAGAGTGGAGAAAGGCTATACCATTGAAGCGTGGCGGTACCCCGGAAGATGTGGCAAAAGCAGCTATCTTCTTAGCTTCTGATGATTCAGCCTACATTACAGGACAGGTGCTGCAGGTAGATGGCGGTATGTTAACGTAAGTATGAGTTAATTTATACTTTATAAAAGTATAAAAAAGACCAATGTTGCTTTCTTAATGTTAGCAACATTGGTCTTTTTTTATTATACTTAGCATTAAATCATGCTCCGAGCTGCTACTTAACTCTTTAACCAAACCGCCTATGCACTTTTCTACAGTAGCTTACAGTCCCAGGCCAGTGCAGATCCTTTTATCATTAGGTGTAATGGTGCTGCTTTATAGTTTGGTTGGAGGCGTGTTCTATAGTTTAGCAATTATTTGCCAGGATGCCTCTTTTGGAGCCTACCTGCAGAAAAGCTGGCTGGTTGTGCTGGGGTTTCCGTTGGTAAGTGCTGTTTTTCATGCTTATGCCGCTCGTAAACACGAGATAAGGGTAGTTGGTGTGTCAAAGCCGATGGTGGCTGCAGAATGGGCGGTCCGGTTTCTGGCTCGGGAAGATATGCGGGTTCATAGCATGTTGTCGGGGTGCTTTGTGCTGGAATCTACCAAAAAGAGTAATAGGCTATTAAGGCATTGGTTTGGCTCTGAACTGGTTTATCTCAAGTATTTCGAAGACGAGGTGATCGTGACCGGCCATCAGCGTTTTATAGATGCCCTGGATACTAAGCTGCGTTTCGGGAAAGTCGCCTTTAAATAGCAAATTGCCTCTGTGACTATAAGTTTATACTTTGTGACATGGATTGATACATATTGCGAAGCCATACAATCCATTAAGTGCCTCTTAATAAGTATAAAAGCTAAAAATGAAAATCAGCATACGCCCGCACAAACCTAGAGTAAGCACTTTTTTAAAGCTTTTCGGACTAACGTTTCTGCTATTCTTTTCCATAATTACCCTGTTCTATTTCTTAACCAGCTTTGGGCAACCCATATCGGCATATTTCGAGGCCTTAGGTTCCTTGTGGTTCATGGCCTTGTTTATTCCGCTGTTTAATTCGGCTATTCACACCTACGCAACACGACTGCACACACTAACTATTTCAGAGATCAATGATCCGGCTTATGTCGCAAACTGGGCTGTAGAACTTTTAGAAAAGAACGGAGTGAAGTTAGAGCAGGAAAGTGCCAGTGAGAAGGTGCTGATGCCAACTGGCAGGTACGCCAGGTTCTTTAATAGATTCTTTAACACAGAGGTTGTATCTATAAATACGGAACCCGGCCAGGTGCATATTACAGGGCTATATAAATACGTTGATATACTGGATGCAAGAATAAAGTTCGGGAAAGTGAATTTCGGGCAACATGCAGCTTCTTAATTCGGTAATAGCTTGTATCATCTCTAACCCATACTTCGCATAATTGAACAGTTTCCGCCTGATAACTACGTATTCTCCCTGGCTTATACTTGCCTGCCTGGCTGTTGGTGCTTTGTATGCCTGGCTGCTGTATACCCGGCGTGCGCCCTGGTCGGCAACTATAAACTATAGCCTGGCGGCTGTCCGGTTCCTGGTCGTTAGCTTTCTTTGCTTTTTGCTGCTGGGGCCTATGGTGCGGTACCTGGCCAATCAAACTATAAAACCAGCTATTGTTTTTGCGCTGGATAATTCGGAATCGGTAAGGCTTTTTTCTGATTCTGTGCAGTTAACAAGTGCGGAACAAGGGTTGCAGGCAATGCTTGCCCGTTTACAGGATGCCGGTTATACCACCGAGATCCGGACGCTGACCGATACGGCCAACATCGAAGCCATAGAGCAATTAAGTTACAGCGAACCAACAACCAACCTTAGCCAACTACTGCAAACCATCCGCAACGATTATAATAACCAAAACCTGGCAGGTGTGGTGTTACTGTCAGATGGTATTGTAAACCAGGGTACATCGCCCACATACGCCACTTATAACTATAATATTTATCCGGTAGCTGTCGGCGATACAATTCCGAAAAAGGATATTGTACTGGCATCGTTGCGGCATAATAATGTTACATATAGTGGCAACCGCTTCCCGTTAGAGGCCGAAATTGAGCAGCAGGGTTTTGATGGCGAAACGATAACGGTAGTGCTGAAAGAGAACGGCAAACAGGTAGACCGCAAGTCGGTAACGCTTAAAGCAGGGCAGGTGGTGCAGCAAGTGCCTTTCCAGGTAATGGCCGGAGGGTTAGGTAAACGCCACTTCGAAGTTGAAGTTGAGCCTAAGTCGGGTGAGTTTACTACAGTAAATAATATCCGCCATGCTTATATTGATGTTGTAAAAGGGCGCATAAAGATTTTGGTTGCCGCCGCTGCACCACATCCGGACCTGCATGCACTGCGTGCTGCTATCGAAACGAACGAGAACTATGAAACGGAACTATACATACCGGGGTTAAATAATCTGAAAGTACAGGATTATGATGTAGCTATACTTCACCAGCTTCCGGGGCGAGCCCCTGGAGGCGATCAGGCTTTAAGCTTGGTGAGGCAGAAAAGTATACCAACGCTTTTTATACTTGGTCCGCAGTCCGATATAAGTCAGTTCAATAGTTTAAGGACTGGAGTAAGGGTAAATACAACCGGCCAGGCTGATGAAGTCACAACAGCGTTTAACCCGGCATTCAGCACATTCAAGATATCAGAGAACGCACCGGACAGGCTAAACGAGTACCCACCCGCTATAGTGCCTTTTGGTGATTACCAGTTGGCTCCTAATACAGAAACCGTACTTTACCAGCAGGTAGGCACGGTAAGAACAACAAAGCCACTGCTTGCCCTACATACTGCCGGCAACAGGCGGCAGGCCACCTTGCTCGCCTCAGGTACCTGGCAATGGCGCCTCCACGAAACAGCTAACCACCAGAACCCGGAAGTATACGACAAACTGATAACAAACCTGATGCAGCTCCTGAGTACACCCCGCAACAAAAAGCGACTGAACGTATATCCAGCACAATCTGATTACACGAGTAACGACGAGATCAGCTTTGAAGCGGAAGTATACAACGAAGCCCTGGAGCCAATCTACGGACAGAATGTAACGCTAACAGTCACCGACGAGGCAGGGGAGAGCAAAACGTATACTTTCGCGAATGGTGAAAACCAGTCAGGCGTGAATATTGGTAACCTGCCAGGCGGGCGTTATACTTATGCGGCCTCAGCCCGGGTCAACGGTTCTCTGCAACAGGATAGGGGGGAGTTTATAGTAGAGGAATTGCAACTGGAGGCGCTGCATGCTGTTGCCGACCACGACCTGCTTTACCAGCTTGCCAGCCAGACAGGCTCTGGATTATACTTCCCGGGTAGCTTGCAACAACTGCAAAAAGATATCCTGGCAGCAAACCACAAGCCTCTTATAGATAGCCACGAGGATATTCGCGATATCATTGACCTGAAGTGGTTGTTCTTTGTGTTGTTATTGTTAGTAACGCTGGAGTGGTTTGTGAGGAAGTATAATGGGAGTTATTGATAATAATATTCCTTGTTATGTCATCCCGAGCATTCTTGAGACGAGAGTCGAAAAGAGCCAGCGTAGCTGTGAGGGATCTTATGTGTCCTATAGTTTTAAGACTTAGCAGTGTGCGCTGCTCCTGCTGTGTCTGATGTCCTATAGTTCAAGCAGCTTTCAACTCGAACCAAGCTATACTTTCATAGCCACATCTTATCCTGGGAGCTCTACTTACCTATCGTTTTATAGTTACTTTGGCTCGCTCACGGCCGCGAGGCCCCGCCTTCGGGCATCGCGCGGTGTACATTTCTTTTGCTCGTTCCTCGCAATGCCTGCGGCACCAGAAATCTACAAGGCGCTCAACCCAAAGACTGAGAAGTTTCGCATAGTAACTGCTTAGCTATAGTTTAAACTACAAGCTTCGACCCTTCTCGTGGCTTTAGTTCCGTAGGGACAGGTCGCGACCTGTCCGCTCACAAGCTACAACTACAGAACATTAAATTTAGCTATAACGATAGCAAAGAAGTCCCCCTTTGAAGGGGGCGAAGGGGGATGACAATCCTTGACTATAAAACTATATGTTCACCTTTGTCAAAGTCAGAACTGTCCCCTTGAGGGGACTATAGGGGTGTATGTCCACCAAATAAAACATCCCCCTACCCCCTTCGAAGGGGGACTTTGTTAAGTTCTAGTTCCCCGCCTTAAACAAGTCGAAGATCCCGGACTTGCTTCGGGAGATAGGTAATGGTGTTTAGGCCGCAACAATAAAACTAAAGCTTATGAATTGGCAATAGCCGTAAATTCCCCGCCTGGGACAAGGGGTGGTTAGACCACGGTAACTATGAAATACTAAACTCAACCTATCAACAGCCGAAATCCCCCTCCTCGGAGGGGCAGGGGTGGGTTGTCTCATTCCACTTTTACCTAAGACAAAATAAAAGAAATTACCACCAGCTATAAAACGAAAAAGCCACCCGGTTAGGAGTGGCTTTTCTTTGGTGATCCCGCTGGGATTCGAACCCAGGACCCATACATTAAAAGTGTATTGCTCTACCAGCTGAGCTACAGAATCGTTACTATTTTTACCCTGAATGGGACGGCAAAATTAGAACCTTCGTTTAAAAAATCAAACTTAATTTTAACTTTTATTTTACTGCCGCACCTTGCAGGTGCTAGAAACAAAAAGCCTTCTCCATCAGAAAAGGCTCTCGCTCTATTTGTGATCCCGCTGGGATTCGAACCCAGGACCCATACATTAAAAGTGTATTGCTCTACCAGCTGAGCTACAGAATCTTTTAGTAACTTGCAGTGCTAAGGACGTTTCCCTTAATTGCGATGCAAAAGTAACAGCAATCTGGTTAAATGCAAAATCTTTGTTCCAAAATATCTGTCTTTTCAGTTGTTTTTTTACTCTCCCTTTTAAAACCGGCTTATAGTCAGGTACATAAATTTGAGTACGCTAAAGCAGATTCTTTGTTTGCGCAGCAGCATTACACCGAAGCCTTTACCCTGTACGAACATATCCTGGAAGAGCAACAGCATTATTCCCCGCAAATGCTGCTTAAAATGGCTTATATAAAGGAGGGAATGCGCGATTATACCGGTGCTATGTATTACCTGCACTTGTTTTACACAAAACAACCCAGCCGTTCGGTGCTTAAAAAGATGGAGGAACTTGCCCAGGCCCATCGCCTGACCGGGTATGAGTATAACGACCTTCAGTTCTTTAAAACACAATTCAGCAAATACTACACACGTATTCTGGAGTTGCTACTGCTGGGCGCTGTGGTTACGGTTACAGTTATGGTTGTTAGCTGGCGTAAAGGGCATGTATTTACCGGCACCTTTAAAACCGGATTTATACTTTACCTGCTGTTTATACTTTACTACATCAACTTCCTGAACCTGGGCAGGGGAGGCATCATCAAAAATAACCAGGTTGCTATCATGTCGGCGCCATCGGCGGGCGGAAACTGGCTGGCTACGGTGTCGCAGGGGCATAAAGTACCTATAACCGGCGAATACGACATCTGGTACGAAATTAAGTGGAAAGGCGAGACAGCTTATATCCGCAAAAATAACTTGCTGCAGTTGCCATAGTTATCCTTTTAGGCAAAGCCAACCCCTGCTAAAAAACAAAAGGCACTCCCCGAAGAGAGCGCCCAATGCTTTTCAACTTTGCCAAATTCTCTATCTCGATGCCTGCTTATGGTCGAGGCGTTTTAATAACAGTTTCGTGAAGTCACGTTCGCCGCGGTATAGTTTTATGAGCTGCTTATTAGAGATAACGCGCATGTAGCGGGCTGCATACTCTTTCTCCAGTGCAAGTTCTTTTTCGCGGGTAGTAAACATGCCTTCTATGCGGGCTTCAGCTTCTTCTTCCGATAGTTCCTCTACATTCTGGCGATAGCCGCTGCGGTACGATTTTAAAAGTGCACGACGCTTGGCTTCGTACTCGTTGTATAGGGGCCAGAATTTCTGAGCCTGCTCCGTTGTCAGGGACATTTTATCGGTCAGGAAAGCAATCTTAGCCGACTCAACACGCTCACGTCGTTCCTGTGCCGACTTATCCTGGGCAATGGCTGTTGTGCCGGCAAAGGTTAAGGCACAGAAAACCAGTAAAAATAATAAACGCTTCATGGTTGGGGGTGATTTAGTAATCAGTATTTCTTAAGTTATGATACTCCAGTTCTTCTTCGGCATCGGCAGCGCTTACATTCAGGAAATCAGCTGTTAGTTCCTGTTGGTTCAGGTTGTTAAGCTCAGCAAAATCAGCGCTTTCCAGGGTGGCGTAAGAAGTCAGGTAATCTACAATTTCAGAATCGGGCACAGTGGCCAGGTTTATAGTTTGTTTCGTGGCAGGCTGCTCCAGGTTAAGGTACAACACGCTCACTAACAGCATTAGCAATAATACAGGGGCAACAGCCACGCGCAGGTTAGGCCATAGTTGTGCCGGCAGCCACGCTTGTTTTGGCGCAGCAGCAGTCCGGGCCATTATACGTGTCGGTAACTTATCGAAGTAATCTTCGGGCACCTGGTACACGTTGTGTTTTGGCAGCTCGTTCAGGTCTATATTTTCAGGTTTGTTGTTCATGCTTATACCGGTTAGATAGTATTTGTTTTCAATAGTTTAATCTGCTTTCAGGAATTCTTCAATTTTTTTTACGGCCAGGTGATATGATGCCTTTAAAGCTCCCACAGACGTTCCCAGTATCTCCGAAATTTGCTCGTATTTAAGCTCGTCATAGTATTTCATGTTAAATACCAGGCGCTGCTTGTCGGGTAGTTTAAGTAAGGCTTTCTGTAGTTTCAGTTGTATCTCGTCGCCACTGATGTTTGGAGATGAATCTATCTTTTCGGCCAACTCGGCGGCCACATCATTTATAGGTAAAAAGAACTTCCGTTTCTTGCTCGACAGGAAAGTAAGGCACTCGTTGGTGGCAATACGATAGAGCCAGGTATAGAGCTGCGCATCCTGCCTGAAATTCTCCAGGTTCTTCCATACCTTCAAAAAAACTTCCTGGGTAAGGTCATCCGAGTCGTCATGGTCGATCACCATCTTGCGGATGTGCCAGTATACTTTCTGCTGGTACTTCCTTACAAGCTGGTTAAAAGCCAGGTTTCGGCTGTCAGGGTTAGCGAACTTCTCTAATATCTCCTTGTCTTCCACTGTATGCGGCGGCGGTAATTTGGGTACTGTGTGACAGGCTATTGTTTAAACCCAATGTTAAATTTAACAGCTTTTGATTTATAGTTTATAGTTGTGGGTAATTTATAGTTTGGTTTATAGTTGCCATAAAGTATAAACTGCTGTTTGGATTTAAGTAAAACTATAGCTGTTGGTTCTTTTTAGTTGAAGCTATAGTTAGTTGCAGTTTTGTAGTTTGCCTTGCTATACTTTGTGAATTAGCCTAAGTTCTGTTCAGCTTATAGTTGATGTGAAGTTATAGTTGGGCGTGCCGGCAAGCCGTCGGGCTCTCGCGGCTCGCTCTGCTACTCGTACCTCGCAGCAGGAGCTCAAACAACCGCTCCATCCCTCACGCAAAATCCTAGGCATGGCGCGAGCGTCCACGCTCGTGTCGAACTATAGTTTGGGCGTCCCGCCCAGTTGGATTACAAATCCAACATCATAGTAAAGCACGAGTTGCAAACTCGCGCCAGCAAAAACGACCAGGAATCAAATCAACTATAAAAACAAAACAGGCTGCACTTTATAGTACAGCCTGTTAAATATAGTCAATTAAGTATAACCTACTTATTTTTTCTGCTGATGGCGCGTTCTGCTGCGGTAACAATGTCGTTCTCAGTCAGGCCATACTTTTCCATTAACTGGTCTGGCGTACCCGACTCACCGAAGGTATCGTTTACAGCCACGTATTCCTGCGGAACAGGCGTGTTAGAGATAAGCACCTGCGCAATGGCATCGCCAAGACCACCAAAACGGTTGTGTTCTTCGGCAGTAACGGCACAGCCTGTTTTAGCTACCGATTTCATGATCGCTTCTGCGTCAAGCGGCTTTATCGTATGGATGTTGATGATCTCAGCGTTAATTCCTTTTTCTGCCAGAATGTGGCCGGCCAATATAGCTTTCCAAACCAGGTGGCCTGTCGCAAAAATACTCACATCAGTACCTTCGTTCAGCATTAGGGCTTTACCTATCTCAAATTTCTGATCAGCAGGCGTGAAGTTAGGAATAACCGGACGACCGAAACGCAGGTAAACCGGGCCTTCATGCTCCGCGATAGCTATAGTTGCAGCTTTGGTCTGGTTGTAGTCGCATGGGTTGATCACTGTCATGTGTGGGAGCATGCGCATCATACCTAGGTCTTCCAGTATCTGGTGCGTGGCACCGTCTTCGCCCAGCGTAAGTCCGGCGTGCGAAGCGCAAATTTTCACGTTTTTGCCAGAGTAAGCGATTGACTGACGGATCTGGTCGTACACGCGGCCGGTAGAGAAGTTAGCGAATGTGCCTGTAAACGGAATTTTACCACCGATGGTCATACCTGCAGCAAGACCCATCATGTTGGCTTCGGCAATACCTACCTGGAAGAAACGCTCCGGAAACTCTTTCTGGAAGGCGTCCATTTTAAGCGAGCCGGTAAGGTCGGCGCAAAGGCCAACTACATTTGGGTTGGTGCGGCCAAGTTCCAGCAGGCCAGCCCCGAAACCGGAACGGGTATCTTTTTTCTCTGTAAACGGAAAGTCTTTCATGGTATGGTTCTTTCTTAAAGTCTTTTATAGTTGGCAAACTATAGTTGCCGGTTTCTTATCTGTTAAAAATTCTGATGTTGGTAGTTGCCCCGGAGCGTATCTCAAAATCCTGCACATCAGTAAACTTACTTGATTGTGCGGTCTTCATGCGGTACACCAGTTTATAGTTCCCGGGTTGCAATGGTATAGTTACTTTGCTGTTGTTTTCGGGTATGTTTAGCAGCCAGCGTTGCGTTCCGTCTTCGTTTATACTATACAAACTGCCGTAGCCCTGCATCTGCGATGAGATAGCTAATTGACCTGGCGTTGGTATAGTTATCGTTTTGGTCTGGCCTTGCGCTATTTTTACATCCTGCAGGTAAATGCGCGGCGTGGTCATCACTTCCAGGTCGTAGGTTCCGGCCAGGTACTTTTGACGCTCCCCGAAAGGCTGCACATTTAAAGTCCGCATTTCGCCGTTCTGCCTGACAATGGTTTGCAACTGCCCGTACGGCGACGGCCCATCCTGGCGAAGGTATAAAGTACCCTGCGGCGCTTTAACTTTGATGACATTATGACGACCCGGCTTTATGGCTACATTGCGTTCTATAACAGCTGGCGTAGTATTAATTACCAGGCTATAAGGCATCAGCGCATCTATATCAAGAATGTCGGTTTTGCCTTTATCATTCTGGTAGTGCACAAAGTTATACTCTGGCGTACCTGTAAGGGCATTCACGAAGGTCATGTTCACGTTGGTCTCCGTCGGGCGGCCATTATCATCCAGCAACTCTACACTTACCGTGGTCTCGCTTAATGTTTGCGTCACGATCTCGGTTAGCACATTCTGGAAGGTCTGTACATCGGCAGCATTAAAATACTGACCAATACAGTTTAGCTGCTGCTCGTATTCCGGGGCTATACCTATACCTATAACAAAAGGGCGCAAAAAGATACGCTTCTTCTGTAAAGCCAGCGACATAGCACACGGGTCTCCGTTACACGACTCAATGCCATCCGTAATCAGGATAACTACGTTGCGTGAGCGTGGGTCGTCCGGAAAGTCGCCGGCCGATTGTTCCAGCGAGTAGGTAATTGGTGTATTGCCCCTCGGAACGATCTGGCTTAATTTGCTCTTGACCTTGGTCGCGTTGTTGGCAGCAAAAGGTACTTCCAGTTTGGTGTCTTTGCAGTCGTTTAGTTGGCGGCCGTGCTGGTGCCCGTAAGCGCGCAGGGCTACTTCCACATTATCAAACCGATCAAGCGAATCTACCAGTTGGGCCAGCAGGTCTTTTGCCACGTTCATGCGGTCGCTGTTTTCCCATTTGGCCATCATACTGCCCGAGGCATCCAGCAAAAACAGGATACGCGTTTTAGGTTGCGGTTTTTTAGCCTGGGCCATAGCGGTACCTGCCATTGCCAAAAGTAGCAACAGTAAAAGTATACCCGATCTGTTTGCCCAAGCCTTCATTCCGAAAACGACAACTATAGCTTAGTAATCTGATGCCTGCTCAACAGCCAATTGCTGTAGTGCAATTTCCAGCTGCTCATCGTTAGGCGCTACGCCATGCCACTTGTGCGATCCCATCATGAAATCTACACCAAAGCCCATTTCGGTATTCATTAACAGCATTACTGGTTTGCCTTTGCCTGTCTCGGCTTTAGCCTGCTGCAGTCCTGGTATCAGGGTCTCGAAGTTGTTTCCGTCTGCTTCCAGTACGGTCCAGCCAAAAGCCTCGAATTTAGCGCGAAGGCTACCCAGGTTCATTACTTCCTCTGTAGAGCCATCGATCTGCTGGCCATTTCTGTCGATAGTAGCAATGATGTTATCAACCTTGTGGTGAGCGGCATACATGGCTGCTTCCCAAACCTGGCCTTCTTCTACTTCGCCATCACCCATCAGTACATACACCAGGTTATTATCCTTGTTCAGCTTTTTGGTTTGAGCCGCACCAACCGCTACCGATAAACCCTGGCCTAAAGAGCCAGAAGCGATACGAATACCTTCCAGGCCTTCTTCGGTAGCAGGGTGGCCCTGTAACCTCGAGTTAAGCTTACGGAAAGTTGCCAGCTCTTTTACATCAAAGAAACCTGCGCGGGCAAGTGTGCTATACCAAACCGGCGAAATGTGGCCGTTAGACAGGAAGAAAAGATCTTCGCCTTCGCCGTTCATTTTAAAGTCGGTGCTATAGTTCATTAACTTGAAGTACAGCGACACAAAGTAATCTGTACAGCCAAGCGAGCCGCCCGGGTGGCCGGAGTTTACCGCATGCACCATACGCACGATGTCGCGGCGTACCTGCGATGCAATGTCTTTCAGCTCTTCGATGCTTTTGTTGTGTGGATTCACAGTATTAATGGTTGATTGTTAAATTGATTTATTGTTGATCTCCGGTAAAACTATAAACTATAGTTGAGTACCGGTTATGCTTTCAAAGATACAAAAAGCGCAGCCACTTTTAGAGTAGCTGCGCCTGTTATGTTTATTTCAGTATCTGAGCCGTGTGGTCGGCGGTCTTTACTTTCGTGATGATGTCCTGTATCACCCCGTTTTCGTCGATGATGAACGTATAGCGCATCGTGCCCATATACTTCCGGCCATACATCGATTTTTCCTGCCACACGCCATATTGTTCTACGATCTGTTTCTCGGTGTCGGCTATCAGGGTAAAAGGCAGGTCATATTTGCCTATAAACTTCTGGTGCGATTTCTCGCTGTCGATGCTCACGCCAATTACTTCGTAGCCTTCTTTTTGCAGGTCGCTATAGTTGTCGCGCAGGTTGCAGGACTGGGCCGTGCAGCCGCTGGTGTCATCTTTCGGGTAGAAGTATAGAACTACTTTCTTGCCACGGTAGTCACTCAGCTTAACCGTATTTCCGTTCTGGTCTTTGCCCTCAAACTCCGGAGCCTTATCGCCGATACTTAAGTTCATAGTTTATAGATTTTACCTCCCCCCAGCCCCATCCTAAAAACAAGCGGGGGAGAGGAGAAAGTGTTGTTATTATATCAGATGAAACAACTCCAGCCTAATCCCGGAAGCCTTAAATCTTAAAAATCTTAGTTCTATATTTTGGTTGTAAAGACAGATTCGTTGCCGGCAATGTCTTTTACTTTCAGAATTACTTCTCCCGACAAAGGTACACTTTTATCGAGTTTTTCAGAGTAAATAAGCGCTTGTTTGTGCTCATATTTCATCAGGATCCACTTGCCATCTACCCACGCATTAAACGACTGTATACCCGACAGGTCATCTCCGATCTTGAACCGGATCTGGGCCGGGCTTTTGCCTAACAGTTTTATAGTTGGGGCTTTGGTATCCTGCATCACTTTAAACTTGCCCATGTTGCGGGTCCAGAAGGTAATAGTATTGCCATCCCATTTACCGCCGGTGTAGCCACGGCCGCGGCCTGTTCCTAAAAAGTATACAGCTGCTTTGTTCTGGTCTATACCTGTTGTGTCAACCGTAAGGGTTACTTTAATGGCTTTGTGCAGGGGCGTAAAATAGTCTCCTATCGTAAACACTTCGTCTTCACGGGTTGTGTTAAAGTATAACGTATCGTACAACGATTCTTTCCCAAAATCTACTTCCGCAAAGGTATTTTTATAGTTAACCTCCTCGGCTGGAGAGATCATTTTATAGTTGCTGAAACGCTGCACCAGGCCACAGAAACCAATAGAGTCCGGGATGCCTGCCCGAAGGTCGTATAATGCTACCGAAGCCGACTCATCCATATAGCTTGGTACCAGGTGCAGGCGTTTCCCTCCCATAAATAGCTCTATGTTACGTGGGGTTTCGCTGGTGTCGGTTGCGCTTACTTTCAGCACGTTACCAAGTATAGCATAATCCATTTCGGGCTTTTTAACGCTTTTGGCCAATGTTTTAGTAAAGCCAGGTTTATGCCCTTTAACTGTAAAAGTAAGCGTAGAGGTGTTGTTATAAGAGTCGCGGGCTACTAACTGTACATTATAAGTAGAGTCGGGGAGCACTGTAAAGCGGCCTTTCTGCTCGTTTGTATTATACAATGGCAGGTCGTTTCCGTGATCTACAAACGCTTTCTGGAAAGTGCGCCCAAACCTGCGGTACATCAGGTAATTTATGTGCTGCGATACCTGGCGGGATATATCAAAAGGAACTTGCTCTATATAATGGTTATAGATCTGTTTGCCGTTTACATAAAGCGTTACTTCCTGGGTGCCGTTCTTGTTGGTGGCTCCGTCCAGGCGGTCGTTGGTTTGCAGTTCCATCCCGATGAGCCCGTAAGCCTGTACTGTATCGGCTATAGTATAGTTGTTTCCTGCTTTTTTCGGGCTGAACTCGGTGCGGCTAAACTCATTTTTAATGCGGGAATGTATGTTAAGCGGCTGTATGGCTATACTATAAATGTCCGGAGGAGTGGTATCGATCACCTCTTTAAATTTGTAGCGCAAAGGGTTATACAGCCTGTCTTTTTCGTCGCGTATCTCGAAGTGCAGGTGTGGGCCACCCGAGCCGCCTGTGTTACCAGACAAACCAATAACAGTGCCCTGCTTTACCGGGAACTGGTCTTTCTCGAAGAATAGCTCCAGTTCGAAGGTTTGCTTTTCGTATTGCTTCTGCTTAATGTGGCTTGCCAGCGGTTCGCCAAATTGTTGCAGGTGCGCATAAGTAGTGGTAAGCCCATTTGGGTGCGTTATATAAATAATGTTGCCATACCCGTAAGTAGACTGCTTTACCCTTGAAATATAGCCACCTGCAGCGGCATACACATTCAGTCCTTCGCGCTGGTCGGTTTTAATATCCAAACCGCCATGGAAGTGGTTAGAGCGTATCTCGCCCATCGTACCCGACAGGTAATTGCGTTCCCCGGGTTTTATCGGGAACAGGAAATAGCCGGGTGTGGGATTATATTGGGCTGCCAGGTCCAGAGTGGTGAAAACAGCAAGTATAAAAAGTGGGAATAGTTTATTTAACTTCAAAATCGAGCAGTTTTCTGTCTTCAACATAGCCTTCTAGTCTGTCTCCTATTTTAACCGGGCCAACGCCCTCGGGTGTACCTGTAAATATAATGTCGCCTTTTTTAAGCGTAATAAACCTGGAAATGTATGTTATGATGTCATCGAAATCATTCATCATCAGTTTAGAATTGCCCTGCTGTTTTGTTTCGCCATTCACATCCAGTTTAAAGCTGATGTTCTTCAGGTCCGGGAACTGGTCCAGCGCTACAAACTCCGATACCGGGGCAGAGCCATTAAACCCTTTGGCCAGCGTCCAGGGCAGGCCTTTTGCTTTGGCTTTGTTTTGAAGGTCGCGGGCAGTAAAATCTATACCTAAACCAATGGCATCGTAATATTTATGGGCAAATTTTTTCTCGATGTTCTTGCCCTCTCGGCTGATGCGAAGTATAAGCTCTGCTTCGTGATGTATGTCGTTGCTATAGTCGGGGTAATAAAAAGGCTCGTTGTTGCGAAGTATAGCGGTATCGGGTTTAAAGAAAATGACAGGTTCGTCGGGTACCTCGTTTTTTAATTCTGCAATGTGGTCGGCGTAATTCCGGCCTATGGCTAAAATTTTCATGTAATCAGTTGTGGCTTGTAAGGGTTTTGTATTTCAAAAATAAGGTTTCTAACGGTTTGCACAGAAAAAAGTAGCAACTTTATTATGAATTGCGCTATAGTTGCCGGCCATATTAGCATAACGCCAATTTTATGCCTGTAAATAAGAAGTTTTATAGTACAACTATAGGCTATATCAGAAACGTATAATTGCACAGGTAATTGTCTTTTAGCAGGAATGCCTGATGCTCAGGGTATAACAGGTTGTTCGTTGCTTATATAGCAATTTCCTGATTTTTTTATGTTGATTACGTTGGCTATGTCTATTTTTGGTTCAAAATTTGAACTTGAATTTATCAGCCTTTAAAATTTTAAGACTATGTATAAGAAAATAATTGCCTTTACTGCGGCAATACTCATGATGGTAGCCTGTACGACAGTGCCCATCACTGGCCGCCGACAACTTAACCTGGTATCTGATGCGCAGATGCAACAGATGAGCTACGATGCTTACGACCAGTTTCTGAAAGAAAACAAATTATCGAGAGACGCACAGGCTACGAGCATGGTAAAACGTGCCGGGCAGCGCATTCAACGTGCCGTAGAACAGTACATGGCTCAGAACAATATGTCAGCTGAGTTACAGGGCTTTCAGTGGGAATTTAACCTGATAGAAGATGAGCAGGTGAACGCTTGGGCAATGGCTGGCGGAAAAACAGTAGTTTATACCGGAATTTTACCAATTGCGCAAAACGAAACAGGCCTTGCTGTCGTAATGGGGCATGAGATTGCCCACGCTATTGCTAAACATGGTAACGAACGTATGAGCTTGCAGTTGTCGCAGCAGTTTGGCGGACAAACGCTGGCTGCTTTGGCTGGCTCTCAGCCCGGTGTTGCTAACCAGTTACTAATGACTGCTTATGGTGTTGGTTCGGGTTTAGGCGTACTAAAGTATGGCCGTACCCAGGAAACCGAAGCCGACCAGTTAGGCCTTATCTTTATGGCGATGGCTGGTTATAATCCCGAAGAAGCGATACCTTTCTGGCAGCGCATGGAAGCAAAAAGTGGCGGACAAGCTCCACCAGAGTTTTTATCGACACACCCAAGTGGTAGTACACGCTTGAATAACCTTAAGAAGTTTATGCCACAGGCTAAAACATACTATAAAAAATAAAGCCCTAATCTAACCTGATATGTACAAAACCACCCTTATGCGCATCTGGCAGGAGTTGCCTGCCGCAGCCCGTTTTATTGCCTTCTTCGGATTGATACTGCTAATGGCTGGTGCCTGTACCCGTCGCGAGGCTTTCCCAGAAGAAAGTGAAGAGCCATCAGAAATGGCTGAATCTGACTCGGCAGCTTACGATGGTCAACTTTTGGCGCAGGTGGTTTTTGATAGTATAGATTATATCGTTCCGCCGCAGGACCTGATGCAGCCTTTCATTAAAGAGTTTGGTGACGGCACTGTGGTGGATAAAGTAATGATCCGTAAAGTTCAGGAATCGAAGCAGGACAAACCCGGCTATTATTTAGTTGGGATGGGCATTCGGAATGGGTTTTACCGCGCAATGGCCCTGGAGCTTGATGTTTCTGCTGATAACAGCTTATACCTGAGCAGTTCGAGCAATAAGTTTATTTGTGGTGCTACCGCAGGTTGTAGTTTCTGTTACTTTATGTTTTCAGGCAACCAGATAACAGGCTGCGAATGCGAGAGCCGGGCACCAGGCAACTTGTGCGAGCAAAAAAGCAGCGAGACAAATACGATGTTGAAAGATGTAAGGCTCCGAAACTTACGAGAAGGCGAATCAAGGTATAAAGTACCATTAGGAACTTCAGAATAGTATAACAAAGGCTGTCAGTAATGGCAGCCTTTTGTTTTTATAGTTGCACTGATATGTACACTTTAGTTTTACAGTTATGTATCCTATAGTTTCCTCTGTTATCCCTTAACAAGCTTGGGTGTTATAGTTTCTTCTCTGTCATTTCGAGCGTTAGTCGAGAAATCTTATGTGTCTTATAGTTAAAAGACCTGACAGTGTGCACAGCTCCTGCGAGTCGAAGAACCCGAACTTGTTTCGGGACGTCTGATGTTCAATAGATTAAGCAGCTTTTAACTTAAACCAAGTTATACTTTCATAGCTACTTCTTATCCTGAGAGCTCTACTAACCTATAGTTTTATAGTTGGCTTTATGCCCTCACGGCCGGGAGGCCTCGTCTTCGGGCATCGCGCTGCTTTCGCTTCCTTTGCTCCTGACGTCGCAATGCTTTCAGCACCGGAACCTCTCGAGGCGCTCAACCCAAAGACTGGAAAGTTTCGCATAGCCACCGCTACTCTATAGTTTAAACCAATTAGCTTCGATCTTTTCTCGTGGTTATAGTTCCGTAGGGACAGGTCGCGACCTGTCCGCTCATTAGGTTGTAACTATAAAACAAGAGGTTATGAATTGACAATGACAGAACTGTCCCCTTGAGGGGACTATAGGGGTGTTAATAAGCTAACTATAAAACTATAACAGCAATACTAGTAATGTCAGAATTCCCCGCCTTAGACAAGGAGGGGTTAGGGGTGGTTGGATAAACGGCAACTGTAAAACCAAAACTTCGACTGAAGCTGTTACCTGAGTTCCCCTCCTCGGTGGGGCAGGGGTGGGTTTATGCTATAGCCGACACTATTCCAAGTTTGTCCCTGCCGGACCAGTTGAGTCAGGAGACTCAACACTACTTTAAGTCACGAGTCTGGAGACTCGCGCCAGCATTACGTAGCCAAACAAAAGCCCTTCCACCAACTAAATGACGAGAGAGCTTTCTCAGAAATATCATCAAACTATAAACACCTTACGACACACTACTCTGCATGCTGCGCAGCCTGATGCGTGTCAGTATCTTCTTCGTATACAGCGGGAAATCGCCTTTCATCATCCAGTCATAGTAAGTGGGCTCGCGCTGCAGCACTTCTTCAACTATAGCATTCTTGTGTTTACCGAAGTTAAAGACTTCCTGACCAGCGTTATTATAGGTAATGCGTCCGGCCAGATCGGCTGTTTTCTGGAATGTGAACTTGTGCAGTTGCGCCATATCATTCTGTACCGGGAACTCTTCAATACCTTCCGCAATCTCGATAGGTGTATTCTGGTAGCGGTCCAGTTGGGCCATTAAAATGTGGTAGGTGGCTACAGTGTCGGCCTCGGCGCTGTGGGCGTTTTCCAGGGTCTTGTCGCAGTAATATTTGTAAGCGGCGGATAAGGTGCGCTGCTCCATCATATGGAAAATACGGCAGGCATCCACCACATTGCGGTTATCTAGGTCAAAGTCAATATTGGCACGTAGAAACTCCTCGGCCAGCAACGGAATATCAAAACGAATCAGGTTGTAGCCACCCAGGTCGCAGCCTTTCATGAACTCGTCCAGGTTTTTGGCAACCTGCGCAAAAGTAGGGCAGTCCTTTACGTCCTCATCGTAAATCTTGTGTATCAAACTCGACTCCAGCGGTATCGGAATGGTCGGGTTGATCTTACGGGTTTTCAGGATCTCTTCACCGTCAGGCATTACTTTCAGCACACTTATCTCTACTATGCGGTCTTTGCTGATGTCGGTGCCTGTAGTTTCAAGGTCGAAGAATACGATGGGGCGTTTCAGGTTCAGTTTCATAAAATTATGCTTTCAGAACCGCCTTTGTCAGCGCCTCCATGTTAATGTTATTATAGTTGCCCGAGCTCATAAGTAGCAGGTTGGCGTTCTGCCAGTTATAGTTCAGCAGGTGTTGTTGCAGCGCTTCAGAGTCGGTAAATACTTTCAGGTTTGGGTTCTTAAAAGCAGCTTTCAACTCATCTTCCGAAAGCATTTGCATACGCTTGTGCTCTATAGTTTTCGGGTTGAAGTAAACAATAGCTTCGTCTGCCTTATCCAGCGCACCGGCATACTGCGGTATAAAGTCTTTGTTCAAGCTACTGAAAGTGTGAAGTTCCAGAGCGGCTACCAGCTGGCGCTGCGGGTATTGTGCTTTAACGGCTTCAGTAGTGGCTTTTACTTTAGATGGGGCATGGGCAAAGTCACGGAAAATAACCGTTGTATCTGTTTCACCCATTTTCTCCAGGCGCTTGGCGGCACCTTTAAAGGTTTTCAAAGCTTCGTAAAAGTCATGCGCTTTTACGCCAACTTTCTTACACACTTCTTTGGCTGCGTTAATATTGCGAAGGTTGTGTTCGCCAAACAGCTGTATCTCTATATCGCCGTCTTTTTTAGTATGCAGTATAGTTCTGCCGTTTTTTATAGTATGGTCGTGCACGCCATAACCGATATAGTTTATGTCAGCCGGGTTGCGAGGAACTGCTACAAGTTGCACCTGCTCGTCATCTTTTGTGTAGATCAGTGTTCCGGCTTTTGGCGTCATCTCTGCAAAAATGCGGAACTGGTCGCGGTACATGTCCGGGTCCGGGAATACATTGATGTGGTCCCAGCTGATGCCGCTGATTACAGCAATATGGTGATGGTATAAATGGAATTTCGGAACACGTTTGATCGGATCAGAAAGGTATTCGTCGCCTTCAATTATGATGATAGGGGCATCTTCGGTCAGTTTCACCATGCGGTTAAAACCTTCGATCTGTGCGCCAACAGCGTAATCGAACTTGCGGCCCAGTGTTTTGAGCACATGCATAATGATGGACGTGATAGACGTTTTGCCGTGACTTCCACCAATTACAATGCGCTGCTTGTCTTTGCTCTGCTCGTAAATAAACTCAGGGAAAGAATAGATTGGCAACCCAAGCTCCTGTGCTTTTAATAACTCAGGGTTATCAGGGCGGGCATGCATCCCTAAAATAACGGCATCTATAGTTGAGTCCAGCTTCTTCGGAAACCAGCCTTCCTGGTCAGGCAATAAGCCAGCCGCAGCCAGTCTGCTTTTGGCAGGTTCAAATATCTCGTCATCTGATCCCGTGACATTCAGGCCTTTATCGTGCAGGGCCAGTGCCAGGTTGTGCATGATGCTTCCGCCCGTAGCAATCAGGTGGATGCGTTGTAATTCCTTCTTCTCCATATCGAGCAAATAATGTTGCAATCAGACAAAGTTAGAAGACCTGAGCTAATAAAAAATAGCTATACTGTAATATGTGGATATTTTGTGGAAAGGTATATGGAAATCTTCTTATCTTGTTGAAATCACCGTGTAAAACTGTTGAAAGGTGCGTGAGCAATTTTTAACAACTATTTTCCTGCGGTGGCTATATAAGAAGCTATATTTGTGGTATGGAGGAAATGCAAATGAACACACGCCCGGTAGGTCAACGCAACGGATGGCAGAAGAAACCGACTGCCGTATCGGAGCTTGGCAAAAAGCCGCCGCAGGCGTTAGATCTGGAAGAGGCCGTGTTAGGCGCTCTGATGTTGGAAAAAGATGCGCTAACCACTGTAATCGATATTCTGCGTCCGCAGAGCTTTTACAAAGAGGCACATCAACGAATTTTTAAAGCAATACTGGCCCTGTTCGATAAGTCGGAGCCGATAGATATATTAACTGTTACGCACGAACTACGTGAGCTGGGCGAACTGGAACTGGCAGGCGGTGCGTATTACGTAACACAGCTTACCACCCGCGTTAACTCTGCGGCCAACATCGAGTACCACGCGCGTATCATCACCGAAAACTCCATTAAGCGCGACCTAATCTCTATTTCTTCGGAAGTACTGTCGAGCGCGTTTGAAGATACTACCGACGTTTTTGAGCTTTTGGATAAAACCGAAGCCAAACTATACGAAGTATCCGAATCAAACATCCGTAAGAATTTCGACGACATGCGCTCGTTGATGCACGCGGCTATTAAAGAACTTGAAGAAAAACGTAAGCAAGACGACGGCCTTACAGGTGTACCAACCGGCTTAACTGCCCTGGACCGTGTAACATCGGGCTGGCAGAAATCTGACCTTATCATCCTAGCGGCTCGTCCGGCGATGGGTAAAACAGCTTTCGTACTTTCGTGCATGCGAAATGCAGCTGTTGATTTCAAAAAAGGTGTTGCGATTTTCTCGCTAGAGATGTCGTCGCTACAGCTGGTTAACCGTCTTATTTCTTCCGAAGCCGAGCTTGATTCTGAAAAGATAAAGAAAGGTAGTCTGGAAGATTATGAGTGGGCGCAGCTGAACCATAAGATATCTAAACTGACTGAAGCACCTATCTTTATTGATGATACGCCAGGCCTTTCCATTCGTGAGCTCCGTACCAAGTGCCGCCGACTGAAAGCGCAGTTCGATATACAGATGATCATTATAGACTACCTGCAGTTGATGAGCGGTAACGCAGACGGCAAGGGTGGTGGTAACCGTGAACAGGAGATCGCGTCGATATCGCGGGCACTTAAGATGCTGGCCAAGGAACTTAACGTTCCGGTTATCGCGTTGTCGCAGCTTAGCCGTGCCGTGGAAACACGTGGTGGCGATAAACGACCACAGCTATCCGACCTTCGTGAATCTGGTTCGATTGAGCAGGATGCCGACATGGTTTGCTTTCTGTACCGCCCTGAATATTACGGTATCACAGAAGACGAAATGGGTAACCCGACAGCCGGCGTGGGTGAGGTAATTATAGCTAAGCACCGTAACGGCTCGCTGGAGAACGTGCAGTTGAAGTTTATTGGTAAGTACACAAAGTTTACTAACTTAGACGGAGATTTTGGTGGCGATGGGTTCAATACCTTCAATGCTTTGCCAAACAGTACGTTTGATGCGGAAACACCAGGATCTATTCGTTTAGGCAGCCGCATGAATGATGGTGACAAAGGAGCAGGTGGTTTCCCTGCATCGGGTTTTGATGAAGAACCGCCATTTTAAGTAAGACAATATACAACTAGTGTTTGCGTTTAAGCAACATTGGTTAAAGTATAATGATATAGCCAAAGGTAGATTAGCCGCTGTGCCAAAAGCCAGCGGCTTTTCTGTTTTTAAGAGGTTTTATAGTTTCTCTATTGTCATTTCGTCCATCGGGAGAAATCTTATATGCCTTATAGCTGGTGAATTTACCCCTTCCCAACCTTCCCCTAAAAACAGGAGAAGGAGCCAACTATATTTTTATTTTTCATTTCGAACAGTGTGAGAAATCTGAGCTCTATAGTTTGCTTTTCTTCCGATCTGATTCAAGCTATCCTTCCATAGTTCCCTCTAATCCTGGGAGCTTTACTTGCCTATCGTTTTATAGCTGGCTTTGGTGCCCTCACGGCCGGGAGGCCTCGTCTTCGGGCATCGCGCTGTGCGAATCTCTTTTGCTCGTGCCTCGCAATGCCTGCGGCACCAGATATTCACAAGGCGCTCAACCCAAAGACTGTGATCTTTCTCATAGCTATAGTTCATGTATAGTTTGAAACGATAAGCTTCGAGATTTATCGTGGCTATAGTTCCGTAAGGACAGGTCGCGACCTGTCCACTCTTGGACTGCAACTATAGAACTATAATTCAAACTATAGCCAAAGCCGAAAGTCCCCCTTTGAAGGGGGTGTAGGGGGATGTTAAAACTCCAACTATGAAAATATAGCCAAAGCTACTGCTATTCCTGTCCCTGCCGGGCCAGTTGAGTTTGGAGACTCGCGCCAGCAAATTAAAAATCACTTGAATCCTTTAATCTTGTAAATCTAAGTTCAGAGAACTTAACCTTTACATCCACACTACCTTTTCACTTAAAGGCGTAGTCCTTTTACCTTTATGAGCAGAATTCTCTGCGTAGCCCAAATACAGTATCCCCAACACAATGTCTTCTTCGCGTAAACGGAGCATTTCTTTCATAGCGGGGTGGTAAGCCATGCCGCCGGAGCCCCAGTAGCTGGCAATTCCTAAGGCTGTAGCACCGAGTAACAGGTTTTGGATGGCGCAGGAGGTAGCCGCGATCTCTTCCAGTACTGGAATCTTTGGCAAATCGCCGCGGCGCATGTAAGCAACTATAATATGAGAGGCTTTATCACCCATGTGCAGCAACTTCTCATATTTCTCGGGTTGGTACTTTTCTTCCGGAGTCTCCTGTTTGTAAAGTTCGGTGTGCTCCTGGCAGAACAGTGCAACTTTAGCACCAGCATAAACTATAAAACGCCAAGGCTCGGTATGGCCGTGGGTTGGTGCCCAATCAGCAAGCTCCAGTAGCTGGGTTATCTGTTCTGCTGGAATTTTCTGCCCGTTTAGTTTGGGTGGCTTGGTGGTGCGGCGGGTGCGAATCACCTGGCTTATAGTTGAGAAAAGATCGTTCATATAATATAAATAAAGATCAGAGGGAAAGGTTTTTTTAAATAGCCTAAAAGCAAATGGCTAAACTACTGAACTATAGTTTCAGCAATTTAGCCATTTAACAATTCAGCAATTAAGCCTACTTCAGTTTCAGATCAACCAGAATCTGCTCGATCTTAGCATTCAGTTGCTGCTCTACAGCATCGTAATCGTTTTTAGAAGCCAGTGGCTCGTTTACGCTGATGTAGAACTTGATCTTTGGTTCGGTGCCGGATGGGCGAGCTGAGATCTTACTGCCGTCTTCAGTCAGGTATTGCAGTACGTTAGAGCTCTCTAAACCAAGCTTGCTTTCTTCTCCGGTTACTAAATTTTTACGTATGCTTAGTTTATAGTCGCTTACTTCTACCACTTTAGAGCCGGCTATAGTTTGAGGTGGGTTGGCGCGCATGTCGGCCATCATCTGCTGAATTTCTTCGGCGCCGCGTTGTCCTTTTTTAGTGAACGATACCAGCTCTTCTTTGTAGAAGTTATATTTGGTATACATCTCCACCATCATCTCAAACAGGCTCTGGCCATTATCCTTGGCAACAGCAGCCATTTCAGCTATCAGTGCGCAGGCTGAGATGCCGTCTTTATCGCGCACAAAGTCACCGATCATGTAACCGTAGCTCTCTTCTCCACCGCCAATGTAGGTTTCCTTGCCTTCCAACTCACGGATCTTCTCGGCAATGTATTTAAAGCCAGTCAGGGTTTCGTAGTGCTTTACACCGTGACTTTCAGCTATATCCTTTATCAGGTCGGTGGTAACGATGGTTTTAACTATAAACTCTTTGCCCGTAAGCTTACCGGCTTTTTGCCAGGCTTGCAGGAGGTAGTTTATTAAAAGGGCACCGGTCTGGTTACCGTTCAGCAGTTCAAACTCACCTTTCAAGTTCTTAACGGCGATGCCTACGCGGTCCGAGTCCGGGTCGGTGGCCATTACAATGTCTGCGTCAATTTCACGAGCTTTGTTCAGGGCCAGGGTCATGGCTTCTTTTTCTTCCGGGTTCGGGTAAATTACCGTCGGGAAGTTGCCATCCGGAGTTGCCTGTTCTTCCACCACTGTTACATTAGTAAAGCCGAAGCGCTTCAGTACTTCCGGCACCAGCGTAATGCCGGTACCGTGTATAGATGAGTACACTATCTTCAGGTCATGCTGGCGCTTAATGGCCTCATGCGAAACAGACAGGCCCAACACTTTCATAATGTAAGCTTCGTCCATTTCAGGGCCTAACAGGTGAATGTTGTTAGGCTTTGGCTCAAATTTTACTTCGTCTATACTTGTGATTTTGTTTACTTCGGCGATGATATTCTTGTCGTGTGGGGCGGTTACCTGTGCGCCGTCGTTCCAGTAAACTTTGTAACCGTTGTACTCTTTCGGGTTATGCGATGCCGTAACTACCACACCACTCTGGCAACCCAAATGGCGGATAGCAAACGAAAGCTGTGGGGTAGGGCGAAGGGCCTGGAACAGGTATACTTCAATGTCATTTGCCGAGAAAATATCTGCCGAAATGCGGGCAAAAACATCAGAATTATTGCGGCAGTCGTGGGCAATTGCCACTTTTACGCGCTCACCTGGGAAGTTCTGCTTCAGGTAATTGCAAAGACCTTGTGTCGCCATGCCCAGCGTGTAACGGTTCATGCGGTTGCTGCCCGCCCCCATAATACCGCGCAGTCCGCCCGTGCCAAACTCCAGGTCTTTATAAAAAGCATCTGAAAGCGACTCGTGCTCGTTGCGTTCCAGTAATCCGTTTATTTCTGTTTTGGTGGCTTCGTCGTAGTTGCCGCTAAGCCAGGCGTTTATTTTTTGTTGTATAGCTGGTTCGATCATATTGGTAATCTGAATATGTTATTTCTGTTTTTTAATTTGGAGATGGGCTATAGTTTATAGTATTGCTATAGTTTGTCATCCCCCTGCCCCCTTCCAAGGGGGACATTTTTTGTCATCCTGGAAGGATTTTGTGAGTAAGTAGTAAAGGCTTCCCCCCCTTTTACCAAGTTTCCCCGAGACAAGCCCGGGATCTGTGACTTAACAGAATGACAATGATTTTAATACGCATTGCAGAAAGTCCCCCTTGGAAGGGGGCAGGGGGATGACTTTCGCACCACCAGTATCCCCACAAAAAATCACACCAGCCTTTTGGGTGCCTGCTGCACGACATAAAGAACTGGTGTGATCTTATAGGTATGGTTAAAGTATCATGCCCGAATATTCACGGGTTTCTATACTTTTAATCAGGCTTAAAGGTTACCACGAAGGGCCTGCTCACGCTCGATGGCTTCGAACAAGGCTTTGAAGTTTCCTTTACCGAACGACTTGGCGCCTTTACGCTGAATGATCTCATAGAATACAGTTGGTCTGTCTTCCACCGGTTTGGTAAAGATCTGCAGCAGATAACCTTCATCGTCGCGGTCTACTAATATGTTCAGTCTGCGCAGGTCTTCCATGTCTTCGTCGATGTGGCCGATACGCTCGATCAGGTTTTCGTAGTATGTTTCTGGCACACGCAAAAACTCTACACCACGGCGACGCAGCTCAGCTACTGTATGCAGAATATCGTTGGTTGCAACGGCAATATGCTGCACGCCCGGGCCACGGTAAAACTCCAGGTACTCGTCTATCTGAGACTTCTTCTTACCTTCAGCAGGTTCGTTTATCGGGAATTTAATGTAGCCGTTTCCGTTCGATACCACTTTCGACATAAGGGCAGTATATTCGGTGCTGATATCTTCGTCGTCGAAAGTAAGCAGCAGTTTAAAGCCCATTACATCTTCGTAGAACTTCACCCACTCATTCATGCGGCCAAGCTCCACGTTACCAACGCAGTGGTCTACATACTTCAGGCCGACAGGCTCTACCATAAGCTCCGAAGTGCGCTCCACAAAACCTGGCATAAATACGCCGTTATAGTTCTTGCGCTCTACAAATGTGTGAATCGTATCGCCATACGTATGGATAGAAGCTACTTTTACTTCGCCAAACTCGTCGGTTATAGTTTTAGGCTCCATAGCTGGTTTTGCGCCACGCGCTACCGTGCCACGGAAAGATTCTTCAGCGTCATCAACCCACAAAGCGAGCACTTTTACACCGTCGCCGTGCTGGTGCACATGTCGGGCAATTTCAGAGTCGGGGTTAATGGCCGTAGTTAATACCAGGCGCACTTTTTCCTGCTGAATAACATAAGAAGCGCGGTCGCGCACACCGGTTTCGGGGCCGGCATAAGCTACCAGTTTAAAGCCGAAAGCGGTCTGGTAAAAGTGCGCCGCCTGCTTGGCATTGCCTACATAAAACTCGATATGGTCGGTGCCGTTTAAGGGCAGAATATCTTTTGTTACAGTTTCCGATGTTAAAGTATTGGTAGTCATAGTCTATTGTATGGTTAACTAAGTATTACGTAAAAATACGGTTTTTAAAGTTTTAACAAAAACCGTTAATGCTATAGTATAAATTATCAACTGTAATGTTTGCAATTGCTGCAGCATGTTTTCAACTTTGTAAAAAACAGAATAAAGCTATGAACGCAGATACGCTGAATAAAGACCTTGTTGCTATACTTGAGAAGAAATCGGAGCTGAACAAGCTGGACTATAACGATGCACGCTACGACGATATTGAAGAAGAGCTGCACGATATGGAAGACGATTTTAACGAAGCATATGGCGATGAGCTGGAAGATGTGCTGGAAGATGTGCACGGTAAAATAAAATCTGACGCCGATATACTATTGCCTACCGCTTATATTGCCAGCTCACTGGACGGGAAAGAACTGGAAGAAGGCGAAGAGAGCGAAGGTGTTTGGGTTGAGTCGGATTCGTTTCCGGGGGTAGAGATGCGCCTGGTACTGGTTGCTAACCCGCCACGCGTGTTGCTTATACTTTCAGACCAGGAACGCGTACTCTGGACAGCCGAATAGAACTATAAACTATAGATTTTATACTTGCCGCACTTGCCAGGGCTTTAAGCCAAGGTGGGTGCGGCAATTTTTTTATAGTTGGTTGATGATGGATTCTTGGTATATTGGGTTTAGTAAATATAAGTAACTGTTAATTAGTAAATAACTTAGCTATAGTTATAATGTAGATAGGCGTATGTTTTCTTCTATCTAGTAGTTGGCGGTAATAACGAATTAATGAAAAAAGCATTCTCCATTGTTTTTATACTACTGTTCTTTGTGTCAAAGGGAATTGCTGACTCTCCTCCCTCTTGGACTCCATATAAAGTAGAATCTGAAAATGGTAATTTTTTCTCTTGGGTGCGTTTTGGCGACAATGATACCATCAAATCACCTTGGGAACGGAAGTGGGCTTTGGTTGTCTACACAAAAGATAGTACTGAGCTTTGGCAACAGCAAATAAGACCAATGGGTTATCCAGAAGGAAAACTGTCTAATGATGGTAAATACTTCTCCTATGTGAACTACTGGTACTACTCTGATTCTCCAGTAGTAGAAGTATACAGAAAGGGAAAAGCTCCCATCACAATCACAGGAGATAAATTCAGTATACCTACGCAATTTCTCCAAAAGACTTCCTCCCACCAATTATGGTTAGCAGACAAAGGGTACCATTACGCAAATGGAGCCGAGCAGCAGCTAATTATTAACACAAGGGACTCTAATACTTGGTTAGTAGATCTGGAAACAGGAGAGTTGAAAGTTGAAGGTGTTAGCATGCATTATGTTTATGCCTTTCTGGCTCCTTCCATAATCATTACTTTGTTGTATATTTTATTTAGGAAAAGAAGTAGAATTACTTCCGCCAACAAAATCTAAACCACACCAAGGCGTGCTTTAGCCCAGTACGTTGGGTGTGACTAAAATTATGAAAAAGCTCTTACTTCTTGTGTTTACTATTTCATTCTTGAGTTGCTCTGATTTAAGGGAACTCAATGAAAGGATTTATATAGCACAGAAGGAGCAGATACAGCAATCTCCTTATGAGAGCGCAAGCCGAATGTCTGTACGAATAGAATCTCAGAGACGGTTTCGCTCAAAAGAATTACCAGAGTTATTAAAAGAGAAGTTGTTCCAGCAAATTGAATTGACTGACACGCTGCTCATACTTGAAGACTTTGATGAAATATGCTTTAACTGCCCAAGTGTTAGAATGCAGGTGCTGTATCAGGACACGGTTTACTCCATAAGAAGAGAAGTGAAAGGCAGCAGAGTTGACTATAATGCGAAGAAGGTAAAATTCGACTCCTCGCTAAATGACAGCTATCAGTATCATGATTACCATGAGCTTGTAGAAATCAAAAATAAAATGAAGCGTAAAGAAGACTGGACATCAAACCCGCTCGAATATGGTTCAGATGGTTGTTTAGACGGAAACCATACCTTGCTTACGGCTTTATATCCTGAAGGAAAAATAAAAACCATGTATGTTAGGTGCTGGTGGCCTGAATATCAGAGAAGGCATAGAAAAAAATAGCCTCACCCAACAAAGTGTATAATTAGGCTCCGGCTATGCACAACCTTTACAAAGCTGATAACAGTTTTCCTATAAATCAACAGATAATGAGAAACATACTTTGCCTATTGATAGCAGTAATGCTGATAGGTTGCCAAAACGATACTACGCTTGCACCTGCGAAGTATAAAACCATCATGATCAGATCAATGGGTGAGGTAGAGACACTCCCTGATATGGCAACTTTTTATATCAACCTGAGCTGCCTGCAAAAGTCTGTTAAAGCTTCGAAGCAATGCCTTGTCGATAAATCCAACGAACTAAACAGCAAGCTCCTTTCTTTTGGGATAGAGCAGGACGACATCCTGACCACTTCTGTTGACATGAATAAAAGTTATACCTGGCGAAATAACTCTCAGGTGTTTGAAGGTTATAATAGCTCGACTACTATACATGTTACGCTCCGCGATATAAACAAACTTGACCAGGTTTATACCGAGCTTTTAGAGAACAGAAATCTTGACTTAGGTGGTTTAACTTACTCGCACACTAAACTCGATAGTTTAAAAAACGAAGCCTATGTTGATGCTCTAAAAAAAGCAAATACGTTGACAGATAAACTTTTGGCTGAATTGCCGTCGTCTGACAAGGAGATACTTAAGATCGGTAATGTTGAGATCTCAGCATCTTTGCCTGAGTCGAATCAGATGAGGGCGCAAGACAGTTATAATTTTGCAGAAGCCGAAATTGCTGTGCAAAACAAATCTATTTCGATAAGCAAAGGCACTGTACTGGTAAATGCTACTTTATTTGTGGAGTATCAGATAAAGTAAAGGCATTACATTTTTTAGCAGAACGAATTATTGCGCTAAAATTAGTGTTAGGGGAGAAGTATCAGATTTGGTACTGGGAAATTTAGTAGAAATAGCCGTATATTAGTTTCTGCATTTGTAGCTTGCTTTAGTTTAAAAGCGTAGGGTGCAAACGAACTATACCGCACATTAAAACCATACATTATGAAAATTACCTCGCAGTTAGCAGTGGCAGCTTTATTTTTTGGCCTGATGAGTTGCTCTCCTGATGCTGATAAAGCAGAAACTACAACCGCAAGTACGGCTCCGGCTACTACAGTACCTGGTGCGCAGCAGGCAACTCCTGCCACAACTGTTGGCTTAAACCCAGAGCATGGTCAGCCCGGCCACCGCTGCGATATTGAAGTGGGAGCCCCGCTTGATGCGCCTGCTAAGCCGCGCCTGAACGCACCTATAGCACCTACTCCGGGCGCACAAACTGTAGCCCCGGGCACTAACCCGCCTCATGGCCAGCCAGGTCACGATTGTGGTATACCTGTTGGTGCTCCGTTAACCCAGAAATAAGTATAACCGGTAACTATAAACCGGGAAAAGTATAAAAGCAAAAACGGGCAGTTGATCTTTCAACTGCCCGTTTTTTATGGTATCAGGTATAGTTAGTAACCTAACTTCTGGCGTACACGCTGCAATACCGGCGCGGCAATGGCTTTTGCTTTTTCGGCACCTTCCTGCAGTTTCTTGTCCAACTCGGGTAGGTTGTTCATGTAGTAGTTAAACAGCTCGCGCTCTTTGCTATACTTCGTTATTATCTTTTCGTAAAGCGCCTGCTTGGCGTGGCCGTAACCATACCCTCCGACCAGGTAATTCTGGCGCATGGCTTCCGTTTCCTCCGGGGTAGCCAGCAAGCGGTACAACGCAAATGTGGTATCCTCGTCCGGGTTCTTTGGTTCTTCCAGCGGGGTGCTATCTGTTACAATGCTCATCACCACTTTGCGCAGCGGCTTATCGGCTTCAAAAATATCAATGATGTTGCCGTACGACTTGCTCATTTTCTCGCCGTTAATGCCCGGTATGGTCATCACAGTTTCGTCTACTTTAGCATCAGGCAGCACAAATGTTTCGCCGTAAATATGGTTGAACGAGCTGGCAATGTCGCGGGTAATTTCCAGGTGCTGTATCTGGTCTTTTCCTACAGGCACAAAGTTGGCATCGTACATTAAGATGTCGGCTGCCATAAGTACCGGGTAAGTAAACAAGCCTGCATTAACATCAGCCAGCCCACGTCGGCTCGATTTATCTTTAAAAGAGTGCGCGTTTGCCAGCATCGGGAACGGCGCAAAGCAGTTCAGGTACCAGGCAAGTTCGGTTACCATCGGCACATCCGACTGGCGGTAAAGTATATGTTTATCGGTATCTAAGCCCATGGCCAGCCATGCGGCAGCCACAGAATAGGTGTTGTGCTTTAATACTTCCGCATCGCGGATAGTGGTGAGTGAGTGCAGGTCGGCTATAAAGTATAATGCCTCCTGGTCAGCGGTTTTAGAGAACTCCACGGCAGGACAGATGGCGCCCAGCAAATTGCCAAGGTGCGGCCGGCCGGTGCTCTGAATTCCGGTAAGGTAACGTGCCATAAACTATAAATTATGTTCGGGTTGCAAATTAACTTAAATAGCTGAAAATGCCCATCAAAATTACAGGCGCGCTAATTTAAAAGCCGGTTTATAGTTGATAAGGTAAAAGGAACAGGGCTATAGTTAAGCCGTAGCAAGTTCGGGGTTACGCTTTTTAGTTTTGCGAAGCGAGTTGATGTTGGAAAGCGTAATGGCTACAAGTATAAGTATAACTCCGAACCACTGCATAGTTACCACCTGCTCCTGCAATACGATGCTCGACATGAGCACAGCCACCGGCAGTTCAGCGGAGCTAAGTATTGCGCTAAGCCCCAGCCCAATACGCGGAATGCCATAAGCAAAGAACAGCGGTGGCAGTACTGTGCCGAAAACAGCCAGCACTAGTCCCCACTTAAACAGGCCGTTTGTTAAAGCACCATTCACCAGGAAAACTGGCGGAAAGATAACAAATACCAGTATGCAGGCTCCTGTAAGTAGCAATGCGCTTTTAGTGGCGGGGTGTAGCCTGTTGCCTGCCGAGCCATTTACCATCAGGAAAATAGTGTAGCAAAAAGCGGCCAGCATGCCATAAGCAATACCGTTTATATCAATATTCTGGAAAGAGTCGGAGAAGAGGTTGCCGGCAAAAGCAGTACCCAGTAAAACAAGGAGCACAGTACCAATCTGCAACAGCGTAGGTAATTTACGTTTAATGATGGCATCGAGCGCAAGGCTCATCCAGGTGAACTGCATCAGCAGTAGTATGGCTATAGATGCCGGCACGGTTTGCACGCACTTGTAGTAAAAAATACTAACCAGGCCGGTGCTGGTGCCCATGGCAATAAGCTGAAGAGCTTCCTTAAGCGATGCACTGTTGTCGCGGCCACTAAACAGCCTGCGCAACAGCACGATCACCCAAAGAATAATCAACCCAAAAAATACCTGAGTGCCAGTTACATCACCCAAGGTAAAGCCTTCGTTATATGCTAATTTTACGAACGTCGAAAGTATACCGAAACTACACGCGCCTAACAGCACAAAAGCGATTCCTCTGAACATGGAAGTGCCTTTTAATTTAAAATTCAACAAAAATTTATTTAAATAGAGGTAGGGCAGGAGTGCCCAAAGCGGGTAAACCGGGTACTCTTACAGGTCGTGCAGAACGTAGCCTGTGATAAAAATTTGTGTATGTGCTAAATGTGCAGTCATTATTTTTAATCGGGGTGCAAACATAGACTAAGATTTTTAGGATTCAAAGATTTTAGGATTTTATTTTTTTACCCTATGTTATGATTCCTGCTCGCTCTCAATAGCTGCCTTCTCGGCCAGTACCTCAGAATTGTGCTTGCCCAAGTATCCATCTATCAGATAATGAGCTAAGTATAGAACTGGTGTGAGAAGTATAGCTACAGCAAATTTATAGATGTAATTAATGGCCGCAACGGATAAGACCTGCTCCATGGTCCAGTTGCCGAACACGAAGAAAGCTATAAACAGCACCACTAAACTATCAACTAATTGCGATACCACCGTTGAGCCAGTTGCCCTGAGCCATATCTTTTTGCTGCCAGTATACTTGCGTAGCCAATGGAAAACTGTAGCATCTAAAAACTGAGAAACCAGGAATGCTATAACAGAGCCGATGATGATGCCCAGCCCTTGCCTGTAAACAGCGTTAAAAGCGTAATCGATGTTGAATGGGTTGCCTTGCGTATCTGTTTTGTTGATCTCTAACCAAAACTGAGCTGGTGGCAAACTAGTAACTATAGCGATAACCAGGAACGCGTAAAGTATAAGTATAACAGTAAGTATGCTCACCTTTTTTACGCCCTGCTTCCCGAAGTATTCGTTTATGATATCGGTTGTTACAAAAACTATAGGCCAGATAATAACACCGGCTGTCAGGTTAAAATCGAGGTTGCTGCCCAAAATGGCGAGTTGTGCTCCTGGCAAACCAAACAACGCTTCCCCTGAAAATATCTTTACACCTATAAGCTCGGCCAGCAGTGCGTTGGAAATAAATATGCCGCTTAAAACGAGGAACAGGTTGGTGCGTTTTTTCTCGAGAGTAGTGGTTACAGCCATAGTTTATAGTGGTATTGTAGCAGTTTCGGAAAGGTACTGAATACAGCGTACAGTTTACGAATGCCTCTTACTGCCTACCTATCCAGCCCAGGTGTGTATGTTTAAAGTTATCGTTAAACTTTAGCCCGTATCCAAAGGCACGGTCCATAGCACTGTGTCCGAAAAGTATAAGGCCTGCAAATTGTAACCAATCAATACCTAGGTATAAGCCTATCAAGCCTGCAACTATAGCCACACCCTGATGATGAAAGAAATTGTAAAGCCAGGCACCAGTCTTTGTTCCGAAAAGGTAACCGAACATACTCAGGTCTGGGGCTAACAGCCATGCCAGGAAAACCCACCAACTATAACCCAGGTACAGGCTTAAACTATAGGCAGCTATAACTTTGGCAATATCTTCCAGTTTCAGAAGTAATTTCATAGTTAGTATAGGATAGGTTTGATTGGGCGAAACTACAAAATTCTGATTTTATAAGACTGTGGCTGCACACAAACTATTGTTTAAACTATAAAGGCTGCTACTCCTGCACTGCAAAAACACTTCCTTCAATAGCCAGGCTTGTGTTCGGAAAAACTTCAAGGGCCTCTTCTAATAATGGAGTCAAGTCTTTATAGCGCACCGAGAAATGGCCTAAAAGTAATTGTTTCACCTCAGCTGATGCTGCCATCTGGCCGGCTTGTCGGGCTGTACTATGGAACGTATGTGCTGCGCGCTCTGCCAGGTCGTTTGCAAAAGTGGCTTCGTGGTACAGCAGATCTACGTTGCGCAGGTATGGCAGCAGGTCAGGTTTATACTTGCTATCGGAGCAGTAAGCATAGCTGCGGCTGTGTTTTGGCTCCATTGTAACATCCTTGTTGGCCAGCAGCAGGTTGCCCTGTTCGTCTTTAATATCTTCTCCCCACTTCAGGCGTACAAGTTGCGGCGGTGTTAAGTAGGGTGGCAGCTTCTCTTTTATAAGTGGCCGTGGCTTTTGCTTCTCCCTGAAAACAAACCCGCAGGTAGGCACGCGGTGCTCCATCGGTATGGTATGTACCGTTATCTGCTTATCCTCAAATATCTTTTTATAACAGGAAGTATCCAGCTCATGAAAAATGAGTTTATAGCACAGGTTGGTACCGGAGTATTTAAACTGAAGGCTTAAAATATCGGAGAGACCTGGTGGACCGAAAAGATGTAATGGTAATTGCCTGCCCTGCAGGTGCATAGTGGATAGCAAACCGGCCAGACCAAAGTAATGGTCGCCGTGCAGGTGGCTTATGTAGATATTGCAAATGCGCTGATGCTTTACTTTGTATTGCATCAGCTGCATTTGCGTACCTTCACCGCAATCGATCAGGTGTATTTGGTTACCAATGGTAAGTACCTGTGCGGTATTATGTCTGTTTGCCGAGGGCGTGGCCGACGAACTTCCCAATATTCTGAGTTCGAAATCCACGGGCGGCAGTTATACTTAGTCCTCTTTATTTGTCAGGTCTTGCTCTATCTCGTGCAGAAAAACGCGGTCAATAGCTTCTTCAACACTAGGAAGGATGTTCAGAACCGACTCCAGTTTAGAGATGGAGATCAGCTTCATAACGTGGTCCTGCAGGCTAGTCAGAATAAGCAAGCCATTAGATGAGTTGCAAAGTCTGTTAGCGATCAGGATCGAGCTTAGCCCTGATGAATCGGTGTATTTTACATTGTTCAGGTCCAGGATCAGGTTAGTAATCCCCTCAGCGTTCAACTTCACAAACTCAGACTTAAGATCCGGAGCAATTGAAGTATCCAGCTTCTTCTCATCTATCGTGATTATAGTATAATTCTCTTTCTTATCAATCGTGTACTTCATAAATCTGCCAGTAAAGGATTTAAATGCGAATGTACCAAAATATACATTAAAAAATCTAATCTTTTGTGCTAAAAATGTTTTGTTCCACGCTGTTCGCTATCCGGTTAAGGGCTTCGTGGTAGTCACATTTTTCAAAATTACGCCCTGTCACAACTTCATACAACTCAATGTATCGTTCCGAGATGCTTTGTACCACCTCGTCAGTCATTTCAGGTACTTGCTGGCCCTCCTGCCCCTGGAAGCCATTGGTTATCAGCCATTGGCGCACAAACTCTTTCGAGAGCTGTTTCTGTGGTTCACCTTTTTGCTGTCGTTCGGCATAACCTTCGCTGTAGAAAAACCTCGACGAGTCAGGCGTATGGATCTCATCTATCAGGTAGATATCTCCGTTGTGTTTGCCAAACTCATACTTGGTATCTACCAGTATCAGTCCCTGCTTAGCTACAAGTTCGGTGCCACGGGCAAAAAGTGCCTGCGTATATTCCTCTAATTTAAGATAATCCTGCTCATTAACAATGCCTTTCGCCAAAATTTGCTCCCGCGAGATATCTTCATCGTGTCCCTGGTCGGCTTTGGTGGTTGGTGTTATAATGGGTACAGGAAGTTTATCATTCTCTGATAACCCCTCAGGCAGTGTTACACCGCATAAGGTCCTTTTGCCAGCTTTATACTCGCGCCACGCGTGGCCTGCCAGGTATCCGCGAATAACCATTTCAACTTTAAAAGGTTCACAACTCACCCCGATCGTTACATTGGGGTCGGGGGTGGCGGTAACCCAGTTCGGTACAATGTCGCGGGTGGCTTGCAGGTTAAGGCTGGCTATCTGGTTTAGCACCTGGCCTTTGTAAGGAATGGCACGCGGCAATACAACATCAAATGCTGAAATGCGGTCGGTGGCTACAATTGCCAGTTTATCATTAAAATAATAAACGTCGCGAACTTTGCCCCTGTAAAAACCGGTCTGGCCGGCAAAGGAGTAGTTAGTTTCTTTAATGGCCTCCATTAGTGGGTTAGGTTTATGGGAGAGCAAAGTTAGCTATATTTTTAGAGGGCAAAAATTTTTAGATACTGTAATCAGGTCAGGTATAGATCTGCTGATAAGTTACAGCATCAATTAATATATGCACATGTATACTGCCAAGTATAGCAAAAGTTTTATATTATAAAACCTATAGTTTGTACTATTCAGGGTATTTGAAACTGATGATATCGTGCTGTACTTCTTTATACTATTATGATATTGTGTAGTAAAACAGTTTTATGGCCATAATATTACTCTAAGTAATTGTGTTACAGGTATAACCGAACAGGTTTTTGATTTTGTACAATAACGGCAGGCTTTTGAGAGCAGTGGCAGGTATAAACTCTGTTAGTAAAGCATTTTTAGCACAGTATTCTTTAAAAAATCAGGTGACAAAATGAAATGAATTAATAGCCGTAAAAACCGCACATTTTATAAGTATAGCGAAAGCTTAATATAATATAGGATTATGCTAAGGTAGTGAATTTTGAAAAGCGAGTGTAAATAGTGGGGTTAAACTACGTCTGTAACTCCTAACTGTACGTACAACAAGTATTTACGGAAACTTTTTAAGCGCTTTATATGAGAACGATTCTACCCTTGATTATAATTATATTAACTGTGTTTGGAGTATCCAGCTGCCAGCAGGATAATGTGTCTCCGATCAGGAATGTCCGTTTTGATCCTAAATTGTTAAATCCGCTACAGATAGCGGGGCAAGTAGCGGGCACTTGCAATACCCACAGTTACACCTCCGGCAACCAAATGCGCGACCTTGGAACTATAGCCAATAATAAACTGGTGGTTACCTTCTCGCAAAACCTGACACACGCACAACGACTTGAAGCTTTGCAACCTTATGGCTTTGTAAAAGGAATAGCAAGCCAGAGCGCTACTAAAACCGACATGCTTTATACTTTAGAACTGGAAGATGGCTTAAATTGCGCTCAAACTCAGCAGGCTATAGTTGTGCTCAGTGAAGATAAGAGCATACGTTATGCAGGTCCAGCCTTTAGTATAGATGGAGCGCATGCAGTAGGTTTAAGCAACGAGGTAATGGTTAAAACCGAACCAGGTTCGGAGGCTATACTTCAACAGTTTGCCGATAACTATAATGCTACTATAGTTGGGCCGATGGGTGCAAACTCTTACCTGGTACAACTATCGAAGAACTCTAAAGGCAATGCCATCGATTTTGTAAATGCCCTTAAAGCGGAGAAAGGGATAGCTCATGCCGCCCCAGATTTTGTGATCGCACCATAGTTTATAACTTAATATGTTATGCAAAAGCCCTGCTTATGGTTGTAAGCAGGGCTTTTGTTTGACTATAGTTTGCGTTATACTATAAATATATAGCAGCAGCTTTATCACGCAGGTTATAAGCCGATGCCATTACCTCGCCGTAAGCACCCGCCGTCCGGATAGCAACCAGGTCGCCCCGGTTGGTTTCGGGTAGCATCACAGCCTTACCAAAGCAATCGCTCGATTCGCAGATCGGGCCAACTACATCGTAGCGTACTTCCGGTTTATCGCTGGTCAGGTTTTCTATCTTGTGGTACGACTGGTAAAGGGCAGGGCGTATCAGCTCGGTCATGCCGGCATCAAGTATAGCAAAGTTAGTGGTAATGCCTTTTTTAATGTACAGCACTTTTGATACAAGCGTACCGCACTGCGCTACCAACGCACGACCTAACTCGAAATGCACCTGCTGGCCCGGCCTTACTTCCAGGAACTGGTTAAACAAGCCAAAATAAGCCTCAAAATCCGGTATAAGGTTCTCGTCTGGAGTATAATAGTCCACACCCAGGCCGCCGCCTACGTTAAGGTGCTCCAGGGTAATGTTGCGGGCCACAAACCACTCCTGGAATTCGTTAACTCGGGTGCACAGGTTCTTAAATACCGAAAGGTCCGTTATCTGGGAGCCGATATGGAAGTGAATACCAATCAGGCTGATGTTAGGCAGCGTGTCAAGCAGATCTAATACACCTTCCAGTTCCCAGGCATTAATCCCGAATTTATTTTCCTCGAGGCCAGTGGTAATATATTTGTGCGTGTTGGCATTTACGTTCGGGTTAATGCGTAGTGCTACACGGGCAGTTTTGCCTTTGGCAGTTGCCAGTTCGTTCAGTACTTCCAGCTCGTGGCTCGACTCACAGTTAAAGCAAAAGATATCCTGATCGAGGGCGTAGTTTATTTCAGTATCTGATTTACCAACACCGGCAAATACCACATCCTGCGGTTTAAAACCATTCTCGATAGCGCACTTTACTTCGTTACCGCTTACACAGTCAGCACCAAAACCCACGTTTTTCATTTCTGAAAGTATAGGGCTGTTGGCATTGGCTTTAAGGGCATAATGCACATGAAAGTTATACTTGCCTGCTTCGGAAGCGGCGCTTTGCAGTGTTTGCCGAAGCAGGTTAAGGTCGTAAGCGTAAAAAGGAGTAACCTGTTGCTGCAGCTCCTGTATTCTGTTTTTCAACATTAAAAAATCCCCTCGTTCAGTTTTGTTAGCGCCTCTACTTTGTCGCTTTTATTTATAAGCAGGCTGATGTTGTTCTTGCTGCCGCCATAAGAGATCATGCGTAACGGAATATCTTTCAGGGCCTCAAATATTTTAAGTCCTGATCCGCTGCGGTCGGCAATAAAATCACCCACTATACAAATGATCGTCTGGTCTTCGTCCACTTCTACCTGGCCAAAAGTTTCCAGTTCGGCCACAATCTCGCTCAAATATTTACTGTTATCTATCGTTATCGAAACCGCTACTTCCGAAGTCGTGATCATATCGATCGGCGTTTTGAAACGCTCAAAAACCTCGAACACGCTGCGCAGGAAACCATAAGCCAGCAACATTCTGCCAGACTTTATCTTGATAGCTGTAATATCGTCTTTAGCTGCCACCGCTTTAATGCCGCCACCCGACCTTTCGGACTGTATGATGGTACCTTTGGCTTCGGGCTGCATGGTGTTTAGCAAACGCACCGGAATATTCTTCTGCTTGGCTGGCAACACGCTGCTTGGGTGCAGAATTTTCGCTCCGAAATATGCCAGCTCGGCCGCCTCATCGAAAGACAGTTCCGCAATAGGGTAGGTGTTTTTAACTATACGCGGGTCGTTGTTGTGCATGCCGTCAATGTCGGTCCATATCTGGATCTCGGAAGCATCTACGGCAGCGCCTATAAGCGATGCAGAATAGTCAGAGCCACCACGCTTCAGGTTGTCTATCTCACCGAAAGCGTTTCGGCAGATATATCCCTGCGTAATGAACAACTTCGACTCAGGATATTTTTCCAGTTCAGTTTTTATGTTCTTGGCAATGTAGGCTGCATCCGGCTCTTCGTTCTCATCTATCTTCATAAAGTTAAGCGCCGAAAGTAGCACAGACGGAATTCCCTGCTCCTCTAAAAAGAACTGGAAAAGCGCTGTAGACAATAGCTCGCCCTGGGCAAGTATAGCGCGCTCTTCGTGTATCGTAAACAGGTCCTGGGTAAAAGCCCTGATAAAATCGAAGTGGTGCGTAAGAAGTTCGTTTGCCTGTTTTTTCTTTTCTGAAGTGATGTAGAGCGATTCTACAACCTGTTTATAGTTATCGTGGAGCGCATCAATCTGCGCATTCGCGTCGTCGTTCTTGTTCTGGTACAATGCTTCAGCAAGTTGTACCAGCTTGTTTGTAGTACCCGACATAGCAGACAGCACTACAATTTTGGCATCCCCATTCTGGATCAGGTCTGCCACGTTCTTCATTCTTTCAGCCGACCCCACAGAGGTACCGCCGAATTTTAATACTTTCATCTAAAAGCTTAAATGTATTTTAAATAGGAGTGCAAAAGTAATAAAAAGCGGACAGTTTTCAGGGGTGTTAACTAAAAAAGGCCAGCCACATAGGCCAGCCTTTTTGTTGTAGCTAATAAGCTGATGATTATTTCTTTAGTAGCTTCACTGTTTCGTTAAAATCAGTGCCTGAAACCCGCAGGATATAGATGCCGGCAGGAAGGTGTGTTGTGTTCAACGTATAGTTAGCAACTCCGCCCTCTAAAAGTATAGCCTGCCTGTAAACTGATTTACCCTGCAGGTTATAAATGCTGAGTATAACTTGTTCGGTCGCGGCTGTAGTTATACTTACTTCCATTTTATCTTCGAACGGATTAGGATATGCCAGCAACGATTTGGTTTGTAGGTTCGCCTGGCCCAGTACCGCTATGGTTTTGCTGTATTGCGTCTTGCCATCAAAATCAACCTGGCGCAACCTGTAGTAGGCTTTGCCTGGCAATGGTTTAATATCCGTGAAAGTATAGTTAAGCTTTTGGTTACTGTTGCCGTTACCGGTTACGTTGCCTATAGTTGTAAAAGTTCTGCTGTCGTGGCTGCGTTCTATTTCAAAGCGGTCGTTGTTACGCTCCGAAGCCGTTTGCCATTGTAACAGCACTGTGCTTAGGTTGTGCGTAGCTTTAAAATAAGTTAACTCAACAGGTAGTGGGGTGATGTCGCCGGGGCGTATGCTCGGGCTGTAAAAGCGTATAGTCAGCGGTATGTCTGTAATACCACCTAAAAGGTCTGTGACTCTAATTGTAAAGTTATAGGTATCGGCTTCAAGTAAGTTAGGGTTCGATACACTTAGCAAACCTGTTGTTGTGTTCAGGGCAACGCCATTTGGTAAGGCACCTTTTGCAGCAAGATGCTGTACTGATGACACGCCTTCCGGGTCAGAAACAGAACCTAGTACCTCATCCTGAACATAATCTGTGTATAGTTTATTTGACCTGAGGCTATATGCTGCCGGGTAGTTCACTTTTATAATTACGTTATCAGAAACTATACTTCCGCCGCAGCCCGGTGTTACTGTCCAGCTAAATTCGTAAGTGCCAGAAACCAGTTCAGAGACCTGCGTAGTTGGATTAGCCGTATTTGCAAAAACAGGAGTAGCGGCAGTTGGTTTGCTAACTATGTTCCATCTGCCTGAACCAGGTGCCGGGTTGCTGCCTTGTAAAGTATAAGTAGCCGCAGCGATCGTAACATCAGCGCCTGCATATACAGGCTCAGTAATTCCATTAGTTACTTCTACAGTTACCTTGCTGTTCATTTCAAGGTCTCCACAACTGCTGCCTCTGATTATAAAATAAAACTCCTTTGTACCCAGTGTTGTAAACGGTGCCGATAGAGTTGCGCCTTGTACATTACCATCTCCGGTAAGCTGGGCTAATTGTGTTGCATTTCCGGTTTGGTAAATATGGTAAGTATAGCCACTTTGGGTGCTGATATTTATAGTTGTACTGTTGCCAACACAGATAAATTGATCAGAAGCAGTTACACTTCGCATCACATCAGGACCTCCGTTTATACTTATAGTTTGCCAGATCGTGTTTTCTGCAACGCAGCCCGAGGATGTTCCGGTAATCACGACGCCATAAGTGGTAGTTTGGTTTACAGTTAAAACCGGAAACGAAATGTTCTGGCCATCTATTGTAGGTGTTATAGCTGTGCCGATCTTGTCTTTCGTCTCATTATCCAGTATCAGTTGGTAACTATAGCCCGTTTCAGCATTCTGTACAGTTATAGTTACTTCGTAATTCGCACACAATGATGTTGATGATGGAGTGGCTATTACTGTAAAATTCCGCGGTACCTCCGGGTAGAGTTCGACTGTCATTGGAGTTCCAATGATACTCTGGCAGTCTGCGCCTACTTTTATAGTTCTTACCTCTACAACAGTTCCGGTATTCACTACCGGGGCTGATTGCAAAATGATAGCCGAACCTGTACCAAGCTTAGATAAACCAAATGGTTGACCGTTACTATAGATATTGTAAATAACACCAGGTTCTGAAGTGCTCAGTTGAATAAAAGCCGGTGTGCCATGACAGAATTTAGCTTGAGTAAAAGTAGCATTTGCCGATGTGTCTACTTCGTTGCACGCTACTTCGTACCCAGCAGAAGGAGCACTTTCGCAGGTTGCGTCTACAGCACTTTTTGCAGTTACTGTTAAAGTGGCGCCTGCATAGAGTTCAAAGGGCGAGATATTAGCAAACGTAAAGTTACCACCTGAAATAGTTGCGTAGATCTTTTCGCCGTTTGCGTTTACATACGCCTGCCCATTGATGTATAAAGTTACAAAGCTACCAGTGGTAATAGTGCCGCGCACACTGGTGCTGCCTTCATAAATCTGCCCACCTGAGTCTGTACCTGTTATACTTAAGCCTGCATTTGTTGGTAAAGCATTAATAGATTTACCTGCAGATAGCGCGCTTACAGACTTATTAGGTGCTGTTGCAGTGGCTGTCAGGGTGCCGGAACTGCTGCTGGTTATAGTTGCGGTCCAGGTACCTTGTGCGTTTACTGTTGTCTGACCGACTTCCGTACTGCCTAAAAATACTTTTATAGTAGTTCCGGCTATCTCTGAAGAGGTGCCAGTTACAGTAGTAGTTGGCCCGCAATATGTGCCTGTTATAGTTGGGGAAGTTGATTGGGCTCCCACTATAACCACATTTGATATTTCAGAAGAGGAACAGTTAGCTGATGACGTGGCTTGTACCCAGATTCTATCACCATCAGCTAAACTTACTCCACTTAAATCTATCGTCCAGTTAGTTACAGTGCTCGTTGTGTTAGCTGTTTTGCCAGATATTAATACTCCATTTTTTACAAGAGTTATAGTGCCCTGAACTGGAAATGTTCCGGATATTGATACTGTATTAAGTCCTATACTTTGTGTGGTTATAGTAGGTACATAATTGATTACTTCAATATTTTTATCATAGCAGATAGTGTTGGATTTAGGGGACTCGCATTGACCAGTAAGGGTTGAGGTTATTTGATAACTACCCGCACTAAAACATTGACCTGTTGCACAGTTGTATGTATAACTTGCAGGTGCAGTAGTTTGATTTATTACCTGAGCAAATACCTGTACTCCATTATTATAAATTTTGATTTCTTGCTGACCTGTTTGGTATACTGTAAAGATAATTCCTTTACCTCCACTCACTGTGCCAGTAATTTTGGGAGGCGTACTAGTACATGGTTTGATTACAGTAACACTAACAGCCGTAGACACAGCAGACAAATTCTTCTCTATAGGCTTAACGGTTGCTGTAATTACATCATTAACCGCAAGCGTAACGCCACCTAAAGAAAAGGACCATGAGCCGTCGGCTAGAACAGTTGTCCCACCTAAACTTGTGCCGTTTCTGTAAACCGTAATTACGGAGCCCTCTACTTCTATAGAAGAACCTTTGATGACGGTGCTATTTGCATAGATAGGTGAGCTTACTTTAGGAGCAGTAGCGGTTACTTTCGTAAATCCTGAATCCTGTATTTGGGTAGGGGTGCTGACTGGTGTATTATCTATTATACTTTTCCAGATATTTTCAATAGGTGTGCCGGCATATGCTTTATCATCGAGGCCTCCAACATCAGATGCAACTCCAAAAATACCACTTTTAGCACTCGTAACGGTCGTACCTGTCATGCGCAGATTAGAGGTTGATGAAATAGCGCCTCCGAATGCTGTAATCGGTACATAAAAATCATAAAAGTAATCCGCATCCCCGCCACCTGTAGACCCTGCAATAGACTTCTGGGAATACTGGTCCACAGATCCACTGAAAATAAGGTTACCGCCGGTGGTGTTAGTACGGTGATCTAAAACGCGCACATCAAAATTGGTAGCCAGTACTACTTCAAACTCAAACCCGGGGTTAGGAGAGCCTCCAGGCATTTGCCCGTCAGTATCGATCAGAATGCTGTAACCTTTAGAAGCAGTAGATTGCCCGGCTAACCTTACGCGAAACAAAAAGTTCTTGCCATCAAAATAAGAAGCCAAAGGTGAGCCAATTGGTTTGCCACTAACGTCATATACCCTTGGTGCATAATCAGTGTGGCCGTAGCTGCCGCCAGTTTTCAGGTCGGCAAGCGGCTCATCCATAAAAATCGGGAAAGGTCGGTACGGAATTTCGCTATAATCAACTCCCTCGTCGAGGCGTTGACCATTATTTAGTTGGAAACCAGTGGGGTCTATAGAAACGTATCCGTCCCCGTTAGGATCCAGAACTTTATTGCCCCCGTTGTTTGCAATTTTATAGATAAGCCCTGGTGTTTGGGCATAAGCACGTTCAGTCAGAAATATCAGGCAAAGCAGTAGCATACTGCTTAACGAAGCGTAACGTAAAGTTTTATTCATTTTGGCTAAAAGGAATCGAAAACTAAAGTTTTATGAGCATTAAGTTTGTTGTGGAATAAGGAGCAGCGGTGCAGTTTTAGGAAAGCTTATTCAAAAGTTATTGTATCAATTCTAGAATATTTTATCTAAAGTAGACGCATTAGTTATATAGAATTATTGATTACATCCTAAACGGCGGTGCAAATATGGATAAAAAATATTCATGCATAAAAGAAACCTCATATAAAAAAGCATTATAATCTTAGGTGTTATAACCTTGATTTTCAGCGTTTATAGAAGGATAATTATAAGATAGGAACCAGGCTATAGCTGTTTTAAAACAACAGATACTGCGTTTCCGCCAAAGCCAGCGGCATTTACTAGTAAGCGCTTGAATTGTTGAGGAGATGTAAAAGTAGGAATAACTGTAGGGTAGGAGAAAGGTAAAAAACTTTGATTATTTAAAATAAACATACCATACTTTAAGCTTAAAGCCCCAGAAGCACCTAAGGTATGGCCTAGCAGATGTTTATTTGTAGTGATAGCCGGTATAGTTTCACCGAAAATCCCATTAATAGCCTGCAACTCGGCCCCATCACCAGCTACAGTTCCAGGTGAATGCGATATGATCAGGTCGATCTGTTGGTCGTGGTCGGGTAGGTGGCTAAGTGCGTGGCGCATACTTTGCTGAAAGTTGAGTCCATCAGCAGAGATTCCTGTTTTGCTTTTTATCGGCTCAAATCCCAGTCCGATAGCTTCAACAACTATGGAGCCCGGTTGCAGGTCTGATTCAGAAACTAACTCCAGGGCAAACACGCCCGCGCCTTCGCCTAATACAAAGGTGTTTTGTTTTAAAGTTGCATAAGGTTGGCAGGGATAAGGCTCATCGTATAGTTTGGAGTAGATGCCAACCGCTTTCATCTGGGCGATGGTAAAGTCGGTGAGCGGGGCTTCGGTTCCGCCAGCTAAAAAGCGTCTGGCCATGCCTGCTTTTAGCCACGCTGCTGCATTGGCTACCGCCATAAGTGCTGTGCTGCAGGTAATAGAATGACTAATCTGAGCCCCACCGGCATTAACGGCATGCGCCACCCAACTGGAGAGGTTGCCCAACGTGGTAGTAGGAGAGGACCCCGACGAAAGCTTGTCCTGCTGAAAAGCCTCCAGGTTATGTTCGAACAACCCGGTAGCGCCGCGTGATGAACCGATATTTACGCCAAGGTCGTGGTCTGTAGAGTTTTGTTGTAACCAACCTGCCTGCTCTGCCGCCTGTCGTGCCGCATACACAGCCATCAATACTGAACGGTCGAGGTGCTTATAGTTGGGGTTACTTTGCAGCAGTTGCTGTAGTTGGTTTTCGGCAGCGTCGGGTAAGGCCGCAACTGATGTTGGCTTGCCCTGGTGAATTATAGTTTTGAAAGCAGGTTTGCCCAAACTATAACTTTGCGCTGTAGTTTCCGCATCATGACCCAATGGCGATATTGCCCCGCAGCCTTTAATTACGATATGTTGCTTCTCTGCTTTCAAACCGATACAAAAGTAACTAAGATTTATAGGATTTAGGGATGTGCAGGATTTTTTGTCTGAATCAGGATTTTCAGGATTAAAGGATTTGACCTCACAGTGTTTTTAAAACCTGTGAGCGTCTTGTTTGCTCCGTAGGCAGACACTCACAGGTCTGGAAGACACTGTGAGGTCAGCGAAATCTTTATTAACAACCAGCAATCAACAATTGACAATCAACTGCTGCATACCGCGTATAGTTTTGTACACTTTATCCAGCTGTTCGTTGGTGATGCAGTAAGGTGGTATGACATAGATGATGTTGCCGAGCGGGCGAAGAATGACACCCTGCTCCATGGCATAGTTGTAAAGTGTATCGCGCAGGTTGCTGAAGTAGGACGTACTTTCATCGGCAAACTCTATGGCCAGTATCGTGCCTTGCTGTCTTACTTCCCGGATGCCCGGCAGCTGCTTGATTTCTTCTGCAAAAGTCTGGTGTCTGGTAGCGATTCGCTCCAGGTTCTGCTGTGTTTCCTGGCTTATAGTTAGCTCGAGGCTGGCAATGCCGGCGGCACAAGCTACCGGGTTAGCAGTATAACTATGGCCATGGAACAACGTTTTGCTCTTATCATCAGCCAGGAAAGCGTCGTAAATTTTATCGTTGCAGGTGGTGACGCCTAGTGCCATCGTTCCGCCAGTTAAGCCTTTCGATAGGCACACCATGTCCGGTTTATGCTGCAGGTAATGGCTGGCAAACAATTTACCGGTACGGCCAAAACCTGTCATCACTTCATCGGCTATAGTTAGGATATTATGCTGCTGACAGATCTGCATCAGTCTGTCCAGCACTTCGGGAGTATACATTACCATACCGGCAGTGCCCAGCACAAGCGGCTCGTAAATAAAGGCGGCCACATCTCCGGCAATAGCAAAGGCTTCCAGTTGGTTTATAGTTTCAGCTTCATTGCCGGGCGTGGGTACATCAATAAAAGACACATCAAACAAATAAGACCAGAAGGGAGCGGTAAAAGCACTACGACTACTCACAGCCATGGCTCCAAACGTATCGCCATGGTAAGAGTCCCGGAAAGCAATGATCTTCTTTTTAGGCGTGCCGATGTTTGCCCAGTACTGTATCGCCATCTTCAGTGCGACTTCCACTGCTGTAGAGCCATTATCAGAATAGAAAACTTTGCTCTGGCCTTCGGGTAAAATCTTCAGTAAACCTTCCGCTAATTCTACAGCAGGCTGGTGCGTGAAACCAGCAAATATTACATGCTCTAAAGTCTGTAGTTGTTTGGCTACTTTTTCGGCGATGTAAGGATGTGCGTGGCCATGCAGGTTAACCCACCACGACGCCACAGCATCAATATATTCCTTCCCGTCTTCAGCATACAACAACGCGCTTTCACCCCGAACTATAGCAACAGGCAGCTCAGCTGTTTTCATTTGTGTGTATGGGTGCCAGATGATACTTTGGTCGCGTTGGGCTAAGCTCATATTGAATGCGTGATTAAGTGAATTATAAGAAAGTAGAGTTCTAATCTATAGGCTATTCTTTGTCGGAATTAAAGATAGGGCACAAATTCTTTGGCGTATTCAGCTATAGTTTCAGGGCAGAAATCGGCTTCTTGGCGGATAGATGGCAGGCGGCGCAAACCTGTATATTTAACTATAAAATCTTCGGTAGAGCTGTTTTCTTCGCCGTTAAAAATGATTCCGGCCACCGGTACTTTACGGTAACGCAACACTTCGGCAGTGAGCAGGGTGTGGTTGATGCTGCCCAGGTAATTACGCGATACCAACACCACTTCCAGACCCAGTTGCTGCACTAAATCTAAAATTAAATAGCGCTTATTAAGAGGCACCATCAGGCCGCCGGCACCTTCCACTATCAGGTTATTGCTGGTTTCGGGTAAGGTAATGCCTTGCACATTTATCTCACGGCCTTCGGCAGCGGCGGCTTTGTGTGGCGATGCGGCCATTTTTAGGCTGTAAGCTTCAGGGTGAAAAACAGAAACAGGGTTAGAAACCAGGCTGCGCACCGTGTCTGTATCTGTAAAATCAAGTCCGCCGGCTTGCACTGGTTTCCAGTAGTCGGCTTGCAGGGCTTCGGTTAAAATAGCAGCGGCGACGGTTTTCCCTACTTCCGTACCGATGCCTGTCACAAAATAGCGTTTCATAAGTGGTTGGCTATGGCCTGCACGAGGCCCACAATTTCTTCTTTTGTATTATAAGCGTGTACTATAACCCGCAGTCGTTCACTACCTTTCGGCACGGTGGGCGACATAACAGGGCGTACATCAAAACCTTGTTGTTGTAAAGCTAAAGCCAGCGGCTTCAGTTGGGCAGCATCATCCACAAAAACAGAAAGTATGACACTATCTGAGGGTGTGCAGCGGATGCCTTTTATGTTGTTTAACTGCCCGTATAGCTGGTTTGCCAACTGTTTTACCCTTTCGCGCTCAGGCTGTAGCTTCGGCAGTAAACTATAAGCGCATTTCAAAGCCAGCAGGGCATGTGTCGGCAAACCGGTAGTATAAATAAAAGCCCGGCTATAGTTTATCAGGTAATCCCGCAGCACTTTGGGGCCAACTATGGCGGCACCGTGATTGCCCATGGCTTTGCCGTAGGTTATTACCTGCGCGAAAACTTTGTACTGTAAACCTAAAGCAACTGTCAATCCTTCGCCCTTCGGGCCATACAAACCCACGGCATGGGCTTCGTCAACTATAAGAGCAGCGTTGTGTGTTTCGCAAACTATAGCCAGTTCCTGCAAAGGAGCTTTGTCGCCATCCATCGAGTAAACTGATTCTACCACCACATAGATCTGGCCGGTAGCATGTTTCAGTTTTTGTCTAAGATCAGCTACATCGTTATGCCTGAAACTATAGCTTTTCGCGAAACTTAACCGCAAGCCGTCTTTCATAGAAGCATGGCTGGCTTCGTCGTAAAAAATGGTGTCGCCGCGCTGGGGCAGGGCCGATAGCAAACCCACGTTTGCCATGTAACCGGAGTTAAAAAGCAGCGCAGACTCACCTTTGTGGTACCCCGCAACTATAGTTTCCAGCTCTTCGAAAAGCGGATGATTGCCAGATAAAAGCCGGGAGCCGGTTGCCCCCAATGGCAGATGTTTACAGTTGATTTCTTCTTGAAACATCAGTTCTCGAAGCTTCTCCGATCTTGCTAATCCCAGGTAATCGTTAGAGCAAAAGTCTGCAAGGCCGGTGGTGGTTTTAAGCGTACGAAGGTTGCCCTGCGCTGCCCGTTCCGTCAGCTTTTGCTGTAATCTTTCTGACAAAGGACTGGTTGACAAAGGGCAAAGGATTTATTAGTAAGAGATCAACTTTTTATAACTCTACTGTAGTTTGTCATCCCCCTACCCCCTTCAAAGGGGGACACTCAGCAATGCGTAATTCTAAAACTATAGTTTTACGGTAGGAGAGAAAGTCCCCCTTTGAAGGGGGCAGGGGGATGACAATCGTCCACGAAGAAACTTTAGGTCAGATAACAAAAAGTCCATTGTCTTTTGTTAAACAGTCTTTCGTCAGGAATCTAGCAAACGTGCTGTGCTTCTTCTTTAAATGATTTTCTTGGATTTAAACCCAGCAGCTCAAACATGGCTTTGTCCTGATCGAAATCCGGGTTTGGTGTGGTCAGCAGTTTCTCACCTGTGAAGATAGAATTAGCACCAGCCAGGAAGCAAAGTGCCTGCTCGGTTACGCTCATGCGCTCACGGCCAGCCGACAAACGAACCATCGTTTTCGGCATTAAAATACGGGCAGTTGAGATCATGCGCACCATTTCCCAAACCGTAACCAGTGGCTGATTTTCCAGAGGCGTACCTTTTACCGGAACCAGTGCATTTACCGGAACAGATTCCGGGTGCTGCACCAGTGTAGACAGTGTATGCAGCATACCGATACGGTCTTCGTCGGTTTCGCCAAGGCCAATAATACCACCCGAGCAAACCGAGATACCGGCTTTACGCACGTTCTCAATCGTATCAAGTCTATCGTCGTAAGTGCGGGTGGTAATGATGTTGCTATAGTTCTCTTCGGATGTGTCTAAGTTGTGGTTATAGGCATACAAACCGGCTTCTTTCAGCTTTTCAGCCTGGTACTCGTTTACCATACCCAGCGTGCAGCAAACTTCAAGACCCATTTCGTTTACGCCTTTTACCATGTCCAGTACCTTGTCGAAGTCGCGGTTGTCGCGTACTTCGCGCCAGGCAGCACCCATACAGAAACGGGTTGATCCACCATCTTTCGCACGCTGAGCAGCTGTAATTACCTGCTCCTGGCTTAACAGTTTATGCACATCCACATCGGTATGAAAACGGGCAGCCTGCGGGCAATACGAACAATCTTCAGGGCAACCGCCAGTCTTAACTGAAAGCAGTGTACACACCTGCACTTCGCCGGTGGCCTGGTAAATTTTATGAACATTTGCCGCTTCAACTATAAGCTCGAGAACCGGTTTATAGTATATCGCTTTTATTTCGTCAAGCGTCCAGTCAGTACGAATGGCTGTGTTAGTATCTGTTAGCATCATATTTCGCGGTATTTAGACTGCTAAGGTAAACCCTAGAATCAGGAATTAAAAATAGAAAATAGCAGATTTTTTTAAAGAAAAATGATAATAGCTATAACTAAAGCCGATTTTAGACTTAGAAAATATTCTAAGCTCAGGTGCTGGAGCTGGCCGTATCTTTAATGGGATGTGTGAATGAAATTTTGGCAAAAAGTATGGCTAACAAAGTATAAACTGCGCCAATAGCCCATAAAAAAGATAGCTCAGGATTGTTGAATGCGGCTTTTAGCAATGTTGCCCCACCAATAAAAAAGTGAGCCAGGTTACCAATGGCTACAGGTTTGCTGTAAATACCCCCGATCAGGTTGGCTTTGGCCATCCAGTTAAGCATGGCAAAACCCAGGTAAGCTGCACCCAAGAGTTGAAGTATAAGCGGGAATACAATACCTGAATTGGCCTGGGAAGAAGTATAAGCCAGGATCTCGTGTGGTAGAAAAGACAGAGATAAACCAGCTACGCCTAAAACAAGTGCGCTGGCAACCATTAGTAGTTTTGTGTTCATATATCGGGGGTTTAAGAGGGTAATATAAAAATTAAGAACTGATGAAGTTTAATTTTTTGCCACTGACGTGTTATAAATTAAGGGTTTAACTGCAAAGTCCCCGCTATACAACTGAAATTAACTCTCGCTGAAATCAAAGTATAATTCCGGCTGTATACCCTACATTCCTCGTAAAAAGTATATCTTTAAGCATTATCGAAAGTATTTGTCCTCATGAAAAAAAGATATCTGCGCATCGGCGATCTTAAACGCAATGCCTTTATAGTGGCGGCTGCTGCCTGCATGGGCCTGACCAGTTGCGGCAACAACAGCTCTAACAACGAATGGAATTCCGGCGAAGAAGTAGCGGTGCCCGATGGCATTATTACCGAACTGACCGAAGAAGCGCCTGACCAGTGGAAGATTACAGATGAGCGCACTACAACCCCGGGCGGTAGCATGGCTATTTTAAAGTATAGCGATGGCCGCGTGGATACTTTGCAGGGTGTAGCCTTAGAAAACCAGATGAAAGACCTGGCTGCTAATGAGCAAACATACAATCAGGGCGGTTTTGGTTTGGGAAGCGTACTTTGGTGGAGCGGAATGGGCTACATGGCCGGCCGCATGATGTCGCCGAGGCCTGCTTACTACGCCAACCCGGGCGTAATGAACAACACAGCCGGGTGGCGCCAGAATGTGCAAACCTACCGTCAGCAATCAACTGCGCCACGTTCTGGAAGAAGCGGCTTTTTCAGAGGCCGTAGCAGCGGTGGTGGAGTAGGCGGTTAAGTTATAATCAGAACTATAGTTCATGCTGGATAATCTAAGAATAAGAGTTCGCCTGGAGCCCCATTCCGGCGACGTGGAAACTGCTGTGCGCGGACTTGGCTGGGAATGGTGCGTGGAAGATGGCTGTGCCAACTATGTGCCCGGCGAAGCTGTGGTGTTGAACGAACGTGATGCTGATGCGCTTCTGGAAGCTGCCGATACACTATATGATATGATGGTGCAGGCGGTTCCGGATGATCTGCCCGACGCTTTCCTGAATGTGCTCGGCATACCGCAGAACCTTTGGCAACTGGTACGCCAGTCCTGGAGTGATGACCGCCATTGGCATTTGTATGGCCGTTTCGACCTGGCTCAAACTCCTGAAGGCCCTAAATTGATTGAGTTTAATGCTGATACGGCCACATCTATTCCTGAAACGGCTGTAGTGCAATGGGCTAGTTTGGCTGCGGCTGGTAAGAATGATGCAAATCAATACTCTGGTTTATACGAAGCACTGGTAGAGCAATTCAGGACCTGGCGTGATGAGAACAGCGATCTGGCTCCTGCTTTACTTTTAACTTACATCGGCGGAAGCCCCGAAGATGAAACGAATTGTGCCGTACTGGCTCAGGCCGCTACTGAAGCCGGTTTTGATGCCCATCTTTGCCCGATAGATGAAGTGAATATATCGACAGAAGGAGCAGAGCGTGGTATTTGGGCTAAAGTAGAGAATGAGCAATGGCAACAGTTTCCGTTCCTGTTCAAGTTGCTGCCCTGGGAGCAGATCGCCTGGGAAGAACCTGAGCTGTGCGAAAGTCTGACCACGCTTTCTCGCAGCCGCAATGTAGTAATTGCTAACCCGGCTTATACTTTGTTGTTCCAAAGCAAAGGCATGCTCGCCTGGCTCTGGAAAGCCTATCCCTATCATCCCTTACTTTTAGAAGCAGATCTAACTCCATTAAGTGGTAAGTATATCCGCAAGCCATACTTCGGCAGAGAAGGGCAAAGTGTAGAAGTGATAGATAAAGTAAGCGTAACCAAAATGGAAGGCGAGTACGACCAGCAACAACAGGTATACCAACGCTGGTGCGAATTACCCAAGGACATCAAAGGCTATACTTACCAGGCTGGCGTGTTCTGGGCCGGCGAAGGCTGCGCCATCGGTTTCCGCCGCGAAAAAGGCATCATCACCAACCTATCGCAGTTCGTACCGCATTTGGTAGGAGGATAATCAGATTTATAGATGTGTAGATTTCTAAAGTATAGCTATAGTTTACTGCTTTGCCTGTTTGCGTTCGCTTGTAACCAAGTAAAGCAGGAAGAGAAGCCTGTCGAGATTCCTTTCACCCAAGATGACCTGACGCAGATCTATAGTTTAGCTTTTGATTCTTTGCTTGGTAATCCTGAACAGAGATGGCTCATTGAAGAAGAATTAACAGGGATTGATACTCTGATTGTCCATCTGAACTTTAAGTCAGATAATCTTAGTGATGAATTTAATAAAAGTATACTTTTAGAAAACAGGTACTATGGCAGAGGAAGGAACATGCTTGAAAAGTACGATGGATTTGAAAAGAAAGCTTTTGATTCTATCTTAGCTGATAGCACATGGAAGCTTTACAACTATAAAGCCCCGGAAATAATAGCTTCTAATTTCAACTATAAACCTATACTTGGAGCTAGAACCCAAGAAGCTTATTATGCTGTCGATACATTAGGTAAAGTAACATTATATAAGATTGCTTTTAATCTGGAAGCTGATTATGCTATAGTAACCGCAGGTTTATACATAGGTCCTGAACATGGTTCTGGCTATGCTTACTTTTTCAGAAAAGAAGATGAGAAGTGGAAAGTGGTAGGCAAGACAAGACTTTATATAAGTTAAACTTTTAATCCTGCCAATCCCTAAATTCTGCAAATCCTGATTCAGACAAACCTCCACATCCCCAAATTTCCAAATTAAAACTTACCTTTGCCTGTTAACAAACCCTGATCGCCTATGCTCGCTTTTGTGCTTACACTTGTGCTGTTGCTTTCGATAGTGATCGTGCTGGCGTATGCGGAGCGTAAGGTAGCGGCTTTTATGCAGGACCGCATGGGCCCAACTGAAGCTGGTCCGTATGGTTCGTTACAGGCGGTGCTTGACGTGCTGAAGCTGTTGCAGAAAGAAGACATTGTTCCTGCCGCAGCCGATAAAAAGCTTTTCAAACTTGCCCCTATCTTAATTTTTGCAGCAGTATTTGCCGGTTTTGCCGTTATCCCATTCACCCCGGACTTAGTGCCGGCTGGCATTGGTATTGGCGTATTTTACCTCCTGGCTATTATCTCTTTAGATGTAGTTGGTTTGCTGATGGCAGGTTGGGGCTCAAATAACAAGTATGCGATGCTGGGCGCGATGCGCTCAGTGGCCCAGATCGTGTCCTATGAAATTCCGGCCGCTTTGGCTATACTTTCGGCAGTGATGGTTTGCCAGTCCCTGGATTTCCAGGAGATAAGTTACCAGCAGGGAGTTTTAATGAACTTCTTTCCGGGTCTGGGCAGTGAAGTAAACTGGCTTTTCGGGCTGGAGGCATTAGGCATCAACACTACTTATGTAGGCGGCATCACTACCTGGAATATTTTTAGGGCACCTATACTTTTGGTTTCCTTTATCATATATTTTATTGCTTCGCTTGCCGAGAGCAACCGGGCGCCTTTCGATATTCCGGAAGCGGAGTCGGAGTTGGTGGCAGGTTTCCATGTAGAATATTCGGGTTTCAGGTTTGCAATGCTGTTTCTGGCAGAGTATAGTATGATGGTGCTGGTTAGCCTGGTGGCTGTTATACTTTTCCTGGGTAGCTGGAACACACCTTTACCAAACCTTGGGCCTATCAGGTTGGCCTATTGGACCACCGGCACCGTAGGAGAATTATCGGGTATGCTTTGGGGCGGGTTCTGGTTACTGAGTAAAACATTTATGCTGCTGTTCCTGCAACTGCAAATACGCTGGACGTATCCACGCCTGCGCGTAGATCAACTAATGCACCTGTGCTGGAAAGTGTTAACGCCAATTGCCTTAGCGGTAGTGTTAATAGCAGGTATCTGGCGATTGTTGATGATTTAACTTAAATATCATTCGAGTTGGGGTAGGGGCCCTCGATAAGGGAGAAATCTATCTGAAATTCTAAGTAGATATCTCATTAAATTCGAGATGACAGTACTAAAAGAATAATTCCCCTCCTCGGAGGGGCCAGGGGTGGGTTAACACTCCACATAAAATTATGGAGCAAAAAACCATAAAGCATAAATTCAGTTTCTGGCACGTGGTAAAGTCGCTGGCAAGTGGCTTGCGCCTGACATGGAAGCATTTTCGGAATGCTAAGAACCGCCGTACACCGGAATACGTGACCGATAAGAACTACTTTAACCAACCCGAGGGGCTGGTAACATTAAAGTATCCGTACGAAGCCATACCCGTTCCTGATAACGGCCGTTATCGCCTGCACAACGAGATCGATGACTGTATAGTTTGTGACCTTTGCGCTAAGATCTGCCCGGTAAACTGCATCACCATCGAGTCTGTAAAAGCCACCGAAGAGATTGGTATGACCTCCGACGGAACAAAAAAACGCCTGTACGCGCCGGTTTTCGATATTGATATGGCCAAGTGCTGCTACTGCGGCCTCTGCACCACCGTTTGCCCAACCGACTGCCTGACCATGACACCTGTGTACGATTTCGCGGAAGTAGATATTAAAAACATGATCTACCACTTCACAGATCTGTCGCTTGAGCAGGCCGAAGAGAAAAAGCAGCTTCTGGCAAAGCAGCAGGAAGAAATGGCCGCAGCAAAAGCAGCAGCGTTGGCAGCAAGGAATAAAGGGTAATATATAACCTCACAGCGTCTTCCAGACCTGTGAGTGTTTTGTGACTACGAAGCTAAGCCTCTGGCACAGACGCTCACAGGTTTTAAAACGCTGTGAGGTCTTTTGAGAAACCGACAACTGTTAACTGATTACTGAAAATAAAAGAAATGCTTTTCTACATCTTTGCCGCACTGGCTATAGTTTCGGGGGCTTACATGGTGCTGACGCGCAACCTGTTGTATGCGGGCTTTTCGCTGCTGATTACCTTGCTAAGTATAGCTGGTATTTATGTGCTGCTGTTTGCTGATTTTATAGCCGTAACGCAGCTAATGGTGTATGTGGGCGGCGTGTTGGTGCTTATACTTTTCGGTATCATGCTGAGCAGCCGCGTGCACGATAAATCAGTGCTGTCGGAGAACGTGAATACGGTTTGGGGTACGCTGGTGGCCGGGCTTATACTTGTGGGGCTGAGCTATAATATACTTAAAGCTAACATCAGCAGCCTGCCGTGGTTACAAATGACTGTAGTTGATGTGCTGGGCGACCAGAAAAGCACCGTGCAAATGATAGGTATAAAACTAATGACGGATTTCGTGCTGCCCTTTGAGATAGCTTCGTTGCTGCTGCTGATTGCCCTTATGGGAGCCGCTTACATCGCCACTAACAAACAGAAAGTATAGTTATGGAGCAGATTCCGTTAGAGCATATTTTACTTTTGAGCGCCGTGCTTTTCAGCCTGGGCATACTGGCTGTTATCACGAAACGCCATGCGGTGGTTGTATTAATGGGGATTGAGCTGATCTTTAACGCCGCTAACCTGAACCTGGTAGCCTTCAGTCGCCATGACCCGACCTTGATGCAGGGACAACTGTTCTCACTGTTTGTTATAGTTGTAGCTGCCGCCGAAGCTGCCGTAGCCCTGGCTATAGTTTTGCGCGTGTACCAGCACTTCAGGACAGCCAACCTGAACGAGATCGCTACTATTGAGAACTAATAGATCCAACCACCCCTGCCCCTCCTTGTCTAAGGCGGGGAACCCTGACACTACTCTAACAAAAGTATAAGTTCTATAGCATCAGCTTAGCCTTCCTTATGTCAATATCTCTACAACATGAACAAAGAATGATCTGGACTATAGATATGGAAGTTAAAAGAGTAAGTATAAGCTCCCCGCCTTAGACAAGGAGGGGCAGGGGTGGTTGGACCCGGAATAGCGTAATCAAAGCCAAAACTATACTTAATATATTAAAGCAATATACTTAACTTTGGCCGCTGAAACAGAACTATAACCTATAAACTTGGAGCTCACGGAACTTCTGAAGCCACTGGCTGGTACGCCACAAACCACTACTGCATTGGTAGTGTTGCTGCTGCCGCTGTTGGCTTTTTTTGTGCTTTTCTGCTTCGGTAAGCGCTTGCCCCGTCGCGGCGACTGGCTGGGAATCGGTATCTCTGCTCTTACGTTTATACTTTCGGTTTACCTTTTCACACAAACCTGGAACACCGAAACTTATCACACCCGCACTACCTGGTTTAGTTTACCCTCAACTATAGTTTCCGATTTTACAGCCGGTATTCTGCTGGATAACCTGACGGTGCTGATGCTGGTGACCGTTACTTTCATTTCCACACTGGTGCAGCTATTCTCGGTAGGTTATATGCACGGCGACAGCGGTTATAGTCGCTATTTTGCTTACCTGGGGCTGTTTACGTTCAGTATGCTGGGTATAGTGCTGGTAGATAACCTGCTCCTGCTGTTCATGTTCTGGGAGTTGGTAGGGCTATCTTCGTACTTGCTTATCGGCTTCTGGTACCATAAACCGGCGGCGGTGGCAGCTAACAAAAAAGCGTTTCTGGTAAATAGAGTAGGAGATATTGGCCTGCTCCTCGGGTTGTTTGCTTTCTACACTTACTTCCGCACCTTCGACTTAGAAGCGCTGCGAACCCTGGTAGCTGATGGCAACTGGGTGAATGGTAACTTTATAATTGCTTATACTTTTAACGCCGAACCATGGCTGCTGGAGCTTAGTCCGATGCTACTTACATTAGCGGGATTAGGCTTGTTTATGGGTTGTGTGGGTAAATCAGCACAGTTTCCGTTGCAGGTTTGGTTACCCGATGCCATGCAGGGACCCACGCCGGTTTCGTCGCTGATACACGCGGCAACTATGGTAGCGGCTGGCGTATACTTAGTAGCGCGTTGCTACGCCTTTTTTACTCCTGATGCACTTACAGTTATAGCTATAGTTGGCGCCATTACCGCTTTAGTTGGTGCCCTGGCAGCCTTAAATCAATACGACATCAAAGCGGTACTGGCATTTTCTACTATCTCGCAGTTAGGCTATATGGTGATGGGAATGGGCACTGGTGCCTACGACGCGTCGCTTTTCCACCTGACCACGCACGCTTTCTTTAAGGCGGCACTTTTCCTGAATGCCGGTATCATTATACACGCCATGCACCGCGGGCTGCACCATGCACAACTGGACCACCTGGATGCACAGGATATCCGGAATATGGGTGGACTCCGCAAAGCTATGCCCGTCACGTTTTATAGTTACTTACTGGCAACTGCAGCCTTGGCCGGTATTCCGCTTACATCTGGCTTTTTGTCTAAAGATGCTATACTTTCCGTGAGCTGGGCCTGGGCACAAACCCTAAGTGCAAACGGCAACCTGTTATACTTTATAGTTCCGGTTACAGGCTTTGTAGTGGTTGTGCTCACAGCCTATTACATGACGCGCCACATGTGGTTCATCTTCTTCGGTAGCTTTCGGGCGCCTTTCGATTTGCAGCAGATACGGTTATCAATGAAGCGGGAAGCGGAAACTGTTATGTTGCTGCCGGTTGATATATTGGCTATACTTTCGCTGGGTATTTTCTTTTCACTCAATCCGCTGAGCTTTAGCGGGAGCTGGGTTATTGCTGGCATTGGCTTAGACAATCTGTCGCTTAAACTGTTGGCTGATAACCTGGTGCAGGCAGTAAGGTTACAGGACGATGCCAACCATTTACCGCACATCCTGATAGGTGTTTTCTCAGCGCTGCTTGCGGCAGTTGGTATTGCGATAGCACTCATAAAGTATAACCGAAGAACTGGCGAAGAATTATTGCAGGAACGGCCCAAAAGTACCTTTGCTAAACTTAGCTATAACCACTTTTACCTCGATCAATTTTATAATAATACCCTGGTACGGCCAACGCTGCTGCTTTCCAGAACACTTTACCGTGCAGATAAGCGGGTGATCGATTATACCCTGAACTATGGCAGCAAATGGCTTGTGGTATTATCTAAAATGGTAAGCTGGTTCGACAGGCTGGTGGTTGATGGGTTGGTGTGGCTGGTTGGTGCGCTTTCGAAAGTAGTTGGTATGTTGGGCCGCAACCTCCAGAATGGCAAAGTACAGAGTTATTACGCTTATTCGCTTTTCGGATTTATTCTGATTATACTATATATCGTCTTGTTTTAAAGTATCTTTGAAGCTAAGATTTTTAAGATTTAAAAGATTGCAGAATTCTGGTTGGACAAGTGCAGGTACAACAATCAACGGTTAACAATCAACAATAAAGAGCTTGAACGATTTTATACTTAGTAGCCTGATATTCTCACCTTTACTAGCAGCATTTGTAGTGTTGTTATTGCCTGTGCGCCTGCAGAAACCTATAAAAGCAGTTGCTTTGGGTGGGGCACTGGTGCAAATGGTGCTGGCTATACTTTTATACTTCGGCTTCGATGGCGCAGCCGCTGCCAACGGGCAACAAGGCTACCAGTTCATGCAGAAACTGGACTGGATCAGCTTTTCGTTAGGCAGCCTGGGGCGCTTCCAGATAGAGTATTTTGTTGGAGTAGACGGCATTAGCATCAGCATGGTGCTGCTCACAGGCATCATTGGAGTTATCGGCGTCATCTCTTCCTGGACCATCAAGAAGAACATAAAAGGTTATTTCCTGCTTTACCTGTTGCTGCTCACCAGCGTAATGGGCTGTTTCCTGGCACTGGATTTCTTCCTGTTTTACCTTTTCTTCGAATTCATGCTCCTGCCGATGTATTTCCTGATCGGTATCTGGGGTGGCCCTAAACGGGAATACGCAGCTTTAAAATTCTTCATTTATACGTTAGTTGGTTCGCTTTTCATCCTGATCGTGATGATCGGGCTTTATACTTCTGTTATTGATCCGGCGGCAACCGCAGCGCAATTAGGAATGTTGCAGAATGGTATAGCTACTCCGGATGTGATACTACAGGTACAGCAATTGCTGCAGCAAAATACCATTAACAGTGCCGATATCGTGCGTACGTTCAGTATTCCGGCCATGATGGAGCCTGCCAACTTTATACCTGGTAGTTTGCTGCATGTGTTGTCGGGTACGGAGTTGTGGAATCTGCCGATCCGTTTCATCGCTTTCCTGTTGCTGTTTGCCGGCTTTGCTATTAAAGTGCCTTCGGTGCCGGTACATACCTGGTTGCCTGATGCCCACGTTGAAGCGCCAACGCCAATTTCGGTGCTGCTGGCGGCTATACTTCTGAAAGTTGGTGGTTATGGTTTGATCCGTATCGTTTACCCGATCTTCCCGGATGCAGGGGCTTATTTTGCTGTGCTGGTTGGCGGACTAGGTGTGCTTTCCATTATCTATGGTGCGTTGTGTGCCCTGGCCATGAACGATCTGAAAAAGCTGATCGCTTATTCGTCGGTGTCGCACATGGGTTTTGTGTTGCTAGGTTTGGCCTCGCTAACTTCCGAAGGCGTGAACGGGGCTATTTATATGATGTTCAGCCATGGTATCATCTCGGCTATGCTCTTCCTGGTGGTAGGCGTTATTTACGACCGCGCCCACGACCGTATGATCCTGAATTTCCGTGGACTTGCCAAGCGCATGCCGGCTTATACTACGTTTGTAGTTATCGCTTTCTTTGCCTCGCTGGGCTTGCCGGGCTTCTCCGGTTTTATAGCCGAGTTACTGGTATTAGTAGGTGGTTTCAGCTCTCCGGATATTACAGGTTTATTGCCCCGCTGGCTAACTATAGTTGCTGTTTTTGGTTTGCTGCTGGCGGCTGCTTATTACCTGTGGGCTTTACAAAGAATGTTCTTTGGTAAGTACTGGATATTCCCGGAGCTACGTGCAAAAGCAACTATGTCTGACCTGAATGTAAGGGAATACCTGATGCTGGTACCCTTGGCTATACTTGCCTTGTTGTTCGGAATTTTTCCGCATTTGCTGCTCGATAAAATAGGAGTAGCGGCACAAGGCTTTACAGAACTGGTACTACAGAACGGGCAGGAACAGTTGAACATGGTGTTGTCTACTTTAATAAGATAGATAAGCGCTGTTTAGGATTTGCAACCTAATTGCTCTTTCGGATTTGCAATCCGAAAGTATAATACTCGCGGATTTGTAATCCGCAAATGCAAAGGCGGCAACTATAGCAAAAAGCGGATTGCAAATCCGAAACAGCATAAAGGTATCATAAAAAGCTCTTTCGGATATCTATATCCGAAAGCAATCTGTAGGGGATATCCATATCCCCATTGAATGGTTTACGCGGATCTGGAGATCCGCAGCAGTTTAAGTTCCAGACAAGGATGTCCGAAACAGCAGGAAAAAAATACTATAACTATAGTAACTAAGTGAACGAACAGGCAGCTTTATTATCTGAGAAGATCGACGCCATAATAGCCGGGGCAGGTTCGCTGTTGCCCGAGTTGCTGCTGGCTGGTTTCTTCCTGTTGCTTGTTACCCTTGATCTGTTCAGATCGAGAACTATAAAACAGCTGCTGCCCTGGCTGGCACTTACCGGTCTTTTCTCCGTTTTTATACTTCAGATCTTAGGCGGCTATACTTCGGGTGGGGTGCAGTTTCTGAACTTGCTGCGCTCTGATGGGTTGGCGCGCTACGGCGGTATCCTTTTCAGCGCAGCAGGTATCTTTACCATACTTTTATCGCTCCAAAGCAGATCACTGGAAAACCAGAAAGAAGGCAAAGGCGAATACTATGCACTGATATTGATGTTGGTACTGGGCCTGAACCTGATGGCAAAGTCCATTAACCTGCTCATGGTTTTCCTGGCGATCGAGTTGGTTTCCATCGCATCTTATATCCTTACCCTAACTTTAAAACACGAAAAACGCGCCGTAGAGGCCGGCCTGAAGTACGTGCTGTATGGTACACTTTCGGCAGGAGTAATGCTGTATGGTATGTCGTTTTTCTATGGTTTTACCGGCTCTTTAAACTATACCGAAGGCACGTTCTGGCAGGCGCTTTTGCAGGCTGATGTATTGCTGGTAACGATTGCCGCTATACTTGTTTTCGCCGGGTTCTTCTTTAAAATATCAGCTGCGCCGTTCCACTTCTGGACTCCGGATGTATACCAGGGAGCACCGATGCCTGTAGTTGCTTTGTTCTCTACCGGCCCTAAAATGGCGGGTATCATGGTTATACTTCGCTTTGTAGCTGCTTTCGCCGATCCGGTGGTAGCCTCTTATTTCGATGATATACTTCTGTTCCTGGGCATTGCAGCGGTTGCTACATTAGTAGTCGGTAATTTTACAGCGCTGTGGCAAAAAACTCCACGCAGACTGATGGCTTATTCATCAGTGTCGCATGCGGGTTTTCTGCTGATGGGACTGCTGGCATTGGGCACCAACTATAGCTCCAGCGTACTGTTTTACCTGACGGTGCTGCTGTTCATGAACTATGGCGTTTTCCTGTTTCTGCAGATATCCGAAGAGAATTTTGGCATAACAAAACTGGAGCACTTTACGGGCATGGGCTATAAATTGCCTTACCTGGGCGTGATGGCATTGCTATACTTGCTGTCGCTGACAGGGCTGCCACCACTGGCTGGTTTTATGGGCAAACTGCTTATTTTTAGTAATATCTGGGAGGCTTATAGTTTATCGAACCAAACGATGTTGCTGGTGCTGCTGGTGGCAGGTGTGTTGCTTACAGGGGTTGCTTTATTTTATTATATCCGGATTCCATACTACCTTTTCCTTAAAAGGAATTTAACTGAAGAAAAATTAGTTATTTCACTGTCAGATAAGCTGCTGCTGGCATTTTTTGCGGTGCCATTGCTGGTCCTGTTCTTTAAACCTGACCTGCTGTTGCACTGGATAGAAAAGCTGCTGGCACAGACACTTTAACAGCAAACATGAGCGATTCAATAAAACACGAATGCGGTATTGCCCTCATCAGGCTCCGAAAACCAATTGAGTATTACGTTGAGAAGTATGGCACGCCCATGTACGGCGTTAACAAACTGTTTTTGCTTATGCAGAAGCAGCATAACCGTGGCCAGGACGGTGCTGGTGTTGCCAGTATCAAAATTAACGCCAGTCCGGGAATGGAGTACATTAGCCGCTTCCGTTCGGTAAAGACCCGCGCTATTGATAGCATTTTCGGTAAGATCGGGAAAGAGTTTAAAGAACTGAAGGAAGATAACCCGGAGAAATCGGAAGACATAAACTGGGTTTGGGAGAACCTGCCATTTTTAGGGGATGTGTACCTGGGGCACCTGCGCTACGGCACCCACGGCATTAACAGCGTAGACAACTGCCACCCGATGGTGCGCGAAAATAACTGGCGCAGCCGTAGCCTAGCCGTTGCTGGTAACTTTAACATGACCAACGTAGATGAGCAATTCCAGAAACTGGTAGAGCTTGGTCAGCACCCAAAACACAAATCCGATACTATTACTGTTTTAGAAAAGATCGGCCACTTCCTGGACGAAGAGAACCAGGAGCTGTTCGAAACTTATAAGGACGAGTATACAAATAAAGAAATAACCAGCCTGATAGAAGAAAATCTTGACCTGGAGCGTGTATTAAAGCGCGCCGCCAAAGATTTTGATGGTGGTTATGCGATGGCTGGGCTTACAGGTTACGGTGCTTCCTTTGTTGTCCGCGACCCGAACGGCATCCGCCCGGCTTACTATTACATTGATGATGAAGTGGTGGTGGTTGCCTCTGAGAAGCCTGCTATTAAAACTGCTTTTGATGTAGATTATACTGCTATAAAAGAGATCACGCCGGGCCACGCGCTTATAGTTGATAAAGAAGGAAATCCATCTCTGAAAGAGATATTGGAGTCGCGCGAAAAATTGTCGTGCAGCTTCGAGCGCATCTACTTCTCGCGTGGCAACGACCCGGAGATATATGGGGAGCGCAAGAACATGGGTAAGCTGCTGTGCCGCCAGATACTGGAAGCGATTGATTTCGACCTTAAAAATACTGTTTTCTCCTACATTCCGAACACTGCCGAAACATCGTGGCTGGGTATGATGAAGGGCATTGAAGACTACCTGCGCGGTTACCGTAAGCAGGCTATACTTAACCAGGAACTTACCGAAGAGCAACTGGACGAGATACTTCAGTTTAAACCGCGTGCCGAGAAGCTGGTGATAAAAGACGTAAAACTGCGCACCTTTATTACCGACGACAACAACCGCGACGACCTGGTAACGCACGTCTACGACACGACTTATGAAGTAGTGAAGAAGGGAATCGATACACTGGTTGTACTGGATGATTCTATCGTTCGTGGCACTACCCTGGAGAAGTCTATCATTAAAATGCTGGACAAGCTGGAGCCGAAGAAGATCATCATTGTTTCGTGTGCACCACAGATCCGCTACCCGGATTGCTATGGTATAGACATGAGCCGTGTGAAGGAATTCGTGGCTTTCAGAGCTATGTTAGGCCTGTTACAGGACCGCAATTTATACTATAAAATAGACGAAGTATACGAGAAGTGTGTGGCAGCCGAAAATACTGAAGCGTTTAAGCAGACCAACTTTATGCAGGAACTATACGACCAGTTTACGCATGATGAGATAGCTGCCAAAGTTTCTGAAATTGTGAAGGCTGAAGGCGTAAACGCAGAAGTACAGGTGATCTACCAGACAATTGAAGACCTGCACCTGGCCTGCCCGAACCACAAAGGCGACTGGTACTTTACTGGCAACTACCCAACACCGGGTGGTACGCGCGTTGTAAACCGTGCCTTTATGAACTTTGTGGAGAAAAAAGCAGTGCGCGCTTACTAAGCTCAACTATAGATCAACAAAAAAAGCACTGCCCGGTAAAGGCAGTGCTTTTTTTGTTGATACCGGAAAAGGCTACTTCTCTTTCGTTATAGTTTTCTCTTCTACCATTTCGCCGTTTCGGTAGCTGACGGTTTTAACTAAAGTGCCTTCGTTGTTAAAGTGCTTCCAGGTGCCGACTGGTCGGTTGGCTACATAGCGGCCTATCGTTTCTTCCCGGCCATTCTGGTGGAAAGTTTTATAGTCGCCCTGCTTCTTGCCGTCCTTAAAGCCGGTCTCCGATTTTACTTTACCATCGGCATAATACTCATAGCTTATACCTGTAATTTTGCCATTAGCCCAGGTGGTTTTGCTTTTAAGCTGGCCGTTATCATGATAGCTTTCCTGTGCGCCGTTCAGCTGGCCTTTGTCGTATACTTTGCGGGTGCTTACCTGCTTGTTCGGGCCATCAAAATAAGTTACCCACGTGCCTTGCTGTAGCTTGTTCTTAAACTCTTCTTCCGATTGTATATTTCCGCTCGGGTAGTAATCCGTTATTTTCCTGTCAGCGCCGTTGTTGCTGTAAGTGCCGGCTATGCGTATGGTGCCGTCCTCGTAAAAGTGCTGCGTAGTGCCGTTTGGCTCACCATTTTTATACATTATAGTGCTGCGTAGCTGTCCGTTCTCGAAAAATGATCTGCTTTGTCCGTGCATTTTGCCAGCTACAAAACTGCCTTCGGTACTTAGCTTGCCATCAGGGTAATAACTTTTAAATGAGCCCTGTTTCTGGCCAGCCACGTTTATCACTTCCTGTTGCAGCTGTCCGTTGTCGTAATAAGTTTTATAAGAGCCTTCCAGCATACCGGCCCGGTAAGTAGCATCGCTTTCGAGATGGCCGTTTGGGAAGTAGGTTTTAGCCGGTCCGCTCTGTTGCTGGTCTTTATAGTATATCTCCGATTTTACTTTGCCATCGGGGTAATATTCTTTCACTAAACCTTCCGGGAAGCCATTTACAAAAGATGTTTCCTTACGCAGGCTGCCATCATCATAAAAGGTCTTGAACATCTTGCTCTGCTGGTCATTCTCGTAAAAGCCTTCCTGCATCAGGCGCCCATCGGGGTGGTACGCCAGGAACGGACCTTGTTTCACGTCCAGTTTATAGGTTACTTTTATGCGCGGCTTACCATTTTTATAGTATTCGGTAAACACGCTGTCTTTTTTACCATCTGTAAACTTAGCGAAAGCTTCGCGCTCTCCGGTAGGGTAATACCGGACATAATTACCAACTATAGCCGAGTCCGCTTTGATAAAGTATACTTCCTTTATGGCTGAGCCACCATTGCTATAGTAAGTAACTACTTTGCGGGCCTGGCCCTGTGCAAAAGCACCTGTCGTACAAAGTATAAATAAGAGTGAAAGTAATCTGAGCATATTGTATTTGATCTCTCTGTTACTAAAGTATAAGGTTAACCCTTGTTTTTAACTATCTGCTTTGCGACCAGCTTCATAAAAGGATCGGGGTCTTTTAAATATTTCTGAGCCAGTTCTAGCGCTTTTGTATGGTTCACCCTATCCAGGCTCATCAATGCCCTTCTGATCACATACTTGTCATTGTCGCGGGTTACCAGGTTTACCAATAACTTTTCCCGGTCTTCAACTTCGGTGTTGCCTAGTAGTTCGGCCATCTGCCATCTTGCCTGCGGCTGATCGGAATGGATAGCTTTTTTTACAAACCGGAGCTTAGACTCCAGCTTATCTTCTACTTTCCGCCGGATAATTTCCGATTCGTTATCGATAGCCAGTGCGTAAACCAGTTGTTGAGCCAGGTCGTGGTTAAATTCCTTGTTCAGTTGGTTAAGCACTTCATCGGCAGCTTTGTATAGTTCCTCCCAACCCGGGTATTCAATTTCCCATTCACCTAATCCTCTTTCTTCGTTATAGGTTTCAGGGGTCATGTTGGCCCAATCCCAGAATTTAGCTAAGGCAGCTGTTAATGTCATTTGCTTCTTTAATATAGATGAACAACAAAACTATAGTAAACAGTTTAATGTGCGGATGCAAGTATAAAAAGAAAGCCCTACGCATAAACGTAAGGCTTCCTGCAAAATGTATGCCTTTCGGCTTATTATAGTTTCTCGATAACCAGGGCAGATGCGCCACCGCCACCGTTACAGATACCAGTCACACCAATTTTACCGCCTTTTTTATCCAGTACGTTGCAAAGTGTAGTTACAATACGCGCACCAGAAGCACCCAGTGGGTGACCTAATGATACTGCACCACCAAATACGTTTACGTTACCGCCTTCCAGGCCAAGTTTCTGGTTGTTCGCAATAGATACTACCGAGAAAGCTTCGTTTATTTCATAGAAATCAACTTCTTCCGGGGTAACACCAGCGTTTTTAAGCGCTTTAGGAATAGCCAGTGAAGGAGTAGTGGTAAACCAGATAGGATCCTGCTCGGCATCAGCAAAACCACGGATCTTCGCGATCGGCTTCACGCCAAGCTCTTCGGCTTTCTCTTTGCTCATTAATAGCAGGGCAGCAGCACCATCGTTCAAAGTAGAAGCATTGGCAGCTGTTACTGTTCCGGCTTTATCAAATACAGGACGCAGGCCAGGTATCTTATCGAAGCTTACTTTTTTGTACTCTTCATCTTCCGTTACAACTATAGGATCTTTACCACGCTGTGGAATTTCAATCGGAATGATCTCATCTTTCATTAAGCCGGCTTCAGCAGCTTCAGCTGATTTTTTATATGAACCGATCGCATATTCGTCCTGCATCTCGCGGGTGATCTTCATTTCGCGGGCAGTGTTTTCAGCGGCGTTACCCATATGGAAGTCGTTGTAAACATCCCACAGACCATCTCTGATCAAACCATCCGTCATCTGACCGTGGCCTAATTTAGCACCAAAACGCGCATTGCCTAAATAGTAAGGCACGTTGCTCATGCTCTCCATACCGCCTGCAACTATAACATCTTTATGGCCCAGCATAATAGCCTGAGCTGCAAACATGATGGCTTTTGTACCAGATGCACAAACCTTGTTTATAGTTGTACACTCTACGTTATAACCCAAACCAGCTTTAACTGCAGCCTGGCGTGCAGGCGCCTGGCCCACGTTAGCCGACAGCACGTTACCCATAATAACTTCCTGAACAAGCTCTTTGTCGATGCCTGCTTTTTCTACAGCACCTTTAATAGCAGCCGCGCCCAGGTCAGTAGCAGATAGGCTTGCCAAAGCGCCGCCAAAGCTGCCAATCGGAGTACGGACAGCTGAAATAATATATACTTCTTTTGTTTGCATGATTTTGTATGGATTTAATTGGTACTGTGAAATTATCATGATTTACACTTAAAACCAAACGCACGTTAGGTAAAGCTAAGTGCAAAGCACCGATCTGAATTTATACTTCTGTTTACCTGGGTAAACGGGTTCTCTTATAATACAACTGATTTAAGGCTGTTTTGTGCATTCCATTTTTAATAAAGGCAAGTATAATCCAGTTCTAAAACTATAAAGTATAGGCTGTTTATAGTATTTTATAGTAGATAAATAGAAATAAATTATGGAATTAGGGCTAGGGTGGGGCATGTTTTTAAACCTTTCGTGGTTTTGGTTATCTTTAGATACGAACTACTATAACTGATACTTAACCAACAGATTAAACCTAAGGATGAAGAAATTTTTATACCTGGCGGTGCTGGGCAGTCTGGGCGTAATGCAGGCTCAGGGGCAACAGCAGTCGGCTAAAAAACCACTCACCCACGATGTGTACGATAGCTGGAAAGGCGTTGAAGGAGAGAAGATATCCAACAACGGCAAGTACGTGCTATACAACGTGAACCCGCAGGAAGGTGACGGCGAACTGATGATGCGAGACCTGGTAACGAACAAGCAAACCAGCTACGACCGCGGTACCAGAGCCAGCTTTACAAACGATAGTCGTTACGCTGTTTTCCAGATAAAGCCGGAATACCAGAAAGTGCGCGCGCTTAAACTTAAAAAGAAGAAAGCCGACGACCTGCCAAAAGACTCGCTGGCGATCGTGATGCTGGAAAGTATGAACGTGGTAAAGATACCGCGTGTAAAATCGTACCAGCTACCGAAAGAAGGAAACAATTGGGTGGCTTATCAACTGGAAAAAGAGCTTCCGGCCAAAAAGGATAAGAAGAAAGCCGATACAACCGCCACAGGCGAAACCCCTGCAGTAACAGCAGAGAAGAAAAAGGATGCTAAAAAGGCACCTGAAAAGAACAAGAAGTATAAAGGTACCGAACTGGTACTGCGCAACCTGCAAAGTGGCCAGGAGCAACGCTACGACCGCGTTATAGATTATACTTTCTCGGAAAAGGGTAACATGCTCTACTTTATTAAAGATGAGCTGGACTCGCTGCACAAGGCTGGTGTATATGCTGTTAGCACCTCTGACCTGAAAGTGATACCTATAGACACCGGAAAAGTAACCTATAAAAACCTGACATCAGACAAAGCAGGGGAGCAGCTGGCATTTGTGGCAACCAACGATACCCTGGAAGCTGAGATCCGCTATTTTGGCCTGCACCACTGGACTAAAAAAGACAATCGTAAAACTGTACTTGCCGACACAACCGGAAAAGGATTACCAAAAGACTGGATGGTAAGCGAATACGGCAGATTGAATTTTTCGGAAGATGGCAAGCGCCTGTTCTTCGGTACGTTCCCGCGCCCGACCCGCTATGAAAAAGACACCACGCAACTGGAGGAAGACAAAGTAAGTCTGGACATCTGGACCTATAACGATCCGCTTATACAGCCCATGCAGCTCAAGAACAAAGACCGCGACCTGAAGCAGTCGTTCCTGGCCATGTATGACCTGAAAGGTAAAAAAATGCAGCAGCTGGCAACTTTGGAAGTGCCTGATGTATACCTGGATGCTTATGGTAAAGGTGATGTAGCGCTGGGTGTAAGCGACGAGAAGTATAAATTCACGATTGGGTACGAAACCCCGACCCGCAAAGACGCCTACCTGATAGACCTGAAAAAGGGAACACGCAAGCAGGTGCTAACTGAAACAAGAGGTTATCCGCGCTTATCGCCGATGGGTGATTATGTATTCTGGTACGAGCCAACCGATAGCAGCTGGCATACATTATCTACCAAAAACAGCAAAAAGTATAACCTTACCAAACGCATAGGCCTGCCATTTTACGACGAGAGCAACGATGTGCCTGCACTGCCAGGTTCGTATGGTTCGGCTGGCTGGGTAGAAGATGATAGCTACCTGCTGGTGTATGATAAGTATGATATCTGGAAGCTGGACCCAAGTGGCAAAAAAGCCCCAGTAAACCTGACAGACAAGTATGGTCGCCAGAATAAATTTACTTTCCGCTACGAGCAACTGAACGAAGAAGAGAAGTTTATACCTGAAAACGCTACGCTATACTTAAGCGCATTCAACAATACCAATAAATCTGGTGGGTTCTTTCGTGATTATGTAAACAAAGATGCTAAGCCTGAGAAACTGGTAATGACGGAGCACGGCTATAACCGCCTGGCCAAGGCTAAAAATGATAACCGTTTTACATTCCGTAAAGGCTCTTTCCGCGATTACCCGGACCTGTACATAACTTCTGCATTTGATAATATTACCCAGCTGAGCAATGCTAACCCGCAGATGAAGGACTATAAGTGGGGAACAGTTGAACTGGTAAGCTGGAAATCGACAGATGGTATACCGTTAGAAGGTTTGTTGTATAAGCCTGAAAATTTCGACCCGAACAAGAAGTACCCGATGATGGTGTATTTCTACGAGCGTTCTTCGGATGGCCTGCACAGCCACCGTGTGCCAGCGCCAAGTGCTTCGGTTATTAATATACCACTGTTTGTAAGCAACGATTACCTGGTATTTGTGCCGGACATAGTATACAAAAATGGTTACCCGGGCGAGAGCGCCATGGACTGTATTATACCGGGTGTGCAAATGCTGGTGCGCCAGGGTTTTGTAGATGATAAGAATATGGCGTTGCAGGGGCAGAGCTGGGGAGGTTACCAGATCGCGTATATGGTTACCAAAACCAACCTGTTTAAAGCAGCCATGGCCGGTGCACCAGTTTCTAACATGACGAGTGCTTATGGTGGTATACGTTGGGGTACAGGCCTTAGCCGCCAGTTCCAGTACGAGCAGACACAAAGCCGTATAGGTGGCACGCTATGGGAAAAGCCGATGCAGTTTATCGAGAACTCTCCACTGTTCTTTGCCGACCGTGTGGAAACGCCACTCCTGATAATGCACAACGATAACGATGGTGCTGTTCCGTGGTATCAGGGTATAGAGTACTTTATGGCACTGCGTCGCCTGAATAAGCCTGTCTGGATGCTGGTTTACAACGGCGAAGAGCACAACCTGATGCAGCGCAAAAACCGCAAAGACCTTTCGGTGCGTATGTCGCAGTTCTTTGATTATTACCTGAAAGGAAAGCCAATGCCAGTTTGGATGAAGAAGGGCGTACCGTCTATCCTGAAAGGAAAAGATTATGGTTTAGAACTAGTGGAGCCAGAGCCGCAGCCCGAAGTTGCCGGCGAAGCATCAGAATAAACTATAAGTTTAAGATAAAAGAAAAGGGAGCAGGTTTATACCTGCTCCCTTTTTTAATGAATATCAGTGGAACTTATTCTATTTTATTTACCATTATTAGCTGGCTTTATAGCACCACATGCAACCGGTAGGGTGGCAACATACATTTCGTCTGTTGGTTCTCCATCCACTATCAGCCCTTCAACAGTTAAACCGTGCAGCACAATAACGTTGTTCTGAAGAGGCAATAGATCTGCAGAAACTTCAAACGTCTGCGTATAGTTTATAGTACCATCTGCATCTGCAATCGGGAAATCTAAAGGTGCCATAGGCGGTGTTAACTCAAGTGAAAGTAGTACCGGGCCATAAAAAGGAGCACCTTCGGTCAGGTCTATAAACCCATCACCATTTGTATCAGCAGACATTGGCGGACATTTAGCATTTTTATTACTATCAATAAAGCCATGTATGTGCTGCGGGTGTACCATGTTAGGCTCCAAACCAGTTGCAGCTATGTGTACTGTAAGCATATTTCCGTCCAGCGTCAGGGTAGCTGTCCCCATCACACCAGAATTATTCAGAGACATCAGATCTGCGGTGTATGTCTTATCTAGGTTAAACGATTTTCCTCGGTGTGCATCCTGAGCGTTAACAGATTGTAAAGTTGCATCAGGAGATACCTCATTAGACTCGCAGGCAGAAAACGCAAAAAGTGAAACTACAGCAGCAATACCAGTAGTTCTTCGTAACAGATTTTTCATAAATTTTATTTTTAAGTTTAGAATATACCCTTAAGAACAAAGAGTTAAACCTATAGTTATCGGTGAGATACCAGGTAATACTTTTTACTGGTAAAGGGAGGTAATTTGTAAGAGAGAGGACTTATTATAGAAGTCAATCGCTTAAGAAATCTAGAGGTTTTAAAATATGATAGGTTTTCTGAATGCTACCAATGTTCGTGTGATATATTTTAGTATAGGAATAATTATAAAATTCCGAAAATCATCTTGTGTAGAAAGTAAATGACTCGTTGACTTTAGCTAACTATGGAATACAACTGATATATAGTGTAGCCAGCTTAAGAATTAATATTAGCTAAAAGGAAAAGAAAAGCATATACTTTCGGAGAACTGTACTTTTTAAATTTCAGTGTATCCGTCCAGGCTACTTAGTGGCTGATTAGTTTTCATGAACTGGCCGGTGCCGAATGCTACTTCTTTGCCCTTATCATTATACAGAGTGCTTTCAGCTACGAACAGATTCTTACCGATTGTGCGGAGCTTGCCAATTGCTTTTATAGTTCCGCCGGTTACCGGGCGCACCAGGTTTATCTGGAATGATGACGTAACTATAAACACATCCTGCACCACCGACGCTACTGCAAAGTATGCTGCATCATCTAACAACTTAAAGTATAAAGCGCCATGCATGGCGTTGGCTCCGTGGTTATACTTTGGGTGTACCGGCAATGTAATTTCTGCGGTCTGGTGGTGTATAGTTATCTTGCTGCCATCTATAAACTGTTGTATAGCGGCTTTGTAGTATAATGTTTCGAGTTGGCGGTAGTGCTGTGTCGCTTCCATGAGGCTATAGTTTATGGCAGGCAAGTATACAAAGTATAAACTGCATAAGTATAGCTGTGCCTGTAAAAACAAAAAGGCGCGGATAAATCCGACGCCTCCTGTTTTCGTTCGTTTGTTATATTATGCCATGGTACTGCGGGAGGCCAGACGGGCCAGCACATTTGTAGTGGATATGCCGGCATCTTCCATTTTCTGAACACCTTGTTCCTGTATCAGGTTCTTGAGCTGCTCCAGGCAGGAATCAAAACCAGTGTGAGCACCCATCTTAAACACATTTTCCTGTTCTACATCAAGCCAGGTATTTATATCAGCCTGGTTGTGTTGCAGGCGTACTTCTAATTTATCGAGGGCATTGGCTACTTTCGCTTCGTAGGTTTCATTTGCTTCAAACTCGTGCCATAGCTCGTACACCATTTGCCCGATGCCGTTGCCTAACTTAGTGCGAAGGCTCTCGATTGCTGCCAGCTCTTTCTGCTGTTTTTCAATTTTCTGGGCTTCTGAAAGTATAGTAAAGGCAGGTATGTCGCCGGCTTCTACTTCAACAAGGTCGTGTATGATAACCATTTTCAGGAGGCGTGCGGTGTTTACCTCTTCATCAAGATATGGTTCTAACAACACTGCCATCAGGGCCATGCGCCAGGTATGTTCGGCCACGCTTTCCTGCCTGCCATCCGATAACCAGCTGTGCCGCATTTCACTTTTCAGTTTTTCGGCGAGGCAAAGTACCTCCATAATGTTTTTAAGTTCTCTTTTCATAATAAGGTTGTTGCGTATGGCAGTGGCAGGCAATTTATTTTACTTGTGCCGCTGATGTGCTTTACAAGTAAGAGCCAGAAATCGACAGGATGGTTGCAAGCCGGATCGTTTTTTTATTTTAAAACGGAAATATATCAGCAGCTGATGTTATACTTTGGCAACGGCAGCCGCCCTGAGTTCTTTTACGCGCTCTTCAAACATCATCGGGTCTTTGCCTTCGCCAAGTATAGCTACCGACCTAAAAAGCTCAACTAAATGCTCTTCGTGCTGTGTTTTCCGGCCAAGCTTTACATCAATATAGCTAAAGCGTATCCAGGCCACCGACTTAATTTCTGCCGTTTTATTATCCAGCATCAGGGCTTCGGTTAAAATATCTGTATCAGTAAACCAGCGCAGGTTAGTCCGTATAGTTACAGCTTCCATCAGTTTAGCTTCGCACAAATAGGCCATTTGGTTAGTTGATACTACCCAGGCTTTGCCGGCGGCTTTCATGTGGCGGTATATATCCAGGTTATAGTTGTCGCGTAACTGGTCTTCGCGCGCGTTCAGGAAGTAGTCGGTATAGCGGCCATTGTTCAGGTGCCCGAACGGGTCGCAATCTTCAAAACGGATCAGGGCATTGCTTTCAAGATACTGCGGTAAATTGGTTGTGGTCATAGCTTTATTTTATTTGATGGAGTTAACAGTCAGATATAAATGATTGTTCTGATCCTTTATATCTGATCTCTAAAGTATAAAGGTAAAAGGGCGAAGTATAGCTATTGAGTTTGATCTTCTTGATTATAGATTACTTCCTTAACGCTGGTTTCGTGAACGCATTGCCTTTCCCGGTATTGGTATATAATAGTTTACCAGTCAGGAGAGTTTTTCTCTTTTTTGCTTTTTGGCTTTTTGGGTAGTTGTTGCAGGTATTGTAGTTCGGCATCGCGCATCGCGTTCAGCAGCATTTTAGCCTTTTCGGTACTTATCCGCACACGTTTTCTATCGGCCTGGGTACGCGCCAGGGCATCCTCGTCCGGCGAAGCAAATTCGGAGCTGTTGCGTTGGTTTATTGGGTTGTTCTGTTCCTGGCTCTGCAACTGCTGACCTTTGGTATTGCCTGTTTCGTTTCCGCTGGCCTCTTCCCGGTTTTGTTTTTGCTGGCCTTTATCACCACTATTTTGTTGCTGCTCGCCCTCCGGGTTGGCATCGGGTTTTTCCACCTCGTCCTCACGGTCACCGTTAGCATCCGGGTTTAACTTTGGTTGTTCCTGCTGCTGTTCGTCGTAGGCCGGTGGAGGTGGTTGGTTCTCGGTTTGCTGCGGAGTTTTAGTCTCTTCCGCTTTTTCAGGATGCAATGCCAGGTACTTTTTTACGAGTTCATAATTATAACGCGCAGTTTCATTTTCCGGGTTATCTATAAGTGCCTGTCTGAACAGCGATAATGCCTGTGTATACTTTTTGTTTTGCCCGGCTATGTTACCTAACTGCATATGAACGATAGCTCTTATAGGTGCAGATTTGTGGTCAGCAAGCAAATGGTATTGCTCTTTTGCCTCAGCCAGCATACTGGCCTTATAGTAAGTATGAGCCAGGTTCAGGCGCAGCTTATCATCCTTCACTTCAAGGTCGTTTAGCAGGTAATTATAAGCGGTGATGGCCTCGGCATAGTTTTCCTGCTGATAGGCTTTGTTAGCTCGGGCTGTATAGTCGTTGATCCGGGTTATAGTTTGCACACCGGCCCCGGGCAGTCCCAAAAACAAAAGTATAGCCAACAACTGTTTCATATCCTGATCAGTTTTACGGTTAGCAGGGCATCAAATAAGATAAGTATAAGCGCCAGCACCAACGGATAAATATACTTGTTTGCAGTTACATCTATTGTTTTGCTCTCGCGCAGTTCTCCTTCAATATTATTTATAGCACTTATCAGGCGGCTGATTTCACTTATGCGGTCATTAATTTCAAAATATCGGCCATTTGTTAGTTCAGCCAGTTGCATAAGCGGTTCCGACTGCAGCCTGGTTACGACAACATTCCCTTCGTTATCCCGCTTAAAGCGTTTGCCCTGCGGTATGCGGCTGCCATCTGGTGTGCCGACTCCTACTGTATAAACGCGGATATTCTGCTCGTTCAGTTGTTCAGCCAGCAGTTCAGTGCCTTTGCCAAATTGTTCACCGTCGCTTATCAGCACCAGCACACGCGCTTTCTGTTCCTGGGTCGTTGGGTTGCCTTGTTCTCCAAATTTTTCGAGAGTGAGGTGTAGCAACGGGTCGTAGTTAGTGCCTGTGTTTGGCAGCAGGCCGGTATGCAGGGTGCGGGTATAAAGCTGCAGGGCATTCTGGTCGTAAGTCAGTGGGCTTTGTATATAAGCATCATCGCCGAAAACCATAAGCCCGATGCGGTCGGAGTTAAAACGGTTTATAAGCCGGAGCACTTCCTGTTTCGATTTTTCGAGACGGGAGGGAAGCACATCTGTCGCATTCATGGATGCCGAAAGGTCTACAGCGATGTAGAGGTCCTTGCCTATAGTTCGAATTTCCTTTTTCATGGCTCCGAACGAGGGACCAAGTATAGCTATGATGAGCAGCAGCACATACAGGTGGCGCAACACAAACTTTACCCATATGCCATGCGGTCGCTGCCCGAAAAAGAGTGCCACTTTATGCACACGCCACAGGTAACCCAGGTACAGCCCGAAGAAGAGTGTACCGAACAGGATCTCCAGTAGTGTTATGCTTTGGTACCAGGTCATGGTTATAGTTAATAAAGGCAGAAGCAACACAATATGCTTTGCCTGTAAGCGCTGTATTTACAAAGATACAGAAATAACTATTGGCAGAAACTATGCATCTGCCGGCTTTAAAACGTGATTATGCATGATTTTTTATAGCAGCTGTAATTTTTTTTCGGAGCCGGGTATTTAGAAGCCGGTTTAAAATCAATTACTTAGCTGTAACAGTTTCCTGTGTTATGAAATATGGCTCTAAAAAGGGATTAAATTTTGAGCAGAGCTATTGCGCGAAGGATAAGTTTGTTGTATGTTTGCATTCTCTTTAGCAGAAAGAGGCCCGGAGGGGTGGGTGAGTGGCTGAAACCAGCAGTTTGCTAAACTGCCGTACTGGTAACGGTACCGGGGGTTCGAATCCCCCCTCCTCCGCAAGCGAAAATATTTTTCTTAATTGTTTTGACAGTTTGAAAACTTCGCTTACTTTTGCACCGCGTTCAGGGAATAACAACACTTCGGTGTACCGGACCTGAAAGCATAGTTCGGGGTGTAGCGTAGCCCGGTATCGCGCCACATTTGGGATGTGGAGGTCGTAGGTTCGAATCCTGCCACCCCGACAATAAAAATTTCGGAAGCAATTCCGAAATTTTTTGTTTAAAGGATAGGGTAACTTATCTGATAAGCGCTGGTCCCATAGCTCAGCTGGATAGAGCAACTGCCTTCTAAGCAGTAGGTCTTTGGTTCGAATCCAAATGGGATCACTGAAAAGCCTCTCTAAAGTAATTTAGAGAGGCTTTTTTGTTTCCTTTACTTTCCTTTCCGGAGCGGGAAGAGGCGGGTAAGCCTTGATTTGAAGTCGCTTTCATTTTTAGGCTCTACGTAGTCAGATACGGAGCGCACATCTTCTATAGAATAAAAAGCCTGCGGATTATAGTTCCGGATAATGTCGATGACGTGCTGCAGCTTTTTACGCTTCACGATCATAAATATCAGGTCTACCTTGCCACGCGTGCCGTGTGCATCTACAATCGTTAGCCGATAACCATGCTCTATAAGTTTATCTATGAGTTGTTGGGCCGCATCGGCAGTAATTACGCGCACTACCATTTGCCCGAGTGCCAGCTTTTGTTCGATGCGGAGGCCCAAAAAGTTACCGGTAGCAAAGCCTGCCGCCCAGGCTAAATAGGAAACCGCGTTGCTCAGGTTCTGCATCACCTGGGTAATAGCAACAAGCCAGATCAGTACCTCCAGGAAACCCAGCATAGGTGCGATCATCTTATCGCCTTTCGAAATAAAAACAATGCGTAATGTACCCAGCGTAACGTCAATAATACGCGCCAGGAAAATGAGCAGCGGAATAACGACCCACTCCATAAGGCCGGGGTCAATGCCTTTAAATATTTCCATGAGCTAAAGTAAAAGCAAATTATAGTTTACTTTAAACCGCTTTCCCCGGATATGGTTGCACGTACTTTTGGTAAGGCCTCGGGGTATTTCGTCTGGATAAAGTATAGCAGCTTTTCGCGCACCAGGCAGCGCAGGTCCCATGCTTCGCCCGAGTTGTGGGCACTGAACAGGGCACGCAACTGTACAGTATCCTGCAGCACTTCTGTAACCTGCAGGCCCCATACCTCGCCGTTCCAGAGCCCAGAGCCTGAAAGTATAGTTCTGAGCTCCTGCCTGATACTTTCTACCGGCACATTATAATCGGTATAAATAAAAACTGTTGCCAATATTTCGGTGCTGCTCCGGGTCCAGTTCTGGAAAGGCTTTTCAATTAAATAATTAAGCGGAAGTATAAGCCGGCGGTTGTCCCAAAGGCGCAGTACAATGTAGGTTAAGGTTATTTCTTCAACCCGGCCAAACTCGTTCTCGATCACAAGTACATCATCGATCCGGATGGGTTGTGTAAAGGCTATCTGAAGGCCTGCGAGCAGGTTGGCCAGAGAACGTTGTGCCGCAAAACCAAGCACTACACCGGCTATACCTGCCGATGTAAGCAAACCAGTGCCCAGGGTGCGCACGGCATCGAACTGCAACAGCACCAGCGACACTGCAAAGAAAACGATAAGTATAATAGAGATGCGCCGGACAAACTGTAGTTGGGTAATAAGTTTACGTTCCCTGAAGTTGTCAGACTTATCGATGGCATATTTCTGCCGCACCCTCTCCTGTATCACGGCTACCACCTTTATCAGTATCCAGGCAAAAACAATGATACTCAGTATCTCGAGTATGCGCCTTACAGTATAAGCCTGGTCAACGGATAGCGGCATGGCCGGCAATGCCATAGCTATAAAAAGCAGTGGAATAAAGTAAGCGAATGGCTGGTTCAGATGGCGGTTAACTGACTTCACCAATTCAGGGTTAGATCTGCGGTTATACAGACTCAGCAGGTAAAAAATACCGTATTTAAACAAAAGGGCGAGCACTATACAAACAGCTGCTATGATCAGCGAAATTGCCATATCGTCCAGTTGCTCTATAAATCCTCTGAATTTATCCATAAAGATGATCCTTTGGCTTTTCTGCAGGTAATAATGTTAGTGAATAGGTACGGCAACGGGGGCGGGAAGTATAAATATGTGGCTGCGGTTAACTCCCTGTGCCTATACTTTCAAATTTTTTTGAGCAGGTACCAACCTAAGTCTCTGTAAGTTATAATGGGGTAATCAACAGAGTGGATTTTAATTATAGTAAAAAAACAATATATAGCTCAACGTATATAATTAGTAGTACGTAGTAGTAAAAGAGTTATATCGCTTGCATTACAGGCTAAACATTTACTTAAAAGAAGCATATAGAAACCAATTTTACTGCCAGTACACAACCTATATTACGAATGGCAAAACTGATTATAGTATCTAACCGGTTGCCGGTAAAGCTACACGAGAAGGACGGTAAATTAAATTACACACCCAGCGAAGGAGGCTTAGCAACAGGGTTAGGTTCCATATACAAAAAAGGAGATAACCTCTGGATTGGTTGGCCGGGAACCGTAATTGAAGACCCCGAAGTACAAAAACAAGTCATATCCGACATCCGGGAAGAGAACATGTACCCGGTTTTCCTGACGGAGAACGAAATAAAAGAATTTTACGAAGGCTTTAGTAACGAAACGCTTTGGCCTACTTTCCATTATTTTAACCAATACGCTATTTACGAGCAGGAACTATGGGATACCTATGTAGAAGTAAACCAGAAATACTGCGACGAAATTATGAAGCTGGCCAGCCCGAACGATACCATTTGGGTGCATGATTACCAGTTGCTGTTACTGCCATCCATGCTTCGTAAAAAGCTGCCGGACGCTACTATAGGCTTCTTTCAGCATATTCCGTTCCCGAGTTATGAGGTGTTCCGGTTACTGCCCTGGCGAAAAGAGCTTTTGGAAGGCATGTTAGGCGCCGACCTGGTAGGCTTCCATACCTACGACGACATGCGCCACTTCCTGAGTTCGGTGAACCGCATTTTAGGCTACGGTGGCATGCACGGCTGGATAAATACCGGCAACCGCTCCCTGCTCGTAGATTCGTTTCCGATGGGGATAGATTATGAAAAGTATGCGGAAGTGGCTGCTTCTGAAAAAGTACTGAAGCTCGAAAAGGAATACCGCAAGAATGTAGGTACCGAAAATATCATTATCTCTATCGACAGACTAGATTACTCGAAAGGTATACCGCAGCGCCTGGTCGCTTTTGAGCTGTTCCTGGAGCGCTATCCCGAGTTTCATGGCAAAGTTACGCTGGTAATGCTGGTAGTGCCGAGCCGTGATGCCGTTGAAAAGTATAAAGAACTGAAAGAGGAGGTAGACGAACTGGTAGGCCGTATAAATGGTAACTACAGCGATATCGACTGGAACCCGATACAATACTTTTACCGTTCGCTACCGCTTGAGTCATTATCTGCCTTTTACCGAATGGCCAACGTGGCGCTGGTTACGCCTATGCGCGACGGCATGAACCTGGTATGCAAGGAGTATGTGGCAAGCAAACTCGACCAGAAAGGGGTGCTTATACTTAGCGAAATGGCGGGTGCTTCTAAAGAGCTATCCGATGCACTGCTTATAAACCCTAATGATGTGAATAAGATTGTGGAGGCTATGTATGAGGCCATGACCATGCCGGAAGAAGAACAGCAAACTCACATGCAGGCCATGCAGGAAACCCTTCGCCGCTACAACATTCATCATTGGGTGAGTATGTTCATGGACCGATTGTCCTATGTGAAAATTAAGCAGATGTCGCTGGAGACGAGCTACCTCGACCAGGCTACTTTCCAGGAGATGAGCGACTCTTACGACATGGCCAGTTCGCGGCTTATATTCCTGGAATATGACGGGGCGCTTACCAACTATAAATCGAAGCCTTTAATGGCCCGCCCGGACGAAGACTTACTGGAACTACTTGCCAACCTGAGCAATAACCCTAAAAATAAGATAGTAATTATCAGCAGCCGCGAAAAGAATAACATGGAAGACTGGCTGGGCCATCTGAACGTGGATATTGTAGCTGAGCACGGGGTATGGCTAAAGCAAAAAGGCTCTGGCTGGAAAACCATGATGAGCCTGATGGATGACTGGAAAAGCGATATTCGGCTTATACTTGAACTATACGTGGACCGCACGCCTGGCTCATTTATCGAAGAGAAAGAATACTCGCTTGTGTGGCATTATCGCAGAGTAGAAACTGGCCTGGGCGAGTTGAGAGCCCGTGAGTTGGTAAATCATCTTAACTTTTTAGCAACAAACAGCAACCTGCAGGTGCTGGATGGGCAGATGGCTGTAGAGATAAAAGCGCAGGAAGTAAACAAAGGCAAAGCTACGAGCCACTGGTTAAATATGTATCCGCATGAGTTTGTGCTGGCCATAGGCGACGATTGGGGAGACGAGGAGATATTTAAAGCCATGCCACGAAATGCCTATACTATAAAAACTGGCAACTCGTATTCCATCGCAAAGTATCACCTTGATGGGCCCGGGGAAGTGAGGGATACACTTAACCGCCTTGTAAAAAGGGAATCGAAGGAGATGCCACCTAATGCTAAAATGACAGGCTAAAGTATAAATAAAGCCGCCGGTATAGTTCCGGCGGCTTTGTTGTTTCTGTTCACGATTATCCTGTAAATCAGGATACTGTATAGTGTTAGTTATTCTCTTTTCGGCGCTTGAAGTATACGACACCTAACGGAGGTAACTTTATTTCAAGTGAAAAATCGCGGCCATGTGATGGTTCGTTTATAGTTTGCAGCGGTTCGTTGTATACATTGCTTCCTCCAAACTGTTCATCATCTGAGTTAAATATCTGCACCCATTCGCCACCGGCAGGTATGCCAAGCCGGTAATGGTTATGTACGACAGGCGTAAAATTGCAAACTACAACCAGGTCGTTCTCAGCATCATTTCCTTTTCTTACAAAGCTTATGACACTATTGTGTGCATCCTGGTGGTCTATCCACTCAAACCCCCTGCTATCGAAACCAAGCTCATACAAGGCAGGTTCCTGGCGGTAGAGTAAGTTAAGCCGCTGCAGTAATTTTTGTATACCATTGTGGTACCCGAACTGCAACACATGCCAGTCCAGGCTGCTATCGTGGTTCCATTCTGTACTTTGGGCAATATCTCCTCCCATAAACAACAGTTTGGCTCCCGGGTGGGCATACATATAACTATACAACATGCGCAGGTTTGCAAAAGCCTGCCATTCATCGCCGGGCATTTTGCGAAGCAGCGAGCCTTTGCCATGCACTACTTCATCATGCGACAACGGCAGCATAAATTTTTCAGAGAATGCATAGATGATACTGAATGTGATCTCGCCCTGGTGATGTTTGCGGTAGATCGGGTCTTTGGAGAAATAGTCCAACGTGTCGTGCATCCAACCCATCATCCATTTCATATCAAAGCCAAGTCCGCCATCCTCCACCTTACCGGTTACAGCAGGCCATGCCGTAGATTCCTCGGCTATAGTTTGCACGTCCGGGAATTTGTCGTGTACTGCCTGGTTAAAATCTTTTATAAGTGTAAGGGCTTCCAGGTTCTCGCGTCCGCCGTGCTCGTTAGGTATCCATTCGCCTTCTTTGCGGCTATAGTCTAAGTATAGCATCGAGGCAACGGCATCTACACGCAGTCCATCGGCGTGGTATTTATCTAACCAGAAAAGTGCATTACTGATAAGGAATGAACGGACCTCGTTTCGGCCATAGTTGAAAATGTAGCTGTTCCAGTCGGGGTGGTAGCCTTTGCGCGGGTCGGCGTGCTCGTACAGGTGCGTACCGTCAAAATAACCCAGGCCATGCTCATCCGAAGGAAAGTGAGAAGGAACCCAGTCAAGTATAACTCCGATGTCATTCTGGTGCAGCACATCGATCAGGTGCATGAGTTCCTGTGGCGAACCATACACACTGGCTGGCGCGAAATATCCTGTAACCTGGTAACCCCACGACCCACTGAAAGGATGGTACATAACAGGCATAAACTCCACATGCGTAAAGCCCATTTCCTTAACATATTGTGGCAGCTCTTCGGCCAGTTCGCGGTAAGTCAGCGGGCGGTTATTGTCTTCAGGGCGGCGGCGCCACGAACCTAAATGCACTTCGTACACGCTAAAAGGCTGCACTTTATCGGCTATACTTTTACGACGATCCAGCCAATCCTGGTCTTGCCAGTCATAGTGCAGGTCGCTAATGCGGGAGGCAGTTTGCGGTGGCTTTTCGCGGGCAAAAGCAAAAGGGTCGCTTTTCTCGACATGGTATAAGTTGTACTGTGATTTCAGATGGTACTTGTATAGCTCACCGGCTGATATATCAGGTATAAAACCTTCCCAGATGCCCGAGCCATCTTCCCGTACTTTCAAACTATGGCTGTCGCGGTTCCAATGGTTAAAGTCGCCTATAACAGTTACATGCTCAGCATTTGGGGCCCACAAAGCAAAGTATGTTCCTTTTTGGCCGGCATACTCCATCGGGTGAGATCCCAGTTTATCATACAGCGTAAAGTGGCGGCCTTCCTTAAACAGGTGCACATCAAAATCAGTGAAAAGGCTGATGTCATGATATACAGCTCTTTTTTCCTGAGGTGCTTCCGACACTGCTTTAGTTTTTTTAGTTGCCCTTACTTTAGGTGCAGGTTTTGGCTCGGTTACGTCCACTGCTACAGTTTTAACCCTTGTCCGTTTTGGCTTTGCAACTGCAGGTTCGGTGGCTTCTGTAACAGGCGCACCCATTTCTGCAGCCAGGTCAGCTTTTTTAGCTCTGCCACGTTTTGGTGCAGCAGCGCTTTTGCCTGTATTGTCTGTATTTAAGTTTGTTTCCGGTGTGCTTAGGTTTTTCTTTTTTGCCATGCTGCTACTTTTTCATGATGTACTTAATTCCCCGGATAGGTATAAGTACCCAGTCCGGACGGTTATTTAGTTCATACCCTAACTCATAGATCGCTTTCTCCAGCAGGAACGTCTCCATCAGTATCTCAAAATCTTCTTCGCGGGCAGGCACTACGCCGGTTCCCATGGTTTTGCCAAGGTACGCGTGCATAAAGAAGTTGCTGGCATAATGGTACCACTGTTCGGCCCATTCCTCCATATAAGTCTCGTCTTCTTTTACAGTTACATTTTGCTGGAAAAGGGCATTATAAGCTGCATAATGAAACGAGCGGATCATACCTGCCACATCCCGTAACGGGGAGCGTTTTAGGCGGCGCTCACTGAACGAGCGTGCCGGTTCTCCTTCAAAATCGATAATGTAAAAGTCTTTGCCTGTAAACAGCACCTGGCCCAGGTGGTAATCGCCGTGCGTCCTGATCTTCATGGTATCAATTTTATGGGCGAAGATCATTTTAAGACGCTCCAGTATCTCACCTCTCATATTCAGTACTTCTTCGGCTTCGGCACGCACATTATCCGGCAGTTTAGGCAGGTGCTGGCGCAGACTGTCGAAGTTGCTGCGTACAAGGGAGGTAAGCGACGAATAAAGCGACCGCTGATAATGCAGGGAGAAATCTTCCGGGGCAAAGTCTTTCTGGTCGCTTAGTGAGGCGAGTGCCACGTGCATTTCTGCGGTGCGTAGCCCAAGCAGTTCGATGCGGTCTACGGAAGCGCCGCCGAGCTGCATTTGCACAGGTTCCGGGCTTTGAGTGAACGATACCGGTCTGGAGAGTGTGCCTATAGTTGGTGCTACACTTACCTGTTCGGAACTGGTCTCGATTCGCTCAAAGAAACGCTTAAGCGAGCTTTCCATCATTACCCAGGCATCGCCCTGGTTTGGTACCAGTTCCTGTAACATAACCAATACCATCGGTTGCTTGCCAGCTTCTACATGCTCCAGCGAACCTAAAAAGCGCGGTACCTGCTCAAAGTTAGCCCGGTCGGTTAAGGTGCTCACTACTTCCACATCGGGGTTAAGGGCACGGTCCAGTTTGCGGTATATCTTCAGGAAGAAGCGATCGTCGAATATAACCGAAGTATTGCTCTGCTCGGCTCCGAGTATGCGGGATGGTATGGTGCCGTTATGTTCTTTCAGCACCTGGCTGACTATGCGGTTGCTGTAACCATTCAGCTCGCTATGGTCGGTACGCAGGTTCTTGCGACGCGCGATCAGTTGCAATAACAGTTGTCGGTACTCATCCCAATACATCGCATCGTACAGGTAACCTTCTGTTCCTTCGTTTGTAACGCGGGCAATTATACTTGTTGGCTGCGATGTATTCAGGTTGTTCATCTCCTGTTCGTCGGAGGTGAAGGCTATCGGCAGTTGGTAAAGCTCTGGCAAGCCATCGTTATAGCTTACTTCAATAAACAACAGCGCTACGCCCTGGCGGCCTACTGCAAGTGGTGTGTTGTTCACGATCTGCATACGCTGTATAGTGCGCGCCTTTCCGCCAAACCAACGGCGTTCCTGTATGTAAGGTGGCAACACGCGGCTTTCTAGCTGGCGTATGGCTTCCTGTGGCAACGGGTTTCTGAGCGCTGGAATCTGCATAGCTGTGCGCTGCAGGTCCCGGCTCCTGTTTACAGAAACTGCCTGCGGCTGCAACTCGAACCAGTAATAGCCATGGCCACCCACCGTAAACAGGTAATCTTCATCTTTTATATTCGGGAATTTGTTCTTGCTGAAAACCTCCATCGGAGTATAGCCTGTAAACTCTTTCAAATCCAGTTCCACAGCTTCCGGGAAACGCGAAAGGTTGGCAATTACAAGTATATTCTCATCTTCGTAAGACCGGATAAAGGCCAGCACTTTAGAGTTTGCCGGATTCAGGAATTTTATACTTCCTCGGCCAAAAGCTTTGTAGCGCTTGCGCATGTTTATAATGCGGCGCATCCACCACAAGAGTGAGCTGCTGTTCTGTTCCTGCGTTTCCACGTTCACAGATTCATACTTATACTCCGGGTCGATGATGACTGGTAAGTATAACTTTTGTGGATTAGCTGCAGAGAATCCGGCATTACGGTCGTCGTTCCATTGCATTGGGGTACGCACGCCATCCCGGTCGCCGAGGTAAAAGTTATCGCCCATGCCTATCTCATCGCCATAGTATACTACGGGCGTTCCCTTCATCGAGAAAAGGAGCACATTCATCAGCTCTATCTTATTTCGGTCGTTGCTAAGCAGTGGCGCCAAACGGTGACGGATACCGAGGTTGATTTTGGCCAGCGGGTCGCGGGTGTATACTTTATACATATAATCGCGCTCTTCGTCGGTCACCATTTCCAAGGTCAGCTCGTCGTGGTTACGCAAAAACATGGCCCACTGGCAGGTTTCAGGTATAGTGGGTGTCTGGTCAAAAATATCGATGATCGGGTAACGGTCTTCCATCTTCACCGACATGAACAGGCGTGGCATGATCGGGAAGTGGTAGTTCATCTGACACTCATCGCCGTTACCAAAGTAGGATGCAGAATCTTCAGGCCACATGTTGGCCTCAGCCAATAGGAGCTTGCCGCTATACTTGCTGTCTACGTGAGCACGCAGTTTTTTCAGGAAGTCGTGGGTTTCGGGCAGGTTCTCGCCGTTAGTGCCTTCCCGCTCAAATAAGTATGGCACAGCATCCAAACGGAAGCCATCAACTCCCAGGTCCAGCCAGTAATCGAGCATCTTAAACACCTCCTTCTGCACGGCAGGGTTGTCGTAGTTCAGGTCTGGTTGGTGATGGAAAAAGCGGTGCCAGTAGTATTGTTTGGCAACGGGGTCCCAGGTCCAGTTGCTTGGTTCGTAATCCGTAAAAATGATACGGACATCTTTATACTTGTTCGGGTCGTCGCTCCATACATAAAAGTTGCGGTGCGATGAGCCCGGCTTTGCCCTGCGTGCACGCTGGAACCACGGGTGCTGGTCGGAAGTATGGTTGATAACGAGCTCGGTAATTACTTTCAGCCCGCGACGGTGCGCCTCTTTTACAAAAAGCTTAAAGTCGCGCATGTTGCCGTAACGCGAGTTTATACTATAGTAGTCGGCAATATCGTAGCCATCGTCGCGGAGAGGAGATGGGTAAAAAGGCAGCAGCCAGATAGCAGTCACGCCCAGGCTCTCTAGGTAATCGAGTTTCTGCATCAGGCCTTTAAAATCGCCTATGCCATCGCCGCTGCCGTCTTTAAAGGCTTTTATGTGCAGCTCGTAAATAATGGCATCTTTATACCAGTGTATGTTGTCGTCTATCAGGTCTTTGTCTACAGCCATTGTGCTTTTCTATCGTTTATTCGTGGGTCGTATGTTCTGTTGGCAGCCAGGTATCATCTAAATTGTTGTGGCCCATGCCAGTATTGGTTTCTTCTATACGGAATACGTGAACCGGCATTTCGTGAGGCCTTAACTCTACAAAATTCCATTCGTTCTGCCAGGTGTATTTATGGTCGGTGAGCAGGTCGTGCACCAGGTACTGTTCGCCTTCTTTAAGCCGCAGCTCGTTAAGTGGCACCTGCACCCATCCCGATTGTGTGTGATATGGGTCCATGTTGGCAACCACCAGGATCTTGTTTTTGCGGGTGCTGTCCCATTTGGCAAAGCAGAGCAGCTGGGGGTTGTCGGCCTCACCGAAGGCTATGTTCCAGGTGGTCTGCAGGGCAGGGTTTACCTTCCGGATCTTGTTAATGAGCGTAATAACCTCAGATGTTTTGGTGCGTTTGCCCCAGTCCCAGTGCTTTACTTCATATTTTTCAGAGTCTACATACTCTTCCTTGCCCGGGTACGGCGTGGAAATACTGAACTCATATACTGGCCCGTACAGGCCATAGTTTGATGAAAGTGTAGCCGCCAGCACTACCCGCATGATGTGTGCCGGTTCGCCGCCGTGTTGTAATACTTCGGGTAAGATATCAGGTGTGTTGGGCCAGAAGTTAGGGCGGTAATATTCGCGCATATCGGTCTGGGTGAGTTCGGTAAGGTACTCCCGTATTTCCTGCGGTGTATTGCGCCAGGTAAAGTATGTATAGGATTGCGTGAAACCGATCTTACCTAAACGCTCCATTACGCGCGGCCTTGTAAATGCTTCAGCCAGGAAAATGACCTGCGGATGCTGCGCCCTTACTTCGCGTATCATCCATTCCCAGAAATGAAAGGTTTTGGTATGCGGGTTATCAACCCTGAAAATGTGTACTCCCTGGTCGATCCAGTGTAAAACTATACTTTTGAGTTCTATCCAAAGGTTCTCCCAGTCTTCTGTTTCGAAGTTTACGGGCAGTACGTCCTGGTATTTTTTAGGGGGATTTTCTGCATATTGTACAGTGCCATCGGGTCGCCATTTAAACCACTGCGGATGCTCTTTTACATAAGGGTGATCCGGGGAACACTGGATGGCAAAATCGAGGGCAACTTCAATCCCTTGCTCGCGTGCCTCGTGCACAAACCCACGGAAATCGTCCAAGGTGCCCAACTCGGGAAGTATAGCTTTGTGACCGCCTTCTTCTGCACCTATAGCCCATGGTGATCCTGGTTCTCCCGGTTCTGAGGTTGTTGCGTTGTTCTTGCCTTTCCGGAATGCGCGGCCAATTGGGTGTATAGGAGGCAGGTAGATCGTATCGAAACCCATTTCGGCGATGCGTGGCAGCAGCCGGATACAATCTTTAAAAGTGCCATGGTGGTTAGCTTCCTGCGATGCCGACCTCGGGAAAAACTCATACCAGGTGCTGAAAAGCGCTTTCTGGCGTTCAACATCAACCTGTAAAATCTTATCGTAAGTGGTTACATTCTGGCGGTCGCAGCAGGCATGCATCAGGTCCGATACATCCTGGCTGGTAGCCAACTCTACACCACTCGCCCCGGAAATATTGCCGCGCAGCTGCTCTGCCCATTTGCGTAGGCGTTTTTGCTGGCCTGGTTTGGCAGTAGCAGCGGCATCTTCCATCAACTGGGCGCCTATCTGTAGTTCAACTGTAATATCCTGGTTGGCTTCAAACTTTTTGCGGAGACCCTTCTGCCAGGTATAAAAATGATCAACCCAGCCCTGAAGCGTATATTCCCACATGCCCATGGCATCTGGTATAATGGTAGCTTGCCAGTGGTCGTTTCCCAGGAACTTCATCGGTACTTCGTTCCACTTTTTTTTGCGGCCATGGCGGTAAAGCAGAATCGCTTTTACTTCATCGTGGCCGTCTCCAAACACATCGGCTGTAACGGTCAGTTCTTCGCCTACCACTCGTTTTACCGGGTATTGTCCGCAGTTTATCTGGGGTTTTACATGCTCAATAATTACTCTGTTCTTTCCTTGCAATTCTTCCATGTATGCGCTTTCAGTTTGTTCCAGTTGCTGTAGTTGTAGTCCTGTGCCGGTAGCAACAGGTAAGTTTTATCATACGGAGAACTGCTGTTTCCGATACCTAACCAGTACATATACTGCTACTTTGCTGCCATCCTTTCACTAAAAAGCCATAACCTAAACCCTGCAGCTACAGTTTATCCTGCAGAGCGAACTATGAAAACAAACGTATGGGAATAAGCAGAGAGATCGGGGCAGCGTATGACCCGGACAAAGGAACGGTATTTACTGTGTGGGCGCCGGAAGCAGAGCAGGTAGAGGTAACTGTTACAGGAAAAAAAGAGCAAACTATACCGATGCAGCGTGAGGCTTTTGGTTACTGGACTGCCCTGGCCGAAGAAGCAGGCCCCGGCGACCGCTATACTTATAAACTCAACAACGAAAGATCATTACCCGACCCGGCCTCGCAACACCAACCGGATGGCGTGCACGAGGCCTCCGCTATTGTGGACCATCACCAGAACCGGAACGACGACAACTGGCAAAACCTTCCACTGCAGGAATACATTATTTATGAACTCCACACCGGTACTTTTTCTGAAGATGGTACTTTTGAAGGCATCATCAATAAACTGCCCGAACTGAAAGAGTTAGGTATAACGGCTATTGAGCTGATGCCCGTAGCGCAGTTTGCCGGAGAGCGCAACTGGGGCTACGATGGCGTTTACCCTTTTGCTGTGCAGCATAGTTACGGCGGGCCGGAAGGTTTAAAAAAACTGGTGGATGCCTGCCACAAAACAGGTATAGCCGTGGTGCTGGATGTAGTGTATAACCATTTGGGGCCGGAAGGAAACTATACCCAGGAGTTTGCCCCATATTTTACTGACAAGTATAACACGCCCTGGGGAGCAGCTTTAAATTTTGATGATGCCCACTCAGACCATGTGCGTAATTTCTTTATACAAAACGCCCTGATGTGGTTCCGTGATTACTATATTGATGCCCTGCGGCTTGATGCGGTACATGCCATACTTGACACCGGTGCGAAACACTTTTTGCAGGAACTGCAGGAGCATGTGAGCCACCTGGAAGAGCAGCTTGACCGCAGGTTTTATCTGATAGCAGAAAGCGACCTGAATGATGTGCGCATTATAAACCCGCAGGAGCAGGGTGGCTATGGCTTGGCAGCGCAATGGAGCGATGATTACCATCATGCGATACATGCGTTGGTAACCGGCGAACAGGAAGGTTATTACCACGATTTCGGGCAGGCTGAGCAACTATTAAAGGTGCTGGAACATGGCTTTGTATATAATGGCTTATACTCGGAGCACCGTAAACGCACCTTTGGAAGCGATGCCAGAGATAATCCTTTTCAGCAGTTTGTTGTCTGTTCTCAGAACCACGATCAGGTTGGCAACCGCATGCTGGGCGAGCGCTTAACCACACTGGTGTCGTTTGAGATGCTGAAAGTTGTAGCAGCCGTTGTGGTGCTAGGACCTTATGTGCCTATGTTGTTTATGGGTGAAGAGTATGGGGAGAAGAATCCATTTTTATACTTTGTGAGCCACACCGATAAGGACCTGCTTGAGGCAGTACTCAAAGGCCGCAAAGAAGAATTCAAGGCATTCAGTTGGCAGGGCGAAGCACCCGATCCGCAATCCGAAGAAACCTTCCGTAAGTCAGTACTACAGCATAGCTATACTTCTGATGATCAGGCACGGCAGTTACGAGAGTACTATAAAACGCTTATCCAGATCCGGAAGCAAAAGCTTATTCCTGTAAACCCAACCCGCCAGAACTTTACCGCTGAACTATCCGAAAACAAACAGGTGCTGCAACTAAGCTATGCGGATAAACTACAGGTATGGCTGAATTTCAGCAACGAGCCTCAAACTATAACTACAACTTCAAACGGAAATCTACTACTAAACTCAGCGGATAAACAGTGGGCTGGAACACAGGATAGCGACAAAGCCTATACTTCCGGCACGGCAACACTGCAACCTGAATCTGTATTAGTATTAGAGGTATAATTATGGAACATTACATTTGCATACACGGCCATTTTTACCAGCCTCCGCGCGAAAACCCCTGGCTGAACGAGGTGGAAATGCAGGAGTCGGCGAGGCCCTACCACGACTGGAACGAGCGCATTACCGACGAATGCTATGCCCGCAATGCCGCCTCGCGTATGCTCGATACGGACGGAAGTATAGTGGACATCCTGAACAATTATGCCTGGATGAGCTTTAACTTTGGGCCAACGTTACTGGAGTGGATGGAGAAAAAGGAACCGGAAACGTACCAGGCTATACTTGCTGCTGACAAGGAAAGCCAGGAGCGTTTTTCTGGGCACGGCTCGGCGCTGGCACAGGTATATAACCACATGATCATGCCGCTGGCCAACGAGCGCGACAAGCATACACAGGTTATCTGGGGAATTTACGATTTTAAAAGAAGGTTTGGCCGCGACCCCGAAGGTATGTGGCTGGGAGAAACTGCCGCTGATACGGCTACGCTGGAAGTGCTGGCTGACCACAATATAAAATTCACGATACTATCGCCATATCAGGCAAAAAGCTACCGCAAAATTGGCGAAACAACATGGCACAATGCTACGAACGCCCAGGTAAACCCAAACAGGCCTTATGTATGCAACCTGCCATCGGGTAAAAGTATAGTACTGTTCTTTTACAATGCGCCGGTGTCGCAGGGGGTTGCTTTTGAAGGATTGCTGCACAACGGTGAAAAGTTTGCTAACCGGCTTGTTGGCTCCCTTGACCATAATAATCCCGAACCGCAACTACTGCACATTGCCACCGACGGCGAAACCTATGGCCATCACCACCACTTTGGCGAAATGGCCCTATCCTATACCTTGCATCACATTTATGAATTAGAGCAGGTGCACCTTACTATTTACGGAGAGTATTTAGAGAAACATCCGCCCGAATATGAAGCCCAAATAATAGAGAACACTTCCTGGAGTTGTGCGCACGGCGTGGAGCGCTGGAAGAGCGATTGCGGCTGCAACACAGGTGGCCAACCCACCTGGAACCAGAAATGGCGGAAACCATTGCGCGAGGCATTCGACTGGCTGCGTGACGAACTGGAACAACTATACAACAGCCGCATGCAGGACTTTGCAAACGACCCGTGGCAGGTACGCAACAACTATATCCGGGTAATATCAGACAGGTCGGAGGAAAATGTGCGGAATTTTATAGTTGAGCACAGCAAGCGGGAGTTGAGTGAAGAAGAACAACGCACTTTCCTGATGCTGCTGGAAGTACAGTACCATGCCATGCTGATGTATACGAGTTGCGGATGGTTTTTTGATGAAGTGACCGGCATCGAAACCATGCAGGATATTTTATACGCAGCCCGTGCTTTACAGCTCGCTGAAACTATAAGCGGGCATAGTTACGAAGGCACTTTTATGCAGCTGCTGGAGCAAGCCGAAAGCAATAAAAAAGAGTATAAAAATGCCGCAGAAGCTTACCAGGCAATTGCCAAAACTACCATGCTGGACCTGCTGCGGGTAGGCGCTCATTATGCGGTGTCGTCTTTGTTTTCGGAAGATGGTACAACTGAGGACCTGTATAGTTACCAGGTAACATCGGAGAGGCACGAGCTGATAGAAGCGGGCAGGCAAAAACTGGCAGTAGGCAGGGCGCACATCCGGTCGGTGGTAACCTGGCAGGAGGCAACTATAACCTATGGCGTACTGCACATCGGCGACCATCAGTTATTAGGCGGTGTGCGCGATTTCCGGGATGAAAATGCATTTGAAGCTCTTTATACAGAGCTGTCGGAAGCCTTTGGCAAAGGAAGCATCAGTGAAGTTATCATGTTGCTCGACAAACATTTTGAGTCGCATAGTTACTCGTTCTGGCACCTTTTCCGGGACGATCAGCATAAAATAATGAGCGAAGTGCTGGGGCAAACCATGCACAACATTGAAGGAGACTTTGAGCAGGTATACAATAACAATTACCCGCTGATGGCTGCTATGCGCACCTTGAATATGAAGTTGCCGCGCCCACTCCTGATGGTGGTTGAGTATATGGTGAACAAAAAGCTGATGCTGGAACTTCAGGCCGATAAATCAAACCCTGAGGTGCTTACCCGGTACTGCGAAGAAGCTGAGCGCATGAAACTTAACCTGGAAACAGAACCGCTGGAATTTGCAGCCGAAAAACGAACAGAACAGCTGATGCAGCAACTCGAAAAACAACCCGATAACCTGCAACTGATGGACGACCTGAACAGGCTGCTGGAAGTGCTGCAAAAGACTACCATCAAACCCGACTACTGGCATGCACAGAACATCGCTTTCCGGATGAAGCAACAACTGTATGCTCAGTATGCCCACGACGCAGAATGGAGCCAGCGCTTTACAGCACTTTACGAAAACCTGAACCTGAAAGTATAACTATATGACTTATATTCCGCTGGCAACTTACCGCTTGCAATTGTCTCCTAAACTTACTTTAAGCGAGATAAAAGAGCTTATTCCTTACCTGGATGATCTGGGCATCAGTACCATATATGCAGCACCTTTTTTTACGGCCGCGCCAGGCAGCGAACACGGGTACGATGTGGTAGATCCACAGCAGCTTAATCCAGAAATAGGCTCCCAGAAAGAGCTGGAAGACATTGTAAAGGATTTACAGAAGTATAAAATGGGCTGGCTGCAGGATATAGTTCCGAACCACATGGCTTATCACCCAACCAATGTATGGTTGATGGATGTGCTGGAGAAAGGGCAGAAATCAGAGTTCTATACTTTCTTCGATATCGACCTGAAGCACCCTGATTTTGATGGGAAAGTGATGGTGCCTTTTTTAGGCGAGCCCCTGGAAAGCGTACTCGAGCAACAGCAGCTAAAACTAACTTTTGAGGAGTCCGGATTTCAGATTGCCTACTTTGATAACAACTACCCGGCAAGTATAAACACCTATAGTTTCCTGCTCGAAAAGTTGGTGGACCAGGTAGACGGCACAGACAAAAAAATACTGGAAGAAAAGCTTACACAACTGCAGCAAACTATAGCTTCCGATACACTTGATATTGCCCGCTGGCAGCAAACAAAACAAACCCTTTTTGAAAGTATAGCCCAGCACAAAAGTATAAAAGCGCACTTAGAGAAATTGCGGCAAACTATAAACGAAGACAGCACCCAACTAAAGGAACTGTTAGATCTGCAGTTCTTTAAACTGAGCTTCTGGCAGGATACACAGGAGAAAATTAATTACCGCCGCTTTTTTACCGTCAACGACCTGATATGCCTGCGGATAGAGCAACCGGAAGTCTTCAGGAAATATCATCAGTATATAAACCAGTTGTGCAAACAGGGCTTGGTGCAGGGACTGCGCGTTGACCACGTTGATGGCCTTTTTGACCCGGACGGTTATTTACAGCATCTTCGTGAAATGGTTGGTGAAGATGTATACCTGGTTGTAGAGAAGATTCTTGAAGGAGAGGAGCAATTACCTTCTTACTGGCCTATACAGGGTAACAGCGGGTACGACTTTCTGGCGTGGGTTTGCAATGTATTTACCGACCCGGATGGAGAAGAAAAGCTGACACAGGTATACCAGCGTGTAGTGCCTAATGCCACAACCAACTACGAAAGCCTGGTTTTTGAGAAGAAACTGTTTATACTGGAGCACCGCATGCAGGGCGAACTACAAAACCTGTTACGGCTGTTGCACAACCTCGATATTGTACCAAACCCCGACGATAAGAACTGGCCCCATGCACTGGCTATGCTGCTGGCGTCGTTCCCGGTTTACAGGGTCTATGGCAACCGTTTTCCGCTACCCGACGAGGCAAACGAAGTAATTGACAAGGCCTTTGAACTTGCCCTCGAAAAAGCGCCCGAGCAAAAAGAACAGCTGGAATTGCTCCGCAAAGTATATCAACCGGACACTAACGAACCTGAGGCGCAGCTAAAAGACAAATTATACTTTGTGATGCGAAGCCAACAGTTTACGGGTCCGCTGGCAGCCAAAGGCGTGGAAGATACAACTTTCTACAACTATAACCGGCTGATATCGCTGAACGAAGTAGGCAACAGTCCCGAAATTTTTAACCTGAGCCCGGCGCGTTTTCATAAGCTGATGCAGCTAAGTTTGCAGCAGTTTCCGCACTCCATAAACGCCACAGCCACCCACGATACTAAGCGCGGCGAAGATGCCCGCATCCGGATAAATGTGCTGAGCGAACTGCCCGAGAAATGGGAACAAAATGTAGTGCACTGGATGGAGCTGGCAAAACAGCATTGTAAAACCGAAATGCCCCGCCGCAACGACTTGTACTTTATTTTCCAGGCGATGCTGGGTGTAATGCCTTTCGATGAAACGATAGATGATGAACTGATCGAGCGTTTCCAGGAATATATTACCAAAGCCCTGCGCGAAACAAAGGCCCGCACCAACTGGACCAACCCGAACGAAGCCTACGAAAATGCAACCAAAGAATTGACTGCCAACCTGCTCCGAAGCGACGATTTTAAGCAAGCCTTCCTGCCATTTTTCCGGGAGCTGGCGCATTATGGTTGGCTTTATAGTTTAAGCCAGTTAATGTTAAAACTTACCTGCCCGGGCGTGCCAGATGTATACCAGGGTTGCGAACTGTGGGATCTGAGCCTGGTAGACCCCGACAACCGCCGGAAAGTAGATTATAGTTTGCGCCAAACATACCTGCATGAGCTGCAGCAACAAGACGAAAAGGATACTATAAAGCTACAGCAGCAGATACTACAGGACCCGGCATCAGGCAAAGTAAAATTATACCTGCTCTGGAAAATTTTGAATGCCCGCAAAGCCAACCGTGAACTTTTCGATTTCGGGAGTTATGTGCCATTGCAGCTGGCTGGCAAGTATAAAAACCATGTTCTGGCCTTTGGCCGAAAGTATAAAAACCAATGGTGTGTAGTAGTTGTGCCGCGCCTGCTCGTGAAGTTAACTTCTGAAAAACAGTTGCCTCTTGGCCCCCATGTTTGGCAGGACACTGAAATTATACTTCCGGATGGTGCGCCAAAACAGTGGCAGCATATACTTACAAACCAACCTGTAACAGCCGGCCAGGGCTTAGGTGTAGCAACTATTTTGCAGCATTTCCCTGTGGCTTTACTAATCTCTGATAACTATGATGTTTGATAAAAGAAGCAGCGGTGTATTGCTGCACATCACCTCCTTACCATCTAAGTACGGCATCGGCGACCTGGGCCCGGAGGCGTATAATTTTGCAGATAAACTGGTAGCAGCCGGGCAACGCTTCTGGCAGATATTGCCCTTAAACCCGACCGACCTGGGCTATGGCAACTCGCCATACAGCAGCCATTCCGCATTCGCCGGTAACCCTTTGCTTATTAGCCCGGAGTTATTGGTGCAGGATGGCCTGTTAGAGAAAAAGGATCTGAAAACCGATAGCAATTTCGCTCCCGATAAAGTAAACTATAATGCTGTTGTGCAGCATCGGCTTAAAATCTGGCAACAAGTATGGCTGAACTATAAAAACAGCTGTCCCCCAACTATAAAACAGGAGTTCAAGAACTTTAAAAACCAGAACCAGAATTGGCTACCAGAGTTTGCCTTGTTTGTAGCCTTAAAAGAGCATTTTGAGAAAGTTGGTTGGGTAAGCTGGCCCGATGAGCTAAAGCACAGGCAACCGGAGGCCCTCGAAGAATATACCGAGAAGCTTAAAGACACGATAGAGAAGGAAAAACTACTTCAGTTCCTGTTTTACCGCCAGTGGCAGGCCTTGAAGGATTATTGTAACCAGCGTAAGCTATACTTTATAGGCGACATGCCTTTTTATGTGAGCCACGATAGTGCGGATGTGTGGGCCAACCAATTATACTTTAAGCTGGATAAAAAAGGCATGCCAACAGCCGTATCAGGAGTGCCACCCGATTATTTTAGCGAAACCGGGCAATTGTGGGGCACACCGGTATTTAACTGGAGTGAGTTGCAGAAAAACCATTTCGATTGGTGGCTGCGCCGCGTAAGCCATAACCTCCGGCTGTTCGACCTGCTACGCTTAGATCATTTCAGAGCATTTTCAGCTTATTGGGAGGTGCCTGCAGGCGATAAAACAGCTATAAACGGTACCTGGCAACCAACCCCCGGAGCTAAGTTCTTAAAACTGGTGCAGGATACTCATCCCGAAATGCCAATTATTGCCGAAGACTTAGGTGAGATAGACGACCCGGTGCGTGAGCTTCAAAAGCAATTTAGTTTACCAGGCATGCTGGTGCTGCTATTTGCATTTGGTGAAGATCTGCCACACTCTATCTACGCGCCACATAATCATTACCAACGTGCTATAGTTTACACCGGTACCCACGACAACAGCACCGTGCGCGGCTGGTACGAAAAAGACGCATCAGCAGGGGATAAAAAGCGACTGGAGCAATACAGCAACTATAAATTGACAAAGGAGAATGCCCATGAAGCTATGGCGATATTGGCTCTTGGTTCGGTTGCGAAGCTGGCTGTTTTGCCGGTGCAGGATATAATCGGCTTAGGCTCCAAAGCGACCATGAACAAACCGTCCACAGCCAGTGGCAACTGGGAGTGGCGCCTGCTCAAAAACCAGTTTACAGCAGCTAATGTTAAATGGCTGAAGCAAAAGACGGAGATATACGGAAGAGGGCAGTAGCTATAGGTTTGTAGGCGGGGTTTACAAAGGCTTTAAGATGATTAACCCACCCCTGCCCCTCCGAGGAGGGGGATTCCTGTTGTTGCTTTAGTTGGAGCTATATTTCTATAGGTCACGGTTGTCATCCCCCTACCCCCTTCGAAGGGGGACTTTACTGCTATTTCAGGTTTGCTAATTAAAGACCTAAAATAACAGTTAAAGAACAGAGAAGTAGCGGTATGGCTACGCATGAGAAATTGTAGAGACGCAATACTTTGCGTCTTGTTTCCAGTTGTAAGATCGCTGACTATAAGATGATAATTTTATGTGATAGAGTATTTATAGTCTATCTAAGTAGCAACTGGCATCTAAACGAATAATATATCAAAAACAATCTTAAGTATATCTTAAATAGATTTCTCACTGTGTTCGAAATGACAACAATAAAATTATAATTAGTGAAACAGAAAGAGTAGGGAAGTCCCCCTTTGAAGGGGGTAGGGGAATGACAAACAGTACCTATAAAACTATAACTATAAAATACACCATCAGCCAAAATTCCCCTCCTCGGAGGGGTAGGGGTGGGTTAATTACCACATAGCTAAAATTAAATTTTTAGAGGTTAATTCTGCATCTACCGAAATCAATTTGTAATTTGCTGTTAAACTTGTGTGTGAAAGAATTTATAGCGGATGTCCCAGTTTTATTTCCGGCAAACTATTGTAAGTGAGGAGCTACAGGCACCAATGTCGTTGTTTGAGCTGCACCAGCAGATCCGCGACGAACTGGAGCTGGCTTTCCCGGATAGTTACTGGGTGGTAGCCGAAATTTCACAAATATCACCGGACAAGCGCAGCGGCCATTGTTATGTAACGTTGGTTGATAAAGGCGCTGATACCCGGCAGGTAGTTGCCCAGGCACGCGCTACCATCTGGAGTGCACGCTTTAAAATGCTGAGCCAGCACTTCGAGAGCAAAACAGGCCAGCCCCTTAAAGCAGGTTTAAAGATATTGTTCCAGGCCAATGTGCGCTTTCATGAGCAGTATGGCCTGAGCCTCGATATCCAGAACATCGACCCGAACTATACGATAGGCGACCTTGCCCGGCAACGGCAGGAAACCCTGAAGCGCCTGGAGACAGAGGGGCTGCTAACCTCCAACAAAGAACTTGAGCTAACGGATGTGCCACAACGCCTGGCTGTTATTTCGTCGGCGACGGCGGCAGGTTACCAGGATTTTATACATCAGTTGCATCACAATTCGTACGGTTATACTTTCCATACTTCGCTTTTTCCGGCTATAGTGCAGGGCAACGAGGCACCTGCTTCAGTTACCAAAGCCATGCGCCTGATCGCAAAGTATAAAGACCGTTTTGATGCGATCGTGATGATAAGGGGAGGAGGGTCTCAGACTGACCTGAGTTGTTTTGATGATTATAGTATAGCTGCCGCCATAGGTAAAGCGCCGCTGCCCGTACTTACAGGTATAGGTCACGAACGCGACGAAAGTATAGCTGACCTGGTAGCACATACCCGGCTTAAAACACCTACAGCCGTTGCCAATTACCTGATAGACCGTTTCAGGAGTGCCGAGGAGCGTGCTGAGGATCTGTATGCTAGTATAAGGATGTTTACAGCCCAGCAACTTAACCTGACTGACGACAAGCTGGACCATTTGCGGCTTAGATTATCAAACCTGACAAAAGGCTTTCTGGCAACCGGCCGCGAGCAACTGGAAACGTTGTCGCGTGGTATTCTGGTTAAGCCCAAAGCTTATCTGGATAGCCAGAAGTATAACATCAGCTGCCTGGAGCGTGATATGCAGGCAACAACAAAAGACCACATGCACGAGCAGGAAAAGCAGCTAAGCGAACTGGCCGTGTGCGTAGAAGGCAAAGCACAACGCTACCTGCACATGAAAGAGCACGAGTTAAACCACCTGACCCATTGCGTAGAAACGGAAGTAAGGGAAAGTATAAAACAAACCGAGATAAGGTTCGCGAAGCAGAGCGATAAGCTAACTTTTGCCACCTCGCGCAAAATGCAGACTGAACAGCACCGCCTTAGTCTGATTGAAGCCAGCATACAGGCCAATAACCCCGAACGGCTTTTGCTGCGAGGTTATACCTTAACACTGGTTAACGGCAAGATAATTAAAAGTATAAAACAGGTACAGGACGGCGATGTGGTAGAAACACGCATGCAGGACGGTACCATCCACAGTTTAGTTGTAAATAAAGACACCCATGACACCCCATAAAGACATCAGCAACATGACTTACCGCGAAGCTACGCAGGAGTTGGAAGAGATTTTGAGAGCCATTGAGAACGATGCCGTAGACGTGGACGAACTTACCCAGAAAGTGCAACGCTCGTCGCAGTTGATAAAGCTGTGCAAGGACAAGCTGCGCGCCGCCGAAAAAGCCATAGACCAGGTATTTAACGAAGAGAACTGCGAAGAACCTCAATCAACTAAGAAGGCTGATAACAAGTCGGATAACCCGGGTTTGTTTGCGCAGTAAGTTGGCTGGGGTTTGAAAGTAAACCACGGTGAAAAATGATTTGGTAAAACAAGGCCATTGTTGGTGTTTTCACCAACAATCAACATTGAAGCAAACTGTTTGATTGAAAGATGTAATAAAATTCATGAAGAATGCTGTAGAAAAAACATTTATAGTCATGCTCCTCTTTTTTGCTTCGATTGGTGTAGGAGCCTCTATTATTGCCATTAGAGAGTTCTATTTTGAGAGCAAGTATAGCCAACTCTACATAAATAATTGTCCAAAAGTAGAAGTAGGAATGACACTTGAAGAAGCTAAGGTTATTATGGGAGGGAAGAATTACATGAAAAATGAAAAATCATATATTTATTGGACATCATTTGAAAAAGGGAAACCGAGAAGCTTCACTATAGATTATCCAACAAGCAGTTCTTCATATCATACAGTAATACACTATGATTCTAAAACTGGTTTAGTTACGGAAGTAGAATGCTCTGGATTTTAAATCAACTAATGCTGCGATTTAATTATTATAAAAATAGAACAATAAACATTGCAGCAGACCACTACTTGCTATTAAAAACACAAAGAACAAGGACAGCAGGAGTCAAATATAATTAACTGTGATATCAAAATAAAAACCATCCTCTCTAGATATTAAAAGCACCAAAACCCTGCTGAAAGGTGGTTTACATACTCAAACCGATAGCACACTATTAAACACCCGCTTTCTTAAAGTATAAAATGAGGAACTACAGCCTTTTTATAGTTTGCGCACTGCTACTAAGTTGCGGAGAGCAGCAACAGGGAAATAACACCGAAGCCCCTGCTGAAATAGCTGAATCACAACCAACTATAACAGATAGCACAGTTGCTGAAAGTATAACTCCCAAACCGAAACAAAGCTGGCTAACACCAGATTACCTGACGGCCGATTTTAATGGCGATGGCTATTCCGATACGGCTACTGCTGTAGTAATTAACAATAAAAAAGGCATCCTGGTAAAGCATGGCAACACCGGCGAAGAGTTCCTGATCGGGGCAGGTATAAACTTCGGGCAGGGCGGCGATAATTTTGATTGGGTAAATAACTGGAAACTGGTAACCGACAAAACCACATACGAAGTTACCTTTGACGAAGACGGCGAAGTAGAGGGCAGCAGAGAAGTACGGCTAAGGAACCCGGCTTTCTATATCGGTAGCCGCGAGGAGGGAGGCGCTACCATTGCCTGGCGAGCCTGGAAGTATACCTGGATACACCAGGCAGATTAAACTATACTTAAAACAAAGATCCCGGTAACTATTGCAGCTACCGGGATCTTTTATTTATACGAGGTCAAAATCAATGTTCTCGTAGATGTTGCGGTTATAGAACAGCTTGTGTATGTCTACAATATCCTCGCCGGCGGCAGGGCGTTTCTTAACGTAAGTACCATCCTCGCGCATAATGTACGAGTTCTGGTTATCGAGCAGGTTATAGTGCAGAATGGCTATCGCCTCACGTTTCAGGTCCTCTTTCAGGATGAGGAACAAAGCCTCTATTCTCCTGTCGAAGCTGCGCACCATTACGTCGGCGCTGCCGCTGTATACTTTCGCGTCGCCGCTGTTATGGAAATAGTAGATACGGCTGTGCTCCAGGTACTCCCCAACTATAGATTTTACAAAGATATTCTCGCTGAGGTCTTCGCGGCCAGGGCGCAGGCAGCAAATGCCCCTTACGATAAGTTTTATAGGTACACCGGCTTTTGATGCCTTGTAAAACTCATCCATCACCTCTTTATCTTCTAAAGAGTTTATTTTGATCACGATGCCGCTTTTAAGGCCTTTTTTAGCGTTTTTAGCTTCGTTCCGGATAAGTTCTATCAGCTGGCTGCGCAGGCCTTTCGGCGAGGTCATCAGCGATTTATACTCGTTCGGGCGCGAGTGGCCAGTAATTACATTAAAAAATTCCGACACGTCGTGAGCGTATACTTCGTCGGTGGTCAGCAGGCTTACATCAGAGTATAAGCGGGCAGTCTGTTCGTTATAGTTGCCACTACCAATATGCACATAGCGTGTTACTTTTTCACCCTCTTTCCGGATGATCATCAGCATTTTAGTGTGCGTTTTATACTTGCTGATTCCGTAAATAACAAAACAACCAGCCTTCTCCAGCCTGTCGCCTTCTTTCAGGTTACGCTCTTCATCAAAGCGGGCTTTTACCTCGAACAACACCGAAACGTGCTTTCCGTTTTCGGCGGCTTTATGCAGGGCAGCTGTAACACGGCTCTGGTCGGCGAGGCGATAAATGGTTTGTTTTATACCCAGCACGTAAGGGTCTTCGGCGGCACGCTCCAGTAGGTTTACAACTGGCTCCATGCTGTTATAAGGGTGGTGCAGTAGCACATCCTGGTCTTTCAGGTACTGGAACAGGTCAACGCCATCGCTTGGCAGGCTACGCGGCATAACGGAATGTGGCTGCTTAAAAGCACGGTCCTTGAACTGCCGATGGTTCACGATCTGCCACAAAGCACGCAGGTCTATCAGGCTGTTTATCGTGAACACGTTGGCATTATCTATCACCCAGCGGTCCTTGAGCAGCTTCATCATAAACGCCGAAGGGTTACGCTCTACTTCCAAACGTACCACGCGTCCTTTTTTACGGGTTTTGAGCTTCGCCTTTATCTCCTGCACAAAATCAGCATCTATATCATCCGATTCTTCCAGGGTAAAGTCGCCGTTGCGGGTTATCCGGAACAGGTTAACCGATACGATCTCAACGTTGCGAAAAAGCTTCTTTATTTTCCAGCGAATGATCTCCTCGATGGGCACAAATATGATCTTGTCCTTGCGGTTGATCTCGTAAAAACGGGCAAGGTTCTGGGGTATCTGCACAAAAGTGAGGCGGTCCTGCGACTTCTGGTCTTCTACGGTGCGGGTTACCACGCCAAAGGTCAGCAGCTGGTTCATCAGCAACGGGAAGCCATGGTAATTGTCGAACACCATGGGCGTCAGTAACGGGAAAATGGTGTTCTTAAAGTAAGAATCTACTTTTTTCTGCTCTATCTCGGTCAGTTCGCCAACCATCAAAACATCAAAGCCATTTTTATCAAACAGCGGTTTCAGTTCGTTGTTATAGGTAAGGTACTGGTCGTTTACGAAACGGTGAGAGTAGTCGAGTAGCTTCTTGCGGAAGGGCAGTTCGCGCAAACCAGAGTAATCGGTGCGCTCCTTTCCGTAGTCGATGTAATTATACAAACTGCCTAACCTGATCATGAAGAACTCATCGAGGTTAGACGAAGTAATGGCCAAAAACTTTAGCCTGTCGAAGATAGACTTATTTGTATCGCGGGCCTGGTCGAGCACGCGGTAATTAAAGCGCAGCCAGCTCAGGTCGCGGCTAATGTATTTACTTTTCTTTATCTGGTCAGAGACCTTATTTATAAGCATGCTTTCGGGGGGTTAAAACAGTAAGGCAGGTACAAAATACCTAACATACCTGTACTTCTATATGCTGAAAAACATATTTAGTTGCTTAAATGCTAAGATAATTTTTGTTATTCAAATTGTATAATAATTTGAGCAAAACTCTGTAATTGATTCTGAGTACGTTAAAGTTCGGCGTTGTTATGGTCTTTGCCTCTGCTATAGTTGCAAAGCAAAGCGGCACTTCCCTAACCAGGAAGTGCCGCTATAATCTGAGCTATGATCAATTTATTGGGGCGTTACTACTGCATGCAATGTGCATTTCTGATGCCGGCGCCCCGGGCATCTATAAGCCTGAAAAGACTGTTGTTTTCTGTTAAACTTACCAGGCCATCGTTACAGGTCAGGTTAATATCGGGCACACCTTTATGGTTTGTCTCTATCTGGAGAGCGTTTATGAGGTCTTCGGCATGTTCTACTTTAAATATGGTGCCTGGTTTCATGCCGTTGCTTCGTAATAGCACTGCGTTCTGAGATAAGGCTTTTACATTTATTGGTCTGCTGCCTACATACTGTAACCAAACGGTATTTACCTCCCGGGTACATGCACTTATACATTGGCCCATGCCGTCTCTGCACATTTGTATCCTGCCAATTGTGCCTGAACCTTTTCCGGTGCGTTCTTCCCCGAAGGTGACAATAATTTTAGACACTCCCGGTTGATTATCTAACCCAACAATTACACTTCCTTTATCGCCGATTAACGGTATGTCCTTCGTCATGAGCAGTTGACCGGTGTTACTGAATAGCTCTATTTTGGTTCCTGCCTCGTCTGCATCAATATCCGTGAAAACCATGTTCTTCATGGTTAAAGAGCCGGTTGCACTAAAATCAAGTATAACGCGGCCACCTTTCTCGTTTATGTAAGTACCTGCTTCATCTGGCACGGTCAGTAATCCGTTCATGCCAATGTTTGTGTAAGCTGAGTTGCTTACCAGTTCCGGATGCTGGGCAGGGTCGAGCAATAAGGCAGCCGTCTCCGGAAGGTATTTGCCGTTATGGCCACGTCGTTGGGCAGTTACGCGCATCTCAATACCATCTTCTATAATGGTAAATACATTGCTTGGCTTCGCGCCATCTCCGTACAGCTGCATCATATTGCACCCTGAGTCATCGTAACCTACAATTTCATCCTGGTTTGTAGTTTTCAGTGGTTGTACTGTTTCCTCGTCGGGAGTACATGCTGCCAAACCAAATGCCAAGGTCACAAAGCAAATAAAGTTTAAGGATGTTGTTTTCATACTTTCACACTTAGAATTAAACAGGTAAATACTAACTCTCAACAGAGTTGATAAATTAATAATACATATAATTTAAGTGCAATGTCTGATTTCTACCAGTCTAATTTACCTGAGTAGCCCATATAACTTGTGTACTATCCGATTAAACTGGTAGACGTCATTCAATCAAATGCCAACGAAAAGGCAACTATAAAAGAGGAAAGTATAGGTTGAGATTGTGCGTGAAAAGGCCACAAACCAGCGGGAAACAGGCTTTTTGGTTAAAGTTGAAAGTATAAATGCTATAGAGTTTTATTCCGGAGAGTTAAAGTCAAGTACATAGGCAATGCCGGCCCCGATAGTAACGGCTGTTACAGGCGAGCGGTAAGTATAGTCGCGGTAGTCTTCGTCTTCTTCGGTTGCTCTACGGAAAGCTGCTGGTGTTAAGTAGCGTGCACTGGTGCCGGTAAGGTATTCCAGGTGGGTTTCGAAGCGCCATTTGTTTTTCCCGATCTGTAGTCCTGCGCGGCCGCCATATCCCAGGGTAAATGAAGAGAAAACAGGGGAGGTTTCATCTGGCAGGTTATTGTTCTCATAATCCATAAACCTGAAACCAAGCAAAGCATAAGCAAAAGGATGAAAGTATTTTGCTATTGTAAAACGCGCACCGGCATGCACATTCATCAGGGTTATTTCTACATCCAGGTCGGAGGTACCGTCGTGTGCCAGTATATTCTGGGAATAGCTGAGCCCGCCTGCCCATGGCTTTTCAGTTGGCCTTATAGTTACCGATGGCTCGTACCCGATAGCATTATAGTTTTCGCCAAATTTACCGCCAAACCCGGATGCCCGCAGTTTCAGCGAAAGATCAAAATCCTGGGCAGTTACTGCAGCCGGTAGCCAAAAAAGCTGGAACATTAAAAGCAGGCTGAATTTTAAAGGCCTCATAGGTCAGGTATAAACTCTAGGTAAAATAAGTATAAAATTGTTCTGAAGAAGTATAGAGCTGTCCGCTTATTTGTCCGGGAAAATAAGTTTTAAGGCATGAGGCATTCTTCGGGCCCAGGCTGCTTCGGAGTGCTGGTCAGTTGGCGCTTTTATCCAGATAAAGTCTTTGCCTTCGTGGTAGCCTTTTGCTTTAAGTGCCACCAGCATTTCGTCTATACCAGGTTGTAATTTCTCTTCGAGTTCTATGCCGCCGTTATCAATGTAAAAGTATAGTTTCTTCTTTTTGCCTTTGTAGTTCAGCACATCATCTACATAATCAATATGCTGTATCTTAAAGGCTGGCGACATGCAGATAGCTTTCGAAAATACATTTGGGTACTCCCAGGCCAGCATAAATGCCATAATGCCACCCGCCGATGAGCCGCCAATTGCTGTATGTTTCCGGCCAGGTTTGGTGCGGTATTGGGTATCTATAAAAGGCTTCACGGTGTTCACTACAAAATCCATGTAGGCGCTGCCTTTCTCTCCCGGGGTATATTCGTCGCTACGGTCCGGAGTGTTATAAATGCCCACTATAATAATTGGTTCGATGGCTCCGGCTTTTATCAGGCTGTCGGCTGTTTCGTCGAGTTGCCAGTCGGTGCCGAAAGAGCTTGTAGCCGGGTCTATAATGTTCTGGCCATCGTGCATGTAGAGCACCGGGTATTTCTTTTTCGGATCTTCGGTGTAGCCATCGGGCAGCCAAACTATAAGGTCGCGGTTTTTTATGCCTTTACCTTGCAAGCCTTTATGATACTTAACTGTACCTGTAATGCCGCTTTTAAACGGTCGTGTTTTCTTATCCAGCCAGTGCGTTATAGTATCTTTAAGTATAGTTGGCTGGTTTATAGTTGCGCTGAAGTTTGGTAGCGGAAAACCTTTTGCATCGGTGCCTTCTCGGACCCAGGAGCCTAAAGTATACTTGTACTCGAGTTGCGTTTCAGGTTTAAACTGAAGTTGCAGTTGCCAGGTATGGTTGCCTTTGTTCTGGAGCTTTACTTTGCCAGGATTCCAGTTGCCAAGTTCTGGTTCGTTGCCGGCTATAAAAATGGTAGTGCTGTCGGGTAGGGAAGGGGCGTGTAATTCGAAAAGGACTTTTACAGGTATAGGTTGCTGCGCTTTTGCAACTATAGCTGAGGCCATCAGAAACATTAAAAAGAAGAAAAGCTTTCTCATAAAACTATAAACAGGCAAGGCTGATGTCCGCAACTATAAATTCAGGTGCTAAAGATATTCAAATTCCTTTTCAGGTGTAGCTTCCCGTAAACAAAAAAGCCAGCTTTATCAGCTGGCTTTCAGTATAGTTACCTGGTTAGGTTTTACAAAGTATAAGCTTGCATCCGAACCTGTGCTTAGCTCTTAATACTGGCTTATAACCTCCCGCATGTTCTTGCCTGTAACCTCAGACATGATGTCCAGAACAGCGATCACCGAAATATTATCGTGCTTTTTGATCTCCTGCAATACCAGTAATAACTTCTCTTCGTCGTTTGCGAACTGATCTCTGAAAAATTTGAAGGCTCTTCCATATTGACCAACCTCATCGTAGTAAATGAATTTTGACCCATAAAGCTTTCCTTTATCTATATCTTTTATAGGTCCGTTAGCTCTCCAATCTAGTAAGTTTCCGTCTTTACGATGTTTCTCTGCTGCCTGAAGTCTGAATTCTGTGAAGTTTTTTTCAGCAATTTTAGGGTCGATCAATTTACAATACTCATAGGCTATATACTCCGAAAGGCCATCCCGGAACCATCTGTATTTATACCCTCCCAGGTTATACTTATTTACCAACGTGCCTTCAATTATTTCATGAGAAAGAACAGAGCCTATTTTTTCTTTCAATTTTGCCTGATTCACACTATCAGACTCATACAGACCCATCGTCCAGGGTATTCTTGAGTTTGTCCCGATAAAAATGGAATTAGTTGACCTGCGATCTGATAAGTATAGATTTTCCTGCTCAATTTCTTTCATCAGGAACCTATTAGAGAGGAGGCTGTCTAACTTATGAAAATAAGCAAGGGATTGTTGGCTTTCATTCTTCAGATTCCCATCGTAGTATACAGTATACCCTTTTTGGCTTAATGAATCGGCAGTACTTAGGTCCCACACATCCAGGTTCACAATATTTTCGACAGGGTTGCCTCCTGCTATTTCTTCCTTCTTAAAGGAGGCTCTTGTGATCAATGGAAACTTATGTGGCCATGGCGAGTTCATCACTATAATTTTAGGCCCATCCTTTGTTGCCTTATACTGTATTTCAAAGTCTTCAGAATCATAATTCTTAAAGAAGATCTCTCCCGTCACACTCACAACTGAATCTTTACTCTCTTTTACATGATCTACCTCGATATCAGCTATTTCTACTGATTTCTTATAGTTAATGTAAGCATAAAGCGAGGTAAAAGAGCCGGTTGTTTCATGGCCTTTAAAAGAGAAGCTATTTGAGAGAAAAGGTTTTAATTTAGTGTAATCCCTTTCGTTAAATGCATTTTTCACGGTGTCAACCAATTGTATCTCCGCCTGAACCGGTTCTCTTCTGTTGCAGCTCATAAGTACCAGCGAAGCAAGTACCACTACGATTATTCTTTTCATGATTAGTAAGTTTTCTGAATACAGCGCGAAGCAACTGTAGTAATTGAGGTTTGTATATTAATTTTCCTGAATATACACTTTTCCTGCATTTATACTTATACATCAGCCAACAAAAAAGGCCAGCTACAATAGCCGGCCTCTCCTGAATCAACAAGTAAATCCTTATTACACGTCTACGCGTGCGTATTTTGCATTTCGCTCAATAAAATCACGACGCGGGCCAACTTCATCGCCCATCAGCATCGAGAACAGGTGATCAGCTTCAGCTGCAGATTCTATAGTTACTTGCTTCAAGCTTCTTACATCCGGATCCATGGTAGTAGTCCAAAGCTGTTCCGGGTTCATCTCACCCAGACCTTTGTAACGCTGCACGCCAACGCTATCTTCTTTACCTTTACCAAGCTCTGCAATAGCATCAATTCTATCTTGCTCACTCCAGCAATAACGCTCTTCTTTACCTTTTTTAACCAGGTACAGCGGAGGCAGGGCAATGTATATATAACCTTTCTCGATCAGCTCCTTCATGTAACGGAAGAAGAAGGTAAGTATAAGCGTACGAATGTGAGAGCCGTCCACGTCAGCATCCGTCATGATGATGATCTTGTGGTAGCGAAGTCTGTCCATGTTCAGGGCTTTTTCGCCGTCTGCGGTGCCAAAGCTCACACCAAACGCCTGGATCATGTTCTTGATTTCTTCGTTCTCGTAAATGCGGTGTTCCTGTGCTTTCTCCACGTTCAGGATCTTACCACGTAACGGAAGTATAGCCTGGAAGCGACGGTTACGGCCCTGCTTGGCAGAACCACCCGCTGAGTCACCCTCCACCAGGTATATTTCGCAGTTTTCAGGATCGCTGTCAGAGCAGTCGGCCAGTTTACCCGGCAAGCTGGTGCTCGAAAGTACGTTCTTGCGCTGTACCATTTCGCGGGCCTTGCGGGCTGCGTTACGGGCCTGTGCAGCGAGTATAACTTTCTGAACGATGATACGGGCTTCTTTCGGATTCTCTTCCAGGAACGTGTTCAGCATTTCGCCAACAGCCGTATCCACGGCACCACCTACATCAGAGTTGCCAAGTTTTGTCTTTGTCTGACCTTCGAACTGCGGCTCCTGTACTTTTACAGAGATCACAGCAGTTAAGCCTTCTCTAAAGTCATCACCGGCAATATCTATCTTCAGCTTATCCAGCATACCAGACTTATCTGCATAAGCCTTTAGCGTACGGGTAAGCGCACGACGGAAACCACCTACGTGGGTACCGCCTTCTATAGTGTTAATGTTGTTTACATACGAGAAGATGTTCTCGGTGTAAGAGGTATTATACTGCAAGGCAATCTCAACAGGAACGCCGTTCTTCTCGCTCTCGATATGGATCGGCTCCGGTATCAGGTTTTCGCGGGTTTCGTCCAGGTAAGCAACAAATTCCTTCAGACCACCTTCCGAGTAAAACGAATCGTTCAGAGGCTCGCCCTGATCGTTCAACTCGCGCATGTCTTTCAGGTTGATGCGGATACCTTTGTTCAGGAATGACAATTCGCGTAAACGGCCTGCTACTGTATCGTATTTGTATTCGGTAACAGTAAAAATGGACGCATCAGGCTTGAACTGTACCTGCGTGCCGGTTCTTTCTGTTGTGCCGACCTCGCGCACCGGGTAAGCCGGGATACCAATATTATAATGTTGCTCAAATATCTTTCCGTTGCGGTGCACAGTTACGTGCATATCCGTAGAGAGTGCGTTAACGCAGGATACACCCACACCATGCAGACCACCCGATACTTTATAAGTGTCTTTATCGAACTTACCACCGGCGTGCAGTACCGTCATAACTACCTCGAGGGCAGAGCGGCCTTCTTTCTGGTGAAAGTCTGTAGGAATACCACGGCCGTTATCCGATACCGTAACAGAGTTATCTTCGTTGATGGTAACATTGATCTCATCGCAGTGGCCGGCAAGAGCCTCATCGATCGAGTTATCTACTACTTCCCAAACCAGGTGGTGTAAGCCTTTTATACCAATGTCGCCGATATACATGGCCGGACGTTTACGAACTGCTTCCAGTCCTTCCAGTACCTGTATACTATCTGCTGAATAATTATTTGCTCTTTGTGCTTCTACTTCACTCATGTGTGTTAATAAGGTAGATTTAGTAGGTAAAATTACTACTTTTATTTTGTTTATACTATACTTTGCGCAGGCTAAAAACAGGCCTTTTGCAGCCTTTATTTCAGAGGTGTGCTATTTAGGATATGCGCATCTGTTTATAAACAAAAACTTCCCGGCTTTAGTGCCTGAAATTCAGTAATATACTATAATAAAAGTAAAGAGGAGAGTAGGTTTAAAGTAAGTGATGCCCAGCTGCCTGTCAAAGGGAATTCTCAGTCTAAAAGGCGGGCTTTTACACGCACCCGGGAAGCCATACGGCGGTTATATTCATAATATTCAGGGCCATAGGGCTGCATGTTATCGAGCTCTTCTATACTTATTATTTCATAGGTTCTGTCGTCGCTGCCTTTCAGGAAATCAAGTTTTGCTTTGGCATTTTCCACGGCTTTGGCCAGTAACTGTTTTTGCAGTTTCAGTCGGTCCTGGGGGTTAACGAATGTGCCGGTCATGTTCAGGTTAAAAGGGATGTTGTGTTTCAGCAGGTCGTCGGTAAGCTGGCCGTAAGCTGCGCTATCTTCCACACTGATCATGTACGTAATGCCCACCTGGTACATCTCCGGTTTTATAGGTTTGCCCGTTTGTTCCGGCATATAGTTCATGTAAATATTGTCGTTTACCTTCATCATTTCCGGGAAAACTTTTTTAACAGAGTCAGCCCAGCTCTGAAACTCGGCGCGCTGCTTCATAGGGCCATTGTACGACAGGTTAAGGCGATAGCCTGCATCCGGTGTTACCTGCTCGTGTTCCCCAATCACCTCGATAAAGTGTTTCTCATCTTCTGAAGTTTCGCGTACCTGGCAGGAAACTAAAATGGTGGCACTGCCAGACACGGCCAGTAACCATAGTTGCATCTTTTTCATAGTGATATTTTGTAGATCAGATCTCATGTTTCTATAGTTTAAGCAGTAATTCTTTTGAGGTAGATCAGGCTTAAGTTACAAGTATAAATTATACTTCTACAAACGATTATTTAAGAAGATTTTGTACTTAAATTTCAGGCTTAATTATACGTTATGAAAACTGTTATACTGCTGCTCATCTCTAACATCTTCATGACCTTTGCCTGGTATGGCCACTTAAAGTATAAAGATGTATCGTTATGGAAAGTGATTCTGATCAGCTGGTTCATTGCCTTTTTCGAGTACATGTTCCAGGTGCCGGCCAATCGTATCGGCCACGGACAGTTCACGGCCTTTCAGCTTAAAACGATACAGGAAGTTATAACCCTGGTGGTTTTTATCGGCTTCTCGGTTTTTTACCTACGCGAAGAAGTGAAGTGGAACTACATGGTGGGCTTTGTATTTATACTTTTGGCTGTGTTCTTCGTGTTTAAGAAATGGTGACTTTAATTAATAATGATGAATTATGAATGATTAATACTCATTACTCACTTTTCATCATTGTTCCATTTGTGCCATTGTTGGTGTTTTCACCAATAAGTGTCAGGAGAGGCTCGATTGGATTGTTGGTGAAAACACCAACAATGGCGAAGAAAATCACACATCATGGGAGAAACGGCACAACCAAAATTATACTTTTATAGGAGCCCGGAAAGCGGTGGGTTTTGCTTTTTATAGTTGAAATGCTGCTTTCCGGCGACCATATCCTAACTTTAGACGCTTATACTTTTACAATCCTGTATTTGCCCGTACCTTCGCGCTAAAGTTAAGTTAAACAGTCAGGTAGGTATTATGAAAAAGTTGTTGCTGCTCTTAGTTGTTGGGTTGTTTGCCAGCTGCACTGCAAAACAGACAGATACAGAACAAAAAGCTGAACTACAGGACCAGGTAATGGCCGTACACGACAGTGCCATGGCAGAAATGGACCAGATCTTCAGGCTCCGGAAAAAACTGCGCACTTTACGCGATACGCTTGCTACACAACAAACAGATAGCGCTACGCTGCAATTACTCCAGCAAAACATAACAGGCCTGAACAAAGCCGATGAAAGTATGATGAACTGGATGCGCAGCTACAAAGCTCCTGATACACTGCAACACGACCAGGCCATGGACTATCTGCAAACCGAACTACAGAAAATTGAACGTGTAAAAGTAATAATGGACAGTACCATTGAAGCTGCCCAGGCAACCTATAAACAACATGAACTTTAACTATAAACCCTTAGCTGCGGCTTTAATTATACTTACAGGCCTTTTTGGCTTCAGCTGCCAGGGCGGAGACTCCGGTAAAACGCTGCCCATACTGGGTTCGCGCGAACCTGTAGAGCGCGTAGTGAACGGTGAAACTATAATTGACACCGTATACCACCAGGTGCCAGACTTTGCCTTTATAAACCAAGATAGCCAGGTAATAAGCCAGGAAACTGTGAAAGGTAAAATCTATGTGACCGATTTCTTCTTTACTACCTGCCCGAGCATCTGCCCGAAAATGAAGAGCCAGATGCTGCGCGTGTACGAGAAGTATAAAGACAACCCGAATGTGGTGCTGCTCTCGCATACTATTGACCCGGCCCACGATACAGTAGCTGTGTTAAAAGACTATGCCGATCGTATGAATGTGCGCTCTGATAAGTGGCACTTTTTAACCGGCAACCGCGACAGCATTTACGACATGGCTTTAAGTTATTTTGTAGGTGTGCAGGAAGACGAACAGGCAGAAGGTGGCTTCGCGCACAGCGGCGATTTTATGCTCATCGATCAGAACCGCCATATACGTGGGCACTACCATGGCACCGAACAGGAAGACGTGGACCGGCTGATGCAGGACATGGACCTACTGCTGAAAGAACAACAGCATGAAGAAAAGTAAACTGGCCGGTTTTGCTTTGTGTGCTATGGCACTAACCACCCTTACCCAATGCTTTACCGATAAGCAGAACGAAGGGAAACGGCTGTATGCGCAACATTGCCAAAGCTGCCACATGGACGACGGTTCGGGATTGCGTGGGTTGATACCGCCCATTGCCAAAGCCGATTACCTGCAAACCCACCGCGACGAACTGGCCTGCCTTATACGACAGGGTGCCGATGGCCCTATGGTAGTGAATGGTATAACGTACAATAAGGAAATGCCGGGCGTTAAAACCCTGCGCGATGACCAGATTACCAACCTGCTCAATTATATCCAGACAAACTTTGGCAACCAGAACGAGCGCTATACCATGTCGGAGGTAAAAGAAATGCTGGAAGCTTGTCCGCCGCACCATGAGTAAGCCAGGTATACCAGTGTAAAATCAGGTATAGTTTATATAGTATTTTTCCTATTGAAATTTGGTAAAGAAAACATTTGTATGCCAACGCTTCTTGCTTATTTTTGCCAATAGTCCGGGGAATAATACCTGTTCAAACTATACTTACCGGAATAACACTACTGAAAAATTGATGTTAGCTACTGTAGCTACATTTATTTAGCACTATCCGGCGCAAAGCCGGACCTGCTTAACTGGCAGGTTATATTGAATAAGCCCTTATGATTGACCGTATTTTATTACTGGAGCCGCATGTTACTATCCATTACAATGCTCTGGACGATATAATGTATTGCGACTGGACCGGTGAGCAAAATATTCATACGGTGACGGATGGCTGCGAAAATATACTGGCCTTCCTGTCTCAATATAAATGTAGCAAAGTACTCAACGATAATACGAATGTAACCAGCATCTGGTCGGAGGCATCGCAATGGGTAGCTTTAGATTGGTTCCCGAGAATGTCGAGAGCGGGGTGCAAGTTCTTTGCCTGGGTATACTCACCAAATCTGTACAGCAAACTTTCTACTGACGAAACCCTGAAGTATGGCACCGGCGATGTAATTACCATTACCTTCAATAACAGAGATACAGCAAACAGCTGGCTTAAAGTTATGTAAGCCAAGCTCACAACAAAGTATAAAAAAGCCCCGGTTGTATGAACAGCCAGGGCTTTTTTATAAGTATAAACTATACTTAACGAAATTTATACTTAAGCACATAGCCATGCAAGGGCTTTCTCTTTTTCGGTGAAGTTCTTTAGCTCAATAGGTAATTCAAAAGCCTGGTTTACATGCTGTATGTTTTCCTGGGCATATTTATTTACATCCTGGCTCAACGACTGTACGCGGGCTACTTTCTGAACACGGGTCTGTATTAAGCTGGCTGCAAGGTTATTGGCTATTTCACGGCTTTGCTCTTCTTGAACAGGTATTTGCGTAGCAGTGGAGTCTAGTAACAGATACTTGATGTCGTAATTTTTTACAACCTCCACCAGAATATCGATAGAGTGTTTTATTTCAGGCAGGAGGTAAGAGTGAAGGTCCTGGTAATGCACCTCAAGTATATCTGACCCAGGGTTATAGTTAAGCTTTATTACACTGTTTTGAAACAGGATCATAGTAGGAGATTAAAGGATAAAGGCGAATAAACGGCGTGTAATAGTCATTGAAAACTATAGATAAAGACCGTCCCCTTAAATTTTATACTTTCTATAAGATAAACAAATATAACCTCTAAACTGCTTTGCCCCAAATCTAAAGTGGTAATTAAACTCTTTTTTGAATCCAGCATCTCATGGTACAGGTCGTTACTTTATAGCTATTCAGTTATCGGGGTATGTAGGAGAAGGTGTTATCTTGTTTAGTATCAGAAGACTGGCTAAAGTATAGCGTTTGGGTTTGTTATATGCGGTAAAACTATTATTTTAGAAGTGTCGCACAGGTAGCGGCCCGCCCACCCTTAACCCTTAACTATGACTTACGCCTCTTCCGAACTAAGCCTGGGTACCAAAGCCCACGATTTTGCATTGCTCGATACAATAACCGACAGACTTTTCTCGCTGCGCGATATAGGCATGGGCAAAAAAGCCACGGTGCTATTCTTTACCTGCAACCATTGCCCTTATGTGCATCATATTATAGATAAGGTTGTGGAAATTGCCGAAAAGTATAAGCCGCAGGAAGTAGGTTTTGCAGCCATCAACGCCAATGATGCTTCCGTAAGCCCGCAGGATGGACCCGAACAAATGAAAGCCTTTGCAAACGAACACAACTTTCCTTTCCCATACCTATACGACCAGACCCAACAGGTAGCACGAACTTATAAAGCCGCGAGCACACCGGAGTTCTTTGTGTTCGATGCAGAGTTTAAGCTTGTTTACCACGGCCAGTTCGATAATTCGCGTCCATCTTCAGGAGAACCTGTAACAGGCTCAGACCTGACGGATGCCCTTGATGCCATACTGCAGGGCCATAAACCGGATGCCACACAGCAACCGGCCGTAGGCTGCAGTATTAAATGGAAACGTCCGAATTAGTTTCCGGTAATGGCAGTTTTGTATTGGCTGGGTTTTCCTGCACCATTTCTGCCATAGCTGTGGCATGGTCTAAGTAACTTGATGTATAAGCATCGTTGGATGCATGTATGTATAAAGCTGTGCTTTCCTTTACGGTATTTATAATGTCGTCATGCTCATCGGTAGGTATGGCAGGGCAGCCCAGGCTACGTCCCAGCCTTCCGGCCTGGTCAATAAACTCGGGGTTGGCGTATTCCGCACCGTGTATAACTATGCAACGGTCCAGGGCATTGGTGTTAAAGCCTTCGTCCAGGCCATCGAGCCGCAGCGATAAGCCATGCTTGCCATAGTAAGTGCCCTTTGTAACATAAAAGCCAATGCTGCTCATATAAGATTTATGGTCGTTAGAGAAGCTTTCAGCATATTCCTGGCCCGAGTTGCGACCGTGCGCTACAAACGTATGGTGTAGTACCTTTTTGTTTTCGATATCCACCACCCAAAGCCTTTTCTTGTTTGATGACCGGCTGAAATCCACCATCGTAAGCACCGACTTATCTGATAAACGCCCTTCCCGCTTCATGTTATAGTAGCCGGTAAGCGCTTTACTGAAAATATCGTACTTCAGTCCTGTTTCGCGGAGCCCCATCTGCGAGTATAAACTATAAGCCACCTCATCAAACTGCATAAGTTTATAGTTGCTTACAGTTGTTTTTTTAGCTGTTCTGAGATCCTTTTTTGAGGGATTACTGAGCACCGGGCCAGCCATTGGTGAAAATATAAGCGGAGCAAACAACGGGAATAACCTTTTGGCTACTTTGCGCTTTCTTGCTTTCCAACGTAGTTTCTTCATAATCTGTGCAATTTATACTTTGCTTTAAAATACTGTTTTACGCCTTTGCAGGCGCATTGTTTAGCCTTTTATGATCAGGAGCTTTTATCAGCGTAAATAAAAAAGTCAATTTTAAGCTATTGCGGGGTTTATTTGTTTCGCAGGGTTCCGATTTCTGATTATCTTTGAATAAAGTGAAATGTTTGCCACCAAAACTGTTTTTGATTGAAGCTAGCCGCCATAGACATTGGCTCTAATGCCGTAAGATGCCAGATCTCGAATGCCCTGACGCAGGAAGATGCCGTAATTTTTAAGCGTATCGAATACATTCGTTATGCCATTCGTTTTGGCGAAGATGTGTTCAATTCCGGTTTCATAAGCGATAAAAAAGTAGACAAGTTCGTGAAGCTGCTGCACGCCTTCCAGTTGCTGCTGGATGTGCACGACGTCGACCATTTCATGATCTGCGCTACCTCGGCAATGCGTAACTCCCAAAATGCCCCTGAAATTCTGGAAGAAGTATATAACCGCCTGGGCATGAAGATAGATGTGATAGATGGTGTTGCCGAAGCTGAACTGATAAATAAAGTGATCGTTAATTTCCTGGATGAGCGTAACTACCTGCACATAGATGTAGGAGGGGGCAGCACCGAATTTAACATTTATGTGAACCGCGAAAAGGTAGCGTCGCACTCGTTCGAGCAGGGCTCTATCCGGCACATGCACGGCGGCGACTCCGAAGAACTCTGGAACAGCATGCGCCAATGGATCGAGGTAAATTCGAAGCAATACCATTTGTCGCGGGCTATAGGTACAGGCGGCAACATAAACAAGATCTACGATATGGCCGGTAAATCGGGGGGCAAGCCTATCTTCCGGAAACAGATTGAAGAAGTAGTGAACCTGGTTTCGAGCCTGACCATGGAAGAGCGCCAGACCAAACTATTACTAAACCCCGACCGTGCCGACGTTATACTTCCCGCCGCTGAGATCTACCTGTCGGCTATGAAGTGGGCAAAACTGGAAAGTATGATGGTGCCAAATGTTGGCCTGAAAGATGGGATGATACATGCCTTATATGAACAATTCCATTCCGGCCGCTATGTTATCAGCGGAATAAATTAACGGGTTTATACTTTCTTTTAAAAACAAAAAAGACGCAATGTGGCTGCGTCTCTTCAAATTAAAAAAATAGAACGGAAAGGGCTTAGTGCACTACTCTTAATACGGGTTCCGGCAGTTGGCGACGGGTTTCGTGGTCTATGGTAAAATAACCTACCATGCTCGGGCCATAGCCTAAGTTAATTTCGATAAACTTATTTTTCTCGGGGAGCATGTTTATAACCTCAGTGCGCAGTTGCTTATACTTATTAAGCAGCTCCGACATTTTCTGCTCCTTGTCGTTCATCTCATTCTTTTTGCCTTCCTGCATGTCCTGCTCCAGGTCGTGCTGTTCCGGGTTGTAATCCGATTTCATGCTTTGCAGCGAAAGCAGCTCAACATCAAGTATCCTGATATCGCGTTCAATGTTCAGGTATTCTCTTACTTTGGTTTCAAGCGGAACGAGGGTCTTATCTAAATATTCTGTCAGGTTTTCCATAATAACTCCAGGGTGATAATAGTGATATACAGATGTATACGCAGATTACCGGAATTATATGCATGAAAAATGCTGCTAACTTTAAAAAATTATAGTTTTGTGGTTAAAGCCATTTAAAAACCTTCCGCAAAACCCCTAATTTATTTCCGTAAGGCGGATAACGAACCGGTAAGTCGAGCCAGGTGCCACGGTGTAATACACTTTTCTGGTGAGAGAATACATCGAAGCTTGCAAAGCCATGGTAGCTGCCCTGCCCACTGTTACCGATGCCCCCAAAAGGCAGGTTAGGGTTTGCCAGGTGCGAGAGCGTATCGTTGATGCAGCCTCCGCCAAAGGCCACCTGTTTCAGAATTTGCTCCTGGCATTCCTGGTTGTTTGTAAATAAGTATAGTGCAAGTGGTTTCTCGTGCCGGTTTATCATTTTTATAGCTTCGGCAGTGTTACTGAAAGAGAGTACAGGCAAAATGGGGCCAAATATCTCTTCCTGCATGGCCGGGTGCTCCCAGGTTAAATTGTCGAGCACGGTAGGGGCAATGTATAGGTTATCCGCATCAATGTGCCCTCCAACCCGGATGTGCTCGGGTAGCAGCATAGTTCGGAGCCTGTTAAAATGCTTTGTGTTGATGATGCGGGCAAAATCAGGGCTTTGAATGGGCTTATCGCTATAAAAGTCTTTTATAGCTTTCGCCATCTGCTGTATCAGTTCTTCTTTTGCATCTTCGTGCACTAACACATAATCGGGGGCTACGCAGGTTTGGCCGGCATTTAAAAATTTACCCCAGCAAATTCGGCGCGCCGCCAGTTCCAGGTCAGCATCGTTAGCAACTATAGCCGGGCTTTTACCGCCCAGTTCAAGTGTTACTGGAGTAAGGTGTTCGGCAGCGGCTTTCATTACCGTTTTACCAACCTGCGTGCTGCCCGTAAAAAAAATGTAATCAAACTTTTGGGCCAGCAATGTCTGGGATGTTTGTACGCCACCCTGTACCACTGCTATATATCGCTCATCGAAGTTCCGGCTTATAATTTCGGCAACAGCGGCGGCGGTGTGAGAAGCAATTTCGGAGGGTTTAAGTATAGCACAGTTGCCGGCTGCCATGGCACCTATAAGCGGGGTAAAAAGCAGGTTAAGCGGGTAATTCCACGGCGATATGATAAGCGCTACACCATATGGCTGCGGATATACATAGCTCTTGGCCGGAAAATTAAGAAGTGTTTCAGGCACCCGTCGGCGCTTTGTCCAGTCGTTTATGTTTTTAATAGCCAGTTTTAGCTCCAGTTCTATAAAGCCTATTTCAGTACCATAAGCTTCGAGGGCAGGTTTCTTAAAATCAGCATAAAGGGCATCGAACAAAAGTTGCTCGTTCTGTTTTAGTACCTGCTGCAGCTTGCGTAATTGGGCTTTCCGGAAACTTACCGGCAATGTGTGCCCGGCAGCAAAATAGTCGCGTTGCAAACGAAGTACTTGTTCGATCCGCTCCGGTGCTTCTTCTGTTAGGGGCTGTGCTGCTGCCTGCTGTGAAACTGTGGCCATACGTTTATAGGTTTACCTGTTCTGTTTCGGTACGCTCTGTTTTTTCCGGTCGCCCGGTAAAGTTTGCCATAGAACTGTATACGTTAAAAACGCGTCCTGCAATCAGGTCGAACAGGCGTGTGGGCAATATGCCGCGAAGTATAGGTAACAGGTGCACTACAGCAGGCTTGCGTAAAAGTATTTTGTTCGTAAGAATAGCCTGCACAATAGCTTCTGAAATCTCTTCCGGATCGAGAATGGGCGTAAGAAAAGGCGCTTTTACACCGGCAAACATGCCCGTATCAATATAACTTGGGGTAACGGTGGTTACATGCATGTCTTTGCTTTGTTGCTCAAACTCAAGTCGTAAACTCTCTGACCAGCCTAACATAGCCCACTTGCTGGCAGCATACACGCTCATACGTGGGTTCGGTGTCATGGCGGCTGCAGATGCTATATTCACCACGTGCCCGCTGCCTCTGCCTATGATGCCTTCCATAAACGCTTTCGTTACCAGCATAGGGGCTGTTGTGTTTATACCTATCGTGCGCTGAATATCCTGGTAGCTGTGCTCATGAAACATACTGCCCACTACAATTCCGGCGTTGTTTATAAGAATGTCTGGTACGCCGATCTCCGCGCAAACCTGGCTGGCAGTTTGGTGCACAGCATCTGCATCCGAAACATCTACTATAAAGCCATGCGCCGAAAAACCTTCTGAAGTAAATTCAGTAATAGTCTGGTTTAACGATCGTGAGTTTATATCCCAGATAACAAGGTGGGAAGCACCGCGCTGCAGACATTTGCGGCCCATTATTTTACCAATACCGGAGGCACCTCCGGTTATCAGTATTATACTTTTTGCTATCTGGGTCATAAGTTAGTTTTGGCAGATTTGGGTAGTTTAAATTAGTCATTTTTTTAAGAAAAACTATAATTGCCTGAAAATAAGCTAACCCGGGTGTTCAACCTATAATTTTGTATATTTGAGGATGGCTATCTGAGCCGCTTATACACAATAACCTTACTATGAAGATAATTGAATGCCCGCGCGACGCAATGCAGGGCCTCCATGACTTTATACCTACCGAAGTAAAGATCAACTACATTAACCAGTTGCTGCAGGTCGGTTTTGATACGATAGACTTTGGTAGTTTTGTATCGCCGAAGGCTATTCCGCAAATGAGCGATACCTCTGAAGTGCTGGCCAACCTGGACCTGGATACTACTCGCTCGAAGCTGCTGGCCATAATTGCCAATGTGCGCGGAGCCGAAGAAGCAGCTCAGCATAAACAGATAGATTACCTGGGTTTTCCGTTGTCGGTATCCGAAACGTTTCAGCAGCGCAACACAAACAAAAGTATAGCCGAGGCCATGCAACAGCTGGCACACATACAGGATATCTGCCAGAAGCATAACAAAACACTGGTAACCTATATCTCGATGGGTTTTGGTAACCCTTACAACGACCCCTGGGATACCGATACCGTGCTGCATTTTGTGAATGAGCTGGATAAACTGCAGGTTAAGATTATTTCGCTTTCTGATACCATCGGCGTTTCGGATCCTGAGAATATAAGCTACCTGTTCGGTTCGGTAATTCCGGCCTTTAAGCACATTGAGTTTGGTGCGCACCTGCACACCACCCCAACCACCTGGCAGGAGAAAGTAGAAGCGGCTTATACTTCGGGTTGCCGCCGTTTTGATGGTGCCCTGAAAGGTTTTGGAGGATGCCCGATGGCAAAAGATGAACTGGTTGGCAATATGGCCACCGAAAATTTAGTAAGTTACTTTAACAGGATTGGTGTAAATTTGAACCTGAACCAACGCGCCTTTAACGAGGCTTTAGCACAGGCTGATTCTGTGTTTTCTTAATTATGGCTAAAAAGACTATTGTAGATATATTTATACCATGCTTCGTGGACCAGATGTTTCCGGATACTGCGATGAACATGGTAAAAGTGCTGGAAAAGATTGGCTGCGAAGTACATTATAACCCGAACCAGACCTGCTGCGGACAACCCGCTTTTAACGCCGGTTTTTTTGCGGAAGCCCGCGAAGTAGCCAACAAGTTCCTCGATGATTTTTCGAATGAAACATCGCATTATATTGTAGCGCCTTCAGCCTCGTGTGTGGGTATGGTGCGTAATGCTTACCAAGATATTTTTGTGAAGTCGTCGAAGCTGGTGAACTACCGCTCTATGCAGAAAAAAGTGTATGAGTTTACTGAGTTCCTGACCGATGTGATGGGTATCACAGCCATTGAAGGGGCTTCGCTTCCAGGCAGGTTTACTTACCACGACTCGTGTAGCGCCCTGCGCGAATGCGGCATTAAAGCCGGACCACGTGCATTGCTGCAAAACGTAGAAGGCTTTGAGCTGGTAGAGATGGAAGATACCGAGACCTGCTGTGGATTTGGTGGTACGTTTGCCGTTAAGTTCGAGGCGATCTCATCAGCGATGGCAGAGCAGAAAGTGAACAATGCCTTAGCCACCGGTGCCGAGTTCATCGTTTCGACGGACAGCAGTTGCCTGATGCACCTAGAGGCCTACATCAAAAAGCAGAATATTTCGTTACGTACCCTGCATATTGCCGACGTGCTGGCAAGCGGTTGGTAATTCTGATTGTTGAATTATTGATTCTGTAGGGCTGAGATCTATGCCTGGCTAAGTGTAAATGAATTAACTGACGAGAAAGTATAAAAACCAACTATAAAAAAGAGCCTGTGCAAGTATAAACTGCACAGGCTCTTCTGTTTTAAGGTAAGTATAGCTATTCCACAGCTACGGTGCTGGTACTTGGCTCATCCATCACCTTTCTGCCGATGTTATACCAGTCTACTTTGCGGGAATAGTACATCACTAAAGCAAGTATAACAAACAGGCCAATGCTACCCATCAGCAAGGCAAAATCCTGGAGCTGGATGATCGTGAAAATATAAGCGTAAAGTATAACCAGTGTACCGCCAACAAGGGCAGCCAGCTTCCGGCTACTGAATACGCTGAAAGTATAGATCGTAACAAGGCCAATGGTCATCACGCTGGCAATAAGGTAGGCAATGTTGAAGTTGGTATACTCTGAAATAGAGACCAGCAATGTATAAAACACGCACAAGGCTAACCCGATGAGCACATACTGGAACGGATGTACTGATCTTTTATGCAGCAATTCAATAAAGAAGAAGATCAGGAAAGTTAGACCTATAAACAGGATAGCATACTTAACCGAGCGCATCGACTTCTGGTAACTGTCTATCGGTAGCAGCAGGTTTACACCAAAAGCAGCGTCATCAATAGTATAGCTGCCGCCTTTCCATTGCTGCGGGAAGTTACGGTTCAGGTGCAGTACTTTCCAGTTGGCTGTAAAACCTGCCTCGCTAACCTGACGCTGGTCCGGCAGAAAAGCGCCATCGAAGCTCGGGTTCTGCCACTGCGATGCTATCTGTACTTTCGTTTCTTTACCTACCGGCACAAAGTATAAAAAGTCGGAGCCTTTCAGGTCGAGTGATAAACTGAAAGTATAGGGTGCGTTCTCTGTAGTTCTGGTTAGGTCGACTGGGGAGTTTATACCTGTTTCCAGTACATCGCTGCTTGCAATGCCCGGGTTAAATGAGTGCTTCTGGTCATTCCAGTTTAAAGTTACCTGTTCTTTTATACCTCTCAGGTCCGTTATACCAACCGATATAAAAGCATCTTTCAGGCGTAGGTTTTCCTGAGGCACGCCCAGGTTAGAAAAATCGATTGCCGGGAAATTACCTTTTAGCGCTACTTCTGAATTATATACCACCACTTCGTAAATACCACGGTAGCGTTTTTCCGGGAACAGCTGGCCATTTACCTGTAGTTCGTCTGGCAAAAAGTGCATGTAGCGTGTTACCTGGCGTACGGTTTTGCTGGTGTCTTTATAAAATTCGAGGTAAGGTATAGTCAGTACAGGTCCTGTTATAGTCTGCCGCTCGCCCCACTTCGAGCTTATTTCCCGAATAGCGTCATCTTTCCTTATCTCACGTTCCTCTATCAGCCCTTGTATCATAGTACTCGGGATGAGCAGGAGCAGCACCAGGAAAAATATGATGGCAGCCTTTACTATAATGGCATTACGTTCTAAAAAAGAATCTTCGGTTGGTTTCATATAAGTTTAAGTGTCGATGTGAAGGCTATATGTGTAAAATCTTAAAAGTGATAGCTGAAACCTACATTTAGCGTGCTGGCATTCAGGTTTAATCCCAGGTTGGAGCTTTTGGTTTTGCCTTCACCTTCCTTAGGTTCGGAAGTAAGGCTGGCGTAACCCAACGAGCCAAAGCTGGCATTTATACCTATCTTTTCGGTAGGAAAGAATGTGATGCCGGGCACAACTGCCAACTGAAAACCGGAAAGGTCACTTTCTGCTTTGTCTGAGTCGAACGAAAAGGTAGAAGTACCTTTAGAAAAACCTACCGACCCGGTTCCTGTAAGAGCCACCCGATCAGAAACCATAAAGTATTTCGTAAGATAAGGCGCAAACGCAAAGAGACTTGTTTCCTGTTCGATCTCTATCATATCCCATCCGGTTGGGTAAAACATGTTATTCTTAGCTTTCTGATAGCCTATTGAAGCACCTACTTCCAGGCCATCGGAAATAAAGTAACCTATACTTGGCGAAATGTTAAAAGTAGACTGGTACTGCTCAAACTCATCTCCTTCGTTATCGGTGGTTTTACTATACCCTACCGACCCGGATAACACTACTGTACCCTGGGAGGTTTGTGCGGCGGCTGCAGTTCCGAACAGGCCTAAGATGGCCATAATAATAAGCTTCTTCATGTTTGTTCTCATAAAAGGTTTATGTAAAAATATAGAAACATCTATATAATGCAAGGATGATATTGGATTAGCTGTAGTTAGGGCGTATCAGGAGGTATAGTGCAGAAAAAATACAGGCTGCAAACCGCTTTTTATAAATATACTTTTAGCTCACAGGCTCGTATACCTGCTAAAATTCATACGTCAGATACTATGGCAGGCATAACCGGGGGGCGCCCGTTAAGGCTTTCGTTTAAGGAATATGCGCGGGGTATAACCGGGGGCTTACTGTTCAGTTTCCCGATGCTGTACACTATGGAAGTATGGTGGGCGGGCTTTAATGCTTCGCCTTTGCAACTGCTGATGCTGGTGGCTGTTACTTATCTTTTACTTTTGGGCTACAACCGATATGCCGGCATGCGGCCCAGTATGTCGTGGCGTAGTGTCATGATCGATTCGGTAGAGGAGATAGGGATTGGCCTGGTGATGTCGGCTGCGGTGCTGCTGACGCTCAATCGTATACAACTACAGGATATGGCCTTAAGCGAGATAATGGGTAAAACTATCATCGAAGCGATGGCTGTGTCGATCGGTGTATCGATCGGTACGGCTCAGTTAGGTTCAAAACCTGAAGACGAGCAGGAAGAACTGAATACCGATGAAAGAGAAGAGCTGGAAGAAGAAAAGAAACCTGGCCGCATCGGGATGGTGGTGCTGGCATTGTGCGGCGCTATTCTTATAGGTTCTAATGTAGCCCCAACCGAAGAGGTGGTAATGATCGCGGTAGAGGCAACTCCGGTACATATTCTGATAATGGCGCTTGCCTCCTTGCTCCTAAGCATTATAGTGGTATACTTCAGCGATTTTAAAGGAACAGGTAAAGGGCGCAAAGGCAGTTTCTGGTTCTGGCTGGTGTTAGATACGAGTGTAAGTTACCTGGTGGCGCTGGCTGCTTCAGGGTTTATACTTTGGTTTTTTGGCCGCTTCGATAATGCCAGTTTCTGGGTTAGTTTTTCGCAGGTTATAGTGCTTGGGGTATTGGCATCGCTGGGTGCATCGGCAGGCAGGTTGCTCATCAAATAAAATGGCTTCATGAAAGAACAGGAAGATCAACAAAAGAAAGATAAGACCGGGCAGGGGCAGGACCAGAAGAACTGGCTGGAGTGGCTTGTATTCAGTGTGAGTTTGCTGATGTTGCTGACTATAGTGGGCTACCTTGTTTACCAGGCCGTGCAGTATAAACCCGAAGCCCCTGAAATATATGCCGAAGCCGTGGCAGATCCTTCAGAACTTGCCCCAAACAGGTATAAAGTTACGGTTAGCAACCAGGGCGGCACAACAGCCGAAGAAGTGATCGTGGAATTTAAATTATATAAAGCAGGAGAGGAGTTAGAAGCATCAGAATTACAGATCGCGTTTGCACCAAAGGAGTCGCAGAGGGAAGGCTGGGTTATTTTCAGTAATAACCCGGCCGATGCCGATTCGGTAGTTGCGCGTGTTGTCAGTTATAAAAAACCTTAAGGATCAAACCTCATATAAATACCGGAATGGCAGACAAAACAACCAAACCACCTACCAACCCTAAACGCCATGCTAAATTGCCGCTTCCTAAAGGTAAACTGCTGGCCATTGGCGGAAAAGAAAGCAAAGGGGAGAACGAAGATAAATCGGAAATCCAAAGGCTTAGCCGCGACTTTATAAGCGAGGAGATACTGAAACGCTTTGTAAAAGAACTGAAAGGCAGCAACCCGATGGTGGTTGTTATACCTACCGCCTCCGAAGAGCCTGAAGAAAGCGCCAAAAGCTATGTAGATGTTTTTACTGAGTTAGGTGTTAAAGATGTACAGGTAGTTGATATAAGAACCCGTGCCGATGCCGAAAAAGAAGACTATCACGAGTTAGTACACAAGGCAGCAGGCATCATGATAACCGGCGGAGACCAGCTTAAACTAACAGCTATACTTGGGGGCACGCGCTTTCTAGAAATTATTAAAGAGCGCTATACTTTTGATGATTTTATAGTTGCCGGAACAAGTGCCGGAGCAGCAGCTCTTTCTACACCCATGATTTACGAAGGTGAAACCAACAAAGGCATGCTGAAAGGTGATGTTAGGATAACAACCGGTCTCGAGTTTTTAAAGAATGTTGCTATCGATACCCATTTTATACAACGCGGCCGTATAGTTCGCATGGCTCAGTGTATTGCTACAAATCCCGGTTGTATCGGCGTAGGTCTGGAAGAGGATACTGCTGTACTTGTTACGGAAGGTAAATACCTGGAAGTGATCGGGTCGGGGTTGGTAACAGTTGTGGACGGAATGGGAATAACCCGCAACACGATATTTGAGATCGAGACAGGCCAACCATTCTCTTTATGCGACCTGAAAGTGCATCTTATGGCTGATAGGGAAATTTATACATTACCTGTTTTTGATCAGTTACATGCCTGATTCCTTGAACTAAAAGATACTATAGGTTTATAATAGAAAGTATAGAATTAAAAAAGGTGCCTGAATTAAAGGCACCTTTTATAGTTTATAAGTAAGTATGATTCAGCTTTTACGCTTCCGGTTTCAGGCGAACCACCATGCCATCCAGCTCAGGGGTGATGCGTAACTGGCACGAGAGGCGACTCATTTCAGTAGCATGCGGCAACGACTCTATCATAAAGGCTTCATCGTCGTTCATTTCAGGCAATTCGCCGCTTTCGAGCACTTCCACGTGGCAGGTGGCACAAATAGCCATACCGCCACAAATAGCAGGCACCTCCAGCTCGTTTGCCTTCATTAACTCCATCACCGAAAGTCCCATATCTGTAGGCGCTTCGAGTACTACCCGCTCACCATCCTGGGTCTCAACAGTTATCTTTATAGTATCCTCCATGTGCTTATTGTAGTTCCTGTATGCCGTTTACGGTAGTATATTTCAGTACGAACTTCTTGTCCGGGTACACAATATTGTAAGCGCTCTGTGCCATTAAAGCAGCCTCATGGAAACCGCAAAGTATAAGCTTCAGCTTACCCGGATACGTATTAATATCACCGATCGCATATACGCCTGGCACATTGGTAGAGTAATCAACAGTATTTACCGCGATGGCACTCTTGTCCAGTTCCAGTCCCCAGTTCTCGATAGGCCCCAGTTTAGGCACCAGTCCGAATAAAGGTATAAAGTAATCGGTTTCGATGTTATGCGGTGTCTTGTTGTCTACCATCACGGTTACGCCATTCAGTTTGCCGTTGCCATGCACATCCGTAACGTTAGACTTCAGCAGCAGCTTTATATGACCTTCTTCGGCCATACTTACTACTTTTTGTGCAGACTCAGGAGCTCCCCGGAAACTTGTGCCACGGTGTACCAGCGTCAGGTCTTCGGCTAAACCAGCCAGGTAAATTGTCCAGTCGAGGGCAGAGTCGCCGCCGCCGGCTATTACTACGCGCTTGTTGCGGAATGTTTCCGGGTCGCGCACCATATAGTTCACACCTTTACCTTCAAAGGTTTCCAGGTTTTCGATGGCAGGTTTGCGCGGCTCAAACGAACCCAAACCACCAGCGATCACTACTACTTTACAGGCTACTTTAGTGCCCTCCGATGTTTCAACTATAAAGCTGCCATCCTCCTGTTTGTGCAGGTGCTCCACGCGCTCGCCAAGTGTAAAAGTAGGGTGGAAAGGCTCTATCTGTTTTTCCAGGTTTTTCACCAGGTCGCCGGCCAGTACTTCCGGGAAACCAGGTATATCGTAGATCGGTTTTTTAGGGTAAATCTCGGATAACTGTCCGCCAACTATAGGCAAGGCATCCATAACGTGGCAGCGCATTTTAAGCAATCCTGCCTCAAATACGGCAAACAAACCCACCGGGCCTGCGCCAATTATACATATATCTGTCGTTAACATGAGTAAAAATTTTGTTCTTGTTTCAGCATCTGCTGATGGTGTAAATGTAAGGGCAGCAAGGCAACTTACATAACCTTTTCTGTATTAATTAACCTGAGCGCCAGCCTATTGTTTCGGCTCTTTCTGTACAGGCAAATCAATCGTTTTATAACGCCTTTTAAAGGTGGTTTTGTTCCTGATCTATACTTAGTGGAGGTGATGCGTTCATTGCCTGAAAACATGAGAACTATAGATGGAATGAAAGGATTTAACAGCTGGCTATAGTTGAAATTAAAGTATGGCAACTATAAGTAAACGGCTGGAAGTGTATGAGAATGAGGTATAAAACAGAACCGCCCTATATCGCATACGTTTATAAAGAGATGTAATACCCCTAAATGAAAACAAACGATGGCTGATAACAAAAGAGACGAAAACGAGCGGCCCGATAAAGGCTATAATAGAGGAGCCCCGAACACTGCTAACAAAGGAAAGCAGAATAGGTCGGTTGGTCGTGATGGCGGCTACGAGATGGGAGCAGGACGCAGTATGCGTGGTAACGATTATTACCGCAATGCCAGCGACGATGTGAGTGGCTACGATCGCTCTTTTAAAGATACTCCGCCAGGCTATGGTTCTACAAAGTATAACGAACGCGACCTGGACCGTGAACGCAGTACTTACAGTAACCGCGACAAACGCGACGAAAACCGCAAGAACGATTAACTATTTACCCGATAGCAAATAGCCCGTTGAATAAATTGAGTGCGAGCTATCAGGAGTAAGCGATAAGTATACGTATAAGGTATAACCTAATTTTAAAGCTATGAACAGAAACGAAAAAGATAAATACTACCACAGCGGACTTGGCTCTGAGAACAGACGAAACTGGGACCGCTCGACAAGAGATGGCGATTATGGCCGTGATTATGAAAACAGGTTCCGAACGGACGAGGACCGCCAGCACGAAGTACGACGCAGACATTTTCCGGAGTCGGGTGATCTTAACTCAAACGATACACGGAACTATGGAGTAGGCTCAGATTATTACGGCCGTACCAATACCAATTACCGCCGTGGATACAATACTCCGGATTATGTGGCGCGCATGGAGGAGGACCGTGAGAAACTTCGTAGCCTCAGCCCTAAAAACCAGGAGCAACGTAACCTGGGTGGGTACAGTGGTTCTGCCTTTGGTGGGTCAAACTATAGTTCTCACGGCGATTTTAGTGGGGCTGATGAGTATGGAGCGATGAGCGGCGACCAGGGCAACGTTGATGATTACCCTTCCATGTCAGGGTATGGTGGTGGACGTCCGTCGCAGAGCGCTGGCAGTAGAAACTATAACGAGCGTTACGGCAACTCTGGATCTGGAATGGACAGAGACAACAGGACCGGCAACTATAGTTCGGGTAACCAGCGAAACACAAACTATGGCTCAACAGAAAACAGGTATAGCAGCAGGGACCGTAACAAAAGCGACCGCGATAACCGGAGCGCAGACCGTGGCGGCTACCGGAACTATGACCCCAACAACCGTTGGAACGATTAATTAAATGAAGGCCGGCTTAAACAACCGGCCTTTATATTTTGTAGCTTATAGAGCAAATATTTCATCATCCCTGAAAGTATAAACTATAGTTGCCATGAAAAACCGAACGGTAGGCCGCCTGCTTTACGGCGAAGAAGTAGACATGAACGGTGCTCCTGTGCGCCAGCCTTTCCCTACAGAGCAGGTTGACCAGATTGACCCTTTCCTGATGCTGCACCATCATAAAGTTACGGTGTCGCAGGATGTTGCGCCTGGCAAATCTGGTATTGGACCGCATCCGCACCGGGGTTTTTCGCCAGTTACGTTTATTTACAAAGGCGGCGTGCACCACCGCGACTCCCGGGGAAATAACAGCGTGGTTTATGAAGGCGGCACACAGTGGATGGATGCCGGGATGGGTATCATGCACAGCGAACGTCCTCCCCACGATATTCACGAAAGAGGCAGCGAACAGGAGATCATCCAGATATGGATAAACCTGCCACGCAAACATAAAATGATGCAACCGCGCTATTTGCCTCTGCAAGCCAGCGAAACACCAAAAGTAACAGGGGAAGGCTACGAAGCACAGGTAATAACCGGGGAGTTTAAGAATGTAAAAGGTAAAATAAACAGCCTCACGCCTTTGCTGATATTGCGTATAAATATGCAGGCTGGTGCAACTATGGCTATACCTGTTCCGGAGAACTATAACACGGTGCTTTACCTGCTCGAAGGCCATGTAACTATAGCAGGTTATGGTTTGGTTGATGCAAACTATGCGGCAGTGCTTGCAAACGACGGCGAAGGCTGTACTATAACAGCAAAACAACCTGCTACCATACTGTTCCTTGCCGGAGAGCCGATTGATGAAGAAGTAAGTATGTATGGCCCTTTTGTAATGAATACCCAAATAGAAGTGATGCAGGCGATGCGCGATTACCAGCAAGGGAAAATGGGTATACTTATAGAGGACTAACTATAAACTACATCTGAAAGTAAGTTGCTGTGTGGGAATATCAGGCTCTGATCAGCTTTTGGAGCAGTTCATTTATTTCTTCTTCCGTATTTACAAGACCGCAATCCTGTATCACTCCTTTTTTATAGGTTACTATAAACGGGGCTTTGCTAAATTTAACCTCTTTACTCGATACCGGATTCTCGCGGGCATCCATTCTCAGAAAAAGAACCTCCGCATACAGTGGGCTTTGAGCTAATTCCTCGAACGACGGTGCAAGTTGCTGGCAAATAGCACAATCCTTGTCAATAAATTTAACTATTACATTGTCTCTTGTAAAAAGCAGCTGCCTGAGGTCGTGGTCAGTTGCATTATTAATAGTGTTTTGAGTTAAGCGCATACTTCCTTAACGAAAATTACCCACCTAAGTTAACTCAAAAAGATCCCTAACAGCAAAATCGATCACTTCCGGAAATATAGCTTTGATCCTTAAAAACAATGTGTTCACCAATTTAGATCGATAGAGCAAGTTCTTTATAAATTTTAGAACTAAATTTATAATTAAATGAACTATGCGGGCCGGATGTGTGTCGTATTAGTAAGAACGCAGAATACTATGGAAGAGCTTGAAAGATTAAAAATGGGGTTGGATACCAGCCAAAAAATGGTACTAAAAGATAGTGATAATGGCTTGAACTGCTCGTTTATACGCTACGGCCTTGTACATGACGACTTTCTGTTGCAGGACGAAGACCTGGCAGCAGCGCTTACCAAAACCGGTTTCGTAGGTATAGTGGAGGGCAACAATTTCGAAAGGCTCCGAAATAATTATGGTTGGCTTTCAGTTAAGGTGAAGACCCAGAAACTGCTGAAAGAACTCAAGTAAAAGAAAAAGCACATTGCGTAAAATGATGTGCTCTAATTAAGATCAAAAGAATTTTCAATAAGGTTTACCTATTTTAAAGCCACTCGCTAAGTGGCTTTAACTTTTTTATACAGGGTCAGATTTACCGCAGATCTGATGTTTTATTTGCAGGATCTCCTGATCGCTCAGGGGCTTGTGCAAAAAACCGCTTACGAGTTTAAACTGTTTGGCAAATTCCTGCTCCTCCGGGTTTACCGACGAGGTAAGCACGTAAATATGGCATTTCCCGAGTAAGCGGTACTCCTGCTTTTCTGTCAGGGTCTCCAGAAAATCCCACCCACTTTGTATAGGCATGTTCAGGTCCAGGAAAATTACCTGCGGCAGGTGCTGGTCTTTTACCTGGTTAATTTCCTCCAGGGCTGGCTGCACATAGGTAAAGCTGTCAATACGATGGGCAAAAGCATTGTTCTCGAGCTGCGTCACCGTCAGGAAAACACTTATCTCGTCATCATCAATTATAAATGCCTTTTTTATCATATTGCTGATTCCTAAAGAACACCCGGAAAGTAGAGCCGTTGCCTTGTGCGCTGTCTACCTCAATGGTACCATTCAAAGCTTCAACCTGTGTCTTTACAAGATATAATCCCAGACCCTTTCCTTCAGTATGTACATGAAAACGCTTATAAAGTTTGAAAATATGCGGGCGAACCTGGTCCATATCCATGCCTAAGCCATTGTCTTTCACCTCTATCTGTATACCGTCGGTGGTTTGGTAGGCGCGTAGCACGATCTGGAGTGGTTTATCTGTTGCGCGGTACTTTATCGCGTTTGTTATAAGGTTATGTATAATGCTGTACAAATATGCCTTTTTTGCTTTTATCTCGAGGCCGGGCTGCACATGAAGTATAAAATTCGCATTAACAATGTTGAGCATATCCTGCACGCTTTGCAATACTTCGGTACAAATTACGTCCAGCGAAAGTAGTTCGTGGCTTTCGGAGCTTTCCGGTCCTTTAACGGATAATATCTCGCACAGGTCAGTAATTACACTATCAAGGCGCAGAGCCGATTTGTCGAGGTTAACAATAGCTTTCTTAAAGTTTTCGGAACCCGGCTCAAGCACAGGCAGCAGCCTTGTAAGCCCCATTACGTTGGCAATAGGCGCGCGCAGGTTATGCGATACAATGTAAGTGAACTGTTGCAGGTCGTTGTTTTGGAGCACCAGGTCTTCGTTCATCTGCAAAAGCTTTTCTTCAGCAAATTTACGGTCCGAAATGTCCGTATAGAGCACGATAAACTTTTGCAGATCGCCTTCATCATTCAGGATAGGAGTGATGTCGGCGGCGATCCATATCTTTTCGCCATTCTTTTTATAGGTTAGCAGCTCCTCCGAGAAAGGTACAGCCAGTCCAAGCAAACGCCTGAGGTTTATCATCACCTCTTTGTTTGTTTCAGGGCCTTTTAAAAGAACAGTAGGGTCCTGGTGCAACAGCTCTTCCATGGCATAGCCGGTAAGCTTCTCGAATGAATGATTTCCCCACTCTATTTTGCCCTGCTTATCTGTAATAATTACGCCATTGGTAGTTTTGCTGGCCACAAGCGACAGCTTACTTAGCTCCTCCTGAGCTGCTTTTTTAGCCGTTATATCGGTAAAGCAAACAGCTATGCCATCCTCAAAAGGGTAAATTTTATAGTTGGTAACAGCCTGCAGTATAGGTATAAACTCTTCGTGCTCGTGCGCCACACCGGTTTCCATAACCTGTTTACACTTGTTATAGAACTGGGTCTGATTTAATTCCGGTTGTTGTAGCCAGATGTTACGGCCAATAACGGCTTCTGTAGAGGCATCGAAATAGCGTGCAAAAGTGCGGTTAGCGTACGTGATGCGCCAATCCCGGTTAAGCGCAAAAAATGCCTCAGTTATACTTCCTAATATGTTATTTAACTGCGATGCCTGGTCGCGGACAAGCTTTTCGGACTGTTTTACTTTTGTAATGTCTTTGGCAATGCAATGGACAGCATTGATCCGGTCGGCAAACCACACAGGTACCAAGGTTACACTCAGGTCGAGCTGTTCGTTTTGCTTATTTATGATACCGGTCTCAAAAGTATGGGCACCGCCTTCTATTACCTTTCTAAAAGCCTGCTGGGTTTCCTGCAAATAAATGGGTGCCAGGAAATCAGTAAAGTGCCTGCCAATCGCTTCAGATACTTCAAACCCTGAAACGCGGGTAGACCCGGAATTAATTTCCAGTATGATACCTGATTCGTCCATGGTTAAAACCAGGTCGGGGTGGTTATAGAACAGTGCCTGGTAAAGCGCATTACTTTTTTCGCTTTTTGCGGCTGCTTCTATTTCCTCAGTAATGTCGCGGGAGTTGGTTACAAACCCATTTATAACAGGGTTGCTTTCCATGTTCGTTACAATGGTGCTCAGCCAGCGCCAGCTCCCATCAGCATGCCTGTACCGGAATGGTTTTGCTTTTAATTGCTTTGCTGTTTTAATGGCGCCCAACGTTTCCATTACATGGGACAGGTCGTCGGGGTGTACCCAACCAAGTGCATTTTCGCCGATCAATTCTTCCGGAACAAATCCGAAGTGCATATGTATAGAATCACTCACATACTTATAGACCCCTTCAGGATCTATAATTGTGATCATATCATGGCTGTTCTGAATTATAGTACTATAAAATTCAGGGGTAAACTCGTTCTTCATTTGGCTAAAAGTCACGTTTGTTTACTGCCCGTAACGACAGGTAGAGCTACAATTATAAATTGTATTTGATTACTAAACTACTTTCTGAGTATAATTTTGTAAAATTTATGTAAATTTATGACTTATAGTATATTATAATATAACTGTAGCCTGAATGTATAGCCGAAATGTAATATTGTAGGGAAGTATAAACTATAACTATTCGTGTAAAATGGTTATAGTTTATACTTCGTATATAGTTTGCAGATGATGCCCTGGTTTGGTTGCAGGTCTATACTTCCATCAAAGGTCTGGGTGTTGCTTTTTAAGTCAGTTGACAGTACAATTTTGCCGCTAAGCTTTTCGGGATCTGAATTAAGCCTTTGTGTTGTATTGCCGAGGTTAAGGGCTATCAGGAACTGCTCTTCATCATGAATTCGTTTAAAGGCCAGCACATCACCCTGGGTATGCACAGGCTGGTAATCACCAATGCTCAGTGCCTTTTCCGATCTTCTCAACTCGATCAGTTTTTTATACAGCTGCAGCATCGATTCCCGTTCTTTTTTCTGGGCCTCCACATTTACCTGCTTATAGTTATCCGATAGCGGGAGCCAGGGTTCAGCGGTAGTAAAGCCTGCATTCTCTTTATCAGACCATTGCATTGGGGTGCGTTCAGGGTCACGGCTCAGGTTAAGGCCGGGCATGTTCAGCCCCTGCGGGTCCTGTATCTGGTCTTCCGGAATGTCTACATTGGTCATGCCAAGTTCGTCGCCATAGTATAGGGTTGGGGTGCCCCGCAGTGTTAGTAGCAACATGGCTGCCATGCGTGCCTGTTCCAACCCTATACGGCTTCCTATCCTCGATTTGTCATGGTTGCCCAGTACCCAGTTCGGCCATCCGCCAACTGGTAAGGCTCCTTCATACTCATCTATATGAGCGGCAATAGTGCGTGCATCCCAGGGCAGATTAAGCAACATAAAGTTAAAAGGAAGATGCGCTCCGTTGTTGTTCGGGCCATAGTAGGTAACCAGCCGTTGTATTGGCAGGTAAATTTCCCCGATTATCACCCGTTCGTTATACTTGTCGGTTACCTGGCGCATCTGCTGTACAATGTCGTGCACTTCAGGCTGGTCGGTGGAGTAGGCGGGGAGGAGTTTTTCGTAAGTTGCCATTTCAGGTTTATAGTCCGGGTTACGGGGGTTGTCGCGCAGTTGCTTATCTTTTACCATATGCCACATCACATCTACCCTGAAACCATCAACGCCTTTATCCAGCCAGAAACGCATTACATCAAACATGGCTTCCTGTACTTCCGGGTTTCGCCAGTTAAGGTCGGGTTGCTCTTTCAGGAAAGCGTGGTAGTAATACTGTTCTGTTTTTTCGTCCCATTCCCAGCCACTGCCACCAAATACGCTCAGCCAGTTGTTAGGCTCGCTTCCATCAGGTTTGGCATCCTCCCAGATGTACCAGTCGCGTTTAGGGTTGTCTTTTGAGCTGCGCGACTCCAGGAACCACGGGTGCTGATCGGAAGTATGGTTAGGGACCAGGTCAAGTATAAGTTTCATGCCGCGCCGGTGTATTTCCTGTAGCATTGCGTCGAAGTCCTGCATGGTGCCGAATAACGGATGAATGCCGGTATAGTCTGAGATATCATACCCGAAATCAGCCATTGGAGAAGGGTAAACAGGCGACACCCATACGGCATCTACGCCAAGCCATTGCAGGTAATCCAGCCGTTGCATGATACCTTTCAGGTCGCCAACTCCATCGTTGTCGCTATCCTGGAAAGAGCGTGGGTATACCTGGTAAATAATGCCATTCTGCCACCAAAGGTGTTTCGTGTTATCTGCCATAGCTTAGCTTTTTTATACTTTAGTTTTGGTTGTACGGTGGTTTAGGGGGCAGTTGTTGTAAACCAGGGCAGATTGGAAAGGTAAGGCATAGCTATCCTGTTACAGATTTAAGCTATAGTTCTGCCAGTTCTCAGCTACCTGAAAGTATAAAATTACTGGAAGTTTAAGCCAGAAAGTATAGGTAAGGCGCAGCTTAATCTTTTCGGTTAGTGTTTCTTTTCTGAGGATCTAAGATGTGTGAGACAGAACTGGTGCCTGTTATGTTTTCCTCTATTTTAACGGTAGCATACTTGATGTAAGTGCTTAAATGGCTTTGCCCGAAAGTATAACTTACCGATACAAAAGCAGCCAGTACCACCACCACATAAGCCACATAACGGATGCCATCGTAAAATCCATGGCGCGTCTGGTGTATGGCCAGCCTGAGTGGCATAATGGCCGGCTGAAGTATAGCTATATGTAATATGCGGTGCCGTACCCATTCCATAAAACGTTCCTGGCCCAGCACTACAATAGAGCCAACTATAGCCACATTGGTTAGCACAAACAGCGACATCATCTGCACATAAGGGTTATGGTACACATGGGCATATTTATGCTGGCTATACACAATAGCACCTAAACTGAGCAGGAAAACCATAATATTAGGTAAGCTCAACACGAAATTGTTCTTAGGCTTATCGTCTTTTGGTGTAGGGATGTAGGGTACCTTAATGCGAAATATAGAATAGATGAGACCCAGTGCAAAAACCCACCAGGTGCCCGTTCGGAGTATACCGCCAAATAAGTGGAATCCTTTCTCATTTTTCTCGTGATACCACCGCTGCGCAAACTGCCGGATACAGATGGAAATACAAAAGAAAGGCATAAACATAATGATGAACTCACCCAGCGATACGTACCACGGAAACTCTGCCAGTGTAAGCGCCAGGGCCGGTATCAGGAAATCGAAAAGGTTGAAGACGCCGAACAAGTAGTAAAGCGGCAGCGTGAAATAATGTATCTTCTGGCGCCAGGTAAATTTATGGAACAGCTTAGGGTAAACGGCAAAAAGCAACTCGAACGTGCCACGAGCCCATTTTATCTGTTGTTTGTAGTAAGATGCCAGGGTAGCAGGTACAAGGCCTCTGGTAAGTATCTTTGGCACATAAACCGATTTCCAGCCTTTTGCGTGCAGTTGCATAGCGGTGTGCATATCTTCTGACAGTCCGGCAGCGTGCCCGCCAATGCTATCAAGTGCTTCTCTGCGGAAGGTACAGTTTGCCCCGATCGCCTGCACAGTTCCGTAGCTGTTCATGCCCATCATCATAGGCCCATAAAAACTATAGGTCTGTTCGGCTGCGCCATAGGCTATAAGGCTTTCCTTTTGATTACTGTAGGCCTGTACCACCTGCACAAAGCCAATATCCGGGTCCTCAAAATAAGGAAGCACCTCATCAAGGAACTCAGGTTTTGGCACATGGTCCGGGTCTAATATCAGGCAGATATCGCCGGTGGCCTGTTTCAGGGCATTGTTTATATTGCCGGCTTTAGCGTCTATCTTCAGGGTGCGGGTTACGTGTTTTACGCCCAGGCGCTGGCATGCGGCCTTAAGTACAGGGTCGTTGCCTTCGTCGCAGAGGTAGGTGGTATGCGGGTAAGTTATATTCTGGATGGCCTCTAAGGTGCCGATGATCATGCTGTGCGGCTCGCCCGGGCAGGCAGTCGTAAACACATCAACTTTATACTTCGTTTTCAGCCTGGGTTTTACAGGTACACTTACATCAAAATAATGGTACCACTCGTGCAGCGTACGAAGCAGTTTAAAAGCCAGTGCCGTTGTTAATAGCCAGTATAATGGTTCGTAACCTATGTGGTCCTCGTCCAGGAACCAAAACAGGAAAAGTCCCATCGTGATGAGGCCAAGCAATATCATGATCCTAATCGTCTGAACATCCTTTGGGTTAGGAGCATGTTCATCATCAGGTATAGTTTGTTGCGTAATCTGATGTTCCGGGTTCGTAGATAACATCACGTAAAGGGATAATTGGATCGTAAACTTATTTCTTTTTCAGACTCTTTCAGGGCCTCACATTCCATCACACTTCCGCTCCGGAGCCATGAACATATGCACCCAATCCTCGTAACTATACTTGTTAAACGTATAAAAGTTGAACTTCCCTATCTTTATATAATTTAATCACATTTAGATTATATTTCACAACCCTTATGTTAAAATCCAGAAATTTTTTCCTGTTTCTTTTTGCTGCAGCTCTTGTTATATCCTTTGTGTTCTGGAGTGGCTGTACCTCTAATTCGGCTGTGCACGAAAAGTATACTTCCCGTAACAGGAAGGTAGAAGTAATAAAGGACAAAGACGGAAAATTTATACTTTACCGAAACGGCGAACCTTATTACATAAAAGGCGCGGCAGGCTACAAGTTTTACGACCGGCTGGCAGCATATGGTGGTAACTCGGTAAGGGTGTGGCACACCGATAATGCCCAGGAAGTATTGGACGAAGCGCACAAGAACGGGCTGACTGTAACATTGGGTTTATGGATGGCACGTGAGCGGGAAGGCTTTAATTACTATGATAAGGAACTGGTGCAGCAACAGCTCGAGGAGATGAAGGAGGTTGTGCTGAAGTATAAAGACCACCCGGCGCTGTTGATGTGGGGAGTAGGAAACGAAGTATACGCAGAAGGCTCGAACGTGAAGGTATGGGATGCCGTGAACGGAATAGCCGAAATGATACACGAGGTAGACCCCGACCATCCCACCACAACCACGGTTATGAACGTGCCTGTAAAGCTGGTAAACCTGATAGCAGACCGCTGCCCTGCCCTGGATATCCTGTCCATAAACTCGTTTGCCGGACTTTTTTCGTTGCACGATGAACTGGCTAAAACCGACTGGAAAGGACCATACGTTATATCCGAGTTTGGCGCGCGTGGCTACTGGGAATCGTATTTTACCTGGTGGATGGCACCCATAGAGCAGACCAGCTCCGAGAAAGCAGAGATCACAGGCAAGTTCTATAAAGATGTTATACTTCAGGATGAGCAGCAGTGCCTGGGCTCTTATGTATTTATGTGGGGAAATAAGCAGGAAACAACTCCTACCTGGTTCAGCATGATAAACAGCAAAGGCGAAGAAACAGAAATGGTACAGGTAATGCGGGAACTATGGACAGGAGAAGAAGTGCAGAATAAAGCCCCCTATATTGCTTATCTTAAACTAAACGAGATGTTTGCCTTCGACCAGATCTACCTGAAGCCGGAGCAGACTTACCCGGGAGCAGTTTATACTTTCGACCCAGATCAGGATTCGGTGAACGTTACATGGGAGGTGCTACCCGAAATAGAAAGTGAAGACGGCAATACCGGTAAAGAAGTAACTCCTGCTCCAATTCCGGGCCTGTTATCTGCTTCCAGCGAAGGCAAAACGCAACTCAGGACACCTAAAAAAGAAGGAGCTTATAGGTTGTATGTGTATGTACGCGATGGAAATAATAACCTGGCAACAGCCAATATCCCTTTCTTTGTGAGGAATGAGTAGAAGATTTCCTGAAGTATAGTTTATAGTTGCAGGAATTGCTACTTCATGCTGGCTCATATTGGCTATATCTTCAACCAACTCAACCGCAGTCTGCCCACTGGCGCGAGTCTTCTGACTCGTGACTTAAGATAGTGTTGAGTCTCCCGACTCAACTGGCCCGGCAGGGACAAATATGGTAATTGCTGTGGCTATGTTTATAGTTTATAGTTGTTGTTAAACCCACCCCAACCCCTCCAAGGAGGGGAATTTCTGCCATAGGTATAGTTTGTGATAATGTTTTATAGTTACAGACTTTGGGGAGGAAAGTCGCAAAATTACATATTTTGCATCCACAGCAAACTATAGATCTAACCTCAAACTATAACTATAAATCTGCTTTAGAACGGATAACCGATGGCGATATTCAGGGTCATGCTGTTTTCGCCTTTAAACCCGAATTTAAAATCAGAAATTACATTCCGATCGCCTTCAGGCAGGTAAGGCACTCTTACAGGTATACCTAAATCGAAACGAATTACGAAGAACTCTACATCCACGCGCAGGCCAAAGCCGGTACCTACCGCCAACTCATTCAGGAACTCACCGCTTTCAAACTTGCCACCAGGTTTTTCAACCTCACCGTCTGCGTTATAAGAGTCTTTCAGCAGCCAGATGTTACCCGCATCAACAAAAAGAGCTCCTTTAAAAAAGCCTGCCAGCGGAAAGCGATACTCCAGGTTTGCTTCAATTTTAACGTCACCGGTCTGGTCGAAATAAGAGAATAGCTGCTCGTCTGGTATATCGTAAGTGCCGGGGCCTATACTTCGTGCCCTGAAAGCCCTGATGCTGCTTGGTCCGCCTGTCGAAAACTGCTTTACATATGGCATAACCGTGGAGTTACCGTGCGCATAGCCAACACCAGCCATCAGGCGGGTTACGAGCTGGCTTTCTTTGCCAAAATTAAAATAATACCGGAAGTCGTTCTCTGCTTTAATGTATTGCGAATAGGGCTTACGGAACAGGGTGCGGGGCATGTCCTCTTCCGGCTCGTCGGCACCGCTCAGGTTTTGCAATCCGTTTATCAAATTGCCAGAGCCATCAAGTATAAAGTTGTCGAAGAACTGGTGCGTACGGTTGGTTTCCATCTGGTTCGTGAACGTGAACTGGTAGATAGATCCAATGATGAACTGGTCTTCGAAGCTGCGGCGCAGGAATGGGTTCTCCTCCAACAAACCGCTGAACTCTTCAGTAATGCGACCTAACTGCACGTACTGCAGATTTACAGGTGTAATATCGTGGGTAAATTCCTTTTTAGGGCGCCAGTTATATGCATACGAAGCATTAAAGGAGTTCATATGGAAGTAACGCACCCGGTTAAGGAAGTTAAAACCCAACCCGATGCGGGTGTGTGGTAAAAACTCTGTGCGGAGGTTCCGGATCTCAATAGGCGATACAATGCGTGGTATAGTTAAAGTAGCCTGTGTCCCAATTTCATAAGAACTTAGGTTGGTGTTATTGTTGTCCGTCTGGCCTTCGGGCACCTCGGTCGTGCGCCCTCCAACCTGGCTTTCAAAATTGCCCGTTACTTCAATAGTCAGCAGTTCGGAGCCTTTTAGAGCATTCCGGTTCCGGAACGCCATCGTTATACCCGGCCCGGCAAAGTTGTTCGATTTGCTTACATACTTTCCTTCCAGGCGCAGGGATTTCTTTAAAGCAGGAGTGAGGTAAATAAATGAATCGAGTTTGCCCTGTTCGGTTGTATCCGGTTTGTAGTCGATGTTTACAAACTTGTAGGCTGGCAACGCTGAAAGGCGATTTATAGTTAGTAAATGGTTTTCGCGGGTATACAGGCTGTCCTGTTCTACAAAAACGCCACGCAGCAGGTGGCGGGCCCTTACATAGTTTTCGTTGGGGATGTAGTAATAGCCTTTATAGTCGATGGTGTCGCTTACAGACAAGCTGTCGCCGAGTGTATAGTTGGCAAAAATGTAGATGTCGTCTATCGTGTATGGCTTTAAAGTATGGCTTGGCGCATTGGTTTTCAGGCGCATCAGCACATCGGCCTGGCGGTCGCCAACAGTAGTATCTACACTATAAATGAGCAGGTCCGGCGAAAAGTAGAAGTAGCCTATATTTTTAAGGGTAGCATCGATGCGTACACGCTCTGCCGTCATTTTTTCGAGGTCATACGGTTCGCCGGATATAAGCTGCGACTCAGGTTGGGCCCGCTGTATGGCATCGTGCACAGGTAGCGAGTCAGCCAATGTATAAGCTATTTTCCGGATGCGGTATGGCTCACTTACATGAGCTGTAAAATCGATAGTGGCGGTTTTCTTTTTACGGTTTATCTTACTCTGAACTATGTTATTAAAATAACCGCGGTTGTGCAGGCGGTTACGCATAATGTGGTGGAGGCTGCTAGTATCTACTTCCGAGATAAGTACAGGTGGTTCGCCCAGTTTTGTCTGTATCCAGTGTTTCAGGCCTTTCTCTTTCTCAGTATAAAAAGTGTTATAGATGGCTAATTTAGGGCGCATGCCAAGTATAGAAAAGTTTGGCTCGGGCCTTACTGTAGCAGATAACTCCGTGGCCATTTCTTTTTGCCGGTTGCTGCTGTCGTTCTCGCCTTTCACCTGCACGTCGTAGCCTGTAAACAGGGCATCGTCGGCAGGGATGCGTTTAGTGCCGGTGCAGCCAGCTACGATCAACAGCATAACTGTTGCCAGCCATAAGTATAGTTTCCTGGAGGTGATGTTGGCAGGTATAGGTTGGGGCATATACATTATTTCTTAATGTCTTCTTCTATTTTTTTAGCGTCTTCGAGTTTACGTTCGCGCTCGCGCTCATGGCGTCGTTCCAGGTTACGGAACAGATCCGAAAAGTTGTTATACTCCCGTTGGTAGATAACGCCAGCTCCGGTTGCCCGCACATCACCTTCCAGGAAATCCTCGAACTGGTTGCGCTGGAAAGCCTGTACCCGTAAGCGGCCATCCTCTGTAATAGAGTATTCCACGGAGATATCACCCCCGAAACCACTCATATTGTTTTGTTCCTGTTGGCCGCCTTCCAGGCCAATATCCGTACCTACTCTAACAGTCAGCCTGTCATCCAGGAACTTCTGGCGAAGTGCCACATTCAGGTCTGTACGGCCTTGCGCCGACCCGGACGAATAATCCTCATACGAATCGACACCTAATTCCAGGCCAAGGCCACCGGCATAGCGCTGCGTCAGGTTGTTAAGCTGGTCCGTCATTACCTGGCTTAAACTGTTGCGGGCAGTAGAGGCAAAGCCTCCACCGGAACTTGTAAACGGATCGGGAGCCAGAAAGCGGTTAAGTACGAGCAGGGCAAATACCTGTTTGTTCATTTCAGAAACATCGGTGCGCAGGTTACCAAGGCTGGTCATTACTTCGCGTGGTACCTGGCCCTGCCGGTTTTCGGGTATCTGTATGTCAAAACCTATCTCGGGCGTAAGCATTTCTCCTTCCACATCAACATACACCTGAAACGGCACCTGGTTTTGAAGCGCCGGTTCCAGTGTTCCACCTATCTGGGAGGCTACCAGTTCCATAGGTGCGGTTTCAACAGTATAAATGGCGGTTACCTGCATGTTGGCAAGCAGCGGGTCGCCGGTCCAGGCAATGTAGCTGCCTTCGGTAATGTCAAGCTCCCGCGATACTAGGTCGTAAAAATCCATGCTATACTTGCCGTCTTTTATAGTATAGCGCCCCGACATGTTTATCTGGCCGGCTGGTGTCATCCCTATAAACAACGGGTCAGCAGTGCCTCTTACCTTCAGGTTATCCCCGGTGATAGGGTCCAGCACGATCGTGATCGGGGTCTCATCTGTTACAGATATCCTGGTTTGAATATCTACCCCAACAAAACCCATTGATGCTGTTGAATCAGCCCCGGCCATGCCATTAAGTATAGCAGTGAGCGAATCGTTGAGGTTTACAAATTCTACAATGCCGTCCCGCTCTGCAGCACCTACCTGTTCAGCCGGAATTACAATGGTAAAATCAGATCCGGGAAGTACAGATACATCGGACACGATGACCGGAACCTCCAGGTTGCCTTTTATAGTAGCGTTGGCATCGATGTATAAAGTGCCATAGTATAGTTCATTTTCCTGCACGGTAGAGTTCAGTGCCAGAAATTTCTCCGTATCAGCGGTCAGGTCGAACTGGAAATCGGTATAGTTTTGAGTCAGGATGCTGCCGTTTACTTCGAGAGTATTACCAAGCGTATCGGTAAGTGTAAAGTCAGGGAAACGTATGCCGCTTTCATCGAAAACAAGCTGTTCGTTCTGAAGCTTATAAAGCGATCCTAGTTGGGTAACTGTAAACTCGGCTTCGTTAAAGTTAAGGGTACCGGCAATGTTCGGGTCGTCTACTGTTCCGGTAATGCGCAGCGTGCCGTTGGCGCTGCCATCAAGGTCATCAACAAGGCCCGCCGAAAAACCCTGGAACGAATTAATATTCAGGTTCTCTACGTTGGCGGTCAGGTTAAGTAGCGTTGCGTTCGGTTGCGTTTCTACAAATCCATCGATCAGTAGCTGGTTGCCATTATCTGTTAATCTTGCATCTATACTATAGCGGTTAGCGGAGGCCGTGGAAGCTACCAGGGCAAGGTCGCCAACAGGATTGCCGGCATAGCTAAAGTCTGTAACTGTAATATCAGAAGTGAAAGTTGGTGCTCCGGTCATTATTTCTTTCAGGGTGGCCGTGCCGTTTATAGTTCCGGTCATCAGGCTGTCCGGCTCCTGGAACGAGCGCAAAATATACCCGATCTCCAGGTTCTGGAAAGTCGCCTCCAGTGGTGCTGCAGGGCCCACCGGTCCGCGGCTGTTCAGGGCAAGCTGCATGTTATTATGCTGCAGGTTTATGTTGTTGGCATAAATAAAGTTAGTATCGAACTGCAGATAATTATCTTGGGGCACGGTCCACTTATCACCATTTATCACAAGCTCGTCGGGATTAAAAACGAACCTGTAGCCACGGCCAAGGCTATTCATCACTCCCCCGATCATAAACTCAGCGTTGGCGCTATCTTTGGCCACAGCCAGCTGCAGGGCCAGTTCGTTATCGCGGGCAGCACCTGTCAGGCCTACATTGTTCACGTTTAAAGAAGGCGAGGCAAACTGGTTCAGGTCAGCGCTGTAGCCTAACTCGTTCCTGTTACCGCGTACCTGCAGTGCAAGCCCGTTCAAAGTATAATCCATGTATTTTATCCTGCTGAAGCCGCCATCCATTTCAAATACCTGGGTTTCGCCATCGTATGTTCCGGTTAGCGGGGCGCTTTGCTGTAACTGTTCGAGGCCAGGTACAAACGATGTAAGTATAGCCGGTTTCTTAAGATCTATCTCAAACGCAAAATCTTCCAGGCTCAGGTTGGCAGGGTAAGGCGGGTCAGGCTGAAGATCGAAGTAATTAGAGAAGTGTTTTAAAAGCGCTGTTGGTAATGTTTCGAGGGTATTTCCGAATTGCATGTCTGCTGCTAATACGTCGGAGCTAAGTTGTATCTCGGTATTGCCTTTTTGCTGTTGCAGGCTTAGTTGCAGCGAGTCAACAGGGTAATTTACATTATTGTGCTGCACCACTAACTGTTGGGCATCCATAGTACCACTCAGGGTAGCAGGGCTGGCGCCACTAAAATTGCCTTTTATTTTCCCTTGTATACTTAAGGGCTCCGGGTATAAATTGAGCGCCTGCAGATTTGCCTGGTTCAGGTCCAGGGTAAAGTTATAGTTGGCGTTGGTCGTATCGCGTAGGTTAAAGGTTCCGTCGAGTGCAAGGTCGAGGTTCGGGTCCTCGGAACGTGCCTGTACATCGTACACGTTTCTATTAATGTCGGCATCAAGTACAATGTTGCGGTAGTTATAGTTGTTGTACTCAAACTTCGAGAGGTTTGCCTGTACATCGGCTACCATCGTTTCGGGCGTAAGGCCCTGCCCTTTAGCGGTTATAGTTCCGGCTACGGTGCCCAGGCCAAGGCTATCGGTAAAGAGTTCATCCAGGGCAAGACCTGCGGTTTTTATGGTTGCGTTAAAGGTTTCGTTATCGCCCATGTCCACGTCGGCTGTCAAGTTGCCCATCGAGCTGTTTATAGTTGCCTGTGCATCCATGTTTGTCAGGGTGCCTTCTACAGTGCCGGCTATACTTATTCTTTCCGGTATGCGAATGTTTGGCGGAATGGTGCCTGCAGGAGCAAAGGCAAGTATAGTAGAGCGGGTTGTTTGCAGTTGGTTTACATCCAGGTCCAGGTACAGGTTGTCGGGGTTGGTAGCGTTGCGGATATTGCCTGTTACATTAACTATAGTTCCGTTTAAGCCCGATGCCCGCAGTTGTCGCACGATCATGTTATCTACAGTTCCTTCTACATCTCCACTGATCTGTAATGTTGAGTTGGTTATACTTTTGAATGATGGATTGTTGCGCAGTTCCGGCATAAAGTATAGCACATCCTGCATCGCAATACGGCTGTCAACTATATTCAGGTCAAGCTGTGTAGCTCCGGGGTTTTCGGCCAATGCATCCAACGAACTATAGCGTATCGCCAGGTCGCGTTGTATGTGGCTGTTGCCGGTTTTCAGGTCGAGGTTAGTGAGTTGTGTCTGAACAGAATCAAACAGTATATCGGCCTGGAAGTTCTCTACCCTGAAGCCGCTTTTCTCTTTTAGCTGTAGCTGCTTCAGATCTGCTTTTGTGCGGTTTAAACTATAGCTCAGGTCATTTGCCTGCAACTTCACATCTGTAAAGTATAAGTGGTTGTAATCCATGCCGCGCGGCTGTGCAGGCATATTAAAGTTATCGAACTTAATGTTTACCCCGGAAATATCTGTTTCCCCTAAGGTCACTACCCAATCCACCGGCTGGCCCTGCGCTTTCTCCACCGATTCGTCCAGGTCGCGCACTATCTTAGCCGGGTTCACAGCCAGCGAATCAGATGGTTTATACTTTTCCTGGGCATAAACTATAGCAGTATTGTGCAGCTCCAGGTTGCTGAGGTCTACGCGGGCATTAGGCAGGTCTATGTTGTCAGATGTTACATTGGCTCTCCCCAGGTCTACTTCAATGCGCTGTTCGGCCACACGGTTCTCATAGCGCAGGCGTATAGACTCCAGGTCTGCTTTGTTTAAGCCAAACTCAAAGGCAATAGGTTCCGGCTCTGATGGCGGTGGCAGTTTGGTTTGTATAAAGTTTATCCAGGTGTTTTTAAGCTCGACGTTATCAACCAGGTATTTCTGTTCTTCCAGGTTCAGCTCGTCCATGGTTGTGTTTAGCTGACCGATATGCGTTTCTATCAGGTTGCCGCCTGCTTCATCCCGGAAGCTTACTCTTACATTATCTAAATTAATTACTCCCAGGTTTATGGCCATCGCGGTGGTGTCAGCAGGAGTAGTAGTTGCGGTGGTGTCGGTGGCGAAAGCCTCCATTATATGATCGAAGTTGGAACTGCTGTCGGGCCGGATGTGCAGGTTTAACCGCGCTTTTTCAAGGTCTATTTTACTGATGTCTATTGTACCGCCGATCAATCCAAAAATGTCGAGGTCAACACCCAGGCGCTGGCTGTACCAAAGGGTGTCCTGTTGCTGGTCTTCCAGGTATACGTCTTTCAGTACCAGTGCATTGCGCCAGTCAGTAGTAAATCCCCCTATCTCTACTTTTGTGCCAAACATGCCTTCCAGGTAATCAGCACCTTGTTTGGCAGTATAGTTCTGCACCCCCTGAAACTGCAGGGCTACAACTATAATAATTATTAAGGCAACTATAAATAATAACAGGCCAAGGATGACTTTGGCGACTACTTTCCCGATATGTTTAGCTGATGCGATATCTCTTTTCCGTTAAGTGTGTGTACAGGCTTTACGGAATTATGCAAACAAAGATAACCGCCTATATAGCTGAATTGCTGATTTTTGACGAAAAGTACCCTAAATCGGAGAGGTGACTGATGAAAAAGTATAATTTGGGGTGCAATTTGAAGCGAAGAATAAACTGTGAAGCTGTTTTGGATTTTAAGAATCTTTAACTACGCCCTTGCTGCGTGTTTTTACCAGCAAGTAAATATCCCGGATAGTTAAACCGTCATACACCGAAATAGGGAGAAGTCGTTATACTTTTATAGTTGATGCTCATGTACTTAGATGTAGTTTGTAGTTTCTGAAGTATAAAAAGAGCCATTGGTGGTGTTCTTACTAACAATTCAACTCCTACATGCTTGCTGGTGAAAACACGCAGCAAGGGCATTAGTATATAAAAAGAGAGCCGCAACTATACATTGCGGCTCTCTCTTTTTATACCATTTACCAACTTAGCTGGCTTGTTTATGGGTATAAACATAGTTCACAAAATCATCAACCGTATACACGGGCACTTCGTCTGGTATGGTCAGGTGATAAGTTTTCTCCACTTTCAGGATAATATCTACCACATCCACTATATCCAACCCTAATTTGGTCAGATCCCGGACTTCGAGCAGGTTGTTCTTGTTGATCTTAGTAACAGAAGAGATGATCTTCACCACTTCTTTTTGAATTGCCTTGATGTCTGAAGTTACATGAGTCATGGCTTATAAGCGTAAAGGTAAGTCTGGTTCTGAGATTGCGGAAACTATAAGCCTCCACAATCTCCCCAGTAATCTATCTATATGAAAAAAGGAAATGCATGCTGATTAATGCGCGAATTCGTGCGCCATTTTCTTTTCTTCCAGCATCTTGGTTTCGTGCTCCAGCTCTTCGAGTGTCTTCTCTTCCAGCTCGATCACGGTCTTCTTATCCATACCAAGCTTCGCTAATATTCTGTCGAAGCCATAGTAGATGATTGGAACAACGATAAGCGTCAGGAACATAGACGAGCTCAGACCACCGATCAGCGCCCAGGCCAGACCATTCTTGGTTGCGGCTACTGAACCACCTGCCAACGCGATCGGCAACATACCAATCACCATTGCCAGCGTTGTCATCAGGATCGGGCGGAAACGAATTCTTACTGCTTCTATCAATGCTTCCTTCACGGCCACACCTTCTGCTTTCAGCTTGTTGGTAAAGTCAACCACCATGATCGCGTTCTTCGCAACCAGACCGATCATCATAATGATACCCAGGATAGAGAAGATACTCAGCGACTGAGCAGCAAGCGCCAGCGCAAGCAAGGCACCAATGATCGCCAACGGAATAGAGAACAGAACCACCAGCGGGTAAATGTAAGAGTCGTACAGGGCCACCATGATCAGGTACACGAAGATGATGGAAGCAAGCAGGGCAATACCCAGCGTACCGAAACCTTCGCTCTGGTTTTTCATGTCGCCACCAAACTCGTAGCTTACACCTTTCGGCGCTTCTATTTCAGCAAGTTTAGCCTGTATATCTGCACCGATCGAACCAGACGGACGACCAATTACCTGCGAGTTCACGTTTACCGAAGTTACACGGTTGTAACGCTCCAGCTGCGACGGACCAGTAGACTGACGGATATCAGCGAACTGTGCCAAGCGAACGATCTGACCCCTGTTATTCACAAAAGACAGGCTTCCAATATCGTTCACGCTGCGGCGGTCAAACTCATCCAGGCGGATATTGATGTCGTAGTCTTCGGTACCGGAACGGAAAGTAACATCGGAGTTACCGCTAAAGGCCAGCTGCATACTTGCACCCACACTCTCCAGCGACAGGCCAACGTTTGCCATCTTATCGCGGTCCACTACAACTTCAATTTCCGGGTTACCACCTTCTACAGATGTTTCCACGTCGGCAGTACCATCTATACTTTCAGTAATGGCCATTACTTTCTGCGAGAAAGCCATCACACTATCTAGGTTCGAGCCTGAGATGATGATCTGAATTGGCGCCTGTGCGTTACCTACCAGACCTACCGGAACAGGAGTTACTTCCACATCCGGTATTCTGCTTTCGATATCGGCTTTTGCCTGGCGGCTGAACTGGTTTGTACTGAATGCACGCTCCTTCACATCTACCAGCGTTACCGAAACATCTGACTTATATGCCGTGTTCTGGCCAGCCTGCGCCGAAGTGGTAGTACCTACGGTTGTAAATACCTGCTTCACTTCAGGAATCGACTGTAAATACTCTTCTACCTGGCGTGTTGCAAAGTTGGTTTGCTCTACGGTAGCGTTCTTTGGTAACTCCAGCTGTAAGCTTACTTCACCACGGTCGCCGGCAGGTATAAATTCAGAACCTATAAAGCCGAACGGTACCAGTGCAAACGAAGCAAACAACATGAGTATAGTTAAGCCCAGCGTGATAAATTTGTGGTTAAATGCCCACTTCAACGCAGCTGTAAAACCATCAATAATTCTATCCAGGAAACGCTCGAAAGCAAGTATAAAGCGTCCGAAAAAGTTCTTGTCAGAGATATGCTCCAGGCGTGAGAAACGGCTGGCAAGTAACGGGATCAATGTAAAGGCAACGAACAACGAGATCATTGTGGATACAGCAACCACCACAGCAAACTGGCGCAGGATATCCGAAACTAAACCTGTTGAAAGCGCGATAGGAATAAACACCACCACAATTACCAGGGTAATAGATGTAACTGTCGACATGATCTCGCGGATACCATCGTAAGCAGCCTGAGCCGGCTTTTTACCCATCTCCATGTGGCGGTGAATGTTCTCAATTACCACAATGGCATCATCCACCAGAATACCAACTACCAGCGAAAGCGCCAGTAACGACATAAGGTTAAGCGAGTAGCCAAACAGGTACATGAAAATAAAGGTCGCTACCAGGGATGCCGGAATCGAGATCATTACGATAACTGCGTTACGCAGCGAGTGCAGGAACAGCAACATAACTATAGCCACCAGTATAACCGCTATAATCAAGTCATGTATAACTGAGTCGGCGGCTTCCAGGGTAAAGTCAGAAGAGTCGTTGGCAATGTTAAATTTCAGGCCTTCGGCAGCGTACGTTTTCTCTAAGTCAGCAAGCGCTTCTTTCGTTAAGCGGCTAACTTCTACTGCGTTGGCATCAGACTGTTTCTGTATCGTTATACCTACCGATGGGTTACTGTTGATACGGTTCATTACTTCGATATCTTTCTGCGTATCCTGTACTTCGGCTACGTCTGAAAGGCGAACGATACCATTCTGGTCTTCACGAAGGATAAGGCTGTTCAGCTGCTCCAACGACTGAAATTTACCAGCCAATCGGATCTGTGTCTGGCCGCTTTCCTGCTTTATCTTACCAGTCGGGAAGTCAAGGTTTGAGTTACGGATCTTCTGCTGTACCTGAAGTATAGACAGGTTGTAAGCTTCCAGTTTGTTGGCGTCGATGTTTACTTTGATCTCACGTTCCTGGCCACCCAAAACTTTAATGGCCGCCATACCCTGAATTCTAGAAAGCTCCGGCTTGATCTTCTTATCGATCAGGTCATAGAACTCGGTTGCCGACATGTTAGCTGTGGCACCCATCTTGATGATCGGCAGGTCATCCAGGTCAAATTTGTTCAGCGTTGGCGCATCTGCATCTTCCGGCAGGTTAGCCAGAATTACGTTGATCTTACGTTGCGCTTCCTGCAAACTAAGGTCTACATCCGTACCCTGATTCAGGTTGATCACGATCATGGAAAAGCTCTCCATAGAAGTACTTTTCATTTCCTTCACGTTCTCCAGGGAGGCAAGTGCGTCTTCAATTTCCTTTGTAACAGAGTTCTCCACTTCGTTCGGCGAAGCACCCGGATAAATGGTCATGATGGTAAGCACCGGTGGGTTGAACTTCGGAAGAAGCTCGTAGTTAAGCGATTGGTAGCTGACAACCCCAAGCAGTGTGAGTACGGTAAATACCACCACTACTATAGTTGATCGCTGTATCGATAATTTGGTTATGTTCATTTTATAGTTTCTTATTTAAAAGAAGTTATTGCTTTTACCAGTTTAACATTCCGCCAGTTTGAGCGTAGCGGTAACTGGTGGTTTAATATGGCAGCCAGTTTGTAACTGGCGAAAGTATGCTGGTTTGAATCACGCCAGTTACAAACTGGCCCCATACCCAGCCACAAGTTGCACTGACGCTAAACCTGCGGCATGTACTATGGTCTGATTACTTCAGCAACGTCACTTTAATGCCTTCGCGCAGGTTGATCTGGCCGCTTCGTACTACTTGCTCGCCCGGCTTCACACCATCCAGTATCTCTACTTTATCTTGTGTAACCACACCCACTTTCACTTTGCGCATGTTGGCAACGCCGTTGTTTACCACATAAACACTTGGGTTCTGGATGCTGCCAACTATAGCTTCGCGTGGTAAAATCATCGCATCGCGCTGGTCGTTTACCTCAAAGAAAGCGGTGCCGTACATACCGGCTCTCAGGTTGTTATTACCTGCATTTTTCACTTCCACTTCCACGTCAAACTTCAGGGTTGGGTCGGCTTGTGCAGCAACAGCAGTCACTATACCTTCGTATTCCTGGCCTGCGCCGGCATCAGCTTTCACCGTTACTTTATCCCCTTTGTTTATCAGGAGAACTTCGCTTTCAGAAGCTTTTACTTTCAGTTTCAGTTTGTCCACGTTCACGATGTCGTATAGTTTGGTACCCATGTTCAGGTAAGAGCCTACTTCTACATAAATCTCGTTTATCTCGCCGCCGATAGGAGCCGTGATTCTGGTTTTAGTTAAGCGCTGACGTGCAGCTACCAACTGTGCCTGCGTAGACTTTGCAGCCAAACGGGCATCTTCCAGTTGGCGCTGTGTGATCGCATCGCCGGCAGCCAGGTTCTCGAAACGCTCTAAGTCACGCTTTGCTTTCTCGGCGTTGGTTTGTGCCGTAGCCAAGTCAGCAGACATGGTGTTGCTTTCTACCTGGGCCAGCAGTTCGCCTGCTTTTACTTTATCGCCTTTGCGCTTCAGCACGCTCTTTATTTGGCCGGTAGTTTCTGATAAAAGTGTCAGGCTCTGGATAGGAGCGAAGTTACCTTGTGCGGTAAAAGACTTGTCTAATTTCTCTGTTTTTACTTGTGTAACAGCTACCGGAATGGCATCACTTTTAATTTCTGCAACTGCTGCGTTCGCGGCCATCTGTTCTTTGTTGCTCATCAGTTTAAAACCAATAGCGGCCAAAACAACCAGCACAAGTACGATATAAATTACCTTCTTCATTTTAGTATTTGGTGTATGTCTTATTTAGATAGTGATTCGAGGTTTCCTTTTGCTTTCAGATAGCTTAGCTGTGCAATCTGGTACTTCAGTCTTTCGTTGTTCAGGTTTGTCTGAGCTTCGCGCAGGGCAGTTTCTGCATTCAGCAGGTCGCTTAGGGGTGCCAGTGCTTCCTTGTATAGTTGGTTGGTGGTGTCGTACACTTCCTGGGCTAGCTTCACGTTGCGTTCCTGGGCAGCTATGTTGTTCTGGCTGTTGCCTAACTGGCTAAGCGCGTTGCTTAGCTCTACCTGTGTGTTCTTGTTGTATTGCTGTATGTCCAGGTCCATTTTCTTCAGCTCAATCTCGCGCTGCTGCACCTGGCTCTTCTTGCGCAAACCATCAAAAATCGGGATGTTCAACTGCAGACCTACCTGCGAGTTCGGGAACCACATGGCATCAGAATTACCGATCATGCGGCCGTCGTACTGCGACTGGTAGTTATAGTTACCAAAGGCAGCCAGCGACGGGTAGTACCCTGCTCTGATGTTCTCAATTTCTAATGCCTTTAGCTCTTTCTGCTTGTTCAGTATCTTGAACTCAGCACGCTCTGTAGCCACATCATTCACACCGGCTATAGTTGGCTGCTCGTCTAACAACACATCATCTGCAGACCCTGTTAAAGCGATCTGCTCTTCCAGCGGCATGCCCATAAAAAACTTGAGTACATTCAGTTGCTGCACGTAAGCGGCCTGCAGGTTTTCTTTCTGGTTCTCGAGGTTTATCTTGTTTACCTTAATGCGGTTCACGTCTACCTTCTTAACCAGGTCGTTCTTATACTGTAGTGTCAGGATCTTTTCAAGCTGAGTAAGCATGTTCAGGTTAGCGTTGATGCTATTGAACTGCTCTTTTGTTTGCAGCACCTGGTAATAAGCGCTACCCACGTTGTAGATCACATCTTCGGTAGCCATTTCTTTGCGGATGCGATACAGGTCTTCAGCGCTCTTGGCAGCTTTTAAGCCTACAAAGTATGACTTACTAAACAGTAACTGTGTTACAGATAAACCAGCCTGAACGGTGTTATCAGAGCCTGCCGGTATAATTAATGGTCCAGTCCCTTCCTGGTTCATAGTAGCAGGGAGCACGAACATTGTTTTTTCTATAGTTCTTACTGCCGAGCCTTTTACCTCTACCTGTGGCAAACCGGCACTACGAACCTCGTTGATCTGGTATTTCGAGCCAAGCTCATCGTAAGAGGCCTTTTTTATATTCTCGTTATTTTCGAGTGCATAGTTAACAGCCTGTTGCAGGGTTATTTCCTTCTCAGTTGCCTGGCTTTGTGCAAAGGCGGGCGTCATGCAGAAGAGCGCTAATCCTACTAGTAAGTGTTTGGTATTCACGTTTATAGTTCTTTTAGTTTTGATAAGTATAGTTGGTTCTGAAATTTGTGAACTAACGAAACAAAAAAATTATGCTTTATGTTTCGCGTTTTCTATTTCCCATTGCTCGATTAGGTTCGGTAGCTGGGCTTTCAGGTAATCAAGGAAACTGATAAAGCTTAATAATTTCTGGTCGTAAGCAGGGTTTTCTCTTTTTCTTACATCCAGCACACGCTTCAGTATATTGTTCAGTTCACCCAGGTCTTCCATCTTCTTGTTAAACAGGTCGCGCCAGTTCGATGATTTTATCCGAAAATAGCGTTTTCTGTCTCCTGAAAAAGTGGTGTACTCAATATGGCCGGTGTTAAGCAGCATGTTCAAGGCGTTGCTGGTAGCACTTTTGCTTATATTCAAGGTTTCAGAGATCTCTTCGAACGTAAGCTCAGGCTTATCCGAAACCAACAGTATGCCCATAACGCGCGCTACAGCCGGCTGGAAACCATTGTTTTCCTGGTATACTCCAAATTCCTCGATCAGCTCCAGTTGTTTATCGCTTAGTGTCATAATAATTATCAGTTACAGCTAGATAACGCACAAAAGTAAACTATAGTTTCTTTAGTTCATAATTTACAGAACCAAACTTTCTAAATATTTAGTGGAGGTAGTAAAATAGCTTTTATTGAACTGTTGTTATACTTTGTCATTTGTATCGGTTCTGTCCTGGGACGGATTTATAGTAGTTAAAAGCGGCAGCTGAATATGAAACTTAACCGAAATTATCCTGATGACGATGACCGTGAGAGCAGCTATCGACTCTGACAAAGGCATTAGAAAATTGAACTTGTAACACGCAAAGTACACAATGCCACCGGCTATGCAGGCCAATGCATAAATATCCTTCCGGAAAAGGAGAGGTACCTCATTTATTATAATATCGCGGAGCACACCACCTAAGGTGCCGGTTATAGTTCCCATAATTATACATACCCAGAAGGGCAGGCCGGCATCAAGGCTTTTACTTAAACCAACGATAGTGAACAGACCAAGGCCTATGGCATCGAACAAGAACAAGGTATTGCCCCACTTAAAAAGCTTTTCTTTAAACAATATAGTAGAGAGCAGCGCAGCACCTGTTATAATAATGTAGATAGGATCCTGCATCCAGAAAGGCGTTACATCGAGCAACACGTCGCGGGTGGTGCCACCGCCAATAGCAGTTACCAGGCCTATAACATAAGCGCCAAACCAATCGATGTTTTTACCCGATGCCAGCCTGATACCGCTTATAGCAAATACGAAAGTACCCACCAGATCGATAAGCGTGGTAAAACTCATGTCTGTAAGTATGGTCATCGGCTTATGTTTGCGTCGGGTTGATGTTCGGGTTAATGGCCTGCAATTTACTAACTAACTTACGTTGCACAACAAAACGCGGAAAGTAACGCTTACGGAAAGTAAACCCACCCCTAACCCCTCCGGGGGGGAATATCTCCAAAGTATAAACTTTGTTTACTGGTGTGAGGACAAAAAAACAACTTTACTATAAATAGGCCAATCCGGACAAACTAACAGTCCTGTTCCTCGGAGGAGGAGAAGTATAAAATCGCTCTCAATTTACAAACTATAACCTGGGTGGCTGGTTTGTAAACTATAATTCTACTCAACCCTATAGTTTAGTTTAACTGTAATAGAGGCTGTTTTCTCTTTGGAGGAGGTATTGAAGGTGCCTCCCCAGGAATATTCTTCGTTGGAGTTTTGGCCTGTTATCTGGAAAATGCCTAACTGGGCTGAAATAAGTTCACCGATAGTGCTGCCAGAATTCTCAGATATCTTTTCTGCACGTTCGCGGGCATCTTTTGTGGCTTCCGATATCAGTTCGATCTTAAGGTCGGATAGTTGGGTATAGTAATAGCGTGGTGGCTGCGAGTTTAGCTGTATGCCTTCGTTCAGCAGTTCGGTAATGCGGCGCGATATTTCCTCTATCTTTTCAATTTCTTTCGATGTGATCTGGATGGACTGGGTAAGCCGGTAACCAACAAACTCATCGCCCATATACTGGCCGTTAGGGGAGTACTTTGCCCTGTTCTGTTCGGTCATCTCGATGGCACTGAAAACTACCTCGCTTTTGTTAATGCCGTTTTTAGTTAAATAATCAGCAATGGTCTGCTTGTCCTGTGTTAGCTCTGCTGAGGCTGATCTCAAATCACTATCCAGTTTATAGAAGCTGCCTTCCCATACGATCAGGTCGGAAGTGAAATCGCGTTTGCCCTGCCCGGTAACAGCAATTTCGCCTTCGGGTTTGCTGCGCTTAATATAGGCGTTGCCCAGTACGATAGCAGTAATTATAATAGCCACCGAAAACACAATAGCACTGATGTAATTTCTCATAGTATAGGAAGGGTTTATAGTTGATAACGGTGTTTATACTCGTTTAACTGACTACGAATAAAAGTTAAGTATGCGCTTTATAGGTTATAAAATTTTGTACAGTGCTTTTGTGTTTTAAAGTACTGTATACCAGATTGTTTGTCTATAGTTTGTTAGGAGTGCGTTTTTGATCCTTGTTCCATAACATAATAGCGATAAGCACACAGATAAGTAGAAAGTTAAACTCCATTCCATTTCTACCTAAGCCAACCACAAACCAACCTTCTTTATAGTGAATCATAACAATGCCAGCTATCAGGATGACAATGGTGACAAGTGATGCAACCATTACATACTTATTTATGACTAAAAGTATAGCGCTCACGACATGCGACAATTTTATGATCCAAGCCAGAGCGAGACCAAATGGGGCGAATCCGACTTTGTTTAAATAAAGATTTCCAAAATCGTTCACTCCATTATTTAGCATTACCGGAATACTATGCGCTAGTAAGGTAATAGCTACTGCAATCCTCAATATTAATGATGCTGTCATAGGTTCAGATAGTTGCATTACGTTATGGAATTGACCGATTTGTTTGTAGGACAGGTGACGTATCTTAAATGAGGAAAGTGAGCCGAATTTTGGCTCATGTACTAGGTTAGCTACTGTATTTCTCTAAATAACCACTCTTAAGAAGGAAATTTTCAGCGTCCGACATCATGATGATGTCTTCAATAGCTTGTTTCTTATCATTGGAGTTATTGTAATAGGCTTCACAAATCTTGAACCCTATGAAATAAGCTAAATCGGCTGGACGATTTGTTCGATAGTCATACATCCAGTCCGTGTCCTCAATGGATTTCCCATTTTTGACATCTGAATAGAATTCACTCCATAGCTCCCTTTCGTGTTCCATACCATAATCATAGATGGCTTTGCTTTGCGTAATTCTGCCCAGCATTAGGGAGGCGATAAAATCAGCAGCTCCTTCCACTATGGTTTGCTTCAGCAGGGATTCATCAGCATTGTCTCCACCTGGCTGTTGTGTATGAACAGCTTCGTGGGCTACTACACCAATGATGTCACCTGTTTGGTTTCTTAGGACGAGCCTCATGAAATCATTCTTATCAAACTCTTTGAGGTTAACTGAGTTGTCGGCTGCTACAATCTCAGTACCTATCAGAATTAACCCCTCTGAAGTTGTACCACCTGTTCTCAAGGTTCCAATAGCAAAACAAACGTCTGGCTGCTTAAAAGACGGGTAAAGTTCACGAAGCTTATCAAAAGCAGGCTGTAGTTCAGATTTCCTGTTCTGTACTTCTTCGGTTAAAGGTCTGATTGTTTTCCAGAACTCAGGCATAGTCCTCACCAACTGGACGTACTCTTTGGCTGTAAAATTTCTTAGCTGTAAGAACTCTTTGAAGTATGGACTTGCTTTATCCAGGTACAACTCCTGAAATGTTAAAGCACTATCCGTAGAGCTGCCCAACTGGTCATATGCCTTCCAGAAATTTTTTATGTCCTGCGTCTCAATCTTATAGCTAACAGCGCTTGATTTACTTGTTTCAAGGACTTTAGAATTGGTGCAGCTTAAGATGAGTAAGCCACAAAGTAAAATGCTATAGAAACTCCATTTCATAACTAATCATATATTGTAGCACAACGTACTGGGCTAAGGCACGCCATCAAGTGTGATTTAGGCTTTGTTGTACACAGGCTTTTTTAACTTCTTTTTCAGCCATTCATATTCTTTATCCTCAAGAAGATGCCCATCAATGCTGAAAATTTTCTTTTCCCTGTTATACAATTTAAGCTGTTTTATTTTCTTAAACTTCTTATCCCAAAGGACTAACCACAATGGATTTTGAACGTGAGCAGTCGCAGGAAAATCTTTATGAATAGACTGCACTTTGGTAATATCCGCAAGTGATATTCTTTTTCTTGATAAACGCAGCAGGTCCGTTGCCTCTAAGTAATCATTGGTAAGGATAAATCTACTTTTCGTAAACAAACCTATACCTATAAATAAAAGTCCAGAGCAAAGCAGAAACAATATCCAGATTAGTTGACTTCTATTATCAAGGTTTGATGCTGCAAGTATAGAAGCTGCACAGAGAGACAAGCCAATGAATATGACTGCCTTTAATTTTCTTTTATCTGTCTTCAGTTTCATCATTGAGCTTATGTACAACTAAAATATAAACAAAAACATACACTTATCTGCGCTATACCTGTAATGGTCTCAGTTGCTAATGTTTTTCTAAACTAAGTTATACTTTTTAATTTAAGTATAAACTATAGTCTACCGGTTTCCTGCCAGCGCATGCGGTAGGCATTTATGGCGGTGTCGCCGAGCTTGTTAATGAGCTTATAGTTTACCACCGCCCCGACGGGTGCGCCAATTATAGGTATAAGCTGCGCCATTTTTGCCAGGTCAATGTAGTCGCGGTATTCCTGCTGAAAGCTACGCCAGTTAAACTCATTTATATCGTCAGGTAGAAGCTGTTTGCGGGTTTCCCAATCTGTCATATGTTGGTATACATCGCGGCGGTGTTCGTGGCTGCTAAAGGCCAGCTGAAAGATGTAGAGCAGGTATAGCCTTTCTTTGTAATCATTCACATCGTAACCATATAAAGCCGCTATCTCGAAAAGCAATTTTATCTTAAACCCAAACAGTAACGGAAAATCGGCGAGGCCCAGCAATATGCCGCCAGCACCTGTTATACCTCCTTCGGCAGCGGCAGCATGCCTGTAAAACTTTATACGTCCCTCCACAAGCCCTTCCTGCAGCTGTAAGCTGGTAGCCTCAGCTGGGGTACGCGAAACATAGCCAGCCCCGAATAATGTAGCGCGCGTCATTTGTTTAATAGCTGTAGTTATGGCATTGTGTATCTTATCCGGTATGTAGCTGTTAATTTTTTGCTGTGCCTTGCGCGAGAGGTTATTTATAAAAGAGGGTTCCTGTAACATCTGGCGTTGCCAGTCGCGGAGTTGGTGTTGCGCACGTTGGTTGTAGTAGTGGTCGGAGAGAAGTATGGCCATAGTTTGGGCGTTGCTACAGTTTAATACTCCAAACTACAATTTAATATGGTAGGTTTTATAGTTGCGCTACAAATAATGCGGGTAACCCCTATAAACAGGGCAAGCCACCCTGGTAAGTACCGGGTGGCTTGCAAGTAAACAGGAAAAAAAGTATTAAGCTTGCTTTACAAGCTGTATCTCGCAGTGTAGTTTAATTTCGTTGCTAACCACTACCTGACCGGCTTCGGTTACGGCATCCCAGGTCAGGTTAAATTCTTTACGGTTTACTTTGCCATCTACCGTAAAGCCTGCTTTTGTCTGGCCATAAGGGTCAACTACAATACCGCCAAACTCTACATCAAGCGTAATTGGTTTTGTCACATCGCGTATGGTCAGGTCGCCGTGCAGTTTATAGTCGTCGCCGGAGCCTTCGTATTTTTTACCAACAAAGCGCAATTGCTTATACTGCTCTGCATTAAAGAAGTCATCCGATTTCAGGTGTGTGTCGCGCTGGTCGTTGTTTGTATTTATAGAGTCGATATCGGCTGTAAATTCGATGCGTGATGCGGTTGTAAAGTCATCACCATCAGTTTCTACCTCCAGATCAAAGTTCTTAAAATAGCCCGTTACCGTTGTGATCATCAGGTGTTTTACCTTGAACTGGATCTCACTGTGGGTTGGGTCAATTTTCCATTTCGTGCTTGCCATAGTTTCTGCTGTTAGTTTATAGTTTAAATAAAAATATTGTGTACGAAGCTTTAATTAAATGTATCAACAATTAATGTATATACATGCAATTTGGCAAAAATGTTTCCATTACCAACCTATAATTTTCATGGATAAGCCTAACCTATAGTTTGCCACAAACGCAAAACGCCGCCCCAGGTAAGTAGGGCGGCGTATTTATAGTTTAAAATCAGTTGCTTAAGCGTGCTGCTTTTTTTGCAGCGAAGCCAGTTGCTGGCTAAGTTCTTCGGCACGGTTAAATTCTGTCTGCATTTCTCGCTTCAGCTTTAGTTCGCGTTCGCGGGCGTTCTTCTTATACTCGTTAAACTCACTGTCGATGTCGTCAAAAGCTTTCACTTTCTCAACTGATGTGCGCTTGCTGCTCTTATACTGCATCATCATAATGGCAAGCATAATAAGCAGGGCAACTATAATAACCGAATTCAGCACAACGTAAAACTGCTTCTGCATATCAATACCCAGAATAGAGATATTGTTTATCAGGTGCTGGCTTTTCTGAACTTCCTGCTCTTTGCGGGCAGTTTCCTCGGTCAGGGCTTTCAGTTGCTTTTCCTGGGCTGCTACGTTGGCTTTGGCTTCCAGCAATTCTTTGTCGGCACCGGCACGGGCATCAGCTAATTTTTTTCCTACTACCTGCAGGCTGTCACTTACGCTGTTGTAAAAAGAGTTCAGCGTTTTAACATTCACCACCTTATACTGCTGGCCCTTTTCCTGGTACGAGTTGGCATCCTCCTTCAGGTTATTGAACTGCTTTGATAAGGTGTTTTTAGATGGTTTTGTTGACTGTGCTACAGCGTTAAAAGGCTGCATAGCTGTAAACATTACAACTAAAACAAGAGATAAAAAGGTTGACTTCATGGTAAGATTAATTAATATCCGATGCAATACCGGAGTAAACATAAAAGAAACTGCTATACCGCGCAATTAAAATTAAATATGGACGAAACTTATTTTACTGATTTCCCTACTTAACTCCTGATATGGCATATTATTGCCTACTGGCTCCGAATAAACATCACTAAAGGTGTATATAGCCTTTAGTCCACTGATAATGAGTGGCTATTTGCTATACATAAACACCATACAGGTTTTATAGTTCCTGAAACAAAATCGCCCTGTTGTTTAACAGGGCGATTTTGCATTTTGGCAGGCTTATAAGGTAAGTCTAAGCCATGTATAGTATAAATTACTGCACATCTACAGATGCTTCAATTACCTGTTCCACGCTGTTATCGATCAGGTTAAAGAAGTCGTAACCGGTTTTGGCTTCAATAGCATCTACGGTAGTGCGGTGGCTTCTCCAGTCGGTATTTATAGTCTGGCTGTTTGGCATGTCAACGGCAATTACGCGGGTATTAGTCGTAACGCGGGCTGCATCGTTAGTGCCATCAGGCAGTATAAGTATAACCTTCCAGGTGTTGGATGGCACCTGCACACGGCCATTATCAATAGTTGTAGCATAGCCGTTGCTTCCGTCTCCGCCAATACCATAGCCTCCGGATATAATGTATACTTCATAACCACCTGATAACATCGATCGGCAGTAGCCTTCCAGCGTTGCCCATGGGCCCTGGTTGTTACGTGGCGCCTGTGGTATCATGTTTGTCATCAGGAAAGTAGCTGAGTTGTCGGTAACACTTGCCGTTCTGTCCGCTGACGGTGACATGTGGCCTCTGTCGAAGCCGCTGCCGCTGTAGCTTGTAGAGCCCACACGGTACCAGCTAGAAGGCAGGGTGATATCGGAGCGGAAGTCGTCCTGGCGGGATGTGCTGCCTAACCACGACTCATCGAGGTGCCAGCTAACCCAGTTGGCAATACCCTTATCGCGGCTATACGACATTACAAACTGCGTTTTCTCGAGCAGGTAATTGTTTGGCTGGTTTATATCGGTTACAGCCCCTGATGGGTTACCCAACGAAAGATGCACATTGTCGGAAGGGGTAGGGGTAGTGCCGCCACCACCTCCGCCACCATCGCCTGGTGCTTCGTCTGCAGTGCCGCCAATCGTAAAGTCATCTATGTTGAGTCGGTTGCCGCTCAGTTTTACTACCCTGAAACGAACTGCAGAAGTATAGCTTACCGGGAAAGTTGCCGTTTGCAGGCTGGTAGAAGTAGTGCTTACAGTGCTACCTACAACCGACCACGAAGTTCCGCCATTGGTTGATGCCTGTAATTGCCAGGTGCTGCTGGCGTCAGATCCGTAAAGGGCGTGTGCTATACTTACCGCATTTGCGCCGGTTACGTCAAATTCCATTTCCAGGGTGCCCAGGTCACGGATACGAACTGATTTGGTTCCTGTTTTACGGTCGCCGTCCAACGAGCCAAGCAAAGCCTCGTTCAGATACCAGCTGCCTGTGCTAAGCGCTACAGAAGCAGCGGCATAACTGCCTTTCGAGCCACTTTCGTAATCTTCGGTTACATCAACAGTATTGGCTACCGGGTTTGGCTCCACTTGCACGTCGTCAATGTTTGCGCGGTTGCTGCTGCCGTCGGTCTTTCGTATCTCGAAGCGTACGTTGCCTGTCAGGTTCAAAGTATAAGATACTGTCTGCAGGGTGGTTTTGCTTACTGTTATGGCACTGCCGGCGCTACTCCAGGTGCTGCCACCGTTAGTAGAGTAAAATACCTGCAGGGTAGAGTTCTTGTCGCTGCCAAACTTAGCATAGCGCATGGTAAAGCCTTTCGCGCCATCCGGCAAGTCGAACTGCATGGTCAGTTTACCACTGTTGCGCACTCTTGCTGCCTGCGCACCGGCTTTGCGGTCGGAGGTTGAGTTTCCGGTCAGGGCATCGTTAAACACCCAGGTGCCATCCGTAAAGTTTACTGAACCGGTAGCATAACTACCCTTGTAAGCGCTTTCAAATCCTTCGGAATAGTTGCCGGCAGCAATAACGCTTTCCTGTTCAATTATTTCCTGTGGTGCAATTTCCGGCTCTCTGTCGCAGGCCGTAAGCGTAAAGAAGGTGGTGAGGATAAAGACCCACCTGAATAGGTAACTGTGTTTCATTTGTATGGTGTTAGAGTTGATAATACAAAGGTCGGGGAACAGCAAAAAAAGTAATACAGCTATATTAAGATCCCCAAATATAGCGGAATAAAATATACGGAAGACTGTATTTAAGGATTTGATAATGTGAAAGTTAATGTTGGAACATGTAAAAATTAGAATAATGCTAGCTGCTTGGCTTATAGTACCGAAGTATAAACGGGGGAAGTGAGATAAGCCGACAGGAAAACCCGAAGGCAGGTTTATAGTATAGGTATAGTTACCATATACCTGTGCGGCAACTGTGTGGCAAATGTGCCGGCAATGCTGCTCCAAAACCGAAACCTATGTTTAGTGATAAAACAAAATATCCTGAAAACCCTGATGTGGTATTGATCGGCGCCGGCATAATGAGCGCCACACTCGGCATGATGCTTAAAGAGTTACAGCCTGACCTGAAGATCGAAATATTTGAGCGACTGGATATTGCCGCAGCCGAAAGCTCGGATGCCTGGAACAATGCAGGCACCGGCCACTCGGCTTTCTGCGAGCTGAACTATACGCCCGAACGGCCGGATGGTAGCATTGATACGAGTAAAGCAGTACGAATTGCCGAAGCTTTTGAAGTGTCGAAACAGTTCTGGTCTTACCTGATAGAAAAGAACCAGGTTAAGCTGCCTGACTTTTTTATCAATAGTATACCGCACATCAGTTTTGTGTGGGGCGATGCCAATGTCAGGTTTTTGCAGAAACGTTACGAAGCCCTTACGCAATGCCATCTGTTTAAAGGCATGCAATACTCCGAAGACCAGCAGCAGCTAAAAGAATGGATGCCATTGGTAATGGAAGGCCGCAAACCCGACGAAAAAGTGGCTGGTACCCGCATGGATATCGGAACTGACGTAAACTTCGGGGCACTAACCAGGCGATTGCTGATGCGCCTGAACGAAGCGGGCAACGTAACACAGCATTTTGGCCATGAGGTACGCAAACTGCGCAAAACAAGCAGCGGCTACTGGCAGATAAAAGTAAAAGACCTGCACACAGGTGAGAAGCGGAAGGTGTTCACAAAGTTTGTATTTATTGGCGCCGGTGGCGGATCGCTGCCTTTACTTCTTAAGTCAGATATTCCGGAAGGGGATGGCTATGGCGGCTTCCCGGTAAGCGGGCAGTGGCTGCGCTGCACAAACCCCGATATAATTGAAAAGCATAAAGCCAAAGTATACGGAAAAGCTTCGGTAGGTTCGCCGCCTATGTCGGTGCCGCACCTGGACAGCCGCTTTATAAATGGTAAAAAAGAATTACTGTTCGGGCCTTACGCCGGTTTCTCTACCAAATTCCTTAAAAAAGGCTCTTTCCTCGACCTGGCGCTTTCTATTCGTCCGGACAACCTGCGGCCTATGATATCGGCAGGTATAAAGAACATTCCGCTTACCCAATACCTTATAAACCAGGTGCGCCAGGAACCCGAGGACCGTTTAGCTGCGCTGCGTAACTACTACCCGAATGCCCGTGACGAAGACTGGGAACTGGAAATTGCTGGACAGCGTGTGCAGGTGATCAAAAAAGGACCTAATGGCGGTGGTGTATTAGAGTTTGGTACCGAAATGGTGAGTGCATCCGATGGGTCGCTGGCAGCTTTACTTGGAGCTTCGCCGGGTGCTTCTACAGCCGTTTCGATCATGGTGGAGTTGCTGGAACGTTGTTTCCCGGAACAGGTAAGTTCGGAGGAGTGGCAACGCAAACTTAAAAAGATGATTCCTTCGTATGGGGAGTCGCTGGCAGAGAACGAGGAGTTACTGTACAGCGTACGTGAATGGACAAGCGCCACACTTGGTTTGCCGCGTATCGGGCTTAACTATAAACAGCAGGCAGGGCAGGTGTAAGGCAAGATTGAGCAAGGTTATACTGTAGAAGTTGTAATTGCTTTCAGGAAACAAAACAGAAAAAAAACTTTTGTTTATGATATCGTTAACAATTCGGGTATAGGTGTTGTTATACTTGCTTTTAAAATACCATTTAAGAGTATCTGACTGGGTTTAGTGATAACCTCAATATCCGGAAGGCAGGTTTATACTTTATTTTGCATTATATTAGGCTTCGCATTATTTATTTTCTGTAATACAAATACATGTCTGAACTTTCAGAAATGACAACTATACCGGCAGGCTCACCTGACTTTTTGCAGGTTGAAGGCGAAATGGGTGCCTTGATGCGGGTTTACGATTGGGAGAACCACCCTCTCGGCAATCCGGAAAACTGGTCTGATAGCTTGAAGAACATCATTCAGACAATGCTTAACTCTGCCTTCCCGATGTTTGTGTGGTGGACAGATGAGCTGTATATGTTCCATAACGATGCCTACTTGCCTGCACTTGGCAACAAGCACCCGGATGCACTGGGCGCCAGCGCCCGCGACATGTGGAGCGAAATATGGGATGATGTTGGCGGTGTAGCAGAGGATATACTGAAGAACAGCAGTCGCTTTTATGCTGAAGACCTGAAGCTGATGCTGGAACGCAAAGGATTTCCTGAAGAAACATACTGGACTTTTTCCTATAGCCCTGCCTTTGAGTCGGGAAAGGTAAATGGTGTGTTCTGTGCCTGCTCCGAAGTTACCAAGACCGTATTAAGCCAGCGGCGCCTGCGTACGTTAAAAGAAATCTCGGATGCAACAGCCCTGATTCAAACTATAGAACAAGCCTGCCAGACAGTCAGCGACATATTAAACCATAACCCGAACGACATACCATTTAACCTGATCTACCTGTTTGATAAAAATGGTTCAGAAGCGAAGTTAATGGGTCGGGCCGGTGATTTTGGAGGTATAAATGTGCCGGAGGTGCTTACTTCTACAAAGGCTGCCCCGAACTGGATGCTTGACAAAATAATTGAGAACAGGCAACCGATAATGGTAGGGGAGTACAGCCTCGAAATAGCAGAGCAGGAAATTGCACCGGGTTTTACAGTTCCGAATAAATCCGTTATACTTCCTGTGTTCAGGCCGGGTGAGGACCAGATCATCGGGTTCTGTATTACGGGCATTAGTGCGCAACTTGAGTATGACACTGATTATATTGGTTTTCACCAGTTACTGATAGGCCAGTTTGCTACATCCATTACCAGTGTGCAGGCACGTGAGGAGGCCATGAGACATAGACAATACTTGCAGAATGTATTTGAACAGGCGCCTGTAGGTATAACTATACTGCAAGGGCCGGATTACATAATTGACCTTGCAAACCCGGGCATTTGCGAGCTATGGGGAAGAAAGAAGCAGGATATTCTAGGGTTACCGGTTTTGGATGCTTTGCCTGAAGTGAAGGATCAGGGTATAAAAGAACTGCTGGATGGCGTTTATACTACCGGTGTTCCTTTTGTAGCAAACGAGCTTCCCGTAATGCTGGAGCGGAAGGGAACCATGGAAATGGTTTACCTGAACTTTGTGTATCACCCGATGCGCGATTCTTCCGGAAGTATAAATGGAATAATTGCCGTAGCTATAGATATAAGTGAGCAGGTAGAAGCCCGTAAAAAGATAGAAGGTATGAACAGGGAACTGCTGTCTATCAACGCGGACCTTGATAACTTTGTATACTCTGCCTCGCACGACCTGAAAGCGCCTATCTCTAACATCGAGGGGTTAATGTTGGCTTTCCTGGATTATCTGCCGGAAGAAACACTACAGGATGAGCAGGTACAACTTGTGTTGAAGCTGATACAAGGCTCTATAGACAGGTTTAAGCGCGCCATCAGCGATCTGACGGAAGTAGCCAAGGTACAGCGCCAAAACACCGAAGACATTGCCAAACTCGACCTTGCCCAAGTAGTAGAAGATATCAAGCAGGACTTTGAAAGCGAAATAAAGAGAGCCGATGCGCAGGTTGATCTGCAATTAGCTGCTGATTCAGTTATTGAGTTCTCGTCTAAGAATGCGCGCAGTATCGTGTATAACCTGCTCAGTAATGCGCTCAAGTACAGGTCTCATGTCCGTAAGCCACACATCAGTATATCTACAGAGACTACAAAGGAGTTTGTTATACTTACTGTACAGGACAATGGACTTGGCTTTGACCCGGCCGATGAAGATAAGATATTCTCGATGTTCAAGCGCCTGCACGACCACGTGGAGGGCACGGGAGTTGGTTTGTACATTGTAAAACGCATTGTAGAAAATGCCGGCGGCCGCATTGAACTGGACAGCGAAGAAGGAACGGGATCTACCTTTAAAGTATACTTCAGGCGCAGTTAGTTTTTAAGTTCAGGTTTATACGTAGCATAATTTTTCAGGCTCTTATACTTTGATAATCAGGTGTAAGCCTTTTCGGGATGTATAAATTTATAGTTGCCCGGAATTCTGGGCGCTTGCTTTGAGTTGTATTCCTGAGCTGCTTGATAAACAGCCTGAATTAGCCTTTCTTTGTACTACATGCAACTGCAGCTTACATCCTTAAACTCCGGCAGCAACGGAAACTGTTATTATATCGGCAACGAGCACGAAGCTGTGCTGGTAGATGCCGGCCTGTCCTGCCTCGAAACCGAAAGGCGTATGATGCGCCTCGGCCTGTCGTTGCGTAAAGTTAAAGCCATATTTGTGTCGCATGAGCACTCTGACCACATTCGCGGAGTACCGGTTATTGCGCGCAAGTATAATATTCCGGTCTACATCACTCCCGATACCCATTTCCGTGGCAGGCTCCATAACGAGCAGTTTACCGCGGTTCCGTTTAAAGCCTATGAGCCGGTGCAAATAGGTAATCTAACTATAACCGGTTTCCCTAAATGGCATGATGCCTGCGACCCGCATAGTTTTATAGTTAGCAGCAAAGAGGTAACAGTTGGCGTTTTTACAGATATAGGCGAGCCCTGCGACCATGTCATCCATCATTTTAAGCTGTGCCATGCCGCCATACTGGAAGCCAATTACGACGATGGCCTGCTAGCTAAAGGCCGCTACCCGTACCACCTGAAGCAACGCATTAAAAGCAGGCACGGGCACTTGTCGAACGAGCAGGCGCTTAACCTTTTTACATCACATAAACCGGTTTTTATGAGCCACGTGTTGCTGGGGCACCTTTCTAAAGACAATAACTGCCCGAAACTGGTAAAACAGCTTTTCGACCTGAATGCAAATGGTACTGAGGTTGTAGTTGCCTCCCGTTTCCAGGAAACCCCGATCTATACTATAAACAGCACTTTTACGCCCATCAAACATTTTAAAGGCGAACAACTGCAGTTGGAGTGGTAGGTTAATACTTTACAAACAAAAATCCCTGCCCGGAGCTATACTTCAGGCAGGGATTTTTTTATAGTTCAGGTTGAGTTACGAACGTACTTTGTGTCCGCCTACAGCATAATACCAGATGAATAAGTAGCAAGGCACCATGATCCAGTAAGCCTGTTGTGCATTAGCCATGTCGGTAACGTAGCCATACACCAGCGGGAGTATAGCGCCACCGGCAATACCCATGATCAGTAACGAGGAACCAATTTTTGTGAAACGGCCTAGTCCCGAAATAGCCAGCGGCCAGATGGCAGGCCACATCAGCGAGTTAGCCAGTCCGAGTAAGGCCACAAATAAAACGGAAATGTAGCCTGAGGTAAGTATAGCGCCGATCGTAAACAGCACGCCCAGCACTGCCGATATCTTTAAAGCAACATCCTGTTTCAGGTATTTAGGTATAGCAATTATACCGATCAGGTAACCAACCAGCATCGCACCCAGCGTAAACGAAGCAAAGAATTTGGCATCATCAAGCGTAAAGCCTTGTTCCTGGCCATAGCTGATAATAGTATCCACAGAGATAACCTCAACGCCCACATACAGGAAAATAGCCAGCACACCCAGCAGTAGGTGCGGAAACTGCATTATACTTGTTTTGCCGGTATTGGTAGTAGCTACCACTTCGTCTTCCTGGTCCGTATCGATCTCGGGCAGCGAGGAGCGCAGCACCATAAAAGCCAGCACTAACAGCGACACAGCCATCACAATATAAGGAGTTATAACCCTGTCGAGAGAGGCAGTTTCCTGGTTTTGGAGTGTATCGGTATCTAAAAATAATATAGTGCCCAGTACGAGCGGTGCAATAATACCACCTACTTTATTCGCGATGCCCATTACGCTGATGCGTTTGGCGGCACTTTCGGCAGGGCCAAGTATAGTTATATAGGGGTTAGATGCTGTCTGGAGCAAGGTTAGTCCGGCACCCTGTATAAAAAGGCCCACCAGGAAAATAACAAATGTACTTGACTGGGAAGCAGGTATAAATACCAGCGCGCCTGCCGCCATTACAGCCAGTCCGATAGCCATGCCTTTTTTAAAGCCGGTCTTTTTAAGTACCCACGCCGACGGCACTGCCATGGCCACATACGAGATGTAAAAGGCAAACGTAACAAAGTACGACTGGAAATTGCTGAGCTCAAATGCCTCCCGGAAGTAAGGTATAAGTATAGAGTTGATCCAGGTGACGGACCCGAAAATGAAGAATAGCGCTCCGATAATGATGATCGCGCGGGTGTCGTTGTTGCGCTTTGCAGATTCCTGAGAAGGCATAGGTTTCGTGTTAACAGACATAAAAAGTTGGTTAAGGCTGTTCAAGATAACCTATTTTTTTAAAAACTCAGCGCAGCATATCAGCAGGAAGTATAAAAAGAGGTGTTGTAACTATAAATTAAGAATGAGCTCACGGAGTTTTTTGCCATCGGTTACGGCGTGGCCCTGTATCGTATTGTTGAAAAATATCCATACTTGTTTACCATCTTCCAGCCACTCTTTTGCCATATAAGCATAGCGTTCCAATTTATCGTTGGAGTAAGGGCTGCTATACATTCTTTCGTCGCCGTGCAGGCGCAGGTAGGCAATATCGGTGGTAGTTACTTCGGTGCCCGGAAAACGCTTGCCTGCACTGGCCATAACGGTTGTTATCTCATAATCGCGGAGCAGCTCCACCGACTCATCAGTAAACCACGACACATGGCGGGCCTCCAGGGCAAAAGGCTGTTGCGGGTATTTATCGCGTAATAAGCGGTAAAAAGTTTCGGCTGTTGGCTTATGGAACCGGAAACTGGCCGCGATCTGGACCAGCACCGGGCCCAGCCGGTCACCCATTAAACCATAGCTTGCCATAAACTTATCGAGCGGCGCTTCTGCTTCAGTAAATTTGCGCTTGTGGGTAATTTCCTGGTTCAGTTTTGGGGCAAACTTAAAATGATCTGGAGTGGTAGCAAGCCATTTCTCTACGGTTTTGGCCATCGTGAAATGGTAAAAGCTGCTGTTTATTTCGGTGGCGTTAAAGTGCTCGGCATAATAAGGCAGCCTGTCCGCCGATTTCAGTTCGACAGGGTAAAGTACTTCCGGCCATCTGTAGCTCCAGCCTGATGTGCCTATGTATAAATTCGGGATGTGTTCCATAGCTGATAAAGGTGTAGGATTTGCCTACGGTTTTAGCTGCGATCAGTTTATAGTGCCGGCAGCTGAAGTTAATTTATAGTTGGCGGTGATTTTTAACCTGCTGTGTATTAGTAGTATGTGTCATTGTTTTGGGTTTATACTTGCAAAGTTTATAGTTGCAGCCTTACCTTTGCAGCATCTTTATCACAATTTATAAAGAAGAGGGGAGAGAGCAGGCTCCGCGAACCTCTAGCAACCGGCAATCATATTGTATAGGTGCTAACTCCTGCCCAGTTTTGGGAACTATAAATTACATGCACATGCTTATCCAATTACCTCACACAGCCCCGAATTACACAAGTTTATACGTCGTAGCAGTGCCTGCTGCGCAGCAAGGCTGTTGTTGCTGTTGTTATTAATCCCCGCATGTTAATGCTTTAGCTTACTGCGCCAGCCTGGTGCAGCGGCAAGCTTTTATACTTCTAAATCAATTCTTTACTGCTGTAGCTATGCCTCGGGGTGTTTACTCTCAGGTTTGCAGGCATCTTTTTACAATTTATACTTATGGATCAGATTCAGAGAACCGGGGGCGTAGCGCTCGTTCCTTTCCTGGTGTTTGTGGCAACTTTTCTTGGTTCCGGCATAGTGCTGGACGATTTTTATGCGCTGCCCTCGCCGGTAGCCGTTGTGTGTGGCATTGTAGCCGCGTTTATACTTTTAAAAGGAAGTATAAATGCAAAAGTAGACGCCTTGATTCGGGGATGCGGCGATTCCCAGATCATGACCATGTGCCTGATCTACCTGCTGGCCGGCGCTTTTGCTGTTGTAGCCAAAGCAGCTGGCGGCGTTGATGCCACTGTAAACTTAGGGCTGTCTGCAATACCAGTGCAATACCTGGCGCTGGGCATCTTTGTGCTGGCTTCTTTTTTATCGACGGCTACAGGAACTTCGGTGGGGGCTGTAGTAGCGCTTGGCCCTATAGCAGTGGGGCTGGCAGAGCAAAGTGGCACATCTTTGCCTTTAATGCTGGGCGCTTTGCTGGGCGGAGCCATGTTTGGCGATAACCTCTCCTTTATTTCAGATACAACTATAGCTGCTACGCAAACCCAGGGCTGCAGCATGAAAGATAAGTTTAAGGTAAATATACTGATTGCCGGGCCTGCTGCTTTACTAACAATTGGGTTGCTGCTATTTGCCGGATTTACCAACGGAGTTGCTCCTGATGTATTGCCAGCTGTGCAGGAGATCAGCTTCTGGAAAATTGTACCTTACCTGCTGGTGTTGTTCCTGGCAATTTATGGCGTTAACGTGTTTGTGGTGCTAATGCTTGGTATAGTTGCTTCGGGTGCTGTTGGCCTGGCAGGTGGCGAGCTTGATTTGCTGCTGTTCAGCAAAAAGATATACGAAGGCTTTACTGGCATGACAGAGATCTTCCTGCTCTCGATGCTGACTGGTGGCCTTGCCGAAATGGTGCGGCAAGCCGGCGGCATACAGTTCCTGCTGGATAAAGCTAACAACCTGATACGTAGTTACCGTTCCTCGCAGGTAGGTATAGGCTTGCTGGTAAGTGGCGTGAACAGTGCTATCGCGAACAACACCGTATCTATAGTAGTAACAGGGCCGGTAGCGAAAGATATAAGCCAGCGTTATAGTATAGATAACCGCAAAACAGCAGCTTTAATTGATATTTTTGCCTGTATTGTTCAGGGCTTGTTGCCTTATGGTGCCCAGATGCTGATACTGGTAAGTTTTACTGGTGGTAAAGTCTCGTTTTTAGACATATTACCCTATGCCTGGTATATTTACCTGTTACTGCTTTTTGCGCTGCTTGCCATCTACACACCTTTTGTAGACAGATTATTGGCTGATAAGCAAAGCTCTGAATTGCCTCGTAAAGTGATAGCTAATTAATTAAAACAAAAAAAGCATTCAGGCTATCTGAATGCTTTATTTTTATAGACTGGTTTACAGGTTTGGCTATAAAGTATACCATAGCAGCACAAAGCTACGAACCCTTATACTTCACTGAAAAGCCAGTGCAGTGCTTCGTTTTTATCGGTAAAAATCTCACACTTGGTACCATTCACAACGCCTTTTTCCTCTACAGCATCATACATGTGGTTTATATCCATCAGCGATATGCTTTCGAGAGAGCTTAAGCGGGCAAATTTTCGCACCTTGGTCAGGGGCAATTGCGGGGCTATATTAGTGAGCACCCATTTCTGGTCAGCAAACTCGAGGTAATGTATAGCACGGGCATCACTGTACCATAACTCACTATTATACTCTATGCAGTAAGCTACAGCTGTATTAAACATCGACCTGAATATGTCGCTTTCAGGGTGCTTCAGCCAGGTTAACTGTATGTACTTCAGGTTATCGTCAAACTCGATGGCAACATGCTCGTTCCGGAGCAGTGTGGTAAGTTGTAAGGTATAAGTTGCCTGCGTATTAAAAGATGTCATGTTTATGCTTACTGTTAATGTGTGTCGCGTACCCACTGCAAGGCATCGCTTTCACTAAAAAAATATTGTGTCTGATGGCGGCCTGTGTTCTGTTGCACACGGGTAAGTACAGACTCAAGTGCCATTTGCTGCATCATATCAGCCGATGTTATAAATGCTACACGCTCTACCTTACTTTTGCCAAACATGTAAGATGCGGTTCTGGTAAGCCAGGCCTGATCCTGCAAAGTTAGTGTTTGCAGGCGTTGGTTGTTGCTGATAAGGCCACGAACGCCACTATTTATTAGAGCCCGGCCTGCTTTTAAAACGCCATACCGATATTCGCGGCTGGTGACTTTCCGCAGCCAACGAACCACAATATAGCTATTTTCACGATCAACTATAACTTCTACAAAACTGGTCTGGCAACGGGTTACAGGGTGCTTTTTCGTTTCAGGGTTTTCTGTTATAGTTTCCGCGGGTACAACCACATCAGGCGAAACAGCTTCTGCTGTAGCAAACTTCTTTAGTTCTTTCAGGCTCGCGTTGTGCGGAATAACGACCGAACAATCCGGGGCATCTGATTTAGAAAAAGGATTTCGCAATAACCATTTTCTAGCTTCGTCGGCTTCGTGAAACGCTTTGGTTTCGTAAGGCAGAAATATGCCACTATTAATTACCGCTTCATACATGTTTTGCTGCAACCGGGAGCGGGCAATTACACGGGCAGAACGTACCAGGGTGGTATGTTTAAGTGCTTTGCGTAAAAAGCTTTCGGTCAGGTGCTGGTCTTCTGGCGATGGGTTTCCCATTTTAGAGAAATCGACCAGTAGGTATTTAACACGGAGTATGGCAATGCACAAACCTATAAACCGCATGCATTCGCGGTATTCTTTGCTGGTAACAGGGCGCTGCCAGGTAAACTCCAGGGCTGAATAAGCCGGTTGGAAACTTATTAAAAGCGGAGTTTCTGTTATGGGTGGCGTAACCTGGTTAAAAGCATAGGGTTGCCCATGGTTAAGCGCTAACAGAGTATGTACCGGCAGTTGATTTACTTTGGCTAATCTTGTCTGCATAGATGGTAACTACAACTAACTATACTATAGCAGTCAATTGCAGGAAATGCTCTAAAAGGTGAAAATTCTATAGCTTATTAACCAAATTTAGAGCTGCCAGGTTCTATACTTTTATTAATTCATATTATAGTTATATTTTAAGAAATAGCTGTACGTTACTATATATAGTTTGTATACTGTAAAGTATAGATTTTCAGTAAGTTCGATTCTTTTGTTTATATGGCCCTGAAGTATATAATTTGCTTGTTATCAGCATGTAAGGGACAAAAAAATACCCGGCAGATCTACCGGGTATTTTTTTTAAGTATAAATTACATTAGTCCAACTTAGCCAGGAACTTACGGATATACTTCTGGAATTTAGCGGGCTGCTCCTGGTATGGGCAGTGGCCGGTATCCATTACCCGGTACGTAGCCTCCGGAAACTGAAACGATTTGTAGTGCTCCGGCCCTACAGAGTAATCGTGAAGGCCGGTAAATATTAAAGACGGTGCCGTAATAGCTGCGGTTTTTAGCGTAAAGTCCTGTTCGTATTCGGGGTAGTTCCACACGTTGCTGCCAAAGTGCCAGTTCAGGGTAGTGTCCATCACCGCATTCATCTTATCGAACATGGCTTTGTCGCGGTACATCATTTTATAGCTTAGGTTCTCCTGGTTCAGGCGGTTCCAGACTGCCCCGAATGCCTGCGTTTTGCTTACGCCCGGTTTCAGAAACTCCGATTCCGGTACATTAAGTATGCTGGATGCCTGCGTAATAGCGTTTGATTTGGCATAATCGAGGTTGAGGGTGGTGTTTACATAAATGGTGGCTAATACGCGGTCAGGGTGAGTATAAGCATATTCGGTGGCTATGATTCCGCCAAACGAATGCGGCATCACGATCCATTTATCATAGCCAAGGTATTCACGTACTTCTTCCATGTCTTTTACCACGCGGGCCAGCGAATAATCAGTGCTGGCATCGCCTCCGGAGCGGCCACTTCCGCGCTGGTCCACATAGATCATGGTCATGTCCTGCTCGGTAATATCGCCGCCAAGAGCATAGTAGTATTTTGGCCACGAGCCGGGCCCGCCATGTATAAACAGGCAGGGTTTCCCTTTGCCGGCCACCCGCACATACAGTTTTACCGAGTCGGAGGTGGTAATGTAATATTGCTTATTTTGAGAAACAGCGCTCTCCGAAGCAAGTATGCCAAGCAGCAGCAAGGCACCAATGATCCACTTTTTCATAGTATAAAGGTTGGTTGAAAATGGTCTGAACTATAGACGCGGCAAAGCTACAAAAGACGCAACTATTTCAAATAAAAATCCTGACCAACTATAATCTGGCTTCTTATAAGGTATAGTTGCGAATTGGGTTGTATAATGCTGATAGGTTGGTGGTTATGAGCTGTTGTAACTATCAGAGAAGTATAGTGGGGGGATTAATCAGGATAATCTGAAAATTTTAGGCGGATTCTTTTTACCTTTATCAGGTTTATTTTCTTACTCATATGCGAAAAATTTACAGTCTTTTATCCTTCATATTTATACTGGTAAGTTACCTGCAGGCCTCGGCGCAGGTAGTAACTACAAAACCGGTATTACCCACCGGCGATCAGCCGGTTACGCTTATCTTTGATATCAACCAATCAACTGATTCGCGCGCGGCTACACTTAAAAATGCACCGAACGATGTGTATCTATGGTCCGGAGCCGGCACTTCCGAAACCGGTGATGCTTTTGAATATCAGCCGACAGGCCAAACTACCTGGAGTGCGCCATATGAGCCGGGCAAAATGAACTACCTGGGAGAAAACCGCTGGTCGATCACGATCACGCCGCGTACCTACTTTAACGTTCCGACCGGCACCCCGATTCGGAAACTGGGCCTGCTGCTTAAGAACGGAGCCGGTACCGCCCAGACAGAAGACCTTTTTGTTTCGCTTTACCCATCAGAAGGAGTAGTTGCTGCCATCAAATTACCTACCCAGGAGTCGTTTTTTACAGATGCCAACACGGTTATACCTGTAAAAGCCTATACTTCGGCTAAAGCCACCCTTACCCTGAAAGTAGATGGAGTAACAGTGGTAACTGAGCAGAACAAAGACTCTTTGGTTTATAACCTGAACACAGGCACCCAGACAGGTGTGCGCCACAAAGTAACGTTCGAAGCCACAGTAAATAACACTACCCAAACCGACGAATTTTATTTTACGAACCGACCGGTTTCGCCGGTAGCTGCTCTGCCGGCCAACGCTAAAGATGGAGTTGTATACACTGGTTCCGACAAAGCATTGTTGACACTGTTCGCGCCACATAAAAAGTTTGTTTATGTAATTGGCGAGTTCAGTAACTGGGAAGCGATGCCGGAATACCTCATGAACCAGACACCGGATGGTCAGCGATATTGGCTGGAAATTGATGGGCTGGAGCCGGGTAAAGAGATCGCTTACCAGTACCTGGTAGATGGTACTATAGCTGTTGCTGACCCTTATGCGCATAAAGTGCTGGATCCCTGGAACGACCCTTACCTGACCGAAGCCAATTATCCTGGACTGAAGCCTTACCCTGACGGAGCCGAAGGCATTGTATCTGTACTTCAGACAAACCAGACAGCTTATAACTGGAAAGTAGAGAACTTTACACGCCCTGCCGCCGATACGCTTGTTATTTACGAACTGCTGCTGCGCGACTTCCTTGCCACGCAAAACTATAGCACGCTAACTGATACACTGAGCTACCTGAAAACCTTAGGCGTAAATGCCATCGAGCTGATGCCTGTTATGGAGTTTTCGGGCAACATATCGTGGGGCTACAACCCTATATTTTACTTTGCTCCGGACAAAGCGTATGGCACAGCCGATCAGTTGAAGCGCTTTATTGATACCTGCCACGAAATGGGCATTGCGGTTATACTTGATATGGTGCTGAACCAGGCCGATTACGAATTTCCGTATGTGAAAATGTACTGGGACAATAACCGTCCTTCTGCTGACAATCCGTTCTTTAACCAGCAAGCCACCCACCCGTTCAGCGTATTCTTTGATTTTAACCACGAAAGCGAAGTTACCAAAGCTTTTGTAGAACGTGTTAACCGCTACTGGCTCGAGGAGTTTAAATTCGACGGCTTCCGTTTCGACTTGTCGAAAGGCTTTACCCAGAAGAACTCAGGAGACAATGTAGGTGCCTGGAGCGCTTACGATGCCAGCCGTGTAGCCATCTGGAAAGATATTTACAACGACATCAGAAGCTACGACGAAACCGCACTGGTTATACTGGAGCACTTCGCTGATAATGCCGAGGAAAAAGAACTGGCCGATTACGGAATGCTTTTCTGGGGCAACATCAACCACGAGTACCGCGACATGGTAAAAGGCTACGATGCTGACCTGAACGGTATATCGCACAAGAACCGCGGCTGGCAGCAACCGCACCTGATCGGCTACATGGAAAGCCACGATGAGGAGCGCCTGATCTATGACGTAATGAAAAATGGCCGCGCCGAAGGTTCTTATAACACGAAGAAGCTGGAGACCGCCCTTAACCGCGCCAAGCTGGCTGCTGCCTTCTTTATACCGGTACCAGGTCCTAAAATGATCTGGCAATTCGGTGAGCTGGGCTACGATATATCTATAAACGACCCGGGCCGCACCGATCCGAAGCCAATTAAATGGGGCTACCGCGAAAATACCAACCGCATGAAATTGTACAAAGTATACAGCGAGCTTATCCACTTGAAAAAGAATTACCCGGTATTCAGCACCAACGACTTTAACCTGTCGTCGGAAGGGCTGGTGAAACGCCTGACCTTGATAGACGAAAGTATGACGGTATTTATAGTTGGTAACTACGACGTGAAAAGTGTGAGCCAAGATGCCGGTTTCCCGCTGGCGGGTACCTGGTATGATTACTTTACCGGAGAGGCAGTGCAGGTTACCAATCCTGCCGAAAAACTGATATTAAAGCCAGGTGAGTTCAGACTTTATACTTCGGTACAGTTGCCGGCACCGGAAGCTGGTTTATTGCCATGGCAGGGTGTTGTGCTGGATGTGGAAGATGAAATGCCACTGAATGCAAGTATAGAATTATACCCTAACCCAACACAGGAAAACGCTTTGCTGGAGTTTACTGATAACTACCGTGGCGATGTGCAGGTGCAGGTTACCGACATGACCGGCCACGTATTGCGTACTGTAAAGTATAAAAAACATCAGCAACTGTTGCAGCAACCGCTTAACCTTAAAAATGTGGCTGCAGGCCTGTACCTGATACAGATAGAAGCCGGCAACCGCAAAACCGTTAAACGACTGGTGAAGCTGAACTAAGTATAAGTATAGTAGCCTGACGTTTAAAATTGACTATAAACTGCTAACTTGCCTGTGGCCCCTGAACTTACCCGAAAATGGTAGGGCAGGGGCCACAGCTTTTTAAAGCCACCTTATTTTCAGATCATCGTTTAACCGTACCATGACCTATAAACTCCCCTCGCTTTTAGCTGCACTGTTTTTTATAAGTATACAGTTTGCAGCATTTGCCCAGCAGACCAAGGATAAGGAAGTAGCGCCTGTTTATGTAGACGAGCAAGGCGTGATGCGCTGGAAGAAGGACAAGTCCGAAGCCAGTTTTTTTGGGGTGAACTATACCGTGCCCTTTGCCTACGGTTACCGCTCGCACAAAGCGTTGAATGTTGATCTGGAGAAAGCCATTGACCAGGATGTGTACCACATGGCCAGGCTGGGGTTCAATGCGTTTCGGGTGCATGTCTGGGATACCGAAATATCCGACTCTGTAGGTAACCTTCTGGAGAATGAGCACCTGCGTTTATTCGATTACCTGATCTATAAACTGAAAGAGCGCAACATTAAGATACTGGTAACGCCCATTGCTTTCTGGGGCAACGGCTACCCCGAACCCGACGAGAAGACCATCGGTTTCTCAACGAAATATAACAAGCAGAAAGCTGTAACCGAGGAGGAGGCTTTTAAGGCGCAGGAACGTTACCTGGAGCAATTCTTTAAGCATGTGAATCCTTACACAAAACTTACTTACCAGAACGATCCTGATATTATAGCTGCCGAAATTAACAACGAACCAAAGCATACCGGACCAAAAGCACGAGCCACTGAATATGTAAACCGCATGGTAGCATCCGTCCGGAAAACAGGCTGGACAAAACCGATCTTCTATAACATAAGCGAATCGCCGACCTATGCCGATGCAGTTGCCAAAGCCAATATTGATGGCATAAGCTTCCAATGGTACCCGACAGGCCTGGTAGCAAACCATACCTTGCAAGGCAACTACCTGCCACACGTAGATCGCTACCAGATTCCTTTTGACACCATTCCGGAGTATGCGAATAAAGCCCGCATGGTATATGAGTTTGATGCCGGCGATATTCTAAACTCGACAATGTACCCGGCTATGGCGCGCAGTTTCCGGGGAGCTGGCTTCCAGTGGACTACCCAGTTTGCATACGACCCGCTGGCCACCGCCTATGGCAACACCGAGTACCAAACGCATTATCTTAACCTGGCTTATACGCCTAAAAAAGCCATTGCTGCGCTTATTGCAGGCAAAGCGTTTCGTAAGCTCCCGAGGCTCAAAAACTACGGTACTTACCCCCAGGATAGCGTTTTTGATGTGTTTCGGGTGAGTTACAAAGAGAACCTGAGCGAGATGAACACGGCAGAGGAGTTTTATTACAGCAATAGCACAACTACCAAACCTGCCAACCTTAAAAAGTTGAAACATGTAGCTGGCGTTGGCAACTCGTCTGTTGCGCAGTACCGTGGACTTGGGGCTTATTTTATAGATAAACTCGAGAATGGGGTGTGGCGATTGGAGGTAATGCCCGATGCTATTCACATAAGAGACCCGTTTGCCAAGGCATCTCCCGAAAAAGAAGTGAGCCGCATCGAATACCGGGATCATGCTATCCGGATCATGCTGCCAGACCTGGGGAATAACTATACGGTCAAAGGCCTGAATGCTGGCAATATGTTCAGCGAAGTAACTACCAAAGGCGCGTTTATGGTGAAGCCCGGCACTTACCTGCTCACGAAGAAAGGTAAAAAGGCTGGCCGCTGGACCCCGGAAAGCATGGCCGGAGAACTAAAGTTAGCTGAGTTTGTAGCCCCGGAACCGGTTAAGTCAGAACCTTTTGTGGCACATGAGCCAGTAAAAGAAATACCAGCGGAGCAACCTTATACTATAAGCGCAACTATTGTAGGCATTAAACCAGAAGCGAAAGTGACGTTGGCTATAAATAACCTGTCGGGAGTTTACAAAACCATAGCGATGCCCCAGGAATATCCTTATATATATGAGGCCCCATTGCCGGCAGAACTGACCACACCGGGCATGCTGAGTTACCGCATTATAGTAGAGCAGCCCGATGGTAAATTCTATACTTTTCCGGGTGGGCACGAAGGTGATCCGTGGGCATGGGATAACTATAGAACTGATACCTGGACCAGCTTTGTAGCAGCACCGGGCAGTAACCTGGAGCTCTTTAACGCCACCCACGACAGAAATATAAAAGTATACCCGAACCTATGGCGTCCCGATGAAAGGCAACTGCTGACAGATGTAAACCCGGGACAACTTATACTTCGCTTATCCACTAAAGAACTGCCGGAAGAAGGCGTAATGGGTTTCCAGTATTATATCGGAGACAAACTGAGGGATAGAAAACCGGAACTTGCCAACTATAAAAAACTGGTGGTAAGAGCCCGCACTACGAATCCAACTCCTGTAAAAGTAAGAATAGCCCTGATCTCGGACGATGCCACGGCACATACGGCAACTGTAACTATAAACGGGCAATTTCAGGACATCGAAATACCGTTAAGCAGCCTGCAACCCGGCGAGTTTATACTTTTGCCGCGTCCTTACCCGGGCTTCCATCCGTTCTGGTTTAAGCCGGGCAAAGCAGAGGCTTTTAACCTGGCCGATGCAGAAAAGCTGGAAATTATACTTGGCAAAGATCTGCCTGCTTCCGAAAAAAATAAACCGTATAGTTTTGATATTGAACGTGTGTGGCTGAGCAAATAGCCAGGCAGGTATAACCTATACTTTATGCTGTTAAAACGAGACCTTTACAGAAGTATAAGCATAGCCAAACTGCTGCTTTTTATACTTCCTTTTCTACTGCTGGCTTGTAACACATCCGGCAACCTAAGTACAACAGGCACATCACCTGCAACCGAAATACTTTTTAACGATGACTGGCAATTTGTACGCGATGTAGATACTGCCAATGCAGGTATAAACCTGTCCGATACATCGAACCAAACTATAAAATGGGAAAAAGTAAGCTTGCCGCACACCGCCCGACTGGAGCCGATCGAGAAAAAAGAGCAACAATGGCAGGGAGACGCGTTTTATAGGAAGACTTTTACCATTCCAGCTTCTGATAAGGGCAGGCACATTGCTATTAAGTTCGAGGCCGCCATGCAGGTGGCAGATGTATACTTAAATGGGCAGCATATTTTCCGGCATCTGGGCGGTTACATACCGTTTTACATCGATCTGTCGGATAAACTGAAGTATGGCGAAGAGAATACCTTGCTTGTAAAGCTCAATAACGAAGACAACCCTAAAGTAGCGCCTGGTAAACCTCTGGCCGATCTCGATTTTAATTACTATAGCGGCATTTACAGGAATGTATACCTCATCAAAAAAGACAAACTATACATTTCGGATGCTGTGGCGGCAAACCAGGTAGCAGGCGGTGGGGTGTTGTTGCACTACGATACGGTAAGCCAGCAGTCTGCAACGCTACGAGTAAAAACAGAGCTCAAAAACGACCACGCAGAAAGCAGGAAAGCCCAGGTAAGAACGATACTCTCTGATAAAGCAGGCAACGTTGTAGCTGAAAGTATAACCGAAATACAGGAAATACAGCTGGGTGCTTTTGGCACTTTTACACAGGCACTAACTATAACTAACCCGCAACTCTGGTCGCCAGACAACCCATACCTGTACTCGCTTACAGTAGAGTTGCTGCAGAACGGAAAAGTGATGGACCAGCAAACGCTTCGGACTGGAGTAAAGACTTTCCGGTTTGAGGCTGGTGCGTTTTATCTGAATGGCGAAAAGCTGTTTCTGCGTGGCACCAACCGCCACCAGGAATATCCTTATGTTGGTTATGCCCTTTCGGATAACGCTAATTACCGCGATGCTTATAAGATAAAAAAAGCCGGGTTTAATTTTGTGCGCCTGTCTCATTACCCGCATGCACCGGCTTTTATGGAGGCCTGCGATGAGCTCGGTTTACTTGTTATGGATGCCATACCAGGCTGGCAGTTTTTCGGGAATGAAGAGTTTCAGAAAAATGTGCTGCAGGATGTGCGTGACATGGTGCGCCGCGACCGTAACTATACTTCGGTTATACTTTGGGAGGCTTCGCTTAACGAATCGGGGATGATGAAGGAGTTTATGCAGCAGGCGCATGAAGCGGTGCATGAGGAGCTTCCTTTTAAAGGAGTGTATACCTGTGGCTGGCTCGATGAAGTATACGATGTGTTTATACCTGCGCGCCAACACGGCAAAGCCCCCGACTACTGGAACAAGTATAGCAAACAGAAACCACTGTTTATTGCCGAGTACGGCGATTGGGAATATTATGCACAGAATGCCGGCTTCAACCAGAAAGACTTTGCCGACTTGAAGGAGGATGAACGTACCTCGCGGCAGTTGCGCGGTTTTGGCCAGAAACGATTGCTGCAGCAGGCACTAAATTACCAGGAGGCACACAACAGCAACCTACAGGGCCCGGCAGTAGGCGATGCTAACTGGCTCATGATCGACTACAAGCGCGGCTATGCCGACGATATTGAAGCTTCCGGAATAATGGATATTGTGCGACTGCCGAAGTTTGCCTACTACTTCTATCAGAGCCAGGCTGATGCCAGAACAGGTAGCGAATTTGATAAGCTAATGATTTTTATCGCTAATTACTGGAACGACCCGGAACTTACGACAGTAAAGGTGTTTAGCAATGCAGATGAGGTAGAATTGCAACTGAATGGCAAAACCATCGTCCGCCAGAAACCGGATCAGGATAAATATTCGACGCACCTGCCACACCCGCCTTTTACGTTTGAAGTACCCAAGTATGAGCCAGGTACCCTAACCGCTATAGGTTATACAAACGGTAAAAGATCAGTTGAAACAACGCGCCACACACCGGGAATAGCAGCAACTTTAGAGTTAGAAACAGACCTGAGTGGGAGAGAAGCTACAGCAGGACAAAACGATGTGCTGTTTGTTTATGCGCATATAAAAGACGACAAAGGAACTACAGTACCGGATGCCGCCAATGCAGTAACCTTTAAAGCCGAAGGCGATGCCGAGATAGTGTATGTCAGCACTGTAAACGCCGAAGCCGGAATTGCTGCTATACTTTTAAAGATCGGAAAAACAGCCGGACCAGTAACTATAACAGCTACTTCCGAAGGTTTGCAACCGGCAACTACAACTATAAAAGTGCAACCCGGTTCTCAGTCATCCAGGTAAAAAAAAATACATTTTAGCCAGGTTTATACTTATCGCATGCAACACGCTATCAGAACTAAATTTACAGAACTATACAAGCAACAACCACAGCTATTCCGGTCGCCGGGCAGGGTAAACCTGATAGGGGAGCACACCGACTATAACAATGGCTTTGTGCTGCCGGCTGCTATTAACAAAGAGATCGTATTTGCTATAGCGCTCAACAACACCCAAACTATAAACCTGTATTCGCTGGATATGCAGGAGCAGGCCAGTTTTGAACTGCAAAGTATAGAACCGTCGGATATTGGCTGGGCAAATTACCTGCTGGGTGTAGTAGCACAGTTCCAGAAAGCAAACTATAAGATCGGTGGTTTCGACCTGGTTTTTGGAGGCAATATACCCATCGGGGCGGGTTTGTCGTCGTCAGCGGCAGTGGAGTGCGGGTTGGCTTTTGCGCTGAACGAGTTGCATGGTTTTGGGCTAAACCGAATGATACTGGCTGAAATGGCTCAGAAAGCCGAACACGAATTTGCAGGTGTACGCTGCGGCATTATGGACCAGTTTGCCAGTTTGTTTGGTAAAGATGGGCATGCGGTTAAACTCGATTGCCGTTCCCTGGAATACGAATATTTTCCTTTTGACATGAGCCATTACCGTATCGTGCTCTGCGACTCGCAGGTAAAACATTCGCTGGCATCATCCGAATACAACACCCGCCGGCAGGAATGCGAAACAGGCGTAGCTATACTTCAAAAACATTACCCCAAAGTTGGCAGCCTACGCGATGCAACTATAGAAATGCTCGAAAAGCATCAACCCGAATTTGACCCCGTAGTTTATAAGCGCTGCAGTTTTATAGTGCAGGAAAATAACCGTGTGCTGGATGCTTGCAAGGCTTTACAGGAAAATGACTTAGTGTTTTTTGGTCAGAAAATGTACGCATCGCATGCCGGCCTTCAACACGACTACGAAGTAAGTTGCCCCGAACTCGACTTTTTGGTAGAACAGGCAAAACAGCAGTCTTCGGTTTTGGGCGCACGCATGATGGGCGGAGGCTTTGGCGGTTGCACCATTAATATTGTAAGTATAAATGCTGTAGATGATTTTGTTGCAGCCATGAGCGCGGCTTACGAACAGCAGTTTAAGATACAACTACCGACTTACATCGCTGAAATAGTAGATGGTAGCAGCGAATTTTAAAGTATAAGCCCGGGGCAAAACACATTTAGAACTATAAACAGGAATCTCTCCTGAACTATAAATACCACATGAACTCATTTGATCTGAAAGAACATCCGCACCGCCGCTTCAATCCGCTTACCGGGGAATGGGTACTGGTTTCTCCACACAGGGCCAGGCGCCCATGGCAGGGGCAGGAGGAAAGTATAAACCGCGAAGTGCGACCCGAGTACGAACCCACTTGTTACCTGTGTCCGACCAACGTGCGTGCTAACGGCTCCCACAACCCCGACTATAAAAGCACTTTTGTGTTCGAGAACGACTTTGGCGCTCTGCAGGCCTCAACTCCCGAAGGAAAACATGAAATGGGCAGTCTGTTACGTGCTGAAAGTGAGAAGGGCATCAGTAAGGTTATCTGCTTTTCGCCGCGCCACGACCTGACCTTAGCCGATATGGAAGTTGCCGATATCAAAAAAGTGGTAGACCTGTGGCAGCACGAGTACGATGAACTGGGCAAGATTGACTTTATAAACTATGTGCAGATTTTCGAGAACAAAGGCCAGGTAATGGGCTGTAGCAACCCACACCCGCACGGGCAGATATGGGCGCAAAGCACTATCCCTAACGAGCCGGCCAAAGAGACTGAACAGCAAACCAACTACTATAAGCAGCACAACCGCAGTCTGCTCCACGATTATGTAACTATAGAGTTAAAGGAAGAAAGTCGCATTGTTTTTCAAAATGACGGTTTTGTGGTGCTGGTACCTTTCTGGGCGGTGTGGCCATTCGAGACTATTATTATAAGCAAGCGCCATTTTCAGCATATCGGCCAGATGACTGAGCAGGAAAAAGCTGATTTTGCTGAAGCGATCAAAACTATAACCGCCATTTACGATAAAGTCTTTAATGTGTCGTTCCCTTACTCGGCTGGTATACACCAGCAACCTACCGATGGAAAGGCGTACCCAGGGTGGCACTTTCACATGCACTTCTTCCCGCCGCTGCTGCGCTCTGCCAGTGTTAAAAAATTTATGGTTGGCTACGAAATGCTGGGCAGCCCCCAACGCGACATAACCCCTGAAACCAGTGCCGAGAAATTAAAAAGCTTACTGTAAACTATAAATTTTTGCCTCCTGATATCGGGAATTAATAATTTTATATTCATATTTAAAAATATTTCCACATTGGGGCAAACCGCCTTTTTGTAACTAACCTGTAAACCAGAACTAACGCTTACATTACATGAATTTTTCTACGCTGGATTTTATAATCTTTTTCGGGTACTGTATCTTTATTATCGTATTCGGCCTCTGGATCTCTCGGGAGAGAAAGGGTCACACTAAAAACTCTACCGACTACTTCCTGGCCAGTAAATCGCTTCCGTGGTGGGCGATCGGTGCCTCACTTATAGCCGCCAACATATCGGCCGAGCAGTTTATAGGTATGTCGGGTTCTGGTTTTGCTATTGGCTTAGGTATAGCTTCTTACGAGTTTATGGCGGCCGTTACCTTATTACTGGTAGCTAAGTATTTCCTGCCTATTTACTTAAAAGAGGGCATTTTTACGATGCCGCAGTTCCTAAAACTCCGCTACGACGACCGTATCCGTACCAGCCTGGCCGTGTTCTGGATCATGCTCTACATTTTCGTGAACCTTACATCGGTTCTATACTTGTCGGCGCTGGCGCTTAGCGTGGTGCTGGATATCTCTACAACACAGGCTATCATTGGCCTGGCATTTATTGCAGTGGCTTACTCTACTTACGGTGGTCTTACGGCTGTTGCCTGGACGGACGTGGTGCAGGTGATCTTCCTGGTATTTGGTGGTTTGGTAACTACGTACCTTGCCCTCGATGCCGTTAGTGGCGGAAATGGCGCTTTAACCGGTCTGTCAACTTTATACGAGCAGGTTCCTCAGAAATTTGATATGATATTGTCGGAGGACAACCCGTTCTATAAAGACCTGCCGGGTATGACGGTATTATTTGGTGGTATGTGGATTGCGAACATAAGCTACTGGGGCTTTAACCAGTACATTATTCAGCGTGCGCTTGCTGCCAAAAGCTTAAAAGAAGTACAGTGGGGCCTGGTGTTTGCCGCTTTCCTTAAACTGCTAATTCCGTTGGTAGTAGTATTGCCTGGTATAGCCGCTTTTGCTCTTAATGCAGATATAGAACGTTACGACGAAGCTTACCCATGGCTGTTGAATAACCTGGTGCCAACCGGTGTTAAAGGTCTTGCTTTTGCGGCGCTTATTGCGGCAGCATTATCATCGCTGAGCTCTATGATGAACTCTACGGCGACCATTTTTACCATGGATATTTACAAGGCGCACCTGAAGCCGACTGCCAGCGAAAAGCAACTGGTAACTATAGGCAGGCTGGTAAGTTTAGTATCTATTGTTATAGCCGCTTTTGTAGCCGAGCCTTTGCTGGGCGGTGAAGAACAGATCTTCCAGTTTATACAGAAGTATACCGGTTTTGTGAGCCCGGGCATAGTGGTGTTGTTCGTGTTTGGCCTGTTCTGGAAAAAGACTACTTCCAACGCAGCGCTTGCCACAGCCATCGCTTCCGTTCCGATCAGTATACTTATCGACCAGATATTCCCGGCAATGCCGTTCCTGGACCAGATGGGCCTAGTGTTCCTAATCCTTACTACGCTCATCATCCTGGTATCGCTGTTCGAGAACAAGGCACGCAACATTATACCTGAGAACTTTATTCGTATCGATAGCCAGCTGTTCAAAACAGACCCGATCTTTAATATATCAGCGCTGTTCATACTTTTTGCTACAGCAGCTATCTATATCGTGTTCTGGTAAGGGGTTAGCAAACTATAAGAAAAGCCTGCTTCGGTTATACATACCGGGGCAGGCTTTTTTTTGTGATTTAACAACAGGTGACTAAAAACTTTAATCCAATTTTATAGTATAACTTTTTGCATCAATCTGCGACGTATTTATACTTATTGTAGTAAAATGTAATGGTATGGATGTCAGGTTTATGCAGTATAGTTGTTGCGGATGTACATGATTTTTCTGACGATTACAATGACAAAAATCTATATATAAAACTTGCATTTTAAGGAATAAATTACGCAATTAGCACTGGTGAAAAAGGGCTTTATCAGGCCATTTTTATTTGAGTTTCAACTATAAAAACAAATAGTATACTTCACTTATTTATTTAACAACCCTATACCCGGCTGCAGATGTGCTGCCCCCGGACTGTGACCTAAAACAGCACAGGCATTATTTAAAACAGCAATAGCTAAGAACGATATTGATTTAACTTTTACTCATTAACAACTATGCAAGAAAAGTCTAAAAGACGGATGAGCTTTGGCTTAACGGTGGCATTATGTTGCCTGTACATGACAGGGAATGCAAATGCGAACAACGGAGCCGGCACAGAAGCAGTTGCTACCTACAAGGCAGAAAGCAGCTACCTGGCTGCCGGAAAGCAACAGGCAGTAACCGTAACAGGTAGAGTAACCAACGAGAACGGTGAAGGTCTGCCAGGTGTAACTGTGGTCTTAAAAGGCACTACAACAGGTACTTCTTCCGATATCAATGGTAACTTCTCGTTAAATGTTCCGCAGACAGGGGGCACGCTGGTGCTTTCGTTTATAGGTTATACAACACAGGAAGTAGCTATTAACGGACGTACTACTATTAATGTAAGCCTTCAGCCAGACACTAAAACACTGGATGAGATTGTAGTAGTAGGTTATGGTACGCAAAAGAAAAGCGACGTAACAGGTTCTGTAACTACAGTGTCGTCGGATGATTTTGCAAAAGGCCAGGTAACTACACCAGAGCAGCTGATACAAGGTAAAGTAGCCGGTGTGCAGATCACGTCAAATGGTGGTGCTCCTGGTTCAGGTTCACAGATCCGTATACGTGGTGGTGCTTCGCTTTTTGCTAACAACGACCCGCTTATCGTTATCGATGGCGTGCCGGTTTCAAGCTCAGGCGTTTCAGGTTCGGCTAATGCACTTAGCTTCATCAACCCGGAAGATATTGCCAGCTTCAACATCCTGAAAGACGCATCGGCAACAGCCATCTATGGTTCACGCGCATCTAACGGTGTTATCATCATTACCACAAAAAGAGGCTCTGCTGATAAAAAACTAGGCGTAAACTTCACGACGCAACACTCGCTTTCGGTTGTGCCCAACACAATTGATGTGTTGAATGGCGATGAGTTCAGAGAACTTATCCTGGCAGATACGGAGCTTGCGCAAGGCCAGAAAGACCTGCTTGGTACAGAAAACACAAACTGGCAGGAGCTGATCTACCGCGAAGCTTATACTACAGACAATAACCTGAGCCTGGATGGTACTATAAAAAATGTGCCTTACCGTGTATCTTTAGGTTACCTGAACCAGGATGGTGTTCTGAAGACATCAAACTTCGAAAGAGCATCGCTTGGTGTTAGCTTAAACCCATCTTTCCTGGATGACCACCTGACAGCGAATGTAAACTTTAAAGGTGCTCAGACGAACAGCGTATTTGCAAACGAAGGCGCTATAGGTTCAGCTATCATTTTCGACCCTACACAGCCTGTTTACAGCGGCGATGAGTCGATGTTTGGTGGCTACTTTCAGTGGCAGGATGCGGATGGCTGGAATACATTATCTCCGGTTAACCCGCTGAGCATGCTGGAACTTCGCGAAGATGTAAGTGAAGTAAACCGCTGGATAGGTAACGTACAGTTAGACTATAAACTACACTTTTTGCCAGACCTAAGAGCTAACCTGAACTTCGGTACAGACCGCTCAGACAGCGAAGGCCATATTATTGAGGAAGCAGAGTTAGCGTCTAACCGTTATGGAGTAAGAACTATCTCGAGATACTCGCAGGAAAAAGAAAACAACCTGGTTGATTTCTACCTGAACTACCAGAAAGAACTTGGTGCTAACCGTTTTGATGTAACAGCCGGCTACTCGTTCCAGCAATTCATCTCTGAATCTCCGGACTATGCTTTCAGCGAATTCGAAAGCGGTGACCCGATCGGTACGTTGCCGGACTTTGTACCTTCATACTCTGAGGTAAGGCTTAAGTCTTATTTCGGTAGAGTAAATTACGCGCTGCTGGATCGTTACATCTTTACAGGTACAGTGCGTTACGATGGTTCTACCCGTTTTGCTGAAGACAACCGTTGGGGTGTGTTCCCGGCATTTGCTTTTGCCTGGAGAATGAACGAGGAAGCTTTCCTTCAGAACGTGAACTTCTTATCAGATCTTAAACTGCGCTTAGGTTACGGTATCACAGGTCAGCAGGACATTGGTGCTGAGTTTCCGTACCTGGCCCGCTATACAAGAGCTGATAACACTGCTCAGTACCAGTTTGGCGATACTTTCTACCCAACGTTCCGCTCAGAAGGATATGATGCAAACATTAAGTGGGAAGAAACAGCTACTTACAATGCTGGCTTAGACTTCGGTTTTGCAAATAACCGCGTAACCGGTAGTTTAGATTACTTCTTTAAAGATACAAAAGACCTGCTTGCACAAGTTACAGTTCCTGCTGGCTCTAACCTTACAAACCTACTCTGGACGAACGTAGGTAACATGGAGACCCACGGCTTTGAAGCTGCCCTGAACTTTGTAGCGATCAGCACCGAAAAAGTAAACTGGAACATTGGCATCAACGGTACTTGGATAGACCAGGAGATCACATCGCTAAGCAAAGTAGATGACCCTAACTTTGCCGGTTACCCACAAGGTGGCATAGAAGGTGGTACCGACAACACTGTGCAGCGTTACAAGGTTGGTTATGCACCATACTCATTTTATGTATACAAGCAGGTATATGACGAAAGCGGCCGTCCAATCGAAGGTCTTTATGCTGACCTGAACGGTGATGGTACTATCAGTGCTGATGACCGTTACTTATACAAAAAACCGGCTGGTACTTTCAGCATGGGCTTTAACACACAGCTGACGTATGGCAACTGGGACCTGAGCATGGTACTGCGTGGCAATTTTGGCAACTATGTGTATAACAACGTATACTCTAACTTAGGCGCTCGCCAGTCTTACAGCTTTGCCGGTTACCTGAACAACGTATCGCGTAACATACTTGATACCGACTTCAGCAACTACCAGCTGCTATCTGATTATTATGTAGAAAATGCCTCGTTTGTTCGCATGGACAACATTAGCCTTGGCTATAACTTCGGTAAAGTAATTGGCGACAGAGTTGGGCTTAGAGCAACAGCCAGCGTACAGAATGCTTTCGTGATCAGCAACTATAACGGTATCGATCCGGAGCACTCTTCAGGTATAGACTACTCGCTGTACCCACGTCCGCGTGTGTTCTCTGTAGGCTTAAACGTTAACTTGTAATTTTTAATTTTTGAGATCGATGAATACCAGATTCATAAAAAATATAGCGCTGGCCGGTGTAATTACGCTTACTGCCGTAGCCTGCGACCATAGCCTGGATATTACGCCGAAGTACGATGTAGTGTCGTCGAAGGTGTACCAGGACTTTAACAACTATAAGCCTATCCTTGCCAAACTATACGCCGGTTACGCAGTAACAGGGCAGCAGGGCCCGGCAGGTCGTCCGGATATCGGCGGCATCGACGAGGGTTTCTCTAACTACCTGCGTCAGTACTGGCAGGCACAGGAGCTAACCACTGACGAGGCTATTATCTCCTGGAACGACGGTAACCTGCGCGACCTCCACGACATGGACTGGACCTCTACAAACGAGTTCCTGCGTGCACTTTACGACCGTATCTTTTACCAGGTATCACTTACAAACGAGTTTATTAGAGAAACTACTGACGGTAAGCTTGGAGAGCGTGGTATAACAGGGGCTGACCTGGAGCAGGCCAAGTACTTCCGTGCAGAGGCCCGTTTCCTGAGAGCGCTTAGCTACTGGCATGCCCTGGACCTGTATGGTAATGTACCTTTCGTAACAGAAGAAGACAAAGTAGGTTTCTTCCTGCCGGAGCAAACTAACCGCCAGGACCTGTTCAACTACATCGAAGCAGAATTGCTGGACATTGAAGATGACCTGGTTGCTGCCCGCATGAACGAGTATGCCCGTGCTGACCAGGCTGCTGCCTGGACCCTGCTAACTAAGCTATACCTGAATGCCGAAGTATACACCGGCCAGGCCAAGTATACCGAAGCCATTACCTACGCTCAGAAAGTAATTGATGCAGGTTATACATTAGAAGAGGATTACGATTACCTGTTCCTTGCTGATAACCATGAGTCAACTGAGATCATCTTCCCGATAGCATTTGATGGTTTAAGAACTACTACCTGGGGTGGTATGACTTACCTGGTGCACGCACCGGTTGGTGGCAACATGACGGCCTCTGAATTTGGTATAAACGGTGGCTGGGCTGGTTTACGCACTACCAAAAACATCGTAAACCTGTTTGATGACCCAAGCGGTAACACCGACGATCGTGCTAACTTCCACTCATCAGGCCAGAACCTGGAAATTGACGACATCTTCACTTTTACAGAAGGATACGCCATTACCAAGTATAAGAACGTGACGAAAGAAGGCGTAAAAGGCTCTGACCCTGCAGGCGACCACCCGGATACCGACTTCCCGATGTTCCGTTTAGCTGACGTGTACCTGATGTATGCCGAAGCTGTGCTGCGTGGCGGCCAGGGTGGTAGCATTACAGATGCTGTTGGCTATATAAACGAGCTGCGTGAGCGTGCTTACAACGGTTCTTCTGAAGGCAACATTACACAGAGCCAGCTTACATTGCCATTCATTATTGATGAAAGAGCGCGCGAACTTGTTTGGGAAGGACACCGCAGAACAGACCTTATCCGTTTTGACCGCTTTACAGGCAGCAACTATGTATGGCCATGGAAAGGTGGCGTGAAAGAAGGCACCGGCGTTGAGGATTTCAGAACACTGTTCCCGCTGCCAAACACCGACCTGACTGCTAACCCGAACCTGGAGCAGAACGACGGTTATACAAGATAAAAAAGGTATGATGAGGCTGCAGTGAAAGCCGCAGCCTCATTCTTATAAAACATCATAATTAATTTAGTTTATGAAAAACTGGCTGAATAAATATTGTTTGTTCTTCGTCGCAACGCTGGCCCTGATGAGCTGCGAGAAAGATGAAGATATAATTACGGTGCGAACCGAGGGAAGTCCACAACTGGAAGCTTCCGCAGCATCGGTAGAACTGATGCAGGAAAATGGAGAAGAAGAAGCACTGACACTAACCTGGTCACCGCTCTCTATGAACTGGAGCAACTCTGACGTTTCGTATGATGCTGTTCGTTATGTTATAGAATTTGCACCTGCCGATAGCGACTTTGATCCAAAAGCTGAAGTGGCGGTAACAGGCGCAACTTCAAAAACTTTTACAGTAAAGGAGCTAAATGCCGTTCTTACAAGACTTGAGCTTCCTGCTGGAGTACCAACTGAGGTGGACTTTCGTGTAAGCGCTGTTTATGCTAATAACGTAGCCCCTGTTTACTCGGATGTGCTATCGCTTACAGCTACTACTTATCTTGATATTCCTGTTTATCCATCGTTATGGGTACCTGGCCAATATCAGGGCTGGAGTCCTGATGTGGCTCCTCGTGTTTCTTCGCCGAAAGATGATGGCAAGTATGAGGGTTATGTTTTCATGAATGTTGCTGACGGGTTTAAGTTTACAAGCAACCCGGACTGGGATCATACAAACTATGGCGATGGCGGAACAGGCAAACTTAGCAGTGATGGCGGTGCCGGTAACTTAACTGTTACTGAGCCGGGTTATTACCAGCTTAAAGCAAACACTAACGACATGACCTGGTCTGCGATTAAAACAGAGTGGGGCGTTATAGGTGATGCTACCGGCAGCTGGGATAATGATACAGACCTGACATACGATGCAACCGAAGGAGTTTGGAAAGCAACTATGGAATTAAGCACAGGAGCGATCAAATTCAGAGCTAACGATAAATGGGATATTAACCTGGGCGACGAAAAAGACGATAGACCAGTTGATGGTATTTTGGAATATGGTTCAGATGATATTCAGGTAACAGAAGCTGGAACTTATGAAATTATACTTGACTTGAGTAACCCAGCATTCTATATGTATAAGTTGATCAAGCAGTAGAAATTCTAACTGTTCAGAAATACGAAAAGAACCCGGCAATGCATATTTGCCGGGTTCTTTTTTTATATTAGGATTTTAAAATGTAAACCAGCGATAAACGGTTTTAGCTGCAATAAGGTATAAAAAAGATGCAACTATAACCGTTTTTACAGAAGCATTCGTCTATGAAAAAAAGCAACCTATACCGCCTGCTGCCAGCCATTGCGCTACTGGCGGCAAGCGCCTGCAGCACGCCCGAAAAGCTGGTCACGCAACCCGACGAAAAAGTTAGCCAGTGGCCACGTGGTGTATCTTACGAGATATTTGTGCAGTCTTTCTGCGATTCGGATAACGATGGTATCGGCGATATAAAAGGCATGACCTCGAAACTGGATTACCTGGATGACCTGGGTATTGAAGCGGTCTGGTTAATGCCGATGAGTCCTTCGCCGTCGTACCACAAGTATGATGTGACGGACTATTACGGCATACACCCGGACTACGGCACCATGGAGGATTTTAAAGCGTTTGTGGATGAGGCACACAGTCGGGGCATAAAAGTAGTTATCGATTTGGTGCTGAACCATTCGGGCAAAGACCATCCCTGGTTTAAAGAAGCTGCTGCTAACCCCGAAAGCCCGTACCGCGACTATTACGTATGGGCCCACAAAGATGACCCGATGACCACAGGCGAAGGCAAAACCACCGGGGCCGACTCGTATAACACCCGCCACTGGCACAGCGTGGAAGGCGACGACTATAAATATTTTGGCTACTTCTGGGGCGGCATGCCCGACCTTAATTTCGATAACCAGAAGCTGCGCGAAGAAACCTATAAGATTGGCCGCTACTGGCTGCAGGAAGTTGGTGTAGATGGTTTCAGGCTGGATGCGGCGCGTCATATTTTCCCGGATGACCGCGAAGCTGATAACCATGATTTCTGGAAGGAGTTTAAAGCAGAAATGCAGAAAGCGAAGCCTGATGTATACCTGGTAGGCGAAGTATGGGCCGAAGCCGACAAAGTAGCACCTTATACCAAAGGCTTACCAGCCTTGTTTAACTTCGAGATGAGCTGGGCTATACTTCGCGCCCTGAAAAATGGTAACGGAGATTCGCTGGCAACTATACATGCCCAGGTTATGGATCTGTATGAAAAGCAAAACCCTGATTTTATAGATGCCACCATCCTGAGCAACCACGACCAGAACCGCATTATGAGCGAAGTTGGCAACGATATGCAAAAGGCAAAAATGGCTGCAGCGCTGTTGTTCACGCTTCCGGGCTCCCCTTACATTTATTACGGCGAAGAGATAGGTATGCGCGGTAAAAAACCTGACGAACAGATACGGGAGCCGTTTATCTGGAATGCACCGCACCAGGACAGCTGCCGCACTACCTGGCTACAGCCGCAATACAGCACCGACCAGTCAATAATACCGATGGCTATGCAGGCCGAGGATGGCAACTCTATACTTAGCCACTATAAAAACCTGATCGGGCTTCGTAACAACAGCACCGCGCTAACCTTTGGCGATATTGATCCTGTTACTTTTGATAACAGCTCAGTAAGTGGATTTGTACGTGCCCACGAAAGCGAAGAACTGCTGGTGCTGCATAACGTATCGGGTAATCTGGCAACTATAACCATACCGGAAGAACTGCAGCATTTTAGAAAAGTAAAGTACCAGCATAACAATAGCAGAGCGAATGGAAGGAATGTACAGTTGCCACCTTACAGCACACTTATACTTAGCAGGTAAATAGTACATGAATATAAAAAAAGAACTCTTCGGGAAATTGCCTGATGGCCGAGATGCCTGGCTTTATAGTTTAAGCAACCGGCAGGGCATGCAGGTTAGCATCACAGACTATGGGGCTATAGTTACGCGCATTGTTACCCCTGATAAAAATGGTGAAATGGGCGATGTGGCACTCGGCTTTGATGATATAAGTGGCTACATACCGAACGAACCTCACTTTGGCGGCATTGTGGGTCGCTTTGCCAACCGCATTGCCAACGGAGAGTTTACTTTAAACGGACAAACCTATAAGCTGGCTCAGAATGATGCGCCCAACCACCTGCACGGCGGAAATACTGGCTTCGACAGGATGCTTTGGCAAGTTGAAATGTTGGAAGAGGAGAATGCGGTAAAACTCATTTACCTGAGCAAAGATGGGGAAGAAGGCTACCCGGGAAACCTGCAGGTAACCGTAGTTTATACTTTAACCGATGCCAACGAACTGAAGATAGACTATCACGCTACCACCGACAAAGCAACACCTATCAACCTGACCAACCATAGTTACTTTAACCTGAGTGCCGGAAAGCAACCGGATATTCTGGACCATTTGGTAACTATAAACGCTGACCGTTACACCGAAACAAACGAAACCCTGATACCTACGGGCAAACTTGTACCTGTTGCCGGCACACCTTACGATTTCAGGGAGCCACACAGAATTGGCGAACGTATCAACAACCTGGAGGGCTATGGTTACGACCTGAATTATGAGCTGAGAAAAGGGGAGGAGAAGCTTACTTTTGCCGCTTCTGCGCTGGAGCCGGAAAGTGGGCGCACCCTGGAAGTATATACTACCCAACCTGGCGTGCAGCTTTATACCGGCTATTGGCTAAAAGGCAACCTGACAGGCCGAAACAGCACAACCTATAAACGCTACGCCGGCTTTTGCCTCGAAACACAGCATTACCCCGATTCGCCTAACCAACCTGCTTTCCCGGATGCTATACTTAGGCCAGGCGAGGAGTATAAACACACTACCATTTACAAATTCGGAACACAGCAAGTATAAAAATCTGATGCCTGCATAGGTTGTCAGTAACTATAAATTAACACCACATGAAGCATATTTCCCTTCGATCGGCTATACTTTTCTCGGTAATGGCGCTGGGCAGCTGCCAGTCTCAGAAGCCGGCTCCGGACACAGCTATAAACAGCAACCAAACTGCCGCTACGCCACTTTATCAATCCGAAACTTATAGCATTTATCCGGATAGTGTTGTGCAGGGCGAGTACACGGCACGCGTTATTTCTGCCACCGAGCTCACCTCTAACTATCAGAGCCCGGTAAACGAATTTATGAGCCCGGAGGTGATCTTTAAGTTCGCCATCAATGGCCGCGACAACGAAATGGAACCCGGCTCGGATCATATCTTTAAATGTATTCCTGCGGATGGGGCTTGCGTTACGCCTGTTATAACATTTGGTAAGCGCTATGTAGACGATAAAGAAGTTCCTGCAGATGTGTACCTGGCACCTAACACGCAAATGAAAGTACGCCTCGATATGCGGCCTGTACTGGAAGCGTTCGAAAAGCAGGGCCTCTACACAACCCCAACCGGAGATAAGATCTATAAAGAAGATTTTAAAGGAATTTACATTGCCGGCAGCACCGACCCGCTAAGCTGGGATTTTGATAACCTGGGCAGCAGAGATAACATGCAGTTGCAGGACCCGGATGGCGACGGCATCTACGAGATCACCTTGTTAATGAATGAGAACCGCGACGAGAAAGTAACGGCCCAGGAATGGAAAATGAGCCGCAATACCAGCGCTTTCCCGCAATACGAGTCTGATTATCGGGTTTTAAATGCGTTGTATAACCTGGCTTTGGAGGAGATGATAAATGCCGTGGAGCCGGACAGCACTTTCCGGACTGGCAAAGAGTGGGCTGGCGTCTGGACGCGCGATATCAGTTATAGTATCATTCTGTCGATGGGGCAGTTGCAGCCGAAGGTGTCGAAGTATAGCTTGATGCGCAAAGTAAAAGATGGCCGCATTGTGCAGGATACCGGAACAGGCGGCGCTTACCCGGTTTCCACGGACCGCATGATCTGGGCGGTGGCTGCCTGGGAAGTATACAAAGCTACCGGCGACGAAGCATGGCTGCGCGAAACCTATCCTATCATCAAAAAATCGCTGGAAGCCGACCAGAAAAATGCCTACAACCCGGAAACCGGTATGATGCGTGGCGAGTCGTCGTTCCTGGACTGGCGCGAACAAACTTACCCGCGCTGGATGCAACCTGCCGATATTTATGAGTCGGAGAACCTGGGCACGAATGCCGCACATTACCAGGCCAACATGGTTGCCGCCCAAATGGCTGATGCCTTGAACGATAAAGCCGCTGCAGCTAACTTCAGGAAGATGGCTGAAAGTATAAAAGCAGGTATAAACAAGCAGCTTTGGCTGGAAGAGAAAGGCTATTATGGTCAATACCTGTATGGCAGAAACTATAAAATATTATCACCGAAATCTGAAACGCTGGGAGAGGCTTTAAGCGTAATTTTTGGCGTGGCCGACGAAGCCCGTAGCAAAAAGATTGTCGAGAGTACTCCTGTAACTGCTTTCGGTATCCCGAACATATACCCGCAAATACCCGGCATTCCGCCTTATCATAATAACGGCATCTGGCCTTTTGTGCAGTCGTACTGGAGTCTGGCCGCAGCCAAAGCTGGCAACGAAACAGCCCTTACCGAAAGTATAAGTGCCATTTACCGTCCGGCTGCCCTGTTCCTTACAAATAAGGAAAACTTTGTAGCCGCCACCGGCGATTATGCAGGCACCCAGGTAAACTCCAGCAACATGCTCTGGAGCCTGGCAGGCAGCTTAAGTATGGTGTACAAGGTATACTTCGGGATGGAGTTTAAAGCGAACGAGCTTGAGCTGAATCCCTTTGTACCTAAGGCCTTTGCCGGAAATCATAAACTTACAAATTACCGCTACCGCAATGCCATGCTTAACATTGAGCTAAGCGGATACGGCAACGAGATAAAAAGTATAACCATGGATGGAAAACCCATGGAGCAGGCTGTAATTCCGGGGAGCTTAACAGGCAACCATACTATAAAAATAGAACTGGCAAATAACCAGGTTGGCGGAGAGCAAAACTATACCACAGACTATACAACCACCGAAACACCACAGGTAAGCTATACTTCCGGCAAACTAAGCTGGCCGGCAATTAAAAATGCAGTGAGCTACCAGGTATACAAAAACGGCCAACTGCAGGAGAATACTACGAGCACCAACTATACGGTGGCAAACGATAGCTATGCCGAGCTTATGGTGTTGGCCGTAGATCAGAATGGTGTAACCTCGTTTGGCAGCGAACCTATAGTTGTAGCCCCCGAAAAGTATAAACTGGTGTACGAACTGGAAAAATCACTGCCGAAAGCTACCCAACCATACCGCGATTTTTCCGGTAGCGGGTTTGTGGAGATAAGCAAAACAAAGAACAGGGAAGTGAAGCTAAGTATAACAGTGCCCGAAGATGGTGTGTATGCTGTCGATTTCAGGTATGCGAATGGCAACGGACCTATTAACACAAGCAACAAAGCAGCAATAAGAACACTGAAGGTAGGTGGCAATTTTGCAGGAACTATAGTTTTGCCGCAACGTGGCAGTGCCGAGTGGAGCAACTGGGGTTTTACCAATGCAGTAGAAGTTCCGCTTAAAAAAGGTAAACAAACTATAAGCCTTACTTTTGAGCCTCACAACGAGAACATGCACGGCGAAGTGAACCAGGCCATGCTCGATTATATGCGCGTTATCAAAATAAAGTAAGTATAACTTTACCCGAACTATAAACCCTCCTGCCGGTATAAAAACTGGCAGGAGGGTTTTGTTTTTAGGTGAGATTAATTGTGAGCTTTTATAGTTAGCGCAACGCCTGAGAGGCAGTTAGCGTAAGTCAATCTAACTAAACAACGCTCTATATGTTTTCCTATATATTTCAGGATTGGGAGGCCAACAAGCATAACATCAAAGGTCAGCTTGTAATGGTACTTTTCCGATTAGCTCACCCGGCTTCAAAAAATAAGTTTTTCAGAATTCTGTGGCTGCCTTACCTCATTTTCTACAAGGTGGTTGTAGAATGGTTTATGTGTATCGAACTGCCGCACTGGACAAAAGTAGGCTCAGGTTTATACTTGGGTCATGGCCACTCGCTGGTGGTTAACGGCTGTTCGGTTATCGGTAAGAACTGTTTTATCAGGCATTGTACTACACTGGGCAACGTGCGCTACCCCGACGGCACCTATTCCGATTCGCCTCACCTTGGCGATAATGTGGAACTGGGCGCGAGCGTGAGTATTATTGGCGGCGTAAAGATTGGCAATAACGTGAAGATAGGAGCCGGTGCTGTGGTAGTGAAAGACATACCCGACAACTGTGTGGCTGTTGGCAACCCTGCCCGCATTATTAAAAGGCTTGATCCTATAAATGAGCCTCAGGCAGCCATGCCAAACGAGGCTTTACTTACCGAAGTATAATCAGGAAATAACACCGGAAGTACATCGCCTGTACCTTAACTTTTACCTATGAGATCCACCCTGATCATACTTTTATACTTTTGCGCAACTCCCTGGCTTTTTGCCACCGAGCTGCCAGACGCACCACTGCCGGAACATAAGCTGTCGCTTAGCTCGGGCCATACTATAAAAAGCTACTTTTCCGGAAAGTATAAACCGGAAGCACCGGCACTTTTCACCTCCTCCGAAGTAGTACGGAAGCAGGACGTCGATCAAGACAAAGCACCCCTCTGGAAACCCGCTGTGCAAGTTGTTGGGGTTAACCTCTTGTTTGTGGGGTATAACCGCTACATCGCCAAAGCTGATTACGGCTACGTAGGGCCCGAAGACTGGAAGACGAACCTTACCTCGGCCCCGGAGTGGGATACTGACGATTTTGGTATCAACTTTATCGGCCATCCTTACCAGGGAACCTTATACTATAATGCAGCTCGTTCGCAGGGCTATACTTACTGGGAGTCGTTGCCTTTTGCGGTGGGTGGTAGTTTAATGTGGGAGTATTTTGGCGAGAGCACCCTTCCATCTTACAACGACATGATCTATACGCCAATAAACGGGGCAGCCCTTGGCGAGATTTTATACCGTGTGAGCTCGAATATACTGGACGACAACAGCACTGGCCGCGAAAGAACGATACGCGAAATACTGGCTGGTATTGTAAACCCTGTAAGAGGATTTAACCGGTTGCTGCAAGGCAAAACAAGACAGGTGTCTAACGAGCAGATAGACGATGTAGAGCCCATGAACATTACTTTTTCAGCGGGGATGCATCGTCTGAATAAGGAAGAGTACAAGATATTTGGCGAGAGCGGTAATAATGCCATGCTTAGCGTGCAGGTAGATTATGGCCGCCCTTTTGAAGAGATGAAGCGGAAGCCTTTTGACTTTTTCAGGTTGCGGGCAGATTTCAGTTTTGGGCCGGATACGCTGGGCAGCAGAATAAATAACGTAACAGGTTATGGCATACTGGCCGGCAGAAATATGCAGTTAGGTAAGTTATCGTTACTGACAGGTGTTTTTCAGTATTACGATTACTGGAATACGCGCAACTTCGAGCTTGGTGCACTGGGTTTTGGCGGGGGTATTTTCTCGATGCTGGAGTTGGGGGAATTTACCAACCTGTATACTAACCTGCATGCCGGCATTATACCTTTGGCTGGTAACAGTACCCGCACCGCCCACAACGAAATTGGTTTACGCAACTACGTTTTTGCCCACGGTGCTCAGGGTAAAGCCGAAAGTACGTTAACAATTGGTAAGTATGGCTCGGCCTCATTGGTATACTATCACTTCTGGCTCGATACGTTTGAAGGCCTCTCCGGCACAAATTCCATCGGTATTATCAGGCCCCGTGTAACTGTAAACCTGTATAAGAACCTTAGCTTAGGCTACGAGCATTTTGGCTACACTACCAACCGCAGGCTCGACAATTATTCTGATTACCGCACAGGTATAACAGACCAGAAGATATTTCTGCAGCTTTTCCTGGAAGCGCCCCAGCGGAGCGGCAGGTATAACTAAAAACAAAAGGGCCGGCTATAAAACTATAGCCAGCCCTTTTGTTTAAAATCCCATACTTAGCTGTACAAACAGGTTGCGTCCGGGCCTGGTAATCTGTCCCCAATCCAGGTGTTCGCGGTAGTTCACGTCAAATACGTTTTCTATACCTGCATTCAGTTGCCATACCTTCTTTTCGGTTTGTTTCTGGTAGCCGGCACGCAGGTGCCAAAGCATAAACCCATCGGTTGGCTGTTCCATAAAACGCTCGCTTGTCCGGTTTTGAGCGGCAGCTATTTCGGTTTCGGCCTGCACCCACAGGTAGTCACCAAAATACTTTCTCAGGGAGGTTACATTGCGTAGTGGCGAGATCATAGGCAGTGGGTCTCCGTCGGAGCTTTGGGCGTAACTATACTTTAGCGTGCTAACCAGTTGGGTATAGGCTGTAATGTTGTAGATGACACTTGTTTCGGCACCGGTAAGCAGCGCATGGTCTGTGTTTTCGTATACTTTCACGCCTTTGGCGCCGATCGTCATAGCACTCAGGTCAGGGTTATAAGTGCCTGTAATATAGTTTTCTACCCTGGAAGTATAAGCCGTTGCCTGCACGCGCACCTTCGGTTGCTGCCACGATAAAGTAAACTCACTTTGAATACTTTTCTCCGGTTTAAGCTCCGGGTTTCCCAAATAATCATACCCATCGAACTGGCTGAAAAGATAAAAGCCATAAAGCTCGCTGGCAGTTGGCGTGCGTCCGTTAAACCCAGCGGAAAGAGAAGCCTTTAGCTTTTTATACACCATACGGCTGGCTTGCAACGATACCGATGGAATAAAGAATTGCCGTTCTGTTTCAGTATATCCGAAAACCTGTAACTGGTCGCGCCCTTCAGCAGATGTTACCGAGAAATCAGAAATATTGGCGCGGCTGTTTATCTGTAGCTGTGTTTTAGCGCCTGCCTGCAAGGTATACTGCGCTGCCACACCAGATTGCAGTTGCCGGTTGTTTGGCCATGTAAGCATGTACATTGGTGTTTGTCCTTCCTGGTACATCGTCATGGAGGCTTCGAGATAAGAGGAGGAGGCATCGACACGCAACGTAAGCTGATGGTTGGTAGCAGGCGAGGCGATGCCCTCCAGGTAAAAACCTGAAGTACGGCTCAGGCCGGGCATATCCATACGCACAGGCAGGTCGGGTCGGGCGCTGTCATCCATATAGTGGGCAATCCGGTTGGCGTAAATACGTGCTTCCACCCGTTTCCATATTCTATCTTCACTTTCTCTTAAGATGCTCACCGACCCGATCCTGGCTTTGGCTTCACCCACATCCATTGGCAATGCCGGGAAACCGATATTCCAGCCATCATCTGCTATAAAGTCAGCTTTCAGCACCAGGTCATCCTGCAATAAATACTTGCCACTAAGCGCAATGTTAGCCTTTTCGTATTGCGAATAAAGCACTTTTTCTCCGTTGCCGTTGTGGTAGTTCTGGCTTTTGCGGTAAGTGCCTGAAGCGCGCAATCCCCAGGTTGGTGTAGCATAGTTCAGCTTTAAACCACCCAGTATAGCATTCGCCGCCGACTGGTAACCACTGCTCATCGACCCTGATAAAGTAGGCGCATCAGCCAGGTTTGCTTCTGCCAGTTTCATATCGAGGCTGCCACCAATGGCTGCGCCCTGCATCGATCCGGCACCCGCTGTCTGTACTTCTATACTTTGTAAATTCAATGGCTCTATGTAGATCGTGGCAGGATCCATTTTATCGGTGCAGGCGCCTTGTATGCGCATGCCGTTCAGGGTTAAGCTTACCTGGCCCGCACTATAAGCCCGTATGGTTGGCTCCATACCATAACTGCCCCGACGAATAAACGAAACCTCCGGCATACGCGCCATCAGTTCTTCGGTGGTGGCAACCTGGCTGGCATTATGAAACTCCTGCAGGTGCTGCTGGTGATTGTGTTGTTTCGTGGTTACGGCAACTTCCTGCAGCAAAATAGTACGAATAGAGTCGGCAGGTATAGGTTTGTGTTGGGCCAGGGCAGGCAGCACAGCCAGCGCTAAGGCACCGATCAGGAGGGGCGTTTTCATATCCTTCACCATTTATAGTTGTAGCATGCACCCTGCAACAGGGCGCTGCTGGTTTATTTAGAAATTAACTTCAAAGTATAGCTTGCCGGCTTCGCCTGTACCATCATACAAGTAAAGGTGCAGGTACCACAAGCCGGTCATGGTAAAGTTAACTTTGCCCAGGTAGTGACCAGCGCCTGTATGTACCGGGTTCACGTTGTTAGGAGAGCCATGCGACATGGTCGGCATTTCAGGGGCTACCGTTATGGCCAGGTTACTTACCGCCGGGAAGCTCATCATCGTTTCTGCTCTATAAACAGCTATTTCCAGGTCGTTAACGCCTACTTTTGGCTTGGCAGGCTGCAGTAACGCTACAAAGTATTTAGAGCCATCCGTTGCTGAAACAAACGATTTAAGTCGGCTGACAGCAGGTTCTTTTATAGTTAAAGGCAAGGTTATGCTGGCCTCTTTACCATTGGCTTGTATGTTTACTTTTAGCGACCAATTACCCATTTCGCCGGAAGGCATCGTGAATACAACAGCACCCTTATAATAGCCATCCACAGCTTGTCCGGATGTTGGGTTTTCTACAGGAGAAGCGTGCTTCTTATCGGCCATTTCCATCATCGGCACCAGGTTTATACTTGCCTGGTTAATTTGCGTGCCCGCAGGATCATAAAGCTTAATATAAAGTGGGTTGTAACCAGTGGTCAGTTCTTCGGTGCTGTATACTTCCACTTTAAGATCAGCTTCAAGGGTAGATCCTTCGGCTATTTTATGGTAAGTTATAGTTGGGGTTGGCGTTTCGTCATCAGAAGTGTCGCAGCCAGAGATAAACAAGGTGATCAGGGATAGCGCCCACATGGTAGGCCAGGTATATTTTTTCATGATTGATAATGCTGTAAAGTATAATGATTGTATAGCCAGCTCTCCTGTTCAAGCCAGGGAGCTTAGGCATTTTGCTTGCCGGCAACAAGGTAAAAGCCTTACAAGCCGGCGTTTTTTAAGGATTGTTGGGGATCAGACACAGTAGTGCAGCCGGGTTATACTTTAGTAATGAACACCGGTGGCAAGATGTCTGATGATGCGTTATACCTGTGGCGGGTGAAAGCAGGAGAGGTGGTGGTCGTGAGAATAGGCTTCTTCAGAAGAAGTAGTGTGCGTTATACTTTCCCGAGGAGCAAAAGCCGTAGCTTCCCAGGCAATGACTGGAGAAGTAAAAGGGCTGGTTTCGAGCTTTAGCGTAAGCCCGGAGGTGTTTGTGTCAGCAGGTGTGTCTGCTTTCTGGAGTTGCTTTTTAAGGTAACATTTGCCTTCGCAATCCAATTCAGGTTTATCCTGGTTCACGCAGAGCACGGCCGCGATATATTCCTTGTTTGCGTAATAAGACGAGAAGACAATTCCGCGGTACGATACCTGGAACGTCATCAGCGATAGCAGTATGGTGGCTACGATGGGTCTCATTACAGAACAAAGGTATGCTGCCTCTGTAACTGAATAAATGACCTACATCATTAGATTTAAAAGTAATTGTCAGCAACCTGGCTTTTATGGATAGCTGCTATACTGGGTTCTGCCATTGGCCTCTACTATAAAGTAGGCGAAGGTACGATCGTATCAGTGGGCTTTGAGCTTCGAAGGCCAAGGTATAACCTGAAAATTACCAGTATACTTTCCAGGGCCAGCAATCCTCCGAATACGAGCGGCATACTTGCGTGCAGGTGCCCGAAAGTAACGCCAACCATCGCCAGGAAGGGAAGGAATAGCACCGCTTGCTCCAGTCTGCTTAGCAACCCGGTTTTGAATATTGTAGCGGTACAGGCTGCAAAAGTAAGTAACGCAAACACATTTGTAAGTATAAGGCTGTTAAAGGCGGCAAGCATAGTCGCTAACCCGAGACCAATAGCAAGCCAACTATACACATTCATACCTATAGTATCTGAAAAGCCCGGGTTGTAAGTATAAGATTGTGTAGGACGGAAAAGGAAGCTGAATTTTTTATACTCCATACCTAACAGCAGCAGGTTAAGTGCTAAAAAGGCTGTATTTATATAAGGTGTGCCTACCCATTCCATCGAAACTGTGACTGCAAGTATGGCCACGTTCATGGGAACCAGCATAATAGCGCCCAGCACGGCAAAGCGCTGCGACAACAACAGCAACCCGCAAATAACCTGGCTTATAGCTACTACCTTTGCAAAAAGTCCAAGGCCATATTCTGCCAGGCCCTGCTCCAGCCACGGTGGCCCGATCAATTGCCCGAAATTGCCTCCGGTAAGTTTGCAAACTCCCGCAGAGAAAAAGATATAGCCTAAAAACAGGCGGATAAGTAACAGCAGTAATGTATTGGTAGGTAACATAGTTTTATAGGTTTTTAGCGCCGGATAGTGTTGGTTATTAATTACTTACTAAATAAAAACCTTTTAGCGAGATCTTAAAATAAATTATACTAACAGCCTGATTTATACTATGAACTTGTTCAAAGTTCAGATTTGAACCATTGTTGTTGCTTTCACCAACAATCTGAATATCAGGCTGCTTCTACTTGCTAGTGAAAGCACACAGCAAGGGCATCTAACTGGTTTTTTATAAATATTATAATGCTTCTATTCTATAAAGCAGCGCTTTTTCTGCCAAGTCCCAGGCAGCAGTTTTACTCAGTTGCTAACTATACTTCAGCTATACTTAGTTTGATAGAAGTTTACTGCAGGTTGAGCTGTAATTTTGTATTATTTTTATAGTGAATACGAGTTATAGAGTTTATTTTAAGCTAAATTTTGTTACTCCCGGAAAAGCTATAGTTTTGAGTGCGAATTGATAAAGGGAAGTTTGATAGTAGGTATGCGGGTATATAGAAGTTGGCTGGCAGTTATAGTGAGTTGTTTAGTAAGTATAACTTTAAGTGGTTGCCAGGAGCAGGAAGAACCTTTGAATGTGCAGTATGAGGTAAGTGAGCCCGTACTGAAGCAGGTAACACCGCTTATTGCCGAGAGTTCGGGCATAGCAGACAGTCGTCGCAACCCGGGCTACCTGTGGGTGCAGGAAGATGGCAGCAACCCGACACAGCTATACCTGTTAGGCCACGATGGCAAAACCGCTAAAACAGTATTTATAAAAGGCGCCCAGAACCGCGACTGGGAAGATATGGCGCTTGTGAACGGCAACTTATACATTGCTGATATCGGTGATAATAACGCAGCTTTTGAAGAGAATGTGATCTATACTTTTCCGGAGCCGGCCGCAACTACAGACACTATTTATACTTTTGATAAGATCCGGTACAAGTACCCGGATGGAGCCCACGATGCCGAAGCTTTTCTGGTAGACCCTGGTACGAACGATATTTACATTATTACCAAGCGCGACTCTGCTTCGCAGGTATACAAACTTAGCTACCCCTATAATCTGAATGCTACTAATGTAGTAAAGCTGGTGAGTTCTTTAAACTATAATAATGTGGTAAGTGCCGCTTTGTCGGAAGAAGCCGGTGGAATTATACTTAAAACTTATACCAGCCTGATTTACTATAAGCGTAACGGCAACCAACCTATAGAATCGGCTCTTAAAAATACTCCCGTTAAACTACCTTATGTACTTGAGCCGCAGGGCGAGGCCGTAACATTTACAGCAAACGGAAAAGGCTACTTCACGCTCAGCGAAAAAGGTTTTGCCACCGACCAGCGACTTTATTATTACAAGCTTAACTAAGTTGTATTTCAAAATCTCTTCATTTATAAGACTCTAATTCCTGAATTGCGCTTATTTTAGATATTCCCGTCTGTTTATTTTGCTGCCGTATAGGAATTTATGCCTGTAAGATTCGACACAGGTAGCTCCCTGAGGCTTCAAAAATGTACTTTTTGGCCAAATATTATTATTTAGTGATATAAGTCACTTAACATCATGATGCCTGTCATAAATTATCCTGTTTTTGTGCAGTTATTTAGCATCATCAAACACAAACAAAACAGATACTCTTATGAAAAGGTCTACAATAAGCAGGGCGTTGCAGTATGCTGCGCTGGCTATTTACAGTGCAGGTATCCTGAGCTCCTGCAGCTCACAGACCACCCAGGCGGAAATCGCTGAAAAGAACGCGGATGTTGCTCCCAAAGAACTTCCTGTAATTGAAGCTGAACTGACCGATGCGCCTAATGTTCCGGCTCCTATTACCCGTAAGCATGCTGCCAAAGTGGTGGTGAAGCTGGAGGTAACTGAAGTTGTTAAGAAAATGGCTGATGGTGTGGATTACACTTTCTGGACATTTGGTGGCTCGGTGCCAGGTAAATTTATCCGTATCCGCCAGAACGATGAAGTGGAGTTTCACCTGATGAACCACCCGGACAGCAAGAACCCACACAACATTGACCTGCACGCTGTGACAGGACCAGGCGGTGGCGCGGCTTCTACGTTCACAGCTCCCGGCCAGGAAACAGTTTTCAACTTTAAAGCTCTTAACCCTGGTTTATATGTATACCATTGCGCTACTGCGCCGGTAGGTATGCACATTGCCAACGGTATGTACGGCCTTATATTAGTAGAGCCTGAAGAAGGCCTTCCTAAAGTAGACAAAGAATTTTACGTGATGCAGGGCGACTTCTACACCAAAGGAGATTTCGGAACCCCGGGCCTGCAGCCTTTCGATATGCAGAAAGCATTGGATGAGAACCCGTCTTATGTTGTATTCAACGGTTCGGTTGGTGCCCTTACAGGCGATAACGCCCTGACTGCTAAAGTAGGTGACAACGTGCGTATGTTTGTTGGTAACGGTGGTCCTAACCTTATTTCTTCCTTCCACGTGATCGGTGAGATCTTCGACAAAGTATATGCTGAAGGCGGAACTACTGTAAACGAACATATCCAGACAACTTTAGTACCTGCCGGTGGCGCTGCTATCACAGAGTTTAAAGCGGATGTACCGGGTACGTATGTGCTGGTTGACCACTCTATCTTCAGAGCGTTTAACAAAGGTGCGTTAGGTATGCTGAAAGTAGAAGGCAACGAAGATAAAAATATCTACTCTGGCCAGTTAGTACAGAAAATTTACCAGCCTGAAGGCTCTACAGTACAGGAAATGCCTCAGTCTAAAGCGCCTGCTGCAGCCTTCGCATCTAACAAAGAAATGCGACTGGAATTAGGTAAAACACTTTATGCTCAAAACTGCCAGGCTTGTCACCAGGCCGAAGGTCAGGGTATCAAAGGAGCTTTCCCTCCGCTTGCGAAGTCTGATTACCTGAATGCTGACGTGAACAGAGCCATTGGCGTGGTAGCCCATGGTTTGGAAGGACAGATAAAAGTGAACGGCGAGCTATACAACAGCACCATGCCTAAGCTGAAACTGACAGACGAGGAAATTGCGAACGTAATGACCTACGTGATGAACAACTGGAGTAACAAAGGCGGTGAAGTAACACCAGACCAGGTGAAGAAAGCCAAAACTACTTACAAACATTAATTCTTAACCCCGAGGAGATGCTTTACAGACTGATAGTTGTGATATTGTTGATGGGAATCAGCTTTAAAGTACAGGCACAGAAGTCACTGCCAAAAGACATGGTGTTAGTGAAAGGCGGAACTTTTGTGCCCCTCTATGGGGGAGATTCAACAGCGGTAAAAGTAAACAGCTTTGCCCTGGATGTGTACCCGGTAACAAATGCCCAGTACCTGAAATTTGTAAAAGAAAACCCGAAGTGGCGTAAGTCTGAAGTTAAAAAGCTGTTTGCTGACCAGAACTACCTCCGCAAATGGAACAGCGACCTGAGCTTTGGCTCTGAAGCTGATAAAATACAGAATAGCCCGGTGGTAAGTGTATCGTGGTTTTCTGCAAAGGCTTACTGCGAGTGCCAGGGCAAACGCCTGGCTACGGTAGAGGAGTGGGAGTACGCCGCCCTTGCCAGCGAAACAAAAGCCAATGCAGCCAACGACGAGAAGTTTTACCAGCGAAGTATAGAATGGTATAGTCAGCCAAACCCAACTTACCTGCCTCCTGTGCAGCAAAGCTTTAAAAACTACTATGGCCTGCATGGCATGATCGGGTTGGTATGGGAATGGACACAAAACTTTAACTCCTCTATGGTGGTCGGCGAATCGAGAGCAGATGTAACCATAGACCGACAGTTGTTCTGTGGATCAGGATCTGACGGAGCGAAGGATGTAAAGAACTATGTAGCTTTTATGCGCTACGCTTTCCGCTCCAGCTTAAAGGCAAACTATACGGTATCTAACTTAGGTTTCCGTTGCGCTCAAAGCATTTAATGCCATACTTATACTTAATAAAAACCGCACAACTATAACATTTTTGCCATGAAACGCCTCCTTCCACTTTCGCTTATACTTGGCCTGGCGCTTAGCAGCAGCTGCAACCAAACCGAAACAGTAAACGCAAATGCCGCGCACGACGCTTCTGAAAAAACAGAACAGATGTCGGCAGCCACTGAGCTCAGCGATATGTCGTTGTACCAATTGGAGTCGGAATGGGAGACTGAACAAGGCCAAACTATAGCACTGGCAGACCTGCAGGGCAAAGTGCAGCTGGTGGCGATGATGTATACAAACTGTACTTATACTTGCCCCCGAATTGTAGCCGACTTGAAGCGCATTGAAGAGGGTATTGAGAAGTATAAAAATGATGTAGGCATTGTGCTGGTAACCATGGACCCGGCCAACGACACACCAGAAAAACTAAAAGCTTTTGCCCAGGAAAATAAGCTGGACGAAAACCGCTGGAAATTACTGACAAGTAACGACGATAACATTCAGGAACTGGCGGTGCTGTTGAACATGAAGTATAAAAAATCGCTGAACGGCGATATAGCCCACTCAAACATTATATCGGTGCTGAACGCGCAGGGCGAGATAATTTACCAGCAGGAAGGCCTTGGCAAAGACCCCGATGAAACAGTGAAAAGTATTGAAGCCCAGCTACAAAATATGTAGTGGTTGGGTTTATTTTTCAGAAGTATAGATGCCACTCTAACCTATTGATCATGAAAAAACTTCTACTTAGGGCCCTTCTGCTTTCAGGAGGCAGCTTTATACTTCTGCAACATACAGCTTCGGCGCAACTCTCTTTCACCGGGCAACTACGCACCCGCACCGAACTACGCGACGGACAGGGAACACTTCCGACTCATGAAACAAAAGCGAGCATATTTACTAGTCAGCGCACCCGCCTGAACCTGGGCTACAGCACCGACCGTTACCGCTTTTTTATTTCGGGGCAGGATGTACGGGTGTGGGGTTCCGATCAGTCAACTATAAGTAACCTGGAGGGGAGTAAACTTTTCCTGCACCAGGCCTGGGGCGAGATGATCCTAAGCGATTCTTCTACTATAAAAGTCGATAACTTAAGTATAAAAGCCGGCCGCCAGGAGATACTATATGATGACTCGAGGCTATTAGGTAACTTGGACTGGCTGCAACAAGCCCGGCGCCACGATGCGATCGTTATAAAATTCAGTCATAAAGGGTGGATAGCTGATGCAGGTTTTGCCTTCAATCAGAACCACGGAAAAGATACGCCCGGCAAATCAGGCAATATCTACCAAAGTATACCGGCAGCGCCTGTTGCACCCGGTACCAACGGTGTGGGCATGATGTATAAAAGCATGCAGTACGGTTACATTGCCAGGTCAGGTAAATTTGGTAAACTGAGCATGTTGGTGTTTAAAGATGATTTCCAGAAGACGGAAACAGTGGAAGGCGTGACTACCTTTAAGGATGGCGTGAACAGCCGAGTAACAGTAGGAGGGGCCTTGTTTTCGAAACTCTCCGGCAACCTGAACCTGAACGCAGCTGCTTACTACCAGGGTAACAACGACCGGTTCGGCAATATCCTGGATGCTTATAACCTGACGTTAGATGCTGCTTATACTTTTGGTAAGTTCACTATTAACCCGGGCTTCGATCTACTGTCTGGCAACAACACGACCAAGCCCGGCAATGTAAACCGCCGCTTTGATCCGCTATATGGTACGCCGCACAAGTTCTGGGGCTTTATGGATTACTTTTATGTGGCCGATGCTTTCGGTGTGAATGGTGTACCGGCAAACTCACCCGGGCTTGTAGATTATTTTATCCGGACAAAGTATAAAGCTAATGATAAACTGACCTTTGCCCTGGATGTGCATGAATTTTACGCTGCCAATAAGATCGCTGCAAGTGAAGCATTGCCGACTTTAGAACCATCAGGTAGAAGGTTCGGAACAGAGGTTGATCTTGTAGTAAACTATAATATTTTTAAAAGCGTGGGGATCGAGGCCGGTTACGCGACCATATTGGCTACAGATAACCTGAAACTCGTGAAGGCGCCAGCCGTTGCAAAAAAGGACCGTGGACAGTGGGCTTATCTGATGTTAAACTTTACGCCTTATTTCCTGGCGAAATAGTATAAAAGAAAAAACCTGTAAAAACGAAAAGGGACTTCCCGAGTGGAAAGTCCCTTTCGTATGAATAAGTTATAATTAACTTTTCAACTTTTAGCCATCCTTTTATACGGAGGCGTTGTTGCGTAGGTTACATATCAGGTGAAAATATTTTATTTTTTTTCAGAATGTCTGAATTTAGCCTGCTGTAGCTGTTTTTAGCTTCACTTTTTTTCCTGATTTCTTTTTCAGCTTATTAATCCAGATCAGGGTGCCGGTAACTGGCAGGCTGGTTGCTATAAGGCAGGCCAGGAAGTATAGGATCTTCGAGAAAGTGCCGTATACATCGCCCAGGTGCAGCGGTTTTATCAGTGATACGATCTGTTCGTTCAGCGGCTTCTCGGCAAAAATATCCACCTTTAAGGCTTCCCCATTATGCTGATCGAGCTGTACTTTGTCGGAGGCATTAAGGGCCATAAAACCTGCTTTGCTTTTCGTTACCACCACAGCTGTTGAGTCGTCGGATGGAAGTGAAAGGCGAATATTTCCTTCAAAAGGCAGCAGTGCATTTGCACGAACTATAAAATCTTCCGGAGACAGGGTAGTAACATCAGCGCCAGCAAACGTAGAAAGTGGCTTCTCACGACGGCCTTTGAATACTTCAGCGCCCATTACTTTGCCAAGCGCATCGCGGTACCACTCAAACGACCAGCACAGGCCGGTAAGCGCCATGATCAGCAGAAGTATAAAAGAGTAGAAGCCAAAAGTATTATGCAGGTCGTGGTTGATGCGTTTCCAGTTGGCGCTTGTTTTTACTTTAAAGCCCTGCTTCCAGTTCTTCAGTTTTTTAGGCCACCAAAGTATAATACCGCTCAGGCAAAGTATAGCAAATATGATGGTTGAAATGCCAACTATAACACGGCCCACGCTATCGCCCATTAAAAGCCAGCGGTGCATCTTCATTACGGTGCCAAAAAACTCCGAAGCCGGGCTTTCGGTTGTGCCCAGTATAGCACCGGTGTAAGGGTTTACATAATACGAAGTTGGCCGGCCACCTCTTTCGCCCTCCGGGTTTTCGGTTTGCGGCGGGGCTATACTTACGCGGTAGCTTTCTGCTTTATCGGCCGGTATTTCCAACGATACAACTTTGCCTTGCTGTTGCTGTTCCAGGGTAGTTATTAGCTTATTAATAGGTATAACTGCAGCATCGGCTGGTACGGTTACGCTATACTTCTCAGGCTCCAGCATCTCTTCAATATCTGACCGGAAAGTATAGATGGTACCGGTAAGGCAAACTATAAACAGCACCAGGCCGCTGGCAATGCCCAGCCACAAGTGCACATCGTTAATTAATTTTCGGAAGCTAAAGCGATCTTTCATGTTGGTGCGGTTAAATACCAAAGCTGCCTGCAGCAATAGCGGGCAGCTTTGGTTATGGTGTAAATATCGGGTTAAAATCTGTAAGTTAATACTCCGGCAAAGTTGCGTGGCTCGATCGGGTTGATGAAGGAAGTACGGTAGGCATTGTATCCTTCCGCATTCAAAATGTTGTTAGCAAGCAGGCGCAGGCCAACGTGTTCGTTAACCTGGTAGCTGGCCTGTAAATGCACTGTAGTATAAGCTTTCAGGTACCAGGGTGCCTGGCCAGGTGTGATCTCGTGATAGTCCACGCCGTCGTTTGTCCAGTCATTGCTTGGCCGCGCACCTACGTAGTATACACCGCCACCCAACGACAGACCTTTAAATGAGCCGTTACGAACCTGGTAGTTTGCCCAGAAATTTGCCGTATGGTCGGGAGTGTTCAATGGCGAGGAGCCTTCTACAAACGTAGTATGTTCTTTATACTCCGCGCTGATGCGGGCATAACCGGCTATCAGTTCCAGGTTTTCCAGCACGCGCCCTACCAACTCTACTTCTATACCTTTGCGCTCGTCGTTGCCGCCTTTTATGAAGTATGGCATTTGTATCAGCACACCATTCTCGTCGCGCTCCACGGCCTGCAGGTTCATGTTGCGGTTGTTTATTTTATAGAGCGTCAGGTTAAAGCGCAGGCGGTTATCAAACCAATCCGATTTTATACCTGCTTCCAACTGGTCGATGCGTTCGTTGCCAAGTTCTTTTCCATCTTTATCAAGGCGGGCTGCAGTGCGAGGGCTGGTGCTGTTCGTGTAAGATGCAAAAACGTTGAGCCCCTTGTAAGGTGTAAGTATAATGCCTGCCAATGGGTTTATAGCATCACCTCTTACAATTACGGCTGTGGCAGAACTGCGGCTTTCGGTAGTGCTGTAACGTGCCCCTACCATCGCTTTTGCCCAGGGCGTAAACTCCATTACATCCTGTACCATAAAACCTATACTTGTGGCTTCGCTTATAGTAGTGCCCGTTATTTTAGATACCGCCTCCTTCGGCATCGAATTCGGAATGTTGGTATACACATCTATAGTATCCATAACGGTAGAGGAGTAGGTGGGCAGCTCCAGGTAATTTGTTCTGAAGTCCATGCCTGTCTGGAAAGTGTGTTTTACGAAACCGGTCCTCACATCCTGACCAATAAAGTCGAGCTGTATCACGGTGTTTTTGTCGATGCGGTCAGATTGAACTACGGAACGCTGGCGCTGATTACCCGGAAGTATAAAGTCGCCGTTCTCATCGCGCTTGCCCTGAGATAAACGGGTGGCAATTTCTGGAACATCCAAGTCAGAACGGAAAATGGCTGCGCGTATACTATAAGTATCGTTCAGTTTACGGTTCAGGCGGGCAGCATATGTCGCATTTTTAGTTATGGTGCGGTCGGTAGTATAGCCCAGGAATTTATCAAAAGGCAAAGTATAAATGTTATACCTGTCATCAGATAACGCGATCGTGCCGAGGTCAGGGGTGCGACTATCGTTCAGGTAATCCATTTCCAGTGTCAGGGTGGTCATGTTATCCGGTTTCCACTCCAGCGACGGGTTAATGTAAAATTTCTCCAGCGATACGCCTTTTCTGTAGCTGTCAGCACGCTCTAAAGCGGCATTTAACCGGAAAGCAACTGTTTTAGACTCGTTCAAAGGGCCATATACATCAAACGAAGGACGCACCTGGCCAAAGCTGCCAACACGCAACGAAGCGTAGCCGCCTTTTTCGTATTTAGGAGTTTTGGTTACAATATTCACGATACCGCCCGGCGAACCGATATCACCTGCCACGCCCTGCGAAATGGAGCTGGCGCCTTTCATGATCTGTATACTTTCCACACCTTCCATATCGGTCAGCACGCCTACACCCCTGAAATCGGAATTGATACGCACACCATTTTTAACTACAGGTATACCTCTGAAGCCACGGGAAGAAATACTTTCGCGCTTATTGCCATAGGTGGCAAAATTGTAAACGCCCGGCACATTGCGGGTTACATCGGTTATAGTTAAAGCGCCCTGTTCCTGTATCAGCCTGTCCGAAATTACCGATATACTTTGTATCTGGTCACTTGGCTTGAGTGGCAGACGGGTAATTACATCCAGTTTTTCCGGTTGTTTGTTCGGCACGCCAAATACTTCCACTTCGGCAATTTCACGCGAGACAGGTGTAAGCTGTATCGTTATAGTTTGTGTTTCTCCTGCATTCAGGCTAACCTGTTGCGGAGTGCATGTAAACCCAAGTAGCAGGGCTCGCACCTGGTAAGTACCGGCCGGCAGATTTTTAATAGTAAAGTCCCCGTTGCTATTAGTGGTGGCGCCAAAACGGGTACCTTCCAACACCACAGTCGCAAATTCAACAGGCTGGTTTTGTTCCCCGGTAACCAAGCCGGTTATAGTAGCAGTATTTTGTGAAAAAGAGATACCTGGCGCTAAAAACAACAAGCATAAAAGTATATTTCTTAATAACATGAGTTTATAGAAGTGATTTAATGTAGGTTATTTTTATTTAGATTAAATATAAACAGTGCAAACTTACAAAGTCATTTCTTATTTCACCAAATAATATTTCACTTTTATATATTGCTTAAGATTTGATAAAAGAGAAGCAGCGGCGTTAAGAGATTCTTGGCCGGATAAGTATAAAATAGATGATCAGGAAAAAGATAATAGCGGGTATAATTCTCGTGTTTGTGCTGGCAAGTATAACTAGTAGCGTGGCCCAGAAAAACCGTTATCTGCAAAGTATAACCTTGTCTGCGGAAGCAAATCTGCCCTTTTTCGAGGAGCAACACATGCTGCCTGCGCTCATCCTGAAAGGTATAGAAGAAGGAGAGATCACGCCCTACGATATCAATTACAAAGAAAACAGGGTGGAACCCTTCGGGCCGGAAGCTATTTCCGTTTTGCTGTATGATATACACCCTGATAACCCGGAAGATTTTCCGAAGTATACGCTGCGCGATTTTAATACTGTAGTAGCTGACGTTACAAAAAATAAGAAGGGATTAACACAGGTAAACTACCTGCACTTTACTGCTGTAAGCGACGATGCTGTTATAGAAACATCCGGAGAGTTTATGCTTTTAAACTATAAAGTTTTTTCGGTGAGGTTTGATGAAGCAGCCGCTTACATGGACAAAGTTGGTGCGCTGTGGGTTAAAAATGCCGGGCCTATACTTTACCGTAATAACGTGCTGCACACAGCCAACAGATCTCCTTTATACCTGTTGCAGAAAGAAGCGGAGAACCCGAATTATCATTATGTGCATGTGAAGGGAGCTGCAGCCAACGTACCAGGTAAGCTGGTGTTTTATTCCCGGGAGCATGAGCCGCTGAGAGAAGAAGAACTGGCCGATAACAGAACCGAAGGAACGATACTTTACATGAGCGATGCCATTAGCCAGGGTAAACTCGCTCCGGCAGAGCAGCAGCAAATAAAAACGAAGGTAAAGCCAGTTGCCTACAAAGCTCCGGTACGCAAAATGCCGGAAAATTATACCTTAACTCAAAACTACAGGCTATACCTGCAGCTACCCGAAAATGCAGCTTTTATGCAGGATGGAAATGAGCTGCCTGCATTAATACTGGAGGCTGTGGAGCAGAACTGGATCAGTAACCTGTACCCTGACGAAACTTTTAAAGAGAAGATCAGCAAAAAGCAATGGAATGCTAACCGCGAAGCTGATACTGGTTTTTCTTTATTTGGGGAAGAAGAAGATTCGACTTTAGAAAAAACATACTACTTTCCGCAGAGCTTTAATGTAGTTACGCTTACAAACAAGATTGATTTTACCCGTGATGGAAGTGTAAAGAAAAGCTCTCCGCGCGCTATTGGCCTGGCCTTAAATGCAGCTGAAACCCCGGAAGGAATGGAGAAGACTTTAGGTTTTGTAGCTTTTGATGAACTATACAAAGCCATTAAAGCCAACGGTACCGATGCGCAACTGGAACTGTTGAACAAGCTACGCGATCAAAGTTATTTCAGCTATTTAGATAAGACTTCGGAAGTAAGTATAGCTTCTGAAAAGTAGACTGGTTTATACCTGGTCTTCAGGTGTGTTGCCGTTCCAGTATTTATGGTAAGCTTCCATAAGACGGTCTTTCGATAGCGGCTTCGGAGTAAATTCCTGCACACCCAATTCTTTGAAACGTGTTAGGTCGGCTGTGCCTGTTTGTATGGCAAGCAGCAAAAAAACAGTGTCCAGGTTATTTATCATACCATTCTCGTTTATTATCTGCATCAGGTCCAGTCCATCCATCACGGGCATGTGGTGGTCCAGGATTATGAGTTCAGGGCATTCAGTTTTCTCCTTCTGGTCGCAGTGTTGTTGCAGGTATTGGAGGGCTTCTTTGCCATTATGCAATACAATTACTTTTTCAGCAATTTCCAGTTCTCTTACAATTCGCTCGTTCAGGTAGTTGGTAGTATGGTCGTCGTCAACTATAAGTACAGTTCTTAATTTATTTATCATGGTCATACATCAGTAAGAGACTTTAATAACGGCAGCGCTTGTAACGAGGTTGCTGTCAGGGGTTGCTCATGCCTTTAGTTTGGCTTTATAGAGTTGAGTTTTAGGCTTGAAGTGTAAGGTATAACATAAGGACGATGGTAGACTTATACCTCACAAAAGTTAATTACAGGTTTTTATAAGCTAAGAATTTCTGGTATGCACTATGATGCTGGTAGCAGAACTATAACCCCATCACTAATCTCTCTAAAAATTGAACTGATTTTAAGCTTAAATGCACAACCCATACCTCAGGTATTAAGTATAGCTAATATTTTATTATGGCTAAATTGCAGCCGTACCTCATTTTTTATTAACTATACTTTTATGCAGAAATTTTTACTTTTTGTGCTGTTCCTGTTTGGCAGCATAACAGTTACACAGGCCCAAACCGAAGCAGATACAACCTGGCGAAGAAGCTTTTCGGGTGGTATAAATGTTAACCAGGCATCGTTCAGCGACAACTGGAAGTCGGGTGGTGTGAGCTCTATTTCGTTCAATACTTTCCTGGATGCCCGCGCAGATTACGAACTTGGCAAAATTAGATGGGACAATGCCGTGCAACTGCAATATGGCCTGCTCAAGAACAAAGACGAAGAACAGCGTAAAAGTGCAGACCGCATTTACCTAGACTCAAAGTATGGCTACGCTATCTCCTCAGACTGGAATACGTTTGTATCAGCCAATTTCCTCTCGCAGTTTACGAAAGGGTATGAGTATGATGTAGATGATATCGGAACAGACAGGCTGATCTCAAATTTCCTGGCTCCCGGCTTTCTTACGTTTGCGCTTGGTGCTGAGTATAAACCTAATCCGCATTTCTCTTTGCGCATAAGCCCCTTTGCCCCGCGCTTTACCTTTTTAACCGATGAGGAAGTTGGTGCTAACGAACGATATGGAGTAGCAGAAGGCGATAATGTACGCACCGAGTTGCTGGCTGCCATGCTGCAGGCCAAATACGAGCGCGATATTATGGAAAACGTGAACCTGCGCCTGAACTATATGAGCTATGCCAACTATAAGAACCTGTCGGGTAAAGAGATAGACCACATGTTTAATGCTGTAATTGCAGCTAAGGTTAACCGTTATATAAACGTAAACATAATGGGCAACCTGATCTACGATTACGACCAGGATGACGACGTGCAGTATAGCCAGGGCCTGGGCATAGGTATACTTTATACTGTGCAGGGCTTTTCGGTAAGGTAACTCTACTATAAACTAAAGTATAAAAGGGAAAGCAGCGTATGACTGTTTTCCCTTTTATACTTTAACAGCTACCGGTTAAGCAGGTATTATTTCGTATTGGATGGGTTTGAAACTATAGTTGTTCGATTGCTCGGCGGAGCACGCAGTAAGTGCCACAATCAGATCCATTTTAGCTTCCAGCAACACATAATCGCCGGCTTTACTTGTTGGCGGATCCACTGATAACTTACCGTCCGGGGCAAACTGCACGTTCATGAAAATGTTAAATGCAGTTGGCACATCATCCGGTTCAATATTAAAAGCAGCCAGGTTCGTGTATAAGTTCTCGAAGCAGCTGGGGTGATACTCGGGGTTTTTATACATTATCTGGAAAGTTTCGGGGCTGCACGGAGCAAGTAAAAAATCGTTGCGTCCGTTCGTGTCTTCGAGTATCTCCATCATTTTGCGACTGCGGTTGCTCCACAAGTGGTGCCCTTTGGTTATCAGTATCGTCTCTTCAAAATCGAGGGTTTTGCCAGAGGAGAGTTTTTCGCGGGTATCTTCGGCATTGAACAGCACCATATCGCTTACCTGCTCGCCTTCCGGGTCTATAACTTTTAGCTTATCTCCTTTATTTAGTTTAAAAGCAGCGCCTGTCTGTTTCGCTATAGTTTCAACCATAAGTATAGTTGGGGTTTTCGTTTAAGTATAAAGTATAGATTATAATTTACCAGCCAGAAAGGGGCATTTCCAGGAATTATCTACCTGGCGGCCGCTGTACTGAGGTGCTTCCAGGCCTTCGCCAAAATCACTGAGCATCGGGTTTATGGTTCCGTCGTACGCTTCGTCACGTTCTCTTATCACCTTTTTCATGTTGTCGTAAACGCCTTTTTCGCGTAGCTGCTCAAACTGCCGGTGCAGGTTAAAAGCCATGGCGGTGTAGCCAAACTGCCTTGCCTTTCGACTGGCGTTCGGGTGCAGGCCTACTACAAAAAAAGCGGTGCCATCGTAACTGAAACTAAATTCCGGGTTGTCGGGGTTACTACTTACCTCAGGGTCCCAGGGGTGCTCGTTGGTGTCGGAGTCGTGGAGTTGCTGCAGTTGTAACCATAGCCTGGTCTCAAAATCTTTCTCGGTTGTCGGCTCCTCATCCTGGAAAACAGCTATCATGGTCATGTATTCGCTTTCAGCAGCTATAGTTTCGGAAATGTATCTTTTCAGGTCCTGGCCGAGCTGTTTTGTAGTTTCATCTGAGGCCATGCTGCCATATAAACCAAGTCGTATCTGCTGCGAGTTAAGGGCTGCTTTCGCACCAACACAAGGGTATTCTGTGTCGCTTATTTTCTCTGAAATGTCCTGGTAAATGGTAAAGTTCTCACTCGATGGATCATCCCCGATGTCAGCGAGGGAGAAGTATGTTTTCGGTTGCCTATGCATAAGTATAAAGTTTAAGGGTGCCTGCCTATCTCCAGTATTATATGGGAATAGTGCAATCATATAGATCAGCTTAAACCTATAGTTTATACCTGGAAACGCATCAATTACAAAGCTTTATGTAGTATGATGGCTCCTGATTAAACTATAGCAGTATTAAGGCTGATTGTTTTACACGCCGGGTGTTAGACTTATATACTTAGGTAAGCTAAAAAAGGTACAATTATTTAGTTAAGAGGAGGGTAGATTTAGGCAAAGTATAAACCTGGAAGTTGCATAAGCAGCTGTTCACAAAGGTTTTAAACTATAGTTAGTACTGATTTATAGTTTTGTTCAGGTTTTCGATAAAAAGGTGCATGTGGTAACCATCCGCCAGGCCGTGGTGCAAACCTATACTTAAAGGCAGATATACTTTGTAATCTCGCATCTCCATTTTACCAAATCCGAATTTAGGAATACCCGGTTCGTCCTGGCTTAAAGGTAAGGCGTGCTCCATGCCTTTGTAAGTGAACCAGGGTAGGGTAGTGGCATGCAGCACATCATTTCCGGAGTACCCAAAAAACAGTTTGCGGCTCTTGCGGGCTTCTGCTATTATGGCGCTTCCTTCCTGGCAAAAATCCTGTAGGTTGGGGTGGTAGGGGAAGTGGGTAAAGGAGATATTATGGTCATCGCGCAGCACCGTAGACGAAATATCCACGCCATTATACTTTACAACCTGGCCCTGCTCGACACGGTAAAGTAAGTTTTCGGTTGCGCGGGCAGCCTGTAGCGTAGCATGCATGTAAGCCAGCGAAAGTGATAGCTTCTGTGATTTGCACATGTTGTAAAGTGGCGTAAGCTCCACCTCGGTGTGTACATTAAAAAAGGGGTTCGGAAACTGGCTAAAGAAACGGAATGTCTCTTCGCGCGACCAGCCTTCGAGGGGTATAATTTCTTTTGAGTAACAGGTCTCTATCATGCTGCCGCAAAATTAGCGCTTTCCTTTAACTCGTAAACTTAATTTTGCTTTTTTAAAGTGGGTTTTAGTTTAGCTATGTTGCAGCTATACTTGTTTAAGGTTAGGTTTAAGTTGGCAGTATAAGTATAGAGTTGTAGTTAGAAAGACGAAGTAACTACACATTTATACATTGTTTTGCGTTGTAAAAGTATGGAGCATTTTGTTGATAAAAGTTCGGTGGTGCGTGAGATCTGGGGCAATGGCGATACGATACTGTTCATATTTGCCGGGGCTGCTGCAGAGTTTGCGCTTAACAAAGCCGTTGACTGGCTATACTTTACCGGCAAGCTTCCCGCCGACCCTTTGGGCAGGCTTTTCTCGACAGTAGGTTATGCCCGCAAAATTGTTTTCTCGGAGAAAGCTGCCGCATTAAAAGCGATCGACACAATGGCCGTTATACATGCTGGCGTTGAGGCTAAACGTGGCGCCCGCATACCCGACTGGGCTTACCGCGATGTACTTTTCATGCTGATCGATTATTCCATCAGGGCTTACGAGTTGCTGGAACGAAAGCTGACCACAGCAGAAAAGGAGGAAGTTTTTAACGTATTTTATAGAGTAGGAAGCCGGATGGGAGTGGTTGGTTTACCGGAAACTTATACAGCCTGGCTGACCATGCGCGAAGAACACCTGCAACAAAATCTTCAACACAGTCATTATACCAGCGATCTTTTCAAGCAATACCGCAAACACCTGGGCCTGGTCCGTTACCGGATCTTATTGGAGGCGCAAACAATGGTAGTGCCACCTCGGGTAGGTAGTCTGCTCGGTTTTAAAAGTGTATCGTTGCTCACTCCGGTTCTTGGCCTCTATAAACTCAGCCGCTTCTTTAAAGCCGATTGGCTGCTGAAAGCGGTTATACTTCCTTCCGAATACAAAAGCGAGATAAAATCCCTTGATGTTCACCCTGCCTGACCATGCCGGGGTGTTTTGAAAATAAGCAAACACAAGCCATCAACCAGCTTTGTGGTATACCTGTGTACTTTTCTTTAGGATAGAATCAATCATTCATAACATAAGGCAAACAGCTATAAAGCATCCATGCGGACAAGTATAAAATTTATATTTGACTAACGCTATACAGGTCGTTCAGTGCATCTGGGCCAAGTATTAAATTATAGATCTATGCTTGGATTATAGTTGAAAAAAGTCCTCAAAGAGTCTGCGTTAACCCAGCTGAGTATCCTAATTAAAGAATATAGCTATTTAATAATAGTGCAATTAAAAATAGTATAAGTTAAACAATTTGAGAGGGTTGTCGTAAAGATGCAATCTAAACTTGTAATAGTATAGTACTATATAGCTTCAAATTTTGTTTACCATTTATTAATTATCCCTTTAACATCAATCCTATGAGAACACCAAAGATTGCCTTGCTAGGCCTTGCCCTGGGATTTCTAACCCTATCCTGCGACAAAGAGGTCGACGAAATCAGCATCCAGTCAAATTCAGCTACACAAAATGCTGTAGCACTATCCAAGAAACTGCAAACAGATGAACCCATCACACTAAAAAATCCCGGTGGTTTTAACATAATCAGCGAGAGCCTCCGGGATAATGTTGTTGTGAACAACGCTGTAGAACCAACAGAATGTGGCCCTACGCCTTTTGTTGAAGTTCAAACGAAGTACATTAGTGAACTTGGCAAAGAACTGGTACCGGTATTTGGTGGAGAGGATGCCAATTACCTTTTTAAGCTGTTCATGGACATCAGTTTTATAGCAGCTTACATCGACCAGACTGATCCGCAGTATTTTGGTGAAAAGGGAGAGTATACACCCTTAATGGACAAGCGCCAACGTGAACTGGAAAGATTCTGGGATATGCCAAATGAGATCAGGGTAAATGGACAGCACAGCGCCGTTCTATTAGATCAGGATTTGATCGCGTATATCCTTTATAATTATTTTAGTGGTTTACCATCTGAGAAATTTGCTTATGAATATGCCGGTTGGTTAGTAGCGATAGCGGAAGCTATGAACACTATACCTGAGTCGCCGTTCTTTACTGCTGATGGTTTTGCTACATCTGGTAAACTGATCGTGATAGGAGATGGTATTGTAAAAATGCTGGCCGAAACGGGCATAGACCAGGACATCGTCTGGACAGGTATTCTGGCGCACGAATGGGCTCACCAGATCCAGTTCGATAATTACACTGCCTGGTATCCGAAGGGTACTTTTGGCAGCACACCGGAAGCAACCCGTTACACCGAAATGGAAGCAGACTTTCTGGCTGCTTATTATATGACACATAAACGTGGCGCAACCTATAACTGGAAACGCGTTGAGCAATTCAATCAATTATACTTTGCGATAGGGGACTGTGGTTTTAAAAGTGATGGACATCATGGCACACCAGATCAGCGTTTAGCAGCTGCCAGGTTAGGCTATGAGCTTGCAAACTCAGCACACAAGCAAGGCCATATTATGACGCCGGAGCAACTTCATGAATACTTTGTAGCTCACTTCGAGACACTGATATAAAGTATAAATAACCTATGCTAAAACGAGCCGCTCTGCATTGTGCAGGGCGGCTCGTTTTATATTTGGCGGCTCAGGTTATCGTATCAAACCTCAGACTTAGCTAAAGCCTTTTTCACAGCAGGAGCTACCACGGTTCCAAACAGTTCTATTGTTCGCAGTACTTTTTCGTGAGGCAATGTACCAACGCTGATGTGCAGTAAAAAGCGGGTGTTGCCGAACAGCTCATGCTCATATAGTATTTTATCGATCACTTGCTGCGGGCTGCCAACCAACAGAGAGCCTTTCGGTTCACGCATCTGCTCATAATGCTCGCGCGTCATCGGCGACCAGCCCCGTTCCTGGCCAAGCTTGCTCATAACATATGCGTAAGGCGCATAGTATTCATCAGCAGCTTTCTGCGAGTCGTCGGCAATGTAACCGTGCGAGTTTATAGCTAACTGTAGTTTGGCCGCATCGTGTCCGGCTTTCTGGTAGGTTTCTTTATACAGCTTTGTAAATGGAGCAAAACGTTCGGGCATGCCGCCTATAATGGCCAGCGCCATAGGCAAACCTTTCGTGGCAGCACGCACCACCGATGCCGGCGTTCCGCCCACCGCTACCCATATCGGTAGTTTCTGCTGGTAGGGGCGCGGGTATACGCCACGGTTATCTATAGCTGGCCGGTGCTTGCCCTGCCAGGTTACTTTTTCGTTTTTATTGAGCTCCAGCAGCAGGTCGAGCTTTTCAGAGAACAGGGAATCATAGTCGTTCAGGTCGTTGCCAAAAAGCGGGAAAGACTCTATAAAAGATCCGCGACCAGCCATTAACTCAGCTCTGCCTTTCGAAAGAAGATCTACGTGGGCAAAATCCTGGAAAACCCGCACAGGGTCATCTGAGCTTAGCACCGTTACGCCACTCGAAAGTTTTATATTTTTAGTTTTAACGGCGGCGGCTGCCAATACTATAGCCGGAGACGAAACAATATAATCGGGGCGGTGGTGTTCGCCAACTGCAAAAACATCGAGGCCTACCTGGTCGGCCAGTTCAATTTCCTCCAGCAGGTTCATCATGCGTTGCTGTGGCGGCAACAAGTTGCCGGTGGCCGGGTCAGGGGTGTTCTCTGCGAAAGTGGTAATTCCGAATTCCATATCAATTGCTTGTTTCAGGTATAAACACTTATAAAAGAGATAAGTTATTCTAAAATGCTACAGGTATAACCTGCGGCTTTTAAATGCTGGAAGTAACGAACTATAACTGGTAGGTGATAAATATACAGCTCACTAAAAAAACAAAAGCCGCTCTAACTAAATAGAGCGGCTTTTAATATTAAGCTGGCCAAACACTCCACGGAATTCGGAGCAATATCAACAGCAAGCCAAGGGTATAGAATATTAAAATGCGCTTGTAACGCTTGTTGTTGTCAGTCAATCGTTTAGCTCCAGAGTAACCAACCGTGATCAGCACAATTGCAACGATCATAGTAAGCGGGTGCTCCAGGATATAAAGTCTTGAACCTGAATCTTTCATAAATCCTTCGGTAGCATTGCTTATGCCAACCGGAGATACAAAGTATAGTACAAAACCGATCAGCAGCTGCAGGTGCGCTGAGATAAGACCTATTAAAGCGATCTTTCTGGTAGTATCGGTAAAAGGCTTTTTGCTAAGATAATTTATCAGCGTGTAGATGATAGAGAGTACAAGCCCAAGTAGAAGTACATAGGCCATTACCGAATGAAGGTGCTTAAATGCGGTGTACATGATAGTTTAGTTAATAAGCTACAATAGGTTTTAGAATGGATATAACTGTATGCTAAGGTTACATCAGCAACTATAGCAAGAGTAAAGATAGGAAACCGTTCATAAAATAAATGTTTTTCTGGATAAGAAAGTAAGATACCTTTAAAGTAACTGTGTTACCTCTTGCCAGGCAGCAACATACAACTACGCAATGTCCGAGCTATACTTACCTGGTAGATGCATGCGGTTTATACTTGTTTATTAACCTGATTTGTCACAAATTCAGCTGCTTTCATCACATTTTTTATAATACCGCTTGGTATTCCCTTATCATTGTTTCATGAATGATATGACACTTAAAACCTTCATCGCTGAGCCGCTCCATCGCAACAAAGTCGAGTTTTGGGCTGCAACTACTATTTTTGCGTTTGCTCTTTTTTCGCTGGCCGTAGGTGTCAGCCCAAACAGGCACCTGTTCAACGATGCCGGCATTGTGTACGATTACTACGGGCATTATTTCTTCCCACAGTTTTTCCGTTACCTGCTGCTATACCTGGCTTTTCTGTTTACTAATTTTGTGCTGGTGCCCAGGTTGCTCCGCAAAGAGTCGCTATGGTTTAATATATTCCTGTTGCTCATCAGCTTTGTGGTAGTTGGTCTTTTCGTCGGCATTCTGGATACTTATACAAAAGGCTACCTGTTTTCGCGCTTCGATTCGGAAGACCAAACCTATAACTTTATATTTCAGCAGAGCTTCCATTATGCTTTCTGGCTGTTACTGATGCTTGCCTTTTATACTGCTATCAAGTATATCGGCATGTACCTTCTCACTAACTCCACTACTATAGAATCAAAGTATAAGGTAATAACCCGCGATGTATTAACAGCTTTTGTTGGCTGGATGGTGAGTGTTTTCCTGTTGCTTATACTTAACATCGGAGAAGAGATAACAATTGCCTGGGGACTGGTATCGCTGAGTGCGCTGGTTATTTACTGTTTATCTTTTTACAAGCTACTGCCGAAAGCCCTGCATAAAAAGAAACCTTTCAGGTATTACTTCCTGATCAGTGCACTTATACTTTTACTTTCCTATCTGCCTATATCGTTCCTGATGATGTTGCTGGTTCAGGAAGAAGAAGCTGCCTTAGGGTTGAGCTTTTTTAATGCGGTATTTCATTTGTTTGTAACTGTGCCTGCCACCTGGCTATTATTTAAGCGACATTTAAAAGGCAACGAAGAGCTGTTTGTGTTAAAGAAGGAGCTGGGTAAGTCAACGGCGAACCTGGACTTCCTTCGCTCACAAATAAACCCGCACTTTTTGTTTAATGCGCTTAACACTTTGTACGGCACCGCCCTCCAGGAAAACAGCGAACGCACGGCACAAGGCATCCAAATGCTGGGCGACATGATGCGCTTTATGCTTCACGAAAACCTGCAGCAAAAAATATTGCTCTCCCGCGAAATAGAGTACATGCGCAACTTTATCGAACTGCAAACACTGCGCACTTCCGCATCCCCGAACATCAGTATCGAGACCAAAATACAGGATGTGCTGTCGGATAAGTTTATTGCGCCCATGTTGCTGATACCTTTTGTGGAGAACGCCTTTAAGCACGGCATCAGCCTGAAACACCGCTCCTGGATAAGAATTACGTTGCATACATCGGGAAATAATTTATACTTTGATGTATATAATAGCATACACGCCAAAAAGGAGCAGGACCCTGAAAAAGACAAGTCCGGGGTTGGGTTGATAAACGTGAAGCAGCGCCTGGACCTGCTTTACCCGGCCAAACATGAACTGATCATCAGGGAGACGGCCGAGGAGTATTTTGTGCACCTTACCCTGCAACTATAAACCTGTAAAAGACAGCGGTAAACTATAGTTTAAAGTATAACCTAAGAACTAAAAACTGATTGGATGAGGGCAATTGCTGTAGACGATGAACCAATGGCGCTGGAAGTGGTCCGTACGCTGGCATCTAAAGTGCCCTACCTGGACCTGGTCAGTAGTTTTACAGATGCATTCCAGGCGCTGGAGTACCTGCAAAAAGAGCCTGTCGACCTGATATTCCTGGATATAAAAATGCCGGATATTACCGGGCTGGAGTTTGTGGCAAGTTTACAGAAAAAGCCGCTCGTTATTTTTACTACCGCATACTCGGAACATGCTGTGACCAGTTTTGAGCTCGATGCTATTGATTATTTACTGAAGCCTTTTTCGCTGGCCCGTTTTGTAAAAGCCTGTAATAAAGCGCAGGAGTTATACCAGTTGCGTAACGGCTCCGATGCTGCTGTAAAAGACTTCGTTTTCCTGAAGACAGGCTACGAGCAGGTGAAGGTATACTTCCGCGAGATCTTATACCTGGAGGCCGCTGGCAATTATGTTACGTTTGTGCTCGAAGATAAAAAGCTGCTTACCCGCATGACCATCAGCGAAGCGAGCGATATAGTACCGTCCGAAAATTTTATACGGGTGCACCGCTCGTACATTGTAGCCAAAGACAGAATCGATAAGATCGAACGGCACCAGGTAACTATAAAAGGCATCGAGATCCCGGTTGGCGCGTCATACATGCAACATCTGCAAGTATAAAAGTATAGCTCAGGATCAGGATTTTATGCTTACACACCTCTGAAGTCTTAAGGGCTGGTTCGTCCTAAAAATCCTGCCCCAGGTTTATCTGCCCTATATGTTTTAAATCATTCAGGTCTTTATACAAGTGCTTTACATGTAAGCTTTCAGGTACATACACATACAGTTTGATCGTAGTGTTCTGCTTGTTCTTCGATTGCACCACGTTTATGTTCTTCGTTACGATGTCGTATTTCTCGAGTATGGCAAATACTTTACTTGTCTCTATTTTTGATGTCTGAAAGCTGACTTTCAATGTCTTTAAAGAGCCGCTGCTGAAAAAATATTTCCCGACCTTATCGAGTATGGCCAGTACAAAAAGTAAGAGTACTGTAACCATAATGGCTGCTTCGTACATACCGGCACCTACCGATAAACCCACTGCAGCCACAGCCCAAATAGTAGCCGCCGTAGTTAAGCCGTGTGTATTGCCACCCAACCTGAAAATAGCCCCGGCTCCAAGGAAACCGATTCCGGATACCACCTGTGCCGCTATCCTGCCCGGGTCTACATTGGGGTAATCGGAAAAAGTTTGCGGGATAAAAATAGAGATCAGCATGAGCAGACAAGACCCTACCGAGATAATGATATGCGTTCTTAAACCTGCATTCTGGCGACGGCTTTCTCTTTCCCAGCCCAATAATCCGCCCAGCAAGGCGCTGAGCATTAATCTGATAACAATATTAGTAGTATTTATCTCAGAAGAACCTGATAAAAATAGATCCATAAAAGCTAGTTAGTGGCGGTAAGTACATAGGCTGTACTTTATACTTTAAGAAAGGTTAGTCCTCCAATCCATTAATTTACCTGAACCGACAAACATGGAGCAGGTATTCAATACTTTATACTATAAGCTTATCTTATGGGCGCAGGCACTGTTTTATCTTAGCTATACAGAGAGAGGTGTTTCGCCTACAGTAGCTTAAAACAATAGCAGCCTTAAACTATACTTGCTATTCCTTCCAGATCAGTCTAAACCCTGCTAATCGTATTGCTTTCGTTGGCGCAGTATCTTGTTATCTACTGAGTAACGGCCGGGCCCTTTTATCATAAAAAAGATGAGCAGGCCGGTTACCAGCAGCGAAAGTATAAGCTCCGTATTTCCGAAGTCAACTCCGCGCTGCGGGTTTACAATAAGCAATGCGCCAATCATGATCGGGATCTGCAGCAGCAAGGCCAGTCGGGTCAGCATTCCAGCCATTATCATAAGCCCGCCTATAATATGCACCACACTCGTTAAAAAGTGTGCCTTGCTGGCCGAAAGTATATCCTGTTGAGAGCTGAAAATATAGAACACATCGCTTGTGTGCTCTAAGAACAAGATCCCCTTTATAAAAAGAAATAACCCAAGTAAAACGCGTAAAGCATCCATCCAGACTGGGTTATTGGCGCTGTTAACGCGGTGGGTGCTGCGGAAATCATGTGCGAGTGCCATAGCAGTAGGGCTTAATGGAAAAAATGTGTTATAGCTATATTTACGTTTATAGACTTAATTCCGGTTTTATACTATTTGCCAGGCTGTTCGCAATTATAAAATAAGCTTTAACCAAAATAACTTTCAGAATTAACCCAGCCGTATTAGTTTTGCAGTCCCGAATGAACGTTCAATTGGTAGCATAAAACGATGGAACCGATCGCAGATAAGAAGATGGCTATTTTCCGGAGTACGATGGAATTGGTGCGCGAAAACGGGTTCCATGGCACACCCATGAGTATGGTGGCAAAGCATGCAGGCGTAGCGGCTGGCACTATCTATCATTACTTCGAAAGCAAGGAGCACCTGTTACGCGAATTGTTTGAATATGCGCAGCAGCAGGCCATTGCCGTAGTTGCAAAAGAGACCTGCGAAACAATCCCTTTTAAAACCTGTTTCTTTAACCTTTGGAATGGGCTGTACACGTTCTACCGCGAGAATTTAGATCTGCTTAAATTCTTCGAGCAGTTCGTAAATTCACCTTTTGGTGCGGACAGGCCACCTATAGAGCAGGACAAATTCTACTCTTTACTGTTCGCTTTTTTTGAGCGGGGCATACAGCAAGGGGAGCTAAAGCCGGTGAGCTCTAAAATACTGGCTACCCTGGCACACAGCAGTATCTTATCAACTGCCAAGTTAACGGCACAGGGCAGGTTGCAGCTGAATAAGCAGGAACTTGAGGAAATACAGTTGATGCTCTGGGATGGTATGAGCCTGAAACGTTAATTTATTTTGTCATTTGAAGGGCCGGGAAGTAACTATACCAATGTTTAAACACAAACTCGCTTTTAAAAGCATTAACCCATTATCTGATACTATACTTATCCGTTTAATACAAAATTAACTATCTGAATACGAAATCTATACATGAAATTACCTGATCATTTAATGTCGCTGCTGATAGCCTGTCTGCTGGCTCCAGGTATGTTGCTGGCCCAGAGCAATAATGCGGTGCCTGCCACTGATAGCCTGACGCTGGAAGAGGTAGTGGCCTATGCGTTGGAAAACAGGGCTGCCATAGAACAGGCACAGATCGACGAAGCTATCGGAGAGCGGGAGATACGTGCCAGCCTGTCGGGGTGGTTTCCGCAGATCTCGGCAAACTATGGCGGTACCTATAACCTTAAAAGACCGCAGCAACCCTTCGGAGACGACATAATAGAAGTTGGCCAGAACTATACTTCCAGCATCGCACTGCAGGCAACCCAGAACATATTTAGCAGTAACCTGCTGCTGGCATCGAGGGCATCGCGCTCCCGGAGATTGCTCCTGGACCAACAGGTAACCGATACCCGCATTAATACAGTAGTGGAAGTTAGCAAGGCTTTTTATGATGTGCTGCTTACACAGGAGCAACTCCGCATCCTGAATGAGAATATTACCCGCCAGGAAAAACAGTATAACGACGCCAGGAGCCGCTACGAAGTTGGTTTGGTAGATAAGACCGATTACCAGCGTGCCGCCATTACATTAGCCAACATACGAGCCGACCGCAAACGGGCCCAGGAAAACATTAAAGCCAGTATCGCTTACCTGAAACAGCTGATGGGTTACCCGATAGAGCAGGAGCTAAATCTCGCTTATGAGTATAGCCAGATGGAACTGGCCGTGCAGGTAGATACAACAGAATTACTTGCTTACGAAAACAGAATAGAACTACAGCAGCTTGAAACACAGCGCCAGTTACTAAAGCTGAACACAGCATATAACCGCTGGAGCTTTTTGCCAACAGTTTCTGCATTTGGTAACTATAACCTGATGTATTTCAACAACGAGCTGCCGGAGCTTTATTCTCAGTCTTTTCCGAACTCGGCTGTTGGTTTGCAGGTGTCGGTACCTATTTTTCAGGGAACCAGGAGATGGCAGAACCTGAAGATAGCCCAACTGGAAGAACAGCGACTGGATGTAGCTATAGAAGATACGCGCCGTGCCCTGAACACAGAATACCAGACGGCCATGGCCAACTATAAAAGCGATTATGCTGAATGGCAGGCTTACCAAAGCAACCTCGAAATGGCTGAAGAAGTGTATGAGATCATCAAATTGCAGTACGACGAAGGCGTGAAAGCTTACGTGGACCTGATCGTGGCCGAAACCGAGCTGCGCACTACCCAACTCAACTACTATAACGCGTTGTATAACGTCCTTTCAAGCAAACTCGACCTGCAACAGGCTTTAGGTAATATCGATGTCAACAGATAAAAAAGAGAAGATCTTTAACATGAAAAATAAATACACCTGGCTATTTTCAGCTATACTTACCCCGGTTATACTTACATCGTGCGGCGGCGATGATGCCGGGCAACAACAAATGAACCCGGCTGCTATGGCGGTTGCGGTTAACACCATGCAGGTAAAAGAAGAAGGCGTAACCGGCAAAGATACTTATCCGGCTACCGTAGTGCCTTTGCAGGAAGTGGAGCTGAGGCCGCAGGTGTCTGGGTATATTACGGACATTTTTGTGCGCGACGGGCAGCGTGTGACCAAAGGCCAGAAACTATACGAAATAGACCAGAACAAATACCAGGCTGGCATACAGTCGGCACAGGCAAGTCTGCAATCAGCTAAAGCCAACTTAGCGCGTGCCGAAAAGGACCTGGAACGTTATGAACGCCTGGCTGAACGCGACGCCATTGCCCGCCAGCAGGTAGACTATGCCCGCACCGAAGTACAGACAGCCCGGGCACAGGTTGCTTCTGCCCAGGCACAGGTACGCAGCGCATCAACCGACCTGAGCTATTCTGTTATCAATGCACCGTTCAGCGGAACTATAGGTATTTCGCAGGCGAGAGTTGGTGCCCAGGTTTCACCTGGTCAGCCGCTGTTGAACACTATTTCTTCATCAGACCCTATTGCCGTTGATTTTGTGATAAACGAAAGCGAGATAGGCAGATTCTCGAACTTACAACAAGGAAAGCAGCCTGATTCGCTGTTCACTATTCGCTTTAATAATGGTGAGCAGTACAAGCACAATGGCAAACTGATCGCGATCGATAGAGCCATTGGTCGCCAGTCTGGTACTACTACTGTGCGCGTGCAGTTCCCTAACCCCGACGAAAGACTGATACCCGGCATGACCGTAAGCCTGGATGTACTAAACCAGGATATTGGTGAGCAGGTGGTTATACCATACAAATCGGTAACAGAGCAGTTAGGCGAATACTATGTATATGTGGTGCAGGGCGACTCGGTGGTGCAGCAGAATGTGCAATTGGGTACTAGATTTAACGGAAATATAGTGGTGCGCGAAGGCCTGGAAGAAGGACAGCAGATCGTGACGGAAGGTATACAGCGACTTCGCCAGGGAGCTAAAGTACAGATAGGCGAGCCGCAACAAGGTCAGCCAGGGGCAGGAGCCGCTAAGTAATTTCATCCAACCTTCAGCAGAAATTCAGATAGAAACATGATATCAGAAGTATTTATAAGAAGGCCCGTCACGGCCATGGTGATCTCGATCGTGATCGTGCTGGTGGGTGTGCTGGCCATGATGAACCTGCCTGTTACCCAATACCCGGATATTTCGCCGCCTTCTGTTTCGGTGTCGGCAAACTATACCGGCTCCGATGCTCTAACAGTAGAGCAGGCGGTGGCCACACCAATAGAGACGCAGATAAACGGTACGCCGGGCATGGCTTACATTACCTCAACCAGCACAGGTACCGGGCAGATGAATATGTCGGTTACCTTTGAGATCGGGACAGATATTGAGATTGCTACACTGGATGTACAGAACCGGGCAAGTATAGCTCAACCGTCTTTGCCGGAAGAAGTGCGCCGCCTGGGTGTAACGGTACGTAAGCGTAACCCGAGTATCATGATGGTGATTGGTATCTACTCGCCAAACCGCACCCACGACGTTCAGTTCCTGGATAACTATACGAACATCTATGTACGTGACGCTTTGATGCGCGTGAACGGGGTAGGAGATATCTTCTCGATAGGCCAGGACTTTAGTATGCGCGTATGGCTGCAACCTGATAAGCTGTCGCAGTATAACATAGGCGCCAACGAAGTAACAGCCGCTATACAGGAGCAAAACCTACAGGTAGCTGCCGGTACGGTGGGTGCAGCACCTCAGAACAGCAGTCAGGCGTTCCAGTACCCGATCACGGTTACAGGCCGTTTGCAAACCCAGGAACAATTCGGCGATATAATCGTGCGCACAAACCCTGCTGATGGTTCGGTGGTGTATCTGCGCGATGTGGCTCGCATTGAGTTCGGTAAGTTTGACTATGGCCGCGAATCGAAGATAAACGGCAACCCGGCTACTATGATGCTGATCTACCAGGCACCGGGAAGTAACGCCCTGGAAACGGCCGAAGGTATATACGCTGCCCTGGCAGAAATGAAAGAGAATTTCCCGGCTGACGTGGATTACATTGTTTCTTTCGAGACTGTTTCGGTGGTGCAGGTGTCGATCAACGAAGTGGTAAAGACGCTGGTGGAAGCGCTTATACTTGTAATTATAGTTGTATTCCTGTTCCTGCAAAGCTGGCGCGCCACGCTGGTGCCTATACTTGCTATCCCGGTTTCTATTATCGGTACATTCGTGTTTTTCCTGCCACTTGGTTTTACCATCAACACCCTTACCATGTTCGGTTTTGTGCTATCGATCGGTATAGTGGTAGATGATGCTATTGTGGTGGTAGAAGCAGTGCAGCATTACATAGACCACGAAAAGCTCTCGGCCCGGGAAGCAACCCGAAAGGCCATGAAAGACATTACGGCTCCGGTAATTGCCATTGCGCTTATACTTGCCGCCGTGTTTATACCTGTTGGTTTTATTCCGGGTATTGTGGGCAGGTTGTATCAGCAGTTCGCGATCACGATTGCCATTTCAGTGCTGATCTCTGCTTTTGTAGCCTTAACGCTTACGCCTGCACTTTGCTCCTTGATGCTGAAGCCGATGAACGTGGACAAGAACTCTCGTGGCATCAATAAGTTCTTCTATAATTTTAACAACTGGTTTGCCCGCACAACCGAGAAGTACTCCAATGGCGTTCGTAAAAGTATAAAAGCAACTCCGCTGATACTTATCATTCTCATCTGTATCTATGTGGGTACTTTCGGGCTATTCTCCACAAAACCAACAGGCTTTATTCCATCGGAAGACGAAGGACGTTTGTTCGTTTCAGTTGAGTTGCCTGAAGGGGCATCCAAGAGCAGAACAACGGCGATACTTGACGAAGTTGGTGAAAGAATGGCTACAGTGCCTGCAATCCGTAACTATACTTCCGTTGCGGGTCTGAATGCGATCAACTTCTCTTTCAAATCGAATAGCGGTACATTCTTCGTTCAGTTACAGCCCTGGGATGATAGAAAAGAAGAGTCGGAGAAACTACAGGCTGTGATGGCCACATTACAACAGAAATTCTCTGATATAAAAGAAGCTAACATTCTTGTCGTGTCGCCGCCGGCTATTCCTGGTTTAGGTGCGTCGGGTGGTTTTAGCTTTGTGCTGCAACAGCGCGGGGCCGGTGATGTAAAAGAGCTGGAGCAAGTAATGGGTCAATTCCTGGGTGCAGCCAACGCCCGTCCTGAAATTGCGATGGCCTATAGTTTTTTTACAGCTAAAACACCAGGTTACCACGTGGATGTCGATCGCGAAAAAGCCAAGCGATTAGGGGTGAATATTGCAGACATTTACTCAACCATGTCTACTTATATGGGTAGCCGTTACGTGAATGACTTTACACGCTACGGCCGTAACTTCAGGGTGGTAGCACAGGCCGACACATCTTTTAGGATGGATATCAAAAGCCTGAGCCAATATTACGTGATGAACCGCCAGGGTGAATCGGTGCCGCTTAGTGCCCTGGTAAGTACAAGAATAGTGGAGAATGCACCGGTGATTTCGCATTACAACCTGTTCCGTTCGGTAGATATAAATGGTAGTGCTGCACCAGGCTATAGTTCGGGTCAGGCGCTGCAGGCCCTCGAAGAAGTAGCTGCTGAGGTATTGCCTGCGGGCTATGGGTATGAATTCTCCGGCCTGAGCCGCGAAGAACTGGCAGCAGGCAGCAGCACGATCTATATCTTCTCGCTGTCTATTATACTGGTGTTGCTGTTACTGGCTGCGCTTTACGAAAGCTGGTCGGTGCCGTTCTCTATTTTGTTTGCAATTCCGTTGGGTATGTTCGGGGCTATAGTTGCTTTAACGCTGCTTCCTAAACTGGATAACAACGTGTATGCGCAGGTAGGTATGATCACCCTGATAGGCCTGGCTGCCAAGAACGCTATTCTGATAGTGGAGTTTGCCAAAGAGCGCGTGGACAGGGGAGTGGAAATAATTGAAGCAACTATAGAAGCGGTTAAGCTGCGCCTGCGTCCGATCATCATGACCTCGCTGGCATTTATACTTGGGGTGGTGCCGCTGGCACTGGCCTCCGGTGCAGGAGCTGTATCGCGACAGACGATTGGTTGGGTTGTGATCGGTGGTATGCTGGCAGCTACGTTCCTGGCAATATTTGTGGTACCGGTATTGTATGTGGTCATCACCAGGCTTGCTTACGGTAAAAAAGGCTTAGCTGAATTACGTGCAAAAGGCAATACCACACCAGATGTAGACGACGGAGGTGATCCGGCTTATGTTAATCCTTAATGTTAGTTTAAGTCAACTATAAAAAGAAGATCCCCGGCCATTATGGTCGGGGATCTTTGTTTGTATCGATAGGCTTGTCTATACTTTCAGTGCTCAAACTATAGGTTGTAGCAGTTCGGGTTATACTTATACTTACTTCGTTTTCTCCAGCAATCGCTCCATCCAGAAAATCAGGAACAGGGCCACCAGGTTTATACCAATAAATTTCTGGCCGAGATCGGTGCCCAGGCTGAAGTGGAAAGAGGAGAGTGCCAGCCTGAATTTTAAAATCCAACCTGCTATCATATCTACTCCAATGCCAACCCGCAGGCCAGCCACATACTGGAAACCATAAGCCCCCACAGAAAAGTATACAACCTGTAGCACCTGGTTAATAATAGAAAGTATAAGCCCGCGCCTGGTATTACGGAAAAGCATGCGGCCACACAAAATAGAGAACACGTAAAGGCCTGTTGCAAAAAGTGAGATACGTAAAGCCGTCTGGTCGAGCACCATTTCACCGCCGAATAAAACCCAGGTAGTAAGTGCAATACCAAGTATACCGCCCACGATCTGGTAAATGGCAATTGCTTTCAGCTGGTTTCTGGTTTCTGAGATCAAAGTATAAAGTTTTTACAGCACCAAAAGTATGGATTTTTATACTGAATAGTGCCCTCTGAAAACAATTACCCTTTTAAATTCCCGGAGTTTGCCTGCTCTTTTTACAGTAATATAGAACGGAGGCGATTTGGCTTTATTAATATTGATTTTAGTAAAACTCTGAAAAAGCACTGTTTAATATAAAATTTGTCTTATATTAGCTAGGTGCTGCTGAATTTGCTGCTCAAACTATAAGTTTACTGTACCCAAACTACCTAATCCCCAACATATAATGGGTGAAGAATCTTTACAATTTATACAAGCTAATCCTCAGGATATAGCTTATATTATTGGTCTACTTTCGATGCAACACCCAGTCTGCGACGAATTGCAGGACGAGTTTTACAAACACGCAGTTGCTGCTACTTTAAATAAGGACCAACACCTGCTGCACCAGGGAGAGTTATGCCATTACATGTACTTTATAAAAGAAGGAGCCTTAATGGCTTATTCTCTGCACAGGCATAAAAAAATTACGACCTATATTTCGGTTGAGAATGAATTTGTGAGCTCCCTGTCGGGGCTTTATGGTGAGTTACCCTCTAAAGAAGCAATTGTAGCTATAGAGCCGACTTTAGTTTTAGGAGTGCATACAGATGTGTTGCAGGAATGGTACAAACGCTTTTTTGATCTGAACTATATCATCCGGACGGTTTACGAAAATTATTACCGCGACGCCCAGGAGCGGACCCATATAGTACGGGTAGGAAATGCGATGGAGCGTTACCAGTATTTTCTTAGCTCTAAGCCTGGTTTTATCGACCGCCTTCCGTTAGAATGCGTTGCTTCTTTCCTGGATATGAAGCCTGAAACATTATCCCGAATCAAGAAGCAGAACAAGGGTGAAGTTCGTGAAAACAATGCAGAAACTATACCTCATCAGGTTGAGCAATTCATGAAAACAACGGAGTGCTTTAAAGAAAAGGCAATCAAAGTGCAGGACATTGCCCAACGACTTGATATGCCGTCATATAAGCTGTCGCAGGTATTAAATACTTACTTTAAAACAAGCTTTAGCGATTTTGTGAACCAGCATCGGATAGATTATCTGAAAAAGCAACTAGAGAACGAAGAGCATCTGCAAAGCTTTACGATGGAAGCATTGGCCCTTCAGGCAGGTTTTGCCTCGAGAAGCGCATTCTATAAAGCATTTAAAAAATCGGAGGGAATTAGCCCGAAAGCGTATTTGGCTAACTATAAAGCCTGCGTTTAATTTAACCCGGTAGCTCTTCCTGATCAGGATACGCTAAGTATAAACTGCCTACCTGATAAATTCTGCTGCAATAGAATTTTATTAACATCCTCTTTACGTTTGTTGATACAAAACGGCTTTTGTGCTAGCTATTATTTTGTGTCCGTTTTAAAAACAGGACAAATTAGTGCAATTTAATATATGAAAGTCCCTGTTGTGTCATGTAACTTGCAGGAAGGTTCTGATCATTGATAATAAACAATAATTACTTACTCTTTATAGTCTTTTGATTAATACGTGGTTTTGTAACCTGTTGTATTACAGATAGCATTGGTTTTAATACCTGTATTTTATAAGTAGGATTTAGATCATACTATACTTTCTCTTTACCCGCTTCCTTACTTACTCCATAGAAAACAATGAATTACAAGCTGCTTCAGTTTAGAGTGGCAGTGCTTACTTTTTAATTACCAAAATTTCAATTTATAGCCAAACCTTTACCCTATTTCTATGAGATTATCTGTTGTCCGCTCTATTCTGTGGACCCATGCGCGAACTGTGATCATACAGTCGCCCTCTGAACTTCTGCGATCCAAGGCAGAAAGTTGCATCTCAGCTGCAACTATAGTTCTACAGATCTTAAACAGGGGCAGGCTGCCATTCTCATTTCCAACCAAGTAATCAACAACCAACCTTTTTATATGAAACAATTTTACATGCAGTTATCCGTGTGGTGGGAGACTTCTCAAACCTATAGGGTAGCAAAATTTAAAGGACTCGCTCTGGTCTTTGCCTTTATGTGCTCAGTGCTCAGTGCTCAGGCTCAAGAGACTTATACTTTTGGGTATACAGGTTCAATAGTTGAGTGGACTGTTCCTGCGGGTGTTACGAAAGTAAAAATGGAAACTTGGGGTGCTCAAGGCAAGTCAGCTCAATCTGGTATAATAGGCGGAAAAGGAGCTTATATGTCGGGAGAGTTTTACATAACTCCAGGGGATAAACTTTTAATATTAGTAGGAGAAGAAGGTAAATCAACATTTTATAATGGAGGTGGAGGAGGTGGAACCTATATTGTAAAAGTTGATCCAACTTCAACAAATATAATTTCTACTGGAACGTATGCTGGTACGAAGGTTACCCCTATTCTTATTGCTGGTGGCGGCGGGGGTACTAGAATTGGTGCTTCAGTAAATGGGTTTCCTGGCGTTACAAGTGAGTATGGTACCACAGGTTCGTATAGTTTTGCATCCGGAAATGGCGGAGGTATTACAAAAACTTCTGGTATTAAGTCAGGAGGCATTGTTGGATCCACAAGTTGGGGATCTGCTGGGGCAGGCTTTGTAGGTGATGGTCAAAGCGATTCTCCAAGCGGTACCGGAGGTACTGGATTTTTGAATGGCAGTACAGGTGGTATAGATAATTGTAATGGTTACAATGGAATCATAGGTGGTTTTGGCGGCGGCGGCGGTGGCGGTTGCGGCGGTGGCGGCGGCGGCGGCGGTTACTCTGGTGGTGATGGCGGTTTTGTTGCAGGTGGCGGCGGCTCATACAATGCTGGTACAAGTCAAGATAATATAGCAGGAGCAAATACTGGTAATGGTAAAGTAGTTATCACTAGTCTCTATGCTGCATCTTTAACCGAAACCAAATCTATAGCTTGTGCTGGTGATGCTACAGGAGAACTTACTGCAACAGTTACAGGCGGTACAGCACCTTATACCTATAGTTGGTCTGCAGGAGGAAGTACTACAAATGTTAATTCTAACTTAACAGCAGGTGAATATACAGTTACTGTTAATGATGCGGCTGGTAATACTACAACAGTTACTAAAACTATAGCCGTTAACGACTCAGAAAAACCAACTATAACAGGTTCAGCTGTAACAACAGATCTTATTAAAACAGCAGCTGTTACGCTGCCAAATAATAATGCCTATGCGAGTTCTTCGCCAATGGTAATCAATTTTCAGGATCCACTTCCGGTTGGTGCTGAAATGACCGGAGTTACTTTAACATTTACTGTTCAGTCTTCCTATTTAGCTGCAGTATCATCCAGCATTTCCGGAACAGGAACTGGTGATTTTCATCCTAATGCAGAAACAAAGACTGTTACATTTAATTATAATGGTAAACTGCCTAACTATGTTTACGGTGGTACAAACAACTTCACATTATACTCCTGGTGGAACGGCGTAAGATTTAAAGGAGGAACGATAACTATACATTACGCTACACAAAATCCAGTTGGATGTACAGCTCTGGTTACCGTGCCTGCTCCAACTGCTTCAGATAATTGCGGAGATGTAACCTTGGTAAATGACTTTAACGGTACTGCCGATGCAAGTGGGGCATACCCGGTTGGAACCACTGATGTGATCTGGACAGCTACGGATGCTAATGGTAACGCTAGCACTTACACTCAAAAAGTAACTGTGGTTGACAACATGAAGCCAACTATAACTGCTCCGGCTTCTGTTACAGTAAATACTGACCCAGGCAAAAACACGGCATCAGGTGTAGTGCTTGGTACTCCTGTAACAGCAGATAATTGCGAAGTAGGTACTACCACAAGCGATGCACCTGCTACTTTCCCGCTAGGCAATACAACCGTAACCTGGACGGTAACAGATAAAGCAGGGAATACTGCAACAGCTACACAGGTTGTAACTGTACAGGACAACGAAGCACCGGTGCCAACTATAGCTACGCTACCAGATGTTACAGCAGAATGTGCTGCTACCGTTACAGCTCCAACCGCTACAGATAATGTAGATGGTGCAGTTACAGGTACAACTGCTGATGCATTGAAGTATACTGAGCAGGGTACTTATACTATAAATTGGACCTACACAGATGCTGCCGGTAATAAAGCTACGCAGCAACAGAAAGTTATAGTTAAAGATATAACCAAACCAACTGTAGTTACCCAAAACATCACTGTTAATCTTGATGCAACAGGTAAAGCAACTATAACTGCAGCCCAGATCAACAACGGTTCTACAGACAACTGCGCTATTGCAGCTAATGGTTATAGTTTAGATATAACAAGTTTCACCTGTGCAAATGTAGGTCCGAACACGGTTACTTTAACGGTAACGGATGCAACTGGAAACGCGGCATCAGCAACAGCTATAGTTACTGTAAAAGATGTAACTGCGCCAGTAGCAAAAGCGAAAAATATCACAGTTCAACTGGATGAGAATGGCACAGCAACTATAACACCGGATATGGTGGATAATGGTTCTTCTGACAACTGCTCCATTTCTAGTATGAGTTTAAGCAAAATGACATTCGATTGCTCAAACATTGGTACGAACTCTGTGACATTGACTGTGAACGATGCAGCTGGTAATGACCGTATGATTCCTCAGGGGCTTATAGGTCATTGGGACTTCGATGGTTCTAACCCAAAAGCAGATCTTACAGGAAATTGGGGAGACCTTATTTTAAATAGCTCTGCAACTATTACTTCAGGTAAACTGAATGTGGTTAATGGAAGCATTGCAAGAACTTCTTCCTATGCAGGCCAAACAATTAATAGCAAAACGCTTGTATCGTATGTGTCAATAAACAACCTTAATGTTCGTTCGGGCTCAGCTATGACGATTGACAGAATAGCGACAGATGAGTTTGATGGTATAGTGTATGCGGAGAATCAACTTAACAAGTGGATGAATGGTAGCTCTATAGCCAGAAGAACAATTGACCTTACTCCAGGCTTTGCTGAAACTGTACCTAATCAGCTAGTAATGATGGCTATTACATATGAAAATGTAGCTGATGGCAAAGTTCAAATCACATTATACAGAAACGGCGTTAGCATTGGAAGCTATTTAGCTAACAATGCTACAAGTTGGAGTGCAGGAAATGCAGAAATTATTTTTGGTGCACGTCATTTTAATAATAACACCGTGATTGGTGGTATAGATGCAAAAATTGATGAAGCCATGATATTCAACAGAGCACTTTCAGCTTCAGAAATAGCAAGTTTAGCTGAAAAAGCTAATCAGGCTACTGCCATCATAACTGTAGAAGATAACATCGCACCCGTAGCTAAGACTCAGAACATTACAATACAATTAGACGCTACAGGCAAAGCAACTATAACTGCTGCTGCTGTAAACAACAACTCAACGGATAACTGTGCTATTGAAACCTACGCATTGGATATCACCTCTTTCGATTGTTCTGATATTGGAGCTAACACAGTTACTTTAACTGTTACTGATAAGAGTGGATACTCGCATGCAGCTACAGCCGTGGTAACGGTAGAAGATAAAGTAGCTCCTGTTGCCATAGCACAGAACATCACTGTTCAGTTGGATGCAGAAGGTAAAGGCAGCATCGATGCAATATTGGTAGATAATGGTTCATCAGATGCCTGTGGTATCTCTTCTCTGGCCTTAACTAAAACAGCGTTTGATTGCTCAAATATCGGTGCCAACACGGTAACACTAATTGTAACTGACAACAATGGCAACATCTCTACAGCTGAGGCAATTATAACTGTAGAAGATAAGATTGCACCAGTCGCTATTGCCCAAAACATTACAGTTCAGCTGGATGCAAACGGCAATGCTACGATAGTGGCAGCTGATGTAAATAACAACAGCACGGATGCCTGCGGAATAAAGTCAATGGTGCTAAGCCAGACAGTTTTTGGCTGTGCTAATGTAGGTGAGAACGAGGTAACCCTTACGGTTACAGACAACAACGGAAACACCGCTATGGCTACAGCTATAGTTACCGTTGAAGACAAAGTTGCACCGGTAGCTAAAGCCCAGAACGTAACCATACAGTTAGGTGCAAATGGCCAGGCTACAGTTACGGCTGACGCTGTAAATAATGGCAGCAACGATGCCTGCGGTATTGAATCACTCGTGCTGGACAAGACAACCTTTACCTGCGAAAATGTAGGCGCGAATGAAGTGACCCTGACGGTAACAGATAAGAACGGAAATGTTACAGATGTGAAGGCTACTATAACAGTAGAGGATAACATCGCGCCGGTGGCAGCTGCCAAAGGTATAACAGTGGAGCTTGACGACGAGGGCAAAGCAACTATAACTGCCGATCAGCTAAACGACAACTCATCTGATAACTGCGGTATCAAAACTGTTACGTTGAGCAAGTATAGCTTTGATTGCAGCAACACAGGTGCAAAGGTAGTAACACTGACAGTAACCGATAACAGCGGCAATACAGCTTCGGTAGAGGTTACTGTAACAGTACAAGATAACATCAACCCAAATATAACGGCTCCTGCTGATGTAGTGGTAGATGTGGATCCGGGTAAAAATACAGCCTCTAATGTAGCCCTGGGTGTTCCTGTAACAGCAGATAACTGCGCTGTTGCTGATATAACCAACAATGCCCCAGCTGTATTCCAGACTGGCACTACAACTGTAATCTGGACTGTGATAGATGCTTCCGGAAACGAATCTACAGCTACACAAAAAGTAACTGTTCGCCGCGATATTGTTGCTGTAACTACACCAGCTACGATCAATGTACCAATAAGAACAACATTTGAGAATGTACCGCTACCAACTCAGGTAACAGTTACTTACTCAGATGATGTTTCAGAAGAAATTGGCGTGACATGGGCGCAGGGAGCATATGACGGAACTATAGCCGGCACTTATGAGCTGACTGGCCAGCTGAGCCTGGTAGAAGGTACGACCAACACTGCTGGCAAAACGGCAAGTATAACAGTAGTGGTAGAGCCGAATAAAGCACCTACTGCACTGGCCTTCAGCGCCACTACATTTGCTCCTAATATCAAGGCAGATGAAGCGATCGGTACCCTGTCTACCACCGACCCGGACGATACCCAATTTGTGTACACGCTGGTAGTTGGCAGAGGTGACCTGAACAACAACCTGTTTGAGATCATCGGAGACAAAGTATACCTGAAGTCTAACAGCGGCTTATCTGGTAAAACGGAATTCAGCTTCAGAGTTCGCAGCATCGATCCTTACCAGAACACCATCGAAGAAGTATTTACTGTAACCAAAGGAAACTATGGCGTGGCAGTAGATAAACTTAAGATCGTGAATGCTTTCTCTCCGAACGGTGATGGTATAAACGATACCTGGAGAATACCGGAACTGAGCTTCTACAATGATGTGGTAGTGGAAGTGTTCGACCGCTCTGGTGTTCGCCTATTCCACACAACTAACCCTGAAATGGCCTGGGATGGACGTAGCACGAACGGACAGGTATTACAAGGTGCGTTCTTCTACATTGTGCAGGTAAAAGACATCAACCTGGTGAAAAAAGGTGTTGTGACCATTCTTAAGAAGTAATCAAAATGAAAAAGATATTATTAACCATAGCCCTTGTGGCTTCTGTTCTGGGCCTGAATGCCCAGAACAGAAAACATGTGGCCAATTTCTCGCTGTTTCAGCAGTACTTTAACCCGGCTCTTACAGGCTACGAGGGCTCTATGCTCAAAACCTATTACCGCAACCAGTGGACCGGGTTTGAAGATGCGCCAAAAACCATCTTTGCATCAGCTGAACTGGACCTGGCAGATATGGCTTCCTGGAAAAAAGACGGCCTGCTTAAAACTAGCCAGGACGACACCTATAACCGCCAACTGGAAGCCAAGCATGCTTTCGGACTGGCTGTGATGAACGACCGTTTCGGACCTTTTACAGAAAACCAGGTGAACCTGAGTTATGGTACGCGTGTGCGTTTATCTGAAAAGCTGAGCTTACGTTGGGGTGCTGCTGCTACTTATAGTTCGCAGCAGTTAGATGTGAGCCGCCTTACCACCGACGAAGAAGCTGACCCGGAGTTTGAGAACTTTAATGGCCAGAACGGAAAGATGAGCAAGTTTGACCTGAACATGGGGTTAATGCTGACGGCAGAGAACTTTTATGTAGGCTATGCGATGCAGGACATTATGAAAGGTAAAATGACGACCGGGGATGATTACCTGAACAAGGCTTTCCCGCAGCACCACGTAGCGCAGGCAGGTTACCGCACCGCACTTACCGAGCAGTTTGGAGTTGTAGTAAATGGTTTATACCGTTACGACGATAAGCTGGAAGACACCATGGAAGGACAAGTGAAGGCAGTGTACCAGAACATGCTTTGGCTGGGTGCCGGCTATCGCCACAACCTGGCCTATTCGGTGCAGGGTGGTGTAAGGCTGAATCAGCTGCGCCTTGGCTATGTATACGAAGTGCCGAACGGCGATGCGAAGTATATGGATAAAGCCACAAACGAGATCATGGTAACCTATAACCTGATCCCGGTGAAGTATCCTAAGTTTGGAAAGAAAGTAACAATCTGGTAACCCGAAAGACAATGAAGAAAATAGTTTATACCATTGCTATACTGCTGGCTACCGGAACATTTGCAAATGCGCAGTCTCCGGTGTTGCAGTCGGAACAGGAAATTGCATCTTATACCATCCTGGAAAATGACCTGATACTATTCACCCGCAAAGAGGCTGATGGGCAGTACATTTATGCAGAGCGTTGGCAGGACGACTGGAATAAAGTTATTCAGAAAGAAACTGTACTTAACACTGGTACCATTAACACCGTGATCGGTAAGAATGAAGCCGGAGATGAGCTATATGTTTACCAGAAGAACGGCCGCAATAAAGCAGTTATCTCTTTTTATACTATAAAAGATGGCAACTTCGAGAAGACAGGCGAGCGTGCACTTCCAAGGCTGAAAAACCAATCTCAAAACCTGGGCTTATACTTGTCGGAAGATAAAAATGTGCTGGTGATATCTGGTGAGTTGGGGAAAACGCGCGGCTACGACGATATGTATATCAGCCAGTGGGAGAACAACCGCTGGAGCAAACCAAAAAACCTGGGCAGTTCTGTGAATACGCGCCAGACTGAGTTTGCCCCTTTCGTTACTGCTGATACCTTATACTTCGCCCGGGAAGAAGCTGATAAAAGTATGGTGTACGCCGTGGCTTTTGCAGGCAATGCTGTGCAGGCAGAACCTCATCCGTTAGATGCTGTCGTAAATGCCTCGCAGACCTATAACGCTTACTATAAAAAGCAGAACGAGCAGGAATACTGGATCGGTAAAACTGACGAGAACACGTTTGCCATCTATAAAAGAGAGAATCCGAATGCTTACAAAGACCTTGGGTTTGATGATCCGCTGAGCTTTGAAGGAGCTGTTTCTGGTAGCCAGGACCCGGGCAGGATAAAAACGGATACTACTGCAGCACCTGAAGAAACGGATGACTTTGCTGATATGGTAACCCACTCTCAGGACCCGGATATGGCTTATAAGCTGGATGCCGAAGAAGCTGAGAAGAGCAACATGGTAACGAGCTCAGAAAACGGCCTGACCATGCACTATACCCTGAACCAGGTGTATATGGGCACAAAACAGGCTAGTATTCTGAATGCCTACCTTAAATCGTTACCAAAAGGAGCTACCATTAATGTAAAGGGCTTCTCGGATGGCCTGGGTTCTGATGTAGCTAAAGCGCGTGTAAGTAAAAAACGAGCACAGCTGCTGAGAGCGTATATACAACAGAACTTTGCAGCTAAGAACCTTAAAGTAGTTGTAGATTCGGTTATTAAAGAAGAAGTAGGGAAACACTTCCGTATCGCAGAGATTCGTGTGGTGAAATAACTATAACCGAGTTATACTTAAACGGGGCTTTCTTTAGTTAGGAAGCCCCGTTTTTTATGCCTTATACTTTAGCTAATAAGCCTGTATGATTCATTTCATTACAAAAAATCAGGACAAATAAAACTAAATTTTTTAGCTGAGCTTAATGTTTAACTAATTAATTTAGCATCCTGGAAGTGCTTAACTATACATCTGGATATCAACTGACCTTTTGTAAGTATAACCTGAGCCGTAATAAGCATTCAACAACAAACTTATACTTGAACCCAGGCATAACCTTTCATGAGAAACCGGGGTTGATTAGCTTTATCTTTTACCATTACCAATGTCTGCAACAGAACCGAACGCCTTTTTAAAGATCAGCAGAAGCTTTTCCGAAATAAAGCGGGAGCTATTTGGGGCATACTTTGAGAACTGGTGCGATATAAAGTATAGTGCTCTGAAAGCCGCTGCAGACAAAACAGTATGCTTGGTTGATATGCAGGCAGGGCAGGAGCAAAGTATAGAAGAGAAGCCCGGAAATGAAGTTTACAGTTATAGTTACCTCTATAAAACGATAGCTAAAAAGCCAACTCCGGTGCAAAGCTACATTTACGACAAAGACAAGGTAGGGCTGGAACAGGCATCTGAGCTGCTGCTGGAATTGGCACAGGAACAGGAGCTAACTCACCAACCTGTTGCCTTGCAAAACGCGGAAAATAAAGCCCAGTTAGCTGAAGAATTAAGTACCGGCAAACCTGCTCTGGTGTTTATGGATCCGTTTCAGAATGCGTATGCTCAGCAGGTTTTATGGCAGTCTGTTATGAAGTGGCGCTCCGATCTTTTTATGCTCCTACGTCCGGACAACATTACGAAAGCGCTTGCAACTAAAAAGGTAAGCCAACCCCTAACGGACTTGCTCGGAGATAACCTGGAGGGTATTGGAACCTACTGCCGAAAAGAAAAAAATAAGTATAAATGCCAGCGGTACATACTGGATAAATTTATAAGATCGCTGCAACAGAAAGGCAACCTGACGCTGCTTTACAAAGTGAATTTGCCTGATACCGAGCAGCCGGAACATTATATAATTTTTGCCTCTCCGGATATGCTGGCTTACAAAACCTTTAAGGAAATACTATTGCCTTATGCTACCTATGCCCGGGATGGGGTGCCGGTCTTCAGGGCAAATGATTTCAGGCAATTGCAAACCACCCTTTTCGAGAAACGCCCAGTCTATACTATAGCCAACTTAACTGATCGGTTAATGGCCCAGGCTGATGTTTACAAGTATAAATCTATAGATAAAATCTATACCATGGATAATGGCAACACAAACTATAGCCGGGATAACTACATGGTGGCATTTGAACACCTGCGCAACGAGGGGAAGGTAACTTTTCTGAATGCCAGCACCATGCAAACCATACGAAAGCCTACCCCCACATCGGTTGTAAAATTTCTATAGCCGATTTACTGGTCAGCTCAGCCAGTGTAAACAACCCCAAGTATAAGCTATAGGTAGTATTACAAATGCTGCAGTTGGATTGGTTTTTATTGCTTTATTTGAGTTTATGCGACTTTTACTATTAAAGTGCGGCATCATAAAGTAGAGATCTGATTACAAAAGCCAACTAAGTATAACAAAAAAGCCTCCGCTTAACCAGAGGTTTTTTTGTGTTCAAGGGTAAAATATCATGTATAAAAGTGACCGGTTTTCGTTACAAACTATAAACTAAACTACAACCTGTATGCTGGATATAGTTATTGAAGCCCGTAAAGCATCGCTTGCCCCAGGTATGGATGTGCGGCGTATACTTCCTTTTCGGTTAAAACGGATGGTTGGACCATTTATATTCATGGACCATGCCGGACCGGTGAACAGCCGCCCAGACCCTGGCCACACGATGGATGTGCTCCCGCATCCGCATATTGGTTTATCTACGGTAAGTTACTTGTTTGGCGGCCAGGTAACGCACCGCGATAGCCTGGGATTAGAGCAAATCATCAGGCCCGGCGAAGTGAACTGGATGACAGCTGGCAGCGGCATTGCCCACTCAGAACGGTTCGAGGACCCGGCTACATTGGCAGGCGGTAACCTGGAGATGATACAGACGTGGGTGGCGCTACCCGAAAAAGATGAGGAAGCTGCGCCCTCGTTCAATAATTTTAAACCCGAGCAACTGCCCGTCTTTACGGATACCGGTGTATGGATGCGTTTGATAGCCGGAAATGCTTATGGTTTGCGAAATGATGTAAAGACCCATTCGCCGTTATTTTACCTGCATGTGGCTTTAGAAAAAGGCGCCCGCTTTGGTTTGCCAAAAGAGCATCCGGAACGAGGCATTTATGTAGCAAAAGGAAGTATAGAAGTAGCCGGCAGAATGTATACTATAGGCCAAATGCTTGTTTTTGATAAAGGGGCAGACCCTGTTATACTTGCAAAAGAACCTGCTACGCTGATGTTATTGGGCGGTGAGCCCCTGGGTGAGCGTTTTATCTGGTGGAACTTTGTCTCATCGAGAAAGGAAAGGATAGAGCAGGCAAAAGCCGACTGGAAGGAGGGAAGAATTTTGTTGCCCCCTACAGATAATGCCGAGTTTGTACCACTTCCCACTGACCGGTCGAAACCAGCAGGCGGGCCGTCTCCACAAGCGCTTTCTTAATACCCCGGCAAGGATACAATTTGTACCGGCTAAGTCAGCGGATAGGCAAAACCTGAGCCCGGTGAAAGCAGAACGCCAACGCCGGGCAGGACAGGTATTAAATTAACTTATTGTAAAGATTCAGCAAATTGTTTGTCGGCTTTGTTGCGTGCTTTAATGGCTTTTTGCTCCAGTTTGTAAGCTTTTTTAGCATCATCATGGGCTTTGCTGGCTGCTCTGTGTGCGTCCCTTGCTTCTTTGTACTTGTTTTCGGCAATTTTAAACTCACGCTTGGCTTCGTCTAAATTACGTTTAGTAACAGCCTCAGCAGACTCGCGTACCTTTGCAACAGAATCAGCAGCGTGCAGACGTTGCTGCTGCTCTACAGTTTGCGCTGAAACGGAAACGCTACTCACCATCAACAGCAACAAAAAAAACGGAAGTATAATTAATGTTCTCATATGTATGTATACGTTGCTTTATCTTATTATGAATGAATAAGTTACAAATAAGAATGGCTGCCTGAGATCAAGCATTTTATATAATGAACATAGTTGCAAAAAGACCTTGGTTCAGGATTGATGAACAAGGTAGGGCAGGTCTTATACTTTACATTTAAACCATATGCAAAGTATGCAGGTTATACTTGCAGGGACGTTTATAAAAGTAAAACCTGATAGCTTTATTGATAGCAAAAGCTGGCATGCTTTTAGCACTTCATGCATCGTGGTCCGGAAGCATTTATAGCTGAGATGCAGCAGTATAAGTATACAGGTTGCGTTTGATCAATACAGCTTTACCTTTAAAGTGTAAGCTTCCCCGCTATTCCTTTTTTGATTTGAGTTGTTACAGTAGTTGAGGCCTGGAATTACAAAGTCTGAAAGTTTTTCCAATCGTATTTCCCTCAAAAAGTAATTCACTCATGTCAGTCAAATTAAAATTCAACAACAAAAACAAGACTCCCTTTTTCGCTACGGCCCGCAGCCGGGTTGATGCCTACCTGAAAGAACGTGGTGGTTCTAAAAATGCCAACAGTGCATTGTGGGCTAAAGCTGCCTTTTTTGTTGGTGGTTTCATAGCCATGTACTTGCTTATACTTTCAGGGTGGGTTGGCGTTTGGGTAATGCTGGGCTTAGCGCTGGTGCTGGGTGCTTTTGCTGCTTTTATAGGTTTCAATGTTTGTCACGATGCCATCCACGGTTCCTTTTCTGCTAATAGTAAAGTAAATAAAGCCCTGAGCTATCTTTTTTACCTGATCGGGGCAAACCCATACTTATGGAACATTACGCACAATATAGTGCACCATACTTACACTAACATTCCCGGCCACGACGAGGATATAGAAGTAGCCCCGGGCCTGATCCGTTTAGATGAGAGCGAGCGAGTAAATAAAGTACAGCGTTTCCAGCATTTGTATGCTTTCGGATTGTATAGCCTGGCTTCCTTATCCTGGGTGCTGCGCAAAGACTACGTTAAGTTTTTCCAGAAATCGATAGGGCAGCATAGCGCCAGGCATCCTAAAAAGGAATATTTTAACCTGTTCTTTTTTAAAGTGCTTCATTACTTCCTTTTTATAGGTGTGCCTATGTTGGTTTTAAACCTTACCTGGTGGCAGGCGGCTATAGGTTTCCTGGCCATGCACCTGGCCGAAGGTATAGTCATGGGACTCATCTTTCAGCTGGCCCATGTAGTGGAAGGAACCGATTTTCCGGTACCTAACGAGCAGGGTAATATAGAAGAAGCCTGGGCAGAACATCAGTTAAGAACTACAGCCAATTTTGCACCAAACAGTGCGCTGGCCAGTTTCCTGCTCGGCGGACTTAACAGGCAGATAGAACACCACTTGTTTCCGAAGCTGAGCCACATACATTACCCGGCCATTTCTGTTATCGTGCGCCAGACAGCTAAAGAATTTGATCTGCCTTACCTGGAAAACTCTACCTTTTTTGCAGCACTTGCATCGCATTACCGCATGCTCCGGAAACTGGGAAAAGAAGCATACCAGGAACAGGTTGACAAGCTATCGGAATTCCCTGAAAAAAAGTTGAGCATAAGCAACTAAGTATAAACTCCAGAACTATAAACCTGTGTTCCTTAGCTTACAGTGCTGTATACTTATGAGTTAGGTTTTATATTAATAAACTTATTGATTATTAAACTATTACGAGCTAAGGTTATGTTGTGAAGGTATAAGTAAACATACCCGGCTTTATGGCTTGCGATAAGGGACCAACCACCTCTCATTGCATCTGACTATTCCGCCTTAAACAATTCTGTTATGGAGAGCAATACGATGAGTCAGAACAACTATGCAGCCTGTTTATCACAGCTTTTAGAGAGGGAGCCCAGCCTTAAAGAATTAGATGGCTTTAAAGGTAACCAGGACCTGATGAAAATTACGAGGCGCGAACCACAAAACAGCGCTTACCTTATCAGCTTTGTAAATGCAACCAAACCCTTCGCAAAAAGTTACGATATGTTACAGGGAGATGCACTGGAGCTACATAGTTATGAAGATAACCACCGGTTCTATTCTGTTCAGCTCGAAGGATTGGGCAACGCTGATGATAGTTACCTGATACTGGATGCAACTATAGAAAATGTAATGCTAAACGGTACAAGAAAAGAAGTGGTTTTATGTGTGCGCCTTATCAGTATCGAAGAGTTTATCACTTTATATAGCCCGGTTACGTACGCATTAGCTTAACCCATTCTACATGACACAGGAACAGTTCTATACTTGCCTTCAGCGTATACTGGAGCTCCGGGAAAAAATAGAAAAAACATACCTTGTTCGCAGAAATGCCCAGGTGCTGGAGTCTTATCAGGCGGCAGAGCAGCATGTGGGCTTTAATGCCTTAAAGAAATTTGCAGAGAACAAAGAAAGCGCAGATAAAAACACCGCAGAAGCTAATGCCCTGCTTAAAGAGCTGGCTAAACAGGAAGCTAAAATAAGGGCTTTTGTACCAGTTTCAATTTATGGTGTAACTATAGATGCCGTACAACCTGGCCAGCCAACACTGTATATTATTGTAGATGCTCACCAGATAAGTGTAAGTAAAGCAGCTTTATAGTTCCCGGCTATACTTTAGGCTTTCAAACAGATCTTACTTCAGTACTTCAGCGAGAATACTATCCACCTGTATCTGGTTAGATGAATGCGGGATCGTGTTGCAGGTTACTATCTGTGCCGCCCCGGCTTGTACCAATGCCTCGAACGCCCCCTCAGCAAAAACAGCGTGTACGCCAATACAAACCGGAGCCTGAGCTATCATCTTTTTAAGGTGTTGTACTGTTTCTATCATGGTTCTGGCTGTTGAGATTATGTCATCTACCAATACAGGCGTGTTACTTTGATAGGCATTAATCTCTGGCAACGATACCTGTACATTCCGGTCTCCAAATCTCGTTTTGTTAAGTACCAGAAAAGGAACATCCGCCAGGGCAGCCACTTCTTTCACCCACTGCAAACTCTCTTCATCCGGCCCTATAAGTAAGGGTTTGTGAACATGTTTCTTTATCCAGGTGGCAAGGGTGGGGGCAGCGTGCAGAACCGTAGCTGGTATAGTATAAAGCTCCTCCATATTATGAAACCGGTGCAGGTGTGGGTCTATCGTTATTAAGCTATCTACTACCCCGGATAGCAGACCTGCAAAGTAGCGCGAAGTAACTCCTTCGCCGGGTTTAAACTGAATATCCTGTCGCATGTAAGCCAGGTACGGGGCAACCAAACTTATACTTTTTACTTTCAGGTCGCGTAAGGTTTTAGCCAGAAAGTATAAGGGCAATAACTTATCGTCGGGGTGGTGCAGGGTACAAACCAACACAACATCTTTTCCTTCAACATCAGTAAGTACGCGCACATAGGTTTCTCCATCCGGAAAATGCCTGATCTCTGCTTCGCCAATTTCTGAGTGAAGTATGTTAACCAGCGACTGGGTCAGCTTTTCGTTTGCTGGTAGCGGGAAGAATATCTTGCTCATCTTTCGGGCTCAATTTGAATAAAATGATCTGTCGAGTTCAGGAACTCCAGCGCAAAACTCAGTTCGCCCTGCGTTTCAGAATAGATCGTAAATAACGGCTGGCCTTTCTGCACTTTAGTACCAATAGGCGTTTTAAAATGTATACCTGACCCTGGAGCTTTAGGCGCTCCGGCTAATTTCGCAATTTTAGCCAGCCGGCGGTTATCTATCCTGCTTATTATACCGCTTGTTGGTGCTAACACATCATGCTGTAGCGTTGCGGGCTCTGGTTCTTTAAACCCGCCCTGTGCCTGGCATATACTATAAAACTTTTCCAGTGCCTGGCCACTTTCCAGTAGTTCCTGCGCCTTGAGTTTACCTTTACTTTTATCTGCTACTCCGGCAACTTCAAGCATCAGCCCAGCCAGTTTTAATGCGCGGTCTTTCAGGTCTGCTGGTGCATCGGGTTCGTTACGCAGCACGGCTAATACATCTCTTGCCTCCAGCGCCGGACCAATTCCCCGGCCAACAGGTTGGGAGCCATCAGTTATCAGCACTTCCACTTCCAGACCGATCGATAAGCCGACCGCCTTAAAATAATACTCAAGTAAAAAAGCTTCTTCTTTGGTGTGTACTTTGGCAGTTTCGCCAACCGGGATGTCAATTATAGTATGTGTAGAGCCAGCCGCGGCTTTTTTAGATAGTACAGATGCGATCATCTGCCCGGCACTGTCCACGTCCAGCGCTTTTTCTACATAAATAATGATATCGTCTGCAGGGCTTAATTTAACTTCACCGCCCCAGGCCATGCAGCCACCTTCCTGGCGCACTATTTCCTGTATCTGCTCGATCGACAAGTTAACGGGTGTCATGGTTTCGATGACGTCGGCAGTTCCGGCTGGAGATGTAATGGCCCTGGATGATGTTTTGGGTATAGTAAGTCCGGCGGCTGCTATAATAGGCACAATAATAGGCGTGGTGCGGTTACCGGGCAGTCCGCCGATGCAATGCTTATCTATAATAATTGGTTTATGCCAGCTCAGTTTTGACCCGGAATCTATCATCGCTTTTGTAAGGTATATTACCTCATCCAATGCCAGGTTATCCCCGGAACAGGCTGTCACAAAAGCGGCTATTTCTATGTAAGAGTATAAGCCTTCTGTAATGTCGGAAATGATATGTTTAAGTGCCTGCTCTGTAAATTTCTTGTCGAACATCTTAGCCCGCACAGCACTGAACGAAAGTATAGGTCGTAAATGCGCAACTCTTATGTGTTCTCCTTCCTTAACCTGGAGCCGGCTAAAAGCAATTTCTGAAAGTGAAGCTTCGCCATCGTGTAGCAGGTCCGATGTTATCACGATCAGGGTGGCCACTATACTTCTGTCCTTAAAGCTTACTACTATGCGGGTGCTGGCTGTAAACCCTTCGGAGCGGCAAACCTCTGAGTCGGCCCGCACAAAGATCATGTTCTCGTTCTGGGTATCTATACCTAACTTACGAAGGCGCAGGATATTGCTGACATTTTCGGGCATATTTGGCTAATTACATTACAGGCTACAGTACATAAGTGCAGAGTTAGTTTATACTATACGTTTGCTGCAGAGGTCATGCGCTTCTTTCAGCACGCTATCTACCCGGTGTGGTTTTATTCCGGCACGTAACAGTACCTGGCCGTTGTGTAGTAACTCTTTGCATAAAACTAACTTCTGGTCGAGGAGCAACTGTTTCTCGGCATGCGTAATGGTGGTCAGGCAGGTAAGCGGGTAGAGCTCGAATGTATTTACAAAATCGCGTAAGCTGCCTTTCGAGGGATAATCCCAACCGATCAGGTGCATGTTCATGCAGGAACTATAACGTATGGCATCGTCGGTGAAGCGGGTATTGGTAACTACCCAACTCTGGTGAAATCGTATAGCAAACTCATCTTCCGAGAGCCATTCTTTTTCAACATCCTTAAACCGGGAGTAAATGTATAAGGGTATCTTCACGTCGCTTTTGGTGTTGCTCATATTATGAAACTTACATTCGATCATGTGCGTCTGGCCATCTTTTACAGCTACCACATCGATCTCGTGGCGTACACACTTCCCGTCAATAAATACACCGATGCGCGTACTATAACCTTGTGTTTTCAGTATCTCCGAAACAAACTTTTCGAATGGAAAACCACTTGGGCCCAGTTGCATAATGCCCTGCTTAAGGCTGTAGCGTGCAGCTGTCGGCTTTGATAGTTTTTTAAGTATAGAGAACGCCCGCCTGTAAATTTTTTTTGTAGGGATTCCCTCATATAAACTATCCTCAAGCTGCCTGATCACTTCTTTTACCATTTTAGTATCGGCACCAGCCCGGAGCAACGAAGTGCTTAGTTTGTCTATAGAAAATGGGGCTTTCTCCCCGGTTGATTTTGTTACATCAAACTTGTTTATGAAATCGGTCATGCGTTGGGTGAAATTGCAATTTCAGCTGCGATTGATTTATACTTACCTGCCTCAACTATAAACTGTTCAGGTAGTTAAAGTTTACATAAGTATAAGCAAACTCAAGAACATATAGTTATACTTTGCGTTGATAATATTGAAAAATTTTGTTTTGCATTTATAGTATGAGAACTGATTTTTCAGAACATTATGCGATAGGAAAGTATAAAGCCGGAAGCTATACTTAGGGAGACTCAATGTCGGGTTTATAGTTTACAACACTTACCAGGAGGCACCATTTTTAAGCACACAACATGGCACAAGCAACTAACCCTGTACAACTCCAGTTTTTAGGAGGCGCAGGCACTGTAACAGGCTCAAAGATCTTACTTAAAACAGCTAAATACCAGGTACTGATAGATTGCGGTTTGTTCCAGGGGCTGAAAGAGTTGCGCCTGTTGAACTGGAAAAAATTACCGATAGAGGTTGAAATGCTGGATGCTATAATTTTAACGCACGGACACCTGGACCACTGCGGCTACCTTCCTGTTCTGGTACGGGACGGATACGATGGACCCATTTATGCCACACCGCCCACCCGCGATATTACAGAGATCATACTCAGGGACAGTGCCCGAATACAGGAAGAGGATGCCGCTCAGGCAAATAAAGGAGGCTACTCCAAGCACCATCCTGCTGTAGCCTTATATACCGAAGAAGATGTTGAGTACACGATGCCTCTTTTTAAAACTGTAACCGACGGGAAATGGGTAAAAATCAACGAGGATATCGCGTTTCGCTTTGGTAAAAACGGACATATACTCGGCTCAGCCATTATAGAGCTACACTGCGAAGGCAGGAAGATCATTTTTTCCGGTGACCTGGGTAGAAGAAACCCGCTTATTCTGGAACCGCCGGTGCGCTTAAAAGAGGCCGATTATATTGTGCTGGAATCAACTTACGGAGATAGGCTGCATAGTACCATATCTCCATACCAGGAGGTAGCCCAGGTTGTGAATGAAACTTATAAAAAAGGAGGGGTGCTTATTATACCAAGCTTCGCAGTAGAACGAACCCAGGAGCTTTTACTTATCCTTAATACCCTGCGTGCAGATAGAAGTATTCCGTCTTTGCCAATTTACCTGGATACTCCGATGGGGATTGACGTGAGCGAGTTATACCTGAAATACCGTGACTGGCATAGCTTAACAGACAACGAGTGTAACAGCATGATGCATGAAGTACATTTGGTGAGGAAGTTTGAACATACGCTACATGTACTCGATAACAAAGGCCCTAAAATTGTAATTGCCGGAAGCGGCATGGTAACCGGAGGACGTGTACTGTATTACCTCGAGCAACTGCTGGATAAAAGACAGAACACCATCTTATTGGTCGGGTACCAGGCGCCGGGCACCCGTGGCAACCTGCTGCGTGGCGGGTCCGGCGATATTAAGATTCATGGTAGATACTATCAGGTACAGGCCGAGGTAAGGCATATTGGCTCGCTTTCTGCCCATGGCGACCAGGCAGATCTTCTGTGGTGGTTAAGCACTTTAAAAACTGCTCCACACCAGGTATTCCTTAACCATGGCGAAGCACAGGCCAGCGAAGCCCTGCGATTAAAAATAAACGACACCTTACAATGGCCGGTAACTATAGCTGAAATGGGTAAAACCTATGAGTTATAGTGAGTAGCTTTTCAGGAATAACTATAGCTTACAGTTAGGTATCTATACTTTGCTTCAGGGTGTTTTCCAAAGCTATACTTACAAAAACTCAACTCTGATCTGTACCCGCTCTGCCAGCAGGTCCGTTGCTGGTATTACCTTTATGTTTTCTTCTTCCTGGAAGTATTTTGCAAGCCCTTTAATAATGCCGATAGCGAAGCCGGCCATTCTGCGTTTAGAGTAGTAATCTAAGATCAAAATATTCTTCCCGACCTTGGTGACATGTAGCAGCGGCGGATTGGTCATGGCGTTCTCATTCCTGATTCCTCCGTGCATGTGAGAGCCAATGTATTGCAGCATATCATACGTCTTCCAGTCGGGGTTAATGAACCGCTTGAACACCAGTAGCAGGTCAGGCACCAGGAAGTAGCCAAACCTTTCCTGAAAATCAGAATAAGGAACCTCTTCAATTTGTGCACCCTCAGCCATAATGGTGATGAGCTCCGAAATCGGGTAAACCTCATTCATTTGGTAGGGGATTTCTATCCGGTTCAACCCTTCATTTTGCAATATCCTCAACCAGGTACTATAGTCGTGCTTGTTCTCGATGTAACGTTTCAGAAAAATGAAAATGGACCCGTGCATGGTGTCCGTAAATAGTCCCTGCATTGACAGAAGAAGTTAATTGGGTAAGCTATATAAACAGCTACAATTTACGGAAGGTTGCCTGATTCGCACTTATCAGGGCGCTTTTTTATTCATCTGAAATTGACTCCTTATAACAACTTTTTTAACAGGCAGACCTATAGGCGGGCGCTAACAATTGAAATGAAGTAAAACAATTACAGGCTATTGGGGTACTGTAACTAAGACCAGTAAGTAATTGAAAAGGATCTATAGTTGGCTGTTTTAAATATGATCACCTAAAAACAGGCCTTAGAGTATAGGGAGCCTATAAAGTATAAAAACTAACCAGGGTAATTTATACTATATAAAGCTGATTATGATTACGACAGGTGGTTGTATAGGGAAAAGCCTTAGCTATTGGAGTGCCTTAAAATAATATTATTTGCAGTGAGCCTTAACTAATGGGAGAGCCGTCTAAAAATACAGGCAAATTGAAAAAGGTTATCGAGTTGAATGATGAACTTGAGAACTATTTCAATAACACGATCATACCGCAGCTATTTGTGGATGCAGATATGATCCTGCGCAAGTTTACGCCTGCTGCCATGAAGCATTTTAAGCTTTCACCTGATGATATAGGCAGGCACATAGACGATGTAAAAAACAACATCCGTTTCCCGACCATTATAGAGAACATTACAGAGGTAATTGAGAGCAGCAAGGATATAGAGAAGGAGATACAGACTACTGATAAAAGGTGGTACCAGATGAACATCCTGCCTTACATTATAAAAAAGGAGAACAGAACAAACGGTGTCATCATTACCTTCATCGATATTAACGACCGCATCCAGATACTAAGAGGGTACGAAAAGCTTAACAGGAACTACGAAAACATCATCCACTCCATTTCGCATGATATAAAAGGGCCGCTTTCCAATATCGAAGGCCTGATCGGGGTACTGAAGGAAACACTCGAGCACAAAGAAGACCACAATCAGATCATAAAAATGCTGACCGAGTCGGTAGATAACCTGCGCAAGACAGTGGAGGAACTCGCTGATATTGACCATAACACCGATTTTTCCAAAGATGCTGAGCGTGTAAACTTCGAAAACGTGATCGAGGATGCTAAGCTTGCCCTCCGTGATAAGATTGAAGAGACAAAAGCCAGGATCACAACCCAGATCGATGAAGTAGAGGTCAGCTTTTCGCGTAAGAACGTGAGGAGCATAGTCTACAACCTGCTGTCAAATGCCCTGAAGTATAAAAAGCCTGATACTAAACCCGAGATCACTATAAAAACAGGAAAAGCAGGAGAATATATCCTGCTTACTGTAAGCGACAATGGCCTGGGTATAGCAGCAGATAAGCTGGACTCAGTGTTTAACCGTTATACCAGGCTGCATGACGACATAGAAGGTACCGGTGTTGGCCTGTTCATCGTTAAAAGTATGATAGAATACATGGGTGGCAAAATAAAAGCAGACAGCAAAGAGGGTGAAGGATCAACCTTTAAAGTATACTTTAAATCGTAGCGCTAAGCTATACTTGTTAGTACTGGAATAACACATTCGTGCCGTTTCGTATCCACTTCTCAAAAAATACATTATCATTAAATTCGCCGGCCAGCAGTACAGAATCACTTTCTGTTACGAGTGTGCGTGTACTCATAAAATCGGGTAATACATTCTGGTTGTTAGGTACCCAGTCCTGTCCTTTTTTAAGAGCGATACAAATATATTCATGCGTTATTGTGTCAACTAAGTATTTTCTGTTCATCTGTAGTGTATGTTGGTTATAAGTAGTAATAGGTTGTTAAGTCAAGAATAGCCTTAACGGCAATAAAAAAGCCTTACCGAGGGTAAGGCTTTTCGCAATCTATAGTTTAAAACTAAGCGCGTTTTACATTCACCGCGTTCAGTCCTTTACGTCCTTCCTGCAGGTCGAAGCTTACTTCGTCGTTCTCTCTGATCTCATCAATAAGGCCTGAGGCATGCACGAAGTATTCCTGATCTGAATTTGCTTCTTTAATAAACCCGAACCCTTTCAGGTCATTGAAGAATTTTACTGTTCCGTTATTCATATTTTGTTTTTTATTATATACCTACTACATATTCGCAGGCATATACGTTCATTATTTTTTACAATATACAATAAATAAATTACAAATCTGCATTATGGTATCAGTTTAAAGCTTTATTTATGAGAGTGTAGAAGGATACGCCTATACTGACTATAGCATATTAAATGATGCCCAACAATAAGAGTTGCGCTTTTGCTGTGTGTTTTCACCAGCATGTATAAAAAGCCATTACATGGAATTGTTAGTGAAAACACAAACAATGGTTCGTTTTCTATGCCAGAATCTATAAACTCTAAACAAGTTCTACATTTAGCTTATTATGCTGATGCCATACAATAGAGAGTGCAATGATTTTAAAAGCAAAAAGCTACCCGATACAAATCAGGCAGCTTCTTAACTCATGCAATAAAGGAATGTTTATTTTCCCGGGATGATATCAATTATAACGGTTCTGTTATAAAAGCGCTCTTCCGGGTATTTGTTATTGAATGGTGCCAGTGTCTGGTCTTCTCCAAATCCGTGCACTTCAAAGGTCACATCTTTTCTGCCAGCTTTTGCGAGGCTGTTCTCAATGATCCTTTTCACATCATTTGCTCTCGCCAACGAAAGGTTTTTATTGCCAGCTTCGTCACCGATAATGTCAGTATAACCGTGTATGATCACCTTGCCACCTTGTGGTATCTTAGGCGTTACAATTTCGGTCAGGTATTTCTCGTAAGTGGTTATCGCTTTCGAGTCGTTGAACTCATATAATACACTATAAAGCTGGCCTTCTTCGTCTTTTGCCGGAGTCCAGAGTACCATGTTCACAGTAGCTTCTTTCTTCTCGATGTTTCCATCTTCTTTTGTGCCTAGCATCGTTACCAGGTAGGTGCCCTTAGGGCGTGTACCTAAGATAGACTTGCCCGGTATACTTACCGTTTCCTGCATGTATGGTCCGAAGTTCTGAACTATACCTTTGTCGTCTGTTATGTTCATCGACCACGAAGTATAAGCCTTATCAGAACCAGCTGAAGTAAACGTTACATAACTATCAAGCGGTGCTTCCTGTATGGCTGAGATCACTACTGGTTTCAAGGCAGCTTCAGGGCCACTCTGGAATTCCATTAACAGCGCCGGTGCGTTACTTTCGATAGACACACGACGGTCACCTTCACGCAGCAGTTCCAATTCTTTGGTACCACCTGGTTGTTCAGATGGCAACTTAGGTTTGTTACGACCTTCAATAGCGATGCGCGAAGCGTTTATACCAAACGTGTTCACCAGGTAGCTTTTTATAGTTTCAGCAAGTATTTTACCTTCCTGCGGACCATTTTCAGATGAACCAACCAGTGTTATAGTTGCCGTTGGGTTTTTGCCCAAACGGTCACCTAAAATGTTCAGTACATTATAGTATACCGTCATTTCACGGTGCGAGCGGCCAGCTAATGTTTTAGGAGTAAACACCTCCAACTGATCTTCTTTAAAGTCCTTTACCTGGTCTTTCTCAAGCAGCACATAACGATTCGGAATGGCTGTAGAACCCTGGTTAAAGAACACATAATTACGTAACGGGAAGGTCTCTCTTACCCTGCGGTCGGCTGTAATGTTGGTAGGCGAGTTAACCGAGAAAGCTACATCGTTGGTAACTATAGTTGCGTTCTCTTTTCCGCGTCCGAATTTTATAGCGGCACCAATTCGTAACGTGTTTACCGTCATAGTTTCGATGCTGCGCGGCGACTGGCCAAAGTATGGCTGGTACGTTACGAATGGAGAAAGTATAACCTGTGTACGGTTGTTCTGCGAGTTAAGCGGAATGTCGTAACCGGCACCCACCTGCATCGAAAGAAGCCTTTCCTTTACATCGCTCAGGTCGCCGTTTACATCAGGAGTTTTTTCCTGGTCCGGGTAGGCTGGGTTAACGCCTTGCTCGTAAGTAAATTCTTTCTTCACATTAAAGGCCAGTCTTGGCCCACCCATTAAATAAAACCCTGAGGCTTTAAAAGGGGCAAAGCGCAAGCTAGGTTCTACCGTAATGTAGCTTAACTTGGTGTTAAGGTCTGCAGGGCAGTCGCAGGCTGTAGTTTGCTGTTCAAAAGTGCTTCTGCGGCTATCGTAACCTGTTTGCAGCATCAATCCCCATCTCGATTCCGGACGACGATACTCTATAAGTGGCGCTGCAAAAAGACCAACTCCGTTACCTTCATGAAAAGTTACCGGCGGCGTAAGCTGTGAGTTCAGTTTATGAGTTGATCCGTTGTAGAAGTTGAAGTTTGCACCTGCTGCTGCACCAAACCACCACGATGGTTTAGTAAACGGAGCATCCTGGGCCTGGGCCGGAGCCTGTATTCCTGTAAAGATAATAGTGCTAAGTACAACAGTTTTGAGCGCAAGCTTAGAGGCAGACCACGCTTGGCGCGATCCGGTATTGTTATTTTTGATTGTCATGTTTGTGTTGATTAAGGCTTCTCGATGATGTTTGTGTTGGTCATTACTACCGAGCCATTTCTGGCAAGCATTCTACCTACGGCTGTTGCTCCTGAGTTCATGGTGATAGAGGTCAGGGCAAGTACATTTCCTTTAAAGGAAGTACCGTCGCCGATAGTGGCTGAGCTACCTGTTTGCCAGAAGATATTTTTAGCCTGTGCGCCGCCTGTAAGTATAATGTTACCGCCTGCGCCACCAACTGTGGTGAAGTCTGAAGCTATCTGGAAGATCCATACTGCATTCGGGTCGCCTTGTGCATCCAGTGTTAAATCACCGGCCTGTACCAGTAAAGTTGAAGTTGATTTGTAGATACCCGGAGCAAGTGTTTTTCCACCCTGGTCGCCGGCTACGGTAGCTGGTGCCGGAGAAGATGCGCCTTCAGCAAAAAGATACGCTTCTAACAAATCTTGTTTAGCCTGTAATAACATGGCTGCAGTTCCCGGAGGTGCAATATCATCAGATGCGTAAATGGCGCCATTCACAACTATAGCCGGAGGAAAACCGGTTACCGAAGAGCGAACACCTGGTGTTATACCTACATCTAAGTTTCTGATCTCACTGAAGCCTGCATTGTTACTTATGCCTACTCCTGCAAAGATGCCGAAACGAGCAACCGATTTAAGATCGACTCCCATTGCTGGCGTGCCGGGTTGCGTATTATCGGTTCCTGTTATAAAGCTCCACTCATAGTTACTGGCTAAAGGTGCATTGTTTGTGCTCTTAGCGTCAGTTGTTATAGTAGCAGTATAGGTTGTGTTAGCAGCCAGGTTGTTGGCAGGTGTAAATTTAGCTGTAGTACCAGTATATGTTACGGTGCCGGCTATAGTTGTTGTACCTGTTTTTAAAGTAAACGAAGTTCCTGTTATCGTTAAAGGATTCATTCCTTCGCTGAAACCAGCACTGATCACTTTATTAAGAGGTACACCAGTAGAAAGATTTACCGGGTTAGTTAATACAACTTCCGGGGTTGTAGCTGCAAGGGTTGTAAAGGTCCATACATAATCTGTCTGGAGGTTATTGCCCAATACATCTTTAACTGATCTATTAACTCTGCCTGTATAAGTAGTAGCATAAGTAAGTTCGTTTTCTGGTACAAAGGTTAGTGTGTTGGTCTCATTATCGTACGATATGGCGCCTGTTACTTTTTCCGAGCCTGTTAAGGAGAAGGATGACTGGGTGATGGTCTCAGGGTTCATTTCCTCATTAAAGGTAACTGTAACTTGAGAGGAGAGAGGAACCAGGGTGGCTCCGTCTTCAGGAGTGGTACTTAAAACTACGGGGCAAACCCCAAAATCTTCTATGAATGTATCTTCTTTACATCCGGCAATTACAACAACCGATGCGAACGCAAGGGTAGTCACTAGTTTTCTTAAAATCAATCTGTGTTATTTAATTTTCCGTTACTGGCGGGTGCGTGCATCTTTATAAAGCGCAGCAGTATTTGATGTTACAAAGGTGGGGCTATTCAAACTGTAATATGTTACATACTAAAATATGTATGTTACATAAATCACATGTTTTGCGAATTTTTGTAAGCTATAGTTAGATATATGGAATTAAAGAACAGGCCGGAGGATAAGATGAGTTTGATAGAACCAGATGCCTGGGGTATATTTAAAGACCATGCTATATGTGAAAATAACACGGCCCTGATTTTTAGGCAGTAACATGCATACTCGATATTCCTAACCCGGCCAATACGCGGCTCCTTACATTTAAAGCTCCTATAATACGGTTAACCGGCGCTGGCTCCATCCTGATAAGTGTAGGTATAGCTATAATGCCAGCTTCTTCTGCCTTATCGGGGTTCTTCTGTATATCTATTATTTCAAGCTTATAGTTACCATCTAAATTTTCCTTACAAATCTTAAGTAATGTGTCCACGGCCTCAATAGAGTTAAGACTATGGCCGTTAATAAAGAGCTGAAATACATGCATGCTCATTGATTAAATTTTGGCTAATAGTGCCGGTTAATTACCGGCTAATAATGGTGTGCTTAATGGTAGTTACTCAAGCTTAATAAGCATCGGGTTGCCCGTAAGTATGCCGCTTATGCCTTCAAAGTGTTTGCCTATGTTCGCACCTTCATCTGTTATCGTAAACTTCCGGATGGCAGAGTCATGTCTGGAGCCGCGCATTTTAAGCACTGCTATACTTCGTTGCATTTCGCCCGACATCTCTACATAGCGCAGCAGTATAATGGAATCTGTGATAGGGGAGATGTTGCCTTCGGTATCTGAAGTGCCGCCTGCCAGCAAAGGAGTATTAGACGTAAACATTCCTGTAATTTCATGGTGCTTCAGGTAGGATGTAAACGCTATGATAAACTCCCGGAAACCTTTGTCGGAAGATGCTCTTGATAAGGCGGATAAGCTGTCAATAGCGATCCTGTCGGGCTTAAATGTTTTTACTATATCCTGGATGTTGATGAAATGATCTTCCAGGGAAGATATTTCGGGATACACACAGATCACTTTCAGAAGACCTTCGTCTTCCAGTTCTTTAAAATCAATTCCCCAGCTGTCTGCGTTGCGGTATAGTTGCTGGTGACTTTCTTCGAAGGCCATCAGCAGGCACCGTTCATTTCTCTCCCGGATGCCTTTAATAAAGTTGGCTACCAGTAATGTTTTACCGGCCCCGATCGCTCCCGAAACCAGGTTGATAGAGCCTTTATAAAATCCGCCACTTAACATTTCGTCCAGGGCAGGTATGCCGGAAGTTACTCTTTCGTTTGAAGAGATATGTTGCAGGTTCATCGCAGATAATGGAATGATCACTATAGATTTTTCAGGGTTGATGGAGAAAGGATTTTCGCCCTTTTCGTGATTACTACCCCTGAATTTCAGTATCTCAATGGTTCTTCTGCGCTTCTCGTTATTCAACACATTCCGAAGTATAACCACGTTATCTGTCAGAAATTCCTCTACCCCGAAACGAGTAATCTTGCCGTATTCTTCCAGTCGTTCGGCTGTTATAATAGATGTAGCGCCCAGTCTGGATAATGTAAGTGCTACCTGTATCAGTTCTCTTCGGATAGCATGCGTCTCTTCATGAAACTGGGTAAAAATACTGCCAATAGAATCGATGACTACCCGTTGTGCCTTGTTTTTCTCTACAGCTCGCTCTAACCTTATCCGGAAAGCGCTCAGGTCAAAATCACCTACAGCTATAATGATCTCTTCTTTCGGGGCTGCATCTACAAAGGTCCATTTGCCTTCTTTTTCCCAGGTATCAATGTCCCAGTTAAAGCTTTTCAGATTTTCACGGATGTCATCAACCTGTTCCTCAAACGTGACGAACACGCCCGGCTGATCGAACAACATGATACCCATTGCCAGGAACTGTGCACCAAATAAGGTTTTTGCACTTCCTGAGCTCCCCGCTACAAGTGTAGTCCGGCCTATTGGCAACCCGCCATGAGAAATATGATCGAAGGAAGCTATTCCGGTTTCTAATTTTTTAAGTTGCATAGGTAATCGTAAGCGGTTATGGAAATAAAGATATTGTTCGGCACTTTCAGGTCGAGGCGCTACCATGACAGGAAGTTTAAATTGAACTTTGATAAATTTCAGGAAGACTTACAGCATTACTCTCATTACCGGCATCAGCAGGTAAAGTGCCTTCGTAGGCCCGAAATAGAGGGTATAAGTCTGTACCAACCTATAGTATGGAACTACATACATAGGTATAGACAAAGGTGGGGCTAATGTGATGTGGATGTTTTACATACTTCATCAAGTATGTTTCAAATTTTACAGGTTTTCCAGCACACCTGCTCGTTTGTCTTTTAAATGCTTGTAAAAGGAAGGGGACAGGCCTGTTACTTTTTTGAACTGGCTCGATAAATGGGCTACACTGCTATAGTGCAGGCGATGGGCAATTTCGGTAAGGCTGAGCTCATCATAAAACAGCAGTTCTTTTGCTTTCTCTATTTTATGTATAATGATGAACTGCTGTATTGTAATGCCCTTGACCTCGGAGAATATAGTAGCTAAGTAGTTATAGTTGTAACCCAGTTTTTCGCTGATGAAAACGGAGTAATTCACGTTCGGCTGTTCTTCCGCCGAATTGATCATGTCTTTTATCAGCTTCTTGATCTTATCAATGAGTTTGCTTTTGCTGTTATCCAGCAGCTCCAATCCCGATCTGTTAAGATTTTCTTTTAGCTGCTCGAGCTGAATGTCGGTAATGTCTTTGTGTATCTCCACTACGCCCAGGTCAACTACTACGTATTCCGATTGCAACCCAAGCGATGTGAGTTCTTTTTGCACCAGTGTTTTGCAGCGATCGCTCACCATGTACTTAATGTATAGTTTCATTTGTTTTGGTAAAGTGCATACTCGAATCCGGGAGTATGGTACGGCGTTGCTACTGGCAAAGTGATCAGAACCTGTGCGAAGTGATGAGCAATGAGATCAGAGTTTTACAAGTGGATGTAAAGCAGGTCCTGTGATGTATAGTTAAGACGTATGCGCTCCCATATTAATTCATTAAGCTGCAAAGTATAAGTTGTATGCTATACTTATGGTTGTCGCAGTTAAGTACATCTTCTCTAAAATAACTTATCCTGTAACTAATGCCCGGGTTTTAATCGGAACACCAGTTACAGGACAAATCAAACTGTTTTGGCAATAGTTGATTAATGTATGGCTATACCTATAGTTGATACACCAGTAGACAGGTCTAGGAAGGCACCTATTCTATTGTTGAAGTGGTATTCTGTACCAACGTGCAGGTCCAGAAATAAGGGGTTACCTCTGCGGAAATGATTTTTGTCGCCATCGTATCCGTCATCCCAGCGGGAATTTATAACTGCAAAGCCTAATGATCCGGCCAGGTAAAAATCCCATTTCGAGTTCGCCTGTAGTATTTCATCAAAATAATACGAGCCTTTCATACCAATCGGGATGATTGTTTCGCGGTAGGTATAGTTATTGTTATCGTCGCGGTAATCGTTCGAGAAAGTGGAGAAACTTATGAATGGTGCAAGTGTAAAGCTTTTGGCTACATCAAACTCATAGTTAACATTTATTACGGGCATTGTGCGGTTGGCATATTTGTAATAACCGCCGTAGCCGCCAATACCTACACCTAAATTTAATGTGCTGCCATGTTTCTCCTGGGCAGTTGCATTTAACTGGAAAAAGCTGATAAACAGAATGGTTAATGTGATTGTAAATAATCTCTTCATATTATGTGTTGTTAATTTCTTTAGTGTGATTTTATACTTCCCTATCGTTTAAGTCGGGGTGTATGGGTTGATTTATAAAGCGCAAACGATAGCCCCTTATTTCGGCTGAAACAGGTTGTTACTTTAAAGTATGGCTTAATGTATAGTTGGAGTGAACCGGTGAACAGGAACCTGATCAGGGATCTTTAACCTTGAGAAAGGAAAGTCAGCTTTAGCGCTGAACGTCTTTTTTGTTGGTCGGCTGGCTGTAGGCTGTTGAGGCTTCTGGTAATCTGTGTTTTAATTTCAATCAGTGGGGTTTTAGTATCCGTTACTGGCGGAAGCTGCACTTGTTATGGTTCAGCTGTTTTTGATGTTACAAAGGTGGGGCTATTCAAACTATAACATGTTACATACTAAAAGAGGTATGTTACATAAATCACATGTTTTCGAGGTTGGCGAGGCGTTTTTGTTTCAGTTGCTTATAAAACGAAGGCGACAGACCGGTTACTTTTTTGAATTGGTTTGATAGATGGGCTACACTGCTGTAATGCAGGCGATGGGCGATCTCAGTCAGGTTAAGTTCCTTGTATAGAAGTAGTTCTTTTACCCGCTCAATTTTATGGAAAATAATGAACTGCTGAATGGTGATGCCTTTTACTTCAGAAAAGATGTTGGCCAGGTAAGTATAATCATGGTTTAGTTTCTCGCTGATAAAGTCTGAATAATTCGCCTTCGGAAATTCATCGGAGTAGTGGATCATATCTATAATTACATTCTTTATCTTTTCTATCAGGATACTTTTCTTGTCATCAAGCAACTCCAATCCCGATTGCAGCAAATTGGTTTTAAGCTGTATTCGCTGCTCTGGAGTAATGTCTTCCAAAATCTCCACGGTACCCAGGTCAACTACAACATACTGTAAGCCCAGTTTGCTAAGTTCTTCCTTCACCATCATTTTGCAGCGCAAGCTAACCATGTATTTGATATACAACTTCATAAGAAACGAACTATAACACTGCCCCAGATCACTGAAACCGATTTTACAAAGGTCTTAAATCACGAATCAACCCCTGAACTTCAGATTAAAAGATTGTAAATGTACACAATCTCTCGTGGGCATAGCGCCGGGTAAAGGTATAAGTATAAATTTATAGTTTATGACAGTGGCCGTGTAGGTGTTTTATAGTTAATCGTGAGTTTATAGTTTAAGGTGATCTACAAAGTATAAGCTAAGTATAGAAGTTGAAGCGCCAAACTATAAAAAGCTGCTCCATGTAACATGAAGCAGCTTCCAGGTAGATAGAATATGAATGGGTTTACTGATCTATACTTGTAGTGACCTCTAAGCTCTGCAAAACATACACCCTGATATAGCCTGTTTGTATTAAAATCAATCTGAGCTTAATAAGTATAAGCCTTTCCATTTTAGAGAATTGAGTTTAGTATGCCAACTCGTAAATTATTTGCCTTGAGGAATTGTGAAGGTGTGCAGCATGCCTTTAGAAGAAGGTGAGGGCACCTCAGCGATCCAGGCGTAGCGTCCGGGTTTGAGCACCGTGGTAATATAAACGGTGTTGCCGGCAGGCATTTCCTGGGTACCACCCAGGAAGATGGCCGGTTCAGGTGTTTCCATTCCTTTAGGATCAGACCAGTTCATCCAGGTTTCTAATTCCTGCATATCCGTATCATTTTCCAGTTTAACCAGGTGCACATCGTGGCCAAGCGCATTTCCATAAACTGCCTGGTCCTTAAAATGTACCGCTACCGTATGCAGACCCGGTCTTAACTTTCCTTCCACTTCTATGCCACCCGCTTCAGAAAGTGTCATGTTCAGGGTAACTTTATCCGGAGGCGATGCACTGGTTGCAGTCTCGGTAACTATAAATTGCTTCACCATCCCATCTACTGAATGAAACCTGCCATTCGTTTTAATATAGCACTCCATAACATACACGCCAGGATCTAACTTCAATGTGGTTTGTGCAGTTTCACCCGGAGATATCAGGCCAACACCACCAGTATAAACAACCTGAGGCGACCAGGCCGGTAGGTTAGCAAATTCAGCAAAGCCCTCCCCAGGTTTTCCATCATTTATCAGGTCCATGGCAGCCTGGAATACAGGCGCTATCTTTTCCTCATAATCCTCCACTGTCATTTGTTGACCTTCATATACAGGCATCTTTTCGATAAGTATAAAGTGGATCATATGCGAATCGTTGTGGTAACGGAAAGTGTTCCACCCGGACGGGATCTCATCTGGCATAATAAAATTCATGTGTTCAGTCTTCACCTCCACCAAATTGCCGGAATAAGGGATTGAAGACGGCGTATTTTTGCCTTCTTCAATAGCTAAAGTACTTATACCTTCAGGCTGAATAGCTTTCTCCGTCTCTTCACAGGATGTAAGCAGGCTGGTGATCATAAAGGCAGCTAACCAGATCATCGGCATTATACCTGGTCCAGTGTTTTTTTTGTTTTCAAAGTTTTTCATAACGCTTGTTGTTTAGATATTGAAAATTTATTTATAGTTGATTTCATTCTTTCCTTTCTTTAAAAGCCTTTCCAGCTGATTCAAAGCAGGTTCTATATACATATTTGAGGTTCATGCTGTCAATTTAACATCCGAGTCTTTGCTAAGTCCGTTTTATATCTTAGATGATCATCTAAGAGGATAAATATTTTATCATGGCAGAACTATATATCCTGGGGCCAGCAGAAATCAGAAATACAGAGGGAGCGCTGGAACAATCTTTTCTTGCCGGCCCTAAACGACTTGCCTTATTGATCTATTTGTTGCTGCACCGGCCGCATGGTTTCCACAGGAGAGATAATCTTTTGCCGCTTTTTTGGCCGGAGCATGGACAGAAAAGTGCACGCAATGCCCTGAGTAACATGTTGTATCATATTCGCCGCACTTTAGGCAATGATGCCATCATAAACCGTGGATCAGAGGAAGTAAGTATACGGGCGGAAGCCTTTTGGTCTGATGTGGTGTTTTTTGAAGAAAATTTAAAAAGCGGAGACTTAGAAAAAGCGCTCGAACTATACCGCGGAGACCTATTGAAAGGCTTTTATATACCGGAGGCCTCTCCCGAATTTGAGCATTGGCTGGACCAGGAACGGGAACGCTTCTGTACACTTGCCACCGATGGCGCCTGGAAACTGGCTGAAAAGGCTGAACAGGTTAACGACCATGTAGTTGCACAGAAGTGGGCCAGGAAAGCAGCTAAATTAAATCCTTTATGCGATCAAACTCATGCCCGACTAATGACCATGCTGGACAGGACTGGAAACCGGAAAGGAGCCCTGGAGGTTTATCAGGAATTCTATAGCCGCTTCGAAAAAGAATGGGAATGTGAGCCTCCTTCAGAACTCATGACTTTAGCTCGGGAAATAAAAAGCAAAGGACTATCTGCCTCCTATCAGGAACATATCAACCATAATGCTGCAACTACAGTTATGGCTGCTGGAAGTATAGCTGTGCTGCCTTTCGAAACGTTAGGACAAGATAAAGCCACCGCCTTGACAGATGCTATACATGGCGATATATTAACCAGGCTTTCTAATGTAGCTGACCTAAGGGTAACGTCCCGCATCTCCGTTATGAAGTTTCGTAACCCGCAAAGGCTCTTGCCCCAGATTGCCAGAGAGCTTGGGGTAGAGTGGGTGCTAAGCGGAGAAGTTCAGGAGGCGACAAGCAGGATACAGGTAAGTGTGCGGCTGGTAAAAGCACATGAAGATAGCCAGGTTTGGGGCGAGAGCTACTGGAAAGAACTTACCGCCGATAATCTGTTTCAGATCCAGTCCGATATTACAACCCAGATAGCTGAAGCCCTGGAAGCCCGGCTTACCACAGAAGAAAAGAGTGCGATAGAGCAAAGCCAAACAAAAGACCTGGAGTCTTACTGCTTGCATGCACAGGGGAGGTGGAGCCTGGACCAACGTACGGAGGAAGGTATAAGGGAGGCAATTGATTATTTTAAACAGGCTATTTCGAGAGATGCCAATTATGTATTACCATGGGTAGGGCTAACAGATGCGCTTATACTTTTATTTGAGTATGGCTTTGCTGAGGGAGAGGCTGTGTTTCCGGAAGCAGAGAAAGCGGTACAGCGTGCATTTGAACTGGGGCCACAGGTTGCAGAAGTAAATGCCTCCATTGCGTTGCTGCACGAAGCGCGCAGAGAGGGCCCCGCAGCGATGAAGAAATACAAACAGGCTATTGCTTTGCGGCCAAACTATGCTGAAGCTCACAATTGGTTAAGCTGGACCAGTCAATTACTTGGTTATGCGGAAGAGGCGCTTCAAAGTGCAAAAAGGGCAGTTGAGATAAACCCGCTTTCACAGGAAGCCTTAAGCAATCTTTCTCTGTCCTGGATCACGAATGGAGAGTATGAAAAAGCAATACGGGAGGCAAGACGCATACAGCACATACAACCAAACTGGACGACTGCTAACTTTTATGAAGGTGTGGCACTGTACCACCAGGATAAATTTCAGGAGGCCAGCAACATGCTTGAAGATCTCTTGGTTCCGTGGGCGGGTTCAGGTCCATTACTGACGTGGTCGCTTTCCGAAATAAGTATAGGTAACAGCCAAAATGCTGATATAATTATGAGACAGTTTTCTGATAATAAAGATACGTTTAGTGAGGGTGTGCTTTATGCTGGGTTAGGCAAGAAAGATGAGGCATTTCTGGCTTTAGAAAAAGTAGAGGACTGGAATTATTGGGCTGTGCTTTCAATCCACCATCTGTACCCGGAAGTTTTAGGCCCGCTTCGTAAAGACCCTCGTTTTACACAGGTGCTGAAGAATGCAAAAAGCAGTTGGGGCATCCATGATCTTACAAAATAACGATGCTGAAAAAATTCAGAAATAAGTATAAGCTCTGAATAAATTACTCCGCAGGCTTTATGTTCTGGTTCATGCCAAATACATTGAGTGGATCCCATTTGCGTTTTAGGGTTACTAACCGATCATAGTCATCTCCATAGGCTACTTTATCCGTTCTTCTTCATCATGGCTCAGCAGGTTAACATACACTCCTCCTGTTGCATAAAGTGCTAAAGCCTCATGGAAATCCTTAGCCCAATTAATGTTTACAGTATCATCTGAGGCATCGCTCCACCCGGTTAAATTATGAAAGGAATAAGCAGCATTCCGGTGCGGAAAATCGGTAACTATCTCACAATCATGGAGTAAAGCAAATGTGCAAGGCCGTAAGCAGCTGCAAGCGATGATGTTTCCCGATGGTGTATTATGACCGTGAAAATGAAGGTTATCGAACCCAAAGAGTGAACGGCTTTTTCGCCCTTTCCAGCCAGATACAGCAGTTTTTGGCACAAAAAGAAAAAGGGAAAAGCGATCTGAATAATCACTTTTCCCTTCCAGTAGACCAAAGGATGGAATTATCGAACCATTTCCACAGGGATTTGGCAAAAATAGAAGAGTATTGTTCTCGTAATTAAGAGCTTTAAGTTCTAGGTCAAATAGAAGCTTTTACTGCACAATCCACATCAACGTACGCTTCCCTACCTGCTGCAATTTCTGATCAACATAACGCATCGCATCGTTTGCGATAGCCGGGCAGCCCCAGCCTTCCGGTGTGCCGGCTGGGTAAACTTCTTCATCACTTACTTGCTCCCATGAATGGAAAACGATGGAGCGGCGGGTCGCATTGTTGTTGGAGGGCTCCTGCCCATGCATTAGGTATTTTACTCTAATACCCCACTGGCTTGGACCGCGCTCCCCCAAAATGTATTTACCTACTGAAGAATAATGGCTGTTCTCGACATTGCTGAATTTAACCTGCTCTTTGGACACGTCACTAGACCAAGAGTTGTCGCAGGCGCCGTGGCTTACCAAAAAGCTATCAGTTATTTTGCTTTGATTAAAATCCCAGATAAAGAAGCGCTTTAAACCGGAATGCATACTCATGTCTATGATGATACAGAAATCGGTGTTCAGGTTTCTGGTGCGGCAATACTCCTCTGCTTCGTGAGCTTTTGCTTCCAGTTTAGCCACATCAAGGCCGGGACTGGCTTTTTCCCAGATCTCCTGACTTTCGTCTCCCTCAGGGCTGCCGCAACTGATTAGCAATAGCAGGAAAAACATAAAGATGGGTTTGAGTACTTTCATACCTAGACCTTTAAATATTGTACCTGTTTTACTCTTCTGCGTTGGGCCTGTATAAGGCGTATCTTCTGAACTATAAACAGCAAGCTTAAACCTGCTGTTAGTAGAGGCCATACAATTATGAATAGCAGCGTATTTATTTCATAGTAAGATAGACCTGTGAGGTTAGCCAAGTTAATAACAAAATCGGTGCAGTAATTGAAAACGGCCGTCACAGCCTGTGAAATCAGGTTATACATGGCGCTTGGTTAGTTTTGTTATTTGCACTTGCATTAGAAACGGCTTCACGAGCAGGTACGACATCAGCAAAGGCCAAAGTAGAACTAAGATGATGAGATTAGCAGCGCTATAGTTTCCGAAAAGCATTAAACCTGAGATCATTCCAAAATAAAGCGTATCTGTTATTCCGAAGTAGCTTTTAGCTAACTTAACATGATGTTGCTTGCAGTAAGATGTATCATGAAAGCACTTCCAACTGCAGGCGTCCGGCAAAGCTTCGGCGGTATTCATCAACAGCGGCCTGGTGGTCTTTTGCTTTTCAGGCATGGTGCTTCTAGCGTATTCATTTATAACGATCATTGTCGTAAAAGCGAGCGCCAGTGGGAGAAGATAAAAGGAGAGTTTTTTCAGGAAATACATTTTGTTTGTGTGCTTAATGCCAGTCTATAGTTGTCAGGATGTGTTGCTTTGCTGTATTTAGGTCCAAAACTTTTACCCATTGCTTTTTACTTAAAGCTTTGTGAACCATGTAATCCTTTGCTGTGCCAGATTCCCCTAAATTTCCGCTTTCCCCAATTCCACGCTCTGCTATCGCTTTATTCATTTGTAAATCCCAGACAGCATAACCTGTGTTATCTTCAGCAATCAAGAAAGCTTGTTTGTCTTCCTGTAGTACCTTCAGGTTTACTACATCACTGTAATGAGCCTGGTGGATTTCCCATTCGCTGGACCTGCCGTTTTCAAATTCCAGGTGTATGATCCTTTTGATAATTCCATCCGGATTAAAGAAGGTCTCTGAATAGAGAGTGGCGTTAATTTTACTATGTGGGGTGGCAAAGCGTGTAGATGCTAGTTTCTCCCTTGAAGTACAGGAAGCCAGGAACAGAAAGGTAAATAGTAGAAGTATGTTTATTTTCATAAGAGGGTGAGATAGCTTATACAAGTATAATAAAATCTATATATATTGTAAAGGTGTGAGCAATAGTTTGTCATCAGATGGTGCTTGTGCCAGTGTATCTTAACATTTAAAATTAAATTACAGGTTATGAAAACATATAATGGAACCACCGTGAAGGTGATAGGAGTGGGCGGTATCGGCTGCAATACTATAAGCTACATCCATGAGCAGAAACTCAAACATGTTCAACTTGACGCCTGTGACTTTCAAGGGCCAGTTTCTGATAGTGGAATAGCGGACGTGCTATTCCTAAAAGGAAATGAACAAGAAGCTTATCTTACTAATGCTGACGTTGAGACAATACAGAACACTGTCTTGACTAAAGCAGAAATTGTGAAGGCGATGTTGGTAGAAGGCAATCCGGAGATTGTGTTTATAGTTGCCGGGATGGGTGGCGCAACCGGAACAGGTGCTGCACCGGAGATTGCCCGCTTGGCTAAAGAACTAGGTTTACTGACGATAGGTGTTGTGATGGCTCCTAAAGACTCAACTATAGCTGAAGCCGGTATTAATGCTATGAAGAAACATACAGATACTACCATTGTGCTTTCAATAGATAAGCTGAACCAGCAGAAGGAGAGTTCGCTAAGGATAGATGTTTCTGATCAGCTAAATAAATATGTTGCCACAGCAGTGCGGGCTATAACTGAAATAGTGACAGTAACTGCTGAAGTAAATGTAGATGTAGAAGACGTGCGTATAGTTATGGCAGGAGCTGGAAGAGCTACTGTTGGAAGCGGTACAGGTGCCGGGGAAGGCCGTGCTATGTTAGCTGCCCACGAAGCAATAGCTACTGCCTTGCTTGGTAACAAAATACAAGGCGCTAACAGGGTGCTGCTTTCTGTTATTTCCGGACCTGAAACTGAGCTTGAAATGGAGGAGCTGACAGAGATAACTGAGTTTATCCAAAACAGTACCAGCGAACAGGCGGAGATAATTTTTGGCCACGCAATTGATGAAGAGCTGGGAAATCAGCTGCGGGTAACATTCATTGCATCTACCTTTTCTGATAACTAATTACAAGCTTGCAAAGTAGCAGGGGCAGGGGAATACGAGCGGTATATTTGTGCTGTACTAACCACTCTTGCCTATGCTTGAACCCCTGCCGTTTGTTCCTTATCCTTTTGTAACACTGCCAGACGAAAATCTGAGCTACGAGCCAATTCTATATGTAGCTCCCGATCGCCTAATCTGCACAGGTGATGTTACGTTTAAAACCAAGCACTACCCGTTAGCTAAAGTATTGTCTGATAGGTTCAGCAAAGATTGGTCGCAGGAGATGGCAGATGAGATGGCCCGCCGGCTAATTAAAGAGTCTAAAGGCTATCTTGTTACCAGGGACCTTTTTGTTAGTGCGATTACTTTGCCTGACTTTGCGTTCTCGGCTATGGAGTCAGCTTATGCTGGTAAGACTCCTATTACAGGCCGTGATGTGACCTATGGCTGGCCTTCCGGCAGAATTACCCGCATTACCAAAATACTCTATGGGTATACAATTGGTATGGAGTCATGTGTCCTGCATGTGCGCCATGAAGAAGCCGCTTTGCCCGGTAAGGTACATCATCAGCTGCAATTTCCTATTCACCAAAGCTCTAACAAACGATAGCTATGCGCCAGAAACAGATCGCTACTTTTTATATGCCCCAGCAGGTAGATGCCCGCAACGGAGAAGACCTGTACACCCGTAGTCCGAACAAGCCGGCTTTGCTGTTAAACAAACTAAAGGCTGAAGGGTTGATGCCGTACTTTGATGTAAAAGAATATGCTCCTTTTGAGAAGGAAGAATTTTACCTGGCGCATACGCAGGAGTATGTAGACGCCTTTTTTGATGGTACCAAACCACTGGCTACCACCAACGGCCTTACCTGGAGCGAGAACCTGGTCAATTCTGTATGCTATACAAATGCCAGCCTGTACCATGCTATTAAATACGCTGTACAGCACCCTGAAGTGCTCACCTTTAGCCCGACCAGCGGTTTTCATCATGCCAAACCTGAGCGGGGCTCCGGGTTCTGTACCTTTAGCGGACAGGTGATTACCTCGGGTAAACTATACCGCGAGCTGGGTATTTCCGGAGCTTATCTGGACCTGGACCACCACTTCGGTAACTCCATAGAAGACAGCCGTAGTTTCGTGTTTGATTTAGACAAAGCGATTCCTGCCTATGCCAATATAAACCCCAAAGGCACCAACGAAAGTTACCTGGCTGATCTGTACCGCCATTTGGCAATACTAAAGGAGAAGATACTTGCCAGAGAGATACACTATGTTGTATGGTGCCATGGGGCCGACTCGCATGTGCATGATGACTTGGGCGGAAGCGTGAATACAGATTACTGGTTGTTGGCGGCAGAGTTGTTTTATAAGTGGGTGCTGGAAGTAGAGCAGGAGCTGGGGTACCATTTGCCAGTTGCCATGTCGCTTTTCGGCGGCTACCGCACCAATGCTTACGATTCGGTGCTGTCACTACACATAGCTGATCTGGTAATGGCTGCCAATATACTGTTAGGCCACAACATTGCTTACGAGCCACAGGTGGAAATTAATCCTTATATCAGTAAAGAGCCTTTCCGGGTAGCTATTGCTGCTGGCGAAACCATTATGGGCTACCTTGACGAAATTTTGTAAAATTCCTACACTTTTAGAGTATATAATTTTGATTATATAGTATTTTTATATACTTTTGCAATACAATCCCCTTTTATTTATTGGTTAGTGAGATTAAAAGTGCCAAAAGGGCGCTTTGTGTTCGTTCGTGTCCTGTCCTTGATTAGGATGCGATGTGTTCCCGTGTGTCTGTATTTCAACCTATAAACCCCTGTTAAATGAGAAGAGACTTTATCTGCCGCCAGTTAGAAGATGTTCGTTCGTCCAATGAGCCAATCGTACTACATGAGAAAGATTTAGACCTGAGCGGATTGGATTTATCCGGTCTTAACCTGAGCGGTTCAACCTTTACAAGGGTTAACTTAAAAGGAGCCAACCTTAATGGGGCAATTCTGAAAGGGGTTGTGTTTAGAGGTGTGGAATTGGAAGGAGCAGACTTGCAAGGAGCTTGTTTGGTAGATGTTAATTTTGAAGGTAGTGATCTAAGTAAGGCTAACCTTAAGGGTGCAGAACTACGCTACAGCAGAATTTTTATGTCATCTTTCGTTGGTACGAACCTTACCAGTGCTGACCTATCCGGCTGTAAGATGGCTTACTCAGATTTCTCACATGCCCTAATGGACGATGCAAACCTGTCTGATGCTGATATTAACCTGATCGTTAATGATGATGACCAGATGGATAAGAATGACTTTACCTGTGCTTCCATGTATGGCGCAATCATTACTTCGCCTGAAGTAAAAGCTTTTCTGATAAAAGAAGGAGCAGAACTATAAAATAAGGTCGGGCTATACCACTATAGTATAGCCCGATTATAGTTTCATAACATAGCCTGTAAGTTTTAAACTGTAACCAACTATAGCCAACACATGATAGAAGTAACAGCTGGAGTAATTCAAAGAAATGGCCTTTTTCTTATTGCCCGACGTGCGCCCGGTAAAAGCCTAGAAGGGTATTGGGAATTTCCGGGTGGCAAAGTAGAAGCCGGCGAAACCCACGAAGCATGCCTGGCCCGTGAGCTAAAAGAAGAGCTGGACCTTGATATTACAGTTGAGGAATACATCGGCGAGTCTGTTTCTGGCGAAGGGGAGAAACAGATACGATTGGTTGCTTATGCTGCCAGAACAGAACAGGAAACAATTTCTTCCCAAGACCACGATCAGCTAAAGTGGATCAGTATCTACGAGTTTGAAGACTATAACTTTGCCCCTGCAGATATTCCGATTATTGAGGCACTACTTATTAAGCGAATTGCGATAGTGGAGCAATTGGCTAAAGGGATATAGGTGATTTATAAACTGTAACTAACAAGTCTTAATATGAGCAATTCAACAAATGGCAACATGCCCAATAATGCTAAAATTAACCTTATTGGCAGTAAGCTTCCAAGTGAAATTCTTGAAGTGTTTCAGGAGTTTAATAATAGTATTGATAATAAAAGGCGAAAAAGTGTTGGATCAAGCGCTAGAAAAGTACTGGAACGCTTGAACGGTCAAGGTAAATTATCAACTATTATTGATAACCTAAAATCAGTTAATTATTGCAAAGAAATATTGAAGCTAAACATGGCTTCATTTATTGATGAAGCCGGTGGTATGAATATTATTAAGAAAGGAGATCGTCTTACAACCAGGTATTACAAGAAACCACTTATTATTGTAGGGAAAGCTCACTATTTAACTAATGATTGGTATGCTCCAACAATGAAAAATCCTCAAATGCGCAATAATCTACAGGAGCTCTATAATTGTGTGAATAGCTTGTTCTAGTTATCTCCGATAACACTACGACCAGATAAAGCGGATCAGCATTTAAGAGTTAAGACTATAAACTGGTCCCAACAGATATTCCAATTATCGAAGCTCTGTTTACATTGTTAGCGATAATGAAGTAATTTTTTAAAGGGATTTAATATATAAAGAACAATCAATAAATAACTAGATTAAATATGGCAAGAAGAACAAATCCAGGTGATGTAGCAAATCTTTTTATACGTTGCCTTCTTTCAGACGCAGGAGTGCAATTAGGTAGCTTCAACAAAAAGGACTGGGATAATACATTAGCTTACTTTGAAAACAAATGTGCATACACTGGTGAGCCGCTAACAGCTAAAACTGCTGTAATGGATCATTTAGTATCTCACAACAGAACAAGTATAGGATTGCATCTGTATGGTAATATTATTCCATGTACTGCACAGGCAAATGCTGCTAAGCGTCACCTCTCTTTACAAGAGTTTTTTGATTCCAATCCTACAGTATTAAGTCATCTATCTGCAGAAGAAAAAGCAGAAAAGCTAAAAAAGATAAAAGGCTTTGTAAAAGAGTCTAAGTATGAAGAAAAGGTAAGTCGTATCAAAGATTTGGCTACCTACTGTAATGCTCAATATGAGATGATAAAAAAGCTATGTGAAGTCAACAAGGAGTATATAGCTAACTCAGTAGGTGAACCTGTTATAGAGGATGTGGAGGATGAAATTGAAGACATTCCACAGGACACATTAGCTTTAATGCCAATAATAGACCAGAATTCTAATCCTACACCTGCAATATCTAAGCTATTTGGTAAAGCAATCGAAAATACTAAAATTCAGGACCTTGCTAAAGAAGCTTTTACAGTATTGATTGAGAAAGCAAAAAGTTCTAATTACCATAAAGACTTACTGCTTAAGGTACAAGATTTAAATTACTGTAAAGAACATTTACTTTTAGATTTTCCTGCTCTTAAAAAAATTGTTGATCTTAACAGGATTAAAGAAGAACGTACTGTTTCTAATCAAACAAGATATTATCAAGTATTGTTTGGAGAAAACGAGTTTTTACTAACAAGTCAATGGTATAACCCAGAGTCTAATAATACTGCAAAGAAGAAACAAAAGTCAAAATTGGTAGACTGGATAACTACTATGCTTTTAGTGGGTAATGTTAGTGTAAATTAGTAACTAAAATTGAAGGCCACGCTAAACTAATGTTTAGGTGGCCTTTTAAAATTAATCTACAATTTTTCAAAAAAGAACTATATCCTCTCCCAAAACTCCACCACCTGCTCCTCAAAAACATTTTCCGGAATACGATGCCCCATTTCATCCACCTCCGCAATTCTAACATCATCTAAATCCAAACTCCCAGTTACATATTCCAGATTGTCTCTATAAATAATCACATCATCCAGCTTACCCAAAACTATAGTTGTATGGCTGGTTTTACTTTCAGGTATGGTTAAATCCTGAAGATCAGGAGCAGGGGACTTTGTAACAAAAGCTGGATTGAAGAGGAGTGCCGGTTTGTTGTATAGTAGAGAAAGCTGATGAGCTGTGTAGCCGCCAAAACTGGAGCCTATGATTACATCTGCTGACTGTGCAAGTAGGATCAGTTTGTTAAAGAATTGTGGATTGTCATAATCTATACTTGGAGATACTACGTTGCCGTAGCGCTCCAGTATAGTTCTCTTTTCAGGGCTGAGTGAGCCGTTGTAGCCGTGCAGGTATAAGATAGTTTTAGACATAGGTTTTTTAGGGTAATGCAATAAATGGACGTTTAGGTGTTTTGTCTTCACCAGCCTGCTGGTAAAGTTGCTGGTAATCGTTGTGGTGCAGGTGGTAAAAGTATAACTCCTGCGGATAAGGATAACGGGCTTCGTTGGCTTTCAGGTAGTCAATAAACCGGTTATAGTTGCCACCCAGCCAGGGCGTGAGGCCCAGCTTCTGAATATTGTGCAGGTTACAATGAAAAAGTATCTGCTCAAAATTAGATTCGTAGTCACATTTCCGGTACTCGTAGTTTGTTCGCCAATGAGCCTGCGCCTTAGAACCAAGTTGATGTAAGTTTCTTGCTTCCTGCGGTGTGCATCGCACCATTAGCTGATCCAACATCTCATAATCATCCCAAATGTTTTTGCGCTGTAGGGTTATTGTTCTGTTTCCGGCTTTAAATGACACAGCTTTGCCAGGCTGTTTGGTTACACGCCATACGCCTGCTTTGTCGCCGTAGCTGCTGTAAGATGAAAAAATAGATGGATTTACATAAGCCGGATCAGAAGTATCAAGCAAAGTTGCCTGGTGGGGCAGGTTAAAGAGTTTCTCTCGCCAGCGGGTGCGGCCGTAGTAGCCCGGGCAGGCAATGTGCAGGTAAGTGTCTTTTAATATAGGCAAAATAGTGCCCATGCTCCAGTTACCATTAATAGGGTAGTAACCGCCTCCTTCGCTCAGGCCCTCATTTATACATACAAACGCATCAAACTTAACACCTGCCTTTATAAATGCAGCGGTAGCTTGTAAGGCTGTCATACCTACTATAATTACATTGCCACGCACAGCAAAAGTAGAACGGAAGTTATAGTCAACCAGCACGATGTGGTCGTAAGGTAGGTCGTAGTACGATTTTTTTACTACACGGCCAGAGGCGTAGTAAACCAGGCTTTTGCCTGTTTTCAGGCGCTCGCGAAGCATAGCAGCCAGCGATTGTACATCTTGTTGGGTTTTCTGGAAAGGAATTTTGGGCATAGAAAGAAATGAAGTGAAATACGAGCCGGCTTTTCCGGCCCTACGATACAAAGTTGCCCATAAACCAGAATTTAATCCGGACTTTGCAAGCTTGTATTTCCAATTTGTTCAAAAAATAATTACAACGTTCGGCAGCGTAAAGGCAGAATACAGCTTTGAAATATGCTGAAAAATGTATATATTGTATAGCTAATTGAAAACAAACATGAAGGTACACGTAATCAGAGACTCTGACTTCTCGGTGGAGAAGTATGAGCAGGTAATGAAACTTCTGCAATCAACAGCAGGACTTATCTCATTTGTAAAACAATCTCCAACTATAGATGTAATTGAACCGGATGAACTACCTGCTAATTTTAATTATTCATCATTTGTTGATGATGATACAAAATTCAAAAATGTTGAAGACTATATCATAACCTATAGCTGGAATTACTTCTTTCATCAGTGTGCTACTTATCGTGAGCGCTGTAACCTATCTAATGATGATTTTGTTATCCTGCTCACACCGAAGAATAATAGCGACTGGTATCTGGCTGCTTTTGCGGATGATGCAAATAATGTATTCGTGAAAACAAGTGAGTGGGGTACCTACCTGGAATGTGATCCTGTTTATCCTACTGCTTTTACTGTTATGTCTCAAGTTATAAGCAAGCTATACTTTGGCAATATGTACAGGCGGGAAAATAAAGGGCATAAACCTGCTGTGGGCTGCATCAGCGACTTCTGTGAGTACAAACACGAAGTGATTTTCAAATTCCGTACGGCTGATGTTTGTATAGACTGCTTGGAGAAAATGATAGATGCTGGAATACCACAAGAGTATTTCATACAAGCTTTCAGTCTATTTGAAAAAGCACGAACAGAAATGCTGTTCAGACAGCGGCGTCAGCTTCAGGTTGCTCAGTACAAAATTCATATTAAGCGCAGCAATGGTGGCGGTCAAGGGATAACAATCGAGTTACCTGATATTAAAAAGGAGATTAATCTAAATCCTAAAGAGTCTGCTTTATACCTTTTCTACTTGACCGACAATTTGGGTGTTAAGTATACAAATCTTTACTTGCCAGACCACCAAAAAAAGCTCCTAAATTTATATAAAGAGCTTAATGAGCGTAACATTGAAAATCGTGAAGCACACTCAATAAGTGTAATTGAGACTCTTGTAAAGAATAAAAGCAATCGTGATACTGACTTATCTAAAATGCGGGATAAGTTTAAAGATGTATTAGGACCTGAAACGGCTAAGAATTATTACATAACTGGTTTATCAAAAGATTCGGACCGGGTTAAGGGAGTACGTCTTGATCGCAGCTTGGTAAGTTATGATAATGATATTAAGCGCCATATACTTGGGGAATATCTTCAACATGATACTTCGTGTGTCTGATTTTATCAAATAAAGCTCTAATTACAAGCTTGCAAACAACCTGTAAACGAACTTGTACACGCTACCTTTGCAGCTGTAACAACTATACTTCTGCATGACACAACAACAGCTGTTTGATAAAGTACGTGCCCTTTTAGAGCCGACTGGTTTCCTGATGAGGCTGCAAGGCAACTGGAGATTTGGGCACGTACAGTTCAATGTCCGTAAATTTGATATTTTTGCTTATGCCTTCACTTATGATAACCTTGTTGAAGAAGTAGCCGGTACGCTTGCATACTTAAAAGAATGCGTAGAAGAGCACGGCGAAGAGGTAGAAGAAAGAGAATTTGACTTTCTGTATACCCTGCAGGCTATTTTGGAGACTTTCCCGGATGTGGAGCGGAATACGGACGTTAATTATACTTTTGATCAGCCTTTATTTGATTTCCTGAAAGAAACCCTGGCTGCGGAGAACATTGAGCTACTGTGCATTGACCAAGAGGACGACAAACAGCACAGCCGTGTTTTCTTTGAAGCAAAATTTCCAAACCTGCATTTCCGGGTATTCCCAATTTTCGGACGATGTTTTACACCGGAAGGTGTAGAGAGCGAAGTGTATATGACGGGACAAGACCGTGAATGGCTGGAAAGTGGAGACACCCCGGAGTTTGAAATAGCATTGAGGTCTATTGAGCGAGCTGTGCAGCAATACCGCCAAAAGCTATTGTTAGACGAAGCTACCAAACTGGTTGCCAATCCGAACTTAAACCTATAGTTTACTTGTGAAGAAATTCTTACTGTTGCTTTGTGTAGTCGTTGGTTTATACTTTGCTTACCAGGTTGTTTCAGAAAAAAGCCTGCCAGCTAATATCAAAATAGACCGATTGATAGTGCGTAAATCTGACCGCAAACTAGAGGCTTATGCGAAAGGCGAACTTGTTAAAATATACCCCATTTCACTGGGCAAACAACCTGTAGGCGATAAGCAATATGAAGGGGATAATAAAACCCCAGAAGGTCGCTACATTATAAATGATAAGAACCCGCACAGCGGCTACTATAAAAATTTAGGTATTTCATATCCCAATGCAGCTGACAGGCGAGAGGCTAAAAGTTTAGGAAAACCTGTTGGAGGCGATATTAAAATACACGGGCTGCCCAACAAAATGCCTATCATTGGCAGGTGGCATCGCATCATGGACTGGACCGCAGGCTGCATGGCCGTTACCAACGACGAAATGGAAGAACTATACAAAGCTGTTCCGTTAGGCACTCCCATAGAGATACTGCCATAGCGCAGTAATTTTTAAACTTTATACTTATTTAGATGCCAGCAATAACACCTGCACTTTCTGATGAATTACAGTTAGTCCTACAAAGAGCATTTGTTGTTTTAAAAGGCTCTGGCAGCACTTCTTTTCTAGCGCTTGCAGCAACTATAGCACTTAAAAGATCTGGTTTTGGTGCAGAGCAGGTGCTGCATGCTAGACATCAGAATTACTCAGAGAGCTCTACTTTTACTGAAGTGGCTGTAGCTTTTAATATCTTGAACAAGCATTTTAATGGGCTAAGCAATGAGAAGTTCGTACAGCTGCTGCATGTGTTAGAACTGCCAGATCAAATGTCCTGCTCAGATAAGGATTGGGGAATTGCCTTTGACCTTTGCCTGGAAAAGTATAAGCCTGTGCTTGGTAAGAAAGCAATCCTGTTACAACCTTTAAAACTGGCAAAGCTAGTTGCTTCTGTTTACACTATAGAGCAAGATGCTAATGTATATAGCCCGTTTTCCGGAGCCTGTTGTTTAATACAGTACTTACCAGAAGATGTAAACCTTATTGCACAAGAACTGCAGGATGAAAATTGGGCGATTGCGAAGTTGCGATTAGCTGCTTATGGATCAGGTAAAAGCGCACACATAAGCAAGTGTGATCCTATGACACAATGGGACAGTAGTAAGTATGACTTTATATTTTCTTTTCCGCCTTACGAGAATGGAAGCGCCAGTCAAAATTCTTCTGAAGGTTCTGTTGCAGATTGCATAGTAGAGAAATGTTTGCCTGCTGTACTTAGTGGAAGTAAAGTAGCTATAGTTGTGCCATACTGGTTTTTATCATCAGCTAATAATCAGGAGTTAAGAAAGCAGCTTGTAGAGCATGACGTAGTAGAATCTGTTACATATTTGCCAGGAGAAATTTATGCTGCCAGCTCCTATTCTGATACGCTTCTTTGCCTTAACAAGCAGAAAGAGAACAAAAATAAGATACTGTTCTTTGATGCAGTCCCCAAGCCAGGTTCACTAAAATTAACTATAGATGTTGAAGAGATATTGGATATACTGCATGGAAAATGTGAAGTGCCTGAAGCAAGACTTATCAGTACAGGTATGGTTAAGAAGAGAAACTATAGCCTGCACCCCAATTGGCATCTGTTAGACTTTAAGCATGGTGTAAAAGAGACCGATCATTTAGTAAGGTTGGAAACTATAGCTACCATCATTAGAAGTATGGGAAGAAGCCATGAAGCTATTGAAGCAGATCGTGTTTTGATCTATGATCTAAGTGATGATACAGAAGATTTCAAACTGAAGCATCAATTTTTTAAGCCTGATGCACCAAGAGAAGATTACGCAACTGTTCTAAAGGAACCTTGCTTGTTGGTTGCCTTAGCATGGCGGACACCTAAACCCACTTGGTACACACCTGATCGGGAGAAAGCTATTTGTATTGGGGATGAGATTTGTGCCCTACAGATAGATACTTCAAAAGTAGATGTAGCTTACCTAGTTTCAGAGCTCCGTTCAGATTTTGTTACACATCAATTCAGTGTAAGAAAAGGGGGAATGCAAAAGTTTTTTGTTGACGATCTTTTAAGGCTGGAGATACGACTACCAACTCTGGAAGAGCAGCGGAAGATTGCCAGTCACTTTATTTATAATTGATTTCCAATTCAACCATAAAATTAAAACTATGATAATAGAATTCCTGCCGAGAAAAATCGATCCTACTGAAGTTGAAATGGGACAGTATCTGTTCTTTTATGATCAATTTATAAATGAGTGTGATGCCATTTCAGTGTCGGCTAATCCTTCCGGGTTTACACCATTAAACACTATTACAGGTGTGTTAGGTTGGGACCGGGATATAATTAATAAGTTTGCGGCAGAAGTAAATACAAGAAACGAAGTAGGTATAAACAACAGGGTAAGTCCGAAGCTATTGCTTGTACCACACGTTATGAATAGCACACCACAACTTAGATTAGCTGAAGACCTGTTTCAGGCTTGTAATGCCATAAAAGCTAAAACGCTACGGTTTACACACTACGGATTGATCTTAGGCTCCTTTCCGGAAGAGCAGTTAAAAAGTATTATGCAGTATATCATTAACCATGAAGATGAATTAACACTGGAAAAGATCTACTGGGACATTGACGAAAGATTTGAGAAGGAGATTAACAAACTGTGGGATAGCTTACGCACTCCGGTTGCACCTTTAGGATAGAAATAACTTTTTATACTTTATCTGCCATATTCCAAGACCGAAATTACCAACACGAAGTACATCTTCTATTTTTAATAGAGCCGTACTTCGTTACTATTTACAAGCTTGCAAACAAGCAAGTCTCTGCTCTTATATACCGATCTTTGCTATAGGATTACATAGTTAGTCCTATATCATAAAACTATACCACACCCACACGAACAAAAACTATGATCTCACCGGTGCAACTACTGCTGCTTCAGAAAATTCCTTATGTAGGTACAGGAGCGATAGAAGCAACTATAGCTTATTTGTCATCTAAAAAGATGATCTTTCCAGAAAGCGATTCGGGTATTGTAAATCTACTGAAGGAAATAAAGAAATCTTATCGCCCGTTAAGAGTGCCTACTACAGAAGCAGTGCAGGGTGCCCGCATTTTAAGTCAGCAGATCGTAGCTAACTCAGAAAAGCATGGCATCAGTATGATAAGTTATTTTGATAGTGCTTATCCTAAAAGTTTAAAAAATATTGATGATAGACCTTTGCTATTACATTACAATGGAGATTTAAAAGCCCTTGATCTGCCAACTATAGCTGTTATTGGTTCACGGAACTGTTCAGCTTATGCCAGCGAGCATGGAAGAAAAGTAGCTAATACAGTTGTAGGTGCGGGCTTTACTATAGTTAGTGGCCTGGCAACCGGCTGCGATACCATTGGGCACACAGCTGCGGTAAATCAGGGAAAACCCACAGTTGCTGTATTAGCGAGTGGCCTGCATGGTATCTACCCAGCTGAAAACAAAGTGTTAGCAAATGAGATTTTGGAGAGTGGTGGCTTACTACTAAGTGAATACGCCTTCGGTACTACTATAACTAAAAATGCCCTGAAAGAGCGAAACCGTATGATCACGGGCTTAAGCAAAGCTGTAGTTGTGTTAGAAACAGGTATTGCCGGTGGCACCATGCATGCCGTTGCGTATGCAACAGAACAGAAGAAGCCACTGGCTTGCTTATATCTGTCTGCCACTGATGCTGTAACTTCTACTATGGAAGGCAACAAAATATTGATAGACACAAAGCATGCTGTTAAACTGGATAGTATAGCTGCAACTGCCAGGTTTATAAAAAGTGTAGCTGAGCCACAGGAAAAGGAAATGGTTATTGGTTAGAAGGTGTGCCGGGATTTTAAGCATTATAAAATTAAAGAACAAATATTGTTTGCTTTTTATATATAAATTTTATATATTTGCATCATGATTCAACACTATCTGTTAAACGAAACAGTTTTCATTTCATAATTAGCATTCAGAGTACCAGTAGGTACGGCAACCGGGTTTTAGCTCCATCGGTGCCAAAGACAATGCGCGGCTTCTGCCGAAAAAAAGCTGCAAGCGATCTTCGCCCATAGCTTTCCATTTTTTAGTGAATTACCAAACGTCATAACATAGGCTGTCTGGCTTTTTGTTATGTTCTTAAGGTAAGTTTTGATTGTACTTTAGTCTGCATAGATTCCTGGCTGTGTCATCAGCTTTTGTAATCCTGCTTGAGTTCTGACAAAGTGCATCTTTATAGTTTACAATTTCAGAAGCGGCAGCGGTTGTGGCTTCTTATGTATAACCTTAAACTATTTATATGAAGAATGTTATTGTAGCTACCTGGCTAAAAACAGGCGAAGTAGAAGTATTCAGCTCCCTGAGAAGATTTGTTGAGCGTAACCCCGCTTTTAACGAGTACACCATCACTAATTACCTGAGCAGAAAAAAGCGTCCTTATGCTACTGAGGTGCTGCACCTGCAGCGATTGCCTTTTATTAGAGAGAAAATCTCTTAGCAGAAGTCTCACGCTATATAAGGTTAAGCTCAGACGAAGGTCTAATTAATGCCTTACTGCAGCACTATTTATGATGGATGTAAAACTCGTTGAATGAAAAAACATCACGCTTTTATAGCTTTTATCTTGTGTGCATCTGCCTTTGCGATGCTAGTATATCCCATTAACTTAGCAGATGTTTTGGGCCGGCGTGAAAAGGTTGTTTTTCTGACAACAATGGGAAACATCTCTGATAAAAAAGCAGCCATTGCTGAACAGGAAATAGAAGCTTTCTATGGCATAGATGTAAAGCAGATTGGGAAGAGTAGATTACCTAAAAGTGCTTATTGCTCTGTCCGTAATCGCTACGTAGCTGTAGAAATACTAAATGATTTGAAGCAAAAAAGTATAGCTGATCACTTAAAGTATAACTATAAAGTATTGGCTATTACAGATCAGGACATAGAAACGGAAGAAGGTAAGCATTGGGGGGTAATGGGGTTAGCTTTTCTGGGAGGAGATGAGTGTGTCGTATCTACTTTTCGCCTGAATGGCAGCGAAGATAGGTTCAGGAAGGTAACCTTGCATGAAACGGGCCATATGTTAGGTATAAAACATTGCACATCAGGCATACCAAGCTGTTTTATGAATGACGCTAAAGGGAAAGGGGCAACCGTAGACCGGGCCAGAATATACCTTTGTGATAAGTGCAGAAGCACCATGTCATTTTAAGAGATAATAACTTTACGACCATAACTCAGGTCCTAAATAGATTACTGTACTTTATCTTAAACTATACCTGTAAACTATGATCAAAATTGGCTCAATACCAAAGGTATTGCTGTTAGTCTGTGCCCTGTTGTTTGTGTGTGGTACAGCAGACGCCGCTTCTTATTCTCTAAAGAAAGTAGAGAAGTTATATGCCCGGAAGAAGTACGAGAAAGTACTCGCTGAGCTCAGGTTACTGGAGAAGGCCAGGTTTGGTAAGAATGGTAGGCTGAACTTTTCACTTCGTAACGATGCAGCCTATTACCATTTTAAGCTGTCTTCCAAGATCTACCTGAACAGGTATGGTTCTATTAAAGAAGCGATCGGCTTGTATGAGCGGCTGCTCGCTTTGGATAGTGCCCGCTATTATACCAGTCAGCAACAATATGAGGTATTCAGGGAGCATTTACAAAAAACTTCTGAAGTGACTTTGCGCCGGAACCAGGTTGCCATTACCCGGAAACTCGTTGATGCGCTGGCCAGATATGGTGATACAACCTGGATATATAGTAGTGTGTATCCAAAGCGGGAGACGCTGCATCTGGCCAATAAAGTAGCCTTGCGTGAGTACCTAAAGAAGTATGATTATTCTGAAATAGATAAAAAGGCCCTTGCCGTTAAAAAGCAAAGCAGCATTGAGAATCAGGCGTGGGCTTTGACTAGAGATTATACCTATGACTTTGAGAAGGTGCGGGCAATTTATATTTGGATTGTTCACAATATAGACTACGATTACACCTACAGAATATATTATGGCGATGAAACTTTTAAAAAGAACACAGGAGTATGTAGTGGCTTTAGCTACCTGTTTAAGCAAATGTGCGAAGCTGCGCAAATAAAAGTATACCGCATTACAGGTACGGCATTTAATGGTATCAAAACAGACGGGCATGCCTGGAATGCAGTAGAAATAGATGGCGAGACTTTTCTGCTTGACAGTACCTGGGCTTCTTGTGTGAAAGAAAAGACAGATTACTATTATTTCATAAGTGAGAAGTTGCTTTCAAGAACCCATAAAGCGGAAGAGATGTATTGAGCTGTTCTATCTACACTTTTTCTGATGACTACAGTATAGTTATAATGTAGATTAATGATTACCATTTCATAAAAAGCATTAAGAGTGCCTTTAGGCACGGCAACCGGGTTTTAGCTCCATCGGTGCCAAAGACAATGCGCGGCTTCTGCCAAAAAAAGCTGCAGGCGATCTTCGCTCATAGCTTTTGAATTACTGATTAATTGTGTCCTGCTCAGTTTAAGCCTTGTAGCAGGACAGGAGAAGTATATGTTTCACTTTTAATATAAATGCTATGAGCGCGATAACCACTTTAGTAAACAATTACGATCTGATACTTAAGCACAAACTGGAGATCATGGGTTATGCCCCTTACAGGTTCAGTAAACTATATCTGCCATCTATAGCTCCCGGCAGAAGCCAGAAGGTTAGAAGTACCCACACCAGTATTTGGGGTAGCCAATTAGGGAGTTACCTGATGATATGGGAAAAGTTTCAAAACAGATGGCCCGAGAGCGATATAATTCCTTTACGCGGGGCAGGTAGCCCATTTAGCGGTTTGGTTACCCAATTTGTAGGCTATGCACGCAACAGCAGGCAAATAGTGCGGGAAAAACCCGATGGATTTACAACCGCGTATATGCATAATTCTGTCAGGCGTTTTCAGCAGATGTTTCCTGTAGAACAACTGGCAGTGCCTATAGAGCAAGTGGTAAGCGAACTGAAGAGCGGCCACCAGATGCAAAGCAGACCAAGCTTTCAACTGCTTACTTTGCGTGAAGACTTTTGCCGTTCCTTGTCTATCATTTCTGGTATAGAATCTGGCGGGCCATCCCGAATAAAATACAATCTGCTACAGAACTACCAGTATAAACCCGTTATACGCGTGGAAGCGGTGCTGGAAATAGAGCTTACCCACGACGAGCGCCGCCGCTCTGCCTTCAATGGCTCGGCGGTGTATGTAGCCGACCTGGTGCAGGAAGGTAAGGAGAAACTAAGACAACTTGGTGACAAGTACGGCTTCAGGACCTACTACCGAAAACAGGTAAGCAACAGTGTGGCAGGTTTGGTGTTTGACCTGGTGCTTCCGGATTATGATGCTGTGCTCCTGACAGAGACGATGCAGCACGTTACCAGCTTTATGCACGAGGTGCACAGGCAATGTAACCGCTTCTAAAGTAGAGGTAACCATTAATACAAGCTTGCAAAGATCAGATAAGCTTTTACGATTACTGTATCTTTGTATTATCATTAGATACTGCTGCTCCGGTTGCCGGGGCTTTCTTATACATTTTCTTTAAGTACCACTGTTTCCCGGCTTTGGCTGTGGCAAACGGTATCTGGCTGCCTTTGCGGCTATAGTATTATTTTTCCTGGTCCTGCGCTTTTGGTTTGCGGCTCTTCCTTAGCCCGCACAGGACCCTTCTTGTCCTGTAAATTTTTGTTCAACTATAAACCCATAAACTGCCTATGCACAAAAACACTACGTTTGATTTTAAAAACACTTTCCTTAACCTGACCCAGTACACGGTTCCTTATGGTTATGAGAGCACCCTTGAAAGTTACCTGCCTGCCGGTGTGCAGCAAGACGACTTCGGTAATTACTTTCTAAGAATAGGAGAGTCTACCACACTTTTTACCTCACACCTGGACACAGCTTCCCACAGCCGCGAAAAAGTAAACCATGTAGTGCAGGGTAATATTATATGCACAGATGGCAGCACCATATTAGGTGGCGATAACAAAGCTGGTGTAACCATTCTTCTATACCTGATCAGCCAGGGAGTGCCGGGTACTTATTATTTCTTTAGAGGAGAGGAGCAAGGTTGCCTGGGTAGCAGAGACGCGCTTCAAAACGATCCAAGGTTCTTTTCACAGTTTAAGCGTGCTATTGCTTTTGACCGCAAGAAAACAGGTTCTATTATCACGCACCAGCGTTTTGAACGCACTTGCAGCGATGCATTTGCTGATGCTCTCTCTTTAGAGTTTGCCGATCAGGGTATGATTTACCAAGCCGATCCAACTGGTGTTTATACCGATACAGCCGTTTTTGTTGATGTGATCCCGGAGTGTACCAACCTGTCATCCGGGGTATGGAATGAGCATAGTACGAAGGAGTATGTAGACATACAGATACTGGAAGAAATAGCCAGCGCCGCTGCCGGCATTAACTGGGAAAGTCTTCCGGCGAACCGAATCATTCCGCCAAACTATAGCCGGGTTGCATAGCCCGGTTCTCTACTAGCAATGTGTTTAATCTTTAACTATAAATAATGGAAAGTATAACTTTAAAACTAACAGAGGAACAGTCGGCATTGGTGCAGGAGCTCCTGGAGAAAGCGCTGGAGGAACAGCGCGTTATTGGCAGCAATGCTGGTAATACAGAAATAGAATTCAAAAGAGCGCAGTTTGTCTCTAAATGTATTGAACTGTTATTGCAGTCGCTTCAGCAAGGGTACACGGTAGTTGAAATGCCAACTGAGCTTATGAAACCAGCATTAGCCCAACTGAAAACTAAACTGGAAAACCAGATGGCTATCATGTTAGACCTGATGCAGGATGAGAGCCTGAAGCAGGATAACCAGGTGCAGGTTTTTACACGCGGCATTGAGTTGTTAGGCGTAATGCACCGCATGACCTATGAAGCCCTGCAGACAGAAAAGGAGACTGTCTAAATATGGTAATGATTCTGGTAAATGAGGTGCTGCACACTACGGGCAACAGCACTTTTTTCAAAACTTACGACACCGTGCGCGACCTGTATGGCATACATACCAATACAGCGGGTACTTTTCTGGAGCCAGCGTTTCTGCACATTTTTAGATTCGAAGATAACAAGTTTGTGGTGATAGATCAGCTGGAACAGTTTTATGGTATCAACCTGAAAGGACAGCGACTGGAACTTTCCCGAAAAGAGACTGCATCATGGCAGCAGCTCATCATTAAGAGCTCCAGGTGTAACTGTGTTCGTACCAAAACTACAGCCACATGCACCTATTGTTGCGGCGATGGTATGATCAACAACACATACGGCATGAAGCGGCTTGATTTATTCTTTTGACAATTTGACAAAAGACATTGTGACAAAGGATTTAAATCAGAAGAGACATACACAATCTCCACCTTTTGTCAAATTGTCAAACAGTCCTTAGTCATACTTTCAACTCATAATTTTTAACTCTTAACTCAATTGGCTTGTATCAGATAACATCAAACGGATTTTACTTCGGGCTGAGCCTGAACGGCGATGAACTGCTGCCTTGCAACAACAACCGTATCTGGAAACTGACTGATGATTTGGTGGGTTTCCGGCAGGGCGACTGGTGCGGATTGTTTTCAATGAAGCAGGGTAAAGTGGTTCATGAACCAACTATATTGGCCGTGATGCCTTATTTTACAAGAGTAAATAATATGGATGGCAGGCCGGCAAGACCGCGTGTAAACTCCGAATATGGCGAATTTGAAAAGCACAAGATCTACCTGGAACGCTGCGACTACCTTTTCTGGAAAAATAACAGGCTACGACTTTTAACTTCTAATGGGCTGGTGGAGATACACAAGCGCAGAGGAATCTTGAACATAGAGCTACCGGATGAAATTGTAAGCATTAGAAGAAAACAGGCCAGCAAGCGTTGTGTGTACGATGATGAATATGGCACTCCTGCTGCTGGCAGAACCTTTCAGTTCCGGTATAAATTTTCGTCTGATGAGCAATTAGATGATGCCAGAACTATAGCTGGTGTAGATGATCTGATTGCCAGCCTGGAACTGGATGAACCTGATGATGAAGATGATGACGCGGAGTTTCCGGACTACAAAGTGTATGATTACAATGCCATACCTGCTGTTATAAAAGCCAGATTTCAGAAGCACCTTGATCAGCTTACCAACAAAAAAGCGCCGGAATGGCTGACACCTGTGCTGATCTTCCTGACTTGGTGCCACGCTAACAACTATGTCAGCTATAACAGCGAAGGCGAAATGCAAATAGACCCTTTTTATGAGATGCCCTCTGAAGATGCAGCCCATGTGATAGACGCTCCCGGTTTGTATGCCATGCACGATCTGCAACCGCTGGAACACTTGCTATACATTTCTCCGGTAACAGGCACTTACTATGATGTCCTTGCCATTGAAAACTGATACATTCAACTATAGTTTAATCTCTGTTTGCTCTCTATGAGAATACTAAAGATCGTCGTGCTGATGCTTTTGCTATGCCTAACATTACTGGCACTGTTTGGAGATAGTATCGGACGTGGACTTAGTCTGCACCTGGCAGCTATGAACAATAGGGTGCAACGCAACGAGACAACTGACCTGGATAAGCTGCAATGCACTGTTCTTTACAACAGCATGATCTACGTTGGCGGGCTAGCTTACCCCGAGGCAGCCGATATTCTGGACCATTACATCTATGGAGAAGGAGAAAACTTATACTTGAAACCTGACTATCTGAGAGCGTCTCCGGTTATAGTTAAGAGCCTGAAACAAATGCGGGCAGGGGAGAGCCGGAACGTCTGGTTAGAACAGCACGAAGACTGGCGCTTGTCGTATGCCTTGAATGGTTTTACGCTGCGAAAAAAGAAGACTAAAGCGCAGCTCTCGCAGCACATAATTTTCTCAAAAGATAGAAGCATCTATACTGATTTGAATTTCTTCCTGTTCAAGGTGCGTGTACCCGACGGACTTATACATGCTTTGGATCCCACTCCGTTTACTGTCTATGCAGAGTGGGAGCTATAGTTTAGTTAAACTACTTATAGATTTGTGATCGCTCTGTAGGTGCTATTTACAACTTCAGTCATCTTCTCAAAATCCAGTGTGTCTATAGTGTCAGAAGGCAAGTGGTAATGTGGGTTTCGGATAAAAGAAGTATCATTTATCATCAGGGCATTATAGCCTAACTTCCAATAATTGCGCTGGTCAGATAAGCCAGCCAGATCACTTCCTTCAGGAAACGTGATAAGCTGCACATCAATTTTTGACTTTTCTCGCATCAAGCTGTGGATTCGCTTGGCAAATGCAGCATGTTTATCTAATCCAACTACAATGATAAAATTCGCCACATCAGGGTAAAGTGAAGCCAGCTCCGGTAAAGGGAAAGGTTGAGAGCCGGGTTCATCAGAAAAATACCCAATCATCTCAAGACAGATCATCCCCAATACATCTGTATTACTGTCATGTAGAGATTTAGCATGTACAAAACTGCCCATCTGTTCAGTACCGAAAAAAGGTGGCTCTTCCAGGCAATAAGCGACAAAATCAATTCTATAGTCTAATTTTGGTTGCAGCTCCGAAATAAGCCGAACTAGTTCAAGTAAACCAGCAACCGCACTCGCATTATCATCCGCACCAGGCTGGTTACCACAAACATCATAATGGGCTCCAACTATAAGCCTTTTAGTTTTATCAGCATTATAAGACGCGATAATGTTGGTATATAACTCTCCGGAAGCTGTCCAAGTCTGATGTACCGGGTCCGTACCTGCTTTTCTAATTGCATTGTCTATATAATTTACGGCTTCCTGTAAAGCAGCTTTGTTCTGGTAATTCCGGGCGGGTGCTATAGTTGTTAGGAATGCCACATCCTGATACAGCCGTTCTGTTTGTGCCTTCATTTGGTAGTTTTTTAGAAACGTATAATTGCATAATACAGCACCCGGCTCACATTATAAAGTAAGCCGGGTGCTGTGTATGTTTTAGTTAGGTCTTTATTATACAATTTTTACTAAAACCTTCCAGACTATAGTTTAATCTTTCTTAGGATCATCATCGAAGTAATTATCCTGTACATTCAGACTCTTATCTATCTTGTTCAGGTAGTTCATTCTGGATGAGCGTTCTTTTGCCCACATGTTGTTGGTGCCTATGTCATTGGATTCAAAAGTCAGTGTATTGGTAATGGAGATAGACATTGCCATTTGCTCAACATCGTGGTTGGCGCCGATATAGGTAAAGGTCCAGCCTTTGCTTTTCAGTTCATCAATCAGGGCTTTGATCTGCTTCCCAGTATATTCCTTAGAAGCATTCTCCAATCCGTCAGTTAGGATTGTAACCAGTACGTTCACGTTCTCTTCTTCTGCCAGGTCATATTTAAGTTTCGTTACACTCGTGCCAATCGCATCAAACAGCGGCGTCATGGAGCTTGGTTGATACATACGGCTGGTCAGTTCTTCCAACTCACCAACCGGTACGCAGTATAGTTTTGATTTAATACCGTCGCTGTTAAAGGTATACAGAGATATAAAGTGCTCCTGGTCCGGGAACTGTTCTTTTGCCCCTTTTATAGTTTGCACCACTTCGTTAAAGCCGCTTATAGTTGGCCTTTTTATAGTTTCCATAGATCCGCTTTCGTCCAGGATGATCAGGTTGTGTATTTTCTTTGTGCTCATGCTATTGGTTATAGTTATTTGAAAAGGAAAAGGTGGCGGTGCCGGGTTTAAAAGCACCGCCTGGGGTAAGAGGTTAATTAAGCTGTGGTTGTGTGATCGGTGGGAGAGCCTGGGTTTCTGGCATTTCAAGGAAATTAACATCCTGCACCGAACTACCGGCAATACCTTTTACAGAGCCATAGATGCCGACAATGTTGAGCAACGATTTTTCAAGTTGCTTTTCACGCTCCTTCCAGATCTTCTCCATTTGGGCACGTTCTTTCGTAATGCCACTTTTTAAACTGGCTATACCTTCGGCAACAGCCGTGAACTGGTGAGTGAACTCTGTACTGGTTAGGTAATCATAGAGCATTTGCATTTTGCTGCCTTTGTTTTCCTGGCTGGCTGTAGCTGTCGACACCTTGAGCAGACAGTCGCGTAGTACCATCACCATTGGAATCAGTTCATGATAGGTGCATACCCATACGCCTTCATACTGGCCGAAATGCTGCATGCCCTTTGGCAATACTTCGGTAACCAATACCATGATGTCGGCTTTAGCAGCGCGAGCATCGGCTTTCAGTTTTTCTATCCAGTCGCCACCAAAGGCTTTAGTGCGCTTGCTCTCATAGATAATGGTACCACATTCTTCGCCTAAAGCACCACACACTACATGTAGCGCATCAGCACCACGCATGCCTTTGCTGACTTCTGAGATCTTATCTATCGGGAAGGTATGCTGCAGTTTCTCTTCCAGGGCCACTTCCTGTACTTCTCCCTGCAACTGCATAGAACCCTGTTCGCTCTTACGCTTCATTTCTTCTACCAGGCGCTTCATGTCTTCAATCTGCTTATCCTTCTCCTTAAGCTTCAGTTCTGTATGCTCGCTTTCTGCCTGGCGTATTTTCTGCTCCAGCTCCGAACGCATATTTAGAATACGGCGCTCTGTCTCTACTTCCAATTCACGTTCTTTGTCTTCCAACTCACGCTGACGACGCAGTAGCTGCAGTTCTTTCTCCTGCTTTTCTTTTAGCTTCTGCTCCATCAGAACTTTCTCTTCTTTTAGCAATGCCAGGTCGTTGCCTATAGTTTGGGAGAGCTCTGCTTTTAGTTTGTTCTCTAAAGCGCTACGTTCACGCGCTACCTGCTCCTTCACCAGTTGGTCCTGTTGCAGGCGCATCTCTTCCAGTTGCTTTCTTTCTTTTTCAACTTCCAGTTGCTTGGCTTCGTGCTGTTTATGCAGCTGACTTGCCTGCTCAGCAAACTTACTTTTAAGTTCTTGCTCAATGCGGCTGGTGATAGCAACTTCCGGGTTAAACTCGTGTGTGCACTGTGGGCAGGAGATTGTGGTAGCGTTTTTCATATCCTATATAGCGTTTTAGTGATGCTCAGGATATTACAAAGCTGGTGCCAATGCCATAAATGCTTTTAAATGGTGTTTTGGAGTGGAGTAGGGTGTCAATTCCTGATTTTGAGTATCAGGAAAGTATAGAGTTGTGTTGGAGAAAGTAGAAAGGGTAAATACTTTAAAAGCAGAATCCGGTAACACACAGTTGTTAGTAGTGCATTACCGGATCTGTAAGTATAGATTTAAGTTAGTTCCTTAAATGGCGCAGGTATAGCTCTGCGCAGGCCAGGGCATCTGACAAAGCATCGTGGTGATTAAGTGTGATATTGTACTCAGTGCAAAGCATCTTCAATGGTTTTTTATAGATGCGGTAGGTGCATTTCTCTTCAAAGACGGGTTTAGGTAAGCTGTAATGATACAGCGTTTTGCTCAGGCAGCTCATGTCGAATTTTGCGTTGTGTGCTACTACTGTCTGGCCTTTTATATAGGGCTCTAAATCAGACCAAATATCAGCAAAGCAGGGTGCGTCTTTTGTTCTTTCAGGTGTGATGCCATGTATCTCTATGTTCTTGAAATGATAGAAATTATCAGGTGGACACACCAGTTTGTTTATTTTTTCGATAATCTGTCCATCTTCTATGCGTACCAGACCTACCTGACAAATACTATGGTGTTTGCCCTGCGCAGTTTCAAAATCAATGGCTGTAAAAGAATGATTCATAAAAGTGTATTAATAGCTATAGTTTAGGTCTTCAAATATCATGTCCAGTAAAGCTTCAGTATTCTTTACATCTGTAGTTCGGCTGCCACTGTTACGGTGTACCCCATTAGCTTTCCACTCAGCGAGAACTGCTGTGTCTTCATCTTCGCTAACAGTTGCTTCCAGCGTATAATACCGGTATAACTCGCCGGGTTTGCGAATGGCTGCCGCCATATAAGCATCCACTACTTGTATCGGTTCCGGAAAAGTGAAGAGCACGATCTCGTAGCCTTCACGGTTTATGCGTTTTAAAGTATAGCCAGCCCGGTCGGGTATCTGCTCAAATACTGTCTCAAACCATGCTTCGCGCCAGGTATCATCCAGAAAGTTTTCGTCTGTGTTGGTATTGCTTCCTTTTACACTGCTCAATTCCAGCATTTTTTCCAGTTCCGCCATAAACTGAGTCATGTCCGGGTTTTCATCCTCCTCGCTGTCCGTTTCGTTTTCAAACAGGTCGTCTTTATACTCGTCATCATCTTCAAAGAAGTCTTCATCAGTAATGTCTTCATCAGCCGCAAAAGGATCATCGTCCTCAAAGAAATTTTCGTCAGTTACTTTAAAGTCATCCGGGTCTGTGTCGCGCAGAAAGTCTGGCACTTCATCATAGAAATCAAAAGCATCCAATTCGCTTCGCTTTTCTTCCTGCTCGGCAATGTGCTTTTCAAGGTCGTCTTTTATAATCGATTTTTCTATAAGGTGTGCCGGCTCAGTAGTGCCTGCTTCGCTCAGCAAGCCTTCACCGGCTGGGTTTGGCTTCAGCAGCTCATCAGCCTGCTCAGATAGAATAATGCCGGGCAAAATGCGGTGCTGCAGGTTATAGTACAGGCGATGCAGCTCTTCCAGATGAGCCTCTTCCATCTCTTCGTTTTCCATAATTTAAGTGAGTTGTCAGGTATAAAAACAGCGGGCTTTATAGAGGCCCGCTGCTGGTTTTTAGATTGTTTCAGGAGTTGTCTCAGCGTGTAAGCTGCCGAAAAAGTTTTGTTTTTGTAATTCCCAGAAGCACTTTGCCGTAGCGCTAACATCAACAAAACCATCATGAGCTTCTTCAAAGTATTCGTTAAATAGCTTGTAATGCAGCTCCGAAAGGGTAGGCCACTTATAGCCATAGTTGCCGGGTATAGCGCAATAATTGGTTGTGCGCTGCATGGTGCAGATATGAGTGCGATCAAACAGTGGGTGATTGATACCAGCCCTTATAAACTCTGCACCTACAATGTTCTTATCAAAGCTGATGTTATGAGCCACTACATGCGAGCATGTACTAAGTGCCATTGCAAACTGCGACATTACTTCTTCTAAAGCTACACCTTCGCGTAGAGCACGGTCTGTAGTAATGCGGTGAATTTTGCTTGCTTCAGCAGGTATAGTAAATCCATCAGGCCTTACGATATAATTGCCACCGGAAAGGTACTGTCCTTGTGGAGTGTATACCTGCCAGGCAAGCTGTACCATACGCGGCCAGTTATCTATGTCAGTATGCGGCGCTTTCCAGTTGCGTGGCAAACCGGCTGTTTCTGTGTCAAAAAAGAGAATTGCAGATGGATGGCGATCGGTTATAGGGATACTTGATTTAGAGATAGTTGAAGTTTTAGTATAGCCACCATTAGAACTATTAACTGGATTCTGATAAGTTATTTTTAGACTACCATTTAGTAAAAGTTCATTTTCACCTTTGGGGTTCTCTCCATACTCATTAGAGCCTTTTTTACTATTCTCAAATATCAACCACAATACATAAAAAGGAATTATCTGCCACCAACCATTTTTGCCTATATCGTGGCAGCGCTTTGCTCCTTGGGCCCATAAAAACCAAAGCATTGGGATGTAAGCAAGCACTAAAAAAGCTGTGTCACCAGAGTTGTTGTCTGCTTCTAAAATTGATGATATAATTATATGAGCTACAAAGTATATAATGAAGCTGATGCCGTATTCAGTTCTTCTGATCCGACCATTGAATGAAAAAGGATTTTTAAACATGTTGTTTTCTAAAAAGGTAGGGTGAACAAAACTAAGCACTATAAAATTATTAAGCCTAAACTCCGATGAAGTCCAGTATAACCTTTTCTGCCTGTGCTTTTGAAGAATAAGCTGGAGTTAATTTAAATCTTTTAACACCAGATTTTTTCAACCAATCAGTCCAGAAAAGTTCTAAAATCTGTCGATCTGTTGGGAAAACTGTTGTATTACCTGCAGCATTTAGAGATCTGTCTTCCATTTGCATTACTAGTACCTCTAAGTCTTTTAGATTAGGGTTTGCAGCTGGCTTGATGCCATAGTTATGCTTTTTGTAAAACTCTTTAAAATCAGACATTCCTGATTTCTTAAAGGCTACTCTAAATGACTTTATTAGTTCTGAACTTAAGTAATGACACTTGTTCCCTTGGCAAGCATTTTTTCCAAACATGCTTGCTTCTATATAACCATCAGTTAAGAGTATCATAATATTTCTATACTCACTCGGGTATGACTTGCCGTTAAAAGATATTTTTGGAGCATCTTTCTTGATGAAGGTTTCATCTATACTTTCATTAAAGTAATTCCATAAGTCAGCACCAGTTGTACTTCTAGCTGCTAATGATGAAACCCTGTCATACTCTTTTATAAAGCTAGCTTTATCTAAAGCTAAATTTTCAGCTTTGTTCTTACCAGTTATATATTGGATACGCTGCATTTGATCTCTTTTGAATCGAGCAAAATCAATAGTTAGCCTTTCTGTGTCTACATTATATTTACTGACAAGATTATTATTGATGATGGACGTAGAAAATATATCATACTGATTCATTGATTTACCTTTAGTAATAATCTTTGGGTAAATATTATTAAGAACTGATTTAACTATATCACTATCAGAAACAGGACGATTCTTTAAAAGTCTGTTAGATAAATCTGGTGTAATAATAATATTATAATGATAAGTAGATATAGGAGACGAAGTAATAGCATCTTCACTCTCCTTAGAGTTGGCTTCGGAATCACATCCAGTGCCTAAAAAAGCTAATGATGCTACTACAATTTTTGCAAATGAATTAATTCTAAATAACATGTACTTAAGCTTTTATTCTACGGTCAATAGAGTTGGTGTGTAATTTTAAACTTTGCCATTCTGTAGCTGCTTCGGCGGCTAATCTGCTTTTCTCTACAGCTTTAGCTATGGCATATTCATCATGTAAAAAGTCATTCCAACCTTCTAAATAGATATTTATTCTATCTTTCATTGAGTCCACTGAAATAGGCAAATTATCATTTTCAATATGACTCTTATATATGTCTGTAATTACATCAATGTGGTGAGACTTCATTGTAAATTCAGATTTACATTTTTCTATGGCATTCAACCTTTTTGTTGGGAGCATATCTAGCTCAGCATCGCAGATGATAATCTCACTCTTACATTGAATAGTATCTTTTTCAAAGTGTTCGATTTCTTCCTTAAGGTTAAGTATCACATTGTTATTTTCCTGAATCTCCTGTTTTAAATGCTCCACAAGTTTTTTGCTTTTTTCAGCATTTATATCAGAGTTTCTTTCTTCAAAATAACTCATGAACTTGTCAAATGCGAATTTGAAGAAAAGTAATCCAGCAGCGCCCATAACAAACACTAAATAAAAGTTCGTGTCTTTAAGCGCCATTAATGCCTGCCAATCTGCTGTTTCTTTTCCAATTAGCATATTCACTTCATGGATGGACTCCGCTACTTTATATGCTATTGCTGCATCAATAACAATAACACCTACAACAGATAGGAGTATTGAGATCCATTTATTTTTTGTGAATCTTCCAGCTAGTGCAAATGCTAAAGGCAGGAAAACAAAGAATAGGATAAATACTAATGCAACTGCACCATGATCTAATGCATTACTAATTGCTTTCGGATTAAAGACTTCTAATGGTAATGGCTCACTACCACTATTCTCAAAGAGTTGAGTCTTTATATCAATCTCACTGAATAGTAATATGTAAGCTGCTGATGAGTAAAAAAGGGTAAGATAAATCAGAAGCCCTACATTAAGTATAGTAACAGGTATAAACTCAAACCATCTGAAAGCAGGCTTAACGAAATCTCTTTCTTCAACCTTTATTTTCTCAGCTAGCTCATTGTTTTTTTGTTCTATAGCTGGAATTTTAGTTTTCTTTATATTCTCAATCTCCTTTTCATTGATAGAGATTTGTGATTGAAGATTTGTCTTTTTATTCGTGAGGTTTTCTCTTGTTATCTCAGTTTCTGCATCTATAGTTTGTAGATGTAATTCGTGGTTCTCGCGAAGTGCGACAAGACTCTTAACTTTTTGTTCTTCAATTTTAGTGATTAGACGTGCTTTCTTGTCTTCAACTACATTTATATCATTAATGAAAACAGAATATAAACTGTCAAGCCCTTTTCCAATTACCTGGTGATCCCCGTTATTGGCTTTGCTTCTGTCGTAACCTTGCTGACGAAGTATATCCCGATCAAAATTGCTTACTTCTGCAGCAATCATAGAGTCAAGTACCTTTTCGTACTCTGTTCTTTTATCTACAACTTCAACTACTTGTGGGGTTGGAGTTTCTTCAACTTCGCTTGCCTTAATTTCATCCTTTATCTTATCCTTCTGAAATAAATTTGAAAAGAAGTCTTTTGCTTTATTTAATGGGTTAACAGGTGCTGGTGACATTTCTTCGGTTTTCTGCTTAATGTTTTCGAAGTTAGTAATGAAGCTATTAACTGTGGATTTATGATTCGTAGCAATGATGCTTTCATGGTTGTTCTTCTTGGCATTAATAGTCCAGTTATATGAACCATGTAGAACCACAGTTTTGTCTGTTATACAAAATTTTTGGTGCATGATACCATAGCCAGTGCTCTTAATCTTATAGACCTTGGCTCCAGCATTAACCAAGTGTTGAAAGTCCAGTTTCTGATTATCCTTATTATCGGCGATAATTACTTCTACTTTAACTCCAGCCTTTGCTTTCTGAGTAAGTAATTCCAGTAATTCTCCATCGGTAAACCAGGCAGAAGCCACAAGAATTTCCTGTTTTGCTTCCTGGAGTTCCTTCACAATCCTTTCAAATATTTCCAGGTTATTATGGATTGCCTGTTGATCTAAAGTTTCATTTAGCATTGTTGTTGGTATTAAGTTGTAATCAAAAAGTTTACTTATTTATTATTTTAAACAGTTGCCATTTAAGTTAAAGCCAAACTATAAACTTACTTCGTAGCATCTTCGGCAGGATATGGCATTGAGCCAAGCAACCTGCTCCAGCAAGTTCACTTCATGGTGATTATAGTTTTGATGTTGGATGTATTACAAAAATCTATACCAGCTTTTACAAGGCACGCCTATGCGCTGCAAAACCGCTTTGAACCCACTATACTATGTAGAGCGGGTGTCTGATTTTGCACAGGCGTATCAGAATATGACAGGCTTGTACTCAGGGGTAGGAGAAAGGAATAAGCTAAAACTGGTTTGTGTACTTTCAAGACCAGCTTGCAACAAATATAGAAATTATATATAAATAGTGGAATATTGGGATATTAAATTTTAATTGCTTCCACTAACTTTATACTTGCACGCTTAAGTTATACCTATGAGCAAACTTCTACTTTCCTGGATCGCCTTTAACAATGATTTTGAGCGCAACGATAGCGGTGGTTTTAAAAGCGTATCTGAGAACGGACCACATGTACAGTTCTACCAGCATTTTTACCAGAACCGGGGCTATGCTAAACACATTTTACTGTATGCTAACCCGACGCAGGAAAACTATGCCGAGTTTCTGGCAACCGAACTGAGAAGAAGATTTTCGGAAACTAATGTTACGCCGCAACTGCTACAGTTGAATGATGTTATCTGCCTGGAAGAAGTAAAATCCCGGACAGAGTCGCTGCTATTGGGGCTGAGCGAGCACGAAGTGGATATTTTCTTTTCGCCTGGCACCTCTATTATGCAGCTAAGCTGGTATATCTGCCATCAAACTTTAGGTTTAAATACCCACCTGCTGCAAACCAGGGCTGCTAGATTCACTAAAGACAATAAACCGGAATTAACAGAGCTGACAGTAGAACTGGCCGAAACTCCCAGATCGGCTATACTAAAGCAGTTTAAAGTAGAGCAGCCCAAAACAGACAGTTCTTTTAAGATCACGCCAAGTATAGAGCCAGTATACAAACGCGCCTACCAGGTTGCCCAAACTGATAAAGTAACAGTGCTTATACGTGGAGAGAGCGGTACAGGCAAAGAGCATCTGGCCAAATACATCCACGAACACTCGGGCAGGAGGGAAGGCAAATTTATACCTGTAAACTGCTCCGCCCTTTCTGATAATTTGCTGGAGTCAAGGCTGTTCGGCCATAAAAAGGGGATGTTTACCGGCGCTGATAAAGACAGTACAGGCATTTTTGAACAGGCTGATGGTGGCACGGTTTTCCTGGATGAGATCGGCGACATCAGTCCGCAAATGCAGCAAACGCTGCTACGTGTGCTGCAAGAGCGCGAAATACTGCCAATTGGCAGCGAACCTAAAAAAGTAGATGTGCGCGTAGTGGCTGCTACCAATGCACCGCTGGAGCAAATGTGCAAAGAAGGCCGTTTCCGTTGGGACCTGTATTACCGCCTGGCTGTGGCTGAGCTGGAGTTGCCAAACCTGTGCGACCGGGGCCTAGCCGAAGTAAAACTATACCTGGACCATTTTATTAAAGTAAAGCGTGCCGAGTTTGACAAACAGAAAGAGCTTAGGTTCACGAAAGAAGCCCTGGCTGCTGTGCTTAACTATACTTTCCCCGGCAATGTGCGGGAGTTAGAGAACATGGTAGAATCGCTCTATGTGTTCTGTGACGAAGAAGTGAACTATAATGACCTGCCTAAACGCTTACGTTTAATTGACAGCGATCGCTCGCTACTGATGAAAGATGCTGAAAAGGAGCACATTCTTAAAGTATACAAGTTGCGTAACAAAAATATCACCCATGCAGCTACTACGTTAGGCATCGCCAAAAATACCCTGAAAGATAAGCTTCGCAGATATGGCGTACTGAAAGAAGAAAACGAACTGGAAGAAGCATAAGCCGGTCAGTTTCTGATACGTTTAACATTGATCTGACCATTGCCGCTGGCTGTAATGAGCTGTTTTGTGCATTTTTATAGTTGGTAGCAGGTTTGTAATTACCGGGTAAAACAATCTTTCTGATGATGCCCGATAACGATAACCTGCTACACCAGATCCGGTTTATACTTTTTGACACGGGAGCGCCCCTATCTACTTATGACATTGCTTACCGGTTGCTTACTGCCCGTCTACAAACGTCAGATTCCGTAGCGCTGCTCAGTCAGCAGATCGGCCATTTGGTTGCCTGTTCGCCGTTACATTTTCTGCAGCATAGCGGGCTGGTAAAAGCAGCCAATTGGCCTGTAGCGTTTGAACCTACTGTGCTGGCCCTACACAAAGCATATCACGCAGTGCTTGCCCCAGACTATGAAGACCTGCCCGACTGGTATCAGCCTATCCTGGTTAGCCTGCTTTGTTACAAGTATTTTTCAGAAGTGGAGGAGCGGTTTATTCCGGAGCAGTGCCGTTTTCAATTTGTTATAAAGCATCATCAGCCTCAATACTGGCCGCAGCAGTTAGCGGAAGCCTTGCAAACAGTTATCGTGCCCGATTCCAGGTTACACGATCTTTTTACCTACGCCTGTCTGCAGCTGCCAACTATAGCACCGGCTACGCTTTATCAAATAGTGCTTCAGGTGCAGGATGTTTGTCTAGCCGAAGCTGAATCTTTTGCCTTTGTACCTGTCGTCCGGAAACTGTTTCGGGAGCAACTGCGTGAGTCTCGTCTGTGGCTGCGCCGCAGGTTCTATACCGGAAGCTAAAACTATAAATTTTTGCGCTTATAAATCAAGGGGTTAAGTTGCTAGTATAGCCTATGTTATATGATAGAGTTGTGAATGCGATTTAAGTTTTGGATATTGTAATATCTCTATATGGAGATTGAATATTTGAACAATCTTTAAAATCCAACCGAAAACAAATGAGCATCCTGTCTCCCGACTCCGCCCGTTATTATTACGACCAGATCCTGTCTATTGAAGGTTCCGAAGGTCCCCAGAAAACAGATAAGTTTAAAAGTCTCCGTTCTGTACTGGATTCGCTTTTTAAAGAACTGACCAGCCAGGAAAAGCAGTATTTCCAAAGTACATTTAGCCGGTCTAATTACATCTTCGATAAATACGATGTGTCGCCGGTCCTGCGTGAAGAGATACACGGGCTGCGTGTTAGGGCAAATGATGTAGTACATACGGCCGGTGCAGATGTGTCTGATGATGATCTGCTGACGGGGATGAAGGCTCTTGCAATGGCCATCAGTCATTTTGGAGAAACACCTGAACCTGAAGCCCTAAGTACAAAGTACAGCCATCGACCGGAATTAACTTTCCGACAGAAAAAAAAGCGCAACCATACCCATATAAGTGAACTGCAGCTAACAGTGGTTAAAGTAGTTGAAGAGCAGAATGTTGCCTTTAAAACCACATTGCGAGGAGATGCTGGTGAGTTTGGTGATGTGATCCTGAACCTGTATAATCCGAAGGATGAAAAAGATTACTGGCGTAGTAGTTTTGCAGAAGTAGGCAAGCGCCTGAACAAGTATACGCATGTGGCATTTTATAATATCCAGTTGAACGAAGGGACAGAAAATGTTTACAGCACCACACCGCATACTATAATGGTAGTGGAGCCTGATTATTTAATTGAGGCATCCAAATTGGCTGAGTGTTTTGACAAGAACGGGAAAAACCCTAATATTTATTTGCTGGGCAAGTTCAAGAAATCAGAATCCAATTATAAAATGATGTTGGGTAATGTGGCCAATAATATCTTGGATAGATTGGCCCTTAGTCCAAGTACGCAGCAGGCTGATGTTCGTACTGAGCCGATGAGTGAACAGGCATTTGGCTTGTTATGTGTGTCGCAACAGGGCGGTCGTTTTAACCCGGCTATACTTGACAATATGCAGAATGATGCTGCACCACATACAGGTGTAATTTCAGGTGTGCTCCAAAACTACAAAAATCATAAATTACTAATAGAGCCAACTTACTTCTCTACAAAGTTCGGCCTGCACGGTCGACTAGACATGTTGGCACAGGACGCTGCAGAAGAGAATCGCAAGAATATTGTAGAACTAAAAAGCGGTAGCGCACCCGGTATTAACTATAACGAAGGCTTGTGGCAGAATAATAAGGCGCAGGTACAATGCTATAACATGCTGCTCGAGTCTACTTTCCCGGGTCGTAGTGGTGATAGCGCTATCTTATATTCCAATCCGGCTAATAATGAAGGAAAGCCCTTGCGCAACCATTCCGAATCAGTGCAGCTACGGCAGGAACTGATGATGCTGCGCAATTTTATTGTGCTGAATGATTTTCTGATGGCCAAAGATCCTGCTAAAGTGCTGGCTCGTTTTAACCCAGAAAGTTTCGGTCCGCATGCATCGTTCGATGAAGAAGCCTTGCAGGGAATATGGACTGCCATGAGAAACGCTGCTCCTTATGAGCTGCGTTACTTCCGCGACTTTGTAGGCTTTGTAGCACGCGAGCAGCGCACCGCCAAAATTGGCAGCGATGAAGTAGAAGGTACTCCTGGCTTTGCTGCCCTGTGGCGAGCGGCCCGTAATGACAAGCGTAACACCTTCTCCATACTGGATTATCTAGAATTTGATAAGCTGACAGAGCACAGCGAAGTATACCTGAAACGTGGATTGTTGTCAGATAAGATGAGCAACCTGCGCGAAGGTGATATTACCATACTTTATCCCTTTGTGGAAGGGGACGAGCAGGCCGCCATCAAAAACCAGATCCTAAAATGTAACATCAAACGCATTACAGACCGTGAGGTAGTGGTGGCGCTTCGCTCAAAAACGATGGATGCCGATTACTTTAAGAAGCACCCATACTGGGCGCTGGAGCGCGACCTGATGGAAAAAGGATTTGATGATATGTACAAGTCACTGGCCTGTTTCCTGCAGGCATCTAAACCAAAGCGCGATTTGTTGTTTGGTTTGCAGGCCCCGAAGTTTGGGAAGCTAAACTATGCTGTTGCAGGTAACCTCTCAGATGAGCAGCGCGAGTTGATGGAGCGTGCCTTAAGTGCGAAAGATTACTTCCTGTTGCAAGGTCCACCGGGTACAGGTAAGACTTCTTACATGCTGCGTAACATGGTGCAGAGCCTGCACGATAGCACCGAAGAAAACATTATGGTAATGGCTTTTACCAACAGCGCTGTAGAAGAAATCTGTCGGCACCTGGATAAAGCTGGCTTGCCGCACATACGTCTGTCACGAAGTGGATCTGCTGCTAACTGCTTTAATAAAATGGCCGAGCAGAAAACGGTGATTGAGCTGAATGAGCAGATTGAGAGGACCCGTATTTTTGTCTGTACCCAGGCAAGCTTTGGTGGTTTCAGTCACATAGCCAAGCTTAAGAAATTTGACACTGTTATTATTGACGAAGCTTCGCAACTACTGGAGCCGCACCTGGTTGGAATTTTACCGCTATTTGGTCGCTTTATCCTGATCGGCGATGAGAAGCAATTGCCAGCCGTTGTTACACAGGCCGATAAGTATACACTAGTAGAAGACCCGGAACTTGCAAAGATCAACCTGAAGTCTTTGAAGAATTCTTTGTTCTCGCGTCTGCTTGCTACTTGTCAGGCGAATGGCTGGGACTACGCTTATGGAATGCTTACACGCCAGGGCCGTATGCACAATGACATCTGCGCCTATGTTAGCCGGGAGTACTACGACAACAAATTGCAACCTTACCCGGGAGAACAGTTTGCGGATCAGACCATATTTAACGCTGCATCAGAAAATAAATATGAGCGGGCATTGGCTAAGTCGCGCCTGATCTTTGTGCCTGCCCCCCGTGAATCCAAGCCGAAGGTAAGTGAAGCCGAAGCCCGTATCGTTGCCGGATTTATTAAAACAGTACATAAAGTATACGCAGATAAATTTTCTCGCGAAAGCGTGGGTGTAGTTACGCCATATCGTTCCCAAATCGCTACTATAAAGCGTAGCGGTACTGTAGAAGAAGCAATTATGCAGCATGTGGACGTGGATACGGTAGAGCGTTTCCAGGGAAGTGAGCGCGATGTGATCATCATATCACTGGCTGTAAACCACGGCAAGCAGATGCAGTTCCTGGAGTCGCTGACCGACGATGGAAAAGTAGACCGTAAGCTTAACGTAGCCCTTACACGCGCCAAAAAACAAGTGGTGGTGGTAGGCTGCGAAAGTGTGCTGCGTTCCAGCAGCAGCTACCGCAATTTACTGGATTACATACAGCAAAACGACGGTTATGTAAACCTGGAACAAGTATAAATTAGAAAAGGGCAGGGGAAGCTATTTTCTTCTGCCCTTTTTATATTATACCTGTCATTTTCTGACAAGCTATACTGCATTTTGATGGTCTTGTTCTTGTCAGAAATCACTCCAACCAGCTTTTGCAGATTGGTATGAAATTCTATATAGATTAATCCTTATCAATAATATAGTACCTTTTATGGATTCAAAGCTTACTCACGAAACAGAAAGAGCAATCATCAACTGCGCTCTTCGGTTTGATGGATATGCCTACTATGAAACTGTTAAGAAGCCAGGTGTAGAAGCTCCGGCTTACCTTGATGAGGCTCAACGCTACTTCAACAGCACAGGGAAGCTCTTTGGTAGTCCAGTTAAAAACATGCTTATCAGTTTTTTCCTGCATCGGCAGTTTCACCATTGGGGTTGGTTGCCTGGTGCCTATTCCGAACATTGGTATTATATGGTATACTTATACCTGCATACTTACCGCCTGCCAACTCCAGAAAAGTACCGCAAAAGCAGTATGGCTAAAGATTGGGAGCAGCGCCCACAAGGTGCTGCAGAAGCTGCCGCCGCCGAAATCAGAAAAATGCTGATGCGGTAGGTTGTAAATTAATTAGGACTAACTATTACTGATAGAAACTCTCATCAAATAACACATATAGCAATGGCCTTCTTCTTTCGCAAATCAATCAATATAGGCCCAATCCGGATAAACTTTTCTAAGAGTGGGATAGGGGTAAGTATAGGTGTACCGGGTGTGAGAGTTGGTAAAACAGCTACCGGTAAAACTTTTGTGAGCGGTAGTGCTAGTGGCACCGGCATTGGCTTCAGAAAATACCTGGGTGGTAAAAAGAACAGCAAATAACATAAGATGCATATAGTAGATAGGTTTAGAGGTAGCTTGCTGGGGCTGGCAGCCGGTGATGCATTGGGAACGACACTGGAGTTTTGCCAGCCTGGTAGTTTTGAGCCAATTACCGATATGGTTGGTGGAGGTCCGTTTGACCTGGAACCCGGCCAGTGGACCGATGATACGTCCATGGCGCTTTGCCTGGCGGACAGTCTTATTGCCTGTAAAGGGTTTAATGCGCAGGACCAGATGGAACGCTATGTGCGCTGGTACCGGGATGGCCACCGAAGCAGTAAAGACTACTGCTTTGACATCGGGAATACTACCCGTAATGCACTTATAGAATTTGAACAGACCGGTAACCCGTATTCTGGGTCTAACAATCCTTTTTCAGCTGGCAATGGTTCTATCATGCGGCTTGCTCCAATACCTCTATACTTTTACCAGGCACCTGAGCTTGCCTTGAAGTATGCTGCTGATAGCTCACGAACCACACACGGCGCACCAACTGCAGTGGATGCTTGTGTATACATGGCAGGAATTATTGTTGGCGCATTGCAAGGCAGGAGCAAGGAAGAACTTTTAAGGTCAATGTTCACGCCTGTTCCGGACTACTGGCAGAAGTATAAGCTGTCACCCGAAATTGAAGCTGTTGCCAAAGGATCTTTCAAAGAGAAGGAACCACCCCACATTAAAGGAAGCGGCTATGTAGTTGAATCTCTGGAAGCTGCACTATGGGCTTTTTATAACAGCAACACGTTTGAAGAAGGTGCTTTCCTGGCTGTAAACTTGGGTGATGACGCTGATACTACGGGTGCTGTTTACGGACAAATTGCTGGTGCCTATTATGGGGTGGAAGCTATACCAAAAGACTGGCGCTTTGCCCTTACCCAAACAAATGTGATCTCTAAGTTGGCGGTTATATTACACGTTTTAACAACCTGACCCAACTATAAATACAAGCTTGCAAAGTAAGGGGACAAGCTGTCAAGCAGCCTTACCTTTGTAACACCTTTTTCTTTTACTCAACACTGTAACTAAAACTTAATCGTATATGCCCAACCAAACATTACAACTTAATTTCCAGAACGAATTAGCCAAGTTAAACCCTGCGCAGCGCCAAGCTGTGGAAACTACCGAAGGCCCCGTGTTGGTAGTAGCAGGACCGGGTACAGGTAAAACCCAGATCTTAGCTGCTCGAATCGGATACATTCTTAGCAAAGCAGAATTACAGGCTGGTCCGCACAATATACTTTGCCTGACTTATACTGATGCCGGAGTTACAGCTATGCGTGAGCGTTTGGTTAAGTTTATAGGTTCTGATGCGCATAAGGTGCATATCCATACGTTTCATTCGTTTTGCAACATGGTGATACAGGATAACCCGACCTATTTTGGTATGAGCGTACTGGATCCGGTATCGGAGCTTGAGCAAGTGGAGATCTTGAAAGAGATAATTGATGGGCTGGAAACAGATCATATTCTGAAGAAGCAGGGGATGCCTTACTACGAAGTGGACCGTCTGAAAAAACTGTTCCCGATCATGAAGAAGGAGAACTGGGATGAGGCTTACATAAAAGCACAGGTGCAGGCTTATATAACTGATCTTCCAAATCGTGAAGGCTTTACATATAAGAGAGCTTACCAGGGGAATAAGGCTGGAGACCCGAATCAAAACAAAATCAATGCTGAGGTTGAAAAACTGCAACCCTTACTAGCGGCAGCCGCGCTGTATGAAACCTATCAGCAGAAAATGCAGGCCCGGGGTCGTTACGATTTTGATGATATGATCAACTGGGTGCTCAAAGCATTTCAGGGAAATGAGAACCTGCTGCGCCAGTATCAGGAACAGTTTTTATACTTCCTGGTAGATGAGTACCAGGATACCAACGGCTCACAAAACGAGTTGTTGAAGCTGATGTTTCAGTATTGGGACGAACCAAATGTGTTCGCTGTAGGTGATGACGACCAGTCTATCTATAGGTTTCAGGGAGCTAATCTGAAAAACATACTTGATTTTGCTGAAGTGTGCGGTGAGGCTACCCAAACAGTTGTATTAACAGATAACTACCGCTCTTCTCAGAACATCCTGGACACAGCCCGACAGCTGATAGACCATAACACGGAGCGCTTAACTAAAAAGCTACCAAACCTGAGTAAAGTGCTGACTGCCAGGAATGAGAACTGTGCAACACTTGAGCATAAACCTGAGTTGCGCGAATATGCAAATACGTTGCAGGAAAGTATTGGCCTGGCACAGGAAATTGAGAAGCTGGCACATGATGGTGTAGACCTAAGTAAAGTAGCTGTTTTATATCACAACCATAAAGAAGCGGAGGATATTCTGCGGTATCTGCGGGCAAAGGATATACCTGTAAACCAGAAGAAACGTGTTGATATTCTGCAGGAGCCGCTCATTAAAAAGCTGGTAACTATGCTGCGTTATATTGATGCCGAAACAAAAACGCCAGGTTCAGGTGAAGAACTTCTGTTTCAGATGCTGCACTTTGATTTTGTGCAGCTTCCGGCGAACACCATAGCTAAGCTGGCTGCTGAAAAAGCCATGCGCAACTATAAAGATAAAGCTGTGTCGTGGCGGGAGTTGCTGCTGCATGCTGATAAACATGAGTGGAACCACCTGTTTGAGATTGAAGAAGCTATTGCCCAGCGCATGATTCGTTTTGGCGAACTGCTGGAGCGCTGGATAACTGCTGTGCACAACACAACGCTGCCAGGGCTGGTAGAGCAGGTAATGACGGATAGTGGTATGGTGGTACATGTACTAAAACAGCCGGGTAATAGCTGGAATATTGAGTTGTTACAGACCTTCTTCAGCTTTGTGAAAGATGAGTGCCAGCGCCGTGCCGATATTTGCCTTCCAGACCTGATAAAGGCACTGGACACGATGCTAGAGAATAGCATTGCTATACCTGTTAATAAGGTTGTTTCTGGTCATAAAGGTGTAAACCTGGTAACTGCGCACTCATCAAAGGGGTTGGAGTTTGAATACGTATACCTGATGAACTGCTGCACCGATACCTGGAATAAAAAGAGGAACAGTAATAAACAATATACTATGCCAGATACGTTGGTGCAGTCTAATACGGGTGACGAGCTGGAAGAAGGAAGACGTTTGTTTTTTGTGGCCCTTACCAGAGCAAAGAAACACCTGATTGTGAGCTACCCAGCTGCAGATAATGCAGGTAAGGAGAAAACACCGAGCTGCTATGTTTCTGAATTAAAAGCAAGCAACCTGGTAGACTTTAAGAAAATGACCTTAAGTGAAGGCGACTTGGTAGAGTATAACTTGGCGATTCATAACAATGAGCGAGAAAAGCCGGAAATTGAATTGCTGGATAAAGATGTACTGGATTTGTTGTTGCAGAACTATAGTTTGAGTGCCACGCACCTGAACAGCTATCTGCGCTGCCCGATCAGTTTCTATTACGAGAACCTATTACGCGTACCTTCTGCTAAAAACGAGACAGCATGTTTTGGTACAGCTGTGCACTATGCCCTACAGCGTCAGTTTGAACGCATCAGAGAAGGCGCACAGCCTGATAAAACGGTGCTTGTTAATGACTTTGAGCGAAGCATGAAGCGCCAGCGCGCTTACTTTACGCCGGAAGCCTATACCCGAAGGCTGGATTTTGGCAAGTCGTGTTTGGAGCAGTATTTTGATCATTACAATAGTACCTGGTCTGCAAATGCGCTTCCAGAAAAGAACCTGCGCAACATTATGTTTGGTGAAGTGCCGCTTAATGGTAAACTAGATGTGCTGGTGCCAAACAGTAGCGCCTATGATGTAGTTGACTATAAAACAGGCAAGCCTGAAAACAGGAAGAACAAGCTAAAAGCCCCTACAGATTTTGATAACCCGGATGCAAAGTTTGAAGCACGCTTCGGTGGTGATTACTGGCGTCAGGCAGTATTCTATAAAGTCCTCTTGGATCATGAGAAGCCTAAGACATTCCAGCTGAATTCTATTTTCTTTGACTTTGTGCAACCAGATAAAGACGGTGGTTTTGTGAAAGAAAAAGTGGTGATTACACCGGAAGAAGAGGAATTGGTAAAAGGGTTAATTACACAAACCTACACCAGTATCCTGAACCATGAGTTCTCGGAAGGTTGTGGAGAGCCCGAATGTAAGTGGTGCAACTTTACAAAAGAGCACCAGCAGGTAGGCGAGAACGATACAGAATTGCTTGTAGGAGCTTAGTAACTAAAAAGGGCCGGAATTATCTGGCCCTTTTTAGTTGTATTTCTATGTAGTTAATCAAGACGCATTCCTCGAATTATATATTTAGTAACACTATTAGGCTCAATCTCAATGGCTTTTGAATAATCTGCTAAAGTACCTAAATGATTGCCTAGTTTATTTTTTGCGGTTCCCCTTCTAATATAATAGTCTGCATTATTTGGATACAGTTCAATGGCTTTAGTGTAATCCTCAATGGCACCCTTATAATCTTCTAGCATTTCCTTTGCTTTTGCTCTGTACTCATAGTGATAAGAACTCTCTGGATACAGTTCAATGGCTTGGGTGTAATCCTCAACGGCGCCTTTGTAATCTTTTAATTCTAACTTGGCTTCTGCTCTTATATCGTAAACTTCAAAATCATCTGGGGCTAGCTCAATAGCTTTGGTGTAATCTTCAATGGCACCATTGTAATCTCCTAGCTTTTGCTTTGCTTGTGCTCTACTAAAGAAGCAATATTCATAATTCGGATCCAGTTCAATGGCTTTGGTGCAATCTTCAATGACACCCTTATAGTCCTCTAATGCATACTTTGCTTTTGCTCTGCTTTTATAGAAACTAGTATCATTTGGATCCAGTTCAATGGCTTTGGTACAATCCTCAATAGCCCCTTTCAAGTCATTAATGTAAAACTTTGCTTCAGCCCTGCTTTTATAGGAATTAGCATCATTCGGATCCAGTTTAATGACCATGTTATAATCTTCAATAGCACCCTTGCAGTCTCTAATGTAGTACTTTGCTTCAGCCCTCTGAAAATAAGTGTCTGGAAATTTAAACTGACGTAGTTCTATGACTTTAGTGTAATCTTCAATAGCACCCTTACAGTCTTTTATTGCGAACTTTGCTTTTGCTCTGTAGTAATAATGATCATTGTTAAACTTATCATCCGGTTGCAGATCTATGACCTTTGTGTAATCCTCAATGGCACCCTTGTAATCCTCTAGCTTTTCCTTTGCTTTTGCTCTGTTTTTGTAATAAAGTGCATTGTTAGGACCCAGCTCAATGGCTTTGCTGTAGTCTTCAATAGCCTCTACATACTCTTCTAATTTTACCTTTGCATTCGCTTTGTTATTATAGAAACGTGCATCATTTGGTGTAATTTCAAGGGCTTTGTTATAATCATCAATGGCACCCTTGTAGTCTCTTAATATCTTCTTTGCTGTTGCGCGACCAAAATAGTATATGTACTCATCTGTATTCAGTTCAATGGCATTAGTGTAATCATCAATTGCACTTTTGTAGTCCTCTAACATTACTTTTGCCTGTGCTCTATAAAAGAACAACTCTGCTCTATTAGATGAAATTTCAATAGCATTAGAGTATTGTATTATAGCTTCTTCATAATCCCCTGAATCCCATTTTACGAGGCCTTTCTGAAAATAAAATTCATCATCATAGGTTAAAGCTAAGATGGGCGTATCTTCAAGTAATGTATCCAGATATTTATAAAATGGTTTTAATTGATTAATATCACTAATCTGCAAATAAGCCTCCATTATATTAACAAGCTCTTCTAAGAAAGGAGAGAGTGTTATCAAATCTTTCCTGATTTCAGAGGATTTAAAGGCAGTTAGATTAGTAAAGTGCTGCTGCTCTATTAGAAGGACATCATCATTGGTACTGTCAATGTATTTTTCTCTCAGTAGAGGGTTTTCCGCCAGGGCATATAATGTAAGGTAAATAACCAGTTCCGAAAAGTAATCTGCCTTTTCAGTTGAAAAGTTGTTCGAAAACCTTTTAGGGTGTTGATACTCCCTTTTGCCATGAATAACCTCTGGCATACCCTTTAGGTCTGGTACATGCACAGAATCGTAATCTACAAGCTTTATAGCTCCACTTGATTCAATAATAATATTATCATGGTGGAGGTCTCCATGAGAAATGCTATTCTTGTGCAGATCCTGGAACAAAGTGAGGAAAGCTTCTGCTAAACGTTTTAACTCTGAACTGTTATTGAGGTTATCTTCAATATAAACTCTTAGGTTTTTACCTTCCACCCAGCCCATACAAGTAGTATCTAAGCGTTGCCCTTTTACCTTTAAGCCACCCTCAACAAACACAGATTCTACAAAGTATGGAAGGTTCTTATTCTTTAAGTAGTTTATTATGCATTGATGCCGGTCTTTTATTCCATCTATTTTGTTATGCCAAACCCTAAAGGCTCTTTTGTCTCCACCCTTAATCATTTTGAAAACTATGCCATAACTCCCTGGTGATGCCCAAGGAAATCGCATTATACCTCTTGTTTTTTGTTCTGCCTCATATCCGGCTAAGGCTTTATCCTGAATGTTTTCAGCCTTAAGCGCATTGATTATATCTTTTGGCAATGGTAAAAGTTGGCTCATATAAAAGTTAAGGTAATAAAGGCTATATCTAAAAAATGGAAAAAGTTAAAACTTCATTTTCTTTATTGTGTCTTCTATTGAAAGTGAAGTAGTTGACTGCTTGTTATGGGATTTTTTCTGCGTTTTTTGCTTCTTAGGCTCAGTTGTTTGACTTAAGTCAGTGATATTTGTTTCTATGTAATTAAACTTCTCCTTACCATCATCTAACAATTCTATTATCACTAAACTATAGTCGTCATTATTGATATTTTTTCTGGCTCTAAGTTTTGTTATTTCTTTCACAAATATTTCTTGAGAAGTCCATTTTTTTAATTGCTTTAAAGCCTTTGTATCATTACTTATAAACCATTCCGCCAAAGCATCTGTCATCAGTAGAAAGGTGCCAGGATTAAGCGTATTTCTGAGTGAACTACAGTAAACGCCTTGAGGCTCTTTGCTTATACTATCTAAGTATTTTGGAAAGTCATTAAATATAAATCCATCTTTTAGAGGTAGACTATCATAATGGAATAACTCCTTTTTATTTTCTCCCGATTGGTCAGCAGTACTTGGTATATAAAATAAAAAAGTGTCTCCTAAGGCTATTGCATCCCAATAGGGAGTTCTGTCTTCATAATAAAAGTGGAGTCCAGCAAATGTAGCAGCAGCAGATCTCCGTCCTTTCTGAAATTTTTTAACAAACCATTTCTGGCCATCTTTATTTGCTAATTTGTCTACTTCTTCTGCCCATTGGTGCTGTATTTTATGCAATGAAAGTGGCTGGTTAGTGTTTATGTGACCTGCCTGCGTTGTAAATTCATCAACAAGTAACTCAGCCCAAATACCGGATAGGAATGAGCTTGAAACACCATCAGATATAGCAAATCTATTTGTTTTAAAATTTGCTTTGTACCTATCATTACAATCGTTATAGCTTTCTTTCGCTTTATGGTATATAAATCCTCTTACCTTAATCTCCATAAGTAAATTTTGTAAATATAAACTGTAGGTTACCAGAGCTCTGCAGTATTGACTAACACTGATTTTACCTCGATGAACCGAATTTTATAAATCTTATAAGGTTATCTGGTGAGGCATTAGCAATAAACCCTTTGGCATGAGTTCTTAACTTAAAGCCAAATTGTTCAGCAATAGGGAAATAAACATTTGGGACGCTGCTAGAAGTCTGGTATAGGATCTGTGCCATTTCATTTTCGTGTAGTTCCTCTTTATTAACTGGAAACAAAATTTGGCCAGAGTCTTTTTCAATATGAACATTGAAGATTAAGGGTGAGCCATCCGAAGATTTAAGGCGCATAATCTCTTTAGAAACATTTATAGTTCTTTCAATTTCTGCTTTTTTTGAGTTGGGTCCAGAAAAAGGAACTCCATCGGTTACATTGATAATTACAGGTGCCGGGCTGTCTTGCCTCTTTTCAATCCATGCTTCAATCAACTGTTTTGCAAAGAGAAGTGCGTCTGCAATAGGTGTATTTCCCCGAGCAACAGGTTCTATAAAAACTGGTATTTCAGACGTTACACTCTCGGTCTTTCCTTGTTCATTTACGAACCACTCTGTATGATTTTCGAAGCTAGTAGGAATATCGGCATATTCACTTATAAATCCAGAATGAATATTGGCAACTGAGTTGCCGCCTTCTCCACCGTATCCAATAACAGAAATAAAGACTCTGTCTTTGATAGTATCTCCAGGTGTGTTCGAAATAAGTAAGTTTTCTATTGAACTATTGATTGCTCTCGCAGAGAATTTAGCTCTAGATTCATCATATGAAAATTTCTTTTTCATAGATCGAGACTGGTCTATCAGAAAGATTATATAGCCAGGTGTGGCAGTACTCCACTGAGTTGTATACTCAGTATTTGCAGTATTCATATTTGGCATTCTTAAGACTTAATATAATATTATAATCAAGATATTGTATTGTTAATATATTATTAAATTTTTGATAATGTCATCATTTTGGATGTTGTTTTAAACTTATAGCTTAAACCTCACAGCAGGCAATAATTCTGCTGCGAGGTTTATATTTCACCTTACACAAGGCAACACATACCTTGGTCGACGGGGCAGCACTGTTACCAGGCCGTTCCAGATGTAGGTAGAGGCAACACCGTTGCTATACCTGACGCGTCGCTCAGCAGGTTCCTGGCGCACCAGACGTATAGCTTCACGCGGAATGTCATCCAGCGTGAAGATGTGCTTGCCGTCTTTGAACAGGCCCGGGTCTGAGTACCAGGTTTGATTAGGGCAAAGGCGTGTATCAATTTCCCAGATGTCGTAGAGCCAGTCCAACATGTTGGGGTCCTCGTAGTCCCACATTTCTTCAAAGAATGGCCACCACAGAAAATTATCTAGTGCGTGCAAATTGTTGGCAAACACAGCTGCCGGGTAGTTAAACTTGGGGCCGAAGCGAATGTCGTTGCGGGCGAGAATGCCGAGGCGGTCTATGGAGTCGCGGTTCTCGGAAGGGGAGATGTGGTACACGTAGCGGATTGGCTCTACAGCCGGCGAGTTAAGATAGTTTTCTCTGCACATAACAAAAGTTTAAGATTTTGAACATTGCACTCCTGTTATAGCAGTTTAGGCTGCTTTTCAGGTAATGGATAAATAGTTTAAAATCTGGTGTGCAGAGCTGTTGGCCCAGTTTTGTTATGTTGTCATTAACTTTTAGATCTCGTTATGTAAATGCTAATTTAGTGATTTTTCTTCAAAATATTACTATATACATCTCTTCTTATTCATCATATTTTATTCCATAAAACAAGCTGCTCAATTCATTGACTATAGACAATAAAAGTACGAATCATGCTTGCATTTTCTTTATTATTTACACTGAAAAATACCTTTTCCCATTACTTAAGATTGATAAAGTATTTTACTTAAATTTGGCTACTCCTATATAATGAGAATTATAAACATTATATCATACTCATAGCGCTTAATAAGAAGGTGAAGAAAAAAAGTAGGGGTAATATTACTAATTAACGAGGCAACACAACATGGCTTTAACTGATACAAAGCAACAACTAAAAGATTTACTTACAGAACTCTTTCAATTAAATAATTCTGACCTTGATTTTGGTATTTACCGAATTCTAAACATCAAGTCAAAAGAAATTGAGCAATTTATTGAACATCAACTAGATGAAAAAGTTGAGGAAGTGAAAGCTAAAATATTAGCTAGGCAGGGTGATGGTTTGCAAGCAAAACTCGATACAGCAAAAGAAACCTTGGTTAAAACTTTTCAAGTTGACTTTCAGAAAGATGATGATATTGATTTAAAGGTTGCAACATATGGTCAACTCCCTTTGTTTCAGGAGCAGTTAAGTAATTATAAAGAAGCCAAAGCAAGAATAGATGCTCTTCAGGTGTCCGAAGAAACTGAGAGATCAATTTATAATGAATTGTACCGCTTCTTCGACAGATACTATGAAGCAGGTGACTTTGTAAGCAAACCTCGCGCTGGACAAAATAATTACCTTATTCCTTATGATGGAGAAGAAGTAAAATTATATTGGGCGAACCACGATCAGTACTATATTAAAACTGGTGAAAACTTTAAAAATTATTTGTTTCATAACCAGTCTGAGAATCCTGATACCTTTACACAGGTCGAGTTTAAGATATTAGATGTAGAATCAGCTTTAAATAATAATAAGGAAGAGAAAGGACGCCTATTTGTACCTGCAGAGGAACCAGTTGAATGGATTGTGGATGAAAGGAAACTTTTAGTTAAGTTTTATTATAAGGTTCCGTCTGCCGATGAAAAAAGTAAGTGGGGTGATAAACAAAATGTTGCTACTGACAATAAAGGTATAAATCAAAGACTTTACCTGTTTCTAGAAGAGAAGATAAAGGAAATTAATGATCCTGAATTATTCTTACTGCATTCTAAAACACGATTAAATGCTAAGAAAGAATCCATCCCACTTATAAAGTACCACCTTCATCGGTACGTCACTGTTAGTAAAGCAGATTACTTTATACACAAAGATCTTAGAGGTTTTTTGAAACGAGAGCTGGACTTCTTCCTGAAAAATGAGATACTAAGTATTCAATTTCTAGATTCAAACTGGAAAGAAGAAGAAGTTCAAGAAGCTATTAAAAGTAATGTTTTAAGAGCTTCTGCAATACGTGATATTGCAGTATCAGTTATTGACTTTGTTAGCGAACTAGAAGATTTTCAGAAACGTCTTTTTGAGAAGAAGAAGTTTGTTGTACAAAGTGATTATTGCTTGACACTTGACCGCATACCATCTGAAGTATATGACGAAATAACAGAGTATATACTCAATGATCCTGCAAAAAAACAAATTAAGGAGTGGAAAGATAATCTAAAAATTGTTGCTTCAAAAGTAAATGTCAATAAGGAATACTTAATAGAAAATGATAAATTAATTATTGATACTCAGTATCTGCCTGACGCATTGAAATGGAAGTTGATTGCGTCTATTAATAATTTGGATGAAGCCATTAATGGTGTGCTAATAAATTCTGAAAATCTACAAGCGCTGTCTCTGTTAAGGCAAAAATACCTTAACAAAATAAAGTGCATTTATATTGATCCGCCATACAATACAGGCGATAATGATTTTCTATACAAGGATAATTATCGTCACTCAAGCTGGATTTCAATGATGAATGATAGATTTAAAGAAGCCAATAAGCTTTTAAGCAATAATGGAGCAATTTTTACGCAGATCAATGAAAAAGAACTAAATCATTTAATAAAGCTACAAGAAAAAGTATTCGGTGATAATTTCGTTCAGACTGTAACTGTAAGAACATCTACAGCAGCAGGGTTTAAAACTGTTAATCCAGGTGCTGTTAGTGTTTCTGAATACATTACATGGTTTGCAAAGAATAGAAATGACTTTGAGTTTAAAAAAGTATTTGTTGAATGCGAATACCAAAAAGATTATAATAAATACATTGTAAACATTGAGGAACATCCCACTAAATGGACGTCTGTTCCTATAAAAGATGTAGTACTTAAAAGCTTAGGTTTTAAAACATTAAGAGATGCAAAGAAAAAATATGGTGATGCGATAGCTCAAGCAGTCATTAGTGTTTCTATAGCACAATTTGCTCTTGAAAATGCTAATAGGATTTTCACAACATACGCTCCTCACAAACCTTCTGGAATTCTTAAAGACTTAATCGAGCAATCAAAGGTTGAGCGAGATACAATTCTTTACCATCCAAGAGAAGACGGGTTAGAGCCATTTATTGTGCTTAACGGAAGATTATTCGCTTTTTATAAGAATAAGTTAAAGCAAATAGATGGGAGAAATGTTCCAACACAGCTTTTATCAGATTTCTGGGATGATTTGTCTTGGGACTCACTTTCAAGCGAAGGTGGAGTGACTTTTAAGAATGGGAAAAAGCCCGAACAGCTAATCCGAAGAATATTGGATATAGCTGATGTTAAGCCTACTGAATTTGTATTGGATTATTTTGCCGGAAGCGCAACAACTGCAGCTGCTGCTACAAAATATGGGGTTAAATGGCTAACAGTTGAAATGGGATCCTATTTTGATGATTTGTGTTTACCAAGACTAAAGAAAGTGTTATTTGGTGAACAAACTGGTATTTCGAAAATACAGGGATGGAAAGGGGGAGGTATATTTCAATACCTTAAACTTGAACAATACGAAGATACTTTAAATAATATTAGTTTTGGAGATGATGTGTTGCAGCTAGGATTTTTGGAGAATATAAAGTACCAGTTAACAAGTGGAATTAGCGGAAGTGATAGTTTACTTAACCTTGATAAATTTACTAAGCCCTTCAATTACTCAATGAAAATTGTTCAACAGAATGAGGTAAAGGAAGGAACAAAAGTTGATTTAGTAACGACCTTTAATTTTCTGTTAGGCATTGATGTGGTACGCTATAAACTAGACAAGTATGATGAATTAGACTATCGGCTTGTATTTGGTAAAAAGGGGAAACAGGCATACTTAATAGTTTGGCGTAATTATGATGAGCTCACAATCAATTTAACTTCTGAGCGAGATTGGCTTATTGCTCAGGAATGGTTTGATAGCCATGCTATTTTATATTGTAATGGAGATAATGCTTTTGGTGCAAATCCTATTGAGCCCGAATTTAGCCGTTTAATGACTGATCCTATTGCCTAAGGGAAGTAAGAATATGCCTACTTTAAAAGAACGTTTAGTTTTATTAGATTTTTTATTGCCAAAGTTTGGCTTCAATAACTTTGATGAACTTCAACGCAAATTCAGAGACTTAGAGCTCGATAGCTCTACACCAGACAATTCCGTTTTTTATGTGAATTTAGCTTCTAAGGTTAATTTTTCAGAAGTAACATTAAAACAGTATGATGATAATTTACTGAGCTATTTACAAAAGATTAATCGTGGTAAAGAGAAGCCAATTAGGTTAAAGTACTATCAATATTTTTCGCTGCTGTTTACAGAATATTACTTAGATAGATACTTTACTGATAAACATGAACTAAAGGATGAGCTAAATTTAGCTTTATCTACAATTGCCAATGAAGTATATAAAACTCTACCGGCTTTCACAGAAGAGGATTTGAATAAATTGGCTTTTTGGAATGCTACAGGTTCAGGTAAAACATTTATACTTCACTTAAACATACTGCAGTATCAACATTATGCGCATCTAAATGATGTAAGAGGTGGCAATCTGTTACTACTTACGCCTAATGAGGATCTTAGCATACAGCATTTAGATGATTTAAAAAGAAGTGGTATTGAAGCTAATTATTATCTACAAGATAAACATAGCGATAAGGTTAAGGTAATAGATATAAATAAGATTCGAGAGTTCTCTTCTGGTAAGGGAGTTAGTATTCCATTAGCAGAATTTGATCGCAATAATGCCATTTTTGTTGATGAAGGCCATAAAGGAGACAGTAAAGAAGATAGTGCTTGGCGTAAGATCCGAAATACATTAAGTAGTGAAGGTTTTGCTTTTGAGTATAGCGCCACATTTGGGCAATTAAATGATGAAGCCTTACTGAATGAATATGGTAAGTGTGTTGTATTTGACTATAGTTACGGCCATTTTTACGAAGATGGCTATGGCAAGGATTATTGGATACATAACCTTAAAGGAAATAGAATACTTGAAGAAACGGAGAAACAACGACAATATTTACTCCAGAATCTTTTACTATTTGTTCAACAGAAGCTATACTTTATAAATAATCATGATGTTCTAAAGCCTTCTGAGATAGAGAACCCATTATTAATTTTTGTAGGTAGTTCGGTAGAACCTAAGCCATCATCAAAGGCTGTTAAAGATGAGAATAATAATGTTATAAGTGATGTTTTAAAAGTCTTAGACTTTTTAAACGATTTCTTAACTGACAGGGATAAGTATATTGAGTGGATTAAAACTTTAAAAGATAATTCACCTCAAGCAATCTTCAAAGAAGACTATTTTAGTAAACTATCCTATTTGTTTGCGAGCGACAATAATAGCGACGAGCTATATGATCTGTGTTTAAGAACAGTATTTAATCATAATACTGTAGGAAATCTAGAGCTTTATACATTAAGAAACTCTAGTGGGGAAATAGGTTTGAAGATTGCAGGAGCAGACCATTATTTTGCTTTAATCTACATTGGTGATACAGCCACCTTTAAAGCACCTATACAAGGCAAATTCACTTTTAAGAATGATGTAACCTCTAGCTCCTTATTTGAATCATTGAAAGATAGCTCAAAGTACCCCGTTAATATTTTGATCGGAGCTAGAAAGTTTATTGTTGGCTGGAACAGTTATAGAGTATCTTCTATTGGCTTAATAAACTTTGGTAGAGCTAGAGGGTCTCAAATTATTCAATTATTTGGACGTGGAATCAGGCTTAGAGGAAAAGAAAGTTCTTTAAAGCGTAGCAAAAACGAGCCTGATGCACCTGCAAATATCTCCATAGTTGAAACTCTAAATGTGTTCGGATTAGATGCCGATTACATGGAGAAATTTAGTGATGATCTTAAGAAAGAGGGTATAAAAACTGATAAAAAGAGTTTAACCTTTGATGTGAGCATCACACACAATTTAGAAGAAGCGCAATTGCTTACTTTAGTACCAGATCATGAAGTACCTAAATTTGAATCAACTGAGGTTCTAAGGCTAATTTACTTAGAGTCAGTAAAGGTTGTTGTTGATATTTCAACTAAAAAATTTGTAGCAATTGCTGGGCAGCAAAATGTAGCACAGCAAAACACTACAATTAATTTTAGGCTATCAGAGGAATTATTAGGGTTAGTAAATTGGGACAGAATTTATACTGAACTGCTGCTGTATAAAAAGCGCCTGGCAAGTCCTAGAATGCCTAACCTCCATATTCCTAGGAATCTTAAGCAATTGCTACAACAGATGAATTATAGAGTTGTAGCTGACGGGGAGTTTAAGATTTCTAAGTTAGAGGATATTGAAAAGTTACAAAAGCTAGTGTTTCAAATTGTACGAAAGTATACGGAGCTATTTTATAAAAGACACCTTAAAAACTATATAGGTAATAATTTAACAACTCAAGTTCTAACTGGAAATAACTCTAGTATTTCACAGGCTAGATGGGAGTTTGAGATAGTAACTACCAATATTAATGGGGATGAACTCGAAGGTATAGAGGGTATAATTAGTACTATTACAAATTTATCTGATACGTTAACAAATTATCCTGAGAAACTGAGAGAGAATAATTACCTATTAAATGAATGGAATGATGCACATTTATATCAACCTTTATTTAAAGATGATTCTGCTCAGACTCTTTCTGCTGGTAGTGTAAAAGTTATCAATTCCATAAGGCCTGCTGGCTTGAATTTAGGTGAATATACTTTTGTAGAACATTTGAGAAATTTTATTTCATCACAAAAAAGTCGTTATCCTGATTATGAGTTTTACCTTTTAAGAAACATGAGCCGTGGAAATGGCTTGGGGTTTTACTTTTTAGCAGGGGGGTTCTATCCTGACTTTATGCTATGGATTAAAGAAAAAAACTCCAGTAAGCAGTATTTGACTTTCATAGACCCCCACGGCTTGAGAAACGAGTCTGGATGGGAGAGCCCAAAAATTAGTTTGCATTCAACAATAAAAGAGTTAGAAGCTAATCTAGGAGAACCGAATTTAGTATTAAACTCATTTGTGCTTCAGCCCCCACCAAATTCTCTTTTCACTACAGGTTTAAATACATGGCACAGAGAAGATGATCCAGCAAGAGAAGTACTATTAGATGAGTATGCCGCAAATAAACATGTTTTTGCAATTCCCATTGATGGTAACATCTCAGGGCCTGGTGGATATATTGATAAGATTATTAGTAAGATTTTAGCATAAACTTTCTTAGTTAATAGCTTTTTAAATTTAAATTTAATTTTAAATCTACATTACAATAAGAGCGCTTTATTTATTCTTATTGTAGTGTAGATTTTTTCTATGCTATACTTCTCAATGCCTTCGCGCTGCCTGCGGGGTGGAAAATATTACAAAGTTAGTTTACTGGTTCCAGAAGCGGTGCTATAAAATCTTCACCGCCTAAGTCCGGGAATCTGTCTATCAAAGTCTGTATTAGAGGAATAATGCGGTTATAAAAGTCCCGTATAGTAGGCTGGTTGCCCACAGGAGTTTGCAGTTCGCGGCGTTTGCGTATGGCAAGCATCCTGCACATGCTAAAGTTGGTGTTTTGGTCGGCAAACCTTGCAACACGCCGTACGGCATTATAGAGTAATTCCGGATCTCGTGTACCGCGCATCATTGGCCCGTGGTAACCAATCAAAAACCGAAGCAGTATTTCCAGCTTTTCATAATTCACCTGCTCGCAAAAGGTGCGTATCTGTATAGTAAGTCTGCCTATAGTTTCTTCATCCAGTTTGTTGGGGCTGATACTGCTAAACAGGAAATCATAAGCGGGCATGTGTTCTGGGCGGGTATCACGCATAAAACCCTTAATCAGCCCTTTTACGTTTTCGGCAGCCGTGTATTTCAGAAGCAGCTCCACGCTATTCTGTACGGTACGTAAGCGCATAGTATTTGTAGGTATAGGCGACGGCATACGGCCGTTTACATATAAGCGAAACAGGTTAGTATAAAATAGAGCATCATTTTCCTGCTGATCTTCGTTGGCATCGTTTGCAAGCGATTTAATTAGGGTAAGGGCGTAGTCTAATTTGTTCATAAAGTGGTTGAGTGCTTATGTGCTTATTTTGGATGAACTATAAATGTAGGCAGGCAACTATAGTTTAGCTGCAGTGGCTTTAATCTTCAGTTGCCCATTTTCAAAACTATAGCTATAGCTCTCAAACAGTATCTTTAGGGTAGCTTTGCCGTCGGCATTACCGGTAAGTATGGCGTTCTGGCCAAATTCCTGACCTAACGCAATGGCAATATCTTCTTTAATGTTAGCGACAAAATAGCTTTCTTCAGCGGGCCACTCAGTATCTTGGCCCTGGCCTTTGCCTGGTAAAGGATCGTACTCTTTAAGTTTTGCATACAGTTCCTGCTGCTTATCGTGGTTATACTGAGCGGGCATGGAAATAGAGTAGGGGTTCCAGGCTGTTATAAAAGCCCAGCTGTTAATGCCATTTGCTTTCAAAAAATCGGCAAAAGTAGTGTTCGCATCATTCAAACGGATAACGTATAGCTGTTGCGGGGTTTCAAAACTATAATCTGTGTTGTGGTAAGCCTCTATTAGATAAGGAGCTAAAGGTTGGCTGTAATTTGTAGGCATAAAGTTTGTTTTGTACGGCAATATAGGTATAAATCTATGCTTTTGGAATGACTTCAGAACTATACTTGTCATGAAAATTCACTAAAAGTGTTTTAAACCCGTTCGGCAATTTGGAGTAAGCAAAATCAACTATCTCCTGCGGTACAGTTTTATAGTATGCAGCTGCTATACCCCCTGTTATACAGGCAATCGTATCGCTGTCGCCGCCTATAGATATGGCCAGCCTTATTGCATTTTCATAATCAGTACTATCCAGGAAGGCAACTATTGCCTGCGGCACTGATCCCTGGCAGCTAACATCAAATTTGTAGGTAGGCCTGATGTTTTCAATGGTAAAATCAAGGGTATAGTTGAATTGAGAAGTGATGTAAGTTCGGATCTCCTGTTTAGATGCCCCGGTACGCGCTAAAAATATAACCGCAGCCGTTGCCTGAGCCCCTTTTATACCTTCAGGGTGATTATGTGTTACCTCTGCACTTTGTTTGGCTACTTGCATTACTTCCTCTAAAGAGTTATAAGCACAGCCTATGGCACTAACACGCATCGCGGACCCATTACCGTAGCTATAGTAAGGTTTCGGGTCTTCTGTTTGCAGCCAATCCCTGAATCTTCCACCATAGCCGCGATTGGTGTATTTGCGGCCATATTCACAGATCGTTTTGCCAAAGCCTATGCCATTTAGGATGCTGTCAGCCACAGCCATAGTTAGGACGGTGTCGTCGGTAAAGCGGGAGTGGGGAGTAAATAAAGGAAAGTCTGTTGTTTTAACATTACGACGTTCGTACACCGATCCGATGATGTCGCCAGCCACGGCACCTATAATAACAAGGGACAAGGTTTGCTTCATTTTTGATTTTTAGCTAAGGTAGTTTGTACAAGTTGAATGTAATGAACTTTGCAAGCTTGTAATAACTAAAGGCGAGAACTATGCCTGACCTTGCTAAAACTTTAGTTGTCCTGGCTCTTTCCCTCTATTAACCTATAAATATGGTATCCCAAGTGCTTTTAGACTGCTACTATAGTTTTTTGTGATTCAGAAAGAGATGTTTTATGTGTGCAGCAGGCTATCAGAAGTTGATCTCTGCATAAACAATTTGACAGGCGAGCCTAAGAAAAAATGGTGTTAGAACCTGTTTTATCTCTTGGCACAGCTTTAGCCTTTAAGCTTATGTTCTAAAAAGCTATTGTTATGATCAGGGATGTCTTACTTGTTTGCGTTATAGTATTTGGCTTACTGGTGTTGGTAGGTAACATTTATACCGCAGGACTGGAAACTCATATAGCTGTTCTGGAAGAGCGGCAGCAAATGAGGCAGGATAGCATAGCCTATTATGCTTATGAGTACAAACATTCTACCAGCGGCACTCGCAGGCATGTAGGAAAAGCGCTGCAAAAAGTGATAAATCGCTTATCAGTTAATGAACAGCGTTATGCTATCAGGCAGAAGGAGCTCCAGGAGTTAAAAGACAGGCGGCAGCAGTTTGCAGAACTACTTTGGTAATAACATTACACCACATGATGGCAGATTTATTATGAGCCGTTAATCAACTCATGGATTTCATCCCTAACCTAATAAAATAAAATCATGGCAAAAGTGCGCATCAAGATCAGTAGGCCTAAACGCTAACATGGTCAGGTTTAGTAACTTATAGTTAATGCAATCTTCAATTCAGACATTACAAATTGTAGAGTTGAAGATTGTCTAACATCAGCTTTCTGTAACTATAATTACAAGCTTGCAAAGATTCAAATTCAGGAATGCTTTAAGGTAAGTTTGTACTAAAAAAACAATTTAAAATTATGTGGATAGCAACAAAGTATGGCTTCTTTTCTATTGTAGCAAAAGGAGATGAATTTCATGTACGGGCCAGGGCAAAACAGGACCTGGAGGAGCTGCTGGCAGCAACAGAGTTAAATGAGCCAGTACAAGTATGGCCTGGAGCGGATTACCGTTACAGAGTTATAGTTGGAGCAAAGGACATTCCAGTCCTTTTCCAGAAGCTTGGTGAAAGTATAGACTATAGCAACTTTAAAAATATGATTGCAGCTTCACCTTCACAGAAGGATAAAAAGCAAGCTTACAATAGCATCTGGAGTGTGATGTATCAGGTGCAGGAGGATGGGGAGGACGAATTGCTATAGTTCTTTGATCTTCACCCCTGCATCTACGAACCTTAAATTCCTTTCATCAATCATCCTTACAACCCTTTATACATTGCATGTTCAAAACTTACTTCATTTTTACATCTCTCTTTGTCTCTTTATTTCTATTATGGCCGCTAAAAAAATTTCACAACTATAGCTTTCTACCTGCAGCAAACACCAAACTAGATAATCATACTGGCGCAGTTCAAAACAGACCTGTAACACAGCTTGATAAGGTGAAAATGCTGAAGTTGGTGAATGATTTACGAAGTACCGGCCGCTATTGTGGTGGCAATTTTGAACAGCCTGCAGCCCCTTTGGTTTGGAGCGACAAACTGGAGAGAGCTGCCCGCTTTCATAGCCTGGACATGTATCGTAATAATTACTTGAGTCACCGCTCTAAAGATGGCACGCCTTTCTACATCCGGATAAAACGGCAATCTTATAACTACATGACTTGTGCTGAGAATATTGCTTTGGGGTATGAAACCGAAGAAGCTGTAATGGAAGGTTGGACGAATAGCGAAGGCCACTGCAGAAATTTTATGAATGATCTTTATACCGAGATTGGTATTGCCCGAACCGGGAATTACTGGGTAATGGTCCTGGCCTATCCTGATAACTTCGCTAAGTAAGTCTTCTTTAAATTAACCCTCTACTTGTTTTCAAGATGATTCCATTAAACGAATTAACCATACTTCCTGGTCGTGGTGCAGCTGTGCTTTGCCGTGTTTTGGGTGAATATATTGAACAACTGCAGGAACTGCCTTTTAGCTTTAGCGATCGTCATGCTATTGGTGGCAACCGCTGGCTAATCGCCTTTATTAAAGAAAAGGATACAGCCCTGCATGATTTCCTAAAGCAGAAACAGTCCCGGACAGAAGCTTACATCCTTCGCGCTAAAATTGAGCAAGACGGTACCCTTATCAGAATGCCGGATATTCAGCTTCCGTCTTTTATTTTAAACCAGACATTAGCTATAAAAGACGACGTCTTGTACCTGGGTGGTTTTGAAGTAGTACATCAGAGTAAGAAGAGCTTTAGTAAAGTTAACAAAGGTGAAATGGCCGGCTTCTTTGACCTGACGCGGGATGAGCCGGTGTGGCATTCACTTCCGCTGCCGATTGATATGCAGGAAGGTAAAAGCATAGACGATGTATTGGTGTATGATGATAAGCTGGTGTTGGTAGATAACATCATGTACCCAAAATACTTGTTTGAGTATGACATTACCAATCCGCTGTCGCCAGTAGCCACTAAAACTATAGACTTACCCAATAACGGTACTTACGAGCACATACACCGGGGAAGTATAAACAGCAATTGGATGGCGCTGCTTTCCGGCGGCGTTGGCAGAGCAGGATCCAGCGAGTATGTATCTGTATTCAGTCTGCCAAACTATGAGCAGGTGTTTACCATCAGTTTGCTTCGTTCTTCTTTTGATATGCTGGAGCCTGAGAAGTTTACATCGCTGGAACAGGAGCTTGAAAAGGCCAGAAATACTGTAACGCTGTACGATTTTGCGATTGTCGGTAATTACGTGTTGATAGCTTGCGGTCATCATGGAATTGGCAGGTTCGCTTTGCCCGAACGTCTACAACAGTTTCAAGAAAAGCAGAAGCAGATAGAAGCAGAGTTTAAAGATGTGAATCGGTATTCAAGGTATACATATGGGCGCAGTTATGAGCTTTCTGGTATCTATCAAGATAATGAGCATTTGTGCAAAGTGCCGGATTTGGAGGAAGTGCACAAACTAGTGCCGCTGACGGATGGGCGGGTAGTTGCTGTTAGCTATGGTGAAACAAACCTGAAGCTTGAATATAAGGTGCTGCAGTTTTAATATGCTCTAATAAAATATCCTATGAACAATCTGCCCTTTTTAGAAGAGAACCTGGAATTGTTGCTGCAGCATACCGATGAGATTGTGCAAGTGCCTGTTTATTATCATAGTCGCATTATGTTTACTGCGGAGCCTAAGGGGACAAAGCGTTTAGGAAGCGCTTTGCTGGGGCCATACCTGGAGTTCTGGAAACAAGTACCGGTAAACAAGGCAGGAAAACTTCTGCTTACTTATGAATTGCTCGGCAACACAGTGCGTAACCTGGATATGTACCGGGAGTTACATCCTGATCTAATTAAAAAGAGAAAGTTTCCGCAGGATGATTTAGAAATAGAAAGTGGGTTCCGTTATAAGAATCCCTTGACTGGTATATCGCGCTATCAGCTAGAGGACATATTTTACCGCTACATGCTGCAGTTTAACAAACAAAACCTGCCGATGGGAGCACCACTAGAAATGGTAGTACAGGAGTTAAAAGAAGGAAAGCCGCTGCATGAGCGGGTAAGCCAGAAGTATGCAATCGTCCGGGAAAAACTTTTAAGCGCTGTTGCCAAAGCAACAGGAACCAACGGCTTATACTATGTACCTGATCCTACAATTAATCCTTCACATAAATTTTCTCCGGACTGGAAACCACAGCAGCCGCCTGTAACCTTTAGGGTAGAGCAGGAGCACGATATGCGTCTGACAATTTACCTGATGATAGAAGCGCATGTCAGGAATATAAAAGTACATTTTGTTACAGGCAAGCGTTTGTCTGCCATAGGGCTTAACGATATGATGCTGGATACTATAGCTGAACTCAATCCATTACTCGAGATCCATGGTTTTGCTAAGCAAAAAGCTACTACTTCGGTGTATGGAGGCGGTCTGGAAGCCCTTTATACTTCACAGGTCAACTCTCCGGATGACGTGCTTACACCAGAATATCTGGCTTCTTTTGGTGATTTAGTACGACAGATGTATGCTGTTATTCAGGAAAAGGGGTTGTTGCCTAAACGCGTAATTAACTGAATATAATTAATTTAAGCAGTTGTCACATATCAGCATCGACAAAAGTATATTCCCTGTTTATAACATAAAAATTGTCCTATGAACCTGGAATTAGATACTTTTCTATCTGTTACAAGAAACATTCTGGCAGAAAGAAACACAGAATTAGCTGAGCTAAGACGCATGTCAAACAGGGAGATTCTGGAGTTTGGAGCCGATGAATATAATGCAGTTATTAATGCTAAACTGGATTTTGTTGGGGTGTTTACAGATTTTGTTGTAATTAGCGCCATACTACTTAATGAAGGGAAAAGCGTCGGGGAAGTACTAGGTGAAATAATGCGCAGAAGCGATGATACCTACGACAGGTTTAATATTGCCATTACCCAGCTTTGCTGCGAAGTTATACTTGAAAAATACCTGTATATTGACTTTAACGGCCTGTTAAATAGTGGCTGTTGAGCATACTTAAATTTAATTGACACCTTATGAATACCCTTATACTTCACATTCCTCACGCCTCCACAACTAAACCTTTAACTGATGGCTATACTCATGACTGGCAAACAGTTGAGCGGGAAGTGAATCTGCTTACAGACTGGTTTACAGACGAGCTATTTGCGCACGAAAATGCTATTCGTATAGTTTCGCCTTTCTCAAGGGTATTTTGCGATGTGGAACGCTTTCCGGATGATGCAGACGAAGTAATGGCGCAGTATGGAATGGGCATGCTTTACACCAAAACCGACGATGGTAAAGAGTTAAGGCAGGTGAGCCCAGAGCTTAAAGCATTTATAAAACAAGAATTCTATGATCCACACCATGCTGCTTTCACGAAGGCAGTAGACGAAGCTCTAGCCGAAAAAGGAGAAGTACTTATCTTAGATTGTCATTCTTACCGCGATATACCATTTCACCGCGACCTGATCAAAGAACAGCCAAGACCGGATTTTAATATTGGTACAGATGCCTATCATACAACCGAAAACCTGCGCCAGTTCTCACTTGATTTCTTTACTTCAAGAGGATACTCTATTTTGGATAATGATCCATATGCAGGTGCTATCACGCCCCTTAAGTATTACCAGAAAGACAAGCGAGTAAAATCTATTATGCTGGAGATTAACAGGAAGCTCTACATGCAGCAAACAGACGCTGAAATGCCGTTGAAGTCTGAAAATTTTGATAGTGTTCAGACTCTTATATATGCCTTCATAGACGGGCTTTTAAGGTGTAAACTATAACTGATTTTGAAATTTGCTTCAGGTCGTTTTACTAGTTGACAACATGGGGCGAGTTGTTCATCACCGGTTAACTTCAGTAGGCTCTATTTGATTATCATAGAGGCCTAAGTAAAGTAGTAAACTAAACAAAATGCAAGTGTGTAGAGAGGTGTTTTTGATATTTTAAAGAGACTGGTGGAAAGTGCGATATCAGCCACGAAATTGATGGCTAAAAACAGGATTATAGCAGGAGTAGAAAAAGGCATTATCTAGGGGCGGAAACCGTAGGAAATGCTTACTCCGAACTGCGGAAACTTGTACATTCATGTCCTTAAGTCAATAACCGGATCTTTTGCGGTAACACATGTATAGTTCGTGTGCGGAAATAGCCCCATTTACTCCTTAAAACTATGCCGCGGAATTAACTAACTTGCGGAACTAAAAATGCGCGCAGAAAAGCGTATAACTTTTTGTAACAGGCTTTCCGGCTACGGAAAAACGTTCCGCAACTAAACGTGATCCTACCTGTTACGGAAAGTTCCGACGGACAGTCTTTTTCCGCCATCGGTTTCCGTTTGCGAAGTACTCAATTTTACGGGAATTCCGAGCACTACATTCAGATTATTTCTCCGCTAAATTACCGTTTTTGCTCCGGATAAATTTGTGGTACATTTTGTAACTGTTTCCGTTGTACTTTTTTGTGAATTTGAACTGCACAATTATAAAGCCACATGAAAAGTGCAGAACACTTGATTTTCAAGCTTTCTTGCGGAAACACGGAAACTGCTGTTTTTGCCAATTTTCCGTTGTTAGAAAATAGTTGTAACTCATTGTGATAGCGTTAGTTGCGTCAGTTTATTGCTGCTCATTTTAGCTGTTGCTTCGGAAGTGTGGTGCGGAGAGTGTTTTTACTTATTCCGCATGATTTTTCTGAAAACTATAGTTTCCGGCGTGTTTCCGCACGTAAAAACCCATACTCCGCTAGTTAATTTACCTGTTTCCGTCAAGCTCAAAACTTGGTGTAACTGTCTGTGCGCACGTAACTTACCTGTCCGTAAAAATGTCCGCAAACCTTGTAATTGAGACTCAAATACGGAAAATCGCTTTTTCCCCGCAAAACCTGCTTTTCCGTCGAGTCCGCAACCAACATTAGCACTTCTATAATCGCGCCCGCCTGCGCATGATGCGCGCGTACATGCGCGCATGCGAGATCCTGTTTCAATTTTTGAAGCTTTTCCTTTTGTTTACCCGACCTGCAGTTTTGAACTCCAGAACCTGCTTTAGAAAATATTTTATCTAGAAATAAAACAAATATTACAAAGCCGTTGTATAGTCAAAACTAAATATTACCTTTGGGTAAAATTTATGATTTAACTACGCATGAATCAGGAGACATCACAGCCGGAATCGAGCACTGAAGATTTTACTCTGCAGCTGGACCTGCAGGAAATGGAGCAACTACCCGAGCTCTATGAAAAGCTACGTGAACCGATCTTTAGCTTAAAGCAAACGGGTATTGCTCCTAAGCTTTACGTGGACTGGAAGAAAGCCGGACTTGCACTCAAAACAGAAGAGCAGGCCTGGACCAGGCTCAGTTTTCTGGAATACCTGTGGCTGAAGATGGCCAAAGAGTTGCGGGAATTAGGTCTGCCGCTAGCGCGGGTAAAAGCATTGCGCGAATATTTGTTCCATGTTCAGGAAATACCAGCAGAAGCCCTTACTCCGGAAATGATCGCAAAGCTTCGGGAAGAGTTGCTTAAATCAATGCCAGCAAAACAAGCTGAAGCACTGATTGAAGAATACCGCAGTGGGCAGCTGCAGGCCGCTCAGGCCAATTACGGCGTGCAGCTTTGCCTGATAGAGTCTTTGATATACGCGGCGCTGTACCGCAAGCAGGAAGCCGGCATCCTGATCTTTCCAACTGGCGATCTGGCACCGTGGCTGGACGAGATGCAGGGCATGGGCCCGGAAGCGCAAGTGCTATTAGGTAGAACGCATGTGTTCCTGTCCATTACTCAACACTTAGCAGCTTTTATTGTGGACGAAGATAAAGCCGATTACATTCCACGCTTGTCGCTGCTGAGTGAAGAAGAATTACAGGTGGTGCGGGCCATCCGCAACAAAAGTTTCCGGCAGGTAACCATCACCTTTGATGAAAAGCGCCAGATCACGCTTCGCACCACGTCAGACGGTATGCTGGATGAAGCAGTATCAAAGCAACTGATCGAGACGCTGGCCCTGAAGAATTATCAGTCGGTGGAGCTCGAAAATCGTGGTGGCTCCAAGCTGCGCTTTACCAAAGAACACCGCCGTCGGATTTAGTACTAAGTAACTTCTTACAGTAGCTTACTCTATCCTGACGTGGATCAGGTAGGAGCCAAGGGTAGCGGTTGCCCCGCACCTAAAGTATAGCCCGCCATTGTACCGGTTGCCCCGGACTTGTGGCACAGGCAAATACCAAATTGAAAACGTTATCTAAAAACCAAAAAGAGAAAAACCAAAGATCAAACAGTAAACACAAACAAGGACAGCCGAAAGGCAAAGTAAGCGCTGCTAATGCTGAAGAACTTGAAGCAGCGCCCGAACAACTCAGCGCTTATGAAAGCTACTACAAGCAGTTATCAGAAGAAGTAGAAACGATAGAGCGCCATGTACGCGAGCTTAGGCAGACACCAGGACTGGAGCATCTGACTGAAGCAGAAGTGCACGCACAGGTAGACTTTATGCTTCGCTTTAGCGCCTGGGTGTTTAACCAACATCAGCAGGAACAGCCGATAGCTATCATAGTTGAAGACGATGAAATAGAGGCTAAATCAGCTAACGTTTCGAAAGTGCAAAAGCCAAAAGGCCAGAGTAACAAAAAAGTAACAAAGTCCCTTTCCCGTTAACCAGAATAGAACATGAAAAAGCAAACCACAGCAGCTGTACTTGAAGTAGATAAGGCTGCACCAATGAAAAAGAAGTCAGCTACGAAATCTACTGCAAAAACAGCTACAAATAAGTCTGTACAAGCTAAAAAACCAGCTGCACTTCGCGCTGCTACAGGGAAAGAAAGTGAGCTGAGCATCTTTGCCCGGCCACTGCAGAAGAGCAGCAAGAAAGCTATACCACGCGGCAAGGTGGCTATCATCTATACCCGTGTATCGACCAAAGAACAGGCCGAAACCAATCAAAGCCTTTCGACCCAGCTAGAGCGCTGCACAACCTATGCTGACAAGCATGGCTACCAGGTGGTAGGCAAGTTCGGTGGTACCTATGAAAGCGCCAAATCTGACGAGCGCAAGGAATTCCAGAAAATGCTTGAGTTTGTGAAGAAAAGTAAGCTTCGTGTGGGCTACATCATTGTCTATTCCCACGACCGTTTTTCGCGTACCGGCTCTTCGGCTATCGGCATTGTAGATGAACTAGGCCGCATGGGCATATCCGTAGTAGCGGTGACCCAACCGGTAGATACCCAGACAGCAGCTGGTAAGCTGCAGCAGGGTATCCAGTTCCTGTTCTCGCAGTTTGATAACGACCAGCGCCGTGAAAAGTGCATGACGGGCATGGAAGCGCGCGTGCGGCGTGGTCTGTGGGTAGGTAAAGTGCCCATGGGTTATGATAAAGTGATTGTGGGTAAAGATGTTGTCCTAAAGCCAAATAAAACTGGTAAACTGATACGATTAGCTTTTCAATTGAAAGCAGAACAGGGGTTATCAAACACTGACATCATCAAACGCCTGAAAGCCCAAGGGTTATTGCTCTACAACCAAACTATCACAAAGCTCTTTAGAAACCCTTTTTACTGTGGTCTGATCAGCCATGGCTTACTGGAAGACGGGGAAGTAGTAGAAGGCCAGCACGAGCCGCTAATAACGCGTCAAATGTTTTTAAAGGTCAATGGCCTGCAGGCCCAGAATGCGCATGGCTATACGCAAGTCAAAGAAGACGAAGAATTGCCGCTGCGTCATCATATCAAATGTGGTAGTTGCCGTAAGCCGCTTACTGGTTACGAGATGAAGAAAAAGCAGATCCACTATTACAAGTGCAATACTATTGGCTGCAAGTTCAACCGCAATGCTGGAAAGCTGCACAACCTCTACGAAGGCTTTTTATCGGAACTTGAAGTAGACCCGCGCTATTTGCCCAAACTAGCCGAGATCATGGAAGAGACTTACTACAAGCTAACCGAAGAAAGCAGGGTAGAAGAAAAGCGTCTGCAGACCCAGCACACTGAATTAAAAAAGAGATTGGATGTGATTGAGCGACGCTATGCTTTTGGTGAAATTGAGAAAGAACTCTTCACTAAATTCAGCTCAGAACTAAAAGCGGAGTTGCTGGTAATCGAGCAGAATCTAGAAAAGTGCGCGCCAGCGTTATCGAACCCAAAAGAGTTCATTAAAATGGGCTTAGAAAAAGCGGTAACTATCTCACAATCATGGTCTAAAGCAAACGTGCAAGGCCGCAAGCAGCTGCAAGCGATGGTGTTTCCAGATGGGGTGTTTCATGACCGTGAAATGGAGGGTTATCGAACCACAAGAGTGAATGGCTTTTTTGCCCTTTCCAGCCAGATACAGGGGTTTTTGGTAGAAAAAGAAAAAGGGAAAAGCGATCAAAATAATCACTTTTCCCTTTCAGTAGTCCGTAGGGGAATCGAACCCCTGTTGCCAGAATGAAAATCTGGAGTCCTAACCCCTAGACGAACGGACCATTCTGCTGAATTGTGGTGCAAATATAGACTACAAATATGTTCTGCAAAACATTTACCTCAAAAAAAATTGACCAAAATTGTAAATGCTTCGTTCTCAGGGTAGAAAAAAATATTGGTTTTACGATTACCTTATATGTAACTTCGCACCATATTAAATATACATCATTCCAAATATAAATACCATGTCTAAAATTAAAGTTGCAATTAACGGTTTTGGCCGTATCGGTAGACTTACTTTTAAGGCACTGCTCCAGAAAGAGAACGTAGAAGTAGTAGCTATCAACGACCTTACCAATACTAAAACTCTTGCACACCTGTTAAAGTATGACTCAGTTCATGGCAAGTTCAATGGTACGGTAGAAGCCTCTGAGAACGGCATTATCGTAAATGGCCGCGAGATCAGAATTACGGCTGAGCGCGAGCCTAAAAACCTGCCTTGGGGTCAGCTTGGCGTGGATGTGGTACTTGAGTCGACTGGTCGTTTTGTTGACGAAGCAGGCGCAGGTGGTCACCTGGAGGCCGGTGCTAAAAAAGTAGTTATCTCTGCTCCTGCAAAAGGTAACATTCCTACAGTTGTGCTGGGTGTAAACGAAGATATCCTGAAAGGGGAGGAAACTATAGTTTCAAACGCATCGTGCACTACAAACTGCCTTGCTCCAATGGCTAAAGTGCTGGACGATACTTTCGGAATCGAAAAAGGATATATTACAACAGTTCACGCTTATACTTCTGATCAGAGCCTGCAGGATTCTCCGCACAGCGACCTGAGAAGAGCGCGTGCAGCTGCTTACTCTATCATACCAACATCTACAGGTGCTGCCAAGGCGGTAGGTCTTGTGTTGCCACACCTGAAAGGTAAACTGGATGGTGTTGCCATGCGCGTTCCTATTCCGGATGGTTCACTTACTGACTTAACCTGTATCCTGAAAAGACCGGTTACAAAAGAAGAGATCAATGCGGCAATGAAAAAAGCTGCTGAAGGCGAGATGAAAGGTATCCTGGAATACACCGAAGATCCTATCGTTTCTATCGACATCGTAGGCAATGCACACTCTTGTATCTTTGATGCAGAGCTGACATCAGCAAACGAAACGCTTGTAAAAGTAGTAGGCTGGTACGATAACGAAACTGGTTACTCAAATAGAGCTGCTGACCTGATCGCTAAGATCGGCTAAGTTCAGGTTTTAAGTATAAATAAGAAAGCCCGCCATTTGGTGGGCTTTCTTATTTATAAACGTATAAAGTATGGCATATAAAATAAAATCATTAAATTGATATATATCATACTTACTGAGAGTTGTATCTTATACCTTTGAACCATAAACAAACCCCCGACATACATGAAACGCATACTTGTACCTACAGATTTTTCGGAACAGGCGCATTACGCATTTGAAGTTGCCGTTAGCATTGCAAAACGTACCGGCGCAGGCATTAAACTACTTCACGTGGTAGAAGTGCCCCGAACAGCGAGTTTTAGCGCAACCGGCGATATGATCTATTCCGATAACATGGAGCAATTGTACACCATGCGCCTGCTGGAAGCAACCAAGGGCCGTATGCGCCAATTGCTGCAAAGCGTGCCGCACGAAGGCGTAACTGTAGTACAGGCAGTAGACGTTGACAGTATAGTTGGTAAAGTTAAAAGTGTTGTAGCCGAAGATAATGTAGACCTGATCGTGATGGGTTCTAAAGGATCAAGTGGAATGGATGAGTTCCTGATAGGGTCTAACACAGAGAAAGTGGTGCGTACTGCTACCTGCCCGGTTTTAACTATAAAGCGCCAGCAACCTGATTTTGATATAAGAGAGATCGTGCTTGCATCTAACTTCAGACGTGAGGTTGGCCGTGCGATGGATGCGTTCAAATATTTCCAGCAACTTTTTGATGCACGCCTGCACCTGGTATACATCAACACGCCGGGCGCTTTTGAGTCGAGCAACAACCTGCGCAGTAAGCTGGCCCATGCTGCCGAAAAGTATAACCTGCACAACTATACCATTAACATCTATAACGATACAATAGAAGAAGACGGAATTCTACATTTTGCTGAAGACATCAATGCGGATATGATCATGATGGCAACGCACGGCCGTACTGGTTTGTCGCACCTGCTGAGCGGAAGTATAGCCGAAGACCTGGTAAACCACACCAGTCGCCCGGTACTTACTTTCCATATTTAAGTGATCGATATTTATAGTATAAACCCGGCTGATGCTACATCGGCCGGGTTTTTTGTTTACAGGCAGTATCCGTACTTTTGTAGTGTTACCTAAGCGCGCATCATGAGCAAACTTCCACAAATCCGGTTTATAATTAATCCTGTGTCGGGCACCAGGAGTAAGGTTGATGTGGCAGCTCGCATTAAGTTGTACCTCGACCAGCAGAAGCACGACCACGATATAGTTTATACTGATTACGCCGGTCATGCAACCGAACTGGCTAAAGATGCCGCCGACCAGAACTATAGAATTGTAGTAGCTGTTGGCGGCGATGGAACAGTAAATGAAGTAGCACGTGGCCTGATCGGGACGGAAACTGCGCTGGCTATACTTCCGAAAGGTTCTGGAAACGGGTTGGCCCGGCATCTGCAAATCCCCTTGCAACTGAATAATGCCATTAAGTTACTTAACAAAGGCCAGGTATCTGCTATTGATAGCGGAACTATAAACGACTTGCCTTTTTTTACGACGGCCGGTATCGGGTTTGATGCTTACATAAGTTCGGTATTTGCGGGCAGTACGCGGCGTGGCCTTAAAACCTATGTGGAGCTTATACTTAAAGAGGTGCGCAACTATAAACACCAACCCGTAAAAGTATGGCTCAACGACCAGGAACTGGAAACGGATTGCTTTGTAATGGCTTTTGCCAATGCGGCACAGTATGGCAACAATGCCTATATAGCGCCTATGGCCGATATCCGGGATGGTTTGCTGGATGTGTGCCTGGTGCGCCGCCTGGATGTGATAAAAGCTTTGAACCTTAGCTATAGCATGCTTGCCAATAAACTGGCCAGCTCCAGTAGTGCAGAATATTTTAAGACCACGCACGTAAAAGTAAAGACCCAACAACCTATGCTTTACCACGTCGATGGGGAGTTTAAAGGTAAAACCGATGAGTTTGAGGTTGCCCTGAATCCGCTGTCATTAAAGGTGTTTATTCCTTAACTTAGTTTTTAAATATCTGTAGGTTGATGCGATGGAGATAAAACCGTAAATTAAGTTAGCGTAGATCTATAAGTTAATTCTATTCAGAAACCCGCTGATTCCCAGACAAAATTGAATTACATGAAAGATAAAAATAAGAAAGGCCGCCAGGGAGTTGTTTACTCTACTTCTTCTGACTTTAATTACGAATACGACCAGGACAACGAAGCTGAAACGTTGCCACCCCAGCAACAGAACCTGAAAGTGATGCTCGATAAAAAGTCGCGTGGTGGCAAGCAGGTTACGTTGGTAGAAGGCTTTGTTGGTACCGACGACGACCTGAAAGAATTAGGTAAAATGCTGAAAAACAAGTGCGGCGTTGGCGGCTCGGCTAAAGAAGGTGAGATCCTGATACAGGGCGATTTCCGGGATAAAGTTCTGCAAATGTTACAGGCTGCCGGCTACAAAGCCAAAAGGGTTGGTGGCTGAGTTAATCTGTAAGTTTATAGTTGATGTGATAAATTAAAACATCAATTATAACTTGATGCTAGATAACACCTACAAGTATAACTACAGCTTTTTGAGGAAGCGGGCCGGGCCATGCAAATGGTAAAAGTTAGCCGACTGAAGTATAAATATTTTACCTGCCAGCGATGGTGCTTTTGGCGGAACAGGTTTATAGGTTTTTATCGTCTTGCTCTTGTCGGTCTTTCGCTCAAAGCCCAGTTCCAGCAACTTCTTGTCGAGCTCTTTAGGGGCTATACTTTTTAATGGGATGCGGCGTTCGGTGCGGTTATACCATAGTATAATCGCAGTGCCAAACAGCAGCGCGAAAACTACGGCAGTAGTTACCATTTCAACCAGTGCAATAAACCCATCTTCCTTAAACCTGCCGTTTACGCCATACCAGATTGCCGTAAAAGCCATGTAGGTCAGGAAAAAGTATAGGTTCAGCTTTAAGAAGCGTAGCAGCGAATAATTCTTCATTATAGATTAAAACAGGTGCTGTACTTTTTGCAGGTCTTCCGGAGAGTCTATACCTATAGTTTCGAACTCGGTGAGGGCAGTAGTTATCTTAAAACCATTCTCAAGCCAACGCAACTGCTCCAGCGATTCGGCCAGTTCCAGAGCAGACGGAGGCAACTGTGTTATCTGTTCTAAAATGTCTGCTCTGTACCCGTAAATACCGATATGCTTATAGTAAGTGTGCTGTTTGTGCCAGATGTCCTGGGGTACGTTGCGGCAATACGGTATAGCCTGGCGGCTAAAGTATAAAGCTTCGTTATGGTTGTTCAATACCACTTTGGGGGCGTTGGTATTAAACAGTTCTTCGGTGGAGTTTATTTTTTTTACAAGGGTTGCCAGCTGTGTGCCGGGGCGGTTAAAGCAATCGCCAACCAGGTCTATCTGTTCTGGTTTTATAAACGGCTCGTCGCCTTGTATGTTAATGACGAATTCGTAGGGCTTGTTTAACTTTTTGTAAGCTTCAAAACAACGGTCGGTACCGCTCTGGTGGTGCTCGGCTGTCATTACGGCTTGCCCCCCAAATTCCTGTACATGGCTGAAGATCCGGTCATCGTCGGTAGCAACTATAACCTCGGTAAGTCCCGATGCTTTTGCCTGTTCGTATACCCGCCTGATCATAGTTTTGCCATTGATGTCGGTGAGTGGTTTGCCCGGAAAGCGGGTAGAGGCGTAGCGTGCCGGAATAATGCCTAATATCTCCATTGGTTATAGTTTTTTAGCAGCCCAAATATACGCAGGAGCCGTGGTTTTATATGGTTAGCAGCGAGCTGTTTTCTTTTTTCTGCCGGCACGTCCCATTTGCTCTACTTTCGCGATATAAGGAAAAGCTTCCGGGGTTTTGCAGGCAGTTCCGCCCATATCTACGTGTACTTTTCCTATAGTTTTGGCTGCTTCTTTTGCTTTATCGGAGAGTGTAGGCACGAAAGAGCCAATCGCAATTACAAAACCGTTCATGGTGTGGCGCACTCGGTTCGGGCTCTGGTGAATTACTTCTGCTACATGGTCGAGTTGCTGCGAAAGGTAATCCAGGTCCAGTTCGTTATCCTGTTTTATACCTGCCATGCTTGATAAGGTCGCCCAACCGGTAGTTGCCAGTCTTTCATCTCCGGAGTTGATCCATTCTTTTGCCAGCTCAAAACCATAAGCACTTTCAGATGCCACCCATGCTACGGTGTATTCGCTCAGCATATACCAGTAAGCATTTTCGGCCCAGTTCTGCAGGTCAGCTTTTATCATGGCTTTTTCGTCAGCAATCAGCCCAGCCAGGTACATGGCATCGGAGTTTCCGGTAGCGAACAGCTCTTTAGAAAGCTCGTAGTTTTTCTTTATCTTTTTCTGGATAGGTTTCAGGTCGCCAACTTTTACGCCAAAAAATGGTTCGCAGGCACCGTGTTTCATCAGGGTGTTTTTAGTGCTGGCGCAGCCCAGTTGTTCCAGTTGCTGCAGTATGTCTTGTGCGGTCATCAGCGTCTTTTTATTTCAATTATTTTAACCTGGTTAAAGGAGTTGATGTTGATGCAGGGAAGTACCGGCTTTTTATAGTTTATCATTTTAACTGTAACTGGAATGTTGTCGCCTGTTTTATAGGAATCCGGGATGTTAGAGTCGTTGGTAGGAGAGTGGCGCTCGCTACCGTCCGAATTGTAAAGTATAAATCCACAACCATCGGTGGCAATCGGCCCTGTCCAAACTATAGTTCCCTGCAAGGTTTGCAGATCTCCGTCCTGCTCGTCGTCTTTGCTACAGGCACTCAACCCTATAATAAGCAGTAGTAATAAAAGGTAGATCGGTTTCATGAAAGTATAATCGCTAAGATCACAGACGTTCTATGGTTTGTATCCGGATGCCCGGCATAGCACGGCTTTGGGTAGCCAATCCGCAGCGGCGGTCTATCGTTTCGCCGGTTAGCGTGTAAGTAACTCTAACAGGTATAGGCTCCCCTTCAATTTTAAATTCTTCACCTATAGCATTTTCATCTTCCGGCTTATAGTCTTGCCCGTCTATTTTAAGAACAAACCCACAGCCATCTACCATGTACTCGCCTGTCCATTCCAACTGGCCTTCCTGTGTTTTTGAAGTGTTTTCCTGTTGCATGGTTTTGCTGTTGCAGGCACCAAGTATAAAGCTGCCTAAAAGTATAATTACCGCAATGTAAGACTGTAGTTTCATAGTTTTATAAATGGTTAAAAGCATAAACTTAGTTGTAAAATAGCTGGAGTTGAAGGTAATAAATGCTGGTATTTATACTTTCTTTACCCGTAACGAGAACGTGCTGTGGTCTATTACCTGTACCTGTTCTCCCTTTTCAATAAATCCTTCGCGGGCTTGGGCATCATATAAAATATCATCAATTATAACACGGCCGGTTGGGTTCATGGGAGTGTGCGCTATACCTGTTCTGCCAACTAAATGCGACGAGTCGGCAGATGAACGATAGCCTTCATCACCCTGAAATGTGTTGTTAAGAACCAGGCGTTGCACCGAACGGCTGGCTGCAAAACGGTTCCAGGTAAGGGCAGCCAACAACACGGCACCCACCATCCCGATCAGTACCGATATCAGGCTTTGTTTCAAATTATCAGATGGCACAAAAGTAAAATCGAAGCTTTGGTTGTTAACCATAATCAGCACCAGCGATAAAAACGAAAGTATAATACCACTAATGCCCGCAATACCAAAACCGGGAATTACGAGCACCTCCAGGCCAATAAGCACCAGGCCAAGTATAAACAAGAGTATTTCCCAGTTCTCGGCCAGGCCATTCAGGTAGTAAGGTGTTAAGTATAGAATACCGGCAATTACAGCCGCAGCCAACGGAAAACCAACTCCAGGCGTCTGCAGCTCAAAGTATAGTCCACCCATTATCAGCAGCAACAAAATACCACTCACAAAGGGGTTCAGGAAAAAAGAGATGATCTTATTTGCAGCGCTTAGCTGGTAAGTTACAAGTTCGGCATCCTGCAGGTTAAGCTGCTCCAGCACTTGCGTTACGTTAGTAGCAGTACCTTCGCAAAAGCCATACTTTATAGCCTCTGAAGTGGTAAAAGTAAGTACCTGACCTGCACTTAAAGTAGAGTCTACACTGGCTTCAACCATAGCTTCGGCCAGGTGCGGATTGCGGTTTTGTGCTTCGGCAGTAGACCGCATAATAGAGCGCATATAACTCTGGTACTTTCCAGGTGCAGCTTCTCCGTCGGCCCCAACTACGGTTGCAGCACCAATGTTAGCACCGGGTGCCATGTAAATACTATCGCATGCCAGCGAAATTAAAGCCCCTGCCGAGGCTGCATTTTTGTTGATAAACACATAAACCGGTTTTGGATATTCCAGTAAGCGTGTCCGGATCTCGTCGGCATCGTTCAGGGCGCCTCCAAAAGTATCGAGCACCAGCAACACATGGTCGGCATTGATTTCGGTAGCGTGGTCAAGGGCCAGCTCCGTGTAGCGGTTGGTACGTGGGTCTATTTCCGACTTTATTTCCATCACCAATACCTTCTGTTGTTGCGCATTTGCACTAAGTGGCAGCACCAGGCAGCAAAGCAGCAGGTATATCAGGTGGCGGTACATATATTTTGCGTTAGATTTCATACTTTTGGGAGTAGTTTTGTGCCATTTTGGTTGAATATAGTAAAAAGTTAAGAGTTATACTTCCGTTACTTTATACATACGCTTTTAATGCGCCGGTGTGGCGATTGCGACTCGATGCAGGTGCAGGCCGTATGGCGCTGGAAACCCGGGATGCTGACCTGTTGCTGGCCGAGTTTTATACTTTGGATCTTAGCCAGCATCTGTTAAGTAAATTGCCTTTCCCCGCCGCAAAAAACTGGTGGCTTGGCCTGGAAGATGCGCACAACGGTTTGTTGCTTTTGCATGGCTACGGAAACCGGCAGATAGGCGAGCACAAAGGTATAATGGCTTATACTTCTGAAACCGGCGAGCTGCAATGGGAACAACCGGAACTGGCTTTTTATGGTGTATCGGAAGAGGGTGTACTCGCTTTTGATACCGAACTACAGAATCTTGCCTTGTTAAACGCGAATACCGGAACTATACTTACCAAAAACGTGTCAGTGGGAAACGGTGCGCAACAGGTGGCCGCATACAATGCCATCCGAAGCCAGGACTGTATTTACCCGATGTTGTACCTGCAGGGAGAAGCTTACTTTACCGAGGTAAGCAATTTTGTACAGTACAGCCTGCAGGTGAGCCCTGTGAAAGGTATAGAATATGCCGAAACCGACAAGTATGTTATAGTTAGCTATTATGCTGAAAATAAGGAAGAAAAACTTGATAACTGGTTAGCCGTGTTTGACCTGGATGGCAAACTTATAATGAACGAACAGATTGCCCATACTTTAAGTGGCATTGGTTCAGATACTTTTATTATCTTTAAACAAAAATTATACTTTATCAGGCAGCGGAATTCGTTGGTTGTTTATAGTCTTAAATAGTTTACCTTTTAGCCATGGTACGCATCCTTTTACTTGCTCTCTTAATTTCTCCGGTACTTACCTACTCGGCCTCAGCTTCAGACCTGTCTGCACTCCGCGACTCGGTGGGGGTAGAACGCCGCAACGGTAAAATATTTGTAAAGCACAAAGTTGAGCCTAAAGAAACCCTTTATGCTTTGTCGCGCAAATATGGTGTGCCTGTGTCGCAGATCGTGGAATCTAACCCGGCTGTTGAAGCAAGTATAAGAATCGACCAGATCGTTTTGATCCCGAGAAAGGCTTTGATCACTGCTTCTACCAGCAAAACCACAGTTGCCGCTGCACCTGTAAAAGCTGTTCCTGCTGCCAGCAACCGTACGTTTACTGTAAACAGTAAAGGCGAGAAGCTGCACACAGTAGAGGCCAAGCAAACACTTTACAGTATTTCCAGGATGCACGGCGTGAGCGTGGAAGACCTGAAAGCCTGGAACAAACTATGGGACAATAACATTGAGATAGGAGCACAGCTTATTGTTGGTAAAGGCGCTACGCCAACATCTACCAAACCGGTTTATGTGCCGGAAGCGGATGACGAAGTATCATCAAAAACAGAAACGGTAGCCGTTGAAACCGCTAAAAAGCCAGCCACTACAGCAGAGAAGGCTTCAACCCCAACTGCAGAGCCAGCAACCACAACAGCACCTGTAACTGCTACAGAAACTACTACTGTTATAAAAGAAAATGAAGTAGAAGAAGGCGTAACAGAATCGTCGGCTGGTGTAAAGAAGGTGATAGAGAACGGCATGGCCGAAATGATAGACCCTAAAGCCGATACAAATAAATACCTTGCCTTGCATCGCACGGCTCCGATAGGAACAATTTTACAAGTTAAAAATGCCGTAAACGGACAAGTAGTATATGTACGCGTTATCGGTAAATTACCTGAAACCGGATCAAACAGTAACCTGGTAGTTCGTATCTCTAAAAAAGCTTACCAGAAGCTCGGTGCTGTCGATCAGAAGTTCAGAGTAGAAGTATCGTATATGCCGTAAGGTATTTGATCTTATAGATAAGAAAAAGCCTGAACAGTAATGTTCAGGCTTTTTGTTTATAGTTTAAATTTTTTCGTTTTGAGTAAAGTTGCTTGCTCCTTGTATTATAATTTTATTTTGTCATTTCGTGCATTCTTGAGACAAGAGTCGAAAAGAACTAGCGTAGCTGTGAGGAAACCTATATGTCTTATAGTTGTAAGACCTAGTATTGTGCCCAGCTCCTGCTAGCGTCTGTTTTTCTATGATTTCTCTCGTGTCATCCCGAGCGCAGCCGAGGGATCTTATATGTCCTATAGCTGAAATCTACTTCAAATTGTACTAAGCTATACTTTCAATTACACTCTTATCCTGGGAGCTTTAATTACCTACCGTTTTATAGTTTCCTTGGCTCGCTCACGGCCGCGAGGCCTCGTCTTCGGGCATCGCGCTGCTGCTTTCTTGCTATCCTCGTACCTCGGATTGCCTGCGGCACCGCAACAAATCAAAGGCGCTCAACCCAAAGACTGGAAAATCTCTCATAGTTACAGTTGGTTTATCCTTCGAACCAATAAGCTCCGACCTTTCTTGTGTTTATATTTCCGTAGGGACAGGTCGCGACCTGTCCGTGCAATATCGTAAACTATAAAACTCTAAGCTAAATGTTAGCAGTAGCAGAAACTGTCCCCTTGAGGGGACTACAGGGGTGTTTGCTCGCCAAAGTAAAACATCCCCCTACCCCCTTCAAAGGGGGACTTTGTTCAGGTCTAATTCCCCACCTTAGATAAGTCACAGATCCCGGACTTGATTCGGGAGAGGGGTTAGGGGTGGTTGGATTTACAACAACTATAAAACTATAACAGCAACTATAGAAATAACAGAAATTCCCCTCTCGGGAGGGGTAGGGGTGGGTCATCTACATGTGTAGAAAAACACTACTTTACCTTTATACTTTAGGGATTTCTAAACAACAACAAACCTAAATCGAATTTGCTTAGTATCTTCACATACTAAAACAGAAACCTATGAAACAGGATATTGCTGCCATTAAAGCCTTGCTCGACGACCGGGTAGAGAAATTTAACCAGCCAGATTTCATACCGAACGATCCTGTTTCAATACCGCACCGATTCACTAAAAAACAGGACATCGAGATCAGCGGTTTCTTTGCATCTATTCTGGCGTGGGGCCAGCGGAAAACCATTATCAACAACTGTTTAAAGCTGATGAACCTGATGGATAATGCCCCGCATGATTTTATACTTCACCACCAGGAACAGGACCTGCAGCGCTTGCTCGGTTTTAAGCACCGCACTTTTAACGATACCGACCTCTTATACCTCGTCCATTTCTTCAACTGGTACTATAGCCAGCACGAAAGTCTGGAGACTGCTTTTACCGGGGTGCACAACGAGATCAAAAACCAAAAGGACAGGCTCATGTATTTCCATGACCTGGTATTTAGCCTGGAAGATGCGCCTCACCGAACTAAAAAGCACATCGCTACACCCGCCCGGAAATCGGCGTGCAAACGCATAAACATGTATCTGCGCTGGATGGTACGGAATGACGACAAAGGCGTAGATTTTGGTATTTGGAACTCTATGAAGCCTGCCGACCTGGTTTGCCCATGCGATGTGCATGTAGAGCGCGTCGCCCGAAAGCTAGGCCTTATCACGCGTAAAGGCATGGATTGGCAAACTGCCGAAGAGCTTACCGACCACCTGCGGACTTTCGACCCGACAGACCCGGTTAAGTATGATTATGCCTTATTTGGATTAGGGGTGGAAGAGAAGTTTTAGCAACTGAAACCAATCTTTTGGGAAAAAGGTGGGGTCCTGAGCATATTAATATTACCTTTGGTTAGATAGCTCGTTCAAAATCAACCAAATACAAACTATGACTGCTGCTCAAAAACACAACGTTACCGTATCGGGAAAAGGTGTGCAACCTATGCTTTTTGCCCACGGTTATGGTTGCGACCAAAAAATGTGGCGCTACATTACGCCCGCTTTTGAAGAGAAGTATAAAATAGTATTGTTTGACCACATAGGCTTTGGCGCCTCCGACACCTCAACGTATTCTATAAGTAAATACCATTCGCTGGAGGCGTATGCTGATGATGTACTGGCGATCTGCGAAGAACTGAACCTGCAGGATGTTATATTTGTTGGTCATTCTGTTAGCGCCATGATCGGGGTGCTGGCATCAAATAAACAACCTGAGCGGTTCTCAAAACTTATACTTATCGGCCCGTCGCCGTGCTATATCAACGACGAAAACTATACCGGAGGCTTTACAGAAGAAAGTATAACTGGTTTGATCCAATCTCTGGATAGTGATTATTTAACTTGGGCCAATACGATGGCTCCCATAATTATGGGTAATCCGGAAAGGCCTGAGTTAGGACAGGAACTGGCAAATAGCTTTTGCACCAGCGACATAGAAGTAGCAAAAGATTTTGCCCGTATCACTTTTCTTGGGGACAACAGAACCAACCTGGCTGATGTAACAACGGATACATTAATACTACAGTGTTCTGAGGATGTGATAGCACCGGAAGCAGTTGGCAGGTTTGTGCATCAACAGATAAAGGGTAGTAAGTTTGAGCAAATGAAGGCTATAGGCCATTGCCCTAACTTAAGTGCTCCGGAAGAAACTATAGAGAAGATCAGAAACTTTTTAGAAAACTAAGTGTCGTTTTTGCTGTAAGCGCGTAATAGCAGGAGAATTATATACTATTGATAGATAAAAAAGAATTAAGAAAATCGAACGGGGATGTCTTTTTTGAGGCTGAACGAAAGGCTGATAATTCTTTTATAAGTGCCAACTGGATAGGCGTACAATCGCTTGAAAGTATAATAATGGGCAGCAACCTGTTGCTTGCAATGCTCCGCAATAAACCGTGTTCAGCTATACTTAACAATAACCACGAATTGGTAGGGCCCTGGGAAGTTGGCATTAACTGGCTGGCGTATAAGTGGGCTCCACAAGCCAGGGATCTGGGTGTTCGGCACTATGCGCACGTTATGTCTTATGGCATATTCGGGCAGAAATCCTTTAAAACTTTTGCACCGCTGCTAAAAGGCTTTTTTGAAGTTAAGGCTTTTGAAGATGAGACTGAAGCGAAAGAGTGGCTTCACCAGAAGTTTTTAGCTGGTAAGCCATTCAAGTTTCCCTCTGTAACCTGACCTTTCTCTTTTTCGAGGTTATAAACTAAGCCTTATACCTTTTCACTTCTAACTTATCGGGGCAGTTCTCCAATAACGCAGTTATACTCTGTTGCAGGCCCGGGTGTACTAAAACAGGTGCTATTTCGTGCAGGGGCATTAACGTAAAGCGGCGCAGATGCAATTGCGGATGCGGTATAGTTAAGCGTTGTGTTTGCTGCACCAGTTCATCATAAAACAAGATATCGATATCGATCACGCGGGCTCCCCAATGTTCGTGGCGTTTACGGCCAAGCTCTAACTCTATGGAATTTATAGTTTGCAGAACTTCTTCCGGGCTAAGGTCCGTTTCAATTTTCAGTACCTGGTTCAGGAAACTGGGCTGATCGGTTTTGCCCCACGCAGCGGTTTCGTAAAGAGATGATGCTAAGTTAATAGGACCAACTTGTTCAACTATACTTTCACGGGCTTGCTGCAGGTATAACGTGCGGTCGCCGAGGTTGCCACCCAGCAACAGGTAAACTTCAGGCATGGCGGTTAAAAAAGTCTATACTCATATCAGCAGCTACGCGGGCAGCTTCAGGTAAATTGTTTTCCTGGTAAGGATGCATGCCCCCAAAAGAGTGGTCTGCGCCAGGAAGCAAATGCATTTCGGCATCAGGTTTCCATTTTAGCAGGTCGTGGGCCATTTGTACGGGCAGCGTTTCGTCGTCTTCGCCATGCAATATAAGTAATGGCTGCTGCATGTTCTGAATTACTTTAGGTATTTCGAGGCGATGGCGGTTCGCCATGTAGTTCTCCATTATCTGGTAATACATCGGCATTTTTTGGCCGGTGCGGGCGTTCGTTATCCATTGCACGCCTTCGCGTTGCCACTTATCATTTTCAAGCTCATCCCAGCGTTGATCAAACTTGTTTACCGCAGCCCAGGTAGCCACCGCTTTTACACGGGTATCTTCGGCAGCTTTTAATATAACCGTACCACCACCCCGGCTATGGCCAACCAGGTATATGCGGTCCAGGTCGAGTTCATTCTGCGGAAGTGGCCCTTCTTCATCATACATCAGGTTTATCAGTGCTTCTAGGTCGTCGAGCTCCAGGCAAAAGTTGTTATTGCCAAACGCCTCCAGGTCGTGAAGGTCGGAGTCGTTATCTATAGTTGTACCGTTGTGCGAGAAGTTGAACTTTACAAACACGAAACCGCGCTCAGCAAAATACTGAGACAGGAGGTTAAAATGTCCCCAATCCTTAAATCCTTTAAAGCCGTGTGTATAGAGCACGATCGGTTTTTTGGTGCCATCCTGCCGGTACAGGGCGTCTGCTGTAAAAGGGCGTTGATGTTCGGGGTAAACAACAAAATCAACTTTAAGGGTATCAGCCATAGTTTTGATGTATAGTTGGTTTTTTAACGTCGCTGACGGTTTATGGTTAAGGCTGCAAAGTATAAATATCTGGTCAATTCTATTTTTAAAGTATAAAATTATAGCAAGTAAATAGAGTAGGCAAAACAAAATGCCGGCATCGCCCGGAATTGCAATAATAAAGCACTGCTATGTTTGGAAACCACTGAAGGTCGGAGTAATATTGCACTTAATAAGATATGAGTAATAGCCTGAACCAGATACAAGCGCCCATCGCGGCGGAAATGGAGCTTTTCGAAAAGAAGTTCCGGGCTTCCATGAAGTCGAAAGTGTTGTTACTGGACCGTATCATGAGCTACATTGTGAAGCGCAAGGGGAAGCAGATGCGCCCTATGTTTGTCTTCTTCTCAGCTAAACTCTTTAACGAAACTATAACCGACGCAACTTATCGCGGAGCTGCTTTAATTGAGCTGTTGCACACAGCCACTTTGGTACACGACGATGTGGTTGATGACGCCAACTACAGACGCGGTTTCTTTTCGGTAAATGCCCTCTGGAAAAATAAGATTGCTGTTTTGGTTGGCGATTACCTGCTCTCTAAAGGTTTGTTACTTTCGCTTAACAACGATGATTTTGAATTGCTCAAGATCGTATCGAATGCGGTGAAGGAGATGAGTGAAGGAGAGTTACTGCAGATCGAAAAAGCCCGCCGCCTTGACATCGACGAGTCCATTTACTTTGATATTATCCGCCAGAAAACGGCATCCCTGATCGCATCTTGTTGTGCTGTTGGTGCGGCATCGGCAGGAGCATCTAAAGAAGAGATTGAGAAAGCACGTTTGTTTGGCGAAAAAGTAGGTATAGCTTTCCAGATAAAAGACGACCTTTTTGATTACGGCACTGCCGAAATTGGCAAACCGGTTGGCATCGACATCAAAGAAAAGAAAATGACCCTGCCACTGATCCACGCGTTGCGCCAGGCCGACTGGATGACCAAGCGCCGCGTTATTTACAATGTCAAAAACAACAACGGCGACAATAAACGTGTGCAGCAGGTTATCGATTTTGTAAAGCAATCCGGTGGCATCGAGTATACTATTGAAGTCATGAACCGTTACCACGCCGAAGCCCTGGACATTCTCTACACTTACCCGGACTCCCCATCACGCCGCTCGCTCGAGCAACTGATCGCCTATACTATAGAGCGCGAAAAGTAATTGCGTATAGTTGGTTGTTTGATGATGTAGGGACGCAATACCTTGCGTCTTTTTTTGTGGGTCAGGATTTGTATGATTGTAAAGGATTTGCAGGATTTCTGCCTGAACTATTGATCCAAGGTTATTTCTTTTTGCAGAGATATCATATTAACCTCTTGCCAGCCACGTAGAAGGAAATTTCAAAAAAGGGAAAAAATATTAAGCCCCTATAAATCCTGTTTATCTTTTATAAACCTGAGAATCCTGATTCAGACAATTGGAAATTTATAAACATCAACTATAAATTTGTAATGGAGTAGGGCTATAGTAGGGTAGTTTTGAGAACGCAAAATAACCTATGAAAAAATGAGCCTGAACACCAACACCTGGAACCGCCTGCGGTACACGTTATATCTTCCCATTTACGACCTGATTGCCGACCGCATTTTCCGGAAGTATAGAAAACGATCTGTAGAATTATTAGCTGCCAAACCCGGTGATGCTATACTTATACTTGGTGCCGGTACCGGCCTGGACTTACCCTACCTGCAAGCCTATACTAATTTAACAGCTATCGACATAACACCCGGCATGATAACGAAGCTGCGGGAACGTGCTGTGAAATTAAGTATACCAGTAAATGCCCACGTGATGAATGGCCAGCAACTTGCCTTTGCCGATAATAGTTTTGATGCCGTAGTCGCGCATCTTATACTTGCCGTTATTCCTGACCCGGTTGCTTGTATTAAGGAGGTGGAGCGTGTGTTAAAGCCAGGCGGCACTGTTATGGTTTTCGACAAGTTTATACCAGACGGACAAAAGCCATCTATACTTCGCAAATTGTTTAACCAGGTCGCCAGCACCCTGTTCTCCGACATCAACCGTAGCATCGGAACCATAGTTAGCCACACTTCACTAACTATAGAATTGAATGAGCCCGCTGCTTTGAATGGTACATTCAGGTTAGTCAGGTTGCGGAAGCCTTAGTTATCCAACCACCCCCGGCCCCTCCTTGTCTAAGGCGGGGAATCTGCTACTACTGACTTCTACGTCAACTCGATTACTTAAACTCTTACTTCTTAATGACATCTTGTAAAGATCTTTGTGGAATGGAGGTTAAGCAGTAACTACAGAACTCCCAACCTTGCTAGAGTAATGTCAAAACTCCCCGCCTTAGACAAGGAGGGGTTAGGGGTGGTTGGAGCACAGTAACCACAAACAAAAAGGCCGCTACTATAAAGTAACGGCCTTCAGTTCTATAGTTGCTGAATTAACAATTAAATCTTCTCAGCCAGCAACTCTTCCATGGTTTTGTTAAAGTCAGCTACCCAGTCTTCGTAGTATTTGCCGGTGCCCGGACCAGAGAAACCAGTGTGTATCTTTCTGACTTTTCCGTCGCGGCCAATGTATATGGTGGTCGGGAAGGAGAGTACATGGTTCAGGGCTGGCAGGGCTTTGGCGGCTGCTTCCTTATCTGATGTGCCGGCTACTGCCAGGTCATAGTTCACGTTCAGGCGGTCTTTCATTTTCTGCAGGCGTGGAGCGGCTTTTTCAAACTCAGCGCTGCGCTCAAAACCTAAACCTATAATTTCCAGGCCGCGGTCTTTGTTCTTATCGTAATACGGCGCCAGGAACTGGGTTTCGTCCATGCAGTTAGGGCACCACGAACCTACCAACTGCACCAGCACTACTTTGCCTTTATACTTCTCGTCGCTCAGCGAAATGTTGCCATTTCCATCTATATCCGGGAAAGAGAACTCCAGCTTTTCGTAACCTAGTTTTAAGAAGGTCAGCGTGTTGGCGTCGGCCAGTTCGGCGTTGGCGTTGCGTTTGGCAGTCCAGGTTTCGGTATAGTTCATACCCGAGTAAAAAGTGCCTTTCAGGGTGCTGTCATTCTCTGGTGTGGCTGTAAACAGGTAAGCATGGTTGCCATCAAAAGTAGACAGGTTTAGCTCGTCGCCATCTGCCTGTCCTTCCAGGTATCTATAGTCGCCGGTCTCGGTCAGGAAAGTGCCGGTAAGCTTATTACCGTCCTGCTCAAATACACCGATCGCTTTGTAGCTCTTACCATCCTTATCAGTAAAAACAACATCCCATTTGCCATCGAAAGTATAGTTTGTTTCAGCAGGATTGGCTTTAAAGCGGTTCGCATTGCCGTGTTCGGCAGTAAATGGTACCGAGAATGGGTAAGCCAGGTCGTTGCGCACGAATCGGCCAGCCATTTTGCCGTCATCCACTTTCGCGATCAGGTCAGCATCAAAAATATGGAGCTTTATCTTTACAGAATCGCCTTCTGTTGTTATCTCATCCAGCAATATGCGTTCTTCCCCATTCACTAAGTATAAAACAGTAGAATCGTTGCGTTCTTCCGCTTCCATTATAAAAGGTATTTCCTTACCGTCGGCGTGCTGTAACGCTACGCGCCAGGTGCCCGGTTCTATAGTTGCCATAGCTGTTTCAGTTTTATTTTGCTGGCAGGAGCTGAATCCTGCAGTTAGCAGTAAGGCAAATAACAAAATCAGCCTTGTAGAAGTATTAGAATAAGTACGTTTCATGGGGTAAAATTACATTATCGAATCTGTAAAAGCCAAACAAGGCAACGACTATACTTGTTTATAGTGTAAAGGTTATATTCATGCACGCTAATGTTGCTGAATAGCCTCTAGATTTCGTACATTTGTGAACTTCGGAAAAGAAGCATTTTATACATTAACAATAGCAAAACTATGGCATTTGATTTAGGAATTATCAAGGCAGTTTATGCCGGTATGGGTGAGCGTATTAACGTTGCCCGCAATACTGTTGGCAGACCGCTGACACTGACGGAAAAGATCCTGTATTCTCACCTATATGATGGTAATGCGACACAGGCATTTGAGCGCGGTAAATCTTACGTTGATTTCGCCCCGGACAGAGTTGCGATGCAGGATGCTACGGCGCAGATGGCCTTGCTTCAGTTCATGCAGGCTGGTAAACCTACAGTTGCTGTACCTTCTACAGTACACTGCGACCACCTGATTCAAGCCCGCGTTGGCGCAGACTCAGATCTGAAAGACGCATATTCTGAAAACAAAGAAGTTTATGATTTCCTGGCGTCGGTATCTAACAAATACGGTATTGGCTTCTGGAAACCAGGTGCTGGTATCATTCACCAGGTTGTACTGGAGAACTATGCTTTCCCGGGTGGTATGATGATCGGTACTGACTCGCACACGCCAAATGCCGGTGGCCTTGGTATGGTTGCGATCGGTGTTGGTGGCGCTGATGCCGTGGACGTAATGGCTGGTATGGCCTGGGAGCTTAAATTCCCGAAAGTAATTGGTGTGAAACTGACCGGTAAAATGAGCGGCTGGACATCACCGAAAGATGTTATCCTGAAAGTGGCTGGTATACTTACCGTAAAAGGTGGTACGGGCGCTATTGTAGAGTACTTCGGCGAAGGTGCTGAGTCAATGTCTGCTACTGGTAAAGGTACTATTTGTAACATGGGTGCTGAGATTGGTGCAACTACTTCGGTATTTGCTTACGACAACAGCATGCGAGCTTACTTAAACTCAACTAACCGCGAAGAGATCGTTCAGATGGCTGATGAAGTAGCTGAGCACCTGCGCGCAGATGATGAAGTATACGCTGACCCGGCTTCATTCTACGATCAACTGATCGAGATCGACCTTTCTACGTTAGAGCCACACGTTAACGGACCATTTACTCCGGATGCAGCTTGGCCAATTTCTCAGTTCGGTGCTGTAGTAAAAGAACACGGCTGGCCAGCTAAACTGGAAGTAGGTTTGATCGGATCTTGTACCAACTCATCTTATGAGGATATTACCCGCGCTGCTTCTATTGCAAAGCAGGCTGTAGATAAGAACCTGGTTGCCCAGGCTGAGTTTACCATTACACCGGGTTCTGAGATGGTGCGTTACACTACTGCCCGCGATGGTTTATTAGATACTTTTGCTGAGATGGGTGGTGTTGTATTGGCTAACGCCTGTGGTCCGTGCATCGGCCAGTGGGCCCGTCATACCGACGACCCGAATCGTAAAAACTCAATCATCACATCATTCAACCGTAACTTTGCCAAGCGTAACGATGGTAACCCGAACACACACGCGTTCGTGGCTTCACCAGAGATCGTAACTGCTTTCGCAATTGCCGGCGATTTAACTTTTAACCCGCTTACCGATACCTTAACTACGAAAGATGGCCAGCAGGTGAAACTGGATGAGCCACAAGGTATAGAGCTTCCGGTTAACGGTTTCGCAGTGGAGGATGCAGGTTATATTGCTCCGGCTGAAGATGGCAGCAGCGTAGAAGTTGTAGTTGATCCTTCATCTGATCGTCTGCAGTTACTTGATGCCTTTAAGCCATGGGAAGGTACTGATCTGAAAGGGCTGAAGCTTCTTATTAAAGCACAGGGTAAGTGTACTACTGACCATATCTCAATGGCTGGCCCATGGTTAAAATACCGTGGTCACCTGGATAACATCTCCAACAATATGCTGATCGGTGCTATAAATGCATTTAACGGTGAATCAAACAAGGTTTACAACGACATGACCCGTGGTTACGATGCGGTACCGGCAACAGCGCGTACGTACAAGGCAGCTGGCATCGGAACTGTTGTAGTTGGTGATGAGAACTATGGTGAAGGCTCTTCTCGTGAGCACGCTGCCATGGAGCCTCGCTTCCTGGGTGTTCGTGCGGTTATTGTGAAGTCATTCGCGCGTATCCACGAAACTAACCTGAAGAAGCAGGGCATGCTGGCACTTACATTTGCTGACAAGTCTGATTACGATCTGATCGAGGAGAACGATAGCATCGACATCCTGGGTCTGGAAAGCTTCACACCAGGCCAGGCGCTGAAAGTTGTATTGAACCACAAAGATGGATCGAAAGATACGTTTATGGTTAACCATACTTACAACGAAGGCCAGATCGAGTGGTTCAAAGCCGGTTCGGCTCTTAACCTGATCAGCCAGCAGCAAAAACAGAATGCTAACGCATAAGCTTAACTGCTACCTATAAAAAAGAGGCCTTGTCATTTGATGAGGCCTCTTTCATTTTTACTATTTTGTTTAGCTGGAATTGGGCATGAGCTCATCTAAAGTTAGATCGTATTGCCGTTGCAGCGTGTTATCAGCAGCAAGCATAAAGAACTTTACATTAAGATTGAAAGAGATAACAACATAGTCTTCATACTTAGTGAACAAACTGCTATTTCTGACATGCGTGTCCGAAACTTTTCCTGCTGCGGACATCCTTGTCCGCGTTATGGGGACATGGATGTCCCCGGCAGAGTGCTTTCGGACTCGGAAGTCCGAAAGAGCATTAAAATACTCCTACAATGATTCGGACTATACCTTGCCCACATAAAAAAAAGGCTTTACTGATCAGTAAAGCCTTTTTTTATAGTTGATGCTTTTCTTTTTTATCGTATCACAACTACCCGTTTTATGAAGCTTATGCCCTCGTAAGTGAAGTGCGCATTATATATCCCGTTCGGCATTTTTGTGAAATCAACTATAGCTTCTTTTGACCTGAGCAACTGAACCGGTAATTCAATACGGCGGCCTACCTGGTCTGAGAACCAGAACTCCGGAGTAGTTGTTGCGTTGGCATCGGCTGCCCAGTTTACGCGCACCATACCTGTGCTTGGGTTCGGGTATACATCTGTCAGTTGCGCATACATTTCAGCCTTGTCTTTAGAGAGTGGCTCACGGACCGTATAAGTTTTCGTAATGCTGTCCTGCAGGCAACCTGCCTCATCAGTAATATGTAACGTAACCTGCACCTCGCCCTGCTGCGTGAAAGTATAAACCGGGTTTTGCTCTCCAGTTGCATTGCCTTTGCCAAAGCTCCAGCTCCAGTTTGCTCCGTTTATACTTTTATCCTGGAACTGAACAGGCGTATTGGCGAAGAAAGTAACGGCAGCCGCGTCAAAATCAGCTTCGGGTATTTTAGGCAGCATCATCTGACCTACACTTACTTCACTCTCGAACAAAGAATCGACGTTTGTAGCATAGATCGTCATGTTCTGGGTAAAGTTGTTTAAAGTATAGCTGCTGCCTGAGGCAAGTAATTGCTGCTTTTCAGGGTCTGCGTAAAAGTTATAGTTTGTGCCTACAGTTGGTGTCCAGGTAAAACTGTTTCCTTCGCAAATGGTTTGTGCAATGGCAGCAGGAGCAGGGCCCGTTTTTATAGTTTTATACTTTAGCTGTGCGGCATCGGCATGTTGTTGTATGGCTTCCAGGTTTTCGCCGGCAAGTATGGCAAAAGTTACAACCTGGCTTTGGCCGGGCGCAATAACAGGTATCATACCACCAACCACATGCGATACGTTCTCGCCATAGCCATTACCGTTTGCCTTTGTCCTGGTCAAACCTTCCGAAAGTGTAGCATACTTTTCAGCGTTAGTAAATCCGTCTTCGATAGCGACACTGCCGGCAATGCCCATGTTGTTAATGGCGTAATGGATGGGCGCGTTCGGGGTAAGCAATTTTATTCCTGCCACCAGTTGCGGACCATTCGCATTATATACATAGCCTAAATTGCGCTCTGCATCCCAGTCTGCGGTATTCTGGTAATAAACGCCAATATCCCAGTCAGCAAAAAGGGCCGTAGCAACATTTTTAAGGGTATCTTCTGTTACGTTCCTGATTGTGAACTCCTGTATCACATAATCCTTATCAGGATCTGACTCCCAGGCCAGGGTGCGGTATTTAACTTCAACACCAACCGTATTTTTGTCACGCATTACACCTCGAACCTCCTGGTCTGCAAGCGGAGTATCGTAGGAAATGCGGGCATGTTGTAGGGGAGTAAAATCATTGTCGTTCTTCCAGTTGGCATTTCGCAGGTTATCCGACACCTGCGTCGGAGAAATTCCTACCATTAAACCACCTTCAAACAGGATCGGGCTGCTGCCTTTATAGTGTACACCATCGCCCTGCGAAAACTCCAGCCCATTGTAAGCCAGGTTGCCTTTACTGTTAACTGTTACATGCAGACTGTTGGCATTCAAAGTATGATAGTCTGGGTTTACCACCATCTCAAAATACTGGTAATCGTTGTAGTTGCCATCGGTAAAGCCAAACCGGAAAGCTACAACAGTATTAATTGGTGTTTCAGGAGAAATATTAACCTGGAATGGAGATTGGAAATTATCGCTTTCGGCCATGGTGGCCATGCTACCCACCGAAATAGTATTGTTATCTATAGTTATGTAAGGCGAGTCGGAGCTAAGTGTTACTTGTAGGTTTGATACAGGATCAAGTATATTCTGGAAGGCTGCCTGCATGTATAGGGAGCTGCCTGCCTGCAATGCCCGGTTGTTCTTAATATCAAACTGAGTAACCCGCACGGATTTCAGGTTGCTTTGCAATAGTGCTTTTTTTATGTTAAGTCGGCCTGTTCCCAGGAAATCCTGGTAAGGTTGGTTGGCAGCTATCTTGTAAATGTTATCTGTTGTTAAACGCAGCCTTTCCATTACCTGCAGGGCATTAAGCTCGGGGTAGCGGGCGCGCACCAAAGCAGCGGCTCCGGCAACTATAGGCGTCGAAAAAGAACTACCCCATTGGTAGGCATAAGAATTAGTAGCTGTAACGGAAGTGGAATAGATATCCACGCCAGGGGCAAGCAGGTCAATGTAGTGACTCCAGGTATAAGCTTTTTTATCTTCCCTGTTAGAAGCGCCTACTGACAATACATTAGCATAAGAAGCAGGGTAGTAGTTTCGCTGGCTTTGCACGTTTCCGCCGGCAGCTACCACAACGGCATCCCTGTCCAGCACAGCATAGTTGATAATATCCTGCTCATACTGTGAGAAGCCTTCACCACCCCAGGACAGGTTGATGATCTGGCAACCTTTATCAGCAGCGTAAACTATAGCTTCGTAGCCACCGCCAAACACTCCATCAGTACCCGACGAAAATATTTTAAGCGGCAGGAATTTAGTTTTGTTGCCTACACCTGTAATACCGGCCGCATTATCGGGTGTGGCTGATGCTACACCGGCTACTGCCATGCCATGGCTCTTCCAGCGAGGTGATTCACGTACGTTGTTATCGCGGTCAGCAAAATCCCAGCCAGCATAGTTATCGGTGTAGCCGTCGTTATCGTTGTCAATGCCGTCTATCGGGTCGGCGTAGTTATACTTTATATTTCCTTTGATGTCTTCGTGGTCGGTTCGGAAACCGGTATCAAGTATAGCGATCACCACATTGGTATCACCCTGTTCTACATTCCAGGCACTGTATGCCTGTATCAGTTTAAGGTAGTAGGCAGTGGTTTTGGTTGAGTCGGAATGTGGGTCGCTGGTTTGATATAGCGGCTCGCGCAGGTATAAAGGTTCCACATAAGCCACTTCGCCTGTAGCCATTAGCGCGCGTTTTGCCTGGGCAAAGCTTACTTCGGGGCTATAGGTTGCTTCGTAAATGTTGGTAATATCAGATCGGAGGGAGCGGCGGGCAGTACGGTTGCTGCCTGCATGTGGGAATTTCTGCTGTACCTTATCTGCTTTTATAGCGCTGAGCGCTTGCTGCAACTGATTTTCTGTTGCTGCTGCCCGGGCGCCCTGCGGCACCGGTTTTAACTTGTACACAAGCGTATACGGCTTTGTAGGAGGGGCCTGGTCTGGCTGCAACTGCGCACTGGCTGTAACCGATATGGCTAAAGCACAGACAAAAAGAAGCCAGTTGCGAAGGCAAAATACTGCGGGATGGGTAAACATCTATACCAGATATTAAGTTTTATAGTTGATGAACAGGCGTAATTACAATAGAGGCAAAACAACGGTAATCCAAGCTAAATATAGGGCTAATTGCTAAACTATACCCAAACCTTTATATTTTTTTACGTAACTTTCCACTGTTGGATCATCACCAATCATTTTAAAAGTATAACTCTGAAAACTATGGCTACTAACCTGGCAGACAAACACAAAAATACACTTGAAACTGCTGTACGTGCCCTGCACGAGCGTACTTTCTTCGCGCATTTCCCCGAAAACCCGACTCCGGATGTATACGGCGAGAATGCAGACAAAGAAGGTCGTGAAAAGTATACAAATCGATTAAATAATAAGTTCGAAGAACTACTGCAAGAAAACCCGGAAAACTGGGCAGGACAGGAAGATTCACCTTACGAACAAAGCGCTTTAGGTATTAAATATCCTTATTTCTCTCCGGAAACGCTGGTAACCAGGGCCGAAGAAGCTTACCACCAGTGGCGTAAAGTAAAGCCAGCCGACCGCGCTGCTATACTTGTAGAAACGCTGGACCGAATGAAAGAACGCTTCTTCGAGATCGCGTACGCTACCATGCACACTACAGGACAGGCGTATATGATGTCGTTCCAGGCATCGGGGCCGCATGCCGCTGACCGTGCGCTGGAGGCAATTGCTGCCGGCTACGAAGAGCAGACCCGCTTCCCGGAAAGTACCGAGTGGGAAAAGCCGATGGGCAAGTATAACTTGAAACTGAACAAGACCTGGAAAGCCGTACCAAAAGGTGTAGCGCTGGTAATCGGCTGCTCAACTTTCCCGACCTGGAACACGGTGCCGGGCATGTATGCAAGCCTTGTTACGGGCAACCCGGTTATAGTTAAGCCACACCCGAAAGCGGTATTGCCAATTGCTATAGTTGTAGCCGAAGTACAGAAAGTGTTACAGGAGAATGGCCTGAACCCGAACATCTGCCAGCTGGCTGTTGACGCGGAAGACAGACTGATCACAAAAGAACTGGCTGAAGACCCGAAAGTTAAACTGATCGACTACACCGGTGGTACTGAGTTTGGCAATTACATCGAAAGCCTGAAAGGCAAAACCGTATTTACTGAGAAAGCAGGCGTAAACTCGATCATACTTGACTCTGTGCAGGACATGGATAAAGTAGCCCAGAACCTGGCGTTTTCGGTTAGTTTATACTCTGGCCAGATGTGTACGGCTCCGCAGAACTTCTTTATCCCGGAATCGGGTGTGAAGGTTGGCGGCGAAATTATGCCTTACGAGGAAGTAGTTAAGAAAATATCAGAAGCTATAACAGGACTGATAAATAACCCGAAGGCTGGACCGCACATTTTAGGCGCGATACAAAACCCGGCTACTTCGGCACGCGTGAAAGAGGCATCAGGTATGGGAGGCAATGCCGTATTAACTACCTGTGATATCAGTAACCCGATGTTTGCCAACGCACGCACCTGTTCGCCGGTTATCTACGAAGTAGAAGCAGCGAATAAAGATGCTTATAGCCGCGAACTGTTCGGCCCGATCATGCTGATCATCAAAACAAAAGATACCGACCAAAGTATAGAACTGGCCAGCAGCATGGCACGCGAGCATGGCGCTATTTCGTGTGGCGCTTACACCACCGATGCTACTATAAAAGAGAAGATAATGGACGAGATGAGCCTTGCCGGTACCCCGGTTAGCTTTAACCTGACAGGCGGTATTTTTGTAAACCAGAATGCCAGCTTCTCCGATTTCCACGTAACTGGCGGTAACCCGGCTGGTAATGCCTCTTTCACTAACCCTGAGTTTGTGATAAAGCGCTTTACCTGGGTTGGTTTCAGAGAGCCCGTGGCTGGCTAATTTAGCTGAACTATAAAGTATAAAATCCCGGCTGCTGCAAAGTAGCCGGGCTTTTCTTTTTCCGATCGTTATAAACTATAGTTTACTTGAACAGGTTTTCGATGTCGTTCTTAAGGTTATCGAGGCCGCTGCGTAAATTCTGCCATTTATCCTGGGTGTCTTCGCTATCATTTAGCTTGGTAGCTATCAGTTCACGTTTCTTTTCCAGGGCGGCAATATGCTGGTGGTACGTATGGTTCGAGTCGGCGGCAGTGGCGTTTACCCGGGCACGTAGTGTCTTTATTTTGCTATCCAGTTCGGTCAGGCTCTTTTCTACTTCTTCTTTCGTCAGGTTGTCTGGTGCTCGCATGTTTTCTGGTTTCAGGTGATAAGTATCCATATACGAAATGTTTTGGTTCTGATGCTTATACATCCTACATACTTGCCTTAGCTTTAAAAGGATTTAACACGAGCCCTTTTAGGCCTAAAAAATGATCTTTGTTATTTATTTAGATAATTTCTAAATAATCATTTGTTTTTACTTTTACCACCCTTACTTTTGCATCTCATTAGAATTAATCTAAATAAGGATAATCCCAAAAGTATAATAACATGTTCCGTGTTCTATTCGCTGTTATAGCGTTTGTGTTAGTTAGTAGTACTGTTTTTGCACAAAGTGCAGGCCGTATTGAAGGTCGTATTGTTTCAGAAAGAAATGAGCCGCTTTTAGGTATAAGTGTAGCGCTGGAAGGCACCACGCAGGGCACCACCACCGATGAAGAAGGCAAGTATGTAATTAAGGCTGTAACACCTGGCACTTATACGCTGGTTGCTGCAGGAGTAGGCTACACAGCAATAAAGCGCGAGGTAGAAGTGGAAGCTGGTTCGTCAGTAACGGAATATTTCCTGTTGCCATCTTCATCAACAGCACTCAGCGAGGTAGTGGTAGCAACAAGCCGCAGCGGTGAGTTTGTGCAGCCAATTGGTTCTACAGCTACTAAAATGGAAGCTCCGTTAAAGTCTGTGCCACAGTCTGTGCAGATCATTTCGCGCCGCGCCATGGACCAGATGCAGGTTATCCGCCTTGATGATGCCATGCGCAATGTAAGTGGCGTAACTATGGAAACCGGCTTTGGTGGCCGTACCGATATTTTCCAGATCCGTGGATTCAGAACAAGTACCGAAAGTATATTTAAGAACGGTTTCCGTAACAGCGTGCGTACCTTCCGCGAAACTGCCAACATACAGCAGATAGAAGTAATGAAAGGCCCGGCCTCTGTATTGTATGGTATCAGCGACCCGGGTGGTATGGTTAACATCACAACTAAAAAGCCGACAGCTTATACTTTCCACGATGTACAGTTAACGGCCAACAGCTTTGGACAGTACCGACCGGCCATAGATTTTGGTGGTGCGCTTAACGAAAACAAATCGCTGAAGTATAGACTGAATGCCGTATTTGAAAATGGCGACACTTACCGTGATTTTGTAAGCACCAAGCGCTTTTTTGTAGCACCGGCTTTAACTTATGACTTCTCCGAAAGAACATCTTTAACTGTAGAAGCCGAGTACCTGGACCACGATCAGGCATCAGACAGAGGTATAGTTTCTTTTAATAAAGTGATAGCCGATGTGCCGACTAACCGCTCTATCGGCGAGCCAGATAATGTAGGCAGACACCAGAACCGTTTAGTACAGTATAACCTGCAGCACCGGTTTAACGATATTTTCAGCCTGCGTCACGCTTCTAACTTTACTTATTCATCCGAAGAGAGAAAGATAGTAGAAGTGGCCGGTGTGCTGAAGAACGACGATACCAACTCGAAGGTGACGCGTCGCATGCAGGACCAGTATAATTTTGAGCGCAACTTTGCTACTCAGAACGAACTATACGCTACCTTTAAAACAGGTTCGGCTTTCGAGCATAAAACAGTAGCAGGTGTTGAGTTTGCTAGATCGATGTTCGATATATGGTATAACCGTGGCAGCTACGACACGCTGGATATTTATAACCCGCAGTATAGCCGCCTGCCAAAGCCTGCTAAATTAGCTTTCGGCGACGACTACCGCGACAACACGACCCTGACCGGTTTCTATGTGCAGGATTTCCTGTCTATCAGCCAGAAACTTAAAGTGCTGGTTGGTGCCCGCTTCGATATCTGGGATTTTAAAAATGTAGACCAGGTTCTGGATAAAAAGACAAACACGTTCACTGCTGTAACTACAACGCAAAGCAATACTTCTTTCAACCCGCGTGCAGGTGTATTATATGAGGTGTATGGCCCGCTGTCAGTTTATGGTAACTGGTCAAAAGGTTTCCAGCCGGAAGTTGGCCGCACGAAAGAAGGCGAAACTTTTGAGCCAACTACATCAGATCTGTATGAGGCAGGTATAAAGTCAGGTTTGATGAATGACAGGATAAATGTGAAGGCGGCTTACTTTAACATTACCCGCCGCAACGTAGCTGTTACCGACCCGACCGACAACGCTTATCAAATGCAAATTGGTAAAGTTAGAAGTGAGGGTTTTGAAGCTGACGTTACTGGCGAATTGCTAACTGGTTTGAATGTAATTGCAACTTACAGCTACACCGATGCCCGCAGTATTGAGGATTCAGATGATAAAAAAGAAGACATCGCCTTCAGAGGAGTAAGCAAGCACAGCGGAAGCATGTGGGCAACCTACGAAATGCAGCAGGGCACTATGCGCGGCTTCGGTTTTGGCGCAGGCTTTACCAGCTTCGGCAACCGGCCAGTAGATGCCAACGACAGTTTCAGGTTACCAGGCTACACACGTTTCGATGCCAGCATTTTTTATGATAACCATACATACCATGCCGCTATCAACGTCCGGAATCTTACAAATGTGAAGTACTACGACGGCTCGCAATCGGCAACAGCCATTATGCCGGGAGCGCCTGTTTCGGTACAAGGTACCATTGGAGTTCGGTTTTAATACCGGTAAACTATAGTTTTGCTAAAGATAAGGCGGCACAGCTTCGGTTGTGCCGCTCATCTGTTTATATCAACCCATGAAAAAACTAACCCTGCAACTACATCTCTGGATTGGTCTGACCACTGGTGCTATACTTTCTGTGGTTGGTATAACGGGGTCAATTTATGTTTATCAGCCAGAGCTTACAGCCGCTATCTACTCCGATCTTTACCAGAGTTCTGACCCAGGTGCACAGGTGGCTGAGGTTGAAACTATAGTTAAGAAAGCGGAAGAACAATTTAGTGCCCGTGTTACAAGCGTGTTTTTTCCGTTGCGCGAACTCGAGAACTATATCTTTAAGATCGAAGGCAAAAAGGAGTTTGTGTTTTATGATGGGGTTACCGGTTTATACTTAGGCGAACTGGAAAAACGACGAGGTATCCTGGATGATGTGCTAACTATACACCGGCAACTTACTTTAGGCGAAACAGGCTCCGTTATAACAGGTATCAGCTCGTTGTTGCTGGCTTTGGTACTGCTTTCGTCGGGCATTTACCTGTGGCTGCCAAGCAAAAAGAAGAAGCTACGAGATGGCTTTAAGTTTAAGAAAAATGCCAGCTTTAAGCGCCGAAATTATGATGTGCATAAAATACTAGGCTTCTACTTTACCATTCCGCTTTTCCTGGTAAGTATAACAGGCGTATACTTTGCTTTCCCGAACGAAGTGCAGGCAGTGGCGGATGTTGTTACCCGTACCGAAGAACCTACTCCAGACCCGGCAACTATAAAATCCGAATACCAGGCTGGTGTTCCCGAGCTTACCATTTACGAGGCACTCGCTAAAATGGAAACCATGTACCCCGGCTACTATAAACGTAACCTGATAATGCCGAAAGACAGTGCGGACAGGGTATACTTTTCGGTGGTAAATGCCACAGCTATAGATGCCGGACCAGAGTACAGGCCACAGGTATACATCGACCAATATACAGGCGCTATACTTTACGCCTCGCAGCCACACCACGACCCGGTTAGCAGGCAGCTTACCCGCAACTGGTTTGTGCCTATACATTTCGGGGAGATAGGAGGGTGGTTTACGCGCATTTTATGGTTTGCAGCCGGCCTGATGCCAGCAGTACTTTGGGTTAGCGGAATACTGATCTGGAGAGCACGCCATAAAAAGAAGCCCCAAAAATTAAAAGTAGTCAGATAGGAGCCAGCACCTATATTTTAGTTCCAAAGTAGAGGATATTTGTGAACTTCGGGGCGCAAATACGTGTTGCTTTTGAATAGGTTGCAAAATCGTATTAAAAAATCGCGTTTTTAAAAAGGTACTATTTTGAAATAGTGATTTATAGTAAGATATTTGCGTTTATTAGTACGGCATGCTGGCCGAAACAGTATTTCTTTAATCTACTGTAATGACGGAAACCAAACAAATGCTTGATCTGATTCTACTTGTTGACGATGATGATACCACAAACTTCCTGAATAAGAGATTACTGGAAGATATGGGTGTGGCGAAGGAAATTGTAGTTGCACAAAACGGGAAGGATGCCATTAATTATTTGGAAGCTTCTTGCAGAGGAAACGAAGGTTCTGTTACCAAATGCCCTGATCTGATCTTTCTGGATATTAAAATGCCGGTGATGGATGGCTTTTCTTTTTTAGAGGAATACCAGCGCCGCAACCTCGATGAACAGGACCATGTGATCATTATGATGCTTACTTCTTCAGCTAGTTTCTATGACCTGGAACGCTTGAAGAATTATAAGAAAGTTAAAAAACATTACTCTAAAACACTTACCCGCCACGATGTGCAGGAAGTGCTGGATACGTTCTTTATAAACAAAAAGAATTAACCTGATCAACTTAAAAGTATAAAGCCCGCTATAGTTTTTATAGCGGGCTTTATACTTTTATAAGCTCTGTGTTAATCCGGAATTATTTCGGAGGCTGGCCAGGTAAATACAAATTTCGATCCCCGTCCTTCCGACTCAACCCATACTTCGCCGCCTTTGCCATTCACGATCTTCTTTACGATAGACAAGCCAAGACCAGTGCCGTTAATGGCTGCGTTTTCGCCGGTCTCGTAAATGTTAAAGATAGATTTCCGCACTTCAGCCGGTATGCCCGGTCCGTTGTCTTCCACTTCAAAACGTATCCAGTCGCCGTCAACTTTATACTTTATACTTATAGTAGCATCTTCGCTAAGGTCCTGGTGTTTTATGGCATTGCCTACCAGGTTACTGAAAACCTGTTGCAGCAAAATTGTTTCTGTTTGTAAAGCCAGCTTTTCGGTAGGCAGGTTAACTTTTACATGGGCTGGTACGCGCACCAGATTAAGTATTTCAGGTAGCAGTTCAGGTAAGTGCACCGTCGATTTTTCGATATTACTACGGCCGGCCAGCGAGTAGGAGAGGATGTTCATGATAAAGTTATCCATCCTGTTTGTTTGCTGGTCCAGCATCGGGAACAGCATCCGGGCATCTTCTATAAGGCCCTTTTTCAGGCTATCTTCCAAGGCCTGCGATATTCCGTGTATGTTTTGCAGCGGAGCACGCAGGTCATGCGAAACGGTGTGGGCAAAAGCGTCCAGCTCGGCATTTATTTCCTGTAGACGGTTATTCTGCTCTTCGCGCTCGCGCAACAGTTGTTGTATGTCGTTATTTGATTGTTGCAGCTTATCATTCAGGCGGCTAATCTCTTTAAGTTGCTGTTGTGTCACCTCGTTTCGCTCACGCAGGTGTTCCAGCACTTCCAGCAACTGCATGTTCTGGCGCTTTATCTCAGCATATGGCGATACGCTGTCCATGTCGAACTCGTAAAGCCAGGCTTCGGCTATAGCTTTTGTAACAGGTGGGGCATTGTGCGGAATACGCTGGCGCAATGTAATGCGGGTACCTTTCTCGAAAGTGCTTTCCACATCAAAATAATCGACCAGTTTGCGCGAATGTATAATGCCTGTGCCTTTTGAGTTGGAAGAACCTATACTTCGTTTCAGGTAATAATCTATGTCGCCAATGCCCCGGCCGCGGTCGGTAACTATAGCTTCGATGTATTTGGCGCCTTGCTCTTCAAAAATATTAAACTGGATGCTACCATTGCCCACATGCTCCACTACGTTACGGCATATCTCAGATACCGCAGTAGCAAATTTGGTCTGGTTACCGACAGTTATAGCGAGCTTTTCGGCTATCTGCTTTGCTCTTTTATAAGCCAGCACCACATCCAGTTCGTTGGTGATATTTATCCGGAGTAAGTTGCGCAACATAACCTTAGCTTTTTTGTCGAACTACTACTACTAAGGTGTCGTCAGAGCCTCTTGTAAAATCCCGGTACAATACGGCAGCTATCAAGCTGGCATCATGGCGATGCAGGTGTGTATACTTACTTAGATCCCATCTCGACTTTATACCATCTGAGTGCAGGATCAGGAGTTTATCAGGGCCCCAGTCGAGAGTGTGGTTGTTAAGGCTGCCAGGTATGTTATGGCCAAGTATACCGTTGTAAGCAATTATACTTTTGCTCGATGCATTGGCAATAGATGGCCCGGTAAGTGTAAAAAGCCTGCCGGCAATGTTACCAATACCGCAATAACTAATGCGTTTCTGACTGTTGTTGATATGCACAATAGTACCTACGGCACCGCGCGTTTTCCGGATAATGGAATGTATGTAGCGCAGGTTTACAGCAGGCTCTGAAGTTGGAGATTCGGAAAAAGCCGACACGGCTGCTGCACTGGCTTCCCGGGCACTGCTGCCATGGCCCAATCCATCCAAAGCGATAAGGTAACAGTTGCGGCCTTGCTCTAAAAACGTAAAGTTATCGCCACAATCAGTTTGGGCCGGCTTAGGTATAAGTAAAGCAGCTACATCAAAAGTGCTTGTTTTTGTAGGTGCAGAGAGATGGTCTTTATAAACCCGGGAAAGTATAGCTGTACCACAACCGGGCTGACTATAAATATCAAAATCATGTGACTGGCGCATAATAGCACCAAGGCCTTCGCCGGCAGTGCCCGAGGTGGATGAACCATCCTGGAGCATGCGGGCAAGGTCTTTAATTCCCGGCCCATTATCAAGGCAAATGATCTCGAGAGCGTTGCTGGGAGTATACTTTACCAGTAGCTCGCCACCTTCAGGAGAAAACTTTAGCAGGTTAGATGCCATTTCGGACACCACAATATTAATGTGACCTACTTCTGTTTCAGAAAAGCCTTTGCTTTCGGCCAGGCGTGTTATATCTCTTTTAACAATATTAGCATAGCTTCTGTCGGCCAGGGGAAAGCGTTTGTATACTTTATCGTCCATTCTTCCAGTGTGTAACCGTAACAGTTGTTCCTTGCCCCACTACACTTTTAATATCGAATTCGTTTACTAACCTTTTTGCGCCAGGCAGCCCCAGCCCCAGGCTTCGGCCCGTAGAGAAACCATCCTGCATAGCCTGTGGAATATTCTCTATACCCGGCCCATTATCGGCAAAGGTCAGCCTGATGCCCGACTGACCGGTTTTGCTTATAACTTCAAGGGTTATTTTTCCGCCGCTGGCGTATTTTAACATGTTCCGGACAAGCTCGCTGGCTGCTGTAATAAGTTTGGTCTGGTTTACCAGGCTCATACCTATTTTAGTAGCCAGTTCACGTACCCGGTTCCGAAATGGTACAACATCTTGTTCGCGCACGATTTGCATCGTGTCTTTAGTCATTGTAATCATCCGGCTCCTCTGTGTCTTCCTGGTTGTTTTGTTCGTCTGTTAACAGATCTGATTTATCGTATAGTAGATCCATGCCTTTTTCGACATTAAGTGCTGTGTGCACTCCCTGCAGGGTAAGGCCCAGTTCTACAAGCGTAATGGCCACGGCAGGCTGCATGCCCACCACTACCGTTTCAGCATCCATAATACGCGACATAGAGGCGATGTTGCCTAAAATGCGGCCCATAAATGAGTCAACTATATTTACTGCTGAAATATCGATAAGAACCCCCCGCGCGCCTGTTTTGCTAACCATATTTATAAGGTCATTTTCGAGGCTTAGCGCTAACCGGTCATATAAATCCACCTGGATCGTTACCAGCAGGAAGGGCCCCATTTTTAAAATCGGAATCCTATCCATGGTTTATCTGATCAGTCTTGAGTTTTGTATATTACCTGTATTTTTCTTTTTAACCTCCAGGCTCAGCATAGTGAAGGCCAGTTGAAGGGCGCTTGCCAGCGATGCTTTTGTTTTGATGCTGGACAGGTCGATACCTAAATGCACAATGGTCTGCGCTATTTCAGCACGGATACCGCTTATAATACATTCAGCTCCCATCAGGCGGGTAGCACTTACTGTTTTAATAAGGTGCTGCGCAACAAGCGAGTCTACAGCAGGCACTCCCGAAATATCAAGTATAGCTATGTTGCTGCCAGTGTTCACGATCTCCTGCAGCAGGTTTTCCATCACGATCTGGGTGCGCTGGCTATCAAGGGTACCTATAATAGGCAGGGCCAGTATGCCGTCCCAAACACGGATAACCGGAGTAGAGATTTCGTTTATTTCGTCGGTCTGGCGAAGTATAACTTCTTCACGACCTTTTAAATATGTTTCAAAAGTCAGGATGCTCAGGTTATCGAGCAATTTGTTTGTCATCTGGATCTCAGTGAACAGAAGCTCAGGCTGATCTTTGTGCTCTTTTATCATCACCTCTATGATGGCCTGCTTCAGGCTCAGAACGTACATGGTAACCTCGCGGGGAGAGAATCCCTGGCGTGCTCTTGTGATCGAGATATCATTCAGCACATCATTTACAAGGTCGTACTCAGATGAGTAAACATTATCGAAATTGCCCTTTTCGGTGGCTGTTATAATGCCGTTTAATAATTCTTCTGACTGGCGGCGAAGATCGTCGTTCGAGATAAGATCATCACGTAGCGCTTCATCTGCCAACTGGTGTTTCATCCAGGATTCCAGAATGGTTTTCTTTTGTTTTTTGAGCAATTGCGCTGTTTGTTTTGTGTTCATTAGACTTTCTATGCTTATATGTGGCTGTGAACTATATATCCACGAATATACATGTATTAATTTATAGTAGCCTCAGATATTTGGATCAGGTCAAGCTACCACCGATGCATACGCGTATCCGGAAACTCAGTTATTAGGTTTTGAAATTCAGTTTAAAGAAACCAGGTTTGGTAATGGGTTAAGTGATCTTAATACAGGATTATTTGTTTTGCAAACTATGGTCGATGCCATAACGTCCGCTCCCTTTTATCAGCAGAAACAAACTACCCAGCAACATCGACCAGTCTGTGCGGCTGGCATGGAGCATTTCCCAGATGCCATCGTTAGATAGTATTTCGATCTTGGTAGTGAAAAGGGCTACCAGCATAATGATGAGCAACGGTATACTTGCCAGGCGGGTAAACAAACCCAAAAGCACCAATGCGCCGCAAATAACTTCGAATGAGCCAACAAATGTTCCTAAAAATTCGGGAGCGGGTAAACCTATCTTCTCAAAACGCCCGGCACCACGGTCATCCGGGAATAGGAACTTTTGGATACCTTCTGAAAGGAAAACTACACCAACTATAAGCCTGATAAGAATAGTTGTTTTGGCATCGTCGGTGCGTAGAATTTTTTGCAGCATACCTATAGGTTGGTTAGTTGTAAGTATAAACAGCTTTGTAACAGGACTAACTTAAGCAGAAACAGCAAGGTAGTAAAACAAAAAAGCCCTGCAAGACAAAACTTACAAGGCTTTTATACTTTAAGTGCACCCGAGAGGATTCGAACCCCTAACCCTCGGAGCCGAAATCCGATATTCTATCCAATTGAACTACGGGTGCTGGTAGTGGTGCAAAAATAGGAACTATGCCGATAATATCAACCATTCTACTGAAAAATGTACTTTATAGTTTATAGTTGGCAGCAACTTGCTGGCTTATAGTTATACGCAGTAAAACATTACTTTAGAAACTGCGGTTAATTATACCTGGAGACAAACTATAAACACAAGTATAGAACTATGGAAAAAGTGTATACAGCAGAGGTTACTGCTACAGGCGGCCGACGAGGCCATGTTACTTCATCGGATGGTGTGTTGGATATGCCCCTATCGTTGCCGGAAGGACTGGGAGGGGAGAATGGTAAAACTAACCCAGAGCAATTGTTCGCGGCAGGTTATGCAGCCTGCTTTCAGAGTGCGTTATTGCTGGTTGCCGGCAAACACCACGAGCGACTCGACCCGGCCTCAACAGTGAACGCCCATGTGGATCTGCTGAAGTCAGAAGATGGTAAGTATGGTTTAGGTGTAAAATTAAAAGTAGACCTGAAAGGATTGGATAAAGAAAAGGCCCGCCAACTGGTAGACGAAGCGCACCAGGTATGCCCCTATTCTATAGGTGTGCAAGGCAATATTGAAGTGCAGCTGGAAGTGGTGTAAGTATAGATTTTACCATAATGCTATAAAACAAGAAAGGCTGCCTAAGTGGGCAGCCTTTCTTGTTTTATAGGTAAGCTTAAAACTAAGCTCCAACTTCAGCTAAAACCTGCTTTACTTTTTCAGCGGCTTCTTTCAAAGCAACTGCAGAGTAAACTTTCAGGCCAGACTCGTCGATGATGCGGGCACCTTCTTCAGCGTTTGTACCTTGCAGACGAACGATGATCGGAACACGGATATCACCAATGTTTTTGTAAGCCTCAACAACACCATTTGCAACACGGTCACAACGAACAATACCACCGAAAATGTTGATCAGGATCGCTTTTACGTTCGGGTCTTTCAGGATGATGCGGAAACCAGCTTCAACTGTCTGTGCATTTGCTCCACCACCTACGTCAAGGAAGTTAGCGGGCTCGCCACCAGAAAGTTTAATGATATCCATAGTTGCCATAGCCAGACCAGCACCGTTTACCATACAGCCAACATTACCGTCAAGCTTCACGTAGTTCAGGTTCGATGCACTTGCTTCCACTTCCAACGGATCTTCTTCCGAAGTATCGCGCAGGGCAGCCAGGTCTTTGTGGCGGAATAATGCGTTATCGTCTAAGTCAACTTTCGCATCTACAGCCAGGATCTTGTTGTCTGAAGTTTTCAGAACAGGGTTGATCTCGAACATAGAAGCATCCGACTCTACATATGCTTTGTAAAGGCTTGTGATGAATTTAACCATCTCCTTGAAAGCTTCGCCCTGTAAACCAAATGCGAAAGCGATCTTGTTAGCCTGGAAAGGACGCAGCCCTACAGCCGGATCGATCCACTCTTTGATGATCTTCTCAGGAGTTTTCTCAGCAACTTCTTCAATGTCCATACCACCTTCAGTAGATGCCATGATCACGTTCTGACCTTTTGCACGGTCAAGCAGAATGCTCAGGTAAAACTCTTTCGGATCAGACTCGCCCGGGTAGTACACATCCTGCGCAACAAGTACTTTCTGTACCAGTTTACCTTCAGGACCTGTCTGGTGTGTTACCAGTGTCATGCCCAGTATCTCGCTTGCGATCTGCTTAACCTGGTCCAGGTTTTTGGCAAGCTTTACGCCACCACCTTTACCACGGCCACCCGCATGTATCTGAGCTTTAATAACATGCCAGCCTGTACCGGTTTCTTCGGTAAGCTTCATGGCAGCTTTTACAGCCTGGTCCGGCGTTTCAGCCACAATACCTTCCTGTATGCGTACGCCGTATTTCTTTAAAATGTCTTTACCCTGATATTCGTGTATGTTCATGCTTTCAGTTTTAATGGACGCACGAAAGTACGCCTATTTAGCTATAAATTCAAGTAATGGATTTTTAAAATATTGCTGCTTAGTTCTAACCTGATAAAACTATAGTTATATAACCGTAATGAACGCAACGAGTATAATACGAACAGAGTTTTAACTATATGATTAACTATATATTCTGATAAACAGATCGCCATGCCTGATTCCTATAGTTTCGCGAAACGAATAACCATTGCAACCTTTATAGTTGTGCTAATTGCCGGGGGCGTGTACCTGTTGGTTAAGCAATTCTATTTTTTCCTGCTGGTGTTTGCCGGTATTCTGCTGGCTGTTTTATTCTCTGGCATGGCCGACTGGATCACAAACAAGCTGCACCTGAAAAGGGGGTGGAGTTTGCTTATATCTGTTCTGGTCTTTTTTGGGTTATTGGTTGGTGCTTTTTTATGGGTGGGCCCCACAATAGCCAAGCAGGGGCAGGAGATAAGTAAAACGTTACCACAATCGTTGCAGGAAGTAGAGCAGTGGCTCGGGAAGTATAGCTGGGGAGAGAAAGTGGCCGAACAACTACCTGAAAACCTGAACAAGGCAATGCCGCAGTCAAGTTCGCTATTCTCTAAAGTATCTGGTGCGCTTACAACTACTCTGGGTATTCTGGCCGACCTGCTTATAGTTATCATTACGGCTCTTTTCTTTGCATCAAGCCCTAAACTATACACCGAAGGTTTCTCTAAACTTTTTCCGCCGCGCCATCGCTCACGCGTACTTGATGTGCTGCACAAATGCTACCACACACTTAAATTATGGCTAGTAGCTATGCTGTCGGCCATGGCTATTATCGGTGTGTCTGCGGCAATTGGCTATAGTTTGATAGGCTTACCTATGGCTTTTGCCTTAGCCTTGATCGCTTTTCTGCTCGCCTTTATACCTAACATCGGACCCTGGATCGCCGGTATACCTGCCGTGTTGATCGGGTTGACGCAAGGTTCGCAGATGGCACTCTATGTTATTCTCATCTATGGCGGTATCCAGATAATAGAGTCTTATCTTATCACCCCGATCATTTTTCAGAAAACCGTTGATCTGCCGCCGGCACTGCTGTTGTTCTTCCAGGTGCTGCTGGGGCTGGTGCAGGGTGGCCTCGGGCTTTTGCTGGCCGCGCCTATACTTGCCGTACTAATGGTAGTGGTAAAAGAGCTTTATGTGAAAGATGTATTAGAAAATGATGGACAGCGGGAGAATGGTCATGGTGCTTATAAGTCAGGTATTTCCTGAGTTTATACCTGCGGAGGTTAGCTAAGTCTAAATCCGGCAAAATTTTTGTAGCTTTGGCTCTCATTCGTTTTCAATTACAACTATAGGTTTTACGGCGTGCTGCAGGTAAAAAACATCCATAAGAAATACGGTAAGTTAGAAGTGCTGAAAGGCATAGACCTGACCATTGGCAAAGGCGAAGTGGTTTCGATTGTAGGAGCTTCGGGTGCCGGCAAAAGTACCCTGCTGCACATACTGGGCACTTTAGATAATGCCGATACCGGCGAAGTGCTTTTTGATGGTAAGAATATAGCCAAGTATAACGGCAGCGACCTGGCCCGTTTCCGTAACCGACACATTGGGTTCATATTCCAGTTTCATAACCTGCTGCCCGAATTTACTGCTGTTGAGAATGTATGCTTACCAGGTTTCCTGGCTGGCCGGCCTGAAAAAGAAGTGGTAGAACGTGCGAAAGAGCTTTTGATGATGCTTAACCTGTCGCACAGGCTCGATCATAAGCCTTCTGAAATGTCGGGAGGGGAGCAGCAACGTACTGCGGTGGCCCGCGCCCTCATCAATTCCCCGGAAGTTATTTTTGCTGATGAGCCAAGCGGCAACCTCGACTCAAAAAATGCCCAGGAGCTGCACGATATCTTCTTTAAGCTACGCGACGAGTTCAACCAGACCTTTGTTATAGTTACACACAACGAATTGCTGGCATCTATGGCCGACCGTACCCTGGTCATGAAAGATGGCCTGATCGTTCAGGAAATGCTATCACAAAACTAATCTACCTTAAGTACTTATACTTTGTACCCTGCTGCTACAGTAAGGTGTACTCCTCTGTCTTATAGTTTGTATTTTATACTTTAAAGTGAAGTATAGAATGCTTTGTTGCCGCATAATTAATTTCAGCATTACCATATCTCAAACCTCAAAATCTACGTAACTACACTTTACCCTTTGCTCAACTTTTAGCTTTTGAGGTGCAAAAAATTAAGGTGGCTAATATAATTAGAAAAAACTTTGTAAGTCATTGATAATCAATGCAATAAAATGTCGAATTTTTTTAGTTTTTTGCACTTTTTGCACCCTCGTTCTGTTAAGTATATGTAACACAACTATGAAAGCTAAATGAGTATGAATCAACCAAGTAAGAGCATGAAAGTGCAGAAACCGAAGGTGGAAAGCTACGACATTGCAAAGTCTGATGAGACCTTGCACCTGGCTGTAGACCTTGCGAAGTTTATAAAAGAGAACCGCTTATACCAGAACATACAAGGCAAAGAATATGTGAACGTGGAAGGCTGGCAATATGCCGGTTCACGATTAGGTATTCTGCCGGTGGTAGAGCATGTGGTAAACATCAGTACGGATGATGAGATTAAGTACCAGGCAAAAGTAAATTTGCTTGATCTGCGTAGTCAGCAGGTTGTTGGTGCCGGTTTTGCTATCTGTTCAAGTAAAGAGCAGGGTAAAAAGTATTACCAGGAATTTGCTATTGCATCTATGGCCCAAACCAGGGCAATTGGTAAGGCATACCGTAACATTCTGGCCTGGATCATCAGGGCAGCTGGTTATGAGCCAACCCCTGCCGAGGAAATGGACTATAGTGGCAACGATACTGCAAAATCTGATAAGAATGTAGCTGTGCCTACCGAGAAAAAAGCAACTATGCGAGCCTCAGAAGCAGCTGCTGCAGCTGATAAGGAAGTAGCAGAATCGCCGGCAGCAAGTGTGCGTTATGCATCGGCTAAGCAGAAAGAAGAAATTATCAGGTTACTGAATAACCCGGTTATCACACGTCAGGAAAAAACAAAAATGCTACTGAACATCAATCGTTTCGACGAAGAACGTGCATCACAAGCTATCGATAAACTGAAAAAGGTTATTGAGGAGCGTGAAGATGGACAATCAGCGGCAGCATAAACGAACTTGTACTTTCTGGAAAGCCTGTTTCATTTGGAGCAGGCTTTTTTGTTTGTTTTAATTTAAATTTAGATTTGTCTAAATTATTTACGCTATTTGTCTAAAATATCGTAAACAATGCTAAATCTAAATTATGAAGAGCTCAATCATCACATTATCACAACCGCCAAGATACGCAGTAACTATAGCTGTATTCCTCCTTTACACACTCCAAGGGTTTGCCAGCAACCAGATCTGGAAACAGACAGACCAGACCAAACAGAAGCAGCATCGGTATTATCTGTAAAAACCATACAACTCGAGACCGGCTTATACTTTCAGCGAAGTACATATGAGAATACAGAACTTACTTACAGGGCTTATCCCATTGCTTTACTTAGAATTGGTGTTTTAAACTGGCTGGAGTTGAGAGCAGAAGGCACTTACCAGGATATCGAAAATGAAGAAGCAACACGGGCTAGAGGTTTTGGCCCGTTAACACTCGGCACTAAGGTGAGTCTTTGGCAGGAGAGTAGCTTACGGCCTCAGGCTGCTTTTATGACCATGGTTGATATGCCTGTTGGCATGCCCGAATTTAAGCCCGATAATGTTGAAGTGAACCTGCGCCTGATGTTTAAGAACTCATTAAGTGAAAGTATAGACCTGAATTACAATCTTGCTTATGCCTGGGAAGAGGGTAATCCGGTAAAAGGTTATGCTGTCAGTATAGGTAAAGGTATAACCAGTAAAGTTGGGGTTTATGCAGAAGTTTTTGGTGAGAAACCTAAAGGAAAGAAAGCAACTCATCATTTTGATGCCGGTTTACTATTGCTAATATCACCTAACATGCAGTTAGATGTTGCCGCAGGCAAAGCCATCTCATCCCCAGGGCAGGATTATTTTGTTACAACCGGATTCAGTGTAAGGTTGCGGAAGTAATAATCGGTTGAATCAGGATTTGAACTTATCCTTAGCTTCACTTAAGTATGGCAGAATCCTGTCGCTCAGGGGAGTGGAATCTCTGCTATAGTTTTATAGTTACTGAAATCCAACCACCCCTAACCCCTCCTTATCCAAGGCGGGGAATTTGCTGCTACTGCCATTTGATAAGCTATAATTTTATAGTTGCTGTCTTTACACCCCTGTAGTCCCCTCAAGGGGACAGTTTCTGCTACTGCTAATTCATAAGCTATAGTTTTATAGTTATAGACCAAGAGCGGACAGGTCGCGACCTGTCCCTACGGAAGTATAGCCACGAGAAAGGTCGAAGCTTATAGTTTCAACTTATAGTTAGGCGGTTGCTATGAGAAACTTTCCAGTCTTTGGGTTGAGCGCCTTTGATTTGTTGCGGTGCCGCAGGCAATCCGAGGTACGAGGATAGCAAGAAATCAGCAGCGCGATGCCCGAAGGCGAGGCCTCGCGGCCGTGAGCGCATAAAGCTAGATTGAAACTATAGGCTTGTAAAGCTCCCAGGATAAGTGGAAACTATGAAAGTTTAGCTTGGTTCAAGTTGCAGTAGACTTCATTTAAAAGACACATAAGATTTCTCGACTAACGCTCGAAATGACAATAGAGAAGCTATAGGACACATAAGATTTCTCGACTAACGCTCGGGATCACAATAGAGAAACTATAGGACAAATAAGATTACTCGACTGATGCTCACAATAACATAAGAGAAACTATATGTTCCCTAAAATTTAACTATAGTTATAACCCTCCGGAATTTATTTATTCTGACTTCTCTTCTCAAAGTTTTATCTTCGCTGCATAAACCATACTACCGTGCAGGATATCCACCACACATTAAAAACCTATTGGGGTTACGACCATTTCAGGCCGTTGCAGGAGGATATTGTGCGATCGGTGCTTAACGGTAAAGATACTTTGGCGCTGTTGCCTACTGGTGGTGGTAAATCAGTTTGTTTCCAGGTGCCGGCCTTGGCCATGGAGGGGATCTGTATTGTAGTTACGCCGCTCATCGCCCTGATGAAAGACCAGGTAGAGCAGTTGCAGAAAAGAGGGATAGCTGCGGTAGCAATTTACTCGGGACTGAACCGGCGCGAGATCGATATTGCCTTGGATAATTGCGTGTATGGAAGTATAAAATTCCTGTACCTGTCGCCCGAGCGTTTACTGACCGACATTGTGCGGGAGCGGATAAAGCGCATGAAGGTTAACCTGCTTGCCGTAGACGAGGCACATTGTATATCGCAGTGGGGCTACGATTTCAGGCCACCTTACCTGGAGCTTGCAAGCTTACGCGAACTGCTTCCCGATGTGCCGGTACTGGCCCTTACAGCCACCGCTACTGAACAAGTGCGCAAGGACATCCAGGAAAAACTCCTTTTTAAACAGCAAAATATATTTGTTAAAAGCTTTGCACGGTCTAATCTGTCGTACTCCTGCCTTTATACCGAAGATAAGATAGGGCGCCTGCTCGAGATATTACAGCGAATGAACGGGCAAAGCATCGTGTATGTCCGCAGCCGCCGCCAGACAGTAGAGATTGCCCGTTTTTTACAAAGCCGCCAGATGGCAGCCACCGCTTACCATGCAGGGCTTAAGTTTGAAGAGCGCAGTGCAGCCCAGAAAGCCTGGATCGATGATAAGGTGCGCGTTATAGTTGCCACGAATGCCTTCGGGATGGGTATAGATAAACCGGATGTCAGGTTAGTGGTACACCTCGACCTGCCTGAAAGCCTGGAAGCGTATTACCAGGAAGCAGGCCGTGCTGGCCGCGACGAGAAGTATAGTTATGCTGTTATACTTTATGGCCCGAGCGATGTAACAGATCTGCACAAAAAAGTAGAAGAAGCCCACCCGCCACTTGAGTTTATACGCAGGGTATACCAGTGCCTAGCCAATTATTACCAGCTTGCTGTTGGCAGCGGAGCCTTAAGCAGTTTCGATTTTGAACTGGCAGATTTTGCTAACAACTATAAACTGAAAGCCCTGGAAGTGCACCATGCCATAAAGCGGTTGGAAGGAGAGGGCTACCTGCAATTAAACGAGGGATACTATAATCCATCGAGGTTATTTATACTGCTTGATAACACAGCGCTTTACGAGTTTCAGGTGAAGAACCCGGACCATGATGCTTTGTTGCGGTTGGTGTTGCGCATGTATGGCGGAGAAGCTTTCGCCAACTTTGTTAAGATATCTGAACGGAAACTGGCCGGATATTTAAAAAAGACAGAACAGGAAGTACGCCGCAAACTCGAATACTTGCATAAACTACAGGTTATAGTTTACGAGCCGCAGCACGATGCCCCGCAGCTTGTTTTTACCAAGCCCCGGCAGGATGCACACAACCTGCCCCTAAACCACAAAAAGCTGAACGAGCTGCGCGACAAGGCTACAGTGCAGGTTAAAGCAATGAGCCATTACGTGGAAACAAATAACCGTTGCCGTACGCAGTTGTTGCTGGCCTACTTTAACGAGATTACCGACAAAAGCTGCCGCATCTGCGATTATTGCCTGGCCCAGCGTAAAAAAGAGCGATTACAACAGGAATTAAAAGAATTTGAAGACCAGGTTAAAAAAATAGTACAGCAACAACCTGTGCTCCCTAAAAAGCTGATCGCCCAGTTTCAACCGAAAGATTCAGAAACTATAACATCCCTTATCCGGGAGATGGTTGATACCGGAAAACTTACGTATACTATAACAGGGGAACTCACAACTGATTAGTTATATCTCCTTATATTGTATTTTAGCTGTGCAATATTAAAGCTCTTCTATCTCAGTAACCGCTGTAATTACGTCAGGTCGCTGTTTAAACATAAATAGGCATTGTACAGTTTATTTCCTGTATGCTGTTAATTTATGCCCTCTCAAGTATAGCATTAGCATCAAAAATTCATGTTTTTGCCAAATATTTTACTAAAAAGTAAGTAAAATTTACCCATGTCGTATAACTTATTATAAACCAATATTTTATATGATGTAACTAAGTGCAGAAGGGTCTTAAATTAAAAGTAATGGCTACAAAAGTAATACTGGAAGCCCGTGTTCGGGAAGAAGCGGTTGATGAAGCCAAAGCTTTTTTTAAAGGGAAATGGCCAGAAGCACTTACTACCAAAGGTCGTTTGCATAGCTATGTGCTGCAAAACGATAAAGAACCTAACCTGCTGGTTCTGATAGAGGACTGGGAATCGGAAGAACACCACCGGAAATACCTGAAGGCTTGTATTAAGACGGGTAGGCTTCGCCAACTGATCAGGTTATTATCCGGGCCACCAAGTTTGCGCTATTTTATTACGCTACAATAAGCATAACAACTTACACACAGTTTAAATTATAATAAGGTTGGTATTTTAAATGGATAAAGGAAAACTCCTTTTGAAGTAGAGGGCAAAAGGAGCTGAGGTGCAATTGTTAGCAATAATAGTTGTACCTCCCTTTTTTAGGGGCTACCTACTTTTTATCATCCAAAACAAGCACCAGATGCCGGGTTATAGTTTCGAATCCCTGTTGCTGCCAGAAATCCAGCGCTTTGTTATTTTTAACAGCTACCTGTAGTTCAATATGGTCGGCTCCTTTGTCGTGCAGCCAGTTGCGGGCAGCTTCAAACAATTCCTGCCCAATGCCCTGGTTCCTGAATCCGGCTTTAACTATAGTTTCGGCAATGTAGCCTTTGCGTTGTAGTACAAAACCTTTTATACTTTGGCGCAGCTGGCAGATTATCATTCCGATCCAATCCCCGTCCTTTTCATACACATACACCTGCGTATCTTTTGCTTTCAACCGGGTAAGTAACTCTGCTTTCAGGGCCTGGTCGTGGTTGGGTTTGCACCGGAACACTTTGTGTTGGCTCTGGTGGTGTTGCATCAGCTCCTGCCAAAGCGGGAAAAGCTCATCTATATCTTCGGGCGTAGCTTCCTGTATCATTAAAACAGTTGTTTAAGTTCAGCCGGAGAAGCAGCTTTATAGGTGAAATCGGGAACCTGGCCAAAGCCGTAGGCAGCATACACAAAAGGGACATCAGCTTTTATACTTGCCTCATAGTCTCCTTTGGTATCGCCAATGTAAACCGGATTTCTCAGGTTGTTCCGTTCTATTACATCTTTCAGGTTTTCGCCTTTCGGGTTGCCGGTACGGCCCGAGCACTCGTGGTCCTGGAACAGGTGAGACAGTTGGTGAAACTCGTAAAAAGCTTCGATGTAGCCATCCTGGCAATTGCTAACTATAAAGAGCTTATACTTGTCGTGCAGGTAGTCCAGGGTTTCCCGCATCCCTGTAAATAATGTGCCGCCATACTTTTTCAGGTGAGCCATTTCTTCCCGCCCGCTTATCTCCATCAGCTGCTTTTTCTGGGCATCATCCAGGTCTGGGAAGAACTTGTCGTAGATGAGGTTATGCTGCATGCCGGCCACCGACCGGATATCTTCCTGCGTTATTTCACGGATATCAAAATCAACTTGCTTTCGGGCAGCCTGCCATGCCCTGGCAACGCTTTCAGTCGCGTCCCATAGGGTGCCGTCCAGGTCAAATATCAGGCTATCAGTTTGCTGTGTCATGTATAAAATTATAGGTTGATATCCGCGTCAGGGTAAACAAAAGTTACTTCGCTTATTTTATTCTCCCTGATCCGGTAAATGGCAATAGCTTCTATACGAGGTTTGTTCTTGTCGGTCTGCACCCGCTCATGGTCGATCACCACATTACCTGATACAATACGGTTCACCAGTTCGCAATGCAGGTCCGGCGTATCGGCAAACTTCTGAGCATAGCGCTTCCGCATTTCATCTTTACCCTGGTAACTGAGCACACCCGGCTGACGGTATACTTTCACATCATCAGTATAAGCTTGCATAAAGGTGTCGATGTCGCGGTTGTTATAGCCTTTTAACTGTAAAGTGGCGGGCGCTTCCATGCCGGTAGTTTTAGGTGAGACCTTTGCCTGTGGAGTATAAGCAGTCATAAAAAGAAGTATAACCAATAACTATAGTTTAATACCCGAACTTAGGGAAATTTACTCACATCCTGATGCAGTACGATGCGTATAGGGCATTTATGTTAGAAGAACTCATTATACGAACCCTCTGCGACACCTTACCAACTAAGCCTGCAGACGCTCTTTTTCTTTTTGGCCAGACAGGAGATAACCAGGATGCAGCTTTCGCTGCTGCCAAAATGCTTTTACAGGAAAACTATACTTCAAAAATACACTTTCTGGGCACCAAACCCATGAGCGGCTACCCCGGCGGCACCGCTTGGAAAAAGAGAATGACTGCGCTTGGTATACCAGAAGATAAACTGCAGGAAATTGCCCCAGTACCGACCGATACAGATATGCTGCATACCGGAATAGAAGCCAACTCGATGGTAAAACATGCCAAAGACCAGGGTTATAGTTCCGTTATAGTTTCAGCAGCACCTTTTCAGCAACCACGTGCCTTTATGGCCGCGGCCACAGCAGCTATGCGCCAGTACCCAGAATTGAAAATTTATAGTTTACCAGGCAAGGCATTGCCATGGCAGGAGGTAGCCGTTCACTCGCAAGGCAAAGCCGAAAGCACCCGCGCCGGTTTAATATCCGGGGAAATGAAGCGTATCGAAGAGTATAGCCAACAGGGGGATCTGGCAACTGTAGCAGAAGTGCTGGAATATTTGAATAAGCGGGGTTGATAAATGTTGATAGTTTTTGAGGAGCTTTAGTGTAATCTTATAGGTCCTCTTATGTCATTTCGAGCGTTAGTCGAGAAATCTTATGTGACTTATAGTTTGTATTTTGTCATTTCGAACATCGTGAGAAATCTATTTCGACTTAAAGTTGAGTCTATACTTTCTCAAACCAAACTATCCTTTCATAGCTATCTCTTATCCTGGGAGCTCTACTTACCTATAGTTTCAATCTACCTTTTTGCGCTCACGGCCGCGAGGCCCCGCCTTCGGGCATCGCGCTGCTGCTTTCTTGCTATCCTCGTTCCTCGGATTGCCTGCGGCACCGCAACAAATCAAAGGCGCTCAACCCAAAGACTGAAAATTTCTCATAGTACAAGCTTCTTTTTAGTTTGAAACTATAAGCTTCGACCTTTCTCATGGCAATACTTCCGTAGGGACAGGTCGAGACCTGTCCATTCTTGGTCTGTAACTATAAAACTATAAATAGTGAGAAAGCATCTGCAGAAACTGTCCCCTTGAGGGGACTACAGGGGTGTTTAAGCTACACCTATAATACTATATCTCAAGTTAAAGCATTAGAAAACTCCCCGCCTTGGATAAGGAGGGGTTAGGGGTGGTTGGATTTCGCACACTATAAAACACATCCCTGCCCTCCTTAAGGGAGACTTTCACCGGGTTAGTCAAAGCTCCCTCTCCTGTTTTTAGGAGAGGGCTGGGGTGAGGTAAAACTATAGCTTAATTCTGAAAATCCAATAAGTCGGGTTTAGTCTACAGCCACCATTACATATCATTATCCTCGTAAAATTCGATGAGGGTACCGAAGTAGGCTTCGTTCCAGCCTTCTACTATGTCTTCGTAATCGTGGTCGGGAATGTTGGTGTGGCGCAGCTCTGCGGATGTACCGAATTTGTGCTCATGCAGTTTTATAGTTACAATAGAAGGCTCTTCCTGATCTCCGAAAAACCACTCCTGCACTAACTTTTTGCCTTCTTCAAACTCCAGATTCTTTCCAACTATACTTCCATCAAACAGCGAGAACTCAGAACCGGGTTCTGTGCTCATCTCGGCCTCGTCGCCAGTCCAGGCCTGCAGGGTTAGCGGGTTGGTAAGCGCAGCATATACTATCTCCGGTTCAGCTGGTATTATGTAATATTTCTTAAAGTCTTTCATGTGATGGCTATTTTTTGGCAAACGTGCGGATGTATAGTTCTTCTACTTTCTGGCGTGCCCAGGGCGTTTTGCGCAGAAACTTAAGGCTGGAGTTTATACTTGGGTTGATGTTAAAACTGTTGATATTGATCTTGTAACCAAGCTCATCCCAGCCATAATAATCTACGAGCTGCACCAGTATGCGCTCCAGTGTTTTGCCGTGTAGGGGGTTGTTCTTCTGTTCTTCCATGCTTTTCAGGCCCTGTTCCTGTTTGCTACATACGTGTTTGGCCTGTTGGGTGGCAAGTTATAAATAAGCTACGGCCTTTTCTGCAGCAGGACCCAATAAATCTTAACTATAGAGGCTACAACCTTTTATAGCGGCCCGAGGTTAGTAAGTATACTTCTTTGTAACTCAAACCGATACCCATGAAAGCATTTGTTGTAAACGAACCCGGCGAACCAAAAAGCCTGGAGTTAACCGAACTGGATAAGCCAACTATAAAAGAAGACGAGGTTCTGGTAAAGGTAAGGGCCATCAGTATAAACCCCGTGGATACGAAGACTCGCGAAGGCAAAGCTTTTTACAGCACTTTAAAAGAAACCGCACCTGTTATAATTGGCTGGGATATTTCGGGAGAAGTGGTGGAAGCAGGAGAGAAGGTAACTTACTTTAAGCCCGGCGACGAAGTTTTTGGAATGGTGAATTTCCCGGGACACGGCAGGGCTTATGCTGAGTATGTGGCCTCACCCGAAGCGCACCTTGCGCACAAACCTGCCAACGTGCCGCACCACGAAGCTGCCGCTGCTACCTTAGCCGCCCTCACTGCCTGGCAGGTGCTGGTAAACGAAGCTGGCATACAACCGGGGCAGCGTGTACTCGTACATGCCGCTGCAGGTGGCGTTGGTCATTTTGCTACGCAAATTGCAAAGTATTTTAAGGCTTCTGTTATAGGTACGGCATCAAAAGAGAACCACGATTTTATTCGGAATATGGGTGCCGATGAACAAGTAGATTATAACGAATATAAAGTTGAAGATGTGGTAACAGATGCCGATATTGTACTGGACTCGTTGGGAGAAGAAAGCTCGATGCGCTCGTTAAAATGCCTGAAGGATGGCGGTAAGCTCGTGTCGATACTTGGCGGCGCAAAAGATGCTGTGCAAAAGGAAGCTCAGAAACGAAATATAGAAGCTAAAAACTACCTGGTGCAATCCAGTGGCGAGGACATGGCTAAAATTGCTGACCTGCTAAGCCAGGGAAAATTGACGGCGCACGTATCGCATGTATACGATTTTGAAGACATAGCCAAAGCACACGAGCAGGTAGAAACCCGCAAAACCCGCGGAAAGGTAGTAGTACACGTAAGCTGAACCAAACTATAGTTTATACTTAAACCTGATACCCATGACACAAACCAAAAACCTCGAAGTATGGCTGCGCGGCCCTGTAGCCGGCGTACCCGACCTGTTGCAACCGGTAGCACATGCGCTGTTGCAGGCCCGCGACGAAGTAGAGAATTTTATGGACGAGTTTCCGGAAGACCTGGTGTGGGAACGACCTGCCGGAGTAGCATCGGTGGGGTACCATTTGCAGCACTTAACCGGTATTTTGCAACGCTTGCTAACCTATGCTCGTGGCGAAGCGCTTTCCGAAGCACAAATGGCCTTTTTGTATGCCGAAGGCAAACCAACCGAAGCCACAGCCAAAGATCTGGTGCAGCAGTTTAATGAGCAGGTAGATAAGGCGCTGGAACAGATTAAAAGCACCGACCAAAGTACATTGACCCAGATAAGAAGAGTGGGTAGGGCACAGGTTGAGTCTACTGTGATGGGGCTGTTGTTTCATGCGGCCGAGCATAGTATGCGCCACGTGGGGCAACTACTCGTAACGGCCCGGGTACTACGCGGACAAGCCAACGAAATATAGTTTATAGTTTAACGTGTACTGGAGCTAAATCCACCATCTACGATCATGGAGTGGCCGGTTACATAAGATGCCTGATCGGATAGTAGCCAGAGGATTGCCTCGGCTGCTTCGGTGGGGTTGCCTATGCGTTGCATCGGAATTATGGAAGTATACCTGTTTTCTACTTCTGAAGGTGCAAGCGGATTAGCCTTAGCAAATACTCCTTCAAGCATCGGGGTTCTGAAAGCACCGGCACAAAGCGCATTTACACGTATTCCGGAAGTGGCATATTCCTGGGCAGCCGATTTGGTTAGTCCCAGTATGCCGCTTTTGGCTGCTGAGTAAACAGACGCCCCCTGGGCGCCACCCAAACCGTTGATCGATGATATATTTACAATAGAGCCACCACCTTGTTGTAACATCTGTCTGATCTGGTATTTCATGCAAAGCCATATACCTTTCAGGTTTACACTCATCTGGCGGTCAAAATCAGTTTCTTCCACATCAGCTAAGGGCACGCCAATGCCTTAGTCCAGGGCGGCGCTGTTGCAGGCGTAGTCTAATCTGCCGTAAAGCCGCACGGTTTCAGTTACAAGGTGTTGTACCTGCTCACTATCAGAAATATCGGTTTTTATAAATGTGGCGGTAAGGCCGCTTGCCTGAAGCTCTTTTAAGGTTTGTTCAGCTTTATGCTCATTGCGGCCTGCAACTACAACTATATTGCCTCGCTGGGCAGCAAGTGTTGCCACAGCCCTCCCGATGCCAGATATGCCGCCAACTATAAGTATAACTTTAGCTTTCATACCTTCATTTAAAAAGTAATTTAGTAGCTATTAGCGTTAGTTCGGTAGGGTAGGTTTTGTTTTTTTGACCATTGTCAGCGTTATCTCCAGCCAAGCAAAAGTATTGCTATTTAAATTGCTGGAAATAACGCTGACAAGAGCCGGTATTTGTAATTAAAAAGTGAATTCGAGGTAACATCATTATACTTTTTGTAAGTAATTCTTATTCATAAAGAAACCGTCTATCTGCAATATCTGGCCGGTATCAGGGTCCGAGAAACCATTTTCCAGGGTAAATAAATGAAATCCTTTCTTATCCATGTATTGGATCATGTCGAGGTATAGCATCTCGCTTTCGTAGAGCGGTATTATAGACATCTCCAGCTGAATAACTCTGATATGTTTAAGCGATTCACTGGCTCCATCAATTACATTCTTCTCAAAGCCCTGCGTGTCAACCTTCATTAAAATGTGGTCTTCGGGAGTGCAGAATTCATCAAAAACAGAATCAATTTTCCTGATCTCTATTTCCTGCCGGGCAATGTACCTGGACTCGGGAGCACTGTTTGTATGTGCCGGGAGCATATTTAGGATAGAACTGCTCAGCGAGTTCTCTGCGACATTAATTACACTGGTGGTATCAGCATCGCCAATGGCATAGTTGTTTACTATCCAGTTCTTATCGCGCGACGAAGCAATGGTTAAGCCGATGAAAGCATTTTTAAGAGGCTCAAACGATATGATCTTTTTAGTATACCCGTGCTTTCTCATATCCATGGCATATCCGCCATCATTGGCACCAATATCAAGTATAGTATCAATCGCGCAATTCTTCAGGAGCTTTATCCTTCTGGACAGGTCCGGGTCAGGGTACCTTTTAAGCTGGATACCCCCTTTTCTTAATACACCTTGTATTATCTCTTTCATGATAATTATAAATATAGTTATATATAATAATTGCAATAACGAATATGTTTTAAAATTGTTCTTATATATATAAACATATTTATAGGAAGTATGGATATATTTATTCTAATTGTATAAGATGTGTTATTGAAAGCTATTTAAGTCACTTGCTTTGGGTAGGAAAGACAAGTTCTGAATGTAGAAGCGATTTTTGATTTGTCAGAGCCGGATGTAGCAAAAGGGAAACTCTGCTATTGAATGGATGGTAGTGTCGTTCTAACAATTCCTTTGCTGTTTCGGGTTTGCGATCCGAAAGTCAGTTATAGGAAGGATTTAGAGTTTACTATTGCTCGAGGCTGTCTTAAAATTTAAAAGTCGAATTGGAGATTCTAGCAGTAAGTATTTCGGTTTTATTGCTGACAACGGTCTCGTATATAAGAAGTTGCGTGTAAAAATGCGCGGACTTGTCGGCGTAACCTTTACTTTTTTAAAATGAAAATTACCTTTTTCTAAAACCAAAAACAAGCAATTTTTTATATACGTTGTTGCCCACAGTTATTTTTTCTGTGTCCTATAATATAAATTCCAAGATCCTGAATTGGCTTCTACAATTTCGGGTAATCCATCGTTATTCAAATCTCCAATTTCAATATTGTAAGTGTCGTCTTTGGCGTCCTCTCTTAATCCGATTTCTTTAAATTCTCCGCCTTTCTGACCTAAGAAAACAAAGTTCCTTTCTTCTGAATTTCCTTCTACAATGTCTAAATATCCATCTTTATTTAAATCCGCAACTTTTATAGATTGCGTCATACGTTTTGGTTTAAAAGTAAAAGTTCTGTCAAATGTTAAATTTTTGTTGCCATAGTAAATTCTGTTTTCCTTACCAAGATTTCCCGTGATGATGTCCAAGTATCCATCTTTGTCAAAATCCCCAATGTCTATAGAGCGTGTTTCATCTTGTTCATTACCGAATTCAATTTGCGAGAAATTTAATTTTCCGTCATTAAGATAAATTTTGTTTCTAGATTGTCTTTCTGCTGTTATTAAGTCTAAAAAGCCGTCTTTGTTTATGTCAACTATTATAGTTTGAATAGTTTGATCGGATTTGTTTCCAAAATTTTTGATTTCTCTAAAATTACCTTTTCCATCGTTTAAGCAAATTTCGTTCATAGCTTTTCTATTTGAGATTACTAGGTCAAAGTTTCCGTCATTGTCAATATCAGCTACCTCAAGATTGCGTGAAGGTGATATTGAACCAAAGGTAATTGCATTATCAAAATTTTGATTTGATGATCCAAAGTAGAGTTTGTTCTCGATATTATCATTTGCTACTGCAATATCCATTAATCCGTCATTATTGAAATCCGTACTTTTAATAGCGTAAGAAGCGTCAAGAAATTTTCCAATAGGTTGGGCTAATTTAAAACCTCCATTTCCGTCATTGTAGTAAATATAATTTTGTTCGGCCCAATGCCTGCCATTTGCAGCAAGGGCGTCTAAATCTCCGTCTTGGTCAACATCAGATAAAGTTATAGAAGCAGTTCGGTTCGATTGCGTTCCAATTGAAAAAAAACCGTCAGCATTAAAGAATGACACTTTTTGAGCAAATCCATTAGATGAGATTATTAAAACAGCAAGTAATATTATTTGTGTTCGCATTTTTTATAATTGTGGGCAACTAGTGTATAAACGACAACATACGCTTATCTGCACTATGTACGAAGTATACTTAGCTTTATTCTTAAGTATTAAAAGTGGGTTTAATTTATAATAAAGTCCCTGTCCACTCAAATATAATATTTATACAATGTAATAAAAGGAACCAATAAACGCATCGTTTTTTACTAATTATACCTTCAGTAAGCAGCAAGCTATTTAAATCAATAGCAAAACAAGTAATTTGGTTTTGCTGCCAGTTTAAAGCATGTAAACTTGTATTTAACAAAGCAAAACGCCCTGTCACTTTTCAGTAGCAGGGCGTTAAGTAAGTATAGCAAACTATAGGTTAGTAATCGTCGCGTTCGATGGCAGCTACACCCGGCAGGGTTTTGCCTTCCATGTACTCCAGCAGCGCACCACCACCCGTCGATACATACGATACCTTATCGGTGTAGCCAAATTTGTTAACCGCCGCTGCAGAGTCGCCGCCGCCAATCAGTGAGTAGGCGCCCATGCGTGTGGCATCCACCACAGCATCAGCAACAGCCTCAGTACCCACCGAGAAATTCGACATCTCGAATACACCCATCGGGCCGTTCCAAAGTATAGTTTTAGAGTTCCGGATAACGTCGGCGTACATGTCGCGGGCAGTTGGTCCAATGTCCAGGCCCATCCAGAGCGGTTTAATGTGGTGGCTCAGGCAGGTATCTACGTTGGCATCGTTACTAAAAGCGTCTGCTATCACAGAGTCAACCGGTATCATCAGGTTCACGCCTTTTTCGCGGGCCATCGCAATCAGGCGCTTTGCCAGGTCAATTTTATCTTCTTCAACCAACGACGAACCGATCTCGCCTCCATCTGCTTTCACAAACGTATAGCTCATGCCACCGCCAATCAGCAGGTTATCTACGCGGTCCATTAGTTTTTCTATGATCAGGATCTTGTCAGAGATCTTGGCACCACCCATAATAGCGGTATAAGAGCGTTCGGCATTGCCCAGCACACGACGCGCATTTTCCAGTTCAGCAGTCATTACATAACCCATCACCTTGTCTTTCGGGAAGTAGCGGGCAATAACTGCCGTAGAAGCATGCTCGCGGTGAGCAGTTCCGAAGGCATCATTTACATACACATCGCCCAGCGTAGCCAGTTCTTTTGCAAAATCAGCATCGCCTTTTTCTTCGGCCTTATGGAAACGCAGGTTCTCCAGCAGCAGTATCTGGCCTGGCTGTAGTCCCGCTGCCAGTTGTGCCGCTTCGGGGCCTACGCAGTCTTCCGCAAAAAATACAGTGGTATTGAATTCTTCAGATAAACGGGTTACCAGGTGGCGTAGTGAGTATTTTTCTTCCGGTCCGTTCTTCGGTCTGCCCAAATGGGACATCAGGATAACAGCGCCGCCATCGGCTAATATTTTCTGTATGGTAGGCACAGCCGCCCGGATACGGGTATCGTCAGTGATGCGATGGTCTGAATCGAGTGGGACGTTAAAATCTACCCGCACCAGCGCTTTTTTGCCGGCAAAGTTATACTGGTCTATCGTTCTCATGAGGTAAGGTTATAGTTTTATTTCTGTTACTCATTGTTCGTGTTTCAGCTTTTTTTGTTGCTGAAATTTAAATGGATGAACAAATATAGTAAAAGGAACATGTATAGTTTGTCTGAATCAGGATTTTCAGGATGAATGGATGTGTAGGATTATTATAGACCTGGCAGTGTGCAAAGTTCCTGCTAGTGTCTGAGTTTATGGTTTTATAGTTGCAGTAATCCAACCACCCCCAGTATGGAGAGGAGCTTTCTATACTTTGAGAAAATTCCGTCCTTGAGGAGGGTAGGGAGGTGTTTCATAGTATACGAAATCAAACCACCCCTAACCCCTCCTTATCCAAGGCGGGGAGTTTTCTGCTATTGCCGATTCATAAGCTTTAGTTTTATAGTTACAGGCTAAACACCCCTATAGTCCCCTCAAGGGGACAGTTCTGACATTGTCAATTCATCCACTATAGTTTTATAGTTTACGATATTGAGCGGACAGGTCGCGACCTGTCCCTACGGAACTATAGCCATGAGAAAAGCGATACAACTATAGCTTCTCAATCAAACTATAGGTTAGCTATCGAAATTTATCAGTCTTTGGGTTGAGCGCCTTTGATTTGTTGCGGTGCCGCAGGCAACCTGAGGTACGAGGATAGCAAGAAAGCAGCAGCGCGATGCCCGAAGGCGAGGCCTCGCGGCCATGAGCGCATAAAGCCAACTATAAAACTATAGGCGAATAGAGCTCCCAGGATAAGTTGATACAATGAAAGTATAGCTTGGTTCAAGAAAGTATAAATTCAAACTATAGGACAAATAAGATTTCTCGGCTAACGGTCGAAATGACATAAGTGAAACTATAATAATGAACTACTCCTCCCAGTTATAAATTCTAACAGAAAACCCTTACCTTATAACCCTATTAATTAACGCTACCAATTTATTACCTTTGCAGGAATGAGAGTAGGAATAATTTTCGGTGGACCATCACGTGAGCGCGAGATCTCGTTTGCAGGTGGCCGTACGGTTTACGATAACTTAGATAAAGCATTGTTCGACGCTGTTCCGGTTTTTGTGGATAGCCTGGGCAATTTTATATTGCTGGACTGGCAATACATCTACAAAGGTACTATCCGCGATTTTTACCCGCCAGTTGATGCATTGCCGGAAAGCGAGCATAGCTTGCAGGTATACCTGGAGTCTTTGGGTGAGCTGAGCATTGAAGAGCAGGACAAGATAATAGCCAAAGCTGGCAAGCGACTACAGCCGAACGAATTCAAAAACCATTTCGATTTTGCGTTCCTGGCACTGCACGGGCCTTATGGCGAAGATGGTAGTATACAAGGCTTGCTGGAGTGGTACCATATTCCGTATTCTGGATCTGGTATACTTCCGTCGGCTATAGGTATTGATAAGGTGGCGCAGAAGGAGATGCTGAAACAGCACGGCTTTCCGTCGCCTGACTACCGCATCATCAACTATACGCAGTGGTCTGATAAGCAGAACCGACCACAGATCTTTGAGAAACTGGTAGCAGAACTTGGTTTGCCTTTAGTGTTAAAAGCGCCGCATCAAGGTTCTTCTATCGGGGTTTCTATTATAAAAGAGCAGGATTTTGCTGCTTTTGAGCTAGGTGTAGAGCGCAGCTTCTTTACCAAAACCATTTACAAGAGCCAATGGCTGGCGATGGGCGAGGAAAAGCAGCTGATAAGCATTAAGCAGTTAGTTGATATTCGAGAAGGGATCGGTATGCCGGTGCAGCTCGAAGACGGAACTATAGTTTACCACCCGGAAGAACTGTTTAACCATATAAACAAAACCTTTACTTCAACTGCTACTGACAGCATCACGCTTACGAATATTGAACATGAGCAGCAGGTGTTGGTAGAAGCCTTTATCCGCGGGAAGGAGTTTTCTTGTATAGTTGTGCAGGACGAGCAGGGGCAGCCAATTGCGTTGCCGCCAACTGAGATCGTGAAAGGCAGCGAAGTATTTGACTACCGTTCAAAGTACCTGCCGGGCCTGAGCCGCAAAATTACGCCAATCAACCTGCCAACAGAGCAGATTCAAAGTATAAGACAAGCTACCAGCCGACTGTTCACGGCCTTCGGGTTTAACGTGTATGCCCGCCTGGATGGCTTTATTACCGATACCAACGAAATTTTCCTGAACGACCCGAATACCACATCAGGTATGTTGCCGTCGTCGTTCTTCTTCCACCAGGCAGCTGAGATCGGACTTAACCCATCGCAGTTTCTTACTTACATTATCCGCACATCTGTTGCTGAAAGACTGAAGTCTGGCAAGGATACCGTGAAGTTTACAAAGCTGCTGGCTGAGCTGGATAAAAGTATAAAAGAAGAGCAGGCGCACCGTCATGACAAGATACGTGTGGGTGTGATCATGGGTGGTTACTCTTCGGAACGCCATATTTCGGTGGAGAGCGGCCGTAACATTTACGAAAAGCTTTCTTCATCGGTAAAGTATGAGCCTGTTCCAATTTTCCTGACAGGCAGCAACGAAGAACACCGTCTGTACTCTATCCCGATCAATATTATGCTGAAGGATAATGCAGACGATATTAAAGAGAAGGTTTTATACTTTGAGAAAGGTGGCAAGCCGCACCCGGTACTGGCCCAGATAGCCGAAGAGGCAGAAAGTATAACCCGCAAGTATACAGGCAGCACGCTGCAGGAGCCACAGCGCATCAGCTATAGTCAGTTAAAAAACCTGGTAGATGCCGTGTTTATCGCACTGCATGGTCGTCCGGGTGAAGATGGTGCTTTGCAGGCTGAGCTGGAAAAACTATACATTCCGTACAACGGTTCAGGTATTCGCTCGTCTCAGATAACTATAAACAAGTTTGAGACAAATGAGATCTTAGCGAATCACGGAGTTCCGGTAGCGAAGCATACGATGGCTATGAAGGAAGACTGGTTGCATGATAAAGAAGCGTTCTTCCAAAGTATAGAAGCAGCTTTTCCTTATCCGTTCATAGCCAAACCCGCCGATGATGGTTGCAGCTCTGCCGTGAAGAAGATTAAGAACCGTGCTGAACTGGAAGCTTTTACAACCCTGATCTTCCGTGAAATGGAAGAGCTGGATACGGATTGTGCCCGCACACTTTCGCTTGGCTTTAAAGAAGAATTCCCGAATAAGCAGGGCTATTTAGTGGAGACGCTTATCTCGAGAAACGGAGCGAAACACTTCCTGGAAATTACAGGCGGCTTGCTGACTACCCATGCACCGGATGGCAGTGTGAACTATGAAGTTTTTGAAGCATCGGAAGCCCTGGCCGAAGGTGAAGTACTGAGCTTAGAGGAGAAGTTTCTGGCTGGTGAAGGACAGAACATCACGCCTGCACGTTATGCCGCAGATCCGGAGCGTCGCCAGAAGATATCGGATAAGGTAAAAGAAGATCTGAAGCGTGTGGCGCAGCTTTTAAATATTGAAGGCTATGCCCGTATCGATGCGTTTGTGCGTGTGCTGGAAAACGATGAAGTGGAAACGATCATCATTGAAGTAAACTCGCTGCCAGGTATGACGCCGGCAACCTGTATCTTCCACCAGACGGCCATAAACGGCTACAAACCATACGACTTCATCGACCGCATCCTGACCTATGGCGTGGAGCGCACCAAAATGAAAGCGACGGTGTAGTTAGAAGTTTAGAAAGTTAAACTAAGATTTTTAAGATCTGATAGATTACTGGATTTTATACTTTACAGGAAATCCTTAACATCATTTAATCTTAAAAATCTTAGTCCGGCAATTTAGCAATCAACAATACAGCAATTTAAAAAATGTTTAAAGCGAATTCGTTTGTCGATGTGCTGAAGCACGTGGCAATAATGGCGGTTATTGTAGGAGCCCTTATAATAGGCTTCTTTTACTTTTACCTGCCTTCCAGTACCAACCATGGCGAGAGTGTGCCGGTGCCTAAAATTACAGGTATGTCGCTGCCCGATGCCGAAGCTTTCCTGGATGAGCAGAACCTGCGCTATTTTATCAACGACTCCAGCTATAACTCCGAGCATAAGCCATTCGAGATACTGACACAGGACCCGGCGCCGGGTGCGCAGGTAAAGGAAGGTCGTAAAATTTACGTATCGGTGAACATGAAGAACCCGCCGATGATCAAAATGCCAAAATTAATTGACGGCTCGGTTAAAAATGCGGAGCTGATATTGAAGAGCTACGACCTGAAAATAGGTAAGATAACACCAGTGCCCGACCTGCAGAAAAATGCAGTGCTTAAACAATTCGTAAGCGGCAGAGAAGTAGCTCCGGGCGAAGCGATAGCCAAAGGTTCTATAGTGGACCTGCATGTAGGTGATGGCCTCGGCAACACTGAATTTGAAGTGCCGGAAGTAGTTGGAATGCCATTAGACGAAGCTTCGGTTGTGCTTGTAGGCCAGGGACTCCAGATCGGTAATATAATTTATGTGCAGGGCAGCGGCCAACAGAACGGTACCGTTCTACGACAGCGGCCTTTTGCCGAAGTTGGCGCTAAAATAAGGGTAGGTGAGCTGGTTGACCTATGGGTTGCCGGAACCGAACCGATGCAGACAATTGATTAAGGGACAAGTATAACGCAGCGCCTGCCAGAGATGGCGGGCGTTGTTGTTTTCAGTTTACTTAACTATAAAAATTGCGTACTTACAGTGGTCTTTACAGGTTAATTTCTTAACTTCTTTGCTACTTTACCCTTGCCCCAAATCTATGAAGAAAAGTGTACTGCTTATACTTATACTTTCTGGTTGTATTGTGTCGGCTATGGCGCAGGCCATTTTGGTACCACTGCCAACTAAGGTCAGCAATACGCCTGCTACCAGAGGCTACAAAACAGCAGCGGTAAATCTTCCTTTTTTCGATGATTTTTCGGCCAGCACAGGCGTTCCTAACACAGCCCGCTGGATAAACGGGGGCGTAAGCATCAACAACCGGTTTGCATCCGAACCTATAACTAAAAACGTCGCTACTTTTGATGGTGCCGATGCTTCCGGGCAGCCTTACCTGGCTAATGCTACCACACCGGGGCCTTCCGATACCTTAACATCGCAGCCGATACAACTGGCCGCTTTCTCACCTTCCGACTCCGTTTACCTTAGTTTTTACTGGCAGGCCGGCGGCATAGGCAATGTACCCGACCAAACTGTTGAGAACAGCTATTACCTGGTGCTTGAGTTTAAAGACAATGCCGGAAACTGGCAGCAGGTATGGCGACAGAACGCAACCGGGGTTACAACCAACTTTGCACAAGTGTTTTTAGCGCTGAAAGAAGCAAAGTACTTTCATAACACATTTCAGTTCAGGTTCAGGAATGTGGGAGTAAGGAGTGGGCTGGTAGATATCTGGAACATAGATTATGTGGAGCTGAACAGGAATCGCCGTAAAAATATAAACACCACTACCGATATTGGAATAAGCCAGACGGTGACCAGGCTGCTGCAAAACTATACAGCCATGCCTGCGCACCAGTTCCGGGAAAGTGCCGAAGAGGTAATGGCCGATACGGTTTCGGTAACTATAAACAGCCTGGGCACTATGCCGGGTGCTATCAGCTGGCGCGCTTTCTTAAAAGTAGAAGGTGCAGCCACCGCCGATACATTCCTGGTAGACCAGGGGCTTATACCTTCGCAGGCCAGGCAGTATACGCTTAGCGGGACCCCCGATATTAAAAAGCTTAACCTGCCCTCTGGTAATTTTACTCTGGTACATGGCTTTGTACTCAACACCGAAGAGCAGAACCCGCTGCAGGCTGCCAACGACACCTCTTTCAGAAAAACGACCTTCGCTGATTATTTTGCATATGATGATGGCACAGCGGAGGCTGGTTTTGGTTTCCTGGCTGATGGCAATGTGACGCAGGTAGCCACACGTTTCCAGTTAAATAAAGAAGATCAGGTAAAAGGTTTTAAGATCTTTTTCCCGAGGGTGGGGCAGGATCTTTCGGGGCGTACGCTCACCGCTAAGGTTTGGGCTGAAACCAACGGAAAACCGGGCAAAGAGCTCTACCAGCAATCTTTCCAGATAACTTATACAGCTGGCGACAACCAGTTTTATGAAGTAACTTTTGATGAGCCGGTATCGGTGCAGGGCGCTTTTTACCTGGGCTGGAGCCAGCCGGCCAACCAGTTCTATGTATTCGGTTTTGACAGGAACAACCATGCTCCCGGAAGCCGCTACCTCTGGACGAGCCAGACCAACTGGCAAGCCGATACTTACCTAGAAGGTGCCGTTATGATGCGCCCCCTTATGACAGGCCAGGCCTTGGGTGTGGAAGATGAGGATGAAACTGCCCTGATCGTACTTTACCCGAATCCGAGCCAGGGAACTATAAACATAACTGTGCCTTACAAATCACTCACTATTCTCGATAATTTAGGCCGGAAAGTGTACCAGGACCATCAGAGTCATTCGAAAAGTATAGATTTGCGAAGTTTACCGGCCGGTATGTATACATTTATCATCGAAACAGGTAAAACAGTTTACACCAGAAAATTAATTAAAACACTATGATCACGACAGATATTACAGCTGAGGAGTTGAAAGACAGACTGAACAAAGGTGAGACTCCTATTATTATTGACGTGCGCGAAGACTGGGAGCACCAGGAAAGCAACATTGGCGGAGCGCAGAATATTCCGCTTGGCACCCTGCCGCAGCGCCTCGACGACCTGGAAGACTATAAAGACCAGGAAGTGATCGTGCATTGCAAATCTGGGGCACGCTCTGCATCGGCAAAGGCATTTTTACAGCAGCAGGGCTTCAGTAATGTGCGTAACCTGTTAGGGGGCATTATGGGCTACCAGGGGTAATCTATACTTACATAGTATACTTAAAAGAGACGCTTTAAAAGGGCGTCTTTTTTATTTTTCTATAGTATTGTGTTTTACTGTTTCCTTGATAAAAATATCTTAATCTACTATAAAAGGGGTAGGGCTGAAGCAAAGTATAAGTATAACTATAGCCAATATACCGAGTGCTTTACGGAATGGAGTAAGCGGAGCTTCGTTGGGGCAGGAAGGATGGAATAAGCCCATTACCCGCGATAGCAACAAGCCGAACAGTAACCAGCCGCTGTAGCCATCCATTCCCGGGAAAATAAAGGCTACTAGTACCTGCAGCACAACTATAAGCCCGGCTAAGTATAAAGCAAACTTTACTTTCGGGAAAGCAGGCTGCAACACGAACACCAGGTACAGCACATACGTTGGCCAAACCCAGATATAGCCGGCAAAGTCCGGAAGCGTGGTAGCCATACTGTACTGGAACATCAGCATAAAAAAAGCTGCTCCCAAACTATAACGCCTGTTATCGATGAGCTTATGCAAGGCCCAGTAAGTAAACGGCACAAACACATACATTAACTCCTCGAACCATAGCGGCTGCTCGTACGGCGATATCATGCCCAGGCCAGCGTAGAGTATAAACAAGGAAAAAAAGACAGGGGAGAGGCGGTTAAAACGCTTGTAGCCCAGTAATCCATATAACACATGCCCGCCATCGAGCTGGCCAATTGGCAACAGGTTAAGCGCCGTAAAAAACAACGCCAGGTAACCTGCAAACAGGTAAGGGTAATGGATGATCTCGTACTGATTAGGCACCAGCGATGCATCGGTAGCTGCAAACTGCTCGAAAAACAGGAACAACAGGTTCTTACCCAGTGCAAAATTGCCGAAACCCGATTGGTAAACATAAGCCGCGTAGTCAGGGCCATACTTTTTATACTCCGGGTGAATGCTGAATATGTGCTCTGGCGCTGGCAAGTGTGTAAAACCATACCACAACAGCGGCAAGGCCACTACAAAACCTGCCAACGGACCAGCCACCCCAATATCGAAGAACTGCTGACGGCTGTTAATGCGGCTTTTTATCCGGATAAAGGCGCCCATGGTGCCAATGGCTGAAGTGATACCAAACCATAGCGGAATGTAATAGGGGAGTGAAACGCTGGCACGGTAATGGCGGGCGGTAAAATAATGACCAAACTCGTGCACAGTAAGCACCCCCAGAAAAGGAACCGAAAAGTATAAGCCTGCCCAAAGCTCGGGCCAGGTAAGCGTGCCACCCCAGCTAAAACCCTGCGGACCCAGGAAAAAAAGTTTACCGGCCTGCCATTCTGCTCCGGCTATAGTGGTAGTAATAACCGTAACTATAAAAAGCAGCAGGTGCAGGCCATAATTCTGTCGGTCGTTAGGCAAGGGCATCCCCAAAAAACTTATTTATAGTTAGCGGCGGCTGTAAATGCAGGGTCTGTATGCCCAGGCTTTCGGCACTGCGAATGTGTTGTACGCTGTCGTCGATAAACAGTGTTTCGTTGCGGTCGAGGTTGTTTTCGTGTAGTATCTGCTCAAAAATGGCGGCATCGGGCTTGCGTTTGCCAACCAGGTGCGAATAGTAGCTCATCTCGAACAGCGAATCGAGGTTAGGTATGGTAAAGCTATGGTCCACCATCTCGTTAAACTTTTTCAGGTGGATGGCATTGGTATTGCTCAGCAGGAACAGGCGGTACTTTTTGCCCAGCTCCTGTAGCAGCTCAATACGCTCGGCAGGTATATCCAGCAACATGGCATTCCAGGCGTCATCAATTTCGTCGTCAGAAGCCTCCAGGTTATACTCCTGGCGCAGGCTATCCCGGAACTCCTGGCTGGTGCTCTGGCCGGTTTCGTACAGGTCGAAGAGGTGCGACTGGGCTTTTTGTGTAAACTCCATGTCGCTACCGGTTTTGCTATACTTGCGCAGCTCCTGTATACTTTTTTCGTAGTTAATGTTGATGATAACACCACCCAGATCAAAGATGATGTTTTTAATATTTTGTAAATCCACAGAAAAATTTTTGCGTTGCATTTGAAAATCTCGATACAAATATGTAGAATTGCACTCCCAAATCAAAGAAAGCACCTTTTTAGCGATCTTCGAGGGACGGGCCTATAGCTCATTCGGTTAGAGCAACTGACTCATAATCAGTAGGTGGCTGGTTCGATTCCAGCTGGGCCCACAAAAAGTAAAAAGCACTTACACAGCGAGAACTGGTAAGTGCTTTTTTGTTTTTATAGGTTTCAGCTTAAAATTTCCTCGAAAAAGTTTTTCTTTTATCATTAATTTTTATCCCGTCACTCACATCTTTCAGCAAGGGTAATTATTAAAATTTTCACCTATTGAGCCGCGGGTTTCTGATAAAAGCACCTTTTTTGATTTCACATCCAACCCTGTATTTATGTTGTTGAAACTTTAGCCTTTAGCTAATGAGGTCAGGGCATAAACCGGAGCAATACTTCCTGAATTCTGAATATCTTTAAAATCTAAATTATAGTGTTTTATTGTGCTATTTATGGTGCGCTGCAAAACAGTGTTTTATGCAAATTGTTGGGCAATAGGAGACTGTGTTAAAAATAAAAAAAATATTTTAGGATTATACAAACAATTGATTTTTAGCTGTGTTGGGTCAGATATGTAATTAACCTCACTTAAAAATCTAATTATGAAAAAGAATGTATTCTCCTCTTTCTTTAAGCTAAAGCCCGGCTCTTTCGCTTTACTGTTTGTTATGATGTTTGCAGCTGCCAGCTGCGACTCTGCGGATAATGTGCAGCCAGATGACAGCGCACTTGCGACCGCAGACATAACAGCCACGCTTAAAAACAGCAACAACTGGAAAACTCCAGCAAATGCAAAGGAGCGCAAGCCAACTTTTAACACGCTTTTAGTTGCGCTGGCAAAAACCGGTCTTACTTCTACGGTAGCCAAAGAAGAACTGACCCTGTTTGCTCCTTCCGATGAAGCCTTCGCGGCATTGGGGCTCTACCCAAATAACATCGGCGATGTACCTAACCTGGAACAGATACTGCTTTACCATGCAGTACAAGGCGAACTATACGCCAGTGACCTGTCAGCAGGATATGTACCAACGCTGAATGGTGCAGCCGTAGAAGTAACGCTTACAGGTGGTGTGCAGATAAATGGTGCCGATGTAATACTGGCTGATAAGCGCGCACTGAATGGTGTAATTCATGTAATTGATGAAGTGCTAATGCCGCCTACCTTAAACCTGGTGGAACTGGCCCTGAGCTTAGACCCTGAGTTTACTATACTGGTAGCAGCGGTTCAGAAAGCCGGGCTGGTTAATACGCTGGCTAACGATGGACCATTTACTGTGTTTGCCCCAACTAACGCTGCCTTTGTAGCTTTATTAAACGAGCTTGGTTTCGCTAACCTGGAGTCAGTGCCTGATGATGTACTCAGAGATATTTTGCTATACCACGTGGTGCCAGGCAGAGTTTACTCTTCTGATCTGAGTTCTGGTGATGTTGCCACTGCAAACGGCGATACGTTTTATGTAAATACAAGCAACCTGACGCTTACAGATACCAAAGGAAGAGTAGCCAACCTGGTACCTTCTTTACTGAACGTGCAGGCTACAAACGGTGTAGTGCATGTAATTGATAAAGTTATCTTACCAGACCTGGGCAGCTAATCTATCGCTATACTTTATACATAAAGACAGGAATCCGGATACCGGGTTCCTGTTTTTGTGTTTGATTGTAACACATTTATCAATCTGCTTTTCAGAAGTTCAATCTTAAAACAAGTACTCCTGAAGTACTTTAAAACCACTATTTTAATATTTATGTAATAGGTGTAATTTTGCTGCAGCAGTAACGAAAAGATGCTTTATATCATTAACTTCCGGGCCGGCTTTATCGTTAGTGTGTTTTTAGGTGCAAATTTTGCTGCAGGTTCCCAGCCTGTCTCCGGGGTGTGCACCACCTATAAATAACACATGAAGAATCAACATTTTAACGAAAGCATCACTTCTAACTTTATTGAGCAGGTAAAAGAGTACGCCATATTTGCCATGGACCCTAACGGCATGATCGCGACCTGGAATGAAGGGGCCGAACGCATGAAAGGCTTTAAGCAAGAAGATGTAATAGGGAAATTTTACGGTATGCTCTTTACTGAAGAGGACAGGGCAAACCAATTGCCACAGCGTGAGCTGGAGCAAGCCAAGACCCACGAGCAGTTCCAGACCGAAGGTTTCCGACAAAAGAAAGATGGCTCCCTGTTCTGGGCCGGTATTACACTTACCCCGATCTACGACGACGAAAGACAACTTATAGGACTAACCAAAGTAACCCGCGACCTGTCTGATAAACGCAAATCGGAACAGGAACTTACCCGCAAACACGACGAACTGGTAGTTACGAATCGTGACCTGGATAACTTTATTTATACCGCCTCGCACGACCTGAAAGCGCCCATCCTGAACATTGATGGACTCGTGCATCGTTTGCAGTACCTTTTCGAGGAGAAAAACATAAACGACCCTGAACTGAAAGAGCTTGTCGCGTTTTTTCAGAAATCAGTTAACCGGTTTAAAATAACGATTGAAGACCTTACCACTATAAGCAAGCTGCAGCGAACCATAGACGACGAGAGTAACCTGGAGCGGGTAAATGTGCAGCAGGTGTTCGATGATATCCTGGAAGACGTTAGATTCCTTAATGACGTTTATAGTTTCCCATGCCAGGTTCAGAGCGATTTCGGAGTAAAGACGCTTAATTTCTCGCGTAAGAATTTTCGCAGTATATTATATAACCTCCTCAGTAACGCTATAAAATACCGCTCGCTTAGTAGTGCCTGTCATATAAAAGTAAGCACTTTTATAGAAGACGATTGGGTTGTGATGTCGGTTAAAGATAATGGTTTGGGCATGAGCCAGGACGACCAGAATAAACTATACACCATGTTCAAACGCTTCCACGACCATGTGGATGGCTCTGGTATCGGCCTCTATATTGTTAAGCGCATCGTAGAAAATGCTGGAGGCAAGATCACTGTTTCTTCTGAAAAAGGAAAAGGAGCAGAGTTTAAGATCTATTTTGATAGAAGGCTGGCAGACTAATCCTTTTTGATCTTACTTTAGATTAACCGGCATTCAGATGAAAGTATGGCATGTTTCAACTATAAGCTATCCATCTTATATAGATTTCTCACGCTGTTCGAAATGACAGTAGTGCTTATTGAAACTATAAAGTTAATTGCTTTCTGTACCATTGAGCCATTGTTGGTGTTTTGACCAACAATCTGGATATCAGGCTCTTTGTGTTTGTTGGTGGAAATACACAGCAATGGTAAGAAAAGTATAGCTGCCAGCAAGAAGTATAGTTGTTGGTGAAAACACCAACAACGGCAGAAACTGGAACACTAACAACGGCACAAAAAGAAGTATAGTTGTTGGTGAGAACACCAACAACGGCAGGAATATCAGGAAGTAACTTATCGCTTTTCATTTCTGCCTTGCTGTTTATACTTATAGTATGATCTGTCGGCTATCAATTCCGGTTTAAAGCAAAAAACCTCTCCCGTTATGGAAGAGGTTTTTTAATTATGTAAACAGGTAATATAAAGTACTTATTGCATACCGTTGCTTTCGCCTTGCTTGGTATCGTCGTTGCGGATAGAGCGCTTGCGTTTTGGTGCACGCTGCTGGTCCATTTTACCGAAACGGTAGTTGAAGGAGATCTTGCCGCCACGGTTATAGTTATTGATCAGGATATGCTGTTCGTAATCGATAGCGTTTACGTCGTTGCGCATCTGCATGCTCTTACGGAATGGGTTATCTAAGCCCAGGCTGATGCCGCCCTTACCACCAAACAGGTCCTTTTTAAACGCTAAGCTGTGATAAGAGAAACCAGCGAAGCTACCTTGCAACTGTATGCGCTTCGAGTTAAAGCCACCGTTAAACTGTGCGCTAAACCCTTTACCAAGGTTGTAAGATGAGTTCAGGTGAATGTTGTGCATCCAGCCGCTGTTGTTGTAAAGCTCACCCATCAGGTCAACAAAGTATAAGTTTGCGCTACCGCCTACTGTCCAGTCTTTAACCGGCTTCACGGAACTATACAAGCTCATACCATAGGTTTTATTTATGGCCACGTTGGCAAAAGTAATAACGGTAGTATTGGTCTCTGGCTCAAACTCAGGCACCGTCTCAATCGCATTATCCGTCTGGCGCATGTATAAGCTGGCACTAATAGACGAGGTGTTGAAGTAGGTGCTGTAGCCTAACTCGAACAGGTTGGTAAGTTCAGCATCCAGGTATGGGTTACCGCGCAATACTGTGCCCGGTGCCTGCTCCTGCTCAAAAGGGTTCAGGTAAAACAACGACGGACGCTGAATACGCTGCGTATAGTTTGCCTTAAATGTGTGCTTGTCTTTTAAAGTATAGCTTAATGCTACGCTTGGTACAATGTTGTCATAATCATCCTTGAAACCGTCTGTTTCCTCCTCTGCATCATGCAGGTCGCGGCTATAGTCGGCTTCAATATCAGTAAACTCGTAACGGGCACCTAGTTTAATGTTCAGCTTTTTAAGGGCAAAACCATAAGTCAGGTAAGAGGCATAAACTTTCTGTCCGTAATCAAAATCAAGCAGGTCAGTCTGTGCCGATTCAAGGTCTGCCTGGTGCAGGTGGCCTTCGCTGGTCACGTTTCTGAAGATCGACTTTGCACCAACCTCAAGCATGGTCTTATTAGCGAACGGGTGTATGTAATCCGCCTGGAAAGTCAGTTCGTTGTTACCGCCTTCGTTATCGTTGCGCTGCAGGTAAAAAGGATCTTCGCCTGTACGGAAACGGTCCTGGTAGTTACGTGTGTCGGCGCTGGTAACCGAGTACTGCGATAGGATAGAGAACTCCTGCTGCGGCTTTGCAAAAGTGTGTACATAGTCCAGGTTAAAGTCGGTACCTAAGCGCTCGTTCCTGTTATTGATATCTGTAAAGAACGACTCTTCAGGTTGCTCAATGCCGCCTTCCGTTACCTTCTGGCGTTGGGTGTTTTCCATGTCAAACTGACCACCGTTGCTTCTGATCCCGCCTGAAATAGTGTTGTTTTTGTTGATGTCGTAATCGAAACCAAGCTGGCCGTTCAGGAACAGTCCATTGATACGCGTATTACCAAACTGGTCGCGGATGTAACGGTCGTCGGCAGGAGTGTTATACTTAGGCGAGATGGTAATATTGCTCATATCGCCTTTGTTGTAGAAAGTATGCGCACCCAGACTGGCATTTATACCCAGTTTGCCACGACGCACATTCAGGCTGGCGTTGCCGTTGCTGGCACGCGTACCGCCCGTCAGAGCCACCGTACCGGTAACGCCCTGCAGGCCGCTGTCTTTTTTAGTGATGATGTTGATGATACCGGCTGTGCCTTCCGCATCATACTTAGCTGATGGCGACGTGATCACTTCCACTGACTTTATCTGGTCGGCAGGAATCTGCTTCAGGGCGTCGGCTATACTTCCGGCCATAATAGCCGAAGGTTTGTTGTTGATAAGCACACGCACGTTACCGCTACCACGCAGCTGCACATTACCATCCGTATCAAGCGACAAGGAAGGCACCTTCTGCAGTACATCGGCAGCCGTTCCGCCGGCATTTGTAATGTCTTTTTCAGCGTTGTAAACAGTGCGGTCAATTTTCTCTTCTACGAGCGGTTTCTCGCCTGTTACAACTACTTCGTTCAGTTTCTGAGCATTAGAGGCAAGTGTAATACTGCCCAAGTTCAGGTTATCGGTAGCGGCAGCAACTGTAAACTCGTCGAGTGTTTTTGGCTGGTAACCTATAAACGAAACCAGGAGTTTATACTTGCCCGGAGCTACCTTTGCAATTGTAAAGCGGCCTTTTTCGTCGGCCATGGTGCCATCAATAGGTTTGCCGGTTGCCACGCTTACCAAGGCTACAGTAGCAAATTCTACCGGGTTTTGCGTGTCAGCATCTACTATAGTGCCTGTTATGCTGGTATTGCCTTTCGGGGTAGCTGTGCCCGGTATAGCTGCTTGCTGCGGTGCTGCCTGCTGCGCCATTGTTATAAGCGGCAGCGTGCTCAGGCCGAGCCATAAAAGAAGAGTATTCCTGTTCATAGTTTATATAGGTTAGGTGTGTAACTAATCCGTTCCCTGCGCGGTTCCATAATCCCCACAATGCAAAGTTTGCTGCTTATTTTGATGCCTGAAAATGGAATATACCAATGCGCCCCATTTCTATATAAAAAGGCTTAATACCCCGATAAGATTTTGGTAGGTTAAAAGGGCATGCTTGTCGGTAGATATGCTGTAGTTTTATAGTTTGGTCACGTTTTGTACGATGGTAGGTTTTGCACCCTGAACTATAGTTTATACTTTCGTTAAAAAATAACAGACCAATGGAAGTTAACTTAACCCGCTTAAACCAGGATTATCATTTTGCTGCAACCGGAACCTCGGGGGTGGCTGTGCACATGGATGGCTCCCCGGAAATTGGCGGACACAACCTGGGTGCGCGCCCCATGGAAATGCTATTGATGGGCCTGGGTGGCTGCAGCGCTATCGACGTGATCATGGTAATGAAAAAGCAGCGCCAGGAAGCAACCACCTTTGATATTAAAGTAACCGCCGACCGCGAAAAAGTAGCCGAATACTCTGAGTTCAGGAATATAAACATCCACTTTATACTTGGCGGCAACCTGAACGAGGAAAAAGTGCGCAAAGCAATAGAGCTCTCCCTCGAGAAATACTGCTCCGTAGCGATGGTACTTTACAAGACATCAACTATAACCTATACTTTAGAGCTGCTCGGTTAAGCGCTCAGCCTGCCCACATACTTTACAAGCGAGCGCTTGGCAATAGGCAGCAGGCTATGCTCCAGGGGCACCGGTATCCGCGAAATAATAGCAAAGGTGGCGGGGTTAGGTAATTCTTTCCGCTCTTTTATAAGCTGCACTTTCAGGTTTTCGTGGGTAAGGCTGAGGCCACGACGTACGGTTTGCACATGTTCGGCGTTTATGCCGCGATACTGCTCGTAAGTGTTTTTGAATACGGTAATGCGGTACAGGTATACCTGTGTCTCCTTGCCCGGAAAAACATCGAGGAAAAAATAGCCTTCGTTATGGTACATCGGGGTAATGCCGACCGGGTTTATCTCGAGGTTACTTTCTACAAAATCGTATAGCTCTTTTCCTTCTTCCAGGGTCTGGCTGAACAGGGGAGTGGCGTATTGTATGATCTCCTCTATCTGTTGCATGGTCTCGTCGTCTTCCACAATTTTCTGGTACACGAGTTCCAGCTTTTCAAAATCGGCCCTGCTGATGCGTTTCGGAAATTGCTCTTACACAAGCTCTTTGTGCTCTTTTACCTGCACCAGGTTACGGTAATGCATGATCAGGTCTGAGAAAACAGGGTAGAGCCGGTGCTGCCCGAATTCTGTTTTAGCTGCTTTTAGGTACGCCAGCAGCAGGTATTTTTTATACTCGAAATCGAGCAGGCCTTCGGTAAGCCAGTTGATGGGTAGGGTGTTCATTGCCTTCAACTTTAGATGTTAATCCTTGGTGTATTAAACGCAGGTTGCTATGCCTGTGTTAGTCCAAATCTATAGTTTGTGCTAACCAAACAGGGCTTAATGCGTTATTAATTGCACGCAGCCCTGGCTGTTTTAACTATAAAAGCAAACTATATGAACTATACCGAAAACTATGAAGGCATACGCCTGGACGTGCAGGCCGTGGATATCACCATTTCAGATGAGTTACAGCAATATGTACGCAACGCTATCGATAAGCTTCGCCGCCATTCTAAAAAGATCGACTCTGTGGATGTATACTTTAAAGAAGAAGCCAGCCAGGCTACCAATAGCAAAAGTGTACGCATGCGCGTAGGCATCCCCGGTAACGATGCCTTTGCAGAAGATGAGGGCGATAACTGGTTTGAGCAACTAAAGAACGTTGAAAACAAGCTGATAAGACAATTGGATAAGCATTAGGAGAAAAGGCGCTGCTTCGGTGGCAACTATAAAAAAAGCCTTCCCGCATACTTGCAGGAAGGCTTTATACTTTACTTTAGGCTAAGTCTTAGCCAAATATTTCGTTCAGAAGGGCTGCCAGGTGGATGCCGCCTTTCAGGAGTTGCTGGTTCAGGGTTTCCAGGTTATCGTAGTTGTAACGGTAGCTAAGGCGCTGCTCTGGCTCCACTCCGCTGTATATCTTGTTACTGATCAGGTAAGAGTCGTATAGCCACTGGCTTATTGGCTGCTTCATCAGCTCTTTGCGCTCTGCTTTGGTGGTTTTGTTAAGGTGCGTGCTGTATTCGGTGTAACTCAGGTTCTGCGATTCGATCAGGTCGCTGTCCCAGAGGCGGTGCAGGTTTGTAGATTCGCCAAACCAAAACAGTTTAACACGGTTACCGCCCAGGTCTTCCGGACGGCCGGCGTGCATCGGCTGATGTATGTCTCCTACCATGTGGATCACCAGGCGCAGGTACATCTGCTTTTTCTCCATCGGCAGGTCTTTTTTCTTCAGCTCTGCTACCAGCATGTTCAGTTTGGTATGGATGTTTGTGGCTGTGTCCTGCTGCAGGTTGTTTACAAACGCATCGTAAGTTAAACCTTCCTTAAAGTTAACATAGTGCCACGAGTCAAGGTATTTGTAGCTTGGGTCTGATTTTACAAAATCGGCCCAGTTGCTGGCCATTGCCACAGACTCGCCGCCCAGTATCTTTTCTACCTGCTTTTTTGCTTTGCAGGTCATGTTGCGTTGTGCAATTTCGCCAACTACACGGTGCCCCAGCATGCCCCAGGCCATCGATTGTAGCGGTAAAGACAGGAATAAGGCCGCCAGTAGTAATTTTTTAAGCGTGTTAAATGCCATTGAAGTATAAACTATAGGTTAGATTAATTCTCCGGCAAAGGTCTGAAATTTATCCTGAAACCCGATACCTGTTGTTAAGAATTGTTTATAGTTACCGGCAACTTGCCTAGAGTTGCTTTTTACATGAAACCAAACAATACCGGAAACAGGAATACCACGATGATCACCCATACAAAATAGACCGGCAGGTAAGCGGCTATAGTTCTGCCTAAAGCTGTTATAGATGCTTTTTTAGTGACCGATCTGTAAAGCGCGCTTGTTACCAGCAGCAGGTGCAGCAACATGAGCACATTGCTGCCCAAAACGGCCAGCCTGTTTGGCGTAATTCCCCATTCTGCAATCCTGAAAAGTATAGCCGATAAGGCAATGCCGTTCACGATAATGGTAACCACAGACAAAAGTAGCAGCACCCATATCCCTTTCGCATCCTGGGCATGTTTATCATTTTCAGCAACTGAGAAAAAGATAAGCGCCATCACTCCTACTAATAACAGGTTGAACAGTATCAGGAAATCACGATCAGTGTAAGGGTCTTTACCTGAAAACGGGATGGCTACGAGGTAGACTATTAACATAAGCAGCACCAGCGGACTGAATATGCGGGCTATTACCGGCGATACTTTATTTATAAGCTGCGGATTAGTTTGAGTAAGGTAAGTGGCCACTATAGGTATAGCCGCAAGTCCGAAAACACCAATATAATCCGCGTAAAACTGCTCGATCTGTAAACCTATAATGGCGAATAACCCGATCGTGATTCCGGTTAAAATTATACCTGCAATTACCAGCAGGGCCGTCATGACCAGCAGGTCGCCGTTAAACCGGAGGTAGCCAAGCCGCTTAGTATAGTTCTGTAGTTCATTGCCGGTATACGCTATACCTAAAACAGCCCACAATAACACCGGTAAATGCAGGCAGGCAAGTACCAACGTATCGCTTTCGGTGTTGCCTGGCAGCAGGTTAATGTATACCAGCGATGCAAGTATAGTTCCCCCGACCAGGGCCATGGTTTTAGGGCTTAAGTTGTTCTTCCAGGCAAAATAAGCTGTCAGGATCGGGAAGACGATAAAGCCGATGTTACGGGTATAAAAGAACTCTTCGCTGACAGGTAAAAAGGTAGGAATTTTAGCGATTATACCTGCCACCAACGAGGCTATCAGCACCAGTAACAGATCGCTGCGCGTGCCCCACGAAATATCATCGCTTTCGTAGTTCAGTCTTTCGTTCCAGAAGTCTGCTAACTGGTTTCCTCTAAGCTCAGGATATATACCTTTGAATTCCTGCGTAAAAGGCGCTTTGTTGCTTCGGTATAACTTCTCGAGCTGACCCGGATCGTTAATATGTGTTAGTATTTCGTTTTTCATGGCTGTTGAGCTCTCTGGTTAAGGTATTATTTGTTCTGGCCTTGCTATTTCTGCTTTGAGAACACCTATAGTTTATCGATCATATCGCCGAGGTCGCTTACACCCAACGTGAACAGGAACAGCACAATACCCAGCAGGAACTTTACGGCCATTGGAACCTGGAAACCGAATTTTTTACGGAAGTACATATTGGCGGGAGGCAGGTATACCAGGGAAAGAAGGAGATAAACCACGCCTGGAACGGGGTGCACCAAAAATATATTTAGTATACCAACCACTATTAAAGCTAAACCAAATATCCATCCGCTGATGCTCCAGATAGTTGGCCTGTTATTCATTGTTATTTCATTTTCCATGTCTGTATCTTTTTTGATGTGACTTATACTTTACTTCAATCCCTGGCTACATGTATCGTATACTTGATCAGGTTAACTTCCGGCAAACGGCGACCCGAAAATACCTACTGATAGTTCGGCCCAGATCAGGAAGAGCGCAACTATAATAACTGCAATGATGCCGATGCGATAATCTTTGTTCTTTACTGATCTGATAACAAACTCGCATAAAAGGCCGGTGCCCAGGAGCAGGATGCCCATCACTACAAAATCGCCTAATGTCCAGTTTACTTCATTTGTAAACAGCATGGCTACCAATGGAATAAGTAACAGAAATGCTACGCCGAGCACTATACCGAAAAGTCTTTTGTTTTGCGCGATCATAATGTTTTTGATTTAAGTTGATTGATTTGTTTAAGTGTTTAGTTTGAGTTGTTAAAAGCTGTTCACCATTATTTCTATCTTGTCGAAAAGCTCGCCTACGCCCATTGCCGCCCATACTATAAAAATGCCGAGCAGTATCTTTAGCAGTCGCAGTTTTGGGAGAGTGAAACCGGTTACTTTGTAGAGAATATCGTTTACCGGAAGAAAGTAAACAAAAGAGAGCAGCACGATAAAAATTCCGAAGCCCGTGTCCCCACCCCAGAAAGTGTTCACGATACCTATCGCAAAAAATGCGAGGCCAAATATCCAGCTGATGATCGTGTAAGCAGTTGACCCATCGTTCAACGCTTCTTCGTCCTGGTGTTTTACGTTTTCATTCATGATGTTATAGTTTAAAGTGTTTTGATGTAGATTGTCGATTCAGAATTATAGTAGCAGGTTAATCCCACATGGTGCCATGCAGACCCAGTACAATGCCAAGCCACACTACTACCAGGTAAACCAGCACGCTCAGCACATTGGCTAGTATAAGCCGCCAGCCACCCTCGTAGCGCAAGTGGTCCATAAAATGAAAGAATGCGCCACCCAGGGCACCTGCTGCAGGTATAATCAGTAGCGGCTTCACTATCCAGAGGGCGTGCCATTCGGGTTTCGGGTCATCAACTCCCAATACAAAAAATAAGCTGATAAGTAAGCTAATGCCAGCGCCTACCAGCATTCGTTTGCCCAGCGTTGAGGGGTGTATGGGGTGGGTTTTAATGTTATCTTCTTGTGCCATGGTCTGTTTATTTATAGTTGTTGTTTAAAGTACTTTGAAATGCAAAGTATAAGTATAAAAAAAATTTAGATCCCGTTCCTGTTGTTTAAAATAAGCTGTTCTAATGCATCTAAATGATTTTTAAAAGCTTCACGACCCAAATCAGTCGCGTGGTAAGTAGTGTTTGGTTTGCGTCCAACAAACTGCTTTTCTACGCGCAGGTACTCGGCATCTTCCAGGGCCCGCAGGTGACTGGCCAGGTTTCCGTCTGTTAGTTGCAGGGTCTCTTTCAGCGTACTGAAATCCACTTTTTCATCCACCATCAACACCGACATAATGCCCAGCCGCGCCCTGCTCTCGAAGGCCTTGTTTATATTTTCAAGATAGTCTTTCACAGGTCTGCTAGCGTTCGTATTTAAAATACACCAGCGTACCATACACAATGTGCAGTAATCCAAAACCAATTGTCCAGGCCAGCAAACCGTAGCCTACAAAAAAGCTGGCAAGCAAGCCAAGTACGATCTCTAAAAAGCCCAGATACCGGATATCGCTGATGGTATACTTGCTGGCATTTAACAAGGCTAAGCCATAAAAAATAAGCATTGCCGGGGCTACCAGGTATAACAGGTCGTGGTAAACTAAAACTGCACAAAAAATACCACCTGCCACCAACGGTATAAACAGGTTAACAAGCATCCGCTCCGTTTTCTTATCCCATACCTGGTGACTGTTCTTTTTTGCGTTTCGGGCAGTAAAGTACATGGCCAGGCAAAGGGCAAGTATAAATACCAGCACCGCTACAGCCCCCATAAACAGGAGGTTATTGTTTGTAAAGTTGCGGCCCATGGTCTGGCTATAGTTTATGTTATGCGTAAGCAGGTACCATTTTACAACAGCAGCACCCAACAAGGCAGAGGTTCCGGCAGCAACACCTGAAAGTCCGCTAAGCGAAATAAACCGGGAAGACCGATCCATGATGTTCCGGATCTCGTGCAGGGTGGCTAACTGTTCTTGCTGTTGGTTCATGTTAAAGTACTTTGTGTTTCAAAGTTAATTAGGATTTACGTAAAGTCAAGTAACAGGTATATAATATTTTTTTATTTTTTTGAAGACGCATTATAAAAACCGAAAAGGCTAACCCTGGCTATAAGAAAAAGGTAACAGGTAACGTAAGTATAGACTATGGCAAATTCATACTATAAGGGTAAAATAATATTGGTTACGGGTGGGGCACAGGGCATTGGGCTTGGTATTGGACAGGCTTTTGCTGCCGAGGGTGCCCAAGTAATAATTGCGGATACTGATGAAGAAGCAGGGCAGGAGGCGGTTGAAAGTATAAGATCTGACCCAAAACCTGAGTTTATACTTTGTGATGTAAGCCGTGAAGAGGATGTGCAAGCTGTACTGCAAACTATAAAACAAAAGTATAGCCAATTAGATGTGCTGGTGAATAATGCCGGTATAGCCGATCCGTTTATGGGTAGCCTGGAAGAAGTGCCTGTTCCAGATTTTGATAAGGTGCTGGCCGTAAATCTGCGGGGGACTTTTTTATGCGCTAAGTATAGCCTGCCCTTGTTACGGAAAGCTAAAGCACCGGCTATAGTTAATATTACCAGCACCAGGGCTTTTATGTCGGAACCGGATACATTTGCATATTCCGCTTCGAAAGGCGGGTTGGAGGCCTTAACGCATTCGTTAGCCATTAGCCTTGCCGAAGATAAGGTGCGGGTAAATGCCATTGCGCCCGGCTGGATAGAGACCCGGAACTGGCAGAAAGAAAAAGACAGAGAAGAACCGCATCATAGAAAAGAAGACAAAGAGCAGCACCCTGTAGGCCGGGTGGGCACTCCCGAAGACATAGCCCAGGCTGTTTTGTTTCTGTGTTCAGATAAGGCAGGTTTTATAACCGGGCAAAGTATAACTATAGATGGCGGCATGACGGTAAAGATGATCTATAAATAACCTTTATTAAGCCAGCAACTATAACCTGCGGGCACTACAACCTGTAAACTATGGCAAAATATACTGCAGCATGGTAAACTCCCACAACACGCCAACTATAATATATGTAACCAACCCCATGTGTGCCTGGTGCTATGGCTTTACACAGGTGGTTCGCCGGCTGGCTGCACTTTGGCGTGGCAGGTTAAAAGTAGAGGTAATGATGGGAAACCTGCAGGCATACAGTGCCACACCTTTAAAACGTACCGAGCGCGAACGCATGGCTACTAACTGGCATTGGGTGCAGCAACGCACACACCTTCCTTTCGACTTTCATTTCTTTTTACATAAGCAGCATATTTTTGCAACTGAACCTGTCTGCCGCGCCCTGCTTTGTATGCGATTATTGCGCCCGGTACTTACCCTGGAGGTACTCAGAGCCCTGCATTCCGCCTTTTTCGCGGATAACCTCGACCTGACCGATACAAGGGTTTTAGTTAAAATAGCCGGCATGTTCGGTGTTTCTGAAAACCTGTTTCTAACACTTTTTGAGTCTGAAGAAATAATGGAGCAGCTCGAGAACGAATTTGAGACAGTAGCCGATATGGGCGTGCAGAATTTCCCGAGTGTGTACCTGCAAACCCGGAAGGGGGTGGAGCTTATTGCCAAAGGTTTTTGCCAGTTAGATGAGCTCGAACAACGCCTGCTTGCGCATTTATAGTTTACCTTTTATTGTAGCCTGTAGCAAAGTATAAGTTCTGTTTATACTTACTATGCCTTCACTTTTCTCTATAATTAACACACATTACAGCAATCCGAATCGGAGAAAGTTGACTGTAATATTAAATTAGTTGTATATTTAGAGATTAAAATTACAGGCATATCAATACAAATAAACTATGAGAACCAAGGCTACGACCAACCAGGTAGATGAGTACATCGAGAAGCTAAGTCCGGAGAAAGTACACCTGGCCCAGGAAATACGCCGCATCATTAACGAATCGGTAGCGCACTTAGAGGAGTGTGTTCGCTGGGATAGTCCTTGTTATTTCTTTTATGGCCCGGTATGTTATTTCTCTTCGTCGCGTAGTGGCCTGCATTTTGGTTTTTTCAGAGGGAAAGAGTTAACCGACCCTGCCCGCAGGTTGGTGAGCCGCAACGGACAGCCATTCCATATTAAAATTCGCTCGTTAGAGGATATTGACGAAGCTTACTTTGGTGAGCTGGTGCGCGAAGCGGTACTTCTTAATCAGAATTAATACTGCTGCATGCCTCGTGCTCGCATTCAAAGCCGGGTACTTCCAGCTCAACGGTAACGTGCTCTATGGCTAGGCCAGCCATCATCTCCCTGATCTGTCTTTTTATAGCTTCTGTTTTCTCCAGCGGTAGGTTTTCCGAGATGACTGCATGCAGGGTCAGTATGTTATAGGTCCCGTCCAGTGTCCAGGTATGCAGGTCATGTATCGATTCTATTTTAGGGATAGAAAGTATACGCTCCTCTATTTTATCCAGGTTTATCTGTGCCGGCGTTCCCTGCAATAAGATCTTCATACTTTCGCGCAGGTTCTTTACCACGTTATACAACACAAACAAAGTTATACCTATCGATAGAAGCGGGTCTATAATAGGCCAATCAAAAAAGTAAAGTATAATACCGCCAACCAGCACAGCCACCCAGCCAAATACATCTTCCAGCAGGTGCAGGCGCACCACGCGCTCGTTTATAGAGTTACCGCTTTTAAGCTTAAGTACGGCAGCCCCGTTTACAACTATACCTAAAATAGCAAACCCGATCATGCCGGTAGCATTCACCGCTTCGGGATTCCAGATGCGTGGTATGGCCTCCGAAAGTATAACAAACGAACCCACCAGTAATACCACCGAGTTAATAACAGCGCCAAGCAACGAGAAGCGTTTGTAACCATAAGAGAAATTTCGGTCGCTGCCTTTTTTGGAGAGTTTTTCGAAGTACCAGGCCAGCCCCAGCGAAAGCGAATCCCCGAGGTCGTGCAGTGCATCCGACATGACGGCCACACTGTTTATCATAAATCCGCCTATAAACTCAAGTATAGTGAAGCCAAAGTTCAGGAAAAAAGCTACTTTAATATTGCTGCTGCCATGGTGATGCCCGTGGCCTGGATGTGCGTGGTTGTGTGCCATAGTTTTGTAACGGAACAGAGGCGTTTAAGATTTGTGTTTAACTTTACAATGTTTTACCGGTTTACAGGTAACTACCTGTAGAGATAAAATAAGGTAAAATATAGCACGTAGCCAAACTACCCGTTTACAATGAAAATATTGCTGATTGAAGATGAGCCTAAAGTAGCCGCCTTTATAAAAAAAGGGCTGGAAGAACAGGCTTTTGAAGTTGACCAGGCCTACGACGGCAATTTTGGTGTAAAGCTGGCACTGCAAAACGATTACGACCTCATTATTCTGGATGTGATACTGCCGCACATGAGCGGCCTGGAAGTTTGCCGGGAGATAAGAAAACAAAAAGCCTCGGTTTCGATATTGATGCTGACCGCACTTGGCACTACCGACGATAAAATTACCGGGCTGGATGCCGGCGCCGACGACTACCTGACCAAACCATTCGAGTTTAAAGAACTGCTGGCTCGCCTGCGTGCCCTCACCCGCCGCAGCACCGATACCGCTGTGAACGAAAAACTCGGCATAGCCGACCTGGAAATGGATGTAGTAAAGAAGACCGTCATACGCGGCGGCAAACCTATAAACCTGACAGCCCGCGAATTTGCCTTGTTACACTATTTACTGCGCAACAAAGAGCGTGTCGTGTCGAGGGTGGATATTACGGAGCAGGTCTGGGAAACATCTTTTGATACAGGCAGCAACGTGATAGATGTGTATATTAACTTTCTGCGGAAAAAAATAGATAAAGACCACTCCGCCAAACTTATCCATACTTTGGTGGGAATGGGTTATGTACTAAAAGAGCAGGCCGAAGCATGAAGATCCGGAACAGGTTAACCTTACAGTTTGCCGGCATCTTTGGTCTTATCCTGGTGCTTTTCTCGCTGGTGATCTACTATTTTACATCCATCTACAGGCAGGAAGATTTTTATGATCGTATTCTGCGTCGCGCCCAGATAGTTGCCAGTTATGTGCTCGATGCCGAAGAGGTAGATGCCCGGACCCGCAGTAAACAGGAAATGCAGTTGTACCAGGTGTTGCCCCAGGAAGTAGTTAAAGTATACAACAGCCGGAACGAAGAGATATTTACAGAAGGAGACGGAGAACTACAGGTAGATGTAGCCTTGCTGAACCGGGTGCGTGAGCAGAAAGAAGTACATTTTGAACAGGATGTCCGCCAGATCGTCGGCATTTTGTACCAGGATAACCAGGGCGAGTTTGTAGTAATGGCTTCGTCGGTGGATGCTTATAGTTTAAAAAAACTGCAGCACCTGAAAGTTATACTTATAGTTGGCCTGCTGGGCTCGCTGGTGGTTGTGTTGGTAGCGGGTTGGGTCTTTGCCAAATCAGCGCTATGGCCAATAACCAAAGTTGTAAGCGAAGTAGAGAAGATAAGTGCCTCAGACCTGCACCTGCGCCTGACCAATGCCGACGGCAAAGATGAACTCTCGAACCTGGGTAAGACCTTTAATAATATGCTGGACCGCCTGGAGCTGGCTTTTGAGATGCAGAGTACCTTTGTTTCGAATGCCTCCCATGAGTTGCGTACGCCACTTACTACTATGATGGGTGAGCTGGAGGTTGCCCTGATGAAGCCCCGCACACCGGAAGAATATCAACGGGTGTTACAAAGTACCCTCGAAGATGCCCGCCTGTTAACTGAGCTTTCCAATGGTCTGTTGCAGATAGCCCAGGCAAGTATAGATTCGTCCAAAATTCAGCAGGTATACCTGCGCTTCGATGAGCTGGCCCTTATGGCCCGCGATCAGGTAATGAAACGCCGCCCTGATGCCCACATCGATATTGAATTTGCTGAATTACCCGATGACTCGGATCGCCTTATTGTAAAAGGAAACGAAGCTTTATTGCTGATAGCCATGGTAAATGTGATCGAGAACGCCATCAAGTTCTCGCCATCGGGGAGGAGTGCTACTGTGCGTATTGTGCTGGATAAAAACAGTAGTATGCTGGTAGTAAAAGACCGCGGCCTGGGTATAACTGAGGAGGATCTGAAACATGTGTTTGTTCCGTTTTTCAGGGCCGAGAACGTGCGTGATATTACAGGCCATGGTATAGGTTTACCGCTAACCGAGCGTATACTTAAACTGCACCGCGGTACTATAGCGGTACATTCTAAAATAAACGAAGGCACCGAAGTAACCTTAACATTGCCGCAAGCTTACGGCTTCATCCCTGACCGACCTTAATTTTAATCTCATTTTAATTTCGTTTTAATTCTGCCTTAATACCGCTGCTGTAGCTTTGTGGCATTAGGTGAGAAAATCAGCTTTTGTACCTGCTCCTTTCGTTTGTTTGGAGGGGGCGGGGCAAAGTTGATTCTGAAAGAAATTATATGAGAGAAGAAAAAGGTTTACCATCACGTTTTGCCACCCTATCAAAAGACATTCCGGCTGGCCTTGTTGTATTTTTAGTTGCTCTTCCGCTTTGCCTGGGCATATCGCTGGCATCGGGGGCACCCCTTTTTGCGGGTATAATTACAGGTGTAGTAGGCGGCGTTGTAGTGTCGTGGCTCAGCGGCTCTAACCTGAGTGTAAGCGGACCAGCGGCTGGCCTTACCGTAATTGTACTTAATGGCATAGAAACCCTGCAAAGCTATGAAGCCTTTTTGCTGGCTGTTGTGCTGGCAGGTTTTATACAGCTGGTGCTTGGGTTTGTTAAAGCCGGTGTTATCGGTTTATACTTTCCTTCGTCGGTGATCAGGGGTATGCTGGCAGCAATTGGCCTTATACTTATACTTAAGCAGATCCCGCACTTTTTAGGAGCAGACGACGACTTTTTCGGGAGTCTGAATTTTATACAGGCTGATGGGCTCAATACTTTTTCAGGTATAACGCATGCTCTTTCAGCTATAAACCTGGGTGCACTTATAGTTGGGTTGGTGTCGCTGGCTATTTTACTGCTTTGGGATACACCCTTATTTAAAGGTATCAAGTTATTTAAGTTTATACCAGGCGCGCTTATCGTAGTATTAGCTTCTGTTGGCTTGAATGCCGCTTTTTTCAGCTACTTCCCGGATCTGACTATTTCTAACAGCCATTTGGTGAACCTACCTGTAATTACAGGTATACAGGGACTCGGAAGCGAACTGAGCCTGCCCGATTTCAGTGCATTTGCCAACCCTTCGTTATACGTGGTAGCCTTTACCATTGCGATCGTGGCCAGCCTCGAAACACTGCTTAGCGTTGAAGCCGTAGATAAACTGGATCCGCATAAGCGCCGTACGCCAACAAACCGCGAATTAAAAGCGCAGGGTGTGGGTAACATGCTAAGCGGTATAATTGGTGGTTTACCTATGACAGCGGTTATTGTAAGAAGCTCAGCTAACATTGTAGCAGGCGGCCAGACAAAACTTTCAGCGTTTGTACACGGCATTTTCCTGTTGCTTTCAGTGCTGTTCCTGTCCAGCTTTCTGAACCAGATTCCATTGTCGGCATTAGCTGCAGTTTTGCTGGTAGTTGGTTTTAAATTAACGAAGCCTGCTTTGTTTAAAAGCCAGTTCAAACTCGGAGCAGAGCAGTTTATACCTTTTATAGTTACCATTATCGCCATCCTGTTCACTGACCTGTTGATCGGTATATGTGTGGGTCTTGCGGTGGGTATCTTCTTTATCCTGAAAGCAAACTATAAATCGCCGTATTTCTACCACGAAGAGGAGCAGAAAGACAAGGATATTATCCGTATCAGGCTGAGCGAGCACGTATCGTTCCTGAACAAGGCAAGTATAGTTTTAACGCTCGATCATCTGCCGCATAACAGTAAAGTTACTATTGATGGCGAGAACACAGCCTTTATAGATTACGATGTGCTGGAGGCTATCCAGGAATTTAAACAAACCGCTCACGAGCGAAACATCGATGTTGTGGTACTGAACGTGACCGAGGTATCAACAATGGAAGTAAACTAAAATCAGAATTTTTGAACAAGATCATATTTTATACATAAGCATGGAAAAGATTTTTGAGAACAATAAGAAGTGGGTGGCAGAGAAGCTTGCCCAGGACGAGAACTACTTTGCGAACCTTGCCAAAGGGCAACAGCCGCGTTACCTGTTTATAGGTTGCGCCGATAGCCGTGTACCGGCAAACGAAATTACAGGTTCAGCTCCGGGCGAGATGTTTGTGCACCGCAACATTGCCAACATGGTAGTACATACTGATATCAACCTGTTATCGGTGCTACAGTATGCGGTGGAAGTACTTAAAGTGAAAGATGTGATCGTGTGTGGCCATTATGGTTGCGGTGGTGTGGCTGCAGCTGCAGGCAACAACCAGTTTGGTTTGATAGATAACTGGCTGCGCAACATAAAAGATGTGGTTCGCCTGCACGAAGATGAGATATTCAGCATCGAAGATGAAGAGCAGCGCCTGCGTCGCCTGGTAGAGCTGAACGTAATGGAGCAGGTGCACAACCTATCTAAAACATCTATCATACAGAATGCTTTAAAAGGCGATAACCCGCCTAAACTGCACGGCCTGGTGTACGACCTGAAAGAAGGGTTGCTGCGCGACCTGAAAGTGGATATTAACTCATTTAAGCGGTACGAACACATTTATAACCTTACCGCCGAAACTGTTTAAATACTAATCTAATCTATACCAATCAGAAAAGCCCCGATCGATGACCGGGGCTTTTTTATGCTTTAAATTATAGTATTGCTTAAAACAGGTAGCTCATCATCAGAAAGATGGTTGAATTGCGACGCTCCTGGCCAACAAAAGGTCCCTCGTCATCAATATCTTTTAAGCCACCGGCATAACGAATTTCCAGGCCAATGTTGCTCATGCCACGGTAACCTATACCTGCCGCATAGCCCAGGTCTACAGTATAAGGGTGGTCGGTTACATCGGTTTTGGTTGTTACTGTTGTGCTGCTACCAGTTGTCTCGCTAATACGCTGTGCTTTTACCAGGAACGAAGCCTGCGGGCCCAGGTCGAAGAACAAACCACCTGCAGAAACATGCAGGAACAAGGGCACATCTACATAATTATACCTGAAGCGATCTTCTACACCAGAATTTTCTCTTTTAGCGCCGCGCGAAGTATAAAGAGCTTCTATCTGGATGCCAATTATTTCGTTAATGTGTTGCTGGTAAAACAAGCCGGCTGCATACCCCAGTCGGTGATCGTAGTTTTCGGCATCGTTTCCTTTAAAAGTGGCATACGTGGCGCCGCCTTTTACGCCCAGTTGTTGTGCCGATGCTGCAAATGCCAGCGAACAGAAACAGATTAATAGTGCTATTTTCTTCATTTTGTATTGTATAGTAATGCGTTATGAAACGAGCTAAAAGTTAAGTTATAAAGCCAACCGGTATATAAGCCGCTTCGAAATTAAAGTGCGCAAAAGTGCAAATAAAAAAGCCTTGCTGCAACCAGCAAGGCTTTTTTTTGTGGAGTTTCATCCACTATTCAAAAAGTAGATTTACCACTGGTACCCGTAAGTATAACGGGGATAACGTGTGGTTCTACCATTCATAGTCTCTGCGCGAAGACGATCCGTAAGAGTAGGGAGGTCCGCTATAGGACCCTGAGTAGCTTGAAGATGATCTCCCATAGCGGTTGTAATCGCTGTCATGCTCTCTATCTCTCATTTCGTCCATTCTTCTTCTGCGTTCAGCTTCTTCGTCACCGAACCATGATTTTACCTCATCGCCGGCTCTGTCAAAAAAGCCACGGTCGTGGTCTCTGTCTCGGTTGCTGTCCCAGCTGCTTCTGTTTCTGTCGTAATCGCTGCTATAGCGGTCGCGGTCGTAGTTGCTGCTGCGGTTATAGTTTGATGTACCGTAATTTGATGTACCGTAGCCAGAACCTGTGCTGCCATAACGGTTACCATACGATGATGAACCATAGTTAGAAGAACCTCTGTAACGGTTGTCGTCGTCATCGGTCATACGGTCCCATGCATTCGATACACGGTTCTTAGTACGATCCCAGGTATTCTCTAATTTATCACCTGCACGGTCCCAGCTGTCGCGGCCCTGGCGGTCATTGTAATTAGAATAGTTAGAACCTGTGTTTCTGTTATAGTTAGATGATCCATAATTTGATGAACCATAAGGCGAAGATCCGTAGTTAGACGAGCCATAGTTTGAGCTATAGCCTGAACCTGAACCATAGTTGCCTGAACCAGTTGAACGGCCATAGTTTGAGCCGCTGCTGTAGCCAGAGCTATAGTCGCGTCCTGAGCCCAATGATGAGCCGGTTCTGTTAGCGCGGTTTGTATAGTCGCGGCTGCCAGTATTTAAGTTATCTGAATAATTACTTGATGAGCCTCTCGACTCAGTTCTGTAGTTGTCACTGTACGGGTTGTAACCCGAGTTTTCATAGCTTCTCATAGTTTTTTTAGGTTTTTCGATTTAAACTCTAATTAAATTTAAAACGCCACAATTATCATTTGCGACGTATTTTTTTACGGCGACTATACTATTTTGTTATGCTTCCGGGGTTATAGTTGGTACAAGGTCAGGATTTGAAATTGCCTAAAAATGTATGGGTTACGATGTGGGTAGTAAGGTATAACACAAGTCTGTTTACAGGACTGCTTATAACACAGCCTGTTTATAATGAACTTATTATGTGCAGGAGCCATTGTACTTAAATTGTATAGTATATAAACTTCTGAAAAGTATAAGTTTGGTATTGTACTATGTTGATATTATAAATTGTTTTAAATGGTTTTTTAAAAACTTTTTAAATTTATAATTGCCTGTAAATTAAATGGTTTGTACTATTGTAGCACTCTGCCAGGAGCTTCCCTTAAATAGTATTTATAGTTTTTGCGAGGACCTGCAGAGGAGAGTAACTTTTAGCCAATCCTTTTTATGAATTTGAAAACAATACTTGCCGCTGCGCTTGCCGTGGTAGCACTGACCGGCTGCGAAGACCTTTTAGAAGAGGATAACATGCAGCCAGATGGTTCTAAGCCAAGCTTAACCATAAACAACCCTACCGGTAACCAGTCAGTTAACCAGGAGCAGGGCCTGCGTGTGTTCGTAACCGCCGTTGACAAGGATGCTGTTAAAAAGCTGGACTTTAAAATTAACGGTAACGAGACAACCTTTATCTCTTTCAGCAGAACTCCGGACAGAAACGTGATCGAATTAGATACCCTGGTTTCAACAGATAACCTGAAGCCAGGTACTTACCAGTTACATGTGCGTGCTACAGATGGCCGTACCAATATATCTGACCAGATGGTGAACTTTAACGTAAAATAACTATACCCAAAACCTATAAACCCTCAAAAAAAGAGCAGCCGATAAGCTGCTCTTTTTTTGTTGTCGTTATAGTATAGTTTAAAACTGGTAAACTACCTGCCAGTTCTCGTTTATAGTTAGCGCAGCCTCAAAAGCGTTTCCTGTTTTAGGGGAAATGAAGCCCTTTATTTTCCCGGTTTTGCCTTTGGTAAGCAGCGTGGCGATCTGTTTTTCGGAGAGTTGTTTACTACCTATTTCAAAAGGCACTTTAAACTGGCAACCCTCCCGAAAGCGGTTGCAACCATAAGCTGTATTACCTTTCAGCAGTTTGCCTTGTTTACAACGCGGGCAACTCTCAAATGGGTCTGAGGATGGTTTTTTATCTGCTTTTTTTACTTCCAGTTGCTGTCCTTTTAAAAGTATAGTTCCATCAAAGGTTTGGCCGGCGGCATCCTGTAAGCCTTTTATAGTTGGAGTTTTCCCTTTTGTAAGCAGGGCGGTTACCTGTTTCTCGGTTAGCTGTTTGCCAAACTGTTCTATCGGGATCAGGAAGCGGCAGCCATCTTTATACTTGATACAACCATACGCCGAAGCGCCTTTTACAATGTAACCTTGCTGGCAGGCAGGGCAGGAGCCGAGTCCTTGTGCAGGGGCAGCAGGTTTTGTGTTAGCTGGCGCTGCTTTTTTAGCTTTCGGTGATGGACTGCTTTCGGATGCCTGCGGTTCTATCGTTACAGTAGCGGTATCATACTTTACTTCCTGCACCAGGCTGATCACGAAGTCCTGGAGTTCCTGCAAAAATGCTTCTGCTTTAAACTCGCCACCTTCAATCTGGCGCAGTTTTTTCTCCCATTGCCCGGTCATCTCCGCCGACTTCAGTGTCTGGTTTTTTATCACACCGATCAGGTCGATACCCATTTGGGTAGGCACTATCTTCTTTTTGTCTTTGCGGATGTACTGGCGTTTGTAAAGCGTTTCAATAATAGCAGCACGGGTAGAGGGACGACCGATACCATTTTCTTTCAGGGCGTCTTTCAGTTCATCGTCTTCCATTTGTTTGCCGGCAGTTTCCATGGCGCGCAGCAGGGTGGCCTCCGTATATTCCTTAGGCGGATTGGTCATTTTAGTTTCCAGCAACGGTTCGTGCGGGCCATGTTCTCCCTTATCAAAATGAGGCAATACACCGGCTACAGCTTCTTCCTCTTTCCCTTCGCCTTCTTTTGGAGTTGTGTCCGGTTTTACATCCTCAGCACCATAAAGTACACGCCAGCCCGGGTCCAGTATCTGCTTACCCCGCACCCTGAAAGTATAGCCCGCCGACTCTGCATTAACCGTTGTGTTGCTTACAATACAATCCGGGTAAAAAGCAGCTATAAATCGACGGGTAATGATGTCGTACACATCTGCTTCGCGGCCATAAAGGCTACCTGCCGAAGCACCGGTAGGTATAATGGCGTGGTGGTCGGTTACTTTATTGTTGTTGAATACTTTCTTTGTCTTCCTGATCTTATCCTGCAGCAGTGGCTGCACTTCCTGCCTGTAGTTGTCGAGGCCCTGCAGTATGCCGGGTATCTTCGGGTAAATATCATCAGGCAGGTATGTGGTATCTACACGCGGATAGGAAACTACTTTCTTCTCGTACAGGCTTTGCACGGTCTTCAGCGTTTCGTCAGCAGACATGCCCAGTTTGTTGTTGCACTCTATCTGCAGTGAGGTAAGGTCGAAGAGGTTGCGTGGTGCTTCTGTTCCTTTTTTTGTTTCAACGTCGGTTATGGTCAGCTCCGCCTGCTTTATAGCCTCGAGTATCTTCTGTGCGTCTTCTTCTTTCTGGAATCGGCCGTTGGTGCTGGCAAAAGTGACTTCCCGGTAAACGGTCTTCAGTTCCCAATATGGCTGTGGCACAAAGTTCATTATCTCGTGATAGCGGTTCACGATCATGGCCAGCGTAGGTGTTTGTACACGGCCTATAGATAAGGTCTGGCGGCTGCCGTTCGCATACTTCAGGGTAAATAAGCGGGTAGCGTTCATGCCCAGCAGCCAGTCGCCGATGGCGCGGCTTTTACCAGCCTGGTACAGCGAGTCGAACTCGGAACCTTCGCGTAGTTTGTTAAAGCCCTGTCGGATGGCTTCTTCCGTTAGCGACGATATCCAGAGGCGTTTAAAGGGTTTTCTATACTTTGCTTCGGTAAGTACCCAGCGCTGGATCACTTCTCCTTCCTGGCCGGCATCACCGCAGTTTATTACTTCATCAGCGTTATCTAAAAGTTGCTTTATTATCCTGAATTGCTTTTGCACGCCACTATCCTTCATCAGTTTTATGCCATACTGTTGCGGCAGCATAGGCAGGTCGTACAGGCTCCAGCGCTTCCACTCAGGCCTGTAATCGTCGGGTTCGCGCAAGGTACAGAAGTGTCCGAACGTCCAGGTTACCTGGTAGCCGTTCCCTTCAAAATAGCCATCTTTCTTGGTTTTAGCACCAATTACCATGGCAATTTCGCGGGCCACGCTCGGTTTCTCAGCAATACAAACTTTCAAACGCTTTTACTTTTTATATCATTCTACAGATTTCAAATTTACAGCTTTTCGGGGTTAAACAGTAGCTTTTTTCGTAACTTTGCAGCCCATTTTATACTTGCATCATACCATGAAAGTAAGCGGTTTCACCTTCGTCCGGAATGCCATAAAATACGATTACCCAGTTGTAGAAGCTATCAGGTCTATACTTCCGATTTGCGACGAAGTGGTGGTGGCTGTAGGCAACTCTGAAGATGGCACACTCAGTCTGATACAAAGTATAGATTCACCGAAGATCAGGATCATAGAAACAGTTTGGGACGATAGCCTGCGCGAAGGTGGCCGGGTGCTGGCCGAAGAAACGAACAAAGCGTTTGCTGCTTTAGCCGCTGATTCGGATTGGGCTTTTTACATACAGGGCGATGAAGCGGTACATGAACAGTATCTGCTAACTATAAAAGCCGCCATGGAGAAGTATAAAGATGCCCCTGAGGTGGATGGCCTACTCTTTAACTACAAGCACTTTTATGGCTCTTACGATTATGTAGGCGAGTCAACGCGTTGGTACCGCCGCGAGATACGCGTTGTGAAGAATCGAAAAGATATTTATTCCTATAAAGATGCGCAGGGCTTCAGGAAAGGAGATAACCAGAAGTTGAACGTGAAGCCGATCGATGCTTACATTTACCACTATGGCTGGGTAAGAGACCCACGGGCCATGCAGGACAAACGTGAGAGCTTTCTGCGCCTGTATCACTCAAACGAATGGATGGAAACCCATGTGCCCAAAGTTGCAGAATTTGACTATAGTGGAGTTGACGCACTTGGACTTTTTGATGGTACACACCCAGCTATTATGCAGGACCGCATTGACCGGATAAACTGGAAGTTTGACTATGACCTGAGTTACAGGAAGTTCAGTTTTAAAGACAGAATAAGGATGTTTGTGGAAAGCCTGACCGGCTACAGATTATGGGAATACAAGAACTATAAGATCATCTGATAACCAGATCAAAAGGCAGTATCTTTAAAAAATATAATACCCCGCACCAAACAAAAAATTGCACTACTTGTATATACTATTAGAGATAACAGTATATGCATAACACTACTACAAAATATAACTACTTGAATAAGATTACGCTTACAGTACTGGCCTTGCCTTTACTGATGTTACAGGCCTGCGAGAAATTTGAATACAGCCCTTACGAGATAAGGCTGCACGAAAACGAAAAACAACTCAACCAACGGAACATAGACCGGATTGCCGGACAGAATATTCCCCAGGATGCTACTATAACATTTGCCCTGATCTCGGATACGCAGGGGTATTACAAGGATACCGAAGCTTTAGTAAACCACCTGAACAACCGCAATGATGTACAGTTTGTGCTGCACAACGGCGATATCACCGACTTTGGTTTACTGAAAGAATTCCGGTTGATAAATGAAAAGCTGGGCAGGCTAAATGCACCTTTGGTAACTGTGATTGGCAACCACGATGCGGTAAGTAACGGCATGCAGCTTTATAAGCAGATGTATGGTCCCTACAATTTTAGTTTTGTGGCCGGCCACTCCAAGTTCATCTTCATCAATACAAATAACTGGGAGTTTAATGGCACTGCCCCCGACCTGGACTGGCTGGAGACGCAGTTAGCTGACAGGGCAAACTATAGCCAGGTATTTGTGCTGTCGCATATTCCGCCTACCAGTTCTTCTTTCGGCGAAGCCAATGCACAACGCTACCGCCAGCTAATGAACAAGTATAAAGTAAGCATGTCGATACACGGGCACAACCATAGTTTTGAGACGTATCAGATGGAGGACGGAGGCACACAGTACATGAACGTAGGAGAAGCTGCTGATGAAGAATACGTTATGATGCAGGTTAGCAACTCCGGCGTAGCTTTTGATCGCGTTTCGATCAGAGGCCTTTACGAATAAACTATAAGTGCTGCATTTGTTAGTATTCATTTTGCTATTAAAATTTCCTGTGGTTTCCTGTAACCTCACTTATACTTAGCTAATTATAGCACGATGTGTTAAACAATTAATTGTACGATTGGTATACATTCTTAGGGGTGTCAACTTATGTATAATGCAGCTATAAAATATCACTATTTTAAAAAGAGTATACTTGTTACACTCCTGTTACTGCTGTTGTCCTGCGATAAGTTTGAGTACAGTCCTTATTCAATTCAGCTAAGCAAAAACGAGAAGAACATTAACCAGCGTAATATTGCCAGGATACAGTCCCTGAATATATCTCCTGTCGAGCCGCTACGGTTTATACTTATCTCAGATACACAGGGCTTCTTTACCGAAAATGAGAAGGTAGTAAACCATATTAACCAAAACCATGCAGCGGCACACTTTGTATTATTGGGTGATGATATAACCGAGTTTGGGCTTTTAAAGGAGTTTCGGCTGGTGCACGAGGAGCTGAGCAGATTAAAAATGCCCTATGTGGCGGTAGTTGGTAACCACGATGCCACCAACAATGGTAAAGTTGCTTACAAGGCTATGTACGGCGATTTTGACTTGAGCTTTATAGTTAAAAACATAAAGTTTATACTGCTGAACACCAATTACCTGGAGTTCGACAGGAAAGTGCCTGACCTGGAATGGCTGGAGCAGGAACTGGAAGATGGCCTAAGGTATGACCATGTTTTTGTACTTTCGCATATCTACCCGATCCTGTATGAGTTTGGTAAAGAAGAAGGTAAAGGCGAGTTGTATGGCGAGCTACTGAGCAGGTATAATGCAAGTTATTCGCTGCACGGGCACAGGCACGAATTCAATCATTTTTATCCGTTTGATGGCCGTATTCCGTACCTGATCTCAAGTTCAACAGAAAGACTGGAATACGTGGTGTTTACTGTAGCCGGGGATAACATAACTTTTGAACGTATTCATATTAACTCCTGAGATGAGGATAAGATTTATACTGTTGCTGCTATGCTTTTTAGGGGTGATCTATACTTCTGTGGGTAAAACAGTACAGGATACCACAGCTATGGCGCCACGTAAATGGTATGTGCCCGACGAGGCTGTGCTGCAGTTTGCAGGTAATACCGGTATGCTGGCTGTTGGTCCGGGTTATACTTTTGCAAAGGAGCGGTTAACAGCCGATCTCCTTTATGGTTTTGTGCCTAGATTTGATGCCGACGAGGCCGAACACTTGCTCACCTTAAAAGGCACATACAAACCCTGGGAAATTAAAAGGAGGAGAGGCTTCGCAATTATACCTGTGCAAATAGGGTTGGGGTTTAGCTACTATTTTAACGACGACTATCCGCTTACCTGGGACGATAAATTTCCGAAGGGATATTATTGGTGGTCGCCGAAGGTAAGGGTGCTGGGCTTTGCGGGAGCAGCTGTAACCCGCGACTTCCAGAACAGTAGTGTAAAAAAGATAGCCCTGTACAGCGAATTCGGAACATACGACCTGATTGTTACGTCGTGGTATAAAGATGAAAGTTTAAAGCTCTGGGATATTTTGAATATCTCGGTAGGTGCCCGTGTCAGTTTCTAAACTATAACGTATGCAGCCGGTCGGTAAATATCTGGTAATAATTGGTGTTGGTATTATAGTGATAGGCTTACTGCTATGGTTTGCCGGCGATAAACTGAACTGGTTTGGGAACTTGCCCGGCGATGTGCGCGTGGAGAAAAAGAATGTTAAAATATTTGTCCCTTTTACAACCATGCTACTGCTAAGTGCCGTGCTTTCGTTGTTGTTCTGGCTGTTCAGGAAGTTCTTCTAAAATCAATCCATTTTATGATTTAACTATACTTTCCTATCTTGCCCGGGAAACTATAAACCCATGTTCCCTAAATTTAAGCTGCACAAAGATATTATCGCTATCCTGACGATGCTGGTGGTCTTTCTGCTGCTTTGGCTCATCTTCTAACCTGCCATGTTCTTTATACTTTCTAAAACGCTGCACCTGCTGCTGATGCCATTCTTGTGGATGTTGCTTTTCCTGGGGCTGGCACTTTACCTTAAAAATCCGAAGTATAGAAAGACTGCGTTGTGGGTTGCCGTGGGCATTGCGCTTTTATTCTCCAACCCTTTTTTAGAGAAAGAAGCTTGGCGCGCGTGGGAGGTAGCTGCAACACCTATAAGCAAAGTAGAGAACTATGATGTGGCCATTATACTTACCGGTGTTACAGGCTACCGCGAAGACATCGACGATCGCATCCATACCCATAAAGGAGCTGACCGTTTTCTGCACCCATTGCAGCTCTACAGGTTAGGTAAAGTAAAACAGTTTTTAATTACCGGCGGCGATGGAAGGGTAACAGGAACAGCAGTACCCGAAGCTGAACAAATAGAAAAAGTGCTGCTGATGGCCGGCGTAGCCGAAGAAGACATTATAACAGAAAGTAATAGCCGTAATACAAACGAGAATGCTATTAATACAGCCAGGGTATTACAGCAGCATCCCGAATGGAGGAAAAAATTGCTAGTAACCTCTGCCTTTCATATGCGCCGGTCGTATGGCTGTTTTACAAAACAAGGAATAAACGTAACGCCTTTCAGCACCGATTTCTATTCCGGGCCACGCTACTTAACCCCCGACGAAACGATTATACCAAGTATAAACGCCTTCAGTAACTGGCACCTGCTTATCCATGAGATCGCCGGCTACCTGATGTATAAGATGATGGGCTACTTATAGGTTTAGGAGTTTGAAAATTCAGCTTAACCACTATTAGTCTGAACCAGTATTAGTGAGGATTTCCTTTAACCTTACAATACACTTCCTTTAATCACCTTGCTTATTACTTGGTCCCGGGCCTACCCAAATGCTTTTCTGATTCACAAATTCACGGATACCTACATACGAAAGCTCACGGCCATAACCTGATTTTTTGATACCGCCGAAAGGCATTTCCGGTGTAGAGGCTACCATGGCATTTACGAAGACAGCGCCGGACTCTACTTGTCGGGCTACTTTTAAACCACGTTCCTGGTCATTGGTCCAGACGGAGCCGGCAAGGCCGAAGCGGGAGTCGTTAGCGATGCGGATAGCTTCGGCTTCGTCATTGGCAACTATAACAGCCGCTACCGGGCCAAACATTTCTTCGTCGTAGGCAGGCATCCCGGGTTTTACATTTTTAAGTATCATCGGCTTAAAGTATGCGCTGTCTTTGCCTTCGCGGCCACCATCCAGCACAATTTCAGCACCTTTCGCCACCGATTTCTTTACCTGTTCTTCGAGTTCTTCTGCCAGGTCAACACGTGCCATTGGGCCATAATCACAGTTATCTTGCAGCGGGTCGCCGGTTTTAAGAGAAGCCATTTTCTCTTTCATTTTCTCCAGGAAAGCATCTGCTATACTTTCAACAACTATAAACCGTTTGGCCGCAATACAGCTCTGCCCGGTATTCACCATCCGCGACTTTACAGCGTTCTCAGCAGCCAGTTCCAGGTCTGCATCTTCCAGAACTATAAACGGGTCGGAACCACCTAACTCCAGTACTGTTTTCTTAATCTCTTTACCTGCCACGGAGGCCACGTTAGCACCCGCTGCTTCGCTTCCGGTTAAGGTAACCGCTTTTACCGCAACATGCTCGATCACGGCATTTACTTCTTTCGAACCGATCAGTAAGGTATAAAATACATCATCCGGGAAGCCGGCTTTACGCACGATCTCCTCTATAGCCAAAGCGCATTGGGGTACGTTGGAGGCATGTTTTAATAAACCGGTATTACCAGCCATAAGCGCAGGAGCCAGAAAACGGAAAACCTGCCAGAACGGGAAATTCCAGGGCATAACAGCAAGTATAACTCCCAATGGCTGGTAGGCGATCAGGCTTCTTTCAGCTTTGGTTTCTACTTCTTCGTCTTTCAGGAAATCTTCTGCATTCTCGGCATAATAGCGGCAGGCGAGGGCACATTTTTTAACTTCAGCTATGCCATCCTTCAGCGGTTTGCCCATTTCCAGGCTAATGATGCGTCCATACTTTTCGGCATCATTCTCCAGTATATTGGCGCATTTTTGCATGGGTTTAGCACGCTCGGCAAAGGTAGTTTGTCGCCACTTCTGAAAGCCTTTGTCAACAGCTTCTATTTTCTGTTTTACTTCTTCGGCAGTGTGCGGTTCAAATGTTTTTACCACCTCATTGGTGGCCGGATTCATAGTTTGGATGGCCATAGATCAGGTATTTTAATGTACATATACGGAGCGTAACCGTACAGCTTTTCGTATTTATAGTTTACATTCCGGGCTTACTGGTGTAGCTTTACTTTTGCTAAAACAATATGCACGGTTTTAGTTTTACTATTGATACGCAATAATACTTATGGAAAAGACATATTATAACCCTGCCGACCTGAAAAAGTTTGGCAACATAACTGAGCTGCAGCCGGAGCTGGGCAACAAGTTCTTCGATTACTATGGCGAAGTGTTTAAGGAGGGTGCCCTGACAGCCCGCGAAAAAGCCTTGATCGCATTGGCCGTGTCGCATGCGGTGCAGTGCCCTTATTGCATTGATGCTTATACTTCGGATTGCTTGGAGAAAGGCGCTGACGAGAACCAGATGATGGAAGCCGTGCATGTGGCAGCAGCTATAAAAGGTGGCGCGGCATTGGTGCATGGCGTGCAGATGATGAACAAGATAAAAGAACTGACCATGTAATTATGGCGGTATCTGTTCCATCACTTCACAGGCAAAAGCACGAGCTCTCCAACCCTGATTACCAGCTGACGGTTTTGCAACAGGGCACAGCTTTTCCGGCTTTCGCAGATCAGTTGAAGCAACACAACTTATTTCCGCTGAAGCCCACGGGAGCCACTATACTGCAGGTAAATGTAGGCAAGATGTGCAACCAAAGTTGTCGCCATTGCCACGTAGATGCAGGCCCGGACCGCCGTGAGATAATGACCCGCGAAACGATGCAGCTTTGCCTTGATGTATTGGGCCAAAATCCGGAGCTAACTACTGTTGACTTAACCGGCGGCGCACCCGAGATGAATCCTGATTTCCGATGGTTTGTGGAAGAGCTTTCTAAGCTGGGGAAACAAACTATAGTACGCTGTAACCTGACCATTATACTGGCAAACAAAAAGTATAACGACCTGCCGGATTTCTTTAAAGCACACAAGGTACAGGTAGTATCGTCGTTGCCTTATTTTGCTGCCAGCCGTACCGATGCTCAGCGTGGCGACGGCGTGTTTGAGAAATCTATAAAAGCGCTGCAGATGCTGAATGCCGTGGGTTATGGAATGGAAGATTCTGGCTTAATTCTGGACCTGGTCTACAACCCATCCGGGGCTTTTTTGCCGGCAGCACAGCAAACGCTGGAAGCTGAGTTTAAGCGGCGTTTAAAAACTGGTTTTGGCATCGATTTTAACAACCTGTTCTGCATTACTAACCTGCCGATAAGCCGCTACCTGGAGTACCTGTTGCAAAGCGGAAACTACGAAAGTTACATGGAAAAACTGGTTGATGCTTTTAACCCTGCTGCCGCTGCCAACGTAATGTGCCGCAACACCGTATCGGTGAGTTGGGATGGCACGCTTTACGACTGCGACTTTAACCAGATGCTGGAACTGCACGTAGCTCCAACCGCCCCACAACACATCCGCGATTTCGATCTGGCTGCGCTGGACGAAAGGAACATCATCCTGAACCAGCATTGCTATGGCTGCACAGCAGGTGCAGGTTCCAGTTGCGGAGGCCAGACAGTTGCTTAAATTTTTTTCATTTCATGTATAAACGAATACTCTCTTTAGTAGTCATTATTGCTGTGGCTATATTTTTCACGGATTATGGCAAACACTATACTTATAGTTTAATTACCAACGTAGTTACAAACCAGGCAGTACCCACCATCGAGCCAAAAGAATTAAACAGGCTAGAGGAGCCATATATTCTGCTCGATACCCGAACGCCTACAGAGTATAAAGTAAGCCACCTGGAAAACGCCCGGCTGGTGAATTCTGATGCTTTTAAGGTTAGTGAAGTAGCTGATATTCCGAAAAACACTAAGATTATAGTTTACTGCGCTGTAGGTACCAGGAGCTCGAAGATTGGAATAGAACTTCTGGATGCCGGGTATACAGATGTACATAATTTACGTGGCGGGATTATAAACTGGATGAATGAAGAATACCCGGTTTATGATGCTAATGGCCAGACAAATCGTATACATGGTTATTCTAAATTCTGGGGATTTTGGTTAACTAACGGAGAGGAAGTATATGGACCATAAAAATTTGCTGCTGCTATTTGTGCGTGTCCCTGAGCTAGGTAAAGTAAAGACCCGCTTAGCCGAAACAGTAGGCCCTGAAGTAGCGCTGGAAATATACATACACCTGCTGCAACACACCCGCCAGGTAACCGAAAAGCTTGCTGCAGACAAGGCCGTATACTTTGTTGATAATATAGTAGATGACGGGATGTGGCCGAAAGAAGCTTACCAGCACCACCTGCAAACAGAAGGCGACCTTGGCCAGAAAATGCAGACTGCTTTTAAAGAAGGTTTTGCTGCAGGCTATACTTCGGTTGTGATAATTGGGAGCGATTGCAAACAGCTGACCCAGGAAATTATAGAACAGGCTTTCGATGCCCTGCAAACCCACGAAGTAGTAATTGGTCCGGCACTGGATGGCGGCTATTATTTGCTGGGGATGAACCACCTGCACCCCGAGCTTTTCCAGGATAAACAGTGGAGTACTGCCAATGTATTACCGGCAACTATTCATGATGTAGAACGACTGCACCTGTCGCATAAACTATTGCCCGAGCTATCGGATGTAGACCACCTGGAAGACATTGATTTCGACTAGAAAGAAGAAGAATAAGCTACGTTTTCTCTTTCTCGTAACTATACACATCTTTCCGGAACTGGATAAGTCCTTTTTCGTCTACCCAGCAGGTTTGGTAAACTATAAACAGCGGCATTTTATACTTTAAGCCCAGGTGCAGGTTGCCTGTACTTTCGGCAAGTCTTTCTTTTGCTTTATCCGAAGTATAGCCGGGTTGTTGTTGCAGTATATAAACCGCTAATTCGTAAGGTTTCTCGAGCCTGATGCAGCCGTGACTGAAATCACGCGGGAAGTAATTGAAAAATTGCCTCTTTGGTGTATCATGCATGTACTGGTTCGCCTTACTTTTATACAGGAATTTGATCTCTCCCAACTCATTTTTAGGATGCGGCATCTGCACAAGATGATAGTTGTAGTTAGCCGCATTAACCTTATGCCAGTTTACCCGCCAGGGGTTCACCTGTTTGCCATTTAAGTATAAGCGCATTTTTCGGCTGGCCAGGTAGCCGGGGTTTTTACGAAGCAGCGGCACGATCTCGTTCACTGCAATCGATCTCGGAATTCCCCAAACCGGATTTACTACGATGGTCAGCAGTTCAGTTTGATTCTGGTACGTAGGCGTTTTTTTAGTTCCTGTAATTACTTTCATCTGTAAGGGCACGCCGGTACTATCGAGCACATAAAGTTTAAAAGCAGGTATATTGATGAGCAAGGTTTGCACAGGTAGTTTTTCGGAGAGGACTTTCCAGCGTTGGAGGTTATCCTGTAGTAATTTTACACGACTTGCCGGCGGTATGTTTATAGCTGCCACCGTTTGCGAACCAACAACGCCATCAGGAGTTAGCCCCATCCTGGATTGGAAATTTATAGTTGCCTGCACCAAAAGCGAATCATAAATTCCTTCCTGAGGTAAATAGTCAGCTTGTAGATCGTGGGTTAAGCGTAAGTTATGTTGCAGCTTATTTACAGCCAGGTTTGTATCGCCGGGGCTAAGCAGGAGGTCGCGAGGCAGGGGCAGCCACTCGTTGTTTTCTGCGATGCAGGTATACAGTTCAATAGCTTGCTGCAGGCTTTCAGTTTGCTGTTGCGGATGGAGCCAGAAAGGCTGAACAACCTGCGCTATGCCTCTAACCCAGAGCAACAATAATAGCACAGAGATCGACCAGTAACGCATGATTAGTTTGAAAGGAACCTATTATACTTTACGCAACTTCAGGTCTGCAAGTATAACTTTGCAGGAATAACCTTTAGCCTGATTTTCCTGTTTAGCAGTTTAATTAATGATGGTTTGATATGGATGCTTTTGGTTTTAAGATCAGTAGCTGATGATCCAGGTAAAAAAATAAAGTATAAAATGGCCGGAACTATAGATAAGAACACCCTCGTTTTCCTGAGCGACCTGACGAAGAATAATAACCGCGAATGGTTTAACGAGAATAAGAAACGCTACGAAACTGCCCGCAAAAACTACATCAGTTTCCTGGACGAACTGCTGCAGGAAATGGCTGCTTTTGAGCCGATCGCTAAAAACCAGATCGGCAAAGACCTGGTGTTCCGGATTTACAGAGATGTCCGTTTTTCGAATGATAAACGCCCTTATAAAGATCATTTTGGCGCTTATATTTCAGAAGGGGGGCGCAAATCTATACTTCCGGGCTATTACTTGCACCTGGCAGGCAACAACAACTCGTTTTTAGCGGGCGGATTATGGATGCCACCAGCCGAATACCTGAAAGCCGTGCGCCAGGAGATAGACTATAACCTCGATGAATTAATAAGTATAACTGAGACTCCGGACTTTAAAAAGCAGTTCGGAGATTTGCGGGGCGATAAACTAAAGACTACTCCTAAAGGCTACGATAAAGAGAACCCGGCCATAGAATACCTCCGCATGAAAAGCTGGAATGCTGTAATGCCCCTGTCTGATAAGGTAGTGTTGAGCAACGATTTTCTGGATGTGGTGTTGGATGGGTTCAAGAACCTGAAGCCGCTGATAGATTTTGTAAGAGCACCCTTAAGAGAGATAGGGCAGGAGTAATTTTATGCTAAGTTGGCCCGTTTCCGGTGTTGTCGGTACAAGTATAGTTCCGCTATAAGCCACAATAGCACGATGGTATATTCCAGTGTTATTAGGGTAAGATCTTCGGTGTAGGTGGCTTGCCTGTAAGTTGCGTAACTAAGTATAGCCAATCCCGACCAGACTATAGCAAAACGAAACTGGCTAATAACTGTGAGAGCAACCAGGGTTGTGATGTACCAGGGGTGCACCGTGGTAGCCAGCAGCAGGTAAATTGTTAAAGCAACCGCCATGTAGCCGGCAAGCCGTTTTACAGAACCCAGCTTGCTCTTAACTGCCAGCCATACCACAACTATAAACGTTACCAGCGAAAGTACAGGCCCAAGCAACGCAATCTGGTTGTAGCCCGAAATCTGGAAACCCAACCAGCGCAGCAGGTAATAAATGCTGGCATTAAACTCAAATTTGCGGAAGTACAGATCCAGGCTGTCAGCAATGTGCATGATAACCTGCATATTGATCAGTGGTAAGCCTATCAACAGAAGTATAAAAACCAGCCCGGCTGAAAAGTATAGGAACTTAACAAGACCAAGTTTACGCCACACAAAAGGCAGAAAAAGCAAAGGCAGTAACTTTATACCTATAGCCAACCCAAAAGCAAGACCTGCCCAGATAGCACGCTGGTAGCAAAGCTGGTACAAGCCAAGCAACACAAACAGGATCATGAACACCTCGAAATGCAGGTTACCGGTCAGCTCCAGGATAACAAGTGGGTTTAAGGCATATAGCAACGTATAGTTATCCGGGAGCCCGGTTTTGCGCAATAGCCGCCATAAAAGCAGCATATTAAGCACTTCCGCCACCATCACCAACAAGCGCATTATAAGTATACTGCCAGCCATGCTGTCTGGAGATAGTTTTACTGCTAACCAGAAAATAGCCTGCGAAACGGGCGGGTATACACTATAATAATCGGGGGAGTTGAGCTGCGCGTACAGTTCCTGGGTAATGCCGGCTATACTTTCGATACCCTCCTGCATCAGTTCAGAAGGCAAATAGAGGTACGGATTTATACCTGCATTCAGTAAATGCCCATCCCACACAAACCTGAAATAATCGTCGGAAAGCAGGGGAGTAGAAACTATAAAAATCAAGCGGAAAAGGATAGCAGCAGCTATGCCATGCCAGACCGGTATTTTCTGGTTAATAACATAGGCATAAGCTGCAAAGCACACAGCAAACAGGATGAGCAGCTGCGTAAAACTTTCGCGGGGCGTACCATAGGCAAGCACAGCATAAGCGGGTACCGATATGCCCAGCAAAACATACGCTGCTATTGTCCCTGGTTTTCCGATCATGCTTTTTTATGATGCGCTAAGGTATAAAAAAATACCAATCCGAACCCTGTTGCCAGCATCACATGGAAAGGCAGCAAACCGTATAGTTCGTGCTTCAGTCCGAGCCATACAGCCCAGCAAAAGTATCCAGTAAGCAAGCCCTCGAGCCAGGTAATTATACTTAAGGCAGGTAGTTTATAGCCCTTTTTCTGCCAGCTGTCATTGGCCTGCAAAATGTTATACTTCGGTGTCCGGATAAAAGGAGTTTTACGGCCAAACCAGCCTTCCAGCACCGCCACGCTGTTATGTAAAGCCATACCCATCGTCATGACAAGGAAAAGTATAAACTCGCGCAAAAAACTTAAAACCGACATGTTTCTTCGCTTTACCGAGGCCCAGTAAAACAGCACCAGCGCTACTATACTAAGTATAAATATGCTGCCCAATCTAAAAATCCAGTTAAGCTGCGGGTAGTTTTTCTGGATGAACAACACCGGTACAGATAGCAGGGCCATTAATAGCACACATACAAAAACACTGCTGTTTAGTAAATGGAAAATAGCATGCAGTTTAGCATTAAATGGTTTGCTTGATCTTATAACCCGGCCCAGGTGTTTCCTGGCAGTTTCGGCAGCGCCTTTGGTCCAGCGGAATTGTTGGGATTTCAGGGCGGCCATAGTTACAGGTAGTTCGGCGGGTGCTTCGGTTTGCTGCTGGTATATAAACTGCCAGCCTTTAAGCTGAGCCCGGTAACTCAGGTCCAGGTCCTCGGTAAGGGTATCGGGTTGCCAGCCGCCGGCATCGGTTATACAGGTTTTGCGCCACACACCACCCGTGCCGTTAAAATTGATGAAGAAGTTACCTGCGCTCCGGCCTTGCTGCTCTACGGTAAAATGTGCATCAAGACCAAAAGCCTGTAAGCATGTAAGCAAAGAGTAATTTCTGTTTAAATGGCCCCAACGCGTCTGTACCACACCAATTCGGTCATGTATAAAGTCGGGTATCGTCTTCTGCAGAAAATCAGGTTTAGGTATAAAATCAGCATCAAAAATAGCGATGAATTCGCCATTGGCAGTTTCCAGGCCGTGTTGCAGAGCCCCGGCCTTGTAGCCTTCGCGGTTCGGGCGTCTTACATGCGCTACATTAAAGCCCTGTTCGGCCAGGCTTAGCAATTTGTCGGCAACTATAGCGGTGGTGTCGTCCGTGGAGTCGTCGAGGATCTGTATCTGTAGTTTGTTTTTGGGATAATCGAATGCGGCGACAGCTTCTATTAACCGGCTTACCACATAACGTTCGTTGTAAAGCGGCAATTGTACCGTAACAGCAGGCCAGATTTCGGGAATTTGGTTGGGGGTATGTTTGGTTTGGCGACGCAGGTAAAGCCAAGTAAGGTGTAGCTGTGCCAAACTATAGCAGAATATAAATGCCAGGCAGATACTATAAATTACGACAATTATAATTGCTACCAGCGTCATGGTTTATCCCGGGCTACCTGTATTTAAATATCGTTAAAATAATTTTATAGCCGGCCATAACACTGCCTTTTACCGTTCCGGATACTTTAGAAACACCAATACGCTTACGATACGACACCGGCACCTCAACTGATCTCATACTTTTTTTAGCTGCTTTTGCCTGCATTTCTACGGTCCAGCCATAGGTTTTGTCCTGCATATCAAGGGCAAGCAGGGTGTCCAGTTTTATAGCCCTGAAGGGGCCGAGGTCGGTATAGGTTACACCATAAAGCCAGCGAAGCAGTTTTGTAGCCAGCCAGTTCCCAAATAGTTGCTGCGGCAGTAAAGCACCACGCTCCCTGTTGCCGAGTACCCGCGAACCGATCACCATATCAGCTTCTCCGGCAAGTATAGGCTCCAGAACTACAGGCATCTCTCCGGGATAATCCGAAAAATCGCCATCCAGAAATACAATGATATCGGCTCTTTCATGCGTTGGTTTTGAGGCCGCATAAGCTATACCTTTCAGGCAGGCGTGGCCGTAACCCGGCTTTGGTTCGTGCAATACGGTAGCGCCGGCAGCCTGCGCGACAGCAGCTGTATGGTCTGTAGAGTTATTATTTACCACGATCACCTCGCTTATCAGGTTGGCAGGAATGGCTGCTACTACTTTTGCAATAGAGCGCTCTTCGTTGTAAGCCGGAATGATAACAGTTATACTTGCCATGTGTGCTGATGAGGTGTAAAGTTGGGTAATAAAATCTTTTGATACTAAATGCACTTCTAACTTTGTAAATGTGTTATGGGAGTTGGCACTCGTATTCAAGGTTATCCATACAGGGCCAGAACTAGTTAAATGGAAATAAAAAATGAGCGAAAAACTGAAAGTAGGAGATAAAGCGCCAGATTTTGAGTTGACGAAGCCGGATGGCAGGTTGTTCAGGTTAAATGAGCAGTTGCAGAAAAATAACGTGGTGCTATACTTTTACCCGAAGGATAATACGCCCGGTTGTACAAAGCAGGCCTGCGAGTTCCGGGATCAGTATGAGGTTTTTAAGGAGCACGATGCAGAGGTGGTAGGTATAAGCTCGGATAGCGCGAACACCCACGACAAATTTGAGCGCAACTATAAGCTGCCTTTTGTGTTGCTCAGCGACAAAGGAAACCAGGTTCGGGAAATGTATGGCGTGCCGCGTAAGTTTGGTGTAATACCTGGCAGGGCTACTTATGTAATTGATAAGAACGGTACTGTGCGCTATATTTTTAACTCACTTACCAAACCGGTAGAGCACGTAAAAAATGCCCTGGAGGTACTTGAAAGCTTAAAAACCGAAGTATAAGACACATGATGTAAACAAAAAAAGGCCTGTACACTACAGGCCTTTTTCATTATATATAAAGCAACTTATCTGTAAAGTCTTAGCTGCTTACCATTGTAATAATCTACAAGCAGGAAACCATATTTTTTGTTGAACAAGATCTTGCGCACGCTGTTGCGGTTCACGCTATCCGGGGTAACTTCAAATACATCCTGGTACTGGAACCCATTTACTTCCAGGTTGGCGTAAGTCGGATTTTCCTTATCAATCGGCCAGTCACCACGACGATCTACTGCCAGGCGAACCAACGTTTTATCAGGGCGCTTTAAAAAGTAAGTATAAAGGGCGGGATAGGTATTGGTGGTATCGGTAAGTTTGGCAAAAACCTGTGTGTCCAGCTTATCCAGGCAGTCATCGGCCAGCGATTTACCTTCGGCAGGTACGTTCTGTACGTTTATACCTTCAAAAATGAATGACTGAACTAAAGAGTCTTTTTCGTTCTCGAAAAGCGGAGAAGGATCCTCCGGATGATAGGAAAGCCACTCTACATCAGCATCGGTAGGTTGGGTAATGGTAGGGTCGCTGCATTTTTCGCAGGAGTATAAAAACAAGCTGCCAAAAAGCAATGAGAAAGCAGTTACTACAGTTCTTTTCATGGGTGATCGTTTATAATAAGAACTGCAAAATAAGCTATAATCAGCTATAAACGAAATATTTTAGTGCAATCTATAAATTAAATCCTTACATAATGTTTAAACACAGAGTAGCGTGCTGCAAAATGAAAGTATAGGATAATGCTGAAAAAAGTGAAGGGCACAAAAAACTGCCGGCTTTACAAGCTACAGCAGAAAAAGATTACAACACTACCCAACAATTAACTTTTCCTGCTGCCAGCATCGCAAACCGGCAGTTATATTTTTACTGTTCTTATGCTTCTATAGGTATCGTTTGTGGCTTAACTCTTGGCCTGAAAAGCAGCCATAAAAAAGTGCCGGCTATAGTACCCGACATAAAAGTAAGCAACGTTACAAACCAGCCATTAATACCGCGTAATTCTGCATCGTGATACACCCATGTAAGTATAAAGCCCAAAAGGCCAATGTATAGCAGGAAGGTAACCAGTATTACAGCCGATGTAACATACGGCATTAGTAATTCCATTTTGTATCAGTTCGTTTAAAAATAAAGCAGATAGCTGTTGCACTGCTCTTATTAGCTTAAACTGATAATTGGTAGGCTGGTTTTGGATATTTTAAAGAAGATGTTAGCAATGTGAGTATTATGCAATAAGATTCATTGCATTATTCAATATCATCATAAAAATAGTTGTTGCACTGTTTACCAGGAACTTACTTAGCTGTTGTGTTTTGCTGATGCTGATCAAGCAAAGAACGAAAGACAGCTGTAATGTAGTCGCCGCCCCATTTGCCATAAAAGTTCATGTCGCGCACTTCATATTCGTCCAGCATATAATGCCGCGAGGGAGTGAGGTAGCCCATATAACCACCGTTAAATCCGGTAACCAGTAACTTTTGGTTCTGACTATTAGCGTGCTGTTCTAATCCTTTCACAAATTCACCGGAGTAATCGGCTGGAGCACCAAGTAAGATCATATCGCCGAGTTGCAGCGAGCTAACAAATGCCGGGTACTTCCCGAACAAACCATGGAACAACCAGGGGGCCAGGTGGTAATTATCACTTATCCGGAATTCAGGGTCCGACAGGGCAAGGGGTACGCGGCTGTAACCCAGTGTTGAAGTATAGCCCATTTTTATAGTTGAAAGTTCCGGAAGTATAGTTCGGGCAAGCTGCGTACCCAGCGAGTCGACGCTCTCAAACGTATCCTGGTGGTGGTAAATAGGCTTGTGGCTGGCAACAGCTCCGGCTGTAAAAGCGGCAAAGTCAACCTGTTTCTCCAGGGCATCTACAAAAGCGCCCGGGTAATCGCGCGATAAAACGGGTTGTTTAGAAGGCAGCACCGTAGCATGCGCCGAAAAAGCTGCCAGAACAGCCACATCGCCATCTTCCTGCTCAAACTTAATGAAACGCACTGTAGAGTCGCGCACGCTTTCTTCACCATTCAAGCGGTTACCTACCAGGTGTCCAGCAAAGGCTTTTCCGTAGCCAACTCTAGCTTTTTCTGCATTGGCTCTGGCCAGTTCTATACTTCTCATGATCTGGTCGGTGGTTCTGGCTAACTGCTGCTTACTGTAACTGCCTGCCATTACCCATCCCATCAGTTTTTCGCCCCAGCCACCAAAACTGTTATGTGTGTGCGTGGCCGATAAGTATAGTTGCTCCGGTTGCAGCCCTGCTTTTATACTTGCCTCATTCAGCGCTGTGGTAAGCGTCATGGGGGTTATCAGCATATCCAGGGCAATAAAATAGGCTTGCTGTTTCCCGTTATCAAAAGCGAAGGTGCGCACATACACCGAATCGTGTATTTCGGTATACTCTTTACCCAGGCGTTTGCCGTAACCAGCCAGCGGAAAAGGTGGAGGCGGGGTTATACTTAGTTTGGCCCAACCCACCTGCAGCGTATCACCTTCCGAAATAAGCGGTTTGTGCTCCTCCAGTGATTTTATAGTTTTTTTATAGTAGGCAGATTCGGTGTAAGGTGTGTAATCGTTTTTACGGATGGCGCAGGCCAGTACCAAAAGTATAAGCCCGGGCACCAGCAAAAGTATAAACAACCTGCGGAAAGCAGGCTTCTGATTCATTCGTTTCATCAGCGCCAAGATAGCAAAACCTGACCTTAGTTTTTCATGGATTCTACGGCGGCGTACAGGCTGTTCTTATCGGTAGCAGGCTGTGCAAACATTTTACGCATGTCGTCGGCAGCCGGGTGCTCAAAAACTTCCAGGTCAAAATAGCGGACTGCTGCCAGCAAGTGGTCGAAAATATCCGCCATGATCTGTTCATAGTTGGCCCAGCGCACATCGTTGGCAAAAACGTATAGTTCAATCGGCATACCGGTTGTTGTCGGCTCCAGTTGGCGCACCATCATCGTCAGGTCTTTGTGCACATGCTCGTTATGCTCAATATATGCACTGGCATACGCTCTGAAAATACCCGCATTGGTCATATTCCGGCCATTTATAAGCAGGCTTTTGTCAATATCATGCTCAATGTTATAGTTTTCGATCTGCTGCTGGCGCTGGCGCAGGTAATCTTTCAGTAAATGTATCTTGCTGAAACGCTTAATATCTTCGGGAGAAACGTATTTTATACTTGAGATCTTGAGGTGAATAGAACGTTTGATACGTCGCCCGCCTGTGCGCTGCATGCCACGCCAGTTCTTGAAGGAATCGGAAATAAGGTAATAAGTTGGGATAGTGGTAATGGTCTTGTCCCAGTTCTGCACTTTTACCGTCGTCAGGTTTATCTCGATCACATCGCCGTCTGCGCCATATTTTTCCATAGTTATCCAGTCGCCGATGCGTACCATATCGTTGCTCGAAACCTGTATGCTGGCCACAAAACCAAGTATAGTATCTTTAAAAACAAGCAGAAGTATAGCCGAAGCAGCACCCATGGCAGTTATAAATGCCCATACTTCTTTGCCGGTCAGCAGCGAGAAGATCAGCAGGCCACCTATAAAGTATAAAAAGATGGTAATTACCTGTACAAAGCTATCTACAGGCTTATCCTTAAACAGTTCGGTGGTTTTAAGATAGTCTTTTAACGACCGCATCAGGGCCCGCACAATGGTAATGGTCAGTATGACCGTGTAAATGTCGGTGAGGGTGCGGAGGGGTTTTATCCAACTTGGGAAATCAGAGAATATAACAGGCAGGCTCTGCACCACTATAATAAGCGGTATTATTTTAGCCAGGTGCCTGAATGTTCTGTGCTGCACCAGGAAGTCGTCGAATTGCGTGGAGGTTTTGCTTGAGAACTGCTGTGTTGCACTGAGCATTATTTTTCGGGCCAGCACCGCTGTTACATAAACCAGCACCATCACAACACCCAGAAGCAGCAGCATATTCAGGTATTTGGCTGATGTTTCGGGCATGCCGAGGGTAACAAGATGATCGTAGGAGAAATGGCTTATCTGGGAGGCAATATCTGCAGTTTCCATTTGTAAAGGGTGTTAAATTGATGGATGAATTGCGGGGCAAAGGTACAAAATAAAACCGGGCAGAACAGGGAATTTGCATTTTAACGATACAGCTATGGTAGCGAACTATGGCTGAAGCAAGTATGAAGCAGCTTTTAGATTCAATTTTGGCTATTTCGGCTAATAATGTTTTCAGGTTTGGCAATAAGGCTTAAATTTGACGGTTCTATAGTTTCAGGTAAGCCATTAAATGGCTGGTGCGGCACGAAACTGCGGGAAGAGCGCCTGAACCAACAAATACTATTCATCTAAATTAACTATAACTGAGCTGATCAGTCCTTTATCTTTTTATGGATTTTAACATTAACCACTTACTTAAAATTGCTTCGGAGCTCAACATAACTATAAAGCAGATCGAAGCAACGGCTACCTTATTGGATGAGGGGGCGACGGTGCCTTTTATATCGCGTTACCGAAAAGAAGCGACCGGCTCCCTGGACGAAGTGCAGATCGCTGCTATCCGGGATCGCCTGGAGCAACTGCGGGAACTGGACAAGCGCCGCGATAGCATCCTGAAATCTATTAAAGACCAGGATAAACTGACGCCTGAGCTGGAAGAGCAGATTATGGCTGCCGAAACAATGGCTGTGCTCGAAGATATTTACCTGCCTTACAAACCAAAACGCCGCACCAAAGCAACTATAGCCCGCGAAAAAGGACTGGAGCCACTGGCGCAGCGCCTGTTCGAGCAGGAGAACTTTGATGTGGAGGGCGAAGCTGCCAACTTTATTTCGGAAGAGAAAGAAGTAAAAGATACTGTCGAAGCCCTGGCCGGTGCCCGCGATATTATGGCCGAGTGGATGAACGAGAACGCAGAGGCCCGTGCCAGCATGCGCCAGCTTTTCGAGAAGAAAGGCGTGTTCAAGAGCCGTGTGATGATGGGGAAGGAAGAAGAAGGCCAGAAGTTTAAAGACTACTTTGAGTGGGAAGAGCCGATCGAGAAAGCGCCATCGCATAGAATTTTAGCTATGCGCCGTGGCGAAACTGAAATGGTATTGATGCTGAGCGCTCAACCAGAGGAAGAAGAAGCTCTCGACAGGCTTGAAAATATGTTCGTGAAAGGCAACAATGCAGCATCGGAGCAGGTGAAACTGGCAGCCAAAGACTGCTACAAGCGCCTGCTGAAGATGAGCATGGAAACCGAAGTGCGCCTGAGCTCTAAAAAACGTGCCGACGAAGAAGCAATAAAAGTATTTGCCGATAACCTGCGCCAGTTGCTGTTATCATCGCCACTTGGCCAGAAAACTGTTTTGGCCCTGGACCCTGGTTTTAGAACCGGTGTAAAAACTGTGGTGCTGGATAAACAAGGCAAACTGCTGCATAACGAAACCATTTACCCGCACACTGGTCAGCATAAAGAGCAGGAAGCAGCACAAACCGTGCGTTATATGGTTACCCGCTTTGAGGTAGAGGCCATTGCCATAGGTAACGGAACCGCCAGCCGCGAAACCGAAGCTTTTGTAAAATCTTTGAAGTTGCCTGCTTCGGTTATGGTAGTGATGGTGAACGAAAGTGGTGCGTCTATTTACTCTGCTTCGGATGTTGCCCGCGAGGAATTTCCTGACCAGGATGTAACCGTGCGTGGCGCTGTATCTATCGGTCGCCGTTTAATGGACCCTTTGGCGGAGCTTGTAAAGATAGACCCGAAAAGCATTGGGGTAGGCCAGTACCAGCACGATGTGGATCAGTCTGCGCTAAAGCATACACTGGATGATGTGGTAATGAGCTGCGTGAATGCCGTAGGTGTGGAAGTGAACACAGCCAGTAAGCAGTTGTTAACTTATGTTTCGGGTTTAGGACCTGCTTTGGCGCAGAATATAGTTGAGTACCGTAACCAGAATGGACCTTTTAAAACCAGAACCGAACTGAAGAAAGTTGCCCGTTTAGGTGATAAGGCATTTGAGCAGGCTGCAGGTTTCTTAAGAATACGCGATGCGAAAAACCCGCTGGATGCCTCTGCAGTGCACCCGGAAAGTTACCCGATCGTGGAGCAGATGGCAAAAGACCTGGGTGTTACCGTTCAAGACCTGATGCAGAAAGACGAACTCCGCAAACAGATCAACCTGAAGAACTATGTGACCGAAGCCGTAGGCTTACCAACCCTGCAGGATATAGTGAGTGAACTTGCAAAACCAGGCCGCGACCCGCGCGAGACCTTTGAAGCTTTCAGCTTTACCGAAGGCGTGAACGAGATAAAAGACCTGCGTGAGGGCATGAAGTTACCGGGTATAGTTACGAATATTACGGCTTTCGGAGCTTTCGTGGACATTGGCGTGCACCAGGATGGACTCGTACACGTGAGCCATTTATCTGACCGCTTTGTGAGCAACCCGCATGATGTGGTGAAAGTAGGGCAGAAGGTAGAGGTTACGGTGCTGGAAGTAGATGCAAATCGCAAGCGCATCTCGCTTAGCATGAAAGGCGACCCGGCTGCTCCGAAACCTGCCAGAGATGGTGGTAACAGAGACCGTACCAACAAAGCTTCCGGTAAAAAAGAAGAAGAGCCAATGGACGACTTCCAGGCAAAACTGGCAAAGCTGAAGGGAATGTTTAAGTAGTAAACTTATAGTTTAGAAAATACAGAGCACAGTTGGAAACAGCTGTGCTCTTTTTTATCGGCATCAGGAAGCTATACCTACTTTTAAGTATATTCTTATGTTATATTTTAATTTTTGAATATGATCATATAACTACTTATGTTTATAGTAAATTTTTAACCAACTTCTTATGAAAATCAAATTTTTACTTGCCATTCTATTTGTAGTAGGCCTGGGGTTTACATCAATGGCACAAACTATCTCTGTAGGTCCGCGTGTAGGGGCGACTTTTTCTACAATCAAAACTGATGAAGATGAAGAAGGAGTTGAAACTGAATCTATTACTGGCTTACAGATAGGTGGTGTTTTGAACGTAGGATTGAATGATTATTTTTCAATTCAACCGGAGCTTCTGTACGTACAGAAGGGTAGCAAAGCGACAATGTCTTTTAGCGAGAACTTTGAAGGTGGAGAGTATACGTTTGATGGTAGTGCAGAAGCTAAATTATCTTACTTAGAACTTCCGATACTTGCTAAGGCATCATTTGGCAATGAGAATCTGAAAGGCTTTATAACTGCAGGACCAACTTTTGGATACTGGTTAAACGGCAAAATGAAAGTGAATGCCACTGAAAGATATTCAGATGATTTTAGTGAGTTTGAAGAGAGCTACAGTGAACAGTATGACGTTGACTTCGATAACGATGATGACGGGGAAGAAAACAGGTTTGAAACAGGAGCTAGTTTTGGTGCTGGCTTGGGTTATAAACTGGGAGCCGGTATGTTAAATATTGAAGCACGCTATACGCTTGGTTTGTCTAGCATCAATGAGACTTCAGAAGAAGATGATACTAAATCTAAGAACCGCGTATTCGGGATTTCTGTAGCTTATCTGTTTAGCTTGTAATATTTTTTCATGTATCATATCAAAAGGCTCTGCGATCACAGAGCCTTTTTTGTTTTATCGACAGAAGGTAGATTACCTACTTTTAAGTATATTTTATCTTATATATTTTATTTTTTGAATATGATAAGATATCTCATTATGTTTGCGCAGAATTTTTAACCAACTTTTTATGAAAATCAAATTTTTACTCGCCATTCTATTTGTAGTAGGCCTAGGGTTTACTTCAATGGCACAAGGAATTTCTGTAGGTCCTCGCGTAGGTGCTACGTTTGCTAAAGTTAAATTCTCTAGCGACGAGGGTTCAATGGAATTCAAAAACACCACAGGGTTCCAGGTTGGTGCTGTTGTTAACTACAACATCAACGAAATGTTCTCTATCCAGCCGGAGTTACTACTTGTTCAAAAAGGATTCAAAGTAGGTGATAACGATGAAGATGGTTCAATGAGCGTTAAGTATAACTACCTTGAAGTTCCAATTCTTGCTAAAGTTTCTTTTGGTACTGAGGCTTTCAGAGGATTTGCAACTGCAGGCCCTACTTTAGGTTACTTAACCGGCGGAAAGTATATCTATGAATTTGATGGTGAGAAAGAAACTGAGGACATCGAGTTCGAAGATGAAGACAGAAGATTTGAAGCTGGTATGAGCATTGGCGTTGGTGCTGCTTACAAAGTAGGTGCCGGCGAACTGAACCTTGACGTACGTTATGGTTTCGGTTTAACTAGCCTGAACGACTCTGATGCTGACGCTGATGAAGCAACTGCTAAAAACCGTGTATTCGGTGTATCTTTAGCTTACATTTTCAGCCTGTAATATTCGATAAGAATACCATAGAAAGGCCCTGCAAACGCAGGGCCTTTTTTTGTTTAATATTTTTTAAAGACTTACAGATCAAGAAGGTCAGAAGTTTATACTACTATTTTTATGCCTTCGTTTATACATCATATAAATCAATCTGGCCAAGCACTTTGGCAGAAAACTTGCTTACAGTTTTATACTTACAAGTTTTAATTTGAATTCCTGATCTTATATGATGTTCCGAACTATAAAGAATGCCGCATTGCTACTCGCTATCTGGGTAGTACCGTCTGTTGGCTTGCAGGCTGAAACTATAACGCCAACAACTACTGTAACCAAAACCGAACCTGCAGCTGGTGCCCGCGATATTGTAAAAGAGATTATTGATGTGATCGGCCTGAAGCCAAGGTTTGAATTACGGTCCGCTAACATCGAAAATGCAGCTGCCGTTATTTACAATGGCGAGCGCTATATTTTGTACAACGAAGATTTCCTGGCTGCCATAAACAATGCCGTACACACCGACTGGGGCGGCGTAAGTATACTTGCCCACGAAATTGGGCATCACCTGAATGGCCATACCCTAAGCCGGGCTGGCAGCAACCCCGCCGATGAGCTGGAAGCTGATGAGTTTTCTGGTTTTGTGCTGCGTAAAATGGGCGCCAGCTTAGCAGAAGCTCAGGCAGCTATTAATTTATTGTCGGAAGAGCATACTTCTGCCACTCATCCGGGCCGAAACTATAGATTGGCCTCGATAAGTAAAGGCTGGCGAAATGCGGATGAACAGTTAATAGCCAGCAACCAGGCACCCCAACCAGACAGAACAGGAGTTACTGTGCAACCGCAGCGCAAACAACAGGTACGACAGGCAAACGCCGAGAGCCGTTATGTGCTGAGCCGCGTACATTTTTCATCGGCACCCAACGAGGAGTTCTACCTAACAAACAGCCTGCAACTGGTGCACATCACCAACCAGGGGCCGAAAGTTATAGGTAAGCTATCAAAAACTAATAACCGCCAGTTCCCTTATTATTTCGAGAGCAAATACCTGCAACCACTTTTTGTTACTACCAAAGGAAGCCTTGTAAACCAGAAGGGGCATAAAGTGGGTTACCTGGGCTAAGTATAGTTTCAGATGGCTCCTGAAAGCCTGGTCTATAGTTTTTACGTAACTTTACCTTATGATCAAGACCTTAAAACATACACAATACTTTAAGTTTTTATGGTTGCTGATGCCTGTTTTTATACTTGGCTGTAGCACTAAAAGCGATGTTGAGGCTTTTAAAGAAGCCAAATACGACTTGGCCGGTGTAGAGTCGGTGCAGGTAAATGGTGTTAGCCTGCTTAATAAATCGGATATAAGTGATTTCTCCTTTTCGGATGCAAGCAGGCTGTACAGTGCCGTGTCGAAGAACGACCTGTCAGCTACCTCTACATTGGGATTACAGATAACCTTACCAGAAGGCAGCAAAGAGCGAACCATGCTGGTGAACCAACTGAAGTGGCAGCTACTGGTTGACGGACAGCAGGCAGTAAGCGGACTCGTGGACCAGCCGGTTGAGTTAAAGGAAGGACTGAATACTATAACAGTTTCTTCGCTGGTGAAGCTGGCAGAAAACCAGGGGCGCGTAGATATAGATCAATTACTGCAGCTGGCTTCACTTTTAAACCAGAACGCTACAAATAAACCCCCAGTTTCACTGCAGATCAAACCAACTATACAAACTTCAGTGGGTGCTTTCGAGATGCCTGGTTACATAACTGTAACTAAATAAGGTACTATTTTAAGGTTGGGTTTAAACTTTTGATAACTTTTAAGAAAAAGTGTCGTAGTGTGGCACATTCCTTGCTTTTAGTGTGTTAGAACACCAATAACCAACTTTAAGCCAAAGGATATGAACACAGAAGTTAATGTAAACCGCAACCAGCTGACTACAAGCACCACTGTTAAAAATACAATGCTGCACGGTTGGGTTAAAATGGGAAATGTAATTGCACAGACTGACAGGATCACTACGCAGATAGAAAGTGACCCACTTGTAAAGTTTAATACACAACGCGCCATCCGCGACCAGAAGAGCTGGGTGCGTTGGTAAACTGGTCTGCTAAGCGAGGTATTGTTTTATAGGATCTCCTTGCTTAACTTGACCAGATGCTACACAAAATTATACCTGGGGCGCTTATAGCCCTACTATTGGCCGGATGCTCGCAAAAACCTTTGCTGCACTCCGGCCAATTGCTTTATGATGTAAAAGTATTGGCTGCCGATTCGCTGGAAGGCAGGGCAAGTACAACTGCAGGCAACTATAAAGCGCGCACCTATCTTATTAAACGCTTTTCCGAAATCGGGCTTCAGCCTTATAATAACTCCTACGAGCAGCACTTCACAATAAAACGCAGAACCTCAGAAGGGCAGGGCACCAACCTGGTGGGTTATATTCCGGGGAACTCCGGCAAAAGTATAGTTATAACCGCCCACTACGACCACGTTGGTGTTAGAAATGATGAGATATATAACGGTGCCGATGATAATGCCTCCGGGGTAGCAGCCATGCTGGCCGTAGCCGTTTATTTTAAAGAAAACCCACCCCAGCACACGTTAATATTTGTAGCACCTGACGCTGAGGAAATGGGCTTGCAGGGAGCAGGCGCTTTCCTTGATAACCCACCCGTGCCTTTAGATGATATACTGCTCAACGTGAACCTCGATATGCTAAGTATAAACTCTAGAGGTGAACTATACACCAGCGGAGTCTATCATTACCCGGGACTTAAAGAACTTGTCGAAAAAGTAAAACCACAGGCAAATGCCCGCCTCCTTACAGGCCACGACCACCCTGACCAGGGCCGCGACGACTGGACAAATCAATCCGATCATTATCAGTTTCATAAGCGTGGCATCCCGTTTTTATACTTTGGGGTAGAAGACCACCCGCATTACCATCGCCCAACCGACGATTTCGAACAAATAAACCAGGCGTTTTATGCAGATGCCGTTACCCTTGTCATTGATTTTCTGAAAGTTGCCGATAAAAGCCTGAATCAAAGGCCTGCAAGCAGATAAGATATATTACATTATTTTGATATAATGATGTAATTATCTTTTTTTGCTTATCTTTTTATAACTAATAGCGTAGATTAATTTAGCTGATAATGCACCTGAAAGTATAACTTTCTATTGCCTAATGCTTTGCATTTTTTTAAGCTGCCCTATATTATCCTTTTTTCAGATACCCTTTATCAACCTGTGTTTATATGAACAGGAAAATTACGGTTTTTACCCTGATAATAACCCTTTTACTCATTCACGCGGATGTGGCAGCCCAGTCTGATTTCGTGAAGCGCATGCGTATGAGCAAGTTGCCGGAGCGCGGACTGGTTGTAGTGGCTGGCGCAGGCACGGCTGTAGTGCGCAGTAGTATTTGCGGCACGCCCGGCTGTAACGATTTCAGACCAGCCTGGGGAATTGGCGCTCTCTATAAATTCGACCCGATCTGGTCGGCAAGCCTAAACTTTGACTACCTTAAACTGGGTGCTTCTGAAAAGGACCCGAATATGCCGCGTAACTTATCTTTTAAAACAGATGTGATAGAAGTGAGCGCCACGGCCATGTATAACTTACTCGATGCCTATAGTGGCTCAGGTGGTTACCGCTCTTCGCGCAAGCGCTTTGTAGTGCCTTATGTAAAAGCCGGTGCTGGTTTTATATACTATACAGCAACTTCTTTCCCGACATCCAGCGAGCTGGCTGAATCGCAGACGACATACGACCCTGAACGTAAGTACCCGGCTTTTGGCCTGGTAGTGCTTGGTGGCGGCGGCATGCGCTTCCGTTTCTCGGACCAGGTAAGTATAGCTCCCGAACTTTTATACCATATCAGTTCCAGCAAATACCTCGATAACGTTGGCCCACGACTGGCTCCGGGCGGCGGCCGGGATCATTATGGCGTCGCTTTTATCAGGCTGATGTATACTCCTGAAATAACCCCCAATATTTTCAGCAGAAAAGCCCAGCAGGCCAAATAGCAACTATAAGCTCACAACTCAACCACACTTTCTGGGTACCGTAGTGTAAATATACTTTGCCGCAACTAAAAAATGCTGCGCCATACTTAAACAAACTATGAGAACATCTGAAAAAAATAAACTGTGGTGGTTGGCTGCCGGAGCCGGGGCTATACTTACAGCTCGTGCTATTTACCGTAATGTAACAGCTTTCGATTTTAACGGAAAGGTAGTGCTGATAACCGGCGGCTCGAGAGGGTTTGGCCTGGTAATGGCCCGCAAACTAGCCAAAGAAGGTGCACGCCTTGTACTTTGCTCCCGCGATGAGACCGAACTTGAGAATGCCCGCCTGGAGCTTGCAGGTAAGGGAGCCGATGTGCTGGTGATAAAATGCGACGTGACCGTTCAGGAGCAGGTTAACGACATGATAACGAATGTGCTGAATGAGTTCGGTCCGATCGATGTGCTGATAAACAATGCCGGAGTGATACATGCCGGGCCTGTTACCGAAATGACGACAGAAGACTTTAAAGATGCCATTGACACGCACTTCTGGGGTCCTGTATATACTATATTAGCTGTTTTGCCTTCCATGAAAGCACGCCGGCAGGGGCGTATACTTAATGTGGCATCTATAGGAGGTAAAATAAGTGTGCCGCATTTGGTACCTTACAGCGCCAGTAAGTTTGCATTAGTTGGTCTGTCGGAGGGCTTGCGTTCTGAGCTGGATAAGTATAATATTACAGTAACTACGGCTAACCCCGGCCTGATGCGTACCGGAAGTCCGCGACATGCTTTTATAAAAGGGCAGCATAAAAAAGAATATGCTTTGTTCAAGATCCTGGATTCAAGCCGGTTGACATCTAACAGCGCCGAAGCCACTGCCGATTCTGTTTTAGATGCCCTGCGGCACGGGGATGCTGAAGTTACGACCACTTTCCCGGCTTTGCTGGGCGAGTTTGTGCATGGTATATCGCCGGCGCTTATTACGGCTGCTTTCGGGTTGATAAACCGCATTCTCCCTGACGAAGGTGGAATAGGAAAACGAAGAGCAAAAGGATATGCCAGCGAGACCAATTTATCGATGTCGTGGCTAACGGAGCCAAGCCAGGAGGCTGCACGGCGCAATAACGAACTATAAACCTAATATCACCCTTACAAATGAAAATAAAGAACAGGCAGAAAGTATACGACGGCTATTTTAAAATGTATGAGCTGACCGTAGAACAGGATGGCCATACACTTAAACGCGAACAGTTTGACCGTGGAATTGCCGTAGCAGCTTTGGTGCATGATACTGAAAAAGACCTTTACATTCTGACAAATCAATTCAGGATAGGATCAGAGTCGGAAATGGTGGAAGTAGTAGCCGGCATGATTGATAAAGGGGAGAGCCCTGAAACAAGTATAAAACGCGAGATAGAAGAAGAGATCGGTTACCATGTGGATGAACTGAAGCTACTTTATACTTTCTTTTCGTCGCCGGGAGGAACCACTGAAAAAGTGACCTTATACTTTGCAGAAGTTAGCAGGCAGCAAGGCAATGGAGGCGGCAAAGCCGAAGAGCACGAGAAGATCGAAATAGTGTCGCTTACAAAAGAGGAACTGCTGCAACTTGAAACCCCTGATGCGAAAACTATAATTGCACAACTCTGGCTGAAGTTACAGAGCTAATCTATACATTAAAAAAGGCCGGTAGAACCGGCCTTTTATTTTTTAATTATTGTTTGTATCCCGCACTATACTTCGGGTATCGGCAGCGCCTTCCAACGTAAGGTATTCTGCCTGCAACGCTCTTATCTTTAATTTATCTGCTGTACTTATCTGGCTTTCAATCTGGCCTCTTCGGTCGTTCAGGCTGCGGTATACATAATCTACATAATCCCAGTCGTCCTGCGACCAGTTGCGGTTTTTTGCTCTTACAGTGCCCATAAAAGTAAGATAAGCTTCGCGGGCGTTAGCTGCTTTTATAGTTTGCAGGTCTTTAAACTCGCGTAAAAGCTGGTCCTGCCACTGGCTTATTAAGGTCTGGTCGAGGGGTTGCTGCTGGCGGCGTTCCTGCCTGGTTTCCCAACGCTCGTAGCGGCTTTTCAGCTGGCGGTATTCTTCCTTCGATTCAGTAGAAAGGCTGTCAAAATTGCGTTCAATATCTTCGTTTACACGGCGCATCTCATCGCGGGTTTTGGGCCAGTTATCCCGGATGGCTGTATCAGCCCGATCAGCTTTCTCGTTCATCCAGCCACGCAGTCTTTCGAGTTTATCTTCGGTAGTTTCGCCGGTGGTGGCAACTAAAGCGGTGTCCCTATCATTTTCTTCTGTAATGGTTACCGTTTCATTGCCTTCGCGGGTGCGATCCTGTTCACAGGCAAAAAGTCCGGCTGTCAGCAACAAGGCTGCGAGCCAGCGCATGGGTCTATATGGTGTTTTCATTATCTGCTTTTTTGTTTACACCGATACTTACGCATACGGTACGTATTGTGATGCGCTATTGGCCTTGCGCAAACACATTTGCCTTCCGGATACCATCGTTGTACTTAAAGAACAGGTTAACGGTAACAGGCAATCGGCCACGAGGCGGGAGCTCTCCGGTTATAATTCTGGCAGCGGTTTTCTGGGCGTAATAAAGCGGTTGGTAAGCAAGTATAAAAGCACTGCTTTCCTCTATGCCCGGGAACTGGTTTATAGCGTAGGCATTATCAAAAAGTACAGTTATAGTTTTATGCTTTCTAATGATCTGTTGCACCATCAGGCGGGCTTCGTCGGAGTAGCCCAGGTTAATGCTCGGCCGGATGGAGGGACCATAAAGTGAGAGCATCACTACATCAAAATCACGCAGCTGCTTCATTAATTTGGCGACCTCTTTTTTATCAGCCTTGCGCGAAATTATAAAGTGTCTGGCTTTTAAATTATCACCTATCTCTTTCTGGAAAACAGTAGTTTCCCGGGCTCCAACCGAAACGGTCGCTACTTTAATCCTGCGTTTCTCTTTAAAAGGAATAGTTTTTTTATGGTTGATGAGTAAGGTAGCCGAAGCTTCTGCTAATACCCGGTTGGTTGTATCTGAAATAGGGTTATTCAGGTCTTCGTACAGGTTCTCCAGCTCGATTGGTTTATACTTATCCAGGCCCAGCCATTGTTTGGCAGCTAATACACGACGGCACTTCAGGTCAATTTCTTCCTGGGTAAGGTCGCCTCTTATAATAGCCAGCTTAATTGCCTGAATAGCTTTCGGTACGCTGTTCAAACGTTCCAATACATCGTTTCCGGCTATCAGGGCGCGTACTTCTGCTTCGCCGGGCTTAAAGTATTTCGTAACACCTTTCATTACCATCGCATCCGTAAATATCAAGCCTTTAAAGTCAAGTTGTTTCTTGAGCAGGCCGGTAACTATAGGTTTTGATAGGGTAGAGGGCACGTTTTTAGCCGAGTCCAGTTTAGGGATATGCATGTGTGCCACCATAATACTGCCAACGCCATACTTTATCAGCTCCCGGAAAGGATATAGCTCCAGCGAGTCGAGGCGGTAGCGGTTGTAAGGTATAACAGGCAGGTCGTAATGCGAGTCCACATCGGTGTCGCCGTGGCCCGGAAAGTGCTTGGCCGTTGCCAGGATGCCATTGTCCTGCATCCCCACCATATAAGCCAGCGATTTTGCCGTCACATCAAATTTATCTTCTCCGAAAGCACGGTAGCCTATTATCGGGTTAGCTGCATTGTTATTTATATCGGCAACAGGCGCAAAGTTTACGTGCATACCGAGTCGCTTAAACTCTTCTGCAACTTCAGCGCCCATTTTATAGATCAGGCCATTATCTTCTATGGCGCCCAGCATTTGCTGAAAAGGGTATTGCACCGTACTATCAAGGCGCATACCTACACCGGTTTCGGCATCCATGGCAATAAGTAGCGGCACATTGGCAGCAGCCTGGTAGCTGTTTGTAAGCTTCGCCTGCCTCACTGGTCCGCCCTGGAAAAAGATGATGCCGCCAACTTTATACTTTTTGATCAGTCGCATGACATCAGCTTCGTAAGCGGGGCCTTTATCTGAGAAGGCTTCTATTACCATTAACTGGGCGATGCGCTGCTCGGGAGTAAGCGTGTTAAAAACAGAATCTACCCAGGGGGAATAAGGGTGCTCAAGCGCCTCTATAATGGTGCTCGGCCTGTTATATGGTTTCTTTGAGTCGGTTAATGTAGCAGGAAGCACATTGTCTTCGGGCGGGGTATGCCGGCGCGCATCGGTGCCCTCGCAGGAGCCCAGCACAAGGCTAGCTGCCAGCATCAAAAGTATAAAGTATGGCTTAGCCGCCGGGTGATAACGTAAGCAACGCATAGTTTTGTAAAACACTTCTGTACTTACTTTTTATCGGGATTTAGGTTATAGTATATACTGTTTTTTAATATAATAATTAGAAGTAATCGCCGCTTTTTATACTTTAAAGTATAGCTTTATAGAGCATAAACTAAAATAGATGAACGATACACGGCAGGGTTTACTGGAAAGCACGCAACAGGAAAGCAGCCGCTTTGGGAATAGTTTTTTACCGGGCCTGCTGTTTGTAGGGCTTATCTGGCTGATACACCTGCTGGCTTATCTCAGCGATGCCGAACTGGGTTTCCTGGGTATTTATCCGCGGCGCTTTTATGGGTTGGTCGGAGTCTTCCTGGGGCCACTGCTGCACGGCGACTTAAAACACTTACTCTCCAACACGTTTCCGCTGGTACTGCTCTCGGGGTTCATACTTTTTATACACCGGCGGGAGGGGGCTAAAGTAATTGCGCTGGTTTATTTGCTTAGCGGCGTACTTACCTGGTTTATCGGGCGGCAGGCACACCATATAGGAGCCAGCGGAGTGGTGTATGGTATGGCCGGTTACCTGCTTTTCAGGGGGATAATTACCCGGGATAGGGGCGCCATGGCTGTAGCGTTTGCTGTGTTGTTTATGTATAGCGGTCTGTTTTATGGCTTGTTCCCGAATGAGGAGCGAATTTCCTGGGAAGGACATTTGGGCGGTTTGATAGCTGGCCTGGTGGGAGCTTTGCTTTATGGGCAAAAACCAGTAGCTACGTTATATAATAAAGAGAGCTCTGTTAAAGTACAGCCCAACATCACGGAGCGCCATACTACGAACACTTTTGTGCCTTATTATCTGCACTATACTATAAACTATAGTATAACTCCTCCTGATAAAGTTAAGGATCCCTACACCTATACTATAACTCCCGATAAACCTGCTGGGCAGCAGCCAACCCGCCACCAGTATTCTGCGTCTGTAAGTAAAATCAAGACGCAATCACATGGCAATAGATAAAACATCAGAAGAGACAACTACGCAGCATAAAGAAAAAAAACAAAGCAAGTGGCCGCTTTACATTTCCCTTATTATTATAGTGGGTCTTGTGGCAGCCTATTTTATATTTCCCGATTTTAAACAGAACATACAGGAAGGGTGGGAGGTGCTATCTAGTGGCGATAAGCAGAAAATATCGGATTGGGTAAGCCAGTTTGGCTTCTGGGGACCGGTTTTTATAGTGCTGGCCATGATAGCGCAAATGTTTTTGCTGGTAGTGAATGTAGTGTTGCTAATGCTGGTTGCCATTGTAGCTTATGGGCCTTTTTGGGGCTCGGTTATAGCTATTGCCGCGGTACTGGTTGCTTCTACTATAGGCTATATTATTGGCAAAAGTGTGGGCGAAGCAGGTGTAAGTAAACTCATAGGGCCAAAGGCTGAAAGAAAGGTATCGGGTTTTATGGATGAGTATGGTATCTGGGCCATTATCATCGCGCGTATCTCTCCGTTTCTGTCCAATGATGCGGTAAGCTTTGTGGCCGGTTTTGCTACCATGCGCTACTGGCAATTTATACTGGCTACCCTTGCCGGCATCACGCCACTTACTCTACTACTGGCATGGCTCGGCGAAAACAACGATCGGCTAAAAAACGGACTTATCTGGGTGTCGGCTATAAGTTTACTAATATTTATCGGGTATGTGATATATGATAAATACTATAAAAATAATAAGAAATAGCCTCTCTGTTGCGATCGTTAAAGTACTATTTGTGTCCTGTTAATCCAACAAATTTAGTGCAAAAAATTAAACCTATAATATTCAATAAGTATTGATATACAGTTATTTAGCTATTTAAAATACATTTTATTTTTGCTATATATTTAAATAGGGATATAATCTATAAAATTTAAGAATTTGCTAAGTATAAAATAAAATACAAAAAGTACCTTTTTTAGTATGCTGGTCAATATTAGTATAACCTAATTTTGAAGCTGCCGTTTAAGCGGGTTGTTGTTACCAAATCGATGTTTCACTTAAAGAATTGATTATGGTTAGGTACAAAATGCTTGCAGCGGTATTCTCAGTTTTTTTTGCCGTCGCAGAGGAGTTCTCGCTACTTAGAGCTGAAACTCCTTCCAACTCAACCGAAATAAAAGAAGAAAAAATATGGTTACCAATTCCAGAACCCGAAAGGGCATCACCCATACCACTCACCTCAGTAGAAGTATCTGTTTCAATTTATCATCCCGAACCTGGCCAGACTGATAGCTCTCCTTTTATCACCGCCGACGGTTCCAGAATCAATCCGAAAGACCCAGGCAAACACCGCTGGGTAGCAGTTTCCAGAAACTTACATAAAAGATGGGGCGGCGACATCGCCTTCGGAGATTCCATCTGGGTCTCGGGCATATCGGAAGAAATGGATGGGTTATACTACGTACATGATGTAATGAATAGCCGGTTCCAGAATAAGATCGATATACTTGTAGGCCGAAAAGATAATATAATGGGGCTATGGCACGATGTTAAACTAGCAAAGTTTGAATAAGGCCACCCAACGAAGCTACTCCAAAAACGTAACCTAACGCAAACTATACCGGGCTAATGCCACACCCGTGTTTGCCCGGCTAACAAACCCTATGCAGCCACAGGAAGACGACAGGTTACAGAAAGATCAAAATAAACAGTTAGAACGCGAACGCTATAGATTACTCTATCGCCTCCAGCATTTTATGGAAGGCCCGATGGTGGTGCTTGGCCTTGTGTGGCTTATACTGCTTGTAATTGAGCTTATTCGTGGCTTGTCGCCTATTCTGCAAAGTATAAATACCTTTATCTGGATCCTGTTTATACTTGATTTCCTGGTAAAGATCATACTGGCGCCCCATAAGCTCGACTTCCTTAAAAAGAATGTGCTGACAACCATTTCGCTGGCAGTTCCTGCTCTACGGGTATTCCGGATAACAAGGGCCTTCCGGGCAATGCGCAGTATCAGGGCAGTTAGGGGTTTGCGACTGGTAAAAGTAATTGGAAGTATAAACCGGGGCATGCGCAGCCTGGGCCAGGCAATGCAACGGCGCGCCTTTGGCTATGTGCTGACTATAACATTAATTGTAGTGGTGGCCGGTGCTGCCGGTATGTATGCTTTCGAGAACAAGCATGGGCTCAACTCCTATGGCGAGGCACTCTGGTGGACGGTTATGTTGCTTACTTCTATCGGCAGTGATTATTTCCCGGTTACGGCCGAAGGGCGGGTACTTTGCTTTTTGCTGGCTGTGTATGGCTTTGCGGTGTTCGGGTATTTTACAGCAACCCTGGCTACCTTTTTTATTGATAGTGATGCCAAAGACTCAAGGGCCGAAGTTGCCGGATCCAGCCAGATAAAAGAACTGCATAAAGAGATCAGAGCCTTGCGTAATGAGATGCAGGTAGTGCTGCAACAACGTTCAGACTACAAGCCGCCACAACCTCCTCCTGAAGTATAACTATAGTTTGACGTAAAGTATAAAACGCTTATTTTAGAGTCCATCAAACTATAACCCATGACCAGAGAAGAAGCCCGCCAGATACTTACCCAAATGACGACCAGCGAAAGTTTGTTGCGGCATGCACGCACCGTAGAACTGGTTATGGAAGCCTATGCTGAGAAATTAGGGGAAGATACCGATAAGTGGGCGATTGCTGGTTTACTGCACGATGCCGATTACCAGGCTTACCCGGAGCAGCACCCGAATGTTATTGTTAACCTGCTCCGCGAACGTGGCGAAGAAGAGGTAGCACATGCTATTTCGGCGCATTATACGCATTGGGGAGTTAGTTACGACACCCTCCTGGACAAAGCCCTGATAGCCTGCGATGAACTGACCGGGTTTATAGTTGCCTGTGCACAGGTAAGGCCGCAGCGTCTTGAAGGTCTGGAGCCCAAATCGGTGATAAAGAAGCTGGGACAGAAAAGCTTTGCAGCGTCGGTAGATCGCGAGGAAGTAAAAGCCGGGGCTGAATTATTTAACGTAGACCTGAAAGAGCATATTGCGTTTATTATTGCCGTATTGCAGCAGCACCAGACCGAACTACAGTTACAGGCCCAGGCAGGTACTCAGGCTTAACCCGAACAGGTTTTATACTTTTATTGGATGTAATCGCCCATTATCTCGAAGCCTTCTTTGTCGTCTTTTGCTTCAACTACTTCGTTAATTACATATTGTATTTCCTGTTCCGTCCATTTCTCTTTTTCAGCAGCTTTTACAAAAGCATTAAGGCCATCAAACCGTGAACCTGAAGGAGGCAATACTACTTTTACTTTTTTACGGATTCTCATAGAACTATACTTTACCCGAAAGGTACATACTTCCACCAATTTTTTGAAATCGCAATAGTAAGTTTCTCCAACTAACAGGCTTCTGCTCTAACCCTTGGGGTGCAACTGCGTTTCAAAGGTAAAGGAATAGGCTTATGGAGAAAGAGATTTACACGCTGGATGAGTTGCAAGGCTTGCATGACCTGACCATTATGCATTATATGGCACCCATAATAGTAGTGCTGGTAGTAGCTGAGTGGCTGATCGGGTATTATAAGAACAGGCAGTATTACGATAACAAAGATGCGCTGGCTGCAATAGCAATAGGAGGAGTGAATGCCGTATTAAGTGCTACTCTTAAGATAGCGATATTTGCTGTGGCTATGGTGATCTACAACCTGGTGCCCTGGGCAATACCGCCGTCGTGGTGGGGCTTTGTAGTATGTTTTATAGCTGTAGATTTCTGCCGTTACTGGGCGCACCGTATCTCGCATGAGCAGCGCCTCTGGTGGGCGACACACGTAACGCACCATTCCTCCCTTAAAATGAATTTTTCTGTCTCGTTCCGCACTGGCTGGACAAACCAACTGAAGTTTATCTTTTTTATACCTGTTCCGCTGCTGGGTATTGATCCGTTTACCTTTTTTATCTGCCACCAGGTAGCAGTGCTTTACCAGTTTTTTGTGCACACAGAACTCATTCGTAAGCTACCGGGCTTTGTTGAGTATGTCTTTGTAACGCCATCGCATCACCGCGTGCACCATGGCTCCAACCCAGCCTATATCGACCGTAACTATGGCTCAACTTTTATTATCTGGGACAGGCTGTTCAATACATTCGAACCTGAAATGGAGAAGCCTGTCTATGGATTGACCTCCCAAATAAAATCCTACAATCCGTTTTACCTCGTTTTTCATGAGTGGATAGATATGGTTAAGGATCTGAGGCATTGCAGCTCGGTAAAGGAAGTATGGCAGGTATTGTTTAGTCCGCCGGGAGCTGTAATTACTGCACACCAGAAAACCAGGGCTGCTAAAGATGCAAAGGAAATTGTGCCTGTAGATAAATTGGCCGTGCCGGAAAAGGTGTTATGATATTGTAACAGAGCTACATTTTGTAGAAAAGAAAAAAGGCAACTGTTAAGCTGCCTTTTATATATTTAGTTATTATACTGCTCGTTATATCCAGCTCCCTGGCTGCTTCCCGGGTTGCTTTGGGCTTCACGTGGTACGCCCATTTTCTCTTCGCGGCGTTGCTGGTACTGGCTGAACTGTAGTGGTGTCAGCACCTCTTTTATCTGAGTTAAACGGGTCTGGCTTATCATGTCCATCTCCTCCACAATACGCCTTGGCTCTTTTTTATACTTTACTTTTGCCTTTTCAGCGGCCTTCATGCTGCTCAGGTTAATGTCGGCAATTTTCTGGGTTTGCTGTGGTGTAAGGCGCAGGTGGCGGGCCATGCCCTGGGTAATTGCTGCTGCGCGCTGTTCTATACCTGGTGCTGCCGATTGTGCCTTACCCGACTGGGCAAATGCCGTAGCGGTGGCAAAAACGAATGCTATAGCTAAAAGTGCTTTCTTCATATCTCTAATTGGTAATTCTGTTCTATAGGTCTTTGCGAGAACCATACCTGTTCCGGCCATTTGTAACAGTGGCTGCAAATTTATAGTTTCTGTATGGTTTACGACTCGCTGTAAAAGTATACTTTGTAATAGTGCATGCCGCGTTCTTCGTCGTAGCCGCGCTCCATATACTGCTCGCTCTGTTCCGGGTTATACCCACTGAATTTTATCTCTATCTGCGTATCCAGCTTTATAAAATTGCGGAACTTGCGCTTCATAGTACGTACGGTGCTCTTATTTATTGTAAAGCCTTGTATGTCTTCCAGGTTGCGCTCTTCGGCAAAGTTGTGGCTATAGTTCTTAAACCGCTCGGCAGCTTCAGGTTCCTCTATCACGCTGCTGGTAAAATCTTCCAGGTCAAAGGTCTCGTTCTTCGAGAAATAATCAACGGAGCGGCTGATGAATTCTACCTGTGCTTTTTTACTGTCGGTTGTCGCAAATACCTCTTCCGAAAAATCCTTGCACATGTTCAGCACCGTCCTTGTCGAGAAGTTAGTGTCCTTCAGTTCATCTACATGCAGAAAATCGTCTTTCCAGAACTGCGCATCGGTGCTGTTGGCATCAACCATTTTAACGCGGTAGCCATCTTCCGCTTCGGTGTTATAGATCATGCACCCTTTGTCAACGCCTTTCAGGTTTACACCGGCATGGTAATCTATGCTCAGGTCGTCGCTGCTATCCTGGAAGGTCAGGAACGTGTCTTTGTTCTCCGATTTAAAGATGCCGATAGCGTCCACTTCCTCGTCATTCATGATGCAGCCTTTAAAATAAGCTACGTATAGTTCGCCGCTCTTTACCTTCGGGTGGTCCGACTGCTCATACAAATGGTTAAGTATGTGTATAGAGTAAGTATGGAACTTGGCTGGTTCGTTAAAAATGAGCGTAGCATAAGCAAACATCTCGTTCAGGGCCAGGTCGGAGGAGTGCGTAAACCGGAAAAAGTCTTCCTGCTTAAATGGTGTTATAAAATAGCGTAACAACAGGTCGTTCAGTTGTTCGTCATTTAGGTCCACTTCCTGCTGCGAGGCTACTACACCTTCCTCTTTCGATTTATTCCCAACCCTGTGCACGGCCAGCCTTCTTAACTGTACCTGTATCTTATCGCTCATCTATACTTCGGCTTTCTTTGATGGAGTGCAAAGGTATTATTTATTGCCGACTGTTTAATTGCTGATCTTTAAATCGAGCCATAGTTAAGTGGTTAATTTTTGATTCAGCAAGGTTATAGGTTGGCTCTTATAGTCACCGAAGTATAGTAGTCTTAAACTCTCATACGCAGGTCTCCAGCACAACTATAAACTATAGGTGTTTATAGTTGTGGTAATCAGCATGCCATACGTTGTGTTTTTAATATATTGATAATTAGGGTTTTATAATGAATATGTATTCCTCTGTATTCTTTGAGATTTGTTTTGGCACGGTTTTTACTTAATCAATTGCAGAGCCGCGCAGCTTATTTATACACACAGATTTTAAAATAAAGGGGATCATGAAAAAGATATTTTTACTCATAGCCGTAGTGCTTGGCTTTGCGGCTACAACTGTTAATGCGCAGCAACAACCTATCCGTTTTGGGGTACGCGTTGGCGCTAACTTATCAAACTGGCAGGGCGAAACTGTAAACAGTGCCCAAAACCTGATCGACTTATCGGATGGCAACGTGAACCGTAAAATGCGCGAAGGCGTGCATGCCGGTCTATACATGACGATTCCGGTAGGGCCGGGTTTCGAGATTGAGCCAGGCTTACAATACTCACAAAAAGGTACGCGTTTAACCGGTAAACTACCTTGGGTAGAAGCCGAATTCCTGAACGCGAACATGACGATCACAAACAAATCAGAATACATTGAGCTGCCGGTGATGGCAAAATTATATGTGGGCGAAGGTTTCCATGTGTTTGCTGGTCCGCAGGTGGCTTACCTGTTATCAAACAAAGTGCAGGCGCAGGCCAGTGTACTTGGTTTTAACGCCCTTAACCGCGAGTGGGACATGAAGAATGGCTTCCGTGAGTTTGATATGAGCCTGGTAGGTGGTGTTGGGTATAAATTTGCCAGTGGCCTTAACTTAACAGCCGGCTACGACTACGGCCTGAATACCATCGACGAAAATGCAAATTTTGAAACTTATAACAGAACAATAAAAGCTTCTGTTGGTTATACTTTTTAGAGACGAATAATTGTTTAGTGTTTTGGTGAATTTCAATGGGCCGCCTGATGGGCGGCCTGTTGTTTTTAAACAGAAAGAGCAGCCGTTGTATGTGGCTGCTCTTTCTGTTTTACAAGTATAAGCTATACTCTTTATGACTTCTTGTAAGGGAATTTCTTGGAAGAATTACGCATCAGCGCGTTTGTTAACGATTGACGGCTGCTGCCTATGCTGCCAGATGCTTCGTAATCGTATTTCCACATCAGGTCGCCTGCAACGCCTTCGTGCACGGTTATAGTTGTGTTTACTGAATTCGTATTACCCCACACACCAGAACCCATAGCTGTACTGATCACTCCAATCGCAATGGCCGCACCATCCGACATCGGTTTAGACAAAGTAGCTTTGCCCGATACAACAGCATCTACAACCAGCAGTTGACAGACCTCGTCTTTAGACTTCAGGCGCAGGTCTTCGTAGCTAAAGCCGGCATCGTGTAACAAAGCATTGGTCTTGCTTATATCCTGGAAGTTTACTGTATACTTGTCTTTGCTCATTTGCTTTAACAGGTAACCATAAACATCGCCCTGCATACCATAGCCGTAGTCGCGCTGCTGGTCCTGCACCATTTCGGCGGTAACGCCTTTCGGAAGTTTTCTTGATTCGATAGTTACTTCGAACGGAAGTATAGCTACCACTTTGTGCGAGTCTTTTATCTGGCTGAAAGAAGGAGACTGGTAGATCTCAGGGCCGCAGCTGCCAAGGATCAGACAGATCAGGGCAAACATTAAATTTTTTTTCATGGGCTAAAAGTTTAGTTAAACCCTCAACAGCGTATAAACTGCTGCAGGGTTTATAATAGAATCAGTAAATATAATAGTAAGGGAGTACAATATATAAACTGCTAAAGCTTTTTTTGAATAGCCACAAAAAAGCAGGAGACCGGAAAGCAGGTATTTTAATGATGGTGGTGATGATCGTGGTCGTTGGGTTTACTGGTATAATTTACCACAGTGCCTAATACAAAAAATACGATCCAGCACACGTACAGCGCCCAGAAATTAGCAACTGATTTCCCGATCAGGGCAAGTATAAGGTTGGCGAGTAAAGTCATTACCAGGCCAGTAGAAGCCACAAACTGGTAAGAGTTCATCTCGCGTGGATCGTATATTTTCGATAATTTCATGTATAAGTCCTTTTGTATCGGCTTAACGCAAACACCTCGCTAAAGGTGCCATTATAGCCTGGTTGCAAAGATAACAGCTTAAAGCCAACAGTTGGCTTAATAACAGGATAACTATAAATCGTTGCTCAGTTGAATTGTTATGTTAAGTACAAGTTGGTAATTTAAAACACACCAGCATGCAAAGCGTATACTAAACCATAACAATTAGACTGAAATTATGGCAATTGAAGAAGAAGATATACAGAATACGCCCGATAGCCCGAAAAACGTGAACAGCGATTTTAATAAGCGTGTTTCGATGGGCAACCAACCGGACCCGTCTGCAAAGCGCAATGTAGGGCCGGGAGGACAATTAGAGCGTTCAGGAGAGAAAGATAAACTGGAAAACCTGAACATAGCCGGAAACGAAGTAACTGGGTATGGCGCTCATGATAAAACAAACATAAAAGGCCACGCGCAGGGCCCGGGTTACGAGTTTGAAGGCAGCGACACCGCTATGGACGATGATGTAAATGGTATTCGTAGCAAAGAGCAGCCACTCGGCGAAAACAAGACCCGCCCGGATGACAGCGACCATGGCCGTCGATAAATTTTGAACTGAACTTTAGAAATAGGGGAGCCATTTACGGTTCCCTTATTTGTTTTAAGCGCCAACTATAGGCTAAATTTTATAAGTTTGCCTGAATCTATTTTCAACCCATGGCCCAGTCCAACGAAACACCTTATACTTTGCAAGTGCGCAACATGGTTTGCGACAGGTGCATAAAAGTAGTTACCGAAGAAATAGAAAAGCTAAACCTGCCTGTTACAAACGTAACGCTCGGCGAGGTATCGCTTGCACAGGAGCCTACGCCACAGCAACTCCAGCAGGTAGCCACTATACTTGAGGCAAATGGTTTTGAACTGTTGAAAGACCCTAAAGGAGAGATAACCGAGAAAATAAAGATCGCAGTGATAGACCTGATCCGCTCCGGAAAAGTAGAGGAACTGAATATAAATGTATCGGATTACCTGTCAGATAAACTGGGGAAAGACTACCACACATTAAGCAGCATTTTTTCGGCTACCGAAGGTATAACTATAGCGCGTTACCTGGTGTTACAGAAAATTGAAATGGCAAAAGAGCTGCTGCTTTATAACGAACTAAGCCTTAGCCAGATAGCTGATCGGCTGGGCTATAGTAGTGTAGCGCACCTATCTGGGCAGTTTAAACAAGTTACTAGCCTTACACCCTCCGAGTATAAAAGAAGCGACCCCAAACGCAGGCCACTAGACCAGCTTCTATAAAATAAGAAGAGCCGCAGTATATATACTGTGGCTCTTCTTATTTTATAGGTATACCTGAATCAGGCACACAAAAATTCTTCTTTTATAAAACTGAGTATTTCAGGCGATAGTGGCTTCGAGAAAAAGTCTTTTACTTCAATCAGGCTTTTGGCGCAAATAATGTCTTTGCGGTCCACGGCCGAAGAAAGCATGAACAGGCTGCAATCTTTAGTAACAGACTCGGGCAGCGAGCGGTACTCTTCTACAAAGCTCCAGCCATCCATGCCCGGCATGTTTATATCCAGGAAGATGAGGTCCGGAAATGCTTCAGGTTTATCTTCAGCAACAGTTTTAAGGTAATCAAGTGCATTTTCAGCCCACTCAAAACTCTTTACTTCTTCTGCGAAATCTTCATTCTTGATGATGCTCTCGCAAACAAAGTTGTTTACCTGGTCATCATCAATCAAAATAACTTTCTTTATCAAGCTCATCTACTACACTATTCTTTAAGAAATAAACACGGAACGTGGTGCCTACTCCCACACTACTGTCTACAGTGACTTTTCCACCAAGCAGCTCAGCCTGAGTTTTAACTAAATGCAAGCCTATTCCCTTGCCGGCAATGTTCGGATGGAAGCGTTTGTATAGCCCAAAAACCTTGCCTTTTTCTTTATCAAGGTCAATACCCAGCCCATTATCACTGACTTGCAAGCAAATATACTCATCAACAACATAACTTCGTAACATAACATTCAATTTTTTGGCCCTGTCGCGGTATTTTACCGCATTCGAGACCAGGTTATGTATAATGCTTTTCAGGTAGCTTTTTGTTGTAACTATAGCCGGAACTTCTTCAAAGTCATGTGTTATTTCTGCGTCAGCCTCTTCCAGTTCATCAGACAGTCCGCTTATTATATCCTGGTAAATCTCTTCAAAGTATACTGTCTCTTCGGCTTCTTTGCGGGTACTTCTAAGTGATAACAGCTCATTCAGGTCCCGGATAGTATTGTCCAGTAGTTGTGCCGATTTGTGCATGTTTTCTATTACACGCATATTTATAGGGGCATCGGGGTTAGTCTTGTCGTAAATAGAGCTCAGGCCCAATATGTTTGCAATTGGCGCCCGCAGGTTATGCGACACGATGTAAGCAAACTGCTGCAGGTTCTTGTTTTGTATCTGTAACTGCTCAGTAAGCTGGGCCCGCCGCACCTCAGCCTGTTTTGTCTCCGAAATATCTGCTACAGAGCTATCCAGCCTTACAACCTGGCCATAGTTGTCTTGCATCGGCGACATGCGCAGCATCATCCAGCGTACTTCTCCCGTTTTGGTTATAATGCGGAATTCAAGCTTTATTTTATCACGTTTTAGTAGTACATCATTCTTTATTTTAGTTAGCAGCAGTTCCAGGTCGTCCGGGTATACGATCTTAGGCCACAGGTTCTCGGCTGTAAACTCTTCTTCGGTATAGCCCGACAGTTCGAAACATTGCGGGCTGATGTAATAGATGTTAAGGTCTGGGTCCGCTGAAAGTATAACTTCCGGGATGTTCTCGATAGTAGACTGAAACTTGTTCTTTGTCTCTATAATTTCCTGCTCGTGCTTTTTCTGTTCGGTCAGATCCTGCGTTGTACCCAGTATCTTCGTGATATTGCCCTCCATGTCAGTAACCGGCTCCATGATGTGGTACAGGTACTTTTCGTTGCGGCTGTTAAGTATAACCCGGTGCTCGAGGTGCACGATTTCCTTATCGGTTATTACCCGGTTATATTCCTGCAGTGCGCGGTCCACATCATCCGGATGGAAAAACGCTAACAGGCTATTGAAGGTAGGAGTAAAGGTCTCCGGCGAAACTTCATAAATAGTGTATAAATTATCGGAAATTGTAAATAGGTCCCGCTCCAGATCGTGCTCCCAGCTTCCTGATTTTGATAGCTCCTGGGACCTTATCAGGCGGGCTTCACTGTTTTTTATAGCTGTTAAGATATTGCGCTGCTCGGTTATGTTATTTATACTTAAGGCAACAGCGATCGCAATTTTCTCTTTACTAAATACCGGCCTGTAAGCTACCTCAAACCACAATTCGCCACTGCCTGTTTCATAAACAACGGTCCTGCCCTGCAAAGCGAGCTCATGGTCCTGTACCAGCGATAGCCGCTGATCCGCTTCCGTGAAGTCCAGCATATTGTCCCCAGGCTTCAGTTCCTGCAGCTGTAATTTTCTAACTTCGTCTGCGGCTACTTTGTTAAACGAAAGTATAGTAAGGTCTTTATCGAGCAGGTAAATGGCTTGTGGCGAACTGTTCAGGAGAGCTGCCAGGTTAGCTTCACTCTGAATCAAACGCTGTTGGGCTTCTTTCTGGCTTGTGATGTCGATCATGGTGCCGTTATACAGTATGCTGCCATCTTCGCGCTTTGTTGGTAAACTATGGGCTCTTATCCATACCCATTTATTGTGCAGCGGGCTCCATATCCTGAACTCAAGAACCCATGGTGTTAATTTTTCAACCGATTCTTTTATGCTATCCCATAGTATATCCTGGTCGCCTGGGTGCACAGAATCAAATAGCAGCTGAGGGTTTTCGTGGATCTGCTCCGGTGATACGCCATACAGGTTAAATACGCCACCACTCACAAAAGGAAAATGGAAGCTATCATCCGGCTCCATCTGAAACTGGTATACCGCACCAGGTATACTCGAGCTGATCTCGTTAAATTGTTTTTCCCGACGTTCCAGGTCCTGCAGGGCTTTAATGCGGTCGTCTATGTTTATAGCTACTACAATGCGGGATCTTACTTCACCCTGCACCGGTAGACTATGAGATTTAATATCGACATAAAACGTACTTCCGTCTTTGCGCACATGTTGCCACCTGTCTTTAAAGGAGTAGGACTCGTTCAGTTTAGGGATCAGGCTGATCAGCCTTTCTTTCTGTTCTTCCGGCTGTAGTGCCAGTATGTTAATTTTAAGGAATTCCTCTTTTGTATAACCATACTCTTCCAAAGCAGCCTGGTTAACTTCAAGAATTTTGAGCGTATCCAGATCAAATATCCACATAGGCAGGGCAATGTTCTGAAACAACGACCTGTAAATGACCTGGCTCTGGCTGAACGCAGCCCGTAATTGTTCACCCTCCCGAATTTCAGTATCAAGTATCTGGTGGTGGTGGCGTAACTGTTTTTGTATTCCCCGGATAAGGAAAGCAGCGATGGCTGTTATTATTAAAGAGGCCAGCAATAGCAGGTTATAGTTACGCACTGTTACGTCAATTTCCTGCAGGGTTTGTGTGCCTACATGCCTGGTAGTTATGCTAATGCTATCGCTTAGCCTGTTTAAGTAGTGCTGATGTTCGCGGTAGCCCGGGGAAAGCAACTGTAATTCTTGTGTATCAATAAAACCCCTGCTGCTGTGCTCAAGGCTCAGGTTTAACAATTCGATCAAACGCGTTGAGTAGTCCTGTCGGCTCTGGGTATAGTTTCTAAGCATTTGCTGTCTGCCAGGCATAACTAACAGCTCATTCAGTTTTTCAAGATCAGTTTGTACAGCTTTATCTACATGGGCGATCTCTTTCTCCAGCAGCGCCATAGAGTCCATGTTATCGGACTCCAGGTGTTGCAGCATTTTTTCGTAGATCAGGTCTTCGTTGTTATGCAGGCTGTTAATGAGCTCAAGTTTGGTCAGCGAGTCGATGACCATGGTGTTATAGTTTTCCTGAACGTTGCGGGCTGTCAGGTAAGAGTAAGCACTGATAACAAGCAGGGCAAGAGCCAGTACTATAAACGTGAAAGCGACATACCGCATAGCGCCTGTGCTGGGAGCAAACTTGCCTTTGTGTTGTCGGTTATCGTTCATACGCTGTTACAGCCGTTGTATAATACCTCTCCCGGTAGTCGTGTCGGAGGATTATAGGGTGGTAAAGTTTACAGATAAGTATAGGCTATAGTTGCCTGATTAAACCGGAATGTAATAAGGTTAGATCAATTTCCTGCCCTTTGCTTCATAAATCTATAATTCTTATAAATAAATCTGTAACGGTTACTGCTTATAGTGGTTGTACCTTTGTATTGTTATGTAAACTGAATCAACATGGAAACACTAACTGACACTGATTATAAAAAAGCCACTTTCCCGGTAGAGGGCATGACCTGTGCTTCCTGTGCATCAAGTATAGAAAGCATGTTGCGCAACCGCGAAGGTGTGGCTGATGCCAATGTTAACTTTGCAGGCAAAAGCGTGCAGGTGGTTTACCAACCTGAGCTTGTAAACCCGGGCCAGTTGCGCGAAACTGTGCAGGAGATCGGCTTTGATATGCTGATTGAAACACAGACGCAGGAAGAACTGGAAGGACGGGTAGTAAAAGCCATAAAAGCCCTTCGTACCAAAACTATAGTTGCCGGAGTATTGGCTCTGCCGGTATTTATACTTGGTATGTTCTTTCACGATACATTTACCTGGGGCAACTGGGCCATGCTTATACTTACCACCCCTATACTTTTATGGGCCGGACAACGCTTTTTTACCGGAGCATGGGCGCAGGCAAAATACGGCCGTGCCAACATGGATACGTTGGTAGCGCTAAGTACAGGTATAGCCTTTGTTTTTAGTGTATTCAATACCGTATATCCCCAATTTTTTCTCAGCCGTGGCCTGATGCCGCATGTATACTTCGAGGCAGTTGCAGTTATCATAGCTTTTATACTTTTAGGTAAGTACCTCGAAGAAGGAGCAAAGAACCGAAGTTCCGAAGCGATCAAAAAGCTGATGGGTCTTCAGCCTAAAACGGTGCGTATACTTCGCGATGGCGTGGAGCAGGAAATAAAGATAGAAGAAGTGCGGGTAGGAGACAGGGTGATATTGCTGCCCGGCGACCGCGTACCCGTAGATGGCGAAGTAGTATCGGGTACTACTTACCTGGACGAAAGTATGCTGAGCGGCGAACCATTGCCGGTACAGAAACAACCCGGCGATACCATATTTGCAGGCACTATAAACCAGAAAGGCAGTGTGCAACTGATCGCACAAAAGACCGGTGGCGAAACTATGCTGGCCCACATCATTAAAATGGTGCAGGAAGCCCAGGGCAGTAAAGCCCCGGTTCAAAAGCTGGTCGATAAGATAGCGGGCATTTTCGTACCGGTTGTGTTAGGTATAGCCGCACTTACCTTACTTTCCTGGATCGTACTGGGAGGCCAGGCGTACTTAACCGAAGGTTTCCTGTCGATGATATCTGTGCTGGTAATTGCCTGCCCGTGCGCACTTGGCTTGGCTACCCCAACTGCTATTATGGTAGGTGTAGGCCGTGGTGCTGAAAATGGCATCCTGATAAAAGATGCAGAAAGCCTGGAACGCGCCCACGAGGTAAATGCTGTGATACTGGACAAGACCGGAACTATAACCCAGGGAAAACCAACAGTAACTGATATTGAATGGGCAGAAAATGTGCAGGACACAAGTCAGCTGGAAGCCTATTTCTTTTCGATGGAAGCACAGTCGGAGCACCCGATCGCACAGGCCATTTATACTTATTATAAAGATGCTGGCGCACAGTTGCAGCAACCCGACTATTTCAGTAGCCTGACGGGCTTAGGTATAGAAGCTGATTTTAATGGGAAGCGCTATTACGCAGGTAACTATAAACTTCTGCAGCAGCACAACATAGCTATACCTGATGTTTTAGCGGAGCATACAAAGCAGTTACAGAATGACGCGAAGACAGCCGTATTCTTTGCAGATGAATCGCAGGCGCTTGGTGTGTTCGCTGTATCGGACCCGATAAAGGAAAGCGCGTTGCAAGGTATAAAAGCCATGCAGGAGGCCGGCCTGGAAGTATACATGCTGACCGGTGATAACAGCCAGACAGCCGCCGCTGTGGCAAGGCAGGTAGGCATCAAAAACTATAAAGCCGAATTGCTGCCACAGGATAAAGCTGACTTTGTGAAAGAGCTGCAAGGTAAAGGCATGCACGTAGCCATGGTAGGCGATGGTATAAACGATGCGCAGGCACTGGCCACTGCGGATATAAGTATAGCCATGGGGCAGGGCACCGATATAGCTATGGATGTTGCCGGTATTACCCTGATGCGCTCTGAGTTACCACAAGTGGCTGCAGCTATTAAATTATCAAGAGCAACTGTCCGGACGATACGCCAAAACCTGTTCTGGGCCTTTATTTATAATATTATCTGTATACCTATAGCTGCTGGTTTGTTGTTTCCGTTTACCGGATTCCTGCTGAGCCCGATGATCGCGGGTGCTGCTATGGCCTTTAGCTCGGTATCGGTGGTAGCGAACAGTTTGCGCTTAAGAACAGTAAAGTTAAAATAATTGTTTAGTTAATTAATTATGTTAAATATGGAGACCTATAGATTTAAGACCAATATCAATTGCGGTAGCTGCATTAAAGCGGTAACACCACACATGAACAAACTCGAAGGAGTAAGCTGGGAAGTTGATACCGAAAACCCGGATAAGATCCTGGAAGTAAAAACAGATAAGGTGGACGCTGCAGAAATTAAAAGTACTGTAGAGAAAGCCGGTTTTAAAGCCGAACAAGTATAAAGTTTAGCAATTTTAAACAGGAAAGGCTGGTCATACTCTGATCAGCCTTTTTATTTTGTAGCGCGCTTACTGGTGCCCGGTTTGTATATTAGGTTTAAGGGCAGGGGCAGTACGCTTTTTCCGGCCGGGCATGATCGCATAGAAGAACATTACCACCGCGATCAGCAGCAGGCCCAGCGATTCGCGGGCTTCTTCTATGTTCTTGATATCTCCGCCGCCAACTTCCAGACCCTCGTAGGTAGCTGGCCACATCATAAAAGCACCGATTACTGAAGCCGTGCAGGCCATAGCAAATATGATGACAGGTATCCGTCCGAACGCGCCAAGTACTACAACTACAGTCGTAACTGCATATATCGCGATCCAGATCATAGGGTCTGGGTCGTTGTATTGCATGGCTGCAAAGCTGAGGAAAAGGAGCGCCAAAATAATACCGATGGTCTTTCTAAGCATAAATCAGGTTTTAGAACAATATAGCTATACTTTCATTTATGCCAAAAGTTATCGCCTAAAAACAAAAAAGACAGCCTTAGCTGCCTTTTTCAAATCTATACTTTGCAAACATTTACCAGGCCCATTCCGGGCAAAGTATACGGCGGGTGTTGCGGAGCTTCATGCCCAGTGTTACTTCGTGGCTGCCAGCATTTACTTTATTCAGTGCCGATGTACTGGCATCATAAGAATAAGCTACATCAAACAGGTAGTTAATGTTCATGCCGGCCATAGCTGCCACCGATTCGTTGTGGCGGTAAGTTAAACCAGCCCAGATTCTGTTAGCGTACATCACCCTCGTGGATACATCAAAAGATACCGGGCTTGGCTGGGCCATTTTCACCATTACCGATGGAATAACTGCCAGGTCCTGCGAGAGGTCTAAGCGATAGCCGGCTGTGGCAAAATAGTGCTGTTGCAAACGGCCATCATCTTCGGCAGGAGTGCCGTCGTTAATAAATTTGCGTTTGCTTGGTACCAGTTGCGCACCCGACGCACCTACATAAAAGTTATAAGAGTATAACCATAAGCCCATTGTCAGGTCGAATTTGGTTTCGTTCACGCGGCCATCATAAACAGCCGGGTCGTTGCTCTGCCCTGTTCTTACCAATCCCGGATCTAAACTATACTGTATAAGCCCCGGCGCTACACCTGCTGCCACCCTTATATTTCGGGTTATAGGTTGGTGATAAGCATAACTTAAGCTAACCGTTCCGCGCTTTAGTGGGCCGGTTTGCGTGCTGCTTGCCATAGCGCCAATACCGTGATGCGGACGTACCTTTTTATACTTGTTCGGCTTTTTTGTGCTGGCTTCTTTGGCATTTGTGCCAATGCGGCTGCCACGATACGAAGACGACCGGTCTTTATTCAGCGGCATATGAAACGAAGCGTAATACGACTTAGGAGCACCCTCCAGACCAGACCACTGCTGCCTTGTGCCCAGCTTTACATCGGCATAATCTTCGATGCCCGAAATAGCGGGGTTAAGCAGGTAATTGTTTGTAGCGTATTGCGTGTATTGTAATTTTTGCTGCGCCATTGCCTGTGTGCCGGCCAGCAGTAACACAAATCCCAGGGCTAAAAGTTTGTTCATAGATCAGCGTTATTTAACTATGGTTATACTTCCTGATAATGGTTTCTCACTCGGCTCCAGCTGAATGATATAATAATAAGTTGCAATCGGTAATTCTTTTCCGTTATGGCGGCCATCCCAGGGGGCTTTATATCCTGTTGATGAGAAGACCATATTTCCCCACTGGTTGAACACCTGTACTTTGCTGTTCGGGTACTTCTCCAGGTGTTTTATCTCCCAAGTATCGTTTATACCATCGCGGTTTGGGGTAAAGGTGTTCGGGATATCTACAAATGGCAGCACGGTTATAGTTACTTCATCTGTAAATACACAGCCACCAGCCGTTTTTATAGTTACCGTATAAGTTATAGTCGATTCCGGGGTAGCAACCGGGTTGGCAATATTCGGGTCTGATAAGCCAATTGCCGGAGACCAGCTATAGGTATCGCCGCCGCTTGCCTGCAATGGTATGCTTCTGCCTTTAATGATCGTTTTATCTGGGCCCGCATCAGCTGAAGGCTCCATTACCGTAACAGTAACCGGGGTGCGCTCGCTGGCACACGACAGGGCTACTTCCTGTACATAATAAGTTGTAGTATGCGTTAGCACAGGTGTCGTAAAGGTGTTGCCGGTTGTTAGCAATGCGCCTGAGCTTGCCGAAGCATACCACTCCAGTCTGCCTTCTTTGCCTGTTGCTGATAGCGTAACACTGCTTCCGGAACAGATAGTCATGCCTTTTGCTACAGGCGCTTCCGGTTGCGCATTTATACTTACCACAATGGCATTACTTAATAGTGCCTCGCACGACTCAGAAGTAACGACACGGCGGAACCATGTTTTCTGAGTGAGCGGCATCGGGTTATAGTTCTGGCCATTATTGGCACCCGGTGCTGTTGTAAAGCCTTTGTCAGGTCCGGCTGTGCTGTACTCCCATAAGTAAGTATACTTACCGCTACCACCGCTTGGCATGGTGCCTTGTAACGTGGATGGTGCTGTTGCATAACAGATCGTTTGGTTGGTGCTTACCTTGTTATTGCTCATGGCAGGCTTCACCGTTATCATTACCTCCGGGCTGGCATCAGAACGCTCACCTGAAATAACGACCCTGCGGAACCAGGTATCCTGTGTAAGAGCCGGTGGCATATAATCGCGGGTTTTGCTTTCGCCTTTAGCAGTTAACCAGGTATCGCCGGTCTTGTACTGCCACTGATACTGGTAATTGCCTTCGCCACCTTCCGGCTGTGAGCCCGATAGTTTGTTCGGTGTGTTACCAAAGCAGATTACCTGGTCAGCCTGTATGTTGTTGTTCGAGATAGCTGGTGTTATCGTGATCTTTACCGGGTCAGAAACATGGTCACAACCACCCGAGAACACGCGTCTGCGGTACCAGGTATCTTCGCTTAGTGCTGGCGGAGCGAAGTTTTTGCCATCGTTCAGGCCGGCAGCTGTTATGTAGTTTTCGCCATCAGTACTCATCTCCCATAGGTAAGTATAAGTATAGTCGCCTCCGGTTGGCAAAGAGCCATTTATAGGAGCCGGCCGCTGACCTGCATAAATGGTCTGGTCGATAGCGATAGTATTACGCGAAATTTCAGGTGACACAGTTATCTTCACCACATTAGATGGCTGCGAGCAAGCGCCCGATGTAACCACTCTTCTGTAATAAGTTGTAGTGGAAAGCACCACCGGCTGGTAATTTACGCTATTGCTGTTGCCAGGCACCGGGTAAAAAGCTTCCGGTGAGTTGGTAGTAGCGTATTGCCACTGGTACGTATAGTTGCCATTTCCGCCTGTTGGCGTTGAGCCTTGAAGCAGTGCAGGAGCAGAGCCCACACATACCATTTGCGCATCCGTTATTGTATTATCCGATATCAGCGGATTCACATCTATCTTAACCGGAGCAGAATGATCAAAACACTTGCCTGAAGTTACTTTGCGTCGGAACCAGGTTGGCGCCGTTAAAACTGCCGGCTGATACGACTGGTTGCTGTTCACGCCTGGCGCATCGGTATAGGTTACACCATCTGTAGAAACTTCCCACAAATAAGTATAAGCACTGATGCCGCCTGCATGCTTAGAGCCGTTGATGATGCCCGGCTTACCGTTTTCGCAAACTACAGTTTCGGTAGGGGAGATGGTGTTGGAAACTATAGTTGGATGAACGATAATTTTAACCACTTCGCTATCGATACGGGCACAAGGGCCTGATGTAATGGCACGTTTGAACCAGGTAGTAGTGTTTAAAGCACCCGGCTGGTAATCGCGGCTATTGCTGTTCGGGATCTCCGTAAACATGGTGCCATTCTCGCTGAAATACCAGGTATAAGTATAGTTGCCGTTACCGCCGGTTGGCTCCGAACCAGTAAGTATAGCTGGTGCTTCTCCTTCACAAACCGCATCCACAGCAGTAACTTTATTATTCGCCAGTGCTGGCAATACATCTACTTTCACCGGTTCGCTCACATTTTCAAAGCATGGGCCTGAGATAACTACGCGGCGGAACCAGGTAGTTTTTTCTAAAGCCTGTGGCTGATAAGTAGCTTCTGTAGCACCGGTTATGGTTTTATAGTTTGCATCAATGCCTTCGGTTTTTTTCTCCCAACGGAAAGTATAGCCCAATGCATTGCCTCCTTCTGGTGTTGTACCTGTAAGCAGGTTTGGCACCTGCCCGGCACAGATAGGAGCAGTTGGCGCTACCAGGCTGTTGTTGCTGATATTCTTGTTAACTGTAACTATAACTGCCGTACGAACCGGGCTTCCGCAACCATTCGCATTCACGGTTTCTACATAATAGGTAATAGTCTCGTTAAGGGTAGGCGTTTCGAAGCTTCTGCCACTGAAAATTGGTGTAACTTCCTCCATAGAAGTATACCAGTTATAGTTTCCTGCTGCCGTTACGGTCAACGTTGCTTTTGAGCCTTCGCAGATCGTAACTGCTGCAACCGCCGGAGCAGTTGGTAATGGCACTACGGTCACTTCAATAGCCGGCGAAACATCCACGCAAGTACCCGATAACACTTCACGCTTGTACCAGGTGGTAACTTCTGGTTTGCCAGGTGTATAGTTTGCTGTATTATTTATACCTGCAGCCGGCTCATAAGCGCCATCTGCACCAGTCGTGCTGGCCATCCAACGGAAAGTATAAGTGCCGTCGCCACCTGCAGGGGCATTGCCTTTAAGTATAGCTGCTTCGGTACCATAACAGATCACCTGGTCTGAGGAGATGATGTTGCCGGTTATAGTTGGGTTTACATGTATTTTAATGGTGTTGCTCACATCCGGGCCACAAGGGCCACCGCTTACTTCGCGCTTGAACCAGGTAGTTCTTGTAAGGGCGCCAACCGCATAGTTTATACCATTGTTCTGTCCGCTGGCAAGCGTAAAGTTTTCGCCATCCGTGCTCATGAACCACTTGTATACATATTCGCCGTTTCCGTTCTCTGGCTGGCTACCTGTTAAAACCTGTGGTATGGCATTCTCGCAGACAATTTGTTCGCCGGCAATGGTGTTGTTAGAGATTGGTTTATAGATCGTGATCTTAACCGGCTGGCTTACATTTAACTGGCAAGTACCTGACTGTGCAGTTCTGCGGAACCAGGTAGTTTCGGTAAGTACGCCCGGGTTATAGTTTGCTTCCGTGTTTGTGCCTGTTGCTTTTGTATAGCTGCCGTTTTCGCCGGTAGTGCTGCTTTCCCAGAGGTAAGTATAGGTTTTTGTTCCGCCTGTTGGCTGGCTGCCATTTAACGTCTCTGCTTCAGTACCGATACAATAAGTGGCATCTTCGGAGATCGTATTGTTAGAGATAACAGGAGTTACACTCACCTTAACCGGCTCCGACACATGCGAACAAACTGATGATACAGCCACTCTTCTGAACCAGGTTGATGCAGTCAGTTTGCCCGGCTGCAGGTCTTTGGCAGTAGCGCCTTCAACTTTACTAAAGCCTTCCGTTGCTGATTTTGTGCTGCTTTCCCAGTAATAGGTATAGTTGTTGTCGCCACCAGTTGGGGTAGATCCAACCAGCATGGCAGGAGTCTGGCCGGCGCATATTTCAGCAACTTCAGTAATGGTATTGTCGGTTATAACATCCAGTACTGTTATGGTTGCAGCCGTTCTCGGGCTGATACAACCTTCTATAACTGCCTGTACATAGTATGTTTTGCTTTCGCTGACAGAGGCGATGCCAAATGAGCGGCCGGTATGTACTAAATTTCCTTCTTCAGCAGCATCGAACCATTGGTAAACAGTGGCATTGCCTTGTGCTACCAGTGTTGCACCGCTCCCCGGGCCGCACAGCGTAACAGGGGCTACCGTAGGTGCCGGCGTTGCCGGACGAACAGTAACTTTAACAGGAGTGCGCACGCTCGTGCAACCGCCTTCTATAGTTGTCTCCACATAATAGGTGGTGGTAACATCCAGTGCAGGAGTTTCAAAAACAGGACCATTGCCAAGCAGGGTGCCGCCAGTTGCTGCATCGTACCAGGCGATATTGCCTACAGGTGCTTTAACTTGTAGCGTAGTGCCGAAGCCCGGGCAAAGCGGAGCCACTGCCAAAACAGTTGGAGCCTGTGGTAATTCGTTAACCGTGATGCTAACCTGGTCAGTGGTTTTGCAGCTGCCTTCACCGTAAGTATAAGTTAAAATATAAGTTCCTGCTTTAGATGGCGTAAAAGTGCCTTCCTCTGTAAGCAACTCCGATCCGTTCCACTTGCCACCTTCCAGGTTTGCCTGCAAGTCAAAACTGCCGCTGTTCAGGCAGACAGTCATGTCTTGGCCGGCATCTGCAACCGGAGCTTCGTTTACAGTAACCTGCATGGTGCTATAGTTGGTGCAGCCATTCTGGTTTGTAAAAGTATAGGTTAAAGTATAAACGCCCGTCTCCGTTGGGGGTGTAAAAGTGCCATCTGCAGTAACATGTTCACCGCTCCATTTGCCGCCTGCCGGGCTGCCCTGTAGTTTAGTAGCTACCGGTTGGTTACACACTGTAATATCAGGGCCGGCGCTTACTTCTGGTAGTGGGTTAACATTTATTGTTACTTCTGTAGTAGTGCTGCAGCCTGTTTTATCATCAAAACCAGTAACAGTATACGTTGTAGTTTCAGATGGTGTAGCCGTTACATTTGCACCTGTGGTAGCGCTTAAGCCACTTGCCGGAGCCCATTCATACCTGTCTGCACCTGAAGCGCTAAGTATAGCCTGCCCCTGGCCAACACAAATTTCGGCTATATCAGTTGTTACTGTTACCTTAGGCGGCTCATTAACGATAATGGTAACAGTGGTTGTGCTGCTGCAGCCGGTTTCACTGTTTGTGCCTGTTATAGTATAGGTCGTGGTTTTGGTTGGGGTTGCTATAACTTCGCTGCCGGTTGTGGTATTTAAGCCTTCTGCAGGTGCCCAGGTATAAGTATCAGCTCCGCTAACAGTTATAGTTGTGCTGCTGCCAAGGCATATTTCGGGGGATGCTATACTTGCCTGCAATTCCGGTAAAGCATCTATCCTGATCTGTTGTATTGCTGGTTCAGATGCGCCGCATTCGTTTAAAGCTACAATGCTAACAGTGTATAAACCTGCTTTTTCGAAAGCTATAGTTGGATTGGCTGAGCTGCTGTTACCGCTTGTAAAAGTTGCTGGGTTGTCACCGGTTACGGTCCAGCGGTAGCCGCTTATAGTTCCGGATTGAGCATCAAATACAGGGGAGTGTGCCTCATTTTCAGAAGTGAAAGCGATCGTTTGCGGTCCGCAGTATACGGCATTTGCAGGCAGCGTAACAACAGGCTTATTGCGTATAGTTACCTTTTCCTCTTTTATACTTGCCGGAGCGCACTCGTTTGTTGCAACCAGTTTTATAGTATAGTCGCCGGCTACCGTAAAGTTAAATTCTGCATTTTCAGATGTAGCGGATGTGCCATTGGCAAAGTTCCAGCCCTCAGCCGGGGAAACTTCCCAGTTATAAGCCACATTATCGCCTTCAGATAAGTTCTGTGTTTTAAAAACAGTAGGAGTGCAGTTATCGGCAGCGCCTGGTAGTAATGTGAAATCAGCTTTTGGCGGGGCGTTAACATATATTTCCTGCTCTTTAGAACTCGACCCACACGAAAGGTTAGGGTCCAGGGATTTTGTAGTTAGGTTAAGCTTATACTTGCCAGGCTCGGTAAATACAAGTTTCGGGCTTTTTGATGTATAAGATCCGGAAACAAAATGCCAGCCGGTTGCTGGTTCAATGGTCCATTCGCTCTGATATGTTTCTGTATTGTTTGTTGCATCGTAGCCGCTCTTGGTCAGGTTCTGTAAGTTTACCGGCACATTTACGCATAGCGCTTCCCCTTTGCCAACACCAAAATCAGCCTCAGGCCCTTTTGAAATACGGATACCCGAGAAAGTAGCACGCGAAGAGCTACATGGGTTTTTGGCATATCCGGATAATGTAAAACCGAATTCCGTGTCTTTCGATGATTCTGTAAAAGTATGGTAGATGTAACGGTCGGCTGGCAGTTCGTTGTGTTTGTAAGTAATAGCCGGTGAGCCGTCATCGAACTGGAAAGTATAAACTGTTTCCGGTGAGTTGCCATCTACGCCTGTAATTTTAAAACGATAGGTAGCAGGCGCACATTGGGTGTTATTACCGTCGCTTGATATGCCCAGGCCAGGGTTACTGCCTATAAACATACGTTGGGTTGTAGTTGATGTGCAGCCATTCTCGCCGATCACGGTTACTACAATGTCGTAGCCGCCACCTGCTGTATATGTATGGGTGGTTCTGTCGAAGCTTTTACCGTAAGTGCTGGTTTGGCCATCGCCCCAGTTAATAATGTATTCCCTGTTCGTCGCTTTTGTAGTAGAGGTGTTCTCTATGTTTAAAGTAAACTTGAACTTGGTAGAGCTGCTGGAATAACTACAGTAAGTAAAGTTAAGCTCGGGATATTCCGGGTCTGCTATGCTGGCATTCGGGGCACCTGCTATAGTTAGCGTTTCGGAAGTAGCTTCGCAGCCATCGGAGGTGATGGTCTTTACCCAGTAATCGCCGGGCTTATCTACGTTGATGCTACGTGTTGTTGCCCCCGTCGACCATGTATAGGTCTGAGCCTCTGAGGCTTCAAGTTTTATAGTGCTGTTATCGCAAAGAGAGGTACCGTTTGGAGTTGTAATAACGGGTTTACAATCCTGGGCAGAGGCACTGCTGAACCACATCCAAAAGAAGAGGACAAGGAACGGCATAATTTTGCCTTTTGTGAATGGCTGCATTGGCTAAAAGTTGTAAAATTTATTACAGAAGCAGTTTCGTTTTTGTATTAAAAATTTAAACATTCCAGGCTGAGGCAGCTTTTCTGGCTTGTCTGAGATTGGAGTATAAGCCCTGTTTTCGCGCTTGCTACAACTATACCAGGTATAATTCTAGCTGCCGCAAAGCTTTTAATAAAGGCTGACTTCAACGTGATAAGGTCATAAAAGTATAAACAGGCTTCCGGTAAAAGCACTGTGGTATAAATTGTAATTTGTGTAGCATCTAATCACCTAATGCTGACACTGATACGCTAACCAAAATAAATTTTAATAAGTTTAAAATTACCTTTTAAAAATTTATAAAGTGGTAAAATTTAAGTTATTAGTCTCCCTGGTAAGCTTTTTTTATAGGTGGGAAGAAAAAAATATCAGAAGTGAAGTAGACTTATGAAATAGGCGTTGGTAGTATAATTTTTATAATATTATTGTACTATAAAAATATTAGGGTTGTGGGGAGTAAATGAGTGTCTGCTTCGCAAAATTATATATCTCTACATTTTGCATCATAAAACTGCTAACAATAGCGTTTCATGAAACCAGGAATCACGAAACAGTTTGAGCCTTACATCATTATGGTAAGATAAGTACAAAAACCAATTGCACTCCTCTATATAATAAGATGTTAATAGTGTATAGTTTAATATTTGAATAATTCAAATTATTGGAATTGTATAAATGTTGTTTGCACCCTGTGTTAAGGCCTGAAACTACCTAAAACTGCTTCTAATCACTCAATATAGATATATTTACATATAGTAAGTTTCATCTATTAGTCAATTAAAATTATTTAATAAATCTAAGGAAAACACTAAACCATAACGAAACGAGAGCCGTAATTTAAACTGCTTACCGAGGGGTAATTATTAAACAGGCAGAAGGCCGGCCCAGGCAAGCACTACTTAGTGAAAGTACATTAACCAGTTTACCCTATAAACCACTGCCGGACTTACCGGAGAAGAAGTTGGAGAGCATGGAGCCAAACGGGCACCTGTACAAAGTAGTTGGTAAATGAAACAGTGTTTTTATGGTTACAAATTTACAGCATCTCAAACATGAATAAATATCAACATTATTACAGTTTCAACAGGATTGTACAGCTTATCCTGGATGTAGCTCTAATAGCCCTTGCATTTAAACTATCAAACCTCTTCAGGTATGGTACTGTTGAACTGGACCACCAGTACAGCATCTTTTTCGTTTTGTTTGCCCTTGTTTGGTGGATCGTTTCAGGTTTCTCGAATTTCGTATTCAGAATTGATGGCGTACTACCGGTAAGCAAAAACCTGAGCAAGCTATTAAACGCCTTTTTGCTGCATGCATTTATACTGGCCAGCTGCATCGTAATATTTAACCTCGAAGAAATTTCCCGACTGCTTTTACTTTATACCTATATCTCTACAGCGATGCTTATAGGTTTAAGCAGGATATTGTTCTCGCACCTCAGCCGCTACTTTAGTAAGTCCGACATGGTTTACTCGCGTTATGTGGTAATTGGCAGCGGTCAATCGGCAGTTAATCTTTATAAAACGCTTAGCAACGAAGATAACCCGGGTACTAAGTTCATGGGTTTCTTCGACGATGAGCCTGATGCGAACAGCCCGCACATTGGTCAGGTAAAAGGTAGTATCGAAGACCTTCAGGAGTATTGCCTGCAGCACAGTATAGACGAAATATATTATGCAAAGCCGCTTAACGATAAGGATCAGATCGATATGCTGACCAACTTCTGCGACGACAACTTTGTATACTTCCGTATTGTACCTGACTTTAGCGCGATCGTGCAGAAAGACGTTAACATGTATTTCTACCACAACATCCCGATGATCAGTGTGCGTAAAGAGCCGCTGGAGCAGGTTACGAACCGTTTTGTGAAGCGCGTATTCGATATCGTATTCTCGCTGGCAGTTATCCTGCTTGTTTTCCCGATCGTGTTGCCAATCATAGCACTGGCTATCAGACTGGAATCAAAAGGACCGATCTTCTTTAAGCAGTTGCGCCCGGGCAAAAAGAACCGCCTGTTTGTGTGCTACAAGTTCAGAACGATGCGCGTTAACAACCTGACTGAAGTACAGGCAACTAAAAACGACCCTAGAATAACAAGAGTAGGCAGTTTCCTGCGCAAAACCAACCTCGACGAGTTTCCACAGTTCTTTAATGTATTGCTGGGCGATATGTCGGTGGTAGGGCCACGTCCGAACCTGGTTTCGCAGCTCGACCACTACTCTAAAGTTATTACCAAGTATAAAATGCGCCACTTTGTAACGCCAGGTATAACAGGCTACGCACAGGTTAGCGGTTACCGCGGCGAAACAAAAGAAGTGCATCTGATGGAAAAACGCGTTGAGTACGACGTGAAATACATGGAGAACTGGAGTTTTATGATGGACATGAAGATTATATTCCTGACCGTTTGGAACATGATTAAAGGCGAAAAGAATGCTTACTAATACAACCCTGAATATGCCTGCTGCTGCACCACCCTTATCAGAGAAACGCAGGTTGCTTACTGCCAACATTACGGCAGGTACTTTTAAAAACTTTGCTGAGCAGGTATTCTGGCTTAGCGAAAACCGGGACTCGAGTTATGTATGTTTTGCCAATGTGCACATGCTGATCGAAGCTTACAAAGACCGGGATTTTAACAGAGTACTGAACGATGCGGATGTGGCTGCCCCAGATGGTGGTCCCCTTTCCAAGCTTATGAAACTACTCTACGGGCAACAGCAGGACCGTGTGGCAGGTATGGACCTGATGCCGGAATTGCTTGCGCAGGCCGCAGCCCGTGGTAAATCGGTATACTTTTATGGTTCTACCGATGATGTGCTGGAAGCTGTGGTAAAGACGGCAAAACAAAAACATCCTGAGCTGAAAATTGCCGGGTATTACTCGCCGCCTTTCCGCAAGCTGACAGACATAGAAGATACCTCTATCGTAAACATGATCAACGATACCAACCCGGACCTTGTGTTTGTAGCGCTGGGTTGCCCGAAGCAGGAGCGTTGGATGGCTGACCACAAAGGTAAAGTAAATGCCTGCATGCTGGGCGTAGGCCAGGCGTATATGACGTTTGCCGGTCTTGAAAAGCGACTTCCGAAATGGGCCCGTGACTTATCTATAGAGTGGATCTACCGTTTATGCCAGGAGCCTAAGCGCCTCTGGAAGCGTTACCTGGTAACCAACAGCATGTTTGTAGCGCTAACCTTAAAACTGCTTGCCCAACGCATGGTCTCTAAAAAAACTGACCAGCAAGTATTGGGGTAAAATTTACAAAATAACATTATGCCATGAAGTATGGCACTTACATAGGGCAATATTACCGCTATAGAACCAATTATAGCCTTTACCGCAGCCACGTGCTGCAGTACTATACCAAGCTATGCCATTCGCGCCGTAACAACAGCGCAATTCTTTACCCAAAACAAACCTGTGTAGTAACCTCTATGCAATTTTATACTTCCAAAAAATTAGAGTTAGAAGCCATAGGGCCGGTTTTTTCAGCGGCATGATCGAGTGCGCTAAAAAAAGTAAAATTTACTAAATCAAAATATAGCGATTGCCGTATCAATAACCGACCGCAACAAAAGGTGAATGAATGTAAAATGTACTTCTGACCGGGCGGTAGCGAAACTTAACCCTCTAAACCCTTATATTTATGAAAGCAGTTATACTTGCTGGCGGCTACGGAACACGTATTAGCGAAGAAAGCGGTGTTCGACCAAAACCAATGGTTGAGATCGGTGGCAAACCGATCCTGTGGCACATCATGAAAATATACTCTTATCATGGCATTAATGAGTTTGTGATCTGCTGTGGTTACAAAGGCCACATGATAAAGGAATACTTCTCAAACTACTGCCTGCACAACTCCGATGTAACTTTTGATATGCGCAGCAACAGCATGGAAGTGCATCGTAATAATACTGAATCGTGGAAAGTAACACTGGTTGACACCGGCGAAGGCACCATGACCGGAGGACGTTTAAAGCGCGTCAGAGAGTATGTTGGCGACGACACTTTCTGCCTGACCTATGGTGATGGTGTAAGCGATGTAGATGTAACAGCCTCTATAGAATTTCACAGAGCCCAGGGAACACTAGCTACACTTACTGCAGTGCAGCAGCCAGGCCGTTTCGGAGCCTTTAACTTAACATCAGAAGCAACCCGCATCAACCAGTTCCAGGAGAAGCCGAAAGGTGGCGATATGCCATGGATAAACGGTGGTTTCTTTGTGCTGGAGCCAGGCGTATTCGATTATATCGAGGACGATAACACGATCTGGGAACGCGACCCAATGGAACAGTTGGCTAAAGAAGGCGAGCTTTCTGCCTACCGCCACACCGGCTTCTGGCAGCCAATGGATACCCTGCGCGATAAGCACGTACTGGAAGAGCTTTGGCAGAAAAACGAAGCACCATGGAATGTTTGGTGCAAAATGCTGAGCAACGCCATTAATTAATAGAACCCCCTCAATACTATAAACTCCCCTTTATCGATGAAGATATTAATAACAGGAAACATGGGTTATGTAGGCCCTGGCGTAGTTAGCCAGTTACGTGCTACTTACCCGGAAGCAACCCTTATAGGCTACGATATGGCCTATTTTGCCAACTGCCTTACCAATGCGCCTTACCTGCCGGAGAGCAAACTGGACCAGCAGCTTTTCGGTGATGTGCGCACGATGCCAGTCGAAGTGCTGGAAGGTGTAGATGCCGTTGTGCAGTTGGCAGCGATCTCAAACGACCCGATGGGTAATAAATTTGAAGAAGTAACACTGGATGTAAACTATAGATCTGCCATCAGAATAGCGGAAATGGCAAAAGCTGCCGGTGTTAAGAATTATGTGTTCGCTTCGAGCTGCAGCATGTATGGCGCAGCTTCAGAAATGGCTAAAACCGAAGACTCTGAACTGAACCCGCTGACAGCTTATGCGCGCTCTAAAGTGGCAACTGAAAAAGAACTGGCACCTATAGCTGGTGATGGCTTTACCGTAACCTGCCTGCGCTTTGCAACGGCTTGCGGCATGAGCGACCGCCTACGCCTTGACCTGGTACTGAACGACTTTGTAGCAGGAGCAATCTCTTCTGGCAAGATAACGATACTGAGCGATGGAACTCCATGGAGACCATTGATCCATGTAAAAGATATGGCACGCGCTATTGAGTGGGCTATTACCAGAACAACAGATAATGGTGGAGAATTTTTAGCAGTGAATGCCGGTAGCAACGAATGGAACTACCAGGTAAAAGAACTGGCCGAGGCTGTAGCAGAAGTTATACCTGGTACTGAAGTATCAGTAAACCTGGAAGCTGCCCCAGACAAACGTTCTTACCGCGTAAACTTCGACCTGTTTAAATCACTGGCTCCAAACCACCAGCCTCAGGTATCGCTGAAGCAGGCTATTGAAGAACTGCGTGATGGCTTGCAGCAAATGGAGTTTAAAGATGGTGATTTCCGCAACTCACTGTTGATGCGCCTGAAAGTGCTGAACCAGCTGCAGGAAATTAATGCCATTAACGAGAGTTTAGAGTGGCAGCGCAGCAAAAATAAAGTGGCTGAAAAAGCTGAGTTAGAAACCGCATAACACCCTACCAACCCATGATATTTACCGAAACCAAGCTGAAAGGCGCCTTTATAATAGATGTAAAACGCATCGAAGACGAGCGTGGCTTTTTTGGACGTTCCTTCTGCCAGAAAGAGTTTGAGGAATATGGCCTGACAAATGATATTCGCCAGACAAATGTTTCTTATAACAAGAAAAAAGGTACGCTGCGCGGCATGCACATGCAGCTGGCCCCTAACGAAGAAACCAAACTAGTACGTTGCACACGCGGTGCCATTTACGATGTGATCATTGATATGCGCCCTGATTCTGAGACCTATAAGCAGTGGATAGGCGTGGAGCTTACTGCCGACAACTATAGAATGCTGTTCGTGCCGGAAGGTTTTGCCCATGGCTTTATTACACTGGAAGATAACACTGATGTAACCTACCAGGTAACAGAATTCTATACGCCAGGTGCAGAGCGTGGCATCCGTTGGAACGATCCTGCTTTCAATATTGAGTGGCCGATCGAGCCGGTTATTATCTCTGATAAAGATCAGGCACACCCTGACTTTGTAGAAGAAACTGAAAATGCTAACGGAAAGCTGCTGGTTTAATACCGGCAGCTTTCCGCCTGTTAACCCTTTAATTCAAGTATAAAATGATAATAATTGATACTGCCTTAGCCAAACGCCAGGCTGAAAATAAACCGATCAGAGTTGCCATGGTAGGTGCCGGCTTTATGGGCCGTGGCATTGCCCTCCAGATCTGCAAATATGTGCAGGGCATGGAGCTTGTAGCCATTGCAAACCGCGACATCAGCAAAGCAAAAAGAGCTTATAACGAAGCCAGCATAGATGCCGTGGAAGAAGTAGCTTCTCTTGATAAACTGGAAGAAAACATCCGCGAAGGCAAGTATAGCATTACCGACGATGCCATGCTGCTTTGCCGGGCTGAAGGTATTGATGCTATAATTGAAGTGACCGGAGCTGTAGAATTCGGTACGAACGTAGCTATGCGCGCTATCGAAAACGGTAAGCATATCATTATGATGAATGCTGAAGTAGATGGTACCGTTGGCCCGATATTGAAAGTATACGCCGATAAAGCAGGTGTAATATTTACGAACGCAGACGGTGACCAGCCGGGTGTGATCATGAACCTGTATCGTTTTGTAAAAGGACTTGGTGTGAAGCCGGTACTTTGCGGTAACATTAAAGGTTTGCACGACCCTTATCGTAACCCAACTACCCAGGAAGGCTTCGCTAAGAAATGGGGACAGCAGCCATCTATGGTTACCTCGTTTGCTGATGGTAGCAAGATCTCGTTTGAGCAGGCTATAGTTGCCAACGGAACCGGAATGCGTGTTGCGAAACGTGGTATGCACGGCCCGACTGTAGCTCCAGGAACACCGCTAAAAGATTGTGTTCATAACCTGTATCCGCTGGAAGACCTGACTAATGGACCGGGTATAGTTGATTATGTAGTTGCCGCCGAGCCAGGACCCGGTGTATTTGTACTGGGCACGCACGACGACCCAATTCAGCAGCATTATCTGAACCTGTATAAGCTGGGCGAAGGGCCTTTATACTTATTCTATACGCCTTACCACCTGTGCCATTTTGAGGTTCCGTCCACTGTAGCACGTGCCGTATTGTTTAACGATGCAGCGCTTGCACCAATGGGAGCACCGACTGTAGAAGTTGTATCTGCAGCCAAAATAGACCTGAAAGCGGGACAAGTAGTAGACGGAATCGGACATTACATGACCTATGGTTTATGCGAGAACGCCGACACAACTATAGCAGAGAACCTGTTGCCAATTGGCGTAGCAGAAGGCTGTGTGCTGAAGCGCGATATTCCGAAGGATCAAGTGCTTACTTACGACGATGTTATTTTACCGGAAGGTAGATTTGTAGATAAGCTTCGCGACATCCAGAGCCGTTATTTTAATGCTACTGAGGAGTCGGAAAAAGAGCAGTTACTGAACAGTGTTTACGGCAAAAGCGAATCGTTAACAGAAGCATAACTCTCCTTAACTATACCCAAGAGCATCCCGGCAAGTATAACTCGTCGGGATGTTTTGTTTAAGCTATAGTTAGAGAAAGTTACTTTCTTGAAGTAAACCCACCCCCGACCCCTCCGAGGAGGGGAATTGGTTGCTACTTTCCTTATGTTTTTTGTTTTATACTCAATCGCACCATTGTAACTATAAACTGATAATTTAAACTATAGCTTTTCAGAAAATTCCCCTCCTTGGAGGGGCAGGGGTGGGTTAATGCGTTACAACTAAAAAGATAGCTATGAATAGAAGTGTAGCAGGAATTATTCCGGCCGCAGGATTGGGAAGCAGGTTAGGACAAATGCCCTGCAGCAAAGAACTATACCCGTTAGGGTTTAAAACGGACGGTTCTCCTAAAGTGGCTTCTGAATATTTGCTGGAATTGATGCAACAGGGTGGAGCGGAGCAAATATACTTTATCCTTCGCAGCGGCAAGTGGGATATCCCGGCTTACTATGGTGATGGTGAAAACTATAAAATGCCGTTTGCTTACCTGCTCATGAACCGACCTTACGGCACGCCATTTTCTGTTGATCAGGCTTATAGTTTCGTAAAAAGTAAAACTATAGTTTTCGGCTTTCCGGATATCCTGATCGAACCTGAAAATGTATTTGCACAACTGCTGAACAGACAACAGGAAACAGAAGCAGTTGTAGTTTTAGGCTTGTTTAAAGTAGCGCATCCCCATAAATGGGATATGGTTGAAACTGACACGAATGGCCAGGTGAAAGTTATACTTCCGAAGCCGGATAACTCAACCTTAACACAGGCCTGGTGCTTAGCTGTGTGGTCGCCGGAGTTTACGGAATTTATACACGAGTACCTGCAGGATGTAGAACCAAAATTTATAGCTGGCGAGTTAAAAGAGTTACCAATGGGCGCTGTAATACAGGCTGCTATTGATAACGGAATGATAGTACAATCCGTATATTTCCGGGAAGGCACCTGCCTGGACATCGGCACACCCGAAGACCTTAAAAAAGCCATTAAGCGCTTAACCTGATTTACCCTTATACCCGAATGAAGATCCTACTGGTACATAACCATTACAAACAATCTGCTGGCGAAGACACCGTTTTTTTTGCTGAAAAAGAACTGCTTGAAAATCATGGAAACCATGTTGCTCTATTCACACTTAACAACAACGATGTAAACTCTGCTACCGAAAAGTTGAAGGCTGCCGTTGGCGTACTTTATAACAACAAAAGCGCACAGCTTTTCGAGCAAAAGTTAAAGGAGTTTAAGCCTGATGTAGTGCATGTACATAACTTTTTCCCGTTAGTATCGCCTGCTATATTTTATGTTGCCAATAAACTGCGCATCCCTATCGTGATGACCTTGCACAACTATAGGCTTATCTGCCCGAGCGCTTACCAGCATTATAATGGCCAACTGCATTTAGAAAACGCTGCACAGGTTTTCCCAGTCCAGGCTATACTTGACAAGGCTTACCGCGGTTCATATTTCCAGACGGCATCTGTGGTGCTTACAACAGGTCTACACAAACTACTTGGTACCTGGAGATCAAAAGTAGACCGTTACATTGCCCTTACCCAGGGAGCAGGCAACATGTTCCTGAACTCATCGCTAAAACTTAAACCAAGCCAGTTAACTATAAAACCCAACTTTACCACCGACCTCGGAGAAGGAGCCAAGGAGCGCGAAGATTACTTTTTGTTTGTAGGGAGACTGTCACCGGAAAAAGGGATTGAGACACTACTAAAGGCAAATAAACTGCATCCGTTTAAGCTTAAAATAATAGGAGACGGGCCTTTGCGCGGCGCCGTAGAAGAACATGCCGCCAACCACCCAAATGTAGAATATTTAGGCTACCAGAAACGACCACGGGTAGAGGGGGAGTTGAAACGAGCCAAAGCACTGGTGTTTACATCAGAGTGGCCTGAAATGTTCGGGATGACGATTATCGAAGCTTTCTCGACGGGTACTCCGGTTGTAGCGTCTAACATTGGCGGTGCAGCTCACCTGGTGCAACATAACCATAACGGGTTATTGTACACGCCTCAAAACGCAGAGGAACTGGTGCAACAGGTAAAAACCCTTGAGAGCGACGCTACCTTGGCCGAAACCTTAGGCCGTAATGCCCGTGCCAGCTACCTACAACACTTTACACCCGAAGAGAACTATAACCAGCTTATGAGCATTTATAACAGCCTTGTAAAAGGAAAAAATAAGCCTGCTCCGAAAATGGCCGAAGCAGGCTTATAGTTAGCTTAAACAGTTATAAAGAAGAGCTGCTATGTTTCTATAGCAGCTCTTCTTTTCTTCAGGCTACTTTCATTTTTGCCTGTACTTTAGTTTTCATGTTCTGTACGATCTCAACTATCTTATCAACCTCAACGGTAATATTAGCGCGCTGGCCCTGGTCGGAGTTGTATACTTTGCGCTTATTAGGGCAGATAACATAATCGTAGTCCAGGTCTAGTTTTGTTGCTATGTCGTAGAAAGGCTCTACAACAAAACCTTCATTAAATATTTCGATAACTTTAGTACCCGGCTTGCAGAAGAATAAGCTGATCAGGCCGGCACCTGTAGCGCCCACAACAACTTTCGCTTTTGAGAACAGCTTTATCTTTTCTTTTATAGTTAGTTTGCTCGAGATGATCTTCTGGAAATTATATGGAGTTAAAGCTTCCATCAGTTCATCCTCATTCCGTACAATGCGCAACTTAGAGTCAGCGCGGCTGATGTACAGAGACGGTGCTTCCGGCGTGATGATCTCTTCTTCGGCATCGGCATAAGGCATAAACGACGACTGCACAAAGTTGCAAAGCCACTCAGGTACAAGCGTATGGTTGCCGCGTGGCGCTGTTGATGCTATAATGCAATCGGCGGTAATGTGCGGGTGTTTATCTCCTTCAATGATCTTATCGGCAGGTATGCCCAGCAATTCCAGTGTTTCTACCTGGTAGTCGTAGCGGATGCTTGGCACCAGGAACCAGTCTACTTTATCGTACAGGCCACTTTTGCGGAGCAGGTGCAGGCGAGGCAGCACATCTATAAACCAATGGCCGATATTGTTAAGGCCAGCGCCACCTGTAAGTAAGGAGAATACTGTTCCCTCAAATTTTTCAGGTATAGAGAACATGCGCTGCTCAAAAATGTTGTTCAGGTTTGGCTCAGTAACCTTGCCGCTTACCAGGCTTAGCGATACATTCTCTATCAGGCGGTTATATTGCGTTACAACAGCTACGCTGCTTTCGTTGTCGGTGTAGATGCGTCCGTTGGGTGCTTCCACTACCATGTAATCGGTTTTTACCTCGCGCAGTGGTTTCCAATAAAAAGAGCATGCTTCGTATAGCTCTTCTGTAATGTTAAGAGTTGTTTTAAGCCCCGGGTAAATGCCATGAGCTTTCAATTCTTTTGGGAAATGGGTGTCAGGTTCGCCTAATTTTACTCTGCAGACATCTGATGGCCTATAGCGTGTATTATATGGGATTATGCGTCCTATTATCTTCTTTATATGTTTATTCCCTTTGTGGTAGTAGGCCTTTAATTTCATGTGTCTGGTACTAAGGTTGCAAGTGTCTATTTATAACAGGATTTTTGCTGTTCGCTATTCCTTATAGTTTACAAAATGGCTTTTATCTGACTGAGTGGTGTTACTGTTCTCCTTAATCTGCTCTGCAAGCAAACCTGCTGCCACCTCAACGGCAACATTGTTCCAGTGAGCATCATCAATCGGGTATAGCGCAATTTTATCCTGTTGGTGAAGTTTCTCAAAATCTGTTTGTGTATCTACTACATTAATATTGCGTTTACGTAATTCTTTCAATAACCTCGGTAAAAAATCAGGTTTCTTTTGTGAAGGCAACATTTTATAATAGATATTTTCTTTATTCGGTATTGGCATGAACAAAAACTGTATGTTTCGTTCTGCTAAAGCGTTCTTATAACTTTCCAGCACATTCGCCATTTGCTGTATCTCTTCTTCGGAAAAATCGCGGTTTGCTATTTCGCCTTCAATAAAAAATTCATTGTTGTACGAGATATACTCTTTCTTGCCAAAAGAGCGCTCAATATTAGCCAGTGTACGGTGGTACAAGCCAAGTTTGGAGATGCGATCGAAAGTGATGAATAATTTTGTCAGGAGAGGCGATGAATTGATAAGATCACCAGTAAAGTTTCTGACTTTGGAATTGAAGCCGTTTGCCCCAACTGCCGGTAACTCCGGAATGCGCCGCTCTATACTTGAAACTATAACCAGCTCCGGTGGGTCCTGGGTGAACCGGTCGGTTGCCAGAAAGCGATTCATAGTGGCAGGTGCAAACGAGTATACGTCTTTGTTTAGCTGGCGTTCCAAAACTTCTGCTAAAGTTTCTTCCTGCGATAATTTTGCTCCCGTAATGTTAGAATCACCTATAAGCAGTATGTCGTATTCAGTGTCGCGGTTGCGGTAACCATAAGCATCTGTGTACCACTCTACTTTGCGTTTGGTAGCATAAGGGGTGTGTGGTGCCAGCTCGCCTTCCTCTTCCATTATCATGTGCTGGTTAGGGTAAAATGGGCCCGACATTACCTTCATTTTATTTACTGATATCGTCTCCCAGATACGGAACGTGAAAAGATCGATCGGGAAAACAGTAGCCTCTAACACAGGCCAGAGTATAAATGGCAGTACCAACAAGGTTAGTTTAACCAGCAGCTTTTTTACGCCTTTGTTTATCATAACCTTATCGTTTTAAAATTGAAAGTATATAAATTCCTGATTGCCGAACTGCCCGAAAAGCAGAACTGCAATAACCGCGATGTAGTAAATGCTCCAGCGCACAGCTGCAGGTCGCCTCATAATAAGCTGCGATACGCTGCCATTTCGCTGAATTAAATGCACGGTTTCCATAACAACGATGGCCGCAACCGACACCACAAATACCTTAGCGCTCTGATCCATAAACAGCAGGTGATCGAGGTTAATGCCGGCGAATACCTGGCTTATGTTACCTAAACCTACCACGCTATACTTTACAATGTATAAGGCATCAGCTAACGAGTTGGCCCGGAAGAATATCCAGGAAAAGCATACTAAAGTAAATACGGTAAGTACCTGCACCCACTTGTATAACACAGGGTTACTGGTAAGCCCGAGCGAGTTGGCAACAGCATTTCGTTGCTTAGCTGTAACTATGGCAAACACCAGGTAAAAACCGTGTAAGGCTCCCCATACTACAAAAGTCCAGTTGGCTCCGTGCCACAGGCCACTCACCAGGAATGTAATGAACAGGTTATAGTACCAGCGCCACTTCACGACGCGGTTACCGCCCAATGGTATGTATAAATAGTCGCGGAACCAGCTGGAAAGCGAGATGTGCCAGCGGCTCCAGAACTCAGATATTGTTTTAGAGAAGTATGGCCTTCTGAAGTTTTCCATCAGGTTATATCCCATTACCTGAGCTGCACCGATCGCAATATCAGAATAGCCCGAAAAATCGCAGTAGATCTGGAAAGCAAAGAAGATAGTAGCCAGTATAAGTGTAAAGCCTTCGTAGTCGGTGGGGTTATTGTATACCTGGTTTACAAGTAAAGCCAGGTTGTCGGCGATCACGATCTTTTTAAAGAAGCCCCAGGCCATGCGGCGCAAACCTGCTACTACGCGTGCGTAGTCGAAGCTGGAGCTTTTATGAAGTTGCCCTAACAGGTTACCGGCCCGTTCAATAGGTCCGGCTACCAACTGTGGGAAGAATGTTACGAACAGGGCAAAAATACCCAGGTGTTTTTCTGCTTTTATGCGGCCGTTGTACACATCTATACTATAACTCATCGTCTGGAAAGTATAGAATGAGATACCCATCGGCAGCAACAACTCGAAAGCAGGCATAGCATACCCCATTCCCATACCTTCGGCTAAGGACCGGGCGCTATCGTTAAAGAAGTTGTAATATTTAAATAAAGCGAGTATAGATAAGTTGGAGAGAAGTGAGATGTATAAGTATGGTTTTCGTCTGCTTTTATCTTCGTCAGGGATGCGGCCCATTGCTCTTCCGCACAGGTAATCTATAACTGTAGAAACCATGAGTATGATACTGTACTCTGGTTTCCAGGCCATATAAAAGTAATAGCTGGCCAGCAGTAAAATGATCCAGCGTCTGTTGTAAGGCGTCAGGAAGTACAGGGTAACTACTACCGGAAAGAAAATAAAGAATTCAGTAGAGTTAAATAGCATAATTAAGGGTGCTTCGTAAATTAAAACACAATCTTATATACAAGATTCGAACTGATAGAAACAGGGCAGCCTGTGTTGGCACTATGTATCTGTTTTTCTCTATTATATAGTTATTCTGAAAAAAGGTTGGGGCAAATACCAAATATTTTTTATTTATAATATAGGTGACCTGTAATTATGGTGTCTAAACATCAAATTTGTGCTTTTATATAATAATTCGAAGTAAATGTATGCTTTAATACTAAAAAATGCTGGATAAAAAGTATAACCTTCTAATAAAGTAGTCGTTTAAGAGAGGCAGCAAATTTGTATATATCAATATAGCCTTTATGCCTCACCCTTACCCTGTATGGCTAAAAAGCCGCACCCTTTTAGTATGCATTTTCTTACTTATATTTATATCAGCCGGTAACTTATCTGCTGCGGTTACGGGTTCTGTTACCAGCAGCGCGCTTTCTTCTCCTGTACTACAAGCCAAAGCGTCCTTAGTAGGTGCCATCTCTTTAAAGTGGACACCGGTTGCCAATGCCACCGGCTATGTTCTGGAGAAATCAAATACCGGGGATGCATCTACTTTTGTGACTCTCAAAACATTTGGAGCTTCCGAAACCTATTTCCGGCACACCGACCTATACTATAATCAGAAAGTTTACTACCGCATAAAAGCATTAGGTACCGGAGAAGAATCGGCTTATAGTTCGGTGGCCAGTGCTACAACAAATGCACAAAGCAAAGAATACAAGATCATGCCGCTCGGAGATTCCAATACCGAGGGAGGCGCCGGCAGCTTGCCAAAAGAAGAAATGGCTGCCTACCGCGACAGGTTAGAGCAACTTTTAAATGGCTCCAACATTAAAAACAATTATGATTTTGTAGGCAGCGAGCAGGGTGGAAGCAACTATATGAGCGACCTGGACCATGCCGGCATGGGAGGAGCCCGTAACGAAGACATTGTAACGCTGCTACGAAACGGTTTTTATACCCGCTGGTATGATGGCACGCACATGGGCATGGACAATGCCGGTAATTATTTACAGGCTTTTGCTCCTGATGTTATTTTGCTGCACATAGGTACCAACGACATCAACAACGATGGAACCGATAACTCGCAGGCAACAGTAAATGAGCTTGAAACTATACTGAACGAGATAGACAAATATGAGCAGAGCTCAGGAAAAGAAGTAACTGTAATACTGGCGAAAATTATTAAAACGGTTTGTTTAGGAAATGACTGTTTTAAAGGAGCATCGGCAAGTAAAAACGATATTATTGACCTATATAATAACAAGATTGGGAACCTTGCGGCCAAACGCATAGCAGCCGGCGACAGGCTGGAACTGGTTGACATGGCAGATGCCGGAATTATTTACGAATATACTTATACTGGTGGCGATATGGCTGACAGGTTGCACCCGGCTATGAGTGGTTACAATAAAATGGCACCTGTATGGTTCTCGGTGTTGGATGAGCTGTTAAATGCAGAACCGCCAGCCCAGGATACGGAAGCCCCGGAAACAAGCATCGCATCTAAACCGGCTGCTAATTCAAAAGACAAAACCGCCACCTTTACCTTTACCAGCAACGAGCAGGAAGTCACTTTTCAGGTAAGTTTGAATGGCGCTGCATTTACAACTGTAACGACTCCTTATACTTTAAATAACCTGGCTGACGGCTCGTATACCATAAGAGTGAGGGCAGTTGATAGCTCCAGTAATTTTGATGCCACACCCGCTACCTATACCTGGATCGTCGATACAAAAGCGCCAGCTGCTCCAGTAGTGTTGGTGCCCGAAGAAGATGCGTTGCTGAACAAGAACAGACCAACTATAAGCGGAACAGCAGAAGCCGAAGCTATAGTTAAGGTTTTTGAAGGAAACACCCAGATAGGAACTGCAACAGCAGGATCGAATGGCAGCTGGAGTTTTGTGCCAGGCACTGCGTTAACAGACGGAACACATAAGATATCAGCAAAAGCTACAGATGCAGCCGGTAATACAGGTGCCAGCAGTGCCGACCGTAGCTTTAGCATCGACACCAAAGCGCCTGAAACAACTATAGCAAGCGGCCCGCCGGCTACTACTAATAACACTACAGCTGAGTTTAATTTTAACAGCAACGAAACAGGCGTAACCTATGAGGCCAGTCTGGACGGTGCAGCATTTGTTAAAGTGAGCAACCCGATAACCTATACAGACCTGGAAGATGGAGCGCATACGCTTAAAGTGAGAGCCAAAGATGCGGCAGGTAACACAGATGCAACTCCGGATTCGCATGCCTGGACCATCGATACCACACCGCCTGCACCACCTGTTATAGTCGCTCTTTCAGAAGATCGCGGACCGGTTAATTCAGATAAGATCTCATCAGACAATACCTTAAAGTTGGACGGTACTTCCGAAGCCAACGCAACTATAACTGTAACCCAAACCGGGAAAGGAACTATTGGCACAACAAAAGCAAACAGCTCAGGCAACTGGGTATTTGACTATGAAGAAACGGTCTTAGCTGCTGGAAACTATACTTTTACTGCCACCGCTGCCGATGCCCTGGGAAATACAAGTGCTGCTGGTAAAAACTTTGCTGTAACTATAGATCTGACTGCTCCGACAGTTGAGATTACTTCTACAGAAGCAGGAGCAGTGAACGGGCCTTTCGAGATCAATATTAAGTTTAGTGAAGCGGTTTATGGCTTAGCCGCTGCCGACCTGGCTGTAACCAACGGAACTATAAGCAACCTGAAAAGCACGGATGCCGCGAACTATACCGCAACTATAACACCAGCCACAGACGGCGATATAACCGTACAGTTACCTGCTGCTAAAGTGACGGACCTGGCCGGAAACAGCAATACAGCTTCTGGTGTGTTTGAGAAGCAGTTTGATGCGACAAGGCCAACTATAAACCTAACCACCAATGCAGCTGCAACTATAAACACAGCTTTTGAAGTAACTATAAACTTAAGCGAAGCAGTAACCGGTTTCGAGGTAGGTGATATAACTGTAACAAATGCAGCAGCTTCGGAGCTTACTAAAGTCAATGATATAACCTATACCGTACTTATAACGCCAACTGCTCAGGGGGAAGTAAGTGTATTGATAGCCGCAAACAAAACGCAGGATGCCGCTAAGAACGGTAACGAGGCATCGAATACCTTAAAACGTATTTTCGATTCGGAGCCACCTGCCGGTTATGCTGTTGCATTTGGTGTGGAGCAGGTAAATGTAACGAACGAAACCAAAGTGGCGGTAAATATTACAGGTGCTGAAACAGGTGCAACCTATACGTATACTATAACAAGTAACAACGGCGGCGAACCTATAACAGGCACGGGTCAGGCAACATCCGCAAGTATAACTATACCTGGCCTCGACCTTTCGGGCCTGAATGATGGCACTTTAACAATAACCCTGTACCTGATTGATAAAGCTGGTAACAAGGGCGCTGATGTAACAGCGCAAGTTATAAAAGCAACGAAAGACATTGCTTCTGTTACCGCTTCGGGGCAGGTTAGCGTGCCTTTTGATACTGATTTCAGTGAAGTTGCGCTGCCGCAGAAAGTAAAAGTAAAGTATAATAATGGCGAAGAAGATTACCTGGATGTTACCTGGCTGAAAGGCAACTATAACCAACTGGTGGCGGGTAAATACACTATTTACGGTACTTTAATTCTTGCCGAGAATACTACCAACTTTGGTAAAAAGCAGGGGCAAATTATAGTAGAAGTGGAGCCTAACCAGCCACCTACCGCTTTAAACCTGAGCTCGGATTCTTTTGAGCCTGATGCCGAGCCAACGGATGTTCTGGGACTCTTCACTACCGAAGACCCTGAAGACGACACCTTTACCTATAGTTTAGTGCAGGGGCAGGGCGACGAGCATAACAAATACTTTGAAATTGTTGGCGACGGATTGCGTTTGCCATCCAACAGCGGACTTTCCGGCATCAGCACCTTTCATATCCGGGTGCGTACCACTGACCCTTATAACAATACCTTCGAGCAGACGTTTGAACTGACGAAAGAAATATACCCGGTTGAAAAGCTGAAACTGATAAACGCATTCTCGCCGGACGGGGATGGCATAAACGACACCTGGAATGTGCCCGAACTGCGCTTTTATAATAGTATAGAGATCACTGTAATGGATAAGACCGGTGCCCAGGTTTTCAGGACAAATGACCCTGAAAAAGGCTGGGACGGAAAAGGAAGAAACGGCGATATAAAACAAGGACCATACTTCTACATTATCCAGATAAATGACTTAAACCTGATCAAGAAAGGGGTGCTTACTATTTTATAATCGATCATCATGAAAAAACATATACTCCTTCTTTTTATAGTATTTTACAGCATAACGGCTGCGGCCCAAACCCGGAAGCACATAGGTAACTTTTCGCAGGTAAGATCATTTTATAACCCTGCCTTTACCGCCGACCAGGATAGCCGCCTTACCGGGCTCTACCGTAACCAATGGACAGGTTTTGAGGATGCTCCAAAAACTATACTGGCTACTGCTGAATTCAATTTTCTTGATCTTAAAAAAGCAAAGAACTATAACCTGAACCAGGTTGGGCAAAGCACCGACATGCAACACGGTATAGGCCTTCAGCTTTTCAGGGAGAGCTTTGGCCCTCATGCAGAAACACAGGCAACTATAACCTATGGTGCCGGAATACAGGTCTCAGAGAAATTAAGGTTACGTTGGGGCGGCGCTGTAGCTTATACTTCGCTGGTGCTGGATGGCAGCAAACTGACCGTAGACCAGGAAAATGATCCTAAATACACGCGCCTGATGGGGCAGAACAACCGCAGTGGAAAACTCGACCTTAACTTAGGCTTAGGTTTAAGTGCCGGCAACTTTTATGTGGGCTATGCCATGCAGGGCATTACAAAAGGTAAATTGTTAAGCACCGGAGAAGATTACCTGCAGGATATGTTCGAGCGCAGGCACATTGGCCAGGTAGGCTACCGGGCTGACCTAACACCAGACCTCGGGTTAATTGTGAACGGTATTTACCAGCACGACAGCTACTACGATGCTACTTTAGAAGGGCAGTTGAAGGCAGTTTATCAACAGTTTTTATGGGCAGGAGCGGGTTACCGAAACAACCAGGCATTTACAGCCACCGCCGGCATTAAACTGAACAACCTGGAAGTTAGCTACCTCTACGAGTCGCCGGTGGCCGATGCAGAAACTATAGATAAACCTACAAACGAGGTAACAGTAGCCTACATACTGCGCGCAAAACGAAACAACTCTCCTAATCGCCCACTCCAGATCTGGTAAGCAACAACACCGTATTGTATTTTACAGGTTGTGCGTTAGCAGATAATTATAAGCTAATGCGCAACCTGGAAGTATAACTGTTCTATAAAATGTTGATTATTATAGTTTTATGAATATTGCTGTCGTTTCGGGAGGTGATGTTTTTGGAGGCTTAAAGCTAAAACCAACTAACCTTATCTGCGTAATATAAGAAGTTTCCAATAAAGGCAAACCTGAATACTTGAAATGTATTACTAAAAGCAACTAACCGGGTAGTCATCAGTCACCCGGGATCACCCTTTATTTCATCTCGTAATCTTATACAGGAGCCCCGGCTTAACCAGGTTGCCAACGTATAAAGTTACTATTAGCAAGACCACCATTACTTATGATACAAAAGTACCGTTACAGCATAAGTAACAAACTAAAAAAGCTGTTTAAACCTAACCATAGCACCCTTGGTAGCGGGTTACAGCGCAAAAAGGCTATAACTATGGCTGTAGCTATAGTTGGCATGCTCCTGATATCGTTCGTGACGCGTGCCCAATGCCCGACTAACCTTGTTCACCATTTTGGCCTCGACGAAACTACCTCCGGCACATACATCGATCAGGTAAGCCCTGTAACTGCCAGCTGCACCAATTGCCCAAGCCCCACCGGAAGCCTTTTTGCAGGCGCCCAGAAGTTCGACGGCCGCGACGATGGCCTGATAATAGAGGACGTAACGCGTTTTGAGTGGGAGTATAATGTCGATTTTACCTTGGAATTGTGGGTTAGAGTGGATGGCAACGGCGGAAAGAACCAGGTTATACTTGGCCGCAGCGCCGAAGACTCCCGCATGGCCTGGTGGGTTGGCGTTGACCCTGAAGGATTCGCCGTTTTTGAATTATACGACCAGAAAAGAGTAGGTTTTAAAACCGAAAAGTATGGCAAAAAAATCAACGATGGCCAGTGGCACCACATTGTCGCTATCCGGAATGGTGGTCTCAAAAAGAACAAACTATACATTGATGGCTATAAAGTAGCCGATTTTGCCTATACCTACGAAAACAGTTTCAAAAGCCGCTCACCGGTAACTATAGGCCATTTCAGGCTCGATAACGGTTACCATTTTGCCGGCGCTGTCGACGAGGTGATGATATATAACAAAGCACTTAATGAGGTTGAGGTTAGGAGCAGGTATAACTATGGTTCTGCCGCCTACTGCGGCCCTGAGAACCTACCGCCTGTTATCAGGTCAGAGCCCGTTAAGTTTGGTGTTGCTACGCAGCCATATTATTACGATGTGCAGGCTATCGGCGTACCAAACCCGGTTTATACTTTAACCAAGGCCCCGGAAGGGATGCGCATAAACGAAAACACCGGTGAGATCGCCTGGACCCCAAAAGCGGCCGGCACCTATGGCGTAACCGTTAAAGTGGAGAACAGCGTTGGGCAGGATCAGCAGATCTATACTATAAATGTAAAGAACGACATCGGAACTATAAAAGGGCTGCGTCACCACTGGATGCTACACGAGACCAGCGGCACCAGCTACAAAGACTACTACACTCCTTACGACGCCATCTGCGAACCCGCAGCCAAACCATCACCAATTCCGGGAGTAATAGCGGGCGGACAGCGGTTTGATGGTGTAAACACAGGCCTTAGCGTAAGCAACAGCGAAAACTTTAACTGGAAACCTGACGAGAACTTCTCGATAGAGCTTTGGATGCGTACCACCGCCAGTACTGCTGGTAACCGCGTGCTTATTGGCCGCGATGCAAAAGATTCGGATATGCACTGGTGGATCGGGGCAGATACCCGAGGGTATGCAACTTTCCAGTTACGCGACTACATGTGGGATGGTATAACAGTAGGTGGCAACGGCCCGCAGCTAACCGATGGCAAATGGCACCATATAGTGGCAGTGCGTGATGCTGGCACCGGTAGTAATAAGCTTTATGTAGATGGCCAGAAGATAGCAGAAGGCTCCTTTACTTACAGGTATGGTTTCCAGTCGCTGGCACAGGTTAATATTGGCTACATGAACCGCGAAGGCGGCTATAGGTTTGAAGGCGATATGGACGAGGTGATGCTGTTTGGCAGAGCCCTGACAGATGCTGAGATTCTGGAGCGTTACAATGCCTTATATGATGCTATAGTTGAGCTCGTTCGGTTTGAAGGACACCTCTCTTATAACACCGTTATACTTAACTGGACCACCCAAACCGAACTGGAGCTTTCCGAATTTATAGTTGAGCGTTCCGAAGATGGCCAGAGCTTTACTGAAATAGGCCGAGTGCAGGCAAGCGGTACCAGTACTGTAGCCTTGGATTATACATATGTTGATGAAACTCCGGTGCAGGGTACCAGCTATTACAGGTTAAAAATTGTAAAACAAAGCGGTGTCTCAACCTACTCCAATGTGGTAACTATAGAATATGGTGCTCCATTAACCAAATCATTCTTTGTGTACCCGAACCCGGTACAGGGCAACGAGGTAACAATAGAAGTAACAAACCTGACTCCAGATCAGAAAGTGGTATTCATGCTATCGGATATGTCTGGTAAAAAGCATTTACAGGAGGAGTTGGTAGTCGAATCGAGCGGGGCATTGAATCATATAGTAGCAGTGCCGGCCCACTTAAATGCCGGGATTTACATACTAAGTATAGTTACCGATAAGCAAAGTATAAGCCGGAAACTGGTAGTGTTAGATTAAGTATAAAACCGATATGGCAGACAAACTATAAAGCTGTACCTCACTAAAGTATAGCCGGGTAGCTTGTCTGCCATATTGCAATAACTATAGATAGTTCATTTTTTATAAACCATACTTTCAAAGCGGCGTATTTATTGGCAGTTCTCACCTGATACTACTTCTGAATATGTTACTTTTTAAATGTTTGCTGGCGTTTATCATGCGCCCATAAATCAGGATTTACCCATAAACAGGATTAAACCTATGAATAACCTTTACAAACACGGGCTCGTCCCGGTCACCCACAACACCGCACACACTACATATAAGAACCGAAGTATAGCCTCAGCAAAATCTACGCTCATAAAGCTATTCACTCTTATTTTACTGATTTCCTCTATCCCATTGGCAAAGGCCCAGAACAGCTCTGGCTTGCCTGCAGGTTTTGTAGAAGAGCAGATAGGAGGGGAGTGGAACATGGCGGTTGGCCTCAGGTTCTCAAAAGATGGCAAGAAACTCTATGTCTGGGAAAAGGCAGGTAAAGTTTGGTATGTCGAAAATGGCCAGAAAAGCGCTGAGCCTATCATCGACATCAGCGAAGAAGTAGGCGACTGGGGTGACCACGGTCTGCTGGGTTTCGAGCTCGACCCAAACTTTGAGCAGAATGGCTACATCTACTTATTGTATGTAGTCGATCGTCATCACCTCTTAAACTTTGGCACTGCCAATTATTCTCCTACAAAAAACAGCTATAACGAGGCTACTATCGGGCGCTTAACCCGCTATACAGTAAATGCAGGCAACGGCAAAGCTGACATGGGAAGCCGTAAAATTCTGTTAGGTCAAACTATTACAACAGGTATTCCTATCCTTTATATCTCGCATGGTGTTGGCTCACTGGCTTTTGGTCAGGATGGTTCGCTGCTGGTTTCGGCTGGTGACGGCGCTACTGCCAACGGTGTGGACTATGGTTACGACCCTAACGATCCGAAGAACGATACATTTGTACCACAAGGCCTGATAGACGGTATCATTCCGGATAAGCAGGATGTAGGTGCATTCCGCTCACAGCAATTACAGTCTTACAATGGCAAGATCCTGAGAATCGATCCGGCTACGGGTAATGGTCTGCCATCAAACCCATTCTATAAAGCAAGCGCTCCACAATCTGTTGAGTCTAAAGTATGGGCGCTGGGTTTACGTAATCCGTTCAGGTTCACTATCCGTCCGGGCACTGGGGGTGCAAGCTCTCCTGGAGTTATCTATGTTGGCGATGTTGGCTGGATGGACTGGGAAGAGATCAGTATTATAGAAGAGCCGGGTATGAACTTAGGCTGGCCAATGTTCGAAGGTCTGATGGCGCAACCGTCGTACTTCGAAATGGCCAGGGTAGTTGAAAACCAGTATACACCGAACCCGCTTTACACTGGCCCTACTACAGGTCAGAATTCCGATATGTGTAAGGAGTTTTATACTTTCGGAAGCCTGCTAAAACAAGCCCGCAAAACTACCCAACCGGAGTTCCTGAACCCGTGCGATAACGCAACTGCTATCTCAGATGATATCACGTTTGTACATAAAAGGCCAATGGTTGACTGGGTAAATGACATTGTGCAGAACGGTGTAGCGCCAGCTGCCATTACCCGAACCGGAACCTTTAACGGTGAAGAAGCGACCACAGTAGGAATAGGCGAAGCCGGTTCACCTGTTTCGGGGGAGCCGTTCTACGGAAGTTCTTCTACAGGTGGTATCTGGTACACTGCCAACGACCTGCCTGCAACCTATAAAAACACTTATTTCTTTGGTGATTATGGTGCCGGCTGGATCAAAAACGCTGTATTTGATGCAAATAACAACCTGACCTCGATCAGAAAATTCATAAATGAAGGAGCTACCGTTACTGGTTTTGCTACCAACCCCGTTACAGGAGGGCTATACTACATTGGTTATGCTACCAAAGTAATGAAGATTGCCTATTACGGCGATAACCTGCCACCTGTAGCCGTTGCTAAAGCAGATAAGCTATTCGGCATCAGCCCACTGACAGTTAAGTTTACCGGCAGCGAGTCTTCTGATCCGGAAGGTAAGGCACTTAAGTATGAGTGGGATTTCGGTGATGGATCGGCAAAATCTACTCAGGCAAATCCGGAGCATACCTTTACAGGATCAGGTTCTGTTACCCGCACCGTAACACTTAAAGTAACTGACGATGGTGGATTAAGCAATACTGCCACCTTAACTATAACCCTGAACAATACGCCTCCGGTAGTAAACATTACCAGCCCGGCTGAAGGTACGTTATACCCGATGGATAAGCCAACAACTTATACTTTAAAGGCAGACGCAACCGATGGAGAACATTCTGGTGATGACCTGAAGTATGAGTGGCAGACCACGCTTCACCACAACACGCACTCTCACCCGGAGCCGGTGGATACCAAAAAGGAAACGACAACAACTATAACGCCTATAGGCTGCGACGGTGAGACCTATTTTTACCGTATCTCATTAAAAGTGACAGATGCCGGCGGACTTTCTACAACTGATTTTGTAGATGTGTACCCGAACTGTAACAATGGCATCGTGAATGCTGTGAAAATAAAGTCGCCTACGGCAAATGCCAGCTTCGAAGTTGGTGAGGCAGTTAACCTGGAAGTAGAACTGGTTCAGGAAAACCGTAACTGGACTAAAGTAGTTTATTACGCCGGCTCAACCCAGATTGCAGAGTCAAGTACGAGTCCGTTTAAGGCAGTATGGCAAAACCCAACCAGGGGCACTCATAATATTACTGCCCAGGCCACTGAAGATGGCGTACATTTTTCAACTTCTGAAGGAGTTAACATCTCTGTAGGTTCTTCAGGTGGTGGCGATTTAGGCGATTGCCTTCCAGGTATCACACATTACTTCGGGTTTGATGAGACCTCTGCAGAGAGTGGTTTTACAGACTATTCTTCAGCGTCTGTTGCTACCTGCACCGATTGCCCTGACCTAACAACAGGTAAGCTTGAAGGAGCGGTGAACTTTACCGGTAACACAGGTATAAACATCGAAGATGGTACTAAATTCAACTGGGGTGCTGATTCTCCGTTCACGATCAGCTTCTGGATGAAATCGTCTACGAGCTCTGGCAACAATGCCGTAATTATAGGCCGTAATGCGGTTAACTCATCTATGCACTGGTGGATAGGCCTTAACCCACAAGGACAGGCAGTATTTATGTTGCGTGATGTAAACCACATCGGTGACCTGGCAGGTAATGCCGGCCCAAGCCTTACCGATGGTAACTGGCACTACGTAACGGCTGTGCGCAACCCTGAAACCAACATGAACATGCTGTATGTAGATGGTGTAAAAGTTGGAGAATTGTATTATAACTATGATAATGGCTTCGAAGGCACGGCTCCTATAAATATAGGCTACATGCAACTGGGTGATGGCTTCCATTACAGCGGTAGCCTGGATGAGGTGAAACTATACGAAAGAGCTCTTACTGAAGCAGACATTGCGGAAGAGTACAATGGAGGCGCTGGTAACTATTGCGGTTCATCGCCATTGGGTAGCGGTAAAGATGTAAACTTCACTGGTAAGTTTGAAGTATACCCTAACCCGGCTACTGGTGGCCAGACAAGTATAATGGTGACAGAGCTGCAGCCTAACGAACGATTAACTGTAGTAGTAACAGATGCAACCGGTCGCAAAGTAATGACCAGGGAAACACAGGCAGCCCCATCAGGTAGTTTAAACCTGAAACTTGCTATACCAGCTATAAACGCAGGCCTGTATAATGTAACCCTAATGTCAGCTGAGAGAAGTATAAGCAGGAAGCTGATAATTACAGATTAACAGAAACTATAAACCATAAAAAAAGGGTACCTGAATCAGGTACCCTTTTTTTATGGTTTATAGTTAAAACTATTGCTTCATCAGGTTAAGGCTGTTTGTAGTTCCGTTGCTAAGTGTGTAGCGCAGGATGTACAGACCTTTTCTCAATTTAGTACTTCCCAGGTTAAGAACCAGTTTGTTGCCGTTCAGTGTCAGAGCTTTCTGAGTGTAAACTACACGTCCGAACTGGTTTACTAAAACAACCTGCTGCAACTGTACGTTCTGCTGGTTTCCGAAGTCAAGCGTGATCACATCGTTAAATGGATTCGGATAAGCAGTAGTTTCAGCAAACACGATCTCAGTTTCTTCCTGAGCTGGCTCTTCTGCAGCTGGCTCTTCAGTTACTGGAGTCGGAGTAGGAGTTGGTTCCTCTGTTACCGGAGCTGGTGCTGTACTGCCCATCGGCGAAAGGTACTTACCAGGTATTGGTCTCTCCATTGTTCCGTTTGGCAATGTCCAGCCAATGGCCAGGTTATCACCACCGCCACCTTCCAGGTGCAGGGCCTCGATGTAGTAACGCTTACCAGCTTCCAGTTTGATGGCTACTGATTTCTGTGA